>CAVVJG010000028.1:0-415609 GCA_963748365.1 Candidatus Acidiferrales bacterium
AACCACCACTCCATGCTATTTTCAGTACAGTTCTCCCGGAGTGGCGGAACTGGCAGACGCAGTAGACTCAAAAGCCAGTGCTTGCCCACTACTCAAACGTGCTCTCGGAAGCTCCAGTATATACAAGACTTATCGTGTCGGTAGGACGAAAAAGACTTAGACTTGCTCACGCTTTATCATTCTTGCTCATCGTGAGGTTACAGATAAGCTAATCTCGGTTTCCCAAGAGTAAGCGGGACGCGAACGGATGGCAATCCGAACGCGCCCCTGGCCTCCTACCCACTTGATGTACGGCGTTACCAAACCTAGACCACCTTCTGCTCACAAAGAACTCCGAGTTCCTCAGAACCTGAATGGAAAAAGCAAACGGACCGTTGCCCAAAATAGAGACCTAGGATGCGAATAAGGTGAAGGAGGAAAGGTTCGTCCCCGTAACTAGCGAAGCGCGAGGTCACGATCCATTCATGCGCGAACCTCTAGGCCATTACCGCATCATCCAAAGACTTGGCGGCGGCAGAACCGGTGCGGTGTACAAACCCGAAGACGCCCGGCTCCAACGGTTTGCCGCTCTTAGATTCCTTCCTGAGAATATGGGTTACATTCGGCGCGTGTACGGCCCACTGGGACTGTGCGACAGGCTGTGCAGATGGCGCCGTCATCTGGTGGCGATCCTCATGATGGCGAGTTTCGCAGGGCTGTCTTCTGCGCAGAATCTTTTGCCAGTTAGTCCAAAGCCCTGAGAAACCAGCCAACTAAACGTGAATTGGCAATACGGCTCCTACGTCCCCAAGGAAGTATCCATAGAACCTCTGAATGCGGATCTCCGGTTCAAACTCTATTTGCGAAGCACGTACACCGCTCCGGGCATTTACATCAAAACCATACTTTTTGCCCTGAAAGACCAGGCACACAATACCTACCCAGAATGGGGAGATGGTATCGAAGGATTCGGCAAAAGGCTTGGCTCTCGACAGGCCCAATTCATCATTCGAAACTCGGTGACGTCGCTTGGCAACGGATTGCTAGGATGGGAGCCGCGCTACGATCGTTGTCCTTGCACCGGGTTTTGGCCACGGACGAAGCACGCGATTGTCAGAAATTTCGTGACATATGACCGTACCGAGAAATCTCTGCGGCCTCAGCTATTCCCCTATGTTGGCCCCTTTACAGGGAGCGTCACAGCCACGACGTGGGAACCGGGTAGTAAATAGGTGGGAGGTGAAAGGTTATCAGGCAGTGATCACCCAGGTCCCCGTTGGAATGGGAATGAATTGGATTGATGAGTTTACGCCCGAGATAGCTCGGGTGCTTCACAAGCACAAATAACAGTCATGTCCAACGAGCATTGTCGGGCATTTGGTATTTGCCTCGGGTTACGAGCGTATCCCTCAGGTCGGATTTCCAGTGTGACAGTCATACAATCTGCTTCGGTCTGTTTTTTGAATTTGGCTTCAGGTGGTCTGAAGTGTCTCGTAACTCTGGCGGAATAAGAATGGTAATTGGCTGTCCGACAGCTTCTGCCTCCGTGTACCCGAAAATACGCTCCGCACCCGCATTCCAACTCACAATAACTGCGTCCAGGTTCTTGGAAATGATCGCATCCTGCGATAATCCGACGATGGCGGCGTGCCAGAACCGGGCTTCTTCTGCCGTTTTCATCTCGGTAATCTCCTCCACCATCGCGATTACCAGGAGATGGAGCGTCGTTCAACAGAGAAATACTCAACCGCCCCCAGACCAAGGAACTGCGTATGGCGCACCAGGGCGATCAACTCAGCGCATCATTTAAGACCTTCTGATCGACTCCCACCTGCATCAACGGTCACCAACTGCATCAGGGCCAGGCAACCAGAGTTCGCTACTGTGAGCGCGTACACTACCCGGAAGGAGCGACGTACGCACTACTACGATTTAGCCGTTTTATTCAGGTCGTCGTCTTTGTAGTACTTCGTACCCTGCAGGGTCAATTGAAGTGCGAGGCCATTCTTGGTGATCTGGTAGACCCATACTCCCGGGGCAACTTCAGCCGCTCCCGAGTAAGCTCCGCCCTTCTCGCCCGCTTTGGCGGCAGCGTCCGCTTGCCCTGAACCGGACCAGCCGGAGTCCAGAAATTGTGCCAGCGCCTTATCGTTCTCGAAGATGAACACTACGACATAGTCTTTCACTCCCATGCCCAGACCCGCACCGGCCGAAGCCATCTTCATAAAGGTTTCTTGCTTGGTCTTGTTGTTGACGGCCAGTCCTGAACCGCGTGCCGTGCTCAACAGTAATACGTTCATCCCCATGTTGTCGAAAACGGCGTAGCCCGCCGCTTTCTGGATAGCTGCTTGAGAAGCGGGTTCTAGCTTGTACAAGTCCTGCAAGGCCTCGGCTGCCATCTTGCGAGTTTTCTGTCGTTTTTCTTCATTGTCGTCCGCGGCGATGCACATGCCTGCAAACAGCAGAGCCACAACAAAAATGGAAGCAATCGTCCTGATTTTCATAGAACTCTCCTTCTAGAAGGACGGTAGTGAGGTGCAAGGCAGGCAACAACTAGGGATTTCCCTAATCACCAAGACTAGTTAATTAGGTTTTTTTGATCGGAGTGGGAGGCATGGCGAGAAGTTGTCCCGCCTTTAGTTGAAACCTGAAAGAGAAAGCAGCGGCTCTCGACATTTTGCACCTTACGCGACCTGGGCCTGTTGAGTCAACGACGGGTTCATCCGGCGAGGTAAAAGTTGCAGTTCCCGATAGCCTTTCACTCGCCGGAATTTCTTCAGCGCTTCCAGCAAACCGGTAGCTGTCCAGCGCAAGGCTTGTTCTCCTTCGCGCCAGCGTTTCACGTTACGCGCTACTTTCTCGACGGTCGAGAGGCAGGACTCGATGGGATTGGTCGAGGCCAGGGTTCGGCGCAGCAGCCAGCCCACGCCAAACCGGTGCACCGTCAGCGTTTCCTCCATGCCTTCCTCCAAGCTGTGTGCCGCGCTGGGGTTGATGCGTTCCAGTTGCCGAAAGATCTTCTCCAACTCCGCTTTCGCCGCCGCGTAATCGGTCATCGCGTAAGCGTTGCGGATTCTCCGGTCGTAATCGCCCTGAGCGTTTTTCGGCAGATGCTCGGTCACGTTACGCCGCTTGTGAATCTGGCAGCGCTGCACTTCGGCGCGCTGGCCGAACACCCGCTCGATGCCCGCGCGCAACGCTTTCGCTCCATCGATCACGGACAAGTAGCGCCGCTCCGGATCCAGACCCCGCGCCACCAGGTCTTCCAGCAACTCCTTCACCACCGTGGTGTTTTCCGTCGCTCCTTGCCACAGCCCCAAAACCTGCTTTTCCCCGCTGGTTTCAATGCCCAGCGCCACTACCAGCACTTGCTTGCCGAGATGAATTCCATCGATCAGAATCGCCACCAAATCCAAATCGCCAAGTTCTTTCTCGCACAGTTCTTGCAACTCCGCCGCGCTGGCCTGCATAAACTCCCGGCTTACGCTGGATTTTGCCACCGCCACTATGGCCGCCAAACATCACGTAACCCGGCTGGCGCCCCCAACGCACCGCGCCCGAGGTCGGATCCGGCCGGTGTGGCGGTCCTACTCGACGGGTCACTTCGTTTTCCAGAATCGTGCCGATGATGCGCAAACCGGCTTCCCCGGTCAACTGCTCCACCTGGGCTTGCAGCTCCTCCCACACCTCAACCATCGGCAGCGGCACCTCCAGCAACTCCCGCTTGCCGAGCACTTCGAACTTCTGCTTGGACTTGCCTTGCATTCCCTGATAGCTTTTCTTCACAGCGGTTCTCCTCTTGAAAATAGAGTTTGCAACCCGAACTCTATCCGAGTTCGGGTCGAGAGCCGCTGTTTTCTCTTTCAGGTTTCAACTAAAGGCGGGACAACTTCCATGGCGAGCCAGGTACTTCCGATTTATAGCTGTACTCTGTGCGCGATTATATGCAACTTGGTTCGCTAAAACGGTACACATTTATATGTTCCTAGTTACCGGTGTTGGACAAACCAACTAAAGCAATCTTGACGAGGACAAAACTACTGGTTAGCGTCATAAAGCCTGCCGCCCAAAGACGGAAATGCGAGAGGTTCACATGAAAGTTCCGCGCTTTGACATCTTTTCCGGCACCGACAATAACGCTCAATGGATTGAAGTAGCGGAGGGTTTGGACACTGCATCTAGGCGGATGGAGTTCTACGCCGCAAAACGTCCCGGTAAATACTTCGTATTCAATTGCTCGGAGCACACTATAGCCGACACTATCGATACGTCGCCGGCAGGAAGCGCGACGATAGAGAACGTGAAACGCCGGTGGGGAATATCTGCTGTTGCATAGTAGCCGAGCCCCGTTGACAGTCGTTCCTACCAAGGGCGGCTTGGGCGGACGGGTTTTAGCATGCCTTCCATGAGAAGGCCGGTGAGTTTCAAGCCTTTTCTTTCATTTTTCCACCCTTTTTTTCTTTCTTCTTCTTTATTTCTTCTTTTTCCAATTGTTCCCACTGAGCCCAGCCGAAACCGGGGGGCTTCGCCCCCCGGACCTAATCCTCAGTTCTCCTAGGGAACTCATGTCGAATTTATCGGTTCCTAATGAGTGCTCCCGCTGTGAGAAAAATACTGGAAAGGCAGGCGCAGCGCAGTGACACCCCTACTCAGCATTTCCGAGGTATCAAAGCTCCTGGCCGTGAGCAAGATCACCGTGCGCCGCAAGGTGAACAGCGAGGAGTTGCCGTACATCCGCTTGACCAGGGGCGGACCGATGCGGTTTGATTTGCGGGACGTGGAAAAGTTTGTCGCCGAACATCGGGCTTGACCGGCTCTATTTATCGCAGGACAATAAATCCATGAAGAAACGGGGTAGACCAAGGAAACGAAGAGAAGAGCGCCGGGACGTGACCTTGCGGCATCGGCTGACGAAAGAGGAATACCGCACGCTCCGCGAGGCTGCGAAGCGAGCCGGGCTATCCATTTCCGAATATGCGCGAAAAATTCTCCGAGAGGTGGAACCATGAGAGGAAAGCGCGGGCAAGGCTGCGTCTATCAGAAGAAGGGTTCGAGAAACTGGTGGATTAAGTTTTCCGCGAATGGGCGCACGATTCAGAACAGCGCAAATACCGAATCTAAGCGCGAGGCTCAGAACGTGCTCAAAACGCAAATCCTAAGGTATGCAAACGGCGAGCTCACTGCAGATTCCCGCAATACCACGGCCGCCAGTCTCGCCGAATCCATGATAAGTGCATGGCGGTTACATGGACGCGGCCCGCACAGTATCAAGTGGGCTGCGGGTTGCTGGAAACAGCTGCTCGGCTTCTTTGGATAGACGAAAGCGAACGCGGTATCGAGCGCAGCAATCCGCGACTACATGGAATTTCGGAAAGGGCAGGGAGCTGGCAACGCTTCGATTAAGCGAGAGCTATCCATCCTGCAATCGGGGTTCAAGGAAACGCCTCGCCGGGTCGCCGCGAAACTCTACTTCGAACGCCTCCCGGAATCGAAAGGCCGTCAAGGATTCGTAGAGGGAAAAACCTACCGCGCCATCGCTCAGAATTGTATGGAGCTTTATCTCCGCGCAATGCTGGCCCTGGCCTACTCGTTCGGCTTCCGCAAAGGGGAATTGCTCACCCTGAAAGTGGGCGACGTTGATCCGCTGGCCGGAACCGTGCGCCTGCAAACCTCCAAGAATGGCGAACCCCGCCAAGTGAATCTGACTGAGGAAACGCGCCAGCTCTTAAGCGCCTGTGTCGCAGGCAAGAATGCAGAGGAATCCGTATTCACGCGCAACGGAAAGGCCGTCTCTGATTTTCGCGGTACCTGGGACGCGGTTACAAGGGCGGCCGGTTGCCCCGGATTACTCTTTCAGGATCTAAGGCTCTGCTGTGCGGAACATGGTGAGCGGGGGAATCCCCGAAGTGGTAGCCATGCGAATCAGCGGCCACAAGACACGGGCCGTTTTTGATCGCTACAACATCGTGAGCGAGCGCGATCTGGCGGATGCTGCTAAAAAAACCGAATCCGCGCAGTTAAGCTACAGTTTGGTTACAGTAGCGGAAATCGATGAGAAGACAAAAATCTTGAAAGGTGTTACGCTTCAATAGGTTGGAATGAAATCCCGGAGTGGCGGAACTGGCAGACGCAGCAGACTCAAAATCTGCCGCCCTTCGCGGGCGTGTGGGTTCGACTCCCTCCTCCGGGACCAATTCTCTTCTTGGAACTCTGGTACTTTCCTACTCTTGACGCCCGCTTCTGCTGCTGACATAAGTACTTGGTAAGCCAGAACTTCATGTCCTCTCTCTCGTCAAACCTCACTCCTATGAGCAATCGTCGTCGGAGCCAGCGTGTTTTGCTGCGCATGCCCATTCTGGTAATCGCCATCGGCTCCGATAAACAGGCCATTTCCGAAAAAGCCTACACCTCCGTGGTGAACGCGCATGGTGGCCTGATTCATCTGGCGATGAAAGTCCGCGTGGGTCAGGCGCTCATTCTTCGCAATCCGGAAGCCAGCGAAGAGCAGTCCTGCCGCGTCGTACGTTCTAGCGAACCGCACGATGGTAAATACGAAGTCGGGGTGGAATTCACGACTCCAAATTCCAAGTTCTGGCATGTGGCCTTTCCGCCCTCCGACTGGATGCCGCAGGATCCCCAGATTACCTCCGATACCTTTTGATTTCGTCCCCTTCCAGAAAACACTGGCACCCTCTATTGAATCGGTTTAATATACCTTCACCGGTTTTCTCCGGATCGGAGCATTCATGAGAATTCGCACCACTTGCTCATTTCTTCGCGCCATTCTGCTGTCCACAGTTCTATCTTTCAGTTTTGCCGCTGGCCTCTTTGCAGATTCCTCTGCTCATACAAATTCGCCGCTCTCTCTTCATGGCACTTGGCAGATGCAGTCCTCTTGCACCGACAAATCAACCGGCGAAGCTATCTCCACGTCTGGCTTTGCCGCTGCCAAGTGGCACCAGGCGGAGGTACCCGGCACCGTAGTAGGCGCACTCGTCACAAACAAGACGCTTCCCGATCCCAATTTCGGCATGAACTTTAAATCATTTCCCGGTATCGTCCTCGGCGGCGAAGAGCCCTTCTCCAACCGCGATATGCCCGCGGACAGTCCGTTCCGCTGCTCCTACTGGTTCCGCACGGAATTCGCAGCGCCTGCCGCCTTCACTACCAAAGCTGCGTGGCTGCATTTCCTCGGCATCAACTATCGCGCCAACGTCTGGCTCAACGGCAAACAGATTGCCGACCGAACCGACGTTGCCGGTGCCTTCCGCGCCTATGAATTTCGCGTGGACGAACTGCTCCACAAGGACGGAAAAAACGCCTTGGCCGTGGAAATTTTCGCGCCAGAAAAGAATGATCTTGGCCTCACCTGGGTCGATTGGAATCCCACTCCTCCGGACAAGGATATGGGCATCTGGCGCGAAGTATTCATTTCCGACAGCGGCGATGTGGCCCTCCGGGCCCCGTTCGTCAGTTCCAAGCTTTCCAGCGATTACAATTCAGCCGAACTCACAGTAAGCGCCGAACTGCGCAACACCGCCAATCATCCTGTCGCCGCCGTTCTTCACGCCGATGTGGATGGCGACCACCTCTCGCAGCCCGTTCAGCTCGGAGCCAATGAATCTAAAATCGTCGCCTTCACTCCCGATCAGTTTTCCCGCCTTAGGCTTGCGCACCCACATCTCTGGTGGCCTTATCAGATGGGCGAACCATTCCTTTACACCGCGAAATTCCGTGTCGAAGTTGGTAAAGAGGTTTCCGATTCCGCCAGCGTCAGCTTCGGAATTCGCGAAGTCACCTCTGAACTCACTCCCAAAGGAGGCCGCCTCTTTAAAGTGAATGGCCGCAAAGCCCTCATCCGCGGCGCTGCCTGGGCACCGGATCTCCTCCTTCGTTGGTCGACGAAGCGCCTCGATGCCGATCTCGCTTACGTTAAGCACATGGGCCTCAACACCATTCGTCTGGAAGGCAAGATGGATCGCGAAGAATTCTTTGAGAAGACAGATCGTCTCGGCATTCTCGTCATGCCCGGTTGGATCTGCTGCGACATGTGGGAACATTGGAATGACTGGACCGCCGAAACCAAAAAAATCGCCGCGGCTTCTCTGGTTGATCAAATCACCCGGTTGCGTAACCATCCCAGCGTTTTCGTCTGGCTCTACGGCAGCGACAACCCGCCGCCTCCCGACATTGAGAACATGTATCTCGCCATCCTCAAGAACTTGCAGTGGCCAAATCCCTCGGTGTCCTCCGCTTCGGAAACTCCCACTAAAATCACGGGACCCTCCGGCGTCAAAATGACCGGGCCCTACGAATATGTGCCGCCCGTTTACTGGCTAGCGGACACGGAAGCCGGTGGCGCCTTTGGCTACAACACGGAAACCAGTCCCGGGCCCGCGATCCCGACCAAAGAGAGCCTCGCCAAATTTATTCCCAAGGATCATCTCTGGCCCATCGATGAATATTGGAATTTCCATGCGGGGGGTGAACGTTTCACCACGGTCGACGTATTTACTGACGGACTCAATCGACGCTACGGCGCCGCGACGTCGCTCGATGACTACCAGCGTAAAGCTCAAGCATCCGCCTACGACAATGAGCGCTCCATGTTTGAAGCGTATGGCCGCAACAAATATGTCTCTACCGGCGTGATTCAGTGGATGCTCAACAACGCTTGGCCGTCCCTCATCTGGCATCTCTACGATTACTACCTGGTTCCCGGTGGCGGATATTTCGGCACCAGGAAGGCCCAGGAAATCGTCCACGTTCAGTACGACTACAACACCAATTCCGTTTCCGTCGTGAACGGCACGTATGCCCCGCTGAAATCATTGAAAGTCAGCGCCAAACTCATCAACATCGACGCAAAGGAAGCCGCTGCACACGACGCCACCATCGACGTCGAGGCGGATGCCAGCGCCAAAGCCTTCGATCTACCCAAACCCGATGGTCTTTCCACGACTTATTTCCTGAAGCTCCAACTTCACGACTCCAGCGGAAAGCTTATCAGCGACAATTTCTATTGGCTCTCCACCAAGCCCGACACCATGGACTGGGCCAATAAAAAAGACACCGTCTACACCCCACAAAAAGAGTTCGGCGATCTCACCGGTCTCAACTCGCTTCCCCAGGTAAAGCTCGACGTAAAAGCCGACGCTCGTCATGAATCCAGGAAGGGAAGTATTCGCCTGAAAGTGAAGAATCCCGGCGCCAGTGTTGCATTCCAAATTCATCTGCGGCTTACCAGCGCCAAAGACGGCAGTGATGTAGTTCCCATCTTTTGGGACGACAACTATTTCTCACTGCTTCCTGGAGAAGAAAAGTCTCTCTCTGCTACTTACAACACCAGTGATCTTGACGGCAAAGACTCCGTCCTTGAAATCAGCGGTTTCAACATCGCTCCCGCAACCATCAAGCTATCCCACTAGGAGGCACAATCACTCTTGACCGTGCTTTCGGGTATTCATTCTCTTCTTTTCCTTTCCAAGATGCCACGCGCCGTTTTTGCGTGTGGGGCCTTTCGTGTCACTTCCTCTGCGCCCTCTGTGCTAAATTCTTCCTGCCTTTATCTGCTCCATTGCACCAAGAAGAATCTTCCGGAGACCTGATGCGCCGCCTGAAATTCGCAGTAGCCCTGCCACTGCTTCTCTTATCCGCACAACCTGTTCCCGCGCAGTCCATCTCGACAAGCGTTCAAAATCAGATCCAATCGCGCATCGCTTCAGCGGGCGCGGACGTCGCCATTGCGTTCCGTACCCTCGACGGCAAATTCGAATACTTCTACCGCGCCGACGCATCCTTCCACGCCGCCAGCACCATGAAAGTTCCGGTCATGATCGAACTGTTCCACCAGGTCCACGAAGGGAAGCTGCACCTTTCCGACAAAATCACCATCACCAACGAATTCCATTCCATCGTCGATGGATCCTCCTATAAACTCAACGCCGCCGACGATTCGGAAACCACTCTTTACAACGCGCAAGGAGAAACCCGTACACTTCTGGAACTTTGTAATTTGATGATCACCGTGAGCAGCAATCTGGCCACGAATATCATCATCGAGAAACTGGGTGTGGAAAATATCCGCACAACAGCGGTAGCCCTAAACGCTCCCGGCATGAACGTGCTCCGCGGTGTAGAAGACAATAAGGCTTTCGAGAAGGGCTTGAACAACACCACCACGGCACGCGCACTCCAAGTGCTGATGACCGCGCTCGCCGAAGGCAAAGCCATAGACGCCGTTGCATCACGCCAAATGGTCGAAATCCTGGAGCACCAGAGATTCAACGAGAGCATTCCTGCCGGTCTTCCACCCGGCACCCGGGTGGCCCATAAGACCGGGGAAATCACGAAGATTCATCACGATGCGGCCATCGTCTTCGCGCCGCGGTCCTTCGTATTGGTCATCCTCGTCCGCGGCATGACTGACATCAAGGAGAGTTCCGTGTTGATGGCAGATATTGCCCGGATCTTCTACCAGGCTGTGGAATAGTGCCGTAAGCGTCAGGAACCCGGTTACCTTTTGGCAACCACCTATCCCCCATTCCCTCTTGCCACTTCTACTGTTAGCCACTAAGATACTCCTTCGCTTGGAGGAACCAGTGCCTAAAGAGAAACCGCAAGTCAACATCGGCGAAGTCATCAAAACCTATCGCAGCCAACGCGGTCTGTCCCAGGGCGACATTGAGCGGCGCACCGGACTCCTCCGTTGCTACCTTTCCCGCGTCGAAAACGGTCACACTGTTCCTTCGCTTGAAACGCTTGCCAAGATTGCCGAAGCCATGGAGATCTCCCTGGCTGACTTCTTCCCGGGCACAGAAACCACTCACGACAAAGAGACCCAGAAAATGCTCGGCGAACTCTCGCAGGACGAAATTCGCTTCCTCGCCGAAATCAAGAAGTACAGCACCACTCTCTCCGAAGGTGACAAGCGCCTGGTCCTTGCGATGATCCGCAAGATGGCAACGCTTCTTCCCGTCCAGGGAGCCATGGCCAAAAAGCCAGCCCTCCGGCGCCCTTCTCTGTAAAAGTATTTAAGCGCTGTGCTCGAACAAGTGATCTTGAGGGTACCCCACACGTCGGTTTCCCGTGTGGGGGTTTTTTGTCATCCCGACCGAAGTGGAGGGATCGTGACAAGTTTTCTACCCAACCAAGGTCTTCGGAATCAAACTACGCGACGATTCCTACCCCGCCGGATTTCTTATCAACCGAATCGCATCTGCCGCTCCGCCACGCCCTGTCGCACCCGTACTTTCATCACCATTCGTTGCGTCGATCCGATCGCCTTCGCCCGGCGCCAGAAACAGATTCGTCTCCACGGCATGCTGCTTGGTGTACAACTCAAAATAGCGGCCCTGGGCCTCATACAGCGATTCATGCGTCCCGCGCTCCAGAATTCGCCCATCTTGCACCACCAGAATCTGTTCCGCGCGTCGAATCGTTGATAAGCGATGCGCAATCACAAAAGTCGTCCGCCCGCGCATCAAGTAACGCAGCCCTTCTTGAATTAACGCTTCTGACTCCGAATCGAGGCTCGAGGTAGCCTCATCCAGAATCAAAATTCGCGGATCCGCCAGAATGGCGCGGGCAATCGACACCCTCTGTTTCTGTCCGCCGGACAGTTTCACGCCGCGCTCACCAACTACCGTGTCATATTTCTTGTCAAACGATTCCGCAAATTCGTCAACGCGTGCGATCCGGCAAGCCGCAAGAATCTCTTCCTCGCTCGCATTCGGCCGTGCATAAGACACGTTCTCGCGAATCGATCCGTCAAACAAAAATGTTTCCTGCAGCACCACGCCAAGCTGCGTTCGGTAAGAACTCAACAGCACTTTGGACAAATCCACCTCGTCTACCAGAATCCGGCCCGTAGTCGGTGTATAAAACGCTGACAACAGTCCAATGATCGTGGACTTTCCCGAACCAGACGGTCCCACCAGCGCCGTCACGGTTCCGGGGTTCGACTGAAAGGAAATTCCGTGCAGCACTTCCTTGTTTGGCTCGTAGGAGAAATGCACATCTTCAAATCGTACGTGACCTTCTATGCGGTCCAGGCGCACCGTCCGGTTCGGATCCTGATCTTCCATCGACTCATTCAAAATCTCGCGTGTCCGCTCTAACCCGGTGATTGCCTCGGTAATCTGCGTTCCGATCGCCACAATCTGGAACACTGGCGCTACCAGCAGTCCCAGGAAAAATATGTATTGAAAAAACGTGCCGAGCGTCATGGTGCCTGCCAGAATCTGCCGGGCACCCAGGAACATAATTACTGCGCTGACAATCCCCGTAAGCGTCGCGCCGGAGAGGCTCATCAAAGAAGTCGCTGTCAGCGTCTTCAGCACATTGTCCAGCAAGCGCTGAACCCCGGCGCCAAACACGCGCTCTTCCCGCTCTTCGGCGTGATAACCCTTAACCACCCGCACACCGCCCAGCGATTCCGTAAGCCGCCCAGTTACTTCGGCATTGATTTTGGGCCGCGCTCTGAAGATGGGTCGGATTGTGTTGAATGCTTTGTTCAAGAACAGCGCGAATCCCAGCAACACCACGAACGCCACCACGGTCATCAATGGGCTGATTCGGAGCAGAATGATCAGAGCCAAAACCGCGGTCATGATTCCGCCGGCAAACTCAACCAAACCAGTTCCGATCAGGTTGCGCACGCCTTCCACGTCGCTCATGATTCGGGAAACCAGTACGCCCGTTTTATTTGCGTCGTAAAATGATACCGAAAGCCGGCCGATATGCGCCTGCACCTGTTTGCGAAGATCCGAAATCATTCGCTGCGCGGACTTCGACAACAATTGGGTCAGGGTAAAGGAAGACAAACCTTGCACGATGGTCGCGCCAATCACGGCAAGCACGATTGGCAGGAGCAAATCGACCTGGCGCTTCCCAACGACGTTATCCACCAGATACTTTGTGGAACCCGGCAGAACCAGTCCCGCCAGCCGGTTGATCGCCATTAGCACAAATCCGAGGAGTAATATCCCGCGGCGAGGATGGATGAGCGCCCAGATCTCCGGCAGCGAACTCCACTGGATCTTGTTTTTCGGTTTCTTCGCGTTATCCGCCGTCGCGGGTAAAATTGTGGCTGTTGTTGCCATTTGGGGTATCGCGTCCTGTCGAGTCTTTGAAGATATGTGTTCGATGCCTGCCGAAGCAATGGGAATACATCCGCGGAGTGCAGGGAAAACTCAGTCTGCTGCAGGAAAGGTTGGGACCTTCGCGGTGGGCCTGTCCATATTCAACACGCTCGACACAAATTGACTCAGTGTGCCGCCCAGGTGTTGGAGCACTCTCTGCTTCAGTGTGGTGTAATCCTGAGTGCCGCAGAACAAATCGCTCATCAGTTGGCGAAACACCGCGTTACGCTGCAGGAATTGCACCATGCGGGTGGTAACCGCCGAACCCAAAAACGATCCACGGTAAAAGCGGCGAACAATTCGCGAGGCAAATTCGAGTTCGGCAGAAAACGAAGCTCTTACCCGCGCCGAATACTTCTCAGGGCAACCCTCGGCCAGTGCGCGTCCCAGCAATTCTCCCGAGCGCATGGCGTAAAACAATCCTTCTCCGGTCAGCGGATCAACCCACGCGGCCGCATCTCCGCACAACGCCCAGTTGCGGCCCATCACCGCACGATTCGACAGCGTACTTTCCTGGGGCGACGGCAGCACGTGACTATAAAACTTGGCGTTTTCTGTCGGAAAGTTTTCACTCGCGGCAAATTGGTGCAAATGGGTTTTCAATTCCTGGCTGGTGTGGGAGGCCATGCTGCCGCAAATTCCCAGAGAAAGATGATCCGCCCTCGGAAATGACCAGATGTATCCTTCAAAGTCCGGCAAAAACTTGATGATGATTTCTTCGGCGGTCTGGGGAACGAAGTAACCCTGGGTGATTTCCAACTCATCTTTGGAAAGCGCCCGGATTCCCGGCAGATATTGATTGCGCGCGCCGGCGGCCAGCACCACAAAATCAGCGGTTTTCCATTCGCCGTCCACGGAGTAACGCGGCTTGTCGGGTGCGGTGTCAACGTTCTGCACCCGTGAGTGGTGAATATGGCAGCCCGCTTCGCGCGCGCGGTCCAGTAGCATTCCGTTCAACACCGTTCGCGAATAGATGACGATGGGATGCTGTAGGTCCAGCTTCACGCGCTGATTTTCCGCGCTAATGATCTCAACATCGCGAATTAATTTCTTGGGATGTGGATTGTCGAGCAGGAAAGGGAAACGTTGCGTGGCTTTATAGGTCAGGCCACCACCGCACGGCTTTTCCCAAGCCAATTTTTCATCAAAAATATGAACGGTATTCCCCGCTTGCGCGAGCTGTTCGCCGCACATCGCCCCGGAAGGCCCACCACCAACTATGGCAATCTCAGACATCGTGGCAACCCATTAGAAGTAGACTTTATCTCCGGCGCGGGAAGAAACGAGACGTCAACCGGTGGAGGTCTTTTACGTGACCGGAAATATCACCAGGCAAAAGCCAGTTACAAGTATAGCACTGAAGACGGCCGCGGCCAGCGCGGAGCCGCTCTGCTTGCGTACCAATTGAGCACCCAAGAGCAATAGCAGAAAGAGCACAAGGAAATACGGTGCCAGCAGCACCAACAAGATCGCCCCGCTGTGCAGTGCCATTACGCCAAATGTTAGCGCGATCCACGTCACGCACAACAATCCAAGGCTCAAGAACATTCTCTTTCGCCACGCTCCTGCAAATACTTTCCCCAACATCAATTCCAATGCGTAGAAAAATACGAAAGCGGCCACGAAAACCAGTGGAAAGCGCTTCCACCGATCCAGCGTAAGCCAGGCACCAGTGAGTGTCAGTTGCAGCCACCCAGTAATAAGCAGGAACAGCACCAGTGCGGAAAACGTACTTCCCAATAGCAGCGGCCACTTTGTCACAAACGATTTTTGCGCGCGTTTTCCGTGCAGTGATATCAGGACCAGGCCCGCGAGAAGAAAGAAGCTGGCCAGGTAATCGCCTTCAAACAGATGCAGCACGCGAAGCGGTATCCAGTAATGCAGGAGCGCGACGATTGCGAAAGACACCACGACAAATTCTAAAACCAATCGCCACGTAGCCAGCGGATTGACCGTGCCCAGTTCCTCAACCGGCTTCTCGCCTACGGATTCCCGCAAAAACGGTCCAGCAATCACCAGAATTCCCGCCAAGCCAAACAACCCACCAAGCAGTTCTCCACGAAACGGCAAATTTGGTGTTGGGGGTAAATGCAGAACTTGCGCGGCCCACTGTTGCACCAATCTTGCCACGCCAGGGGAGAAAAGCACGCTTACGTGCGAGTTGAACGGAAACAGGACGAATTTTGTTGTTCCGTCTGTGCTCGTGGCCGCGAGATCCGCCGCATTTGCGCGCAAACCTTCCGGTTCAAATTGTCCCGCAACGATCAGTGAATTCGGCGGCACTTGCGGCGGATTCCGAAACAGCAAGACCTCGGGGGCAACACCGTGCTCAGAGCGCATAGGGGCCGGTGAAATGGCAACGACTCCTGCTACCCGCACTTTCGCTGCGACCCGAAGAGCAATAGCTGCACCCATCGAATGCCCCGCGAGTATCGTACGATCCGGCCGTATGTAGCCGCGCGCCGCCAAACCACGCACAAACGATTGAGCGCAAGATTCCGCCTCGTCCGGAGTAAAGGGACCTGCACTTCTGCCGTGCCCCGGCAAGTCTGGTACGTAGACGCGCAAACCTTGCAGGGCAAACGCCCTGGCGAGATTCGTCATGATGACTTTGTTGGCAGAGAGCCCGTGGAAAAGAATGACGCTGCCGCCTTGCGAATTTTCCGGCAACCCCGCCAGTTGAATTACGGACATTTCGAGTTTGCAGGCTCCGGCGTTTGCCACGACGCGTTGCTCGGAGTAAGCCCGAGTCGAAAGATATGTTAGCACCGCTCCGATCACCAGCAGGCAAACTCCAATTAATGCGAAAAACACCGGGCTGCGTTTTGTCACGCGGTTGCCTCACGGCAACAAGGGTTGAGGAGATCATGGTAAACTCGCCATTCCAGCAGGGAAGTGCGGCGCCAATTCGCAATTGAGTTGGACATGGAGACCCTTTGCATCCAGCGGTGATGACTCTGGAACAAATCATTCTGCGGTTTGCCCGCGAGAAACGCAACGGCCGGAAGGTAGTCTTCACGAATGGCTGCTTCGATTTGCTCCATCCCGGACACATTCGGAGCCTGGAAGCCGCGCGCGTACTGGGCGATGCGCTGATTGTTGGACTGAATAGCGACGAAAGTGTACGCACACTGAAGGGTCCGAATCGCCCGGTGATTCCCGAACAAGAGCGCGCAGAAATTCTGTCGAGCCTTGAATGTGTCGACGCGGTCACGATTTTCCCTGAGCTAACCCCACAAAATTTAATTGCGGCGCTTCTGCCCGATGTCCTGGTAAAAGGTGGAGACTGGCCCGGAGATCAAATTGTGGGGCGCGCTGAAGTGGAAGCGGCGGGCGGGCGTGTGGCGCGAATAGATATCGTGCCAGGCTATTCCACGACGGAAATGCTTCAGAAGATTCGGACGCTCCCGCGGTGACCCACCTACCCCCCTGTTTATAGTATCAGGGGGGAAACAAAGGACTTACGGGCGAAAGTCCTGCATCAAGGGGAAACAAAGGAGTTAGGACGAAAAAGGCGGCAGAAGAGCGAAAACGGCACTGAAAAAGAGGTCCAAAATGGGAAAGTTTGGGAGACAGATGGGAGTCAGATGCTGGTTGCCGATGATTCACGACTGAAGTTAGCAGAGTCTAATAACTAAATAAATAGATATCTATAAAGTTATTCTATTTGAATGGGCTAGTGTCTTTGCAGGCTCGGACTTTCGTCCGTAACAGGTGCGCTCGTCTTGAACGGCCCTTTTCAATGAATCTGATGGAGTGAGAGGTAGCGGGCATAGTAGCGCCGCCATCCTGGCGGCCAATCTATGTGAGATTGAGAAAACGAAGCAAAAGAACGGAGCCGGCTGGAAGCCGGCGTTACTTTAGGACTTCGACCCACGGCCACCGCGCAAATTCGGCGAATTCGCGAGGTCACGTTACAATAAAAGAGTAGTGATTCTGCCCGCGGTAAGAGAACGGTTGGAAGGCCTGCTGCGCCACCCCTCCCTGGAAGGCGCATTGGGAGAACTACGCGTGGGCGGGTCAATTGTGGGGCTTTCTGGCCTGCAAGATGTCGCCAAAGCGCTTCTCGCGGCGTATCTGACGCACGAGCTTCGACGTCCTGCCTTCTTCATCACCGATTCGAATCAACGCGCTGAAGCCCTTGCGGAAAACCTGCGGTTCTTCTCGCAAATATTTCCCGGCACGACCGGTGGTATCGCGGTATTGCCGGCGTTCGATAGCCTGCCGTGGGACTCGCAATCTCCGCACGCGGACATACTAGAACGCCGCGCTGCGACTTTATATCGCCTGACCAATGGAGAAGTTTCGCTGGTGATCGCGCCAATTACGGCCGCGCTGTGGCGTTATCAGGATCCGTACGTTTACCTGACTTTGGCGAAAACGCTGGCCAAGGATAGCGAAGTTGCGCATGAAGATTTGATCGCGCATCTGGGCAGCACCGGCTATGCGCGGACGGAAATGGTCGAACTGCCCGGGCAATTCGCGATACGCGGGGGGATTATAGATGTTTTCTCTCCTGAAGCGCCGAGGCCAGTGCGCATCGAACTTCTGGGCGACACGGTGGAAAGTGTTCGCGAATTTGATCCGCGTACACAGAGATCGGTAGCGCCGGTGGTACGAACGACGATCCTTCCGCTGACGGAGTGGAGCCTGCCCGCTCCTGGCACGGGCCAGCCCAGCGATTGGGAATCCACGGGTTGGATTGGCGGAATGAAAGAAGCAGGTACCGCGGCACTGCTGGAACTGGCGGAAAGCTCGCTGAAGCCAATCGTTTTCCTTGACGAGCCGGTGAGTCTCCGCGAAGCCGGAAAACAATACCTTGTAGATGCCACCGAGAACTACGAGCGCCATGGGCAGGCCAACTCGCCCGAAGTTTCCCACTATTTCTGGAACGAGGCAGATTGGGAACGCACGGTAGGCAAGACTTCGCGAATTGAACTCGAACAGTTGCATCTCACGCAGGATGGCGGACGACGATTCGAGGTGAGTGCGCGGCCTTCGTCTCGTTATCACGGAGACGTGGCGGCATGTCTTTCCGAAGTGAAAACGCAATTGGCTGCGGGCAACAAGGTGTATCTCACGGCCGCGAGCCTCGGCGAACTGGAGCGCTACGCGGATATTTGCCGGGAATACGAAGTTCCTTATGTGCTGGGGGAGTCGCAGGAAGCAGCCACCGGGTTTACGGCCGAAACGGCAACGGAGTCGGCGGCACTAGTGCTGGTGCGCGCACCGTTTGCCGAGGGCGTGGCTTTTCCCGACGCGAAGTTAACTATATTTGGCAACGCCGATCTCTTTGACGTCACTCCCTCTGTTGAACGCGCCAGCCGCAAAATCCGCTCGTCTGGTTTCTTTACGGATTTTTCAGAGCTCAAGCCGGGCGATTACATCGTGCATATTGATCACGGTATCGGGCAGTTTGAAGGGCTTCGGCTGATTGAATCGGACGGGCGGCGTGGGGAATTCATGTTGCTGCGGTTCGCCGAGGATGCGCGGCTGTACGTGCCGCTCGAGCGCATGGATTTGGTCCAGAGCTATCGCGTGGTGGAGGGATCGGAGCCGCAACTCGACCGGCTGGGCGGAACCGCGTGGACGACACGCAAGTCGCGGGTCCGAAAATCGCTGGAAGACATGGCGGATCAGTTGCTGTTGCTGTATGCACAGCGAAGAACGGCGGAAGGATTTGCGTTTTCGCCCGATGGCAACTGGCAGCGGGAATTTGAAGATGCGTTCGAGTTTGAAGAGACACCTGATCAGCTCAATGCTATCCGCGATATCAAGCGCGATTTGGAAAAAGCTTCGCCGATGGATCGCCTGCTTTGCGGAGATGTTGGATACGGCAAAACGGAGGTGGCCATGCGCGCCGCGTTCAAAGCGATTGCCGACGGTAAACAGGTGGCGGTGCTTACGCCCACAACAGTTCTGGCGTTTCAACATTTTGAAACATTCAAGAAACGCTTCGCAGCGTTTCCGACGCGCGTAGAAATGCTCAGCCGGTTCCGCACAGCCGCCGAACAGAAAGTGGTGCTAGCCGATCTGGAGGCTGGAAAGGTCGATATCGTTATCGGAACGCACAGACTGCTTTCGAAGGACGTAAAGTTTCAGGACCTGGGCATCCTGATCGTGGACGAAGAACAGCGCTTCGGCGTCGCCCACAAAGAGCGGCTGAAGGAGATGCGCAAGAACGTCCATGCCCTTGCGCTTTCGGCCACGCCGATTCCGCGGACTTTGCACATGTCGCTGGTGGGGCTGCGGGACATGTCGGTGATTGAGACGGCGCCGCGAGATCGCCTGGCCATTCAGACAGTAGTTACGGCGTTTGACGAAGACGTGGTAAAGCGTGCGATCGAAAACGAATTGGCCCGCGATGGGCAGGTCTATTTCATCCACAACCGGGTGGAGTCCATTGATTCGCTGGCGGCGCTGGTGGTGAAACTGGTGCCAAAGGCGCGCGTAGTGGTTGGGCACGGGCAGATGGGTGAAAAGGATCTGGAAAAAGTGATGCTGAAATTTATTCATGGAGAATCCAACGTTCTTGTGGCCACGACCATTGTTGAGAATGGGCTGGACATTCCACACGCCAACACCATCCTCATCAATCGCGCAGACCGGCTCGGACTTGCGGAGCTCTACCAGTTGCGCGGCCGGGTGGGGCGTTCGCACCAGCGCGCCTATGCTTATTTGCTGGTGCCACCGGAAACGATACTGACGGAAATTGCGCGGAAACGACTGGCAGCGATGAAGGAGTTCAGTGAACTGGGCGCAGGATTCCGCATTGCGGCTCTTGACCTGGAACTGCGCGGCGCGGGGAACATGCTGGGGCGGCAGCAGCATGGCCACATTGAATCCATCGGCTTCGACTTGTATGTGCAAATGCTGGAGCGGGCCGTGGCCAAGCTGAAAGGCCAGGAAGCGGCGCCCGATCAACGCACCACCATGAATCTCGGGATGGACGTGCGCATTCCACAGGAATATATTGCCAGCGAGAACCTGCGCCTGCGCACGTATAAGCGCGTGTCTTCGGTTGCGACCGAAGAGGAAAAACAGGACGTCCGGAAGGAATTGGAAGACCGATTTGGGCAGTTGCCAAAATCGGTGGAAAACCTTCTGGAGTTCGCGATGCTAAAATCGATGAGCGAGCGACTGCACATCGCTTCGGTGGAAAGACAGGGCGGTAAGCTGGCGGTTCGTTTTCACCCGGAAACGCCGCTGGACCCCGCAGTTCTGGTTAAGGTCGTGCGGTCGCGCAAGGGCATCCGGTTGGACCCCAGCGGCATCCTTTGGATGGAACTGCAGAAGGGCGAACCGGTGGCCGTGGCTCTCAGAAACGTATTGCTCGGTCTCCGAGGAGAAGGCTAAACTTTCACTATGACTAAATCATTGCTAGGCACATTATTCGCCATTGGAGTGCTGGCCGCGTGGCCCGTGGTGGCGCAGAATCCGCCGGAAGGGCAGCCGGCGCCGCAGAACCCTCCCGCGCAGGAACCCGCCCCACAAAATCCGCCCATGTTGGAAAAGCCTGGAATGGCTGAACCGGAACCGGAAGAAAAAAAGCCCGACACCAAGGCGCCCGAGCCGAAAACTCCGGATACAAAGACACCAGGCGCAACGATGCCAGAGGCCAAAGTGCCCGAGACTACCACGCCGGCAGCGAAGGTAGTAAAGAAGCCATCTACAGGCGAAGGCCGAACGGTTGAGGAAATCATTGCGCGCGTCAACAACGAGATCATCACGAAATCGGAGCTGGATAAAGCGCGCAACGCAGCCGAAGAAGATGCGCGGCAGGAATGCGCCAACCGCTGCACTTCCGAGCAATTGCAGGCCGCCATTGAGGATGGGCAGAAATACTCGCTGCGAAATCTTATCGACCAATCGCTGCTGTCGCAGCGGGGCAAAGATATGGGCGTCAATGTGGAAGCCGACGTCGTCAAGCAACTCGACCAGATTCGCATCAGCAATAAATTGCCGGATATGGACGCGCTGGAGAAAGCGGTGACCGCGCAGGGCTTGAACTGGGATGATTTCAAGGCGAATATCCGCAACCGCGCGCTGACGCAGCTGGTTGTTGGCAGGGAAGTAGGCTCGCACATCACCATTGGCCGCGAGGATGCAAAAAAATATTACGAGGAGCATAAAAAGGAATTTGAACGGCCGGAGCAAGTCGCGTTGCGCGCTATCGAAATCAAAACCGAGGGTAAAACCGAAGCCCAGATTGCCGACCTGAAGAAAAAAGCGGACGACATATTGAAAAAGCTAAACGACGGAGAGGACTTCTCTGAACTGGCGAAGCGGCGATCCGATGGAGCGACGGCAACACAGGGTGGCTACCTTGGGGTTTACAAGCGCGGGGAGCTTTCGAAGGAACTGGAAGATCAGGTGTTCAATATGAAGAAGAACCAGTTGACGCCGGTGATCGAAACGAAACAGGGATTCCTGATTTTGCAGGTGCTGGAGCACTACGCCGAGGGCGAGCAACCATTTGAAAAGGTTGAACCGGAAATCATGGATCGGCTGTACAGCCAGCGCATGGAGCCGGCGATGCGGGAATATCTCAAGACGCTGCGTGAACAGAGTTACGTGGTGGTGAAGCCCGGATATCAGGAAATGGCCGGAGGCGGAAATTCCGAAATTCAGGAAGTGAATACCTCGCCGGAAAACACCAAGGAAAAGAAAGGCCACAAGAAATATATCTTGTTCGGCAAATCCACCAGCGGTTCGAAGTAATGAAAACACCGTTTGTAAAAGATCTGGCGGCCGACCAGTCCATCACCGCGTTTTTTCTCGTGCATGAAAAAGAAGTCCGCAACACTGCCGCGGGTAAGGCCTATCTGCGCATGGAACTGGGCGACCGGAGCGGCACGGTAGAAGCGCGGATGTGGGACGCGTTTGAGATCCCGAGCAAGGACATTAAGCGGGACGATTTCATCAAGGTCAGTGCTCGGGTGGAAATTTACCGCAACAAGCCGCAGCTTGTACTGCAGCAGATGCGCGTGGCGAAGCCGGACGAGATCGATATCAGCGATTTTCTTCCGCATACACCCTACGACGTGGAAATTCTGTACAAAGAGCTTTTAGGGTTCGCAGCGGAGATCAAGAATCCGTGGCTGAACAAGCTGGTAACGAATGTAATTGCCGATCCGTCGATTGCGATAAGCTTGAAACGCGCGCCGGCGGCAAAAGTGATGCATCACGCGTACATCGGTGGATTACTGGAACACGTTGTTGGATTGTGTGGACTGGCGAAGCAGATTGCGGCGCACTATCCCGAACTGGACGTGAATCTGCTGTTGATGGCCGCGATGCTGCACGATGTGGGAAAGCTCGATGAACTTTGTTACGAGAAGGCGGTTGGTTACACGACGGAAGGGCAGTTGCTTGGGCACATTGTAATGGAACTGGAAACTGTCACCAACGCGATGAATGCCATCGTTGGCTTTCCCGCCAAGCTCAAGACAGTGGTACAGCACATCCTGATCAGCCATCACGGGCAATATGAGTTTGGCTCGCCGAAGCTTCCGATGATTCGGGAAGCGCTGGTGTTTCACTACATGGACGATATGGATTCGAAGATGGCGGCGGTGCGCACGGCATTCCAGGTGGGCTCGAGCGAGGAAGATTGGTCGGCGTATAGCGGGGCGTTGGCGCGGAAATTTTTGGATTTGAAGGCGTATTTGAAGGACGAGGTTGCTACGCCGAAAGCGAAGTAAGCATCGGCGGCGGCTGCTTGAAATGGCCGTGCATACACGCGCCGAAGAATCGGCCCCGCAAAGTAGGACCGGTTACAACAAAGGCAAGACTAGGCCGATGGGGCGCGATGTTGCGGACTTGGGGTGCAGCATTGCTGCCACCGTACGGATTCCGTGGGCCCGACCTGCTAAACTTGTCCTGTAGACAAAACCATGCTTCCTTCTTCCTACAGCGTCCGCGACCTTACGATCCGTCCTGCCACGGTGTTGGCTCCCATGGCGGGAGTGACGGATACGCTTTTTCGTCGGGTGATTCGCGCGCAGGGCGGTTGCGGGTTGTTGATGACAGAGTTCACGTCGTCTGAGGGAATCACGCGCAGCGCTGCCAAAACTCTGCGTTATCTGCAATTTGAAGAGGACGAGCATCCCATCGCGGGCCAACTGTTTGGCGCGAACCCCAAGGTGATGGGTGATGCTGCGCGAATGGTGGAAGATCTGGGTTATGACGCGGTCGATATCAACCTGGGCTGCCCGGCCAAGAAAGTTGTGAAGTGTGGCGGTTCCGGTCTGCTTCGAGAGCTTCCGTTGTTGGAAGAAATCTTCCGCACGGTTCGCGCGGCCGTGAAGATTCCGCTGACTATTAAGTTGCGGGCGGGGTGGGATGAAAACTCCATCGTGGCATTTGATGTAGTGAAGATGGCGGAATCGATCGGGATTGAAGCGGCCGCGATTCATCCGCGGACGCGGAAACAGGGTTTCACAGGCAAGGCGGATTGGGACCTGATCGCCAGGATCAAGCGGGCGGTCAAGATTCCCATCATCGGAAATGGCGATGTCCAGACCCCGGAAGACGCGGACCGCCTGGTGCAGCAGACTGGCTGCGACGCGGTGATGATTGGCCGGGCGGCTGCCACCAATCCGTGGATCTTTTCGCAGATGGAGCAGTATAGACTGACCGGGCGTTACGACCTGCCAACCAAAGAAGATCGTCACCAGTTACTTTCTGGCTACTATAGGAAAATTCTTAGCGCGAATTTACCCGATGGCGTGGGAAAAATGAAGCAGTTCGCATGCTGGTTTACGCATGGTGTAAGCAACGGCAGCGAGCTACGCAGGATCGTGCATACGGCTCGCACGCCAGGGGAAGTAGTGGAGAACGTAGAACGCTTCTTTGCTGGCAAGATGGCCGACGGGGGAAATCCAGCCCATGAGCCAGACACGAGACATCACCAAGCTGAGGTCGGAACGTAGAATCTCCGTGCGCCTTCCATTACGCGTGCGTGGTAAAGACGCTCGCGGCTTTGCTTTCGAGGAAGAAACCAACAGCGAAAATCTATGCCGCAGCGGGGCCGCATTCCGCACGCGCTTCGACGTGGCGATTGGCAGCAGCCTGGAAATTCGAATTGCGCACCAGGGCTACGGGCCGAGACGGCCAGAGCAGGACTTTGAAACGCAAGGGCAGGTTGTCCACGTAAGTACGGCTCTTACGGACGGCGAGAAAGTTGTGGGCGTACGCTTTGTGGGGCCACGATTTCAGCGGATGTTCCGCCCAGAATCCGCGGCTTAGGTTTCGTCGGATTCCGTTTCGGCGGAATTCTCCTCCATCAACTGTTTGTAGGCATCGCGCCGAGTGATGCCGCGTTCTTTCGCGGCCAATTTCAAGGCATCTTTTCGATCGAGCTTCACTTGATGAATCAGCTCATCCACACGGGCGGCCAAAGATTTTGCGGTGTCCGCTTGGGTCCCAGGCGGAACCTGCTCCGGCGGTCCGATCAGCAATGTGATCTCGCCCTTTACGGGACGCTCTTCCAACGATTGCACCAGCTCAAATAGCTTTCCGCGGCGGAATTCCTCATGGAGTTTAGTCACCTCGCGCGCGATGCACGCCGAGCGATCGCCCAGAATCGCGAGGGCATCGGCCAAAGTTTCGGCGATGCGGTGAGGGGCTTCGTAAAAAATCATGGTACGGACTTCGATTCGTAAACGCTCTAAAGCACGGCGCCGCTCGCTGCCTCGATTCGGCAAAAATCCCAAAAAGACAAATTCTTCGTTGGGCAATCCCGACGCGGATAGAGCGGTAAGCACAGCGGATGGGCCGGGAATCGGCACCACAGGAATCTTATGCCGTATGCACAGCGAGACCAAGCGGTGCCCGGGATCTGAAACCAGCGGCATTCCCGCGTCGCTGACCAGCGCGATGCTGGCGCCCTGTTCGATGGCCAGAACCAGTTCGGGGGCGCGCGTCAATTCATTATGTTCATGATAACTGACCAAGGGGCGGTGAATCTCGAAGTGGTTCAACAGTTTCAGAGTATGCCGGGTATCCTCACAAGCAATCTTGTCCACTTCCTTCAAGATGCGCAGGGCCCGAAGCGTAATGTCTTCGAGATTGCCGATCGGCGTGGCAACCAGGTATAAGGTGCCCTGCGTGGCATCGGCGTCAGAAATGGATTCGGGCTTTTCGGTCATGGAAGCTTCCGGGAACGAGTCTAGCATGCGGTGAGGAGTACGGGTCGCGTGCTACAATTTAGCAATCAAAGTAAAATCAGGAGGAGCGCCCCTTGCCGCTGTACGAGTACAAATGTGTGAAGTGCCACAGGATAACGGAAAAGATTGAGAAGGTGGACGGACCGCACCTGAAAAAATGTCCGCATTGCGGCGGCAAAGTAGAGCAATTAGTTTCGCGGTCGGCGATTCAGTTCAAGGGCGCCGGGTGGTATGTGACAGACTACGCCGGAAAGAAGAGCGCAGACGAGAGCGGTAGCGGCGGAAGCTCTGACAAGGGCGAAACGAAAGATACAGGGTCGAAAGAATCTTCTGCCAAAGAATCTCCGGTAAAAGAGTCAAAAGACAACAAAGAGTCAAAAGAGTCGAAGCCGGCTGCCGAAAAGAAGACGGAGAAAAAGAAGAACTAGCTGATGCCTTGAATTGCGTGGTAGAGCCGGGCCCCTGGAAGTTGAGCCCAGGTTAAAGCCTGACACTAACAACAGATTAAAGTTTGAGAGTTTTCAGATAGGCGCGAAAGGGTTCACCCAATTCGGGATTCCTCAGCGCCAATTCCACGGTTGCCCTCAGGAAGCCGAGTTTTTCTCCCGCATCGTAGGAAACACCTTCGTAAATGTAGGCCCACAGCCCGTGCTCTTTGGCCAGAATGCGGAGTGCATCTGTTAGCTGAATTTCCCCGCCGGCGCCGGGCTTAGTGCGTTCGAGGCACTCGAAGATGGAGGGTGGCAGTACGTAGCGACCCGTAATTGCAAGATTGCTGGGAGCATCTTTTGGCTTGGGTTTTTCCACCAGGTCGCGCACGCGCAACAATCGTTCGCCGAACGGTGGCAATGGCGCGGGCTCTCCATCCACGATTCCATAGAGGTGCGTCCTCTCTCGCAGCACTTCTTCCACAGCGATGGCGCCAATCCCGGTGGCCTGGAAGACGTCAATCAATTGTCGAGTGGCAGGATTCGGTCCGGGGATAAGTACATCGCCCAGAAGCACGGCGAAGGGTTCGTCGCCAACAAGGTCGCGCGCAACCAGTACGGCGTGTCCGAGACCGAGCGGCTCTTTCTGCCGAGTGTAGCTGACCTGCACCATGTTGCTGATGCCACGGACCATTTCAGCGAGTTCCGGCTTGCCTTTTTCTTCCAGGTAACGTTCGAGCGAGGGGGAATTATCAAAGTGATCTTCGATGGAAGTTTTACCTTTGCCGGTGATGATGATGAGGTGCTCAATACCTGAGGCCACGCATTCTTCAGCTACATATTGAATTTGCGGCTTGTCGACGACGGTGAGCATTTCTTTGGGCTGCGCTTTTGTGGCAGGCAGAAAGCGCGTGCCGAGGCCAGCGGCGGGTAGAACGGCTTTGCGAACACGGCGGGGAGGCGATTGTAGAGACGTGGACTGTTTCGGGTCAGGCGTCATGAGAAGGACGAGTATCTTTCCGTTGTATGAATTTGGCTCCGTAGGCAAGGTATCTGTCGAGGCGGAAGTTTGTCAATCGGCGGGATAGTGGAGAACTGCAATAAAGTGAAAGGGAAAATGCGGGCAGCTACTTGAAGATCCTTTCCTTCTCAGCGTTTTGGACTTTGCCGGACTACGCGCTGTGTCACGCGACTTCGACACTCTTGCTCGCGACAATTCACGCGATTCAAGAAATTCATACAAGCCATCGAATATTTCGCGAACTGTTTTCACAGTTTTCTTATGGGTGCCCGACTACTTCCTTATGAGCACCCGACTACGCTTCCGTCACTTCAATGCGCGCATGAAGCGTGCAAAGCACAGAAGGGGACCTCGCAATGTTCAAAAAACTCTCGGCGCTCTTGCTGGCAGTGTTGTGGCCAAGCCTCTGCATTTTAGGGCAATCGACGTTTGGGGGAATCGTTGGAGTCGTGAAGGATCCCAGTCAAGGAGAGGTCGCAGGCGCCCAGGCCATGCTGACGAGTCTGGAAGATAGCAGCCAGCGGCGTGTCGCCACCGATGCAAATGGAGCTTTTGAATTCGTCAATCTTAAACCTGGCCGGTACGAACTGACCATTCACGCGGAGGGCTTTTCCGACTACAAGGTCTCTTCCATGCAGCTGGATGCCCGGCAAAGCCTCCGGCTGGATGTTGGCCTGAAACTGGCCACCTCGACGCAGACCATTGAAGTAAGCGGAACAAGCGGCCCGGTAATTAACACAGAAAATGGCACGATCGGCGACACCAAGGATTTTCAACAAATTACCAACCTTCCGGTAAATTACCGGGGCGCAACGACGAGTCCCCTGGCGATGCTGGCCACAGTTCCCGGGGCGCAACAAGATGTCAATGGAAATGTGTCTGTGGGCGGAGGACTGCCTTCGCAGGTGCAATATTCGGTCGATGGATCATCGACGGTGAATATTCGGCAGAACGGCGCGCTGGGAAACATGAATCCTTCGTCTGAGCTGATCAGCGAGTTCAAGGTCACGCAATTCAACAACAACGCTGAATTTGCGCAACTGGGTGACGTTACGATTTCCACGAAGAGCGGTGGAGAGCAATTCCACGGCAGTGCATTTGAATACTTGCAGAACAGCGCCTTTGATGCGGAGGTGTGGAACTCTGGCAACAAGCCGCACAAGGCCTATAACACGTTCGGTGGCAGCCTCGGCGGCCCGCTCAAGCTTCCCAAGTTTTCCCGCGGCAAACCAAAGACGTTTTTCTTCGCAGATTTCGAAGCCAATCGCCGCCGCTATTCAACGCCCCTGTTTCTCTTTGTTCCCACAAACGCCATGCGCCAGGGAGATTTTTCAGCGCTTGCTACTCCCCTGATGGATCCTTTCACCGGCACTCCCTACCCAGGGAATAAGATTCCCAGTGGCGGACAGTGCGTAAATTCGCAGGATTGCATTAATCCGGTCGCATCGAGCTTGCTCAACAACTACTTGCCGGCGCCCAATGTCGACGTGAGTGCCGAGGCGTTCGGCTCGCAGGCGAACTACCTGCAGCAAACCCCGACGCCCAGCAATACCAACGGCTTCGATCTACGCGTCGATCACACCATTACATCCAAGCAATCGATATTTGTCCGCTGGAGTTGGAAGCATCTCAGCGCGCAGTCTTTGACCAATACGGCGCTGAACAGCGTAAACAACTTTTTGCCACCCGATGAAGACTCGGAGCAAAACAATAATGTCATTGTTTCGCACAACTACCTGATTACCAACAATCTCGTGAACGAAGTTCGCTTCGGGCTATCCTTCTGGCAACTCAAGATCAAATTCCCAATTCAAGGGTCGGAGGCCATCTCGACTCTCGGCTTAGCCGGACTTGACCTTAGCGACCATCCCACCACGGGAGCGTTCCCGGTGTTTAATTTCAGTGACGATCCTGGCAATTACTCACCCATCGGACGCGACAAAGACGGTGTGACTAAGTCGCAGACCATTCAATTCGCCGATAATCTTACCTGGATCAAAGGCCGCCACACGTTGAAGTTCGGTGTGGACGTGCGCCGCGTTGCCTACCAGGATCTGGAGAGCTTCGGTGGCGCAGACGATTTTGGTGCTTTCACATTTGACCAGGGAATTTTTACCGGGAACGCCTTCGCCAATCTGCTGCTTGGACTGCCCACGAAAACTTACGTCGCACAATCGGGGCCCGACGTCCATGCGCACACGATACAAACCGGCGTTTACGGACAGGATGAATTTCGATTGAACGATCGACTGACGTTAACGTATGGGCTTCGCTGGCAGGCGCTTCCTGCATTCGTGAGCGACCTTGGGAACCTGACTGCCTTCGACATTCGCAATGGTGGAGTGATTATTCCCGTAGGCAATCAGCCGCGCCCCGGATTTCTCGCCACAATCAATTCGTGTAATCCAGCCGATCCCAACAATCCTGACGATCCTTGTGGAACGCCGACGGCGGCCGATACAGCGCTGGGATGCGTACCGGTTCTGGGCGCCGACCCCAGTATGCCTTGCGCTCCGCTCAAGTACGCCAACACCGTGGGACTTGGCCCCGGCCTGAGGGAGTTTTATTGGAAGAATTTTCAACCGCGTCTTGGATTCGCCTACCGTCCTTTGGGAACCGGGAAAATCGTTCTGCGTGGAGGGTTTGGCATATTCACGATGACCAATCTGGGGCAACTCTCCTTCAACACGACGAATATTGATGTTTCCGTTGTCCGTACCACTGCTAACTTATCCGCAGGTGGCCAACCTGCGTACCAATTTCCGAATGTACGCACGCAGAATGTTCCAGCTGCCATTGCTGGCACAGGGGATTTTTACCAAAACACGCTTACCAATTATCGCGATCCACAATCCGCGCAATGGAATCTTACCGTCGAAGGCGAACTCGCTCGCGGTCTTACGCTACGTGAAAGCTACGTGGGAATGAGTTCCTACCGAATGAGCCAGACTATCGACTTGAATCAAGTCGAGCCCAGCGATAGCTCCCCCAATCCAAACCTCAAGCCATATTCCAATTGGGGCCGCATTCTGTCGACCACGAACTCGGGCCATGTGAACTACAACGGCCTGCAGTCGGAGCTCAACATGCGTGCAAGGGGCGGCCTCACATTTCAGGCAAGTCATGTGTGGGCCAAAAGCCTTGGGAATGTGGGCGGCGACGCGCCAACGACCTTCAATCCCGAAATTATCTATGGCACGCCTGTCGCCAACCGGTTTGATCTCGCGGCCAACCGGGGCAACATGGCTGCTACGCGACGGAACCGCTTCTTGCTTTCTGCCGTCTACGATCTTCCCATCGGGCAGAATCGAAAATTGTTTGCGCACATGAACCGCGCGTCGGAACTCGCGTTCGGAGGATGGTCCATTAGCACGGTCAGTCTGTGGGAAACCGGTCCGTATCTCACCCCGATTACCAGTTCGAGCTACGATCCAGGAAATCTCAATCTCTCCTATCGCGGCTCGATCCAGCGCCCCGATTGTGTTGGCAATGGCAACCGGGCTGTGGGCGGCAGCATGTTCGACTTAAGTGCGTTTACGCCAATTCCTGTCGGTCCGGTTGGTAATTGCGGCGTCGGGATTCTGGAAGGGCCTGGCACGGTAACCATCGCCGCTGGACTGGCCAAGACGTTTCACTTGACCGAGCGGGTGCGCCTGCGCTTTGAAGGCACGTTCACCAATTTGCTTAATCATCCGAACTTCGCATCGCCTCCTACGAACGTGACGTCTTCGTCATTCGGCATTGTACAGAGCACGCAAACCGCCGAAAACAGTGGAAGCCGCACCGGCCAGTTCGGCCTGCGGCTTGAATTCTGACGATGAAACGACCCAGCGGCTCAGTAATCCGCACCGGTTATTAGCATTTAGGGAAACGCGGATAAGCTTGGCAACACTGGGTGGAAAACCGCCCGCATAATCAGTGCATGGAACCGAATCTGGCGAGAAGCCTGGCCTCCCGAGCAATCGTTTTCGGGCTGGTCATCGTGTTCCTGTATTACATTTCGCCAGACTCCGGTGTCAGTGCACTGCGAAAGATGAATGGGGCGCTAACAAATGCCCGAAGTTGGAAAGTGCATACCGTCGTAAACGAACCTACAAAGAATATCGAGAGTACCGTCGAGGTCTACTGTCCGTCACGGTTACATTCGGTGCAGAAATCTACGGTGACGGACGGTGGCATGCCGATTGAGAGTTCTAGCGAATTTATTTGGATCGAGGGCGCCAACTATCATCGCAAAGGGTTGCGCTGGACGGTAACCGGTGAAGAGCGGATGCAGACGGCTTCGTGTGCGATGGGGCCACGCGCTTCGGACACGCTCCTGCAATCGCTGGACCTGATTCTGCTGAACGGAAAAGTACAAAAAGGCGGAAAGAGGTTGGTGGAAGGGGTGCGATGTCGCGACTGGATTCTGAGCGTGCCCGTTCCCGGCGGGTGGCGTGAAGAATATAGCGTGTGCGTTGGCGATGGCGATCTGCCACTCGAGGTATACACGCCAGACCGGCGCATGGTGGAGACATACAGCGATTGGAACTCGCCGATCAAAATCGAAGCACCGCCAGCGGAAGGCATTGTTACGCGATAAAGGTATTCGAGGAGTCCCGCCGGGGAAGGAGACGAGACGTTTATGAGTGGCAAAGCCGTTTTGGGAATTATCATTGGCATAATTCTGGCGATTGTGTTCGGCTATTCCGCCCTTCCCAGTGCTGGACAGAAGGCGCTGAAGAATGAACAGCACGCCCTGGAGTTTGTAAATAGTTGGCGAATCACAACACAGATCAGCCGGAATGGATTGATGGGGATAAGCCGCATCCATGTCGCGAGATGCCCAGACCAGGAACATATTATCGAAGAAGGCGGAGACGACTACGCGGAATACATTCGCATGGCCGATGATGTGTATTACCGGAAGAACGGCAGCCGATGGATCAAGGGCACCCCGGGACCGGACTTGTTCCTTCCGATGCCGACTCCCCGGCCGTGTCTGTCGAATCCAGGCGAGCCAAGCTCCAAAGCGCCGGGCGGGGCCGAAGAATTTCGCTTGGCGCTGCAGAGTGATATCAAGGACGCGCACATTGAAAAAGGGGGCCCGGGAAATGGTTCCAATGGCCCTTGCCAGGAATGGACGATTCAACGGATTACGGAAAACAGCAAAATGTCGCAATATACTGTCTGCCTGAGCACCACGGATGACCTACCGCGGTATATTCGTGGAGCGAGTGAAAGCTTCAATATGTACTTCGAGTGGGACCCGACGCCGTCGGTCGTTGTTGAGGCGCCCGATATCTACAATCCAAATGCACCGTGGCCAAAGAGAATATAGAAACGGATAGCGGCGAGACGTTGGCCTGGACTGGTCCTGCGGTTTCTTAATGTTGTACAGCCATATATGCGACCGCTATCCCCAAGCGGCGTAAGGGGTAACCTCTCAAAATCCAAATAACTTCCTCACGCCTTCCTTACGAGTAAATTTCCAAAATTGTTTTGTCAGAAAGCTGACAGGAAATACGATGCGGGAATTGTCAGCAATTCAGTTGGGGTGTAGTTCCATGCTACCTATAAGACTCCAGAAAAATAATTGTTTGAATATATTCGTACTGTCTCTGGCTGTATTTCTAGCAGTTAGCAGTACCAGTGCCTTCGCAGTTCCGCAGCGGATTTCAAACGACAAGGAACTCAAGATAGCACTTAAGAATATGAAGACAGCGGACGATCACCGCCGCGTTGCCGCCTATTACGAGGAGAAAGCGCAAAAACTGCAAGCCAAAGCAAAAGAAGAACAGGAAATGGCGGATTATTTTGCCACCCATCCAAGCATGTACGGAAAGCTTTACCCGACCCCATATCAGAACCACAAATGGCGCGCGGAAAATTTTCAGCGCGAATCGAGCGAGTCCCTGCAAAAGGCCAGAGAACAGCGGATGGCCGCTGAGTCAATGGTGACTCAGTAGGATAGAACCACTTATCGCGCCCAGTGTGTCGGCGAAGGTCCTCGCGTTGCAGGCAATTGATTCTGCGTGAATCAAGGCGATCCGTATTTCCAAAGTGAAATAATTTCTTTACAGGAGTTACATCGGAAATCATACTGACCGTAATGGCGGTTGCGCTCGCCGTCTGCTGGTAGATCGTTCCTCAGGAGACTCCATGAAGCGCCGATCCTTTCTGCAAATTGCGGCAGCCGCAGGTGCTGTTTCGGTGACGCCAGAGAAGTTATCAGCGCTGGGATCGGCAGTTGGGGAACATGAACGAGGCGCAGTTGAGGCGGAAGAGGTTGCAGAGCCTCCGAAACTGATTCAATCGCTGAGCAACGATTATCTGGAAGTTGCGCTGTATTCGGACGCCATTACGGAAATTAAGGACCTGAAAAATGGAGGAACCTGGCGCATGGGGCCGGTGGCGTTCCAGGATGCTTCGCCGATTGAAGAGGGCGCAGTTTGGGTACGCACGGAACGCTCGATCTGCGAGGAATATCCTGGAAGATTTGCGGGCCGACGCGAGGGAGATGCGCTGCAATTTGCGTTGCTGGATCGCTTGCGAACGAAACGCGGGGCGTTTCGTGTAAACGCGACGCTTGATGGGCCTTGGCTGCAATACAGAATCAGCGGCATAGACGAATCCATTCCTAATTTGTCGTTCCCACCTCCAGTGGAGTCGGAGACCTTGGTACTTCCGCAGGGTGTTGGACGGTGGATCCGTAAGCCGGTTTCCGGGCGCCACTATCTTCCATTCTTCAGCCGCCTGAATATGCGCTGGATAGGCGGCACCAAAGGTAAGCACGCGTGGATGGCCGTGTTTCCAGAGAAGAATCTGGTGGATAGTGGGGCCATGGTTGCGGAGCTTTCCGCATTTCCCGTTTGGCTGAAGAGCCTGGAGCGCTGGTCGGAGCCGCGGGTGGTTCGTTACACGTTCCTACGGGGCGGCTATGTTGAATTGGCAAAGACGTATCGTGAATGGGCGATCGCCCACGGGCTGCACCGGTCTTTGCAGGAAAAGGCGGCAGCGGCTCCCGCGCTGGAGAATCTTCTGCAAGGCAGGCTGATTTCCGTCTACGCAGCGGAGGCCCGCCACGAGAAAAGATATCGTGAAGACATTCTGCAGAATCCGGTTGGAGATGAACTTATCGGTGCGACTCCGAAAGTGTTTTTTCAAAACAAGGACGTGGAGAAAATTCTAGGTGAATTGCCAGAAGCGGGAATCAAACGTGCGCTGGTTGTGCACCGTGGTTGGATTCACGGCGGATACGACTATTCGCATCCGGACGTGTGGCCACCCGATCCGGCGCTGGGAACGGTACAGGAATTAGCGGCGATTTGTAGCCATGGAGATCCCTACACGGTGGCGCTGCATGACAATTACCAGGACATTTACGCGCATTGCCCGAGCTTCCCGAAGGGCGTGAATCACAACGTCAAGAGGGAATTGCTGGCGGGCGGATATTGGGCCGGCGGACAGGCGTACATCCTGAATTCGCGTGACGGCCTGGCCTATGCGAAAAGGAACTGGGCACAGATCAGGACCCTGCGGGCGCGAGCAATATTCATTGATACGACGAGCGCGGTGCAGTGCTACGAATCATTCGAGAAAGGAAACACATTGACGCGTTCGCAAGACGTGGAGTGCAAAACCGAGTTGCTGCAGTTTTTCAAAGCGAACGGCATGGTGCTGGGAAGTGAAGAAGGCGCGGATTTCGCGATTCCGTATCTGGACTGGATCGAGAATCGGCACGCTCGGATCGCGGGTGAATCAGTACCCTTGTGGCCACTGGTGTTTCATGATACCGCGGCCTGCGGGCGTTATGTGAATGATGAGGACGACGCCGGAACGTGGATGGGCGGAGCGATTGAGGGGCGCGGATATCCAACGGTGCTGGAAGATATGTTGTGGGGTTATTTTGTGCTGTCGGGGCTGAAGGACATGGCGAGCTGGCCGAAACAAAAGGAATCGTTGAAAAAGACAACACACGCGGATGAATGGTTCCGGACAATCAGCACGACAGCGATGATAGAGCACCGCTTTCTGACGCCGGATTTTAACGTGGAGCAAACGGTGTTCTCGAATGGAAAATCGATTACTGTAAATTTTTCAAAGGAACCGTGGGAACAAGGCGGGATAGAAGTAGGATCGAAGTCCTTCCTTATCGCCGGTTGAGGGAGACTGGGCGGAAAGGGAACTCCCCAGTGAGCAGGTAAATTCTACGCAGGAATATGCTGATGTACGCTGTGTTAATCCCCATTCGGAGTTGTGGTTCTCACTACCCTAAAGCAAACAAAACAAAAAACTAGATCAGGGAACTGCAACAAAGTGGGGCTGTTTGTCATGGACGGACCTCACGCTTGCAGGGGTTTGCGGCTCGAGGAAGAACAAGTGACTCTACAGGCGAAGTGCAGTTGCGGAACAGTTTCTTAGTTCTAGGAAAAGTCACGGAGGCCGTCTCCCCTGAATCACGGATAGACGCGTACTATGGCGATATAGATTCTGAAGTCGCGTGGGCCTGGCAGCGGAGTTCAACCAATAAGGAATTGGGACGAATGAATCGAAAAATTACCTGGAAGATACAACTGGACAGGAAACCAAGGCAAGCAGGAGAGCGTCGAACAAGGAGGTACCTTAACCGTGAGTGAAAATGTAACCGAACTCCCGATCCGGGTCTTCCTGACCGTTGAGAACCGCTTGTTGCGCGATGCACTTGGGCGGCTATTCCGCAAGCGGCCGGACTTACTTATTGTTGGGTGTGGCGAAGCAGGTGGAAGCTCCCGGCAAATGGTCCTAGGCGCGCGATGTGATGTTCTGGTGTTGGATTTTTTCGACACAGAATGGCTGCCGTCAAAACTCTCCGCTGAGGGGAGCGAGAGTGCGGCGCCGAGAGAAGTGCTGATCGGAATGAGCGACGAGAGCGAGCAATTTCTGACTGCGATACGTGGTGGCGTGACCGGCTATTTATTGAAAGAGGCATCGGCGGCCGAGGTTGTTTGCGCGGTGCGCGGCGCGTATCGGGGGGAGGCGGCTTGCCCCCCTAAATTGTGCGCGGCCCTATTTGACTACGTTTCGCAAAAAAGTGTACGTGCGCAAGGCGCAAGCGGGACAAACCGGCCATCGTTAACACTGAGGCAGCAGCGGTTGATTGCGCTTGTGGCCAAGGGCCTGACAAACAAAGAGATCGCATCGCAGCTTAATATTTCAGAATTTACGGTAAAGAATCATATCCATCGAATTTTGAGAAATGTAGATGCAGAAACTCGGAGCCAGGCGGTGGAAGCGGCGCGGTCTCACGGGTATTCACTAAGTGCGGCGGAAAACGCATAGCCGCGTGAAGAAGTGCCCTCCCTCGTTTTAAGTAACGCTGAATGTCGGAGCTAAAAGCTCCGACCCTTCAAACCGTTAATGAGATGACTTCAACCAGATCATTGCGATTCCGTGTTATAAAACGTGGCATTGATTTGGCGTGGTTGGGCGATTTGCACTGCGCTGCCTTTGCAGGGGGAAAAATATGGCTCGCGTAACGGTATGTGTTGTTCAATTTGCTTTGCTGTTTATGCTTCTGGCGAGCAGTGCTCTGGCGCAAAGTGCGGGCGGGAATGCAGCACAGACTCCGCCTGCAATCGTTCCACCGGTGACAACACAATCCTTCGACGTCAATGCGGCTGTGGAAGCCTATCTGGCAAAAATGCCTTCGGCGCAACGGACCCGGTCCAACGCGTATTTTGAAGGCGGCTATTGGATGCAGTTGTGGGACTTTCTTTTGACTCTACTCGTGATGTGGCTGCTGCTGCGATTTGGATGGTCGAAACGAATGCGTGATTTGGCGGAGCGCGTTACGCGATTTCGCCCGTTGCAGACGGTTTTTTACTGGGTGCAATTTATTGTCGTCGTTTATGTCGTTACCTTCCCGCTGACCGTTTATGAAAGCTATTTTCGCGAACACAAATACGGCTTGCTGAATCAGACATTCGGGCCGTGGTTGCAGGACCAGGTAGTGGGCCTGGCCGTTAGTGTGGCGTTGGGCGGAATTCTGCTGATGCTGCTGTTCGGATTGGTGCGTCGTCTGGGTAAAAACTGGTGGGTTTGGGGCGCGGTTTTGAGCATGGTTTTTCTGACGCTGGTCAGCCTCATCGCCCCCGTCTACATATTTCCGCTATTCAACAAATACACAAAGTTACAGGATGCCGCGATTAAGGACCCAATCCTCAGCATGGCGCGCGCGAACGGAATTCCCGCAACCGATATCTATCAGGTCGACGCATCCCGACAATCAAACCGTGTCAGCGCTAATGTCAGCGGCTTTGCAGGAACGCTGCGAATTACGCTGAACGACAATCTGCTGAAGCGCTGCACGCTACCGGAGATAGAAACGACCATGGGGCACGAGATGGGTCACTACGTTCTTAACCACGCTTACAAGGGACTGGTAATTTATGGTGTCATCGTAGTGTTGGGATTCGCTTTCCTGAGTTGGTGGCTCAACTTTGGATTGGCGCGATGGGGAGAGAGTTGGGGCGTCCGGGGAGTGAGCGATGTTGCTGTGCTCCCGCTGGCGACTATGGGTTTGGCTATTTTTTTCTTTCTCATGACGCCCGTGTCTAACACCGTCTCTCGCACTATGGAATTTGAGGCGGATATGTACGGATTGAATTCGGCGCGGCAGCCGGACGGTGAGGCAAACGTGGATTTGCTGCTGGGAGAATATCGCAAAATGGACCCGGGACCGGTTGAGGAGATTATTTTCTTCGATCATCCAAGCGGGCGCACGCGTATTACCGCCGCCATGCGTTGGAAAGCGGAGCATCCGGAGACGGCCTCGCCGGAAGAAGTGGTTAAACCGCTGTTCAATACTCAGTAGAACCGGTGATCCGGACGAAAGTCTAGATGCGGATGAACGTGCGATTGCGACAGAGGTAGTACAGGCAGAGCCACAGGATGCCGAGAGCACCGGCGGCTAGCAGCGCGTCGCCAAAGATTCCGAGGTGCCTGGCGAGCCCGCCAAAAAATATTGCGCTGATCTGCCCCCACGGAATAAGTTCCGACATGTATGCGACGATGGCGTTCATGCCGATGACGACGAAGAAAAAGGACCAACGGCGGAAACCCTTCACATCGATCAGCCAATAAAACATGGCGAGCAGCAACAAGCACCAACCGCCAGACCACAACACCATCGAACTGGTCCAGATGTGTTTAATGATGGGGATCGCAAAACTCCAGAGCCAACCGGCAAGCAGACATGCGAAGCCCGAGGCTGCAAGCCATTGCGCCTTGCGAGGACCTGGGACTTTGCTCCGCAAAAGATGGCCGGCAAGGACGCCGATGAGCACCGTTGCGCCAAAGCCGAGGCTGGTAAGAATCCAAGTGTACGGGGTGCCGTCTTGAAAGCGGCCAAGCAGAAGCTTATCGATGTAGATGGCCAGATTTCCCTCGGGAGTTAGTACGCCAGCGCCGTAGCCAGGGACGGGAACGAATTTGAGGAGAAGCCAGTACAGAACGAGCAACACAGCAGTGAGAATCGCCTGTCCGCGCGGCTTTAATTCCATCAACGCGACAGAAGCGATCAAGTAACCCGCGGCGATTGCCTGCAGGGTATTGCTGTAGAACTGCAGATTGTGTGAATCGAGCAGAAGCAGGTGGCCCTGCGCGACCATGCCGAGGATCCAGAGCAGCACCACACGATAGAGTACCTTTCGACAGATGGGGCCGCGCGTTTCGCCGGCTTCCATGCGCTTTCCAAGCGAGAAAGGCATCGCGACTCCCACGATGAACAGAAACAGTGGCATGATCAGGTCCCAGCCGACGAAACCTTCCCACGCGACATGATCGAATTGCCGGTCGAGCCAGTGTGGCAGCGGATTCCTGAAGAGTTTGCAGAACTCCATCACGAATGGCCCTCCGCCCATGATCCAGAACATGTCGAAGCCGCGAAGAGCATCGACCGAACTGAGGCGTTGAGGCGAGGTGAAGCCACCGGATTGCGGTATTGCCGAATTGACTGGGTTCATAGTTTCGTTTCCCACGACCTCGCGCGTCTGCTGAACAGAACTCCGTTTGTGCATATCGTGCACTCAGCCTCTCAATCGATAATTACCGAATGTACATTCAACCAGGGAATATGGAACGCTTCGATGGTATTTTCGTGAGAAAGTTGTGACGACGAAGCTTACCTCAAACATTCTAGAACAGGCAAAGGGACGGGATACGTGGAACTATTGCGGCCAGGGCGACGATATTTCAGCAGATGGGCGGTTAGCATCGCCGTTACCGTTTTCTTTGCTTCGGTATCTCGCGCACAGGCTCCATCGGAAAGTCAAACGCGGCAACCAGAATGGGTTCAGGAGTTGAACGCCAAATATCCCGGATTGCTGGCTGAGTTTGGCCAGTTGCTCGGCAAGATGAAGGAAAACGTACAATTTCCGCCGGCGCGGGGGGAAAGCCGCATATTGCCTCTTCTGCCGGAATCGACCATGTCGTATGCCGCATTCCCTAACTATGGCGTCACGGCACAGCAAGCATTGCAAATTTTTCGACAAGAATTGCAAGGCAGTGCGGTTTTGCGCGATTGGTGGCAGCACGGTTACATGGCCACATCGGGACCCAAGGTAGAAGACGCACTGGATAAGTTTTATCAAGTGAGCCAATACCTGGGAGACGAGTTCGTGGTGTCGGGGGCAATGGAAGGCAAAGACTCCAAAATGCTGATCGTTGCGGAAGTCCGGAAGCCGGGACTGAAAAAGGTGCTTCAGCAAATGGTCGTTGAATTTGGGAACAAATCAAAGTCCGGTGTGCGCGTACTGGATCCACAGGAACTCGCGATGGTCCCGGCTATGCGGCCCGTGGACGAACTTTTGATTCTGGTGCGTCCTGATTTTGTCGTAGGAGCAACGGATCTGACTACATTACGGAATTTCAATGTGCGGCTCGAACAGGGCCGGCGAGGTTTCGCATCCACTTCATTCGGCCAGCGAGTCGCAAACGCTTATCAAGGTGGCGTGACACTGCTGGCCGCAGCCGATATACAGAAGCTCCTGAGCCAGGTTCCGCTCGGCACGAAGCAGGACCAGTTGTCGTTCCAGCGTAGCGGATTTGCGGACATGAAGTACCTGGTGTGGGAACACACGAGCGTGGCCGGGCAGGATGTGAGCCAGGCGGAATTGAGTTTTGCCGGACCGCGACAAGGAGCTGCGGCGTGGCTGGCGAAACCGGAGCCGCTAGGGAGCCTGGATTTTGTGTCACCAAAGGCAGTGGCGGCGGGCACGGTAGTGCTCACGAGTCCTGCGCAGATTTTCGAAGACGTAAACGAATTTCAGAGTGCTTCAAATCCGAACGCATTTGGGGCACTGACGCAAGCCGAACAGTCGCTAAAGCTGAGTGTAAAAGAGGATCTGCTGAGCTGCCTTGGGGGCGAAATCACGCTTGAGTTGGACAGTCTGTCTGCACCGAAGCCAGAATATCGGGCGATTCTGCAGGTCATCGACCCGAAACGGTTGCAGCAAACGTTCAGCACGTTGCTGGCTGCCACTCATATGGGAAGCGAGCCGTTCGATGAAGATGGAGTTACCTACTTCACGGTGAAAGTGCCTTCTGGGCAAGCCACCACAGAGATTGGATATGCATTTGTGGATGGGTATCTGATCATCGGTTCGAGCCACGAAACGGTTGCGGAGGCCGTTCGATTGCACAAGAGCGGTGAATCGCTGGGAAAGTCAAAGAAATTCCTGGCTTCGTTGCCGCCAAACCGCTCTGTGAACGCTTCAGCGTTGTTCTACCAGGATCCGATCGCCATGACAGCGCTGCGGTTGCGGCAGTCTTCTCCGGAGATGGCTGGGTATCTGTCGCAGTTGACGGGAGAGAGTTCGCCGGGAGTGATCCTGGTGGATGGAGAGAAAACCGCTATTCGGGAAACGAGTCGTGGCGGGGCGATGGACGTAGCTGCGACCTTGGTGGTTGCGGCGATTGCGATTCCGAATTTGCTGAAATCGAGAATCGCTGCAAACGAAGCGTCCGCGGTGGGAATGACACGTACGGTAAATACGGCCGAGGTGACCTATCAAGTGACATATCCCAAGCGAGGCTTTGCGCCCGACCTGGCAACGCTGGGACCAGATCCACGCGGCCCTGAGGCTTACTCAGCGGATCACGCAGCCATGATTGACGATGTTCTCGGGAATGCAAGTTGTAGTGGTGATGCGTGGTGCAAAAAGTCTGGATACAATTTCCGGTTGAACGCTGTGTGCAAGGTGCACCTGTGCAAGGAATATGTGGTAGTTGCGACGCCGATTGAGAGCAACACGGGAATCAGAAGCTTTTGCTCCACATCGGACGGTGTGGTTCGTTTTAGCACGCAGGCCCCTTTGAGCACACCGGTCAGTGCAACGGAGTGCCGGACGTGGGCTCCAATACGGTAGCGTCGGTCGGCGGCAAATCACTTTTATGTACGAGTCGGCCAAACGGATGAGTGCTCCCAATAGGAAATTGGGATTGTGATTTCTCTTCTTCCCGGTTAGTGATAACTTCCTCTCAGTGCAGTAACCATTGTTCCATTGCAACAGGGTTGAGGCCTCGACATGCCGAGAAGCGTAGCTTTCTTGGTTTTCCTAATAATTCTGGCGGCTAGTGCGATTGCACAGTCTTCACCGGAGAGCGGGTGGGTCCCGTTGTTTAATGGAAAAGACCTTGCGGGATGGAAGCAGAACGGGGAAGAGAAATGGATCGTCGAAGAAGGAACTATCCTGTGCGAAAGCATGGCAAACAAGTACGGCTACTTGATCACGGAGAAATCGTATCGCAACTTTGATCTGCGTTTAAAGTTTAAGGGTGAGGCGGAGGGCAACAGTGGCGTATTTTTTCATTCGCGGATAACCGGAATTGATCCGCAGCACGGGCCGGATATCGAAGGCGTGCAGGTAGAAGTGGACCCCGGCGCGGGAAAGCACACCGGTGGATTGTACGAAAGCGCGGGCCGGGGATGGTTGGCGCAGCCGACGGCCGAAGGGGAGAAAGCGCTGAGACCCGGCGAGTGGAACAATCTCGAGATTTCCGTCCACGGCCATCACATCGTAACGCAGCTGAATGGTGTAACAATTGTGGACTTCATTGATACGACGCCGAAATTCCAAGAGGGCGTCATTGGATTGCAGATCCACACCGGCGGCGGCGTGAAGATGCGCTGGAAGGATATTTACATCAAGGAGAAATAGCGGCTCACTACTTGCATGGAAAGTTGAAACCGAAGAGCGCTCGCAAGGCCACCATCATGGACAAACAAAACAGGCGCACATTCCTTCAATCCTCGGCAGTAGCACTGGTTGCCAGCCTGATCCGCGTTAGGCAGACCTGGGCAGCAGAGACGCAGTTGCCACGAGCAATAAATCCGATGCGAAATGCCCCGTCCGTGGCTTCCAACAATGGCAAGAAGCCGCTTCGACTTGGACTCATTCTCGGCGTTGGGAAAGATCCCGATGCCGACATAGCGAAGGTGCGGGAGCTGGGACTTCCCACTTGTCAAGTGTATGTAGATGATTTCGGGTCTGAGCAAGCAGGCCGCCTGCGAAAAGCGCTCGACAAACATAGTATTGAGGCGACATCGTTAGTCACGGGAGGGCCAGGAAAAGAAGTGTGGAATTTTTATGAAGGGCCGCTAACGATAGGCCTGGTTCCACCGAATACGCGTGCCGCACGCATCGCACAGATCAAGAAGGCATCCGATTTCGCCAAGTGGTGCGACATTCCCGCTGTGCAGACGCATTGCGGATTTATCCCAGAAAATCCAAACGATCCGCTTTATAAGGAAACGATCATTGCGCTTCGCGATGTGGTTGGATACTGTAAGCGCAACAACCAGAATTTCCGCTACGAAACTGGCCAGGAGACTCCCATCACTCTGGTGCGTGCGATTCGGGACGTTGGATTAGACAATCAGGGCGTAAACTTCGACCTCGCCAACCTGATTCTTTATGGCAAAGCGAATCCCGTCGACGCCATCGAGCTACTAGGTTCCTTCGTGCAGGGCATTCATGCCAAGGATGGCCTGTGGCCGACGAACCCAAGGGAACTCGGCGAGGAAGTCCCTATCGGCAAAGGCAAAGTGGATTTTCCGCGCATTATCGCTCGATTGAAAGAGCTGGACTATCGCGGCGCCGTCACCATCGAACGGGAAATCTCAGGCCCGCAACAAATGGCGGATGTACGCGCCGCGAAAGAATATCTGGAAAAAATTATCGGCTAGCTACCAGCGAGCCCAGGAGGAAACATGTCAGACGATTTGAAGCGACCAGAAAACTCCGCAAACAGATTGGACCGCCGGGAGTTTATTGGAGCTGCGGTAGCGACGGCGGGCATGCTGTTCATCAAGCCATCGCTGGTGCGCGGAAGCGCTGCGAATTCGGCAGTTCGCGTTGGCCTGCTCGGGTGCGGCGGTCGCGGCACAGAGGACGCCACAAACATGATCGACACTGGTGGCGCACGAGTTGTCGCGCTGGCTGATATGTTTCAAGACCAGCTAAACACTGCGCGCGCGGAGTTCGACAAGGTTCAACAGGCAAAAGGCTATGCGGCGATCGACGCATCGCAAATCTTTCTCGGGCCGAAGGCGTATCAGGAGATCGCAACGTCCAAAGAAGTGGACGCCATCGTAATCGCCACGCCGCCCTATTATCACCCGCAGCATTTGGAGGCCGCCGTCGCGGGAGGCAAGCACGTATACCTGGAGAAGCCCGTCGCCGTCGACGTGCCCGGTGCAAAGCACGTGATTGAAATCGGCAAGCGTGCCGAGGGGAAACTGAGCCTCGACGTGGGATTCCAGATACGCGATTGCCCCCCGTTCGTGGAACTGGTTCGGCGCATCCACGCGGGCGCGTTGGGCAAAATTGTTTCCGGCGAGTCTCATTATTTCGCCGGGTACCTGGAGCGGCCGGACTATCCGAAAGCTCCCCCGATGGAGCGACGGTTGCGCAGATGGCATTATGATCGCGTGCTTTCCGGCGACATCATCGTGGAACAGAACATTCACGTCATCGACATTTGCGACTGGATTCTGCAAGCACATCCGCTGAAAGTTCATGCTGCGGGAGGACGCCTGGGCCGTCGGGAGGACGGTGACGTATACGGGAATTACAATTGTGTGTTCCAGTATCCGGATGGAGTCGACGTCACATTCAGTTCCACGCAATTTTCGAAAGGTTGGTGGGATGTGACCGAACGGTTCTTCGGCACCAAGGGAACTTCGCAGTCTCCCTACACGGGACCGCTGGGAATCTGGGGCGATGAACCTTGGCAAGCTCCCCTCATTCAGGAAAAGGAAGGCGACCCGGGCTTTTCGGCCACCGGAAGTTTTCACTCCAACCTGGAATTTGCAGACGCGGAAAAGAAGAAAGCGTTCGTGGAAAGCATTATTAGCCGAAAATTCCACAATCAAGCGGAGAAGGGTGCCGAATCCGCGCTGGCTTGCATGATGGCGCGGTCGGCTGCCTACACTGGGCGAGAAGTTACTTGGGAAGAGATGATGAAGTCGAAGGAAGTGTGGGACGCCAAGATTGATTTGAACAAATTAGGATGAGGTGAGGTAGCCCGTGAGCGAAACTTCACGTCGCGTATTCCTTAAATCTTCCATGACCGCTGCGGTGGGAATAGCATGCGGTGCCGAGAGACTTACAGCATCTCCAGAGGCACTTTCCCTGAAGAAGGGCCTCGTCTACAGCATGCTGCCGGGAAAACTCAGCCATGCCGACCGCTTTACGTTGGCGCACGACGCTGGCTTTGTGGTGGTGCAGGCACCGACTACGCCAGATGAGCGCGAAGCGGAGGCGATGAAGAACGCCGCGGCCGCCGCGAACATACGCATCGATTCCGTGATGAATATGGATCACTGGAAGTATCCGCTATCATCGGGGGATCCCCAGGTAGTGGAAAAAAGTCTGGCGGGAATGCGAACCTCGCTCCACAACGCCAAGCTGTGGGGTTCGGAGACCGTGCTGCTTGTTCCTGCCGTGGTGAATCCGCGGACTTCTTACCGCGACGCCTGGATGCGTTCCCAGCAGCAGATCCGCAAGCTAATTCCATTGGCGGAAGAACTAAAGGTGACGATTTCCATCGAAGAAGTTTGGAACAAGTTCCTGCTTAGTCCTCTGGAAATGGCGAAATACATTGATGAGTTTCAAAGTCCGTGGATCAAAGCATGGTTCGACGTTGGCAACGTGGTCCTTTATGGTTATCCGCAGGATTGGATTCGCACGCTTGGCAAACGCATTGTTGACGTGCACCTGAAAGACTTCAAGCGCAAGGATGATAGCTACGAGTGGGTAAATTTGGGTGACGGAGACGTGGATTGGAACGCAGTGCGAGAAGCACTGACTGACGTTGGGTATTCCGGCAGCGTCATCGCAGAGCTCGATGGTGGCGACGAGTCTTACCTGCGGGATGTTAGTCGCCGGATCGACCGGCTTTTGCTAAGCCAGCAATAATGCTTGCCTTGTTGGCTAGACGGAGCAGACAAGCCATGACACAAAAGGAAATCCGGCCAACAAGCATCGCAGAATATATTGATGCCGCCCCCAAGGAGACACAGAAAAAACTCCGCGAAATGCAAGCGTGCATTCGCAAGGCGGCACCCGGCGCCAAGGAAAGCCTGAAGTGGGGGATGCCGGCATTTTCTTACAAGAGGATACTGGTCACTTTCGCCGCCTTTAAACATCATATCGGCTTTTACCCTACGCCTTCCGCAGTGAAAGCATTCGCGAAAGAGCTTTCGAGATTTGAGACGGCGAGTGCATCGATTCAGTTTCCCCTGAAACTGCCCTTGCCTTTGCCGTTGATTCGCAAGATTACTCAGTTCCGTGTGCAAGAGAACATTGCGAGCGATGCCAAATGGAGGACATAAAGAAGTTTGAAACGGAACGCGACAGATCGTCACTACGAATAGAGTGCAGTAGCGCGACATCAGGTCTTGCTGCGGCTGGTGCGCTGCAGAGGAGGCCGTATGGCTTACAACATCCTGGAGCTGGGGGCGCTCAACCAAACGGCCAGCACCGCACGTGCTATTACCAACTGCGGACAAGTAACCGGCTGGATTGCCAGCCCCGTCCCGCCAAACACCCACGGAACTCCGCTACCCTTCGTATGGACGCAAGGAGTCATGCAGCTTCTTCCGTTAACCGGCAGCGCGAAATACGGTCAGGCGTTTGCTTTGAACGGACGTGGACAGGTCGTCGGAAACATTTACAATAGCGTGGCTACGCTTGCCATCTTTTGGCAGAACGGGGCCATGCAAACCCTCCCTTTCATTGGGGACGACGCAAACGGGCGAAGCATCAGCGATTGCGGCTCGATCGCAGGAGATGGGTCCACGTCTACCCACGCAAACATACAAGCGTGGTGCGAACCAGGCGGCCGGTTGAACCCGCTGCCTTCCAATATTCCAAACGTGATGCCGAATGATCGCTGCTGCCGCGCTTATGGAATCAACAACCGCGGACAGATCGTCGGCGGCTCCGACATTGGCACACCGGTTTTCTATCCAGTCGCATTCGCTGCGTCTCACGTGGGCATACACGCGTGCCTCTGGGACAAAGGAATTGCCCGGGATTTAGGCGCCCTGCATGCCAACGAAGGAAGTGAAGCCTACGGCATCAATGATAAGACGCAAGTTGTAGGAAGCTCTGGCAACCATGCCTTTCTGTGGCACGCCGGAGCAATGACCGACCTCGGCGCTGGTGCTGCGTACAACGTGAATATCCACGGAACGGTGATTGGAGACAGCTTTCTATGGCATGGTGGCGCACGCACGGCGCTGACGGCACTGCTCCCCGCGAATTCTGGATGGAGTTCGCTGAAAGGGCGGGATATTAATGATCATGGAGAAATCGTCGGTACTGGCGTTCACCAGGGAAATACGCGCGCCTTCTTGATGTGGCCGTAGCAAAGAGATGAAATTAGGAAGGCCACGGCTAAATTTTGAAGAGGGAAGATAGGAGAACTCTTGCAAAGTGCGTTATGGAATCCGTTTACCAAAACTGGTGCACATTACTTTTCTTGGATACCCACTATAAAAGAAAACCCCCGCGCCGCGTTAGCGACACGGGGTCCGAAGGATTTTCACGGTTTGAGTAGCCTGAATTAGGGCAGTAAGGTTTTGCGGCCGAGCAATGCCAACCCCATCAAGCCAGCGATGAGGAGTGTCAATGTGCTGGGCTCTGGAACGGCAGCACTAAGGTCATCCGAAACCGCAAGAACTTTGCCTCCGCCAATCTGGTATCCGCCAGAGTTGGTGTATCCCGTTGCCTGTACGTGGAGCGTTCCGGGAACACCGTTGGTTATGTTGGCAGTGAATTCGATCACGTTTCCGCCTAGTTGAGTTGTTAAAATTGTCGGCGCCTCCCAGCAGACGGCATTTCCTGGTTGAGTCCCGTTACAGCCACCACCTGTACCGACCGCATTATTATCCTGACCGCCATTTAAGAGGCTGTACCCAGATGGCGCGGTCAGGCCAATCGTCGGCTTGCTTGAGAATGTGAAGCCTTTTAGGGTCACATCCCCAAGATACCAGTTGCCGCAAATGGCGGTATTTAAGCACTGAATATCCAGAGTGACGGTGGTGTTCGTAACGTTTGCTGTAAATTGCACATTCGTATCGGTGATGGCGTCTGCAAAGGCACTGTTGCTCATGGTAAGAATAGTGAGAGCGACAGCCCCGAGGATGAAAAGTCCGTATTTGGGAATAGTCATGGGCCTCCCTTGATTGGGACCTGTGATGGGGAAGTGCACGTGGGCAGCCAATATCGGTGTTTCCTGCTCTAACAATTGTCCCCGTAACACCATGTATTAACAGTAGATTACAACAATTTATAAACTTACTGCTCCTCTTGTTTGACTGGAATAAGCAGATTAGTTAGGAGCCTTTAGGGGACTTTTCAGGATAATTAAGGAAATACATTTCTTCGGTCGGGGGTCGTTCTTGTGGAACCAAAGTAACGAATCCGACTCTTTTTTGGGCAGCGTCGAACTCGCTTAGGAAGAGTCGAGGTGCACAATAACTGACTTTGTTTCGATCAATCCGAGCTCAAAGCAGTTATTCGTAGCGATAGAGGACAGCCTTTTCGATCCTGATGGAACGCGGATCGAATCTCCAGTAACCGCCCTGATCGTTTTCGTCACCGTTCAAGCGGCGCCCAGGAATCCACGTGCCGTCTTGGAAGGTCCCTTCATCGATAGAAGCGATGCCGAGTTTGAAGGGGCTAGGTGAGCGCGGGGTAATCAGCACGCGAAACCCTTTTCCAACGCCGAGGAATTCGTTCTGTCCCGTGGCGATGATTATTCCGGCGCCATTCTCAGCTCGATTGCCAAAAATGTCGTCCAGACTGACCTGCACGGCGTAGCCATTCATCGTAAATTCGACGGAACGATTTTCTTTGGAGAGCGTGAACCCGTGCACGCTGCCCTTTGCCTGCTGTTCGAAAAGGATCGGGGTTATGGAGGCGATGGCGGTGTAGCTTGCACCGAGGTCGGCGGTGACGTCGGAAAATGCGTCGATGGCAAATGGCGCGAAACAAATTGCAGCATGCTCACCCACGGCATAGAAGACGTTGGCCGCGCCAGCGGTGCCACCCCTGGTTTCCGGAATAAAAAGTGGATTGTCTTCGCGATGATATCGGGTCGACCACCAGGAAAAGTTGGGAGCGTAGAGATCCGGCGCGTAGATGTCGATAGCGGTTCCGGCGGCCTTCCAGACATCGATGACCCGAGGCTCGGGTCCGCCGCTTGGATAATCTCCAGGAAAGTTAGATTCGCCGCCCAGCCAGGTGTTCACGTACATGGGAAGGTTGTACGCAGCTTTACCTTTTGCGGTAACGAACTGGACGAAGCGAGCATAGTTCCACGCCATGAAGATTTCGTCGGCCCGCGAAGTGTCGCCAAAAACCTGTGCCCAGGTGCCAGAGGTCTTCTCGCCGTGCTGCAACCACAGGGCGCGAAGTTCGGGATCGAGCGAGTCGCGGTGAGCCTTGAGGTAGTCAAGCAGTTGTAAAGGCACTGCGGAAGCGAAGCCCTGATCGGCAGCAGGAGAATGGTCGCGAGAATCGCCCAGGATGCCGACCTCATTTTCCACTTGCATCATCAGCACGGTGTGGTCGCGGCTGTCGACTTCGCGAATGTGCTGCATGAGGGCCGTGAAGGCGCGAGCATCGGCGTCGCGCGTAGCATCTGAAGCGCCCGCAATGGTGCTGAGAATATTGGCTTCGTTATTGCGAAGTATTACGCGCGGAAAGCGCTTGGTGTTTTGTTTCACCCAAACCGGCGGGTAACTGGATATGCCGTTTTTCCATGAAGCGAGCCACAAAAAAACAACACGAACGTGCTGCTCGCGGGCTTGCGCCAGCAACCCGTCTACAAGCGTGAAGTCGTACTTGCCTTCCGCCGGTTCAAGCAGTTCCCAGGAGAGAGGCGTTATCACGGTGTTGAGGGGGATACCCGCGAGCTTGGGCCATAGGGGCTTCATGTAGTCCAAGCTGGAGGAACTGGAATTGTAAAGCTCGCCGCCGAGCATCAGAAAGGGTTTGCCATCGACAATAAGTTGTGTGGCGACACCACGTTTCTCGAGGTGAGGGAGATTTGCGTCTTGTGCGCTGCTGGCGGTCGGAACAAAGAAAAGCAAACCGACAGATAGGACAGCAACCAAATACAGGCGAATTCGCATAGTGCCGCCATTCTGACAAATCCCTGCGAGGTCTGTCTATGTTTGCGGGGAGCTGTGCAAGCGAATCGAAAGAAGCTAAGTTCATGGGCTCCGGGGTTTTGCGAAAGAAACGGCGTTCTGTTGCGTCTGCTGTTGAGCAGTGACCTGTGCGCGGATCTGTTGCGAAATTGCCTGGGCAATCTCGCCTGAAGTCAATGATGCGGACCACGACCATGATCATGAATACGTGCACGACACTCCCCCCAAATAGTGCATGAGCTCGACGATAAGTAGGTCAGATACAAACAAGGTTGGCTAAGATGTTGCGCGGACGCGGACCGTCTTGCCCTGAGACTATTGGGCGGACGGTTCGCTGTTGCATCAGCGCCTGCTTTAGCAGTAATTAATCTTCTCGCGATGGAGAAACGTGATGGGCGACAGGATTGCCTGGGGGATCGGTTTGTTTGGGATCGGAGATTCGCTGCTTGTCCTCGACCGAGAAGAGTAGATAGTTGTCAAACTTATGGTGGCGATGAGCCCGCTTGCCTTTCCAGTCGTAGTAATACTCTACGGACTTTGGAAGCCACATATCCTGGTTTATTTTTGTGAAATGCACTGGACCGTATTCAATAATCGTGAAATCCGCGAGCAGTTGGATCAGCGGAATTGGTTCCACGAGGGTGGCCTCCAGGCGAACAATTTGAAAAGTCTCAGCGGAAATCCAAGCGCGCCCCTTTAGCGCGGCGGGGAAGGCCTGACCTGAAAGACCAATCCTGTAGTAGCGCATGGTGTTGGGCTGGTCCGGTCTTTGGCGGAAGTACACCTGGTAGGCCAATCCACCATTCCACCTAGCCACTCCCTCACAGCTCATCGCGTAGTGGCTCGTATAGTAGGGATGAAAGATGAGCAGCAACGAAGGCAAACCGTTCGTCAATATGTTATCGGGAAATTTGGCGGAGCCCTTGACCGACTCTCGATGTTCTTCAACAGAGAGCGAACCGGTTCTGATTTCCTGGATAGAGACCAGGTAGTTGAAAGACAGATTGTCCGAATAAGAAACTAACCCCCACTTGTTGACCGATTCGTGGAATAGCGACTCGGTGGCCGTATATTTGTCAACGTTGGAGACGAGTTCCCTGATGCGAGCCGCTGCTTTCGGCAACACTTCCTCGAGTTGGCATACATGGCCAGGAAGCAGGGGGGGAACCTGTTCGTCGATGTCCTGAGGCAACCAGTTCGAGGGTACTGGCGGAGATTCCGTCAGAGGAGTCAGCGAGGCGGAGGGGAGTTCTGTCGCTGCCGGATGAACCGGTTCCGAGCCCTTTGGAGCCGGAAAGTCCTCTAACTCGCGCAGGAGTTTTGTGCTCGCGACGTCCTCAGGATGGGCCTGCACGTGGGCCCGCAGAATTTCCATTGCTCGCGGCTTGTCCCCTTGTCGAAGCAACGCACGAGCGAGTATGGGCTGAACCGGGTCGGCTTGCGCATGGCCGAGTTCCAATGCGCGTTCAGATTGTTGAATGGATTCCTCAAGCGACCCCTGGTGAAGGTAAGCTTCGGCGAGAAGGGCGTGAGGCCGCCAAGCGTCTGGATTTGTCTCCACGGCGCGGTTGAGAAGCTTCACCGCTTCGGGATAGTTCTTCTCACGAATCAGCGCTTCGCTGAGGGCGAGAAGCGCGCGCAGGTGCTCCGGGGAAAGAGAAAGCGTCTTCTCCCAATAGGTCTTGGCTTGGGGCCAGTCGCCACTTTTGGCGTAGTACAAGCCGAACAGATAATTTACTTCCGGATTGCCAGGCGCGAGACGGTAGGCTGTATCCAAGTGGATGCGCGCTTCCTTCAGGTTGTTTGCGCGCAAAGCTTCGGAGGATTTTGCCAATTCCTTTTGTGCAATGGGACTGAGAAGGGGAACTCCTGCTGGTGCGTGGCTTTCGCGGGTGTCGCCGGAAGGTTTGAGGGCAATATTGAAGATACCGCCACCACTTTCGCCGATATCCAAAGACTCGATGTGCTTTTCGTATCCGGCGGCAACGACCTCCAGCGTGTAACTGCCACCCTTGACGCCATAGAATTCCACATATCCACCGCGAGTCGTGGCCTGCTGCACGACCTGGTTGAACTGATTCATCAAAGAAACTTGTGCAATCTGGGAGAGTTGCGAGCCGTCTGCCGCCCGGACGTAAACCTTGATGTCCTCAATACCATTTCCGCGGATCTGCGCAGCGACGCAAGGGCGAGGAGCGCAAACTCCGGCAAGGAATTGGCATGCCAAGGAGAAGAGAAGAAAGATGGTGTGTTTCCGTTGGAGCGACGACATGTGCATACCATCCCAATTCGGGCGAATGATACACCGTTCACGGTATGGGGTCACGGTTTAACTAATTGTCAACCGATTGGTACGCAGCGGGCAGATTCCAGATCGTTTAGTAGAAGCTATCATTGGGCAAACGCGACACGAACGGAAAAGTGAAGCCCCGCAGGTAAAGCGGGGCCGAATCGCCAAAATAGAATGCGGCAAATAAGAAGTTATTTTCCGCCGAGGCCGATGCTGCTGCCAACTCCGGTGCAGAAATCCCAACCGAGGTTGGAAAAGTCTCCGATGTTAATGCCGCAGTTGCCATAGATGATGTCGCGGAAGCTGTCACGATCCAAGAGATGGTGATAAATTTCCGTGTTCTCTGCCTGGCTGGAAGAAGCGAATTTGCCGGCACTATTTACGATGCCGGCGAGCGCAGGGGAGGAAAGGCTGGTGCCGCCGACGATGAAGAGTCCGCCAGGTTGCCCTTCGAAGAGGTTGGTGTCAACTACCCAGACGCCGGTGTTGGGATTTGCGTCAAACGAAAGGTCCGGCGTACCGCGTGTCGGGCCAATGATTCGCGCGAGGCGGTCCTGAAAATGCGGCCGCGGTTCGAACAAACTGGGGCCTCCGCCGGTATCCTGCCAGGCAGATTCCAGAAGGAAACGGCCCGTGGAGGAATCGCGCGAGATGGTAGTGCCGCCCGCCGCAACGGTATTCGGGGAGGTTGCCGGCCACACGGCGCCGGGGCCGTCTCCTGTGGAGGCGAAGTAGACCACGCCGGGAGCGGTGAAGAGGTCATCGAGCTGCGTTTCCTCGGGAAATTCACCGAAGCTGAAACTCATGGTGACTTGACCACCACCTGCCGCAGAGACCAGATCGCCAGCTAAAATGATGGCGTCAACCATGTCATTTCCACCGTTCGAGGCCGCTTCCACTAAAATGAGCCGCGCCTTCGGCGCCATCGCGTGGGCGTATTGCAGATCGAGTGACGACTCAAGTTCCCAGCCACCGCTTGGGTCTAGAGGCGGTTGTGTGCCGCTGGCATAGACCACCGTCAGGTCGGCAGGCGGCAATCCAAAAATAGAAGAGAAGATGGCGAGGTCACTCTTGGCGTTTGGATTGTCAAAAGCGTCCACGATTGCGATTACGCCGGAGCCTCCGGTGGCGTTGTCCGTTGTTACGTCCGGATTGCACCCGGGTTTTGGATTCTTCACCAGGCGGTAAACGCAGGCCAGCGAAGCGGGTGTTTCGAAGAAAAGACCCGGAATCGGTGGAAGTCCGGCCTGGGCATTGGCTTTGATGGGAAGAGGACCGGCGTCAGTCGTGGACACCAGCAAGTTTGTGTAGGCAACAGAGCTTCCGGTATTCGGGCGAACGACACTGGATTTGGGAGTCACGATGTGCCGCTTTTCATGCTGCCCCTGTGCCTCTCCACTCTGAGCAAATCCCAGCAGCAAAAGCACTGCGAGCATTGAGTAAGACCACCCCGTACGTCTCATTAATCCTCCTTGATTGTGTTGCATATCTTTGAGTCAGGAACTTCTAGTGCGTGCATCCTTGCCTGCGACTGGCGGGGGACAACCACCAGATGCGCGAGTCAGGAGGCGCTGAACGTGGGCGTGGGAGTCGTTAGACTCTTCGTGTCAGCTGTCAATAGGCAGACACTATATACCCCGTCACGGTTGGCGGGAATTAATTTTTGGTGATTTGGTGTGGCGTCTGAGAAGCGAAAGGAGAGTGAAAAAGTGACTACGATCTGAGCGTACCGGGAACTCTGCTGGTGCCTCGTTCGGCTAAAGTGCGAAGGGATTGGGTCAGCGCTGCTTGACCCAATCCCTTCATCGGCGGAAAAATTAGCTCACTTGCTTTTGAGGTAGGCCAACTTGCTTTACGCGTACCCTCCGCTTTGCAGCACCGAATGGCACCAGCATCGGCACGTTGCGGCGGTACTCTATGTACTCCCCATGAAGTTGCATCAGGTCGCGTTCTTCTAACTGAATTGCAACAAGGATGTACGCGGTGGTAGCGATGGCGAAGACGAAATGGGCAGACGTCATCGTCGGAGCGGACCAGAAAGCCAACAACCATCCCACATACAACGGGTGGCGAACAAACCGATAAGGGCCGGGGGTGCGGAACCCGATTGGTGTGTAAGCCCGATTCAGCAAGTGCAACCAAACTTGGCGCAGCCCGAACAGATCAAAGTGGTTGATGAGAAAAGTCGTGGCGAGCACCGTCAACCACCCAAGGGCGTAAAGAACGTTCAAAGCCAGCCGGCCGGAAGCATTCTCTATATCCCAGATCACTCCACCCATGGGCTGCCATTTCCAGAAGAGCAGAAACAAAGCGATGCAGGTGAACAGCACGTAGGTGCTGCGCTCAACCACCGGGGGCACGATTCGAGTCCATACCCTCTTGAACGATTGCCGCGCCATCACGCTATGCTGAACAGCGAACAGTCCCAACAACAGGAAATTGATCGCCAACGCCAACGTGAATGGTGACTCTGGTCCTGAATCGATGGATTTCGGAACTCCAAAATTTCCAAGAAATCCGACCGCATACAGGAGGGTGGCAAAAAACACCAGATAGCAAGCGACTCCGTAAAGGAAAGCTGTAATTCTACCAAACATGTTTTTCTCCTTGGGGCCACGACTGGGCTACAATTTAGGAGCTAGCCAGCACGGCGCCGTTGTTGTCTATTAACGCTTGTTAACGGTGGCTATGTCCTTTGGCAGGGCTGATTTATTTCTGCGATTTTTCTGAAAATATGAATTCAGAGCACACCGATGTCGTGTATGAGTTCGGTTCCTTCCGATTGGAGCTGAAACAGCACCGATTGGTGTTTGAAGAGCGGCCCGTCGCCCTAACTGGTAAGGCTTTCAAGACTTTGCGTGCATTAGTGGAACGGCACGGAGAGCTCGTTACGAAACAAGACCTGATGGGCGCGGTCTGGCCAGAGACGACAGTCGAGGAGAATAACCTTGACCGCAATATCTCTACGCTTCGCAAAGTGTTGGGCGAAAAGGCGGACGGGCAACCGTTTATAGAGACTGTGCCGCGTGTGGGATATCGGTTTGTTGCCCCGGTAACGGAGAGCACCTCCAAATCACCGCTGCCCACCTCTAGCCGTTCGCTCGAGTCATCCTCTCGGCAGGAAATCCGCTTTTGCGTGACAGCGGACAAGGTACGCCTCGCTTACGCCACCGTCGGTTCGGGGTACCCGCTGGTCAAAGTGGCCAATTGCTTTAATCATCTGGATTTCGAGTGGGAGAGCCCAATCTGGCGGCACTGGGTCCGCGACGTGGGCAGATCTCAAAGCATCGTGCGTTATGACGGACGAGGTAACGGTCTATCTGAATGGGAGGTGGCAGATGTCTCCTTCGAAGCCTGGATCCACGACCTGGAATCAGTTGTCGACGCTGCCGGCCTTGGCAAATTCGCGTTGATGGGTCATTCACAGGGTGGCGCGGTCGCGATTGCCTACGCGGTTCGGCATCCGGAGCGTGTAAGTCACCTGGTATTGTGCGGTGCCTATTCCAGAGGCGCTCATCACCGGGATCATCCCGACTCGGTAGAGGTTCGGCGGGCACTTGAAACGCTGGTGCAACTGAATTGGGGAAAAACCAATCCTTCCTTTTTTCAGGTTGTCACCAACTTGTATATTCCGGAAGGGACCACGCCAGAGGAGCAGCGCTGGTTCAAGGAACTGCAACTGATCTCTGTTTCCACCGAAAATCTGGTCAAGTATATGCGTGCGTGTGATGCCATCAACGTGCGTTCACTGCTGCGGTCGTTGTCCGTCCCCACAATTGTCTTTCACAGTGATCGAGACCGTATTGCCCCTCCGGAAGAGGGACGAATTCTTGCGGCGGAAATTCCCGGTGCGCGATTCGTTCCGTTGCCGAGCGCAAATCACATTCTTCTGGCGGAAGAGCCGGCATGGAAGATATTCCGGGAAGAACTTGAGGCATTTCTCCAGACAAACGTAAGATCTGCCGGAAACTGAAACGCCACTGTGGAACGCGTCAGGCTATGCTTCAACTCTCCGTCATTCACCTGAGCCGGCCGTGATAGAGTGCGTCCGTGCGGATTCGCACCGAGGCTCACCAATGCAAAGACGTGCTTTCTTGAGCGTTACCGGCACTGCCGTGTCGGCGTTCGCGTTTAATTCCAAATTGCTTGCCGAGGCGCAAGAACGGAAAACTCCGGTTGCCTATCCCGACCCAGCAATTGAAGTGATTGATCCGCGTTTCGAAAAATACCGAGTGATCAGCGCCGCAGTCGAACGTCTGTACACCGGCACACGGTGGGCGGAAGGTGCGGTGTGGTTTGGCGACGGCAGATACCTCCTCTTCAGCGACATCCCCAACGATCGTATCCTGCGTTGGCTCGAAGATACCGGAGAAGTTAGCGTCTTTCGCAACCCCTCGAATTACAGCAATGGCAACACGCGAGACCGCGAGGGGAGACTACTCACTTGCGAACACGACACGCGCCGCGTAACGCGAACCGAAAACGACGGCACGGTCAGCGTGCTGATCGATCATTTTCAAGACAAGAGATTGAACGCGCCGAACGATCTGGCCGTTCATTCCGACGGCGCTATCTGGTTCACCGATCCGGGGTACGGCATCATGTCGAATTATGAAGGCCATAAGGCTCCTTTCGAACTGCCCGCCCAAGTGTACCGGCTGGACCCGAAAAGCCGGGCCGTTTCCGTCGTGGCCACTGATTTGGATAAGCCAAACGGTTTGTGCTTCGCACCCGACGAGAGAAATCTTTACATTGTTGACAGTGGACGTGCCAAGAAGCCCGGAGATTCACGGCCAATTCGCGTCTACGACGTTGTGGATGGCGCGCGTCTGAAAAACAGCCGTATCTTTGCAAATATGGCTCCTGGCAATTCCGATGGCATTCGTTGCGATGTGGACGGCAACCTGTGGGCCTCTGCCGGATGGGTAGGAGCAGGCTACGACGGCGTACACGTGTTCGCGCCCGACGGCACACTGATCGGCAAGATTCATCTTCCCGAAACTTGCGCGAATCTCTGTTTCGGTGGCGCAAAGAAAAACCGCCTGTTCATGACCGCCAGCCAATCGCTCTACGCGCTTTACGTTGACACCCAGGGTGCACAAGTTCCGTGACGTCGGTGATCGTGGAATATTCGCGGACCGATTCCGCAGGGACGGAGTAGTGGGGAACTGTTTGGAGGAGGAGAGGACGAATACCCGTTCTTGGCGTTGAGACTAATCTGGATTGCCGTTGAGCAGGGAATCAACACGGGCGACGAGTTTCTCGAACGGCTCTCCCGGTCGGGGTGCGGGTTGCAGGCGCCCATGGCGGTCGATCAAAAAAATCACCGCGTAGCGCGCGATGTCGCGATAGAGGCGTGGGACCTGGCCGGCAAGGGTGAGCAGAGGATAGCTAACGGGGACCTGCTGCAAGAATCTGCGGTGCGCGTCGATGATTTCGTCAGATAGTCAGAAGACGACAAGCCCTCGGTCTTTGCGGTCTTTATAGAGTTGATCGAGCTTGGGCATCTCGCTTCGGCACGGTTTGCACCAGGTGGCCCATTCATTGACGAGAACAACGTCGCCTTTATGATCTGCTAACGCTGGGGCTTGCCAAAAATGTCGGGAGTATCGAAGAGCGGAGCTGCCACATCGCGCATCGACTGATTACGAGACTGCCGGTATCGCAAAATGCCATCGCTCAACGGTTTCAAAATCAGTCCAAGAGAGAAGAAGGCGAGGGCCAGTCCGATTTTGCTCGATGTTGTGAGTGGATGCTTGCGGCCTTCCTGAATGGCCAGTCCCAAGGTCAAGAAAAATGGAACGGTCATCGCCAGGGCCGACGCCGCGAGCCGATAGGCCCAATCCTTTTCGAGATCGGGACTGGATTGCGTTAGCGTGCCATAGACGATTATGTATAGAAAAAATGCGGCAATCGGCGACAGAATTCCGGAGAACAGGACGCGATATTTGGACGATTTGCCCATCGGCCGGTACTTTACTTTGACCTCGAAGCTATGATTCAGGTTACAGGCGACGCAGTTGCCAAGGCACACCCCGGGCCGTCGGGGGGCTCAGGGTGATAGTGCTGGAAGGATGCTCTCAAGGAACTATTTTAGTAACCCAAAGAATACGCAGGGTGAAATATCGTGTCTGTCCAAAAGTGGACACTCCGAAGCACTGCGTGAAGTCAAGGCCCGTGCTACGATCTTCGCCGAGTATAAAAGATTTGAGGTCTCCACCATGCGCTACCTGATGTTGCTTCTTGCTGGCCTCGCCAGCATCTCCAGCAACTCATGCGCTCAAAAGCCCGCGTGGGAGCCTGCCCCTGGTCACGCAACGCTTCGTCTCTGGCCACAGGCAGCTCCCGGAGCTTCGAAGGATTTAGGTCCAGAGATCGATACCACCACGCCAAAGGAAAATCTGATCGCCGGGAAACCGCTGATACGCCTGGGAAATGTTTCGACTCCTACGCTCACGCTCTATTCCCCCAAAGGGAGCAATACCGGTGCGGCTGTGGTTGTGTTTCCCGGCGGCGGTTACCACATCCTGGCCATCGACCTGGAAGGCACAGAGGTGTGCGACTGGCTAAACTCGGCGGGCGTTGCGTGTGTGCTCTTGAAATATCGCGTACCGGATTCTGGCCCCTATCCCAAATCGAGTGCGGCGCTCCAGGACGCGCAGCGCGCGCTGGGCATTGTTCGCGCGCATGCTGCGGAATGGAAGATCGATCCAAATCGTATTGGCATCCTCGGTTTTTCCGCGGGTGCGCACCTGGCGGCTTCACTCAGCACTCACTTTGAGCAACGTCTCTACGATCCGATCGACGCGGCGGACAAACTCAGCTGCCGGCCGGATTTTGCGGTGATAGTCTATCCGGGATATCTTGCGCTGGAAGAGAAGAATTTTGCGCCGAATCCCGACATCCAGGTGACCGACAAAGCGCCCCCCTCTTTTATCCTGCAGGCGGAAGACGATGGAGTGCACGTCGAAAACGCGACGGTCTATTTTATAGCGCTGAAGAACGCAAAAGTTCCCGCGGAATTGCATATCTACGCGGAAGGTGGACACGGGTACGGTCTTAGGCGTACCGCACTGCCGGTAACCGCATGGCCGCAGTTGGTAGAAACATGGCTAAGGACGATCAAAATCCTCCCTGTGCCCAAGGCCTGACGACCAAGGATGTGAAAGGCATTGCCCGTTCAAGAATACTTTCTTAAAGACAATCGCGATCCTTAAGGCGCGCAAATGGCGGTAGACTCTTTACAACATCAAAAGAGACAAGACGGAGGAACGAACGTGAGGAAGAAATCAGTATTGATCCTGGCCGTTTTAGCCTGCGTGGCGATTGCCGCCATTGCCGGGCCGAAAATAGAGTTCAGCTGGAGAAATCCGAGCTATACGGGTGGGAAATTTAAGAACACGCTGGTTCTGGCGCTAAACGGGAAGGCGGCCAACCGCGCGGAATTCGAGGATGAGCTGGTGGCGGCAATTTCGCGACCGGGATCGCAGGTTTCTCCCAGCTACGAATTCATTGCGCGGCCCGATGCCACCCCAATTGATATGAAGGATATGCGGGAATTGGTGCGCGAGCAGAAGATTGATGCCATCGTGGTTGCGCGATTGACAAAGAAGGATACGAAAACGACCTACGTTCCGGGACAAGTGTGGGCGCCCTTTCCGTACTACGGAACCTTTTACGGGTATTATGGCGCGATCTATCCGGCAATCTACACGCCCGGATACCTGGATACGGAAAAAGAGGCGCAGGTCGAAGTAAATGTTTACTCCACCGCGAAGCCGGATGGCGAATTGGTGTGGACGGGCACGACGAATACGTTCGATGCCAACTCTGTGAAAAAGGCGTTGAAGGGGCTCGTCAAGGCGGTTACGCAGGAACTGGAAAAAGAAAACATTATCGAAAAAGAATCGAAGTAGACCTTCAGGTTGAAAAGCTGAACTATGCCGCTCGGATACTGGCGGTTTGTGCGCACCTTAGACTGTTTGCCCTGTACCACAACTGTCCCTTGGGACAACTAGTGCGCCCTCATCCTGCGGGGTAACCTCCCGTTCAATTCCCCAGCCAAATTCTCGCAAAACCGAATTTTATCGGAGTAGAAAGTACGTGGGCTGTGCGCATGTTGCAGGACTGTTGCCCTGCTGACCACTCACTTACCTCCTTAGACAGGTGGGAAGGAAATAGTCATGCCGATCGATAACGCTAAAGCAGAAAACTCGATGCGCGCGGATTCCGCACACTCCACAAAAAGTGCAATCGGATCGAGTCGTCGCACGTTTTTAAGTCAGATGGGCGGAACAGCCGCGGCTACCATTGCCCTCGGGGCTGTAGGTACCGGCCCTATGGCTAAGGAAGCATCTGCAGCGCAGAACGGTGCGCATGAACTGGCGCAAAGCACGGGTAGTGCTGCTGCAAGGGCGCGATTGCTTCGCTGCTTCGCGAATCGCGTGAATGCGGCACAGATGGACTTGAATCTTCCCATTCCCAATCAAATAAGCAACGGCGACGAAGCCCGCTACGCGAACCGAATCGGAAATTATTCCAAGGGCCTGGTGCACAACAGCATCGGAGAAGTTGACACGGGTTCTTACGCCAGCCTGCTTCGTGCCGTAAATTCGGGCACTTCCGGAATGTTCGAGCAGATTCAAATGGGTGGAAGTTCCAAGCTGATTAACCCGCAATCTGGCTTGGCATTCGATTTGGAATGCGCGGATTCCCATCAACTGGCAATTGGCACCCCGCCGGCCCTTGCATCCCGCGACATTGCGGACACCGCCGTGGAAAATTACTGGATGGCGCTATGCCGAGACATCAATTTCACGCAGTATGGCGCGGAACCCATCTCCCAGGCGGCCATTGCTGAATTGAACTCGCTTCCCGCGTTCCATGGACCCAAGCCTGTCACACCACAAAATCTTTTCCGCGGCTTTACGCCCAGCGACGTGCTAGGCCCTTACGTTTCACAATTCTTGTTGCAACCATTTGAATATGGTGCCGTGCACGTCGACCAGCGGTTCACCACCTATGTTCCGGGCGTAGACTACATGACTGATCAGGCATCATGGCTGGCGGTGAAAAATGGCCAGGGGCCATTTGCGCCGAACCAGATTGACGCGAACGCACAATACATGCGAAACGGGAGGGGACTTGGGGCGTATGTGCACATCGACGTGCTCTTCGAGGCGTACTTCAACGCATGCTTGATACTGGTCGATCGCGCCGCTCCACTCGATCCTGGTAACCCGTATGCCGGCTCAAGAACGCAGACCGGTTTTGGCACCTTTGGTCCTCCACACCTGAAAACTCTGGTGGCCGAAGTCTCGACGCGAGCTTTGAAAGCAGTGTGGTACGCGAAATGGTTTGTGCATCGGCATCTGCGGCCCGAGGAATTCGGCGGTCTGGTACACATGGCGAAGACCAACCAGGCGCAGTACCCCCTGCATGCCGACGTCTTGGATTCCCATGCGGTGGCACAGACATTCGCAAAGTACGGGACTTATTTCCTTTCTCATGGCTTTCCTGAAGGGTGTCCACAACATCCATCATATGGGTCGGGCCACGCCACCGTGGCGGGTGCGTGCTCCACAATCGTGAAAGCATGGTTCGACGACACTATCCCCCTCAGCTCAATTCCGGGTATAGAGATTTCCCAAGCCAGCGAGGATGGATCTTCACTGGTGCCATACAATGGCGCGGATCGCGACCAGTTGACGGTTGGCGGAGAGATGAACAAGATTGCCGCCAACATTGCCATTGGACGCAACCACGCCGCTGTTCACTGGCGCTATGATTATGCCGATTCCGTTGTGCTCGGTGAGGCCGTGGCGATTTCGATGCTGAGAGACATGGCCCGCTGCTGGAACGAACCCTTCGACGGATTTTCGTTTACCAAGTTCGATGGAACCCGCGTAACGGGCATCGGCAAGAACACCTAACCTATACCTGACTAAGCTCTTCTTGGCTAGGTCTTGGATATGCCTGACGATAAGAGCGGGGGCAAGATCCGTGGTCTGGTGAATCCGCCAATATCTTCGCGAAAACTTCGTTGGCCGACACTATGCAGATGGAACTACTGTCTGTTCACTTGGATCCAGGAATGAATTTTTATTGGGGATATTGTCGAAATTGACTCCCCTCGCTCGTCGTTATGATAGCGGCAAGTGTTGCCCGCACAGGCGCGAAGTCCAGGAAATCCCGACCGGGCAGTTCTTGTCGAAAGCACATGTCTGACTGTATAAACGCCCAGAGGAGCGTTATCCCATGAGGAAAATTATCGTCTTCAATCACATTTCGCTGGACGGCTACTTCGTCGACAGGAACGGCCAAATGAACTGGGCCCATTCCGCGGCGGACAATCAAGAGTGGAACGCTTTTGTCTCTGAAAATGCCACGGGCAGCGCCGTTTTCCTCTTCGGGCGCGTTACCTATGATCTGATGGCCGGATTCTGGCCCACTCCCATGGCCCACCAGAATATGCCTGACGTTGCCGCAAGCATGAACAATTCCCAGAAGCTGGTCTTTTCTCGCAAGCTCGATAAGGTCACATGGCAGAATGCGAAGCTCATGAAAGGCGATCTGATCGCCGAGATGCGCAGACTGAAACAGGAGCCCGGAGACAATTTCGTCATTTTTGGCAGTGGAACTATCGTCACGCAATTGGCTGAAGCCGGATTGATCGACGAATACCAAGTGGTCGTGAATCCCATCGCCCTTGGCGCTGGCCGAACGATGTTCGAAGGACTAAAGAACAACTTGGCGTTGGAGCTTTCCAAGTTGCGCGCCTTTTCCAACGGCAATATCGTGCTCTGGTATGTACCCGTAGCCTGAAGTTGTTGAAGTCTCGCCCAAACTCCGTCGAAAGGAATAATAGACAGTTGTCCTGTAATTCGCGGCATTGCTGGCCTTGTTGATCAGCGACCGCCTACCGCGTGACCTGCGTCATACGCACGTGTGCGGTACGTACTCGCTCTTCGCTTTCCCTGGCGGGAGTGTGAGGGGCGGAGGTATGTCATGACCAACAGCAAAGTGGCGGACCTGGCAGGACCCGGAATAGGGAATTACAAGGAACTCGAGAAGATCCTGCCGAATAATTACAGCAGCGCCCTGACGCGACGTGAAACGCAGAAGGCCATCTATGCAGTGAAACGGTTTATCGAGGATAACCTCTGCAAAGAATTGAATCTGATGATGGTGACCGTACCATTGATTGTCGACGTCGAAAGCGGCGTCAACGACATGCTCGATCGTGATGGCTCTCGTACTCCCATTCAGTTTCACATAGCCAACGATCGGAACAAGCATCCGCTCGACGCGCAAATCGTCCAGGCGGCGACCAAGTGGAAGAGAATGGCCCTGAAAGAATTCGGCATGCGGCCGGACGAAGGACTGTGCACCGACATGCGCGCCGTGCGGAAAGACTACTTCCTAGATCACGACCACAGTGTGTACGTGGATCAGTGGGACTGGGAACGGGTGATGACTCCAGAGCAGCGCAACCTGGATTTTCTGCGCGAGATCGTTGGGAAAATCTGGAAGGTTCTGGTGGATGCGGAGCTCTATGCGCAAGAACTTTTCCCACAGCTCGAGTCCAAACAATTCCCGAATTTGCCGCGGAAGCTAACCTTTCTGCACGCCGAAGATCTTCTTAAAATGTATCCGACCATGCCGCGTAAACAGCGAGAGACTGCGATTCTTCAGGAATGTCCTGCGCTGTTCATCGTTGGCATCGGCTACCCTCTTGACGATGGCTACCCGCACGAAATGCGCGCTGCGGATTACGACGATTGGGTTACCGAAACAAAATCCATAGAAGGGAAATCGTTGCACGGCTTGAATGGCGACATTCTGGTGTGGGACCACGTGACCAAGCGCCGTCACGAACTCAGCTCCATGGGCATTCGCGTGAATGCCGAAACGCTGCGCAAGCAACTTGAGCTATCCAAACAGAAAGAATTCCTGAAGTTCCCCTATCACCAGGCCATCGTCAAGAACGAAATACCCCTCAGCATTGGTGGGGGAATTGGACAATCGCGCACTCTGATGTTGCTGCTGAGAAAGGCCCATCTCGGCGAAGTCACCGTCAGCGTGTGGCCAAAAATTCTGAAGGACATCTGCGAGAAGAAAAATATCCACGTTCTGGAGTGATTGTGGGTTACAGCTTCATTCCCCTGCATCAGAAACTATATATAGGCTAATCACCGGGTTCCAGAGAACACCTACGTCCCCTCGGGGGGATTGCTCTCTGAAACCAGTCTCTGAATCCGTGGCAACCGACTGAGCCCGGACTGGGCAACTCTGTTTGTGTGGGCAAACGCTCGATTCAGCATAGGCTCGTGCACTGTTTAATAAGGTCACCTTCTCCTGGCAGGGAGTAGCTGCCTTTCGCGGGCAGACCATCCCCCAGACCGTCCAAGTGGCTTCATCCTGTAACCTGGCCTCAACCCACGAATCTTTTCGTACTTTCTCAGAACTTTTAGCCAGTATCTTCGTCTTTACCTATATCTAGCCCCCTAAGGATCACCTATGACCGATACTGATACCAACTTCGCTCGACAATTGACCATCGTGGGATGGCTCGACACGGTCCTGCGCGACCTGAAGTATTCCTTGCGCATGCTCGCGCGCACTCCGGGGTTTACTTCCATTGCGGTCTTGACGCTCGCTCTCGGTATCGGGGCAAACACGGCCATTTTCACCCTGCTGGACCAGGTCCTCCTGCGGCTTCTACCCGTGAAAGATCCTCAGCAACTCGTCCTGCTCACCATGCGGGGGCGCCACTACGGCAGCAACTGGGGTGGCAATGCCATCTCTCACCCCATGTTCCGGGATTTTCTCGAGCACAACGAAGTCTTCTCGGACCTGTTCTGCCGGTTTCCCTACGCTGTCAGTGTCTCAATTGGCCAGCAGGCAGAACGCGCGCCGGTGGAATTGGTGTCTGGCACGTACTTTTCCACGCTTGGCCTCGCCCCCGCTCTGGGACGCGTACTCACTCCGGAAGACGATGTCGTTCCCAGCGGCCATCCGGTGGTGGTTCTTAGCTTCAATTACTGGAAAACCCGGTTCGGTGGAGATCCCCAAATCGTGGGCAAAGATCTGCTGGTGAATAATTACAAAATGACCATCGTCGGCGTTGCCGCGGCGGATTTTGATGGTGTGGAACTTGGCTTCTCGCCCAAAATCTTTGTCCCCATCATGATGCAGAAACAGGTTATCGTCGGCAACCCCGAGGATATGCTGAAGGAGCGTCGCAATCGGTGGGTAAATGCCTTTGGCCGCTTGAAACCCGGTGTCTCCCAACAGCAGGCCAAGGCCGCGCTGCAGCCGTTCATGCACTCTATGCTAGAGTCGGAAGTGCAACTCCCGGCCTTCAGCCATGCTTCGAAGTATGATCGGGACGAGTTTCTCAAGTGTTGGATCGACGTCTTGCCGGGTTCCCAAGGCCGCTCCTATTCGCGGCGCCAGCTTTCCACGCCGCTCTGGGTGTTGATGGCCACGACTGGCGTCGTCTTGCTGATCGCTTGCGCGAACCTCGCCAATCTCATGCTGGTGCGCGGTTCCGGCCGTGCCAAGGAAATCGCTGTTCGCCTGGCCATGGGTGCCACGCGGCCGCGCATTGTGGGGCAGCTCTTGACGGAGAGTCTTTCGCTGTCGGCGCTTGGTGGGATTACCGGACTTGTCGTTGCATTTTGGGCCGACCGCGCTCTGATGAGAATCTATATGCCCTCGGATAGTGGCGGTATGAACATTTCCAGCTCGCCCGATCTCCGTATTCTTCTTTTCAATCTGGCGGTGACCGTTCTTACGGGGATCCTCTTCGGACTTGTGCCCGCATTACAAACCACGAAGCCCAACATTTCCGGCACACTGAAGGATCAAACGGGTGCAGTCGTTGGTGGTGGCGGCCACCATCGCCTGCGAAAGGGCTTGGTAATCGCACAAGTGACCCTTTCTCTGCTCCTACTCGTGGGTGCCGGTCTCTTTGTCCGCAGTCTTGCGAATCTCCGTAACCTAGGGCCTGGTTTCGCTCCGGAGAGGCTCGTCGCTTTTAATATCGATCCATCCCTCAACGGCTACACCTCTGAACGAATGAAAGTCTTCTACCCGCAACTCTCCGAAACTCTCAAGAGCATTCCCGGAGTGCAATCCGTTGGCCTGGCGTCCGTGCGCATTCTTGAAGACAATGAATGGGATAGCGGCATGTCCGTCGAGGGCTTTACTCCCTCCACACCCGATCAGAGTGCTCAGCCCTTTATGAACACTATCGGACCGAACTATTTTGCCACCCTGGGGGTTCCGATCGTCGCTGGCCGCGACTTCCGCGCCAACGACAATCGCGAAGTCAAACACGGTCCCGAGGATCGCGACTGGTCACCGACAACAATCATGATCAACGAAAAGTTCGCCAAGACGTACTTCACCGGTCGAAATCCAGTGGGGCTACATTTGGGGTTTGGTACCGATCCCGGCACGCCGACAGACATGGAAATTATCGGTGTCGTTAAGGATTTCAAATACACTAATCTACGCGATGAAATCCCTGCCCAGGCCTTCATTCCTTATCTCAGCAGTCGTTACCTCGGTGATATGACCGTTTACCTCCGCACCACCATTGATCCCAATCTCTTAATGTCCGCCGTGCGTTCTAAAGTTCGCGACATGGATTCCAATATCCCCATCTACGCAATGCGCACCACGGAAACCCAGATCAACAACTCTCTCTCCACGGAGCGTATGATCGCCAGCCTCTCTGCCGTCTTCGGCTTTCTCGCGACTCTGCTCGCGGTCATCGGCTTGTATGGTGTGATGGCTTACACCGTAGTGCAGCGTACCCGTGAAGTTGGCATTCGCATGGCTCTCGGTGCTGCGCGCGGCAATGTCATCTGGATGGTCATGCGCGAAGTTCTGTTGCTGGTGGCCGTCGGCGTCTCTGTTGGCGTCATCGCTTCCGTCGCGCTAACTCGCGTGGTGCAGAGTCAACTGTTCGGTCTAACTCCGCACGATCCGTTCACGCTGGTTCTGGCCACTGCAACTCTGGCCCTTGTTGCCTGCGCCGCGGGGTACATACCTGCGCTTCGAGCCAGCCGCCTGAATCCGATGACGGCCCTACGCTATGAATAACACAGTGCCCCGCTAGGGCCACAACTTGGAAGAAACTACTGGCTCGCACCCATTTTCATTCCCATGGCCTTCTTCGAACTGCCGTGAGGCGCTATGCGGACTTCTTCCAGCGACTTGATCCTCTTGCTTTCGTGTGGATCGTCGGCCATGGTATCGGCGGCCAGCACGTCCGCGTGAAATGTCACCCCGGCTTGCGCGGTAATCCCTGCGAGACCGACCTGATAGGTGACAAATTCCCCAAGCGTGAATTTCTCCAGCCCGAATTCATCTATGGCTTCGCTCTGATCGAGTATGAACCCATATGCACGCAGAACCGGAGTTGTGTCGGCGTTTTCCGTGACCATCACGACCTTCCAGAAACGGCGAGGCACCTTTACCGGCCCGCCCCCGAAGTCGTGATCGATGTCATTCGCATTGTCCAGTATCGGACCCCCCAATATGCACATCTTGTTGCCGACGTTGTTCGCTTGCGACTTGATCTGGTTCTCCAGTTCACCCCACAGCCCATGAAAGCCAAACTCGGCGCGATTGAACTGTTCGTGTTGTGGCGTAGAGTTCGTGAAGTGAAAGCTATCGGAGTTGGCCAGGATTTCCTCTTCCGCCGTGTCGCCCCACGCAGTGTCGTCTCGGCGGATGATGTGCCCTCGATCAAACTTCTTCGCCGGGGCATAGAGCTCCTGGTCCTGAATTTGCACTTCACCCGAAATCCGCGGATCGGGAATCCATGTGTCCGTGCCGAAATCCGCACGTTGCTTGCGGCGCTTCGACGGCGTGTAATCCACATTCACCGCGGACCACATTTGCAGCCGGCGGTCTTCGTTCATCACCAGGCTGTAATGATGGTACTTCAGGATGAGGGGCGTTCCGTTCTTCATCAGAATTTCAGGCCGTCGCGCATTGGTCACGTCGGGAAGCGGCACCGGTATTCCAAGGAAATTCGGTTTATAGCCCGGCCTGTGTGCATAGTCAGGATCGAACCGAAGTTTCTTCTCGACCGTATCCGTAAGTGCGGGCGTGCTCGTCACCTGAACAATAGGTTGCTGCACGGGCGTACCAGCTGCCTGGTTGATATAAAAATTGGCCGTTCCTTGCACAGTGATGGAAATACCGCGTGCGGAATTCAGTGTTCCGGGCTTTACCTGATCCATAGCGCTTACCTCCGTTTGACTTTCAACCGCGGGTAGATTTGAGAAATTCTCACCAAAAGTTGTCACAAGCTGTGCGAGTGCCGGCTGATAGTCGCTCTTGACCCGGGCGGCGCTGAGGTTTTTGCAGATGACGCTGACACGAACACCTTCGTTCGCAATCCAATGAATTTCTGAATCAGGCATGCCCTTGGTCCAGGGAGTTCCGCGGATGGTCATAATTTGGCCGTCTTTCATCTCCGGAACGCCGCTGTGGTGCAGCCCCACTACCTCCCAGTCTTTGTTGAACGCGGGAGAGCCTGAAGAGCCGGGCAATGTGTCCGTGGAATATTGGAGAAAAAGATCAGCGTCTGTCGGGGCGACCAACAATTCGTTGTCCCGCACTCCGTATTTTTTGGGGCCACCGTCCGGGTATTGGATAATGCTGATGTCCTGTCCAACTAAAATTTTGCCGGGACTAGGAATCAGCCCCAGAAATTTGAACTGCTCTAAAACGCCGCCATTACGCAATGCCCTTGGCGAGACGCCGACCACCACAAAGTCGAGTTCTTCACTGGTGTAGAAGAATCGGCCCGTGTCGAACGGAAAAATCGTCCCGGCGGCGAGCACTCCATTGACTTTCTCGTAGCCGAACTGAATACCGCAATTTTGGCATTCGTCCGCGCTCGCGAAGACATGATGATTCGTGATGATCAGGCCGGGAGCAATCAGGAATCCGGTTGCAAACCCTTCCACTTCGCCGTCCCGGCCATTCAACTGGATGATCCTGCCAACCGGAACCCCAGCCAGGCGGGCTGGTTCGTTGGGAGGCGTCTCATCGAGGTCAAGCGTTGGGCCTATCCGGCGCTCCGTGAAAAAGGACTCGGTCACACCGGCCCGCGCGTACGCCAACTTTTTGGCCGCTTCGCGTGCGCGGTACAGTTGGACTCGCTCTGGACTGTCGGCACGTTCTGGGCCGCCCAACTTCAGCAGACGGACTGCTTCCGCCCGGCGCGCCAAAAGTCCTCGCCACCGCTCGCCCGCTTTAGTGATTCGTGAAAGCTGCCGTTCGATTACGTCTTGCCTGTAGGCCATGGAGCACCGCCTTTTGAGGGCACTTTACAAGTGGTGATCAAACCGAGTGTTTCGTTTCACCCCGTAGCCCAATCTCCAAAACTATTACGCCTGGGACTAGCTGGAATGCCAGGTTGGGGCCGCCTTCGGCCAAAATACCAGCGAAAGTAGATGATGTCGCATGTGCTAGCATGAAGATTCGTGTAAGGAATGATGAATGGTGAAGGAAACGAATAGCGGCGTGCGCATCCTGGGAATCGAGTCATCCTGCGACGAAACCGCTGCGGCGGTTGTTGTCGATGGCCGGCAGATACTGTCCAGCGTTGTAGCTTCCCAGTTTGACGTCCACCGCAAATATGGGGGAGTGGTCCCGGAATTAGCTTCACGCGAGCATTTACGGCAGATTGTGCCGGTGGTTCGTGAAGCGATGAGTCAGGCCGGCATGAAACTGCAAGAATTGGACGCCATTGGGGTAACACAGGGTCCCGGTCTGGTCGGATCTCTGCTGGTCGGAATCACCTACGGAAAAACTCTGGCGCAGGCGCTCGGCAAACCCCTTATCGCGGTGAATCATCTGGCGGGGCATGTTCACGCTGCGTTTCTGGAGGCCTATCAAAGTGCAGAGGAGCCGAAGTTGCCAGCCGTTTGTCTGATTGTTTCGGGTGGCCACACTGTTCTGTACGAGGTGAAAGTTGGTGAGGGAACGGAAGAGTTTGCCTTTCGCCGTATTGGTCAGACGCGTGACGATGCTGCCGGCGAAGCTTACGATAAAGTAGCTAAATTGTTGGGTCTTGGTTATCCCGGCGGACCGATACTGGACCGTTTGGCGGCGGCCACGCCCTCAAGCATCCCCGCCCCGGTAAAATTTGGCCCGACCAAGACGCGTGGCAACCCCCTCGACTTCAGTTTCAGCGGCCTGAAGACCGCCGTGCTCTATCACGTCAGAGAACATCCGGAATACAACGAAGAGATTCGGCGTCGTGAAGTGGCTCTTGCGGAAGGGAAACGATCATTTGAAGATCTGCTGCCACTCTGCAGCCCGCAAACCTTGGGATTGATTCGTGAATTTCAGAACGCCGTTGTGCGCGATTTGCTGGAACGCACCATGATCGCCGCGGAAGAGTGTGGCGTGGAAGCGGTTTTGGTATCTGGAGGAGTCTCAGCGAACAAGCAGTTGCGCTCCTCATTTCGCGAGCGCGCACGAGGTCTAAAAGTATTTTTCCCCGACCGCGATTTGTGTACGGACAACGCCGCAATGATTGCCGCCACAGCCTTTGCGAAATTCAGACGAAGCGTGTTTGCGGACGTGGAATTAAACGCGGTAGCAAGTTTACCGCTGGCGTGAGCAAGTCCGAACGGTCAACGTAGGTGCCGGGCTTCAGCCCGGCCTGTGCTTTTAACCAGCAGCAGCTGCCCGAGGAATGGCCCACACAAAAAAATGGGCGGCACCGAAGCGCCGCCCAAGTAAAATTAATAACGTATTACTAATCGAACTTCTCCAGCATGGTCGGAAATTGCAGTTTTGCTTTGGCCAGGGACTTTACTACCAAGCCCTCAGCATTTTCCGCGGTAAGGTTACGGGCAGTCGCCATTTCACTGACCAACAGGTACTTGGCGCGCTCGAGCATTTTCTTTTCGCGGAAGGAGAGAGGCTTGCTGCAACTGAGGGAGACTAGACTTTTGAGGACGACTGCTACTTCTAACAGGGACCCGGTACGCATGCGCTCCGAATTCTCTTTGAAGCGGTGCTTCCAGTCGTGATGGGAATTTAGCTTTCCCTTTTCGAGGAAACCAAGAACCTTGGTTGTGTCATTAGAACGAATAACCGATCGAAGGCCAACAGCAATCGCGTTGGTGTGTGGCACCATCACGCGTAAGCCACTGGATACAATGCGGATCATATAATAACGTTCAGTCCTGCCGTTCAGCACCCCAAAGCTCATCTGTTCTACAACACCAACGCCGTGATTTGGATAAACGACTTTGTCGCCAATCTTATAGTCCATAGCTAAGGTGTTCCCCCTAGGAGATGTAGTGAGTGTATGTAAATGTGAAGTAAGAGTCAAGATATATCCAGTGGAATGAGGAAGATAGCGGAGATGCTGTGCCAATTTGGCACTAAAATTGCTCAGACGCAGTCACTTCGGTGTGATTTTCTCGATACAATTTCGCGATTCTTCTGTGACATATAACCATTAACCCGTTCATTGCCAGAACGATGGCAAATTGTTTAGATTCATACGGTGAGGTTACACGCCGGGTCACCATTGGGTCAAGAAATGATAACGCTGGCCATAGATACATGTGATCGCAAGGGAAGCGTCGCTGTGCGCCTCAAGGGCCGGTACAGAGCTCGGCGTTTGCATGAGGACGAAGATTATTCCAGTTGGCTGCTGCCGGCCGTGGAAAGTTCATTGGCTGAAGCGGGAAAGACTCAACGAGAGTTGGATTTATTGGCAGTTGCTACAGGTCCAGGATCCTTTACTGGTGTGCGCGTTGGTTTGTGTGCCGTTAAGGCTTGGGCTGAAGTCTTCGGAACGCGGGTCATTGGCGTCTCGCGACTGGAGGCTATGACACGGCAGGTTTCAGCGCAGGGATGGGTGGCGGCCACCTATGATGCTCATCGGAGCCAACTGTTTGGGGGATTGTATCGTCGAACGGGAGAGCATTTGGAGCGCCCTGAGCAGGAAATGGTGATCGCGCCAGAAGAGTTCCTTGCGCTTGTTAGTGAGCGATCCAGGGGAGAAGTCGTCCAGTGGGTCTGCTTGGAGCCAGAATTAATTCGCAGCTTGCCAGATTGGAAATCGCAGGAAACCAATGGCTCAACCATAACAGTGGTCGAAGCAGGTGTTGCCAATCTAATTGGCGAATTGGCTGAGGAGAAAGCTGCGAGGGGAGAGTTTACCGACATTCTTCAGCTTGACGCAAACTATGTGCGCCGTTCCGACGCGGAGATCTATTGGAAAGGTCCGGCACATCGTGTTCGATGAAAGGCAGTCTGGCAGCGCAATTCCAACGATCAGGCCTTTGCAGGCGGAAGATGTGCGAACCGTCTGGACTGTTATCCAAAACGCTCCCGAGGCAGCGGACTGGTCCGAAGGATCAATACGGAATTCACTTATGGACAAGCAAACAACCGCGCTTGTTAGCGTTTTGGGGGAAGAGATCAGTGGCTGCATTTTCGGGGTGATTGTGGCAGGCGAAGCGGAAATTCTGAACCTCGCTGTAGATCCTGCTCACCGTCGGAAAGGGTTTGGTCGCCAACTGGTGCGCCAAATTCTGATGGAATGGCAAAAGCGGTCGGTGCAAAGAATTTTTCTTGAAGTTCGAGAGTCGAACTCCGGTGCCATCAAGCTCTATGAAGGATTAGGCTTCCGGCTTGTTGGACGCAGGAAAAAGTATTATTCGGGTCCAGAGGAAGATGCCCTGGTACTGGAGCGCACGGGCTCCTGAAGAATTCACAGTTTGGTAGCAGATAGCTCTTGACGTGGCGGTTCCCGGTGCTAGTCTCGCCTCATGCAGTAGTCACAATTTATTAATGAGGAGGACCGCGTGGCCGAATTGCACCGTAACCCTCGGGACGTAATAGTCGAGACAGACGTTGAATATCAACGTCTGAGCGAGAAGCACCGGCAATACGAAACAGAACTTCAGAATCTCACCAGATCGCCCTACCATAATTCTGAAGACCTCATCGAAGAAATCCGATTGAAAAAGTTGAAGCTCCACGTGAAAGATGAAATGGAGCGGTTGATCGCGCGGCATCACGTTGCGCCCGATCGACGATCGCAGTAGCCAGCCAGTTATCGCGCTCACAGTACATATTCTGTCGTAATATGACCAGAGACCTCCCGCGTGTGCACCGCGCGTTGGAGAAGGGGAGGCTATGGTCCGCGAAGGGTATTATTTCGGTTTACCTCCGCTGCTGCTGGGCTTGCTTGTATTTGGAATGGCCACGCGAACCGGCGTAATCGCCGGCAGCGTGTTGGTGTTCGTGGCCTTATTTGTTTTCTATTTCTTTCGCAACCCCGAACGAGTGATTCCTTCTGAGCCCGGCGCTATTGTCTCGCCCGGCGATGGTCGAGTGGTGGTGGTGAAGGACGAAGCCAATGCGGGGCGTCCCGGAAAACGCATCAGTATTTTCCTTGCGGTATGGAATGTCCATGTGAATCGCTCCCCCGCTGCGGGGACCATCACTCGGCTGGAGTACAAGCCCGGAAAATTCCTGGCGGCTTGGGCAGAGTCTGCTTCCTTTGAGAATGAACAGAACGTGTTTACGCTCGCCAGTGAACACGGCGAACTCGTGTTTAAACAGATTGCCGGGTGGGTGGCACGGCGCGTGGTCTCCTGGAAGAAACAGGGCGAAGTGGTCGCGCGAGGTGAACGAGTAGGACTGGTCAGGTTTGGTTCTCGGGTGGACATCTGGATGCCCGAGAACGCGGAAGTGGCAGTGAAAGTTGGCGAAAACGTGAAGGGCGGGTCAACTATTCTTGCGCGATTGACCGGAACAGCGAGCGCAAAGTGCGGCAGTCCGGAAGCTTTTCCCAACGTGCAACAGAAAAAAGAGCAACCCGAAGGCGCAGCATAGTATCTTGTTGCGGGATACAATAAGAAACCATGGATGAACTCGAACAGCAAGAATTGCCGCTGCACAATAAACGAATCAAGAACCACCGGCTGAGGCGCGGCATTTTTCTTCTTCCCAGCCTCTTCACGGTAGCGAATTTGTTGTGCGGTTACTATGCCTCGCTTGCGGCGCTGCTCGGCAGGGCTGAAGACTTCGACCACGCAGCGAAAGCCATCGGCATCGCGATCCTATTCGACTCGTTGGATGGGCGCATCGCGCGCATGACCGGTACCAATACCGAATTTGGCGTGCAGTTTGATTCGCTGGCCGACGTTGTCAGCTTTGGAGTTGCCCCGGCAATTCTGGCTTATGCCTGGGGTTTTCGGAATCTGCCGGGCGTTGTGGACGGAGGAGTACGGGCCTTAGGCGAATCCTATTGGCTTGGAGACGTGGCGTGGTTATGCTGCCTGACTTTCCTGATCTGTTCGGCATGGCGCTTGGCCCGGTTCAACGTGCAAGGCATGGCCCCCGGTGGCTCGAAGAATTTCGTCGGTATGCCAACACCCGCGGCTGCCGGCGTGGTTGCGGCAATCGTCCACGCGTGCCACTGGATAGGACCGATCACCGATAAGAATTGGTCCATCGCCTGGTTTGTGTTAATGGTGGTGCTCGGTGGTTTGATGACCAGTGCCGTTCGCTACTACAGCTTTAAGGATATTCCCTGGGCGCGCCGACAGCGCTCGGTGACCATTATCTTGCTCTGTCTGTTCATTGCCGTGGTGTGGAAGTATTCGGAATACGTCTTGGTGATCTTCGCGGCCAGCTATGCCCTCATCGGTATCGCCCTGCATGTGGTGCGCTTTTTGCGTCACCGAATGGTCGCCAGGACCGCCTGACCCATGCCCTTTGAGCGGAATTCCCAGAAAATAGTGATTGCCGGCGCCTCGTCCCTACTCGGTCACGAGGTGAAGTCCCTGTTGGAAGAGAGCCGCTTTGCTGGGTGGGATCTACATCTTGTGGATGAAGATGAAACCGCAGGCATTCTCACGGAAGCGGGCGGCGAGGCAAAACTAATCCAACGTGTTGAAGAAGATACTTTCCGCGATGCGCGCTTTGCGATTCTCGCCGGTTCGGCTGCTTTCGGCAAGCAGTGTCTCGGCCCGGCGAAAGAAGCAGCAGGCGCGGTGATTGATTTATCACATGCGGCGCTTGAGGATCCAGACGCTACACCATGGTTCCCGAAAATTGAGTCACTTAGCGGCAAGATCGCCAGCAAAGACGGGCGTACCTATAGCATTTTCTCTGTAGGCGGGATGGCCATCAGCAGCCTGGCGATGATGCTGCAGTCGCGCTACGGGTTGCGGCGATTGGTTGCCATGCTTTACGAGCCTGTCTCGGAGGTCGGCCGAGGTGGTATTGAGGAACTGGAGACGCAGACTTCGCAGTTGTTGTCTTTCCAGAGCATCGGCTCACCCGTTTTTGGAACGCAATCCGCATTCAACATGCTGCCTCGATACGGAGCGGAAAGTAAGAAAGACCTGTCGAGCAAGCTGCGAGAAATGCGCGCGGAGATTTCCACGGCAATCGGCGACGGGGAAGAGGATGCAAAGATTTCCGTGAACCTGGTGCATGCACCAGTATTTTACGGAACCACGTTCAGTATTTGCGCGGATTTGGATCATGATATCGATTCATTGGCGCTGGCAGGAGCCTGCCAGGATGCCGGATTTGTGTTAGTTCCGGAAATGGATGCGGCGCCCAGCAACGTTAGTGTCGCCGGCGAAACAAATATATATTTACGTGAACCACAGCCGGACATGTCTCGTGAGAAGAGTTGGTGGTTGTGGGGCGCGGCAGATAATTTACGACTGCCGGCCTGGAGTGCTGTAAAGCTGGCGGAGTGGCTGGATTCATGAAGCAGCGGCGAGTGCTGACGCAAAAATTCTGGTTTCACGCGGCAATTGCTGCCGTGCTCGTGGCTGGCCTGAGCGGCTGTGGCTATCATGTGGCCGGTCATAGCAATTCACTGCCGAAGAGCATTCACGTGATCGCCGTCCCGGCCATGGAGAACAAGACCAGCAGCTATCGCATCGAGCAAAAGCTGACGGCGGCGACCATCCACGAATTTCTGGCCAAGACCCAATATAAGGTAGTTTCGGATGCAGACGGCGGAGATGCCGTGCTGACCGGTAAAGTGGTCAGCGTCGAAATAATTCCCCTGCTCTACAACAACACCACTTCCAGCACAGGTGTGCAAACCGCGCAGGCCACTGCCATGCTCGTTACCATGCGCTGTGATGTCACCTTTACCGATCGCCTCAGCCAGAAGGTCCTCTATCACAATGACAATTTCGTTTTTCGAAATGAGTACGAGCTCTCTTCCGATGTGCCGAGCTTTTTTCAGGAAGGTGATCCGGCGGTTGACCGCATGGCGCAGGATTTTGCCTCTCGGTTGGTCACTGCGGTGACGGAGAATTACTGATGGCGCGGATTTCTCTCGAAGAACTTGCCGCACGGCTGCAGCAGAACAGAAAGCTTCCCGGCATCTTGCTGCTTGGCGATGAACTGTACCTGCGCGACAAGTGCCGCGCCGCGCTGATCAATCACTATGTCGTGGAAGCCGCTCGCACCTGGGCGGTCTCACGCTTTTCGGCCGATCGTGGAGAATCGCAGGCGGCGCTTGACCAGGCACAAACCCTGCCGATGCTTTCCCCCAAACAAGTTGTCTTTCTGGAAGAGGCCGAAGCGATTGAAAGTTTGGGCGAGAAAAACCGCAAAGAGACCGTAGACGGAATCATTGCCTATCTGAAAGACCCTGCCCCTTTCACTGTTTTGGTGATTGAAGCCGCCAAGCTCGATATGCGCATGCAGTTGGGCAAGAATCTCGCGGAGGAAATGCTCGTCGTCGAAGTCGGCACTGGCGATAACCTCGAAGGACGCCTTGCCGCCGCGGTTGGAATTGCGCGGTCCATGGCGCAAGAACAGGGAGTTGAGTTGGAGAAGGGCGCCGCGGAAGAGTTAGCAGAATTGGTCAGCGGAGATCTGCAGCGTTTGCAGACAGAAATGGAAAAACTGGCCACTTTTGCGGGCGAGCGAAAAATTATCCGTGAAGCAGATATTGCCGCGCTGGTGATTTCAGAGAAGACCACCACGATTTGGGAAGTGGCGGGTTTTTTAGCGGCGCAGCAGCCCAAACAGGCCCTGGAATTTATCAATCGCCTGTTCCAGGAAGGTGAGGCTGCGTTGCTAATGCTTGGCGGCATCACCTGGATGTACCGAAAAATTGTCGAGGCCAGTGAAATTCGCGGCGCTACGAATGGCTGGCAAGCTGCCAGGGCGTTGGGTATGAGGCCAGAACAGGCGGAGATCGCTCTTCAGTGCTCGCGCAAGATTTCCAAAGAGCGTTTGATGAAGGGTTTACAAGCGCTCCGCGACGCCGACGTAAAGTTGAAGAGCGGCAAAGACGAGCGCACGGTGATGGAATTTCTCGTCTGGGAGTTAAGCGGCTCGCGCTCCGCAGCCCGGACCTGATCTTTGTAGCGGCCGCCTTCTGAGGCGGGCGATTTTTCCAACGCCGCCTGAAGTTTAGCCCCCCGCTCGATCGAGCACGACAATTTCATAATGTTTCACTCGGCGGTCGTAGTCCGTCAAAAACTTCGCAGCCGCGCCTGCGACTACCGCTCGCTCGAGATCGCTCCCGGCAAATGCTCGAACCGCATCCAGCGATCTCCAGTACGTCTCCACCAATATTTCGCAATGTTCGTCAACTTGCCGCACGGAGAGTGACGTACCCAGATATCCGCTGACCGCGCGCAATTCGCGCAGCACGTTCTTAGTGAAGTGTCCCCGGTAACGCGGCCAATTGTCCTCGCTGGTACGTGCGGACCAGGCGCGCACAATTTCTGTTGGGTGTTTCGGCACAACTGGCGTAGGTGCAGCCTCGTCGCCGGTCACCACGTTCCACGGTCGTATTTCCCATTTCTTTATCAGATCGTTTACTACATAGGGATCATTGTGAATGAACGATTCCACAATTTGCCTGTCATGAACGTGGAAAACCAACAGCGCGCGATCCGCAGGTTCCGCCAATGCTCCGCCCAGAATAAGCTCGCCGCGTGCATAGGATTCCGAGACGCCCCGCAAGTGTTCCTCGCGAAACTCCGAACGTCGGGCGACGAAATCGTCTACTACCTCATAGAAAACGGCGTAGTAGGGCACGGCGGCCTCCTAGACGGTCAACAGCCAGTCGTGCGTGTCGGGTTCTTTGCCGGTCTGGATAGCGACCAGTTTTGTGTGCAGCTTTTTGGCAATTCCATCAGCTTTGCCGGTCTCGATTTGCGCCTCATTCCCACGATAACCAATGGCCGCAATCGGCGCGATGACTGCCGCGGTACCGATACCGAAGGCTTCCTGCAACGCGCCGCCAGCGTGTGCGGCAAAAACTTCGTCGACAGTAATCGGGCGTTCTTCGCTGGGAATCCGCATCTCACGAAGCAGGGTCAGCACCGAATCGCGCGTAACGCCAGGAAGAATGGTGCCGGACAAATTCGGAGTGATCGCGACGCCCTTAATTACGAACATGATATTCATCACGCCGGATTCTTCCACAAACCTGCGTTCCTTCCCATCGAGCCACATTACATTGTGGTACCCCTTGGCCTGCGCCAGTTTCGCCGCCAGCAATCCGCCGCCGTAGTTTCCCGCGGATTTTGCATCTCCCGTTCCACCCGGGAATGCGCGGACATAAGTTTCTTCGGCAAGCAATCGAATCGGTTGCGCAAAATACGGACCACCCGGCGCAGTAAGAATCACCAAACGATAGCTGTCCGCCGGACGAACCATCAACGATTCGTCAGTTCCGAAATATACCGGCCGCACATACAGGGATCCGCCTTCCCGGTGCGGCACCCATTCACGATCTATCCGAATGAGTTCCAACAATCCTTCCATAAAGAGCGTTTCAGGAATCTCTGGCATGGCCAGTCGAGCGGCAGTGCGATTCAGCCGCGCGTGGTTCGCCGTTGGGCGGAATATGGCGACGCCGCCCCCTGGCGTACGATGTGCCTTGAACCCCTCAAACAGCGACTGTCCATAGTGAAGCGCCGTAAGCGAAGGTGCGAAGGACATCGGCCCGTAAGGCACTACACGCGCGTCGTGCCATTCGCCTCTGCTGAAATCCGCGACGAACATATGGTCGCTGTAGTTCGTGCCGAAGGGCGAATTCTCGCGCAGTTCTGCCGTCAATCGTGATTTCGCGATTCGTGTTACCGAGATTGCGTGGGCCATGGTGCTCCTCGATTCGACGATGCTGTCAGAGTCGCCAAAGGCTTTTTCTGTGGCGCCTGAAAACAAAAAAGGCGGGCAACTTTGTAAGCCGCCCGCCTTGTGAAACTTTTGAATCTCTTTTTAGGACTTCGCGGCCTTGGCTTTGATCTGGTTATACGCCAGGTTAAGTCGCGACTTGTAACGGTTGGCCGTATTCTCGTGCAGCACGCCCTTGGTGATGGCCTGATCAAGGGCGGACATCGTGGGATGCAGCAAATTTCCAGCGGCAGTGACGTCGCCCGCGGTAATCGCCGTGCGCAGGCGCTTGATGACGCCGCGAACCCGGGTGCGGTTGGTGCGGTTCACTTCCGCACGCTCGCGAGACTGTGCCGCACGCTTTAACACTGATTTTTTCTTCTTCTTAACTTTTCTTGCCTGACCTTGCGCCATCTATCGCTCCTTAAGCTCTTTCTTCAATCTTATATTTTGAGGCGATATACCAGCATTGTCAAACGATTGGATTTGGCGGCACCAGGCCAGTTTCAGCTGAACTGCCGGACCAAGTAGCTACATGATTGCATAGCAATCATGTGGGCCCCAGTACGGAGGGCGCCGCCCCGGGTGGAGGAGGGCGTGTTCCCGATCTCGCGGGTCTTCTGAGACTCTTCGTGCCCTTGCTTCGTAAGCATATCCAAAGGAGTAATCCCATGAAATCCTCATTGATTCTGCTCATGCTTGGCCTACTCGTGTTGAACCTGCTGGTTGGATGTGCTGCGGGACCGAACCCGTCTGCTGGAACGCAGAGCCAACGAGAAGTGGTGGCCGGCTTCTGGCTTGGGCTTTGGCACGGCTTTATTGCCCCGTTCGTCTTTTTGGCCTCGCTGTTCAAAAGCAATCTGAATATCTACGAGGTCCACAACAACGGTGCTTGGTACAACTTCGGCTACCTGTTCGGGCTGGCCTGCTTCTTCGGTGGCAGCGGCCACCGGACGGCGCGCCGAAAGGAAATCCAAAAAGTGAGTGCCTGATTAACGCTGCGGGTTCAGCCGGTCGATGACGATGTAATACATGTCATGCCAATTTCGCTGCCACCTCCAACATTTCTTTGTGCCGGGCGCGTTTGTCTCAATGTATGTGTTGGCGGTTTCCGCGGATAAGACCTGTGAGCAGTGAGGGCAGGGTTCGAATCTGGCGTGTGAACTGCCGCGCGGAGACCGCGCTTCGCACTATTCTCTTACTTCAAGAGCAATGTGCAGAACGAGTCTGGCGGCAAGGTCAGAAAAGTCTTCGCACCGGCAATATTCACATCCACCTGACTTTCCCTCGCCGTTTCATTCCGCAGAATAACTGCCACGCTTTTGTCTGGATTGCCAAACGCCAGCACATCGTCGAAGGTGCCGTCGGTCTCCAGTCGTCTGGCTCCGGGCGGCACGAAGTGGCTCACGTGTTTCAGTAAGTAGTAGTCGTACGTGAATCTATATCGCTTCGTCTCCGCATCAACCGAAACCAACGAGTTCTGTGGCCAGCCCCATTGGCTCCTTCCGCCTTCCTTTAGCGAAAGGTTCCAGTACATGTACCCGGCAGTGCCATTCTTCAGATAGTGCTTCATCAGGTTCCAGCTGTAACCCGCGTAGGTCCATTCATTCTTCCCGTTTCCGCATTCCTGTTCAGACTGGTAGATCCGCAACTCCGGATACTGCTTGTGGATGGCGTTGACGGCATTTTTCCCGGCCCACTGCATCCCAATCCCCTTGATCCACTGCCGAGCTTTTGGATCTGCCATTACGCGATCCAGCAGTTCGCGGATTCCCCGCTCGTAGGTGCCAAAAAATACTTGCACGTTCCGTTGTTCCATCGCCGGCCCCAAATAATGAAGAAACCGCGCCAGTCCTTCCGGTGTCCAGGTGCAACTTGGAAAAGTCTGCGCGGAATTAAACTCGTTCTGCGGCATCACCATAAAAACTTCGATGCCTTGCTGTTTGTACGCATCGATGAACTTTCCAAAGTATTTGGCGTACGCCTCGAAGTAGCGCTCCTCCTGTATGAATAGATCCTGACCTTCTTTTCCTACCTGATCCGGCCGCAGGCCATTCGATGGCAGATCCGGGCTCTGCTGCACCTCCGCATAGTGCCTGTTGGTCTTCATCCATGTAGGCGGACTCCACGGCGAAGCCCACACACGAAGCGCCGGATTATATTTCTTCGCGCTCTGAATGAATGGCACCAGGGTTTCCAAATCATTCGCAATACTGAAATGCTGCATGGCGAAATCGTCCGGAGTTTCGTCGTACGAATACCAGCCACGCGAAAAATCATTGGCACCCACCGGCATCCGGCAGATCTTGAAGTTGGCACCCTTGCCCGGTGTGAAGAGTTCCTGCAGCACCGCTTCTCGATCGCTTTCGCTCAGTGCCTGCAGCGAAGTCCACCCAAGTTCGTTGAAGCACGCTCCAAATCCTTCGATGACGGGTTGGCTGCTCTCCAGGTTCACCTGCACATCCAGATCGTCCCAGTTCCATCCGCGGGCGCGTACAGTGGTTTCTTGCCACGGGGCACTCGCCGTCGTAGTAACAAATACCGCCGTGGTGTTGGTACTCACCACATTCTGAGCCGCAAGCACGGTAATGCCGGATGGAATGGCCAGCAGCGCGGAAGACCCAGCTGCAATTTTGGCGCTTTGCTTTAACAAAGTCCGGCGATCGATCTTGCGCTGTATCCCGTTTATTTCTTCGCTGTCTTTCTCTTTGGTCGGCTTCACGTTTGCTCGCTTTCCCTATGCCTGTTCACTGTACTTGGAATGGCAAATCCGAGTAAAGCACCACGGTCACAACCGAGCAGGGCTTGTACGACGAAGAACATCGGCAGCTCAAATCGCTGGAAAACAGGGAAGTCTGTCGTTACGCTGAACCTTGTACACTCAGCAGCGCGGCGCTCCATCAGAGGGAGAGGTCTGTGTCAGATTCGGTGAAGCAGAGCATTGGTGGCGCGCCAGTCGGCTTCGCCGGCATCTCAACGAAAAAACAGGAAGAGCTGCGTCTGCTCATTAATTCGCGCAGCCCGGTCATCAGCGTCGAAAGCGATGAAGAAGAGCGTTTCACGAGAATGCTGGTTAGTGTTGCCACGGATCTCGGCGTTTCGCTCTACGTCTGGAGCGTGACTGTTGGACTGGCCAGATGGGGGGGTGCCGCCCTATATAACTCCGATCAGCCCGAGCAGGCGCTCACCAATATCGCTGCCATCCAGGAGAGTGGCATTTTTCTGCTCAAGGATTTTGGTCGCTATTGCGACAATGATCGCATCAGCCGCAGACTGCGCGATCTTGCCGATGGTTTTCGAACCGCGCGTCGCTCGATTGTCATTCTCGCCGCAAGCATTAAACTGCCAAAGGAACTAGAGGCTGATGCCGCCACATTCCAGCTGGGTCTGCCATCTGCCGAAGAATTGCTACCAGGGGTAAAACGGGTTCTCGCGGAGCTCAATCATGAGCAAAACCTCGCAATAGGATTGGATATTGTCGGCATGAGTCAAGCAGCAAAGAATCTGGTAGGTCTGGCCGAGGAGGAAGCCCTGCGCCTGTTTCGCAAATGTCTGCTGGCGCGCGGCAGGGCTGACTCCGATTTTTTGGCCGATGTGTTGGAAGCAAAGCGTAAGGCGTTGCGCTCCGATGGCTTGCTGGAGACGGTAAAGCGCGACAGTTCATTCAGTGATATTGCCGGGCTGCAGCGACTTCGTGAATGGATCTCAAAACGCAAAAGCGCCTGGACTTCCGAAGGCCAGAAGTTTGGCCTGGTGCCTCCCAAAGGAGTGCTCATCATGGGGGTGCAGGGCTGCGGCAAGAGTTTGTCCGCGCGCGCGATTGCCGGAGAGTGGAATTACGATCTGGTGCGGCTGGATGCCGGCGCGCTCTACGATAAATATGTTGGCGAAAGCGAGAAGCGGCTGAAGAAGGCCTTGGAGTTGGCCCAAAAACTTGCACCCGTAGTCCTGTGGATCGATGAAGTTGAGAAGGCGTTTGCCTCTGCGGGCGCCAGCGGTGACGCGGATGCAGGCCTTTCGCAGCGCTTGCTGGCCACATTGCTCACCTGGATGCAGGACCGTGAGAGCGGCGTCTTTCTTGCCGCCACTTCCAACAACATTACCATTCTGCCTCCGGAAATGGTTCGCAAAGGCCGGTTCGACGAAATTTTCTTTGTCGATTTGCCGAGTGCCAAGGTGCGCGAAACTCTTTTCGCTCTGCACCTGAAGAAACGCAGCAGAGACGCCGCGGGATTTGCGCTCTCTAAACTAGCGGCCGCTTCGGAGGGTTTCTCCGGTGCCGAGATCGAACAAGCCATCGTTTCGGCCCTGTACACCGCCTTCAGTCAAAAGCAATTGCTTTCAACCGAAATCCTATTGGCGGAGCTGCAGTGTACTCGCCCGCTAAGCGTCACCCGCGCCGAAGAAATTGCTGCCATCCGCGATTGGGCCAAGGGCCGTGCCGTCCCCGCGGATTGACCCTTATCTTTCGGTGTGCCCAGCTTGAACAGTCAAGAAAAATAAAACGGCCCGGCGTGAGAGTAGGCCGGGCCGTGAGAGAATCGCGAGGATTGCTACTTTTTCTGGCTGAAGGAAAGTGGGAAGTCGAACACTAGATTGCCCACCGGCACCCGCAGCGAAAGTTCGCGAGCATTCGCATCGCGTTGGAACCAGATTACGCCCGTAGTCTTTTCTCCAGATGCCAGTTTTCTGTGTTTCAGTGCCAACGAAGCCAGTTCACTGCCTCCGTAAGCACCCGCATCACGATTGGAGGAAGTGCTTGGCACGGTGTGCTCAATGAAATAGTTAGGAGCAGATGCGCGATACGATACGTTGCTCAGGTGTATTTCGGCAAAGTGCGCACTCGCTGGAGGTTGCGCGTTCGATTGCGTCAGCAGCACCTGATGATTCACGACGCGTGACAATTTATTCGCGTCCTGTGCCGGCAACGATTTCAGTCCCGGCTGCAGTTCGTCCAGGGTCATAAGCGTAGGCAGCACTTCAATCGTCTCGCCGGCCGCATTCGAAATCGCAATCGTCGCGCGCAACTTCCATCCCGTGTCTTGCAGGGAAACCTGCACGGTGATTCCGTTCGCCGTGGCCGATTCTACGTTGTATCCCTTTGCGGCGAATTCATCGCAGCCCGGCGCGCCAGCCTGCCAGCGCACGACATTGTTCACCGGCGAGGCGGTCGCCGGTGCAACGACTGCGAGGGCGGAACCGGCGGAGCCATCCATATTCAGATACATCCGCGCGACGTAGCCCTCTTTACCGTCGACTGCCCTGCGAATATGTGCGGTGTAGCCTTCGTTGTCGGCAAGAATCATCACCGATTCGTGGCAGCCCAGCGTGGCCACCAAACGCATCGGCAAAGTTTGTTCGGCGTCGGCGGTCATCGGTACGCTGCTGATGCCGGGGCAACTGATGCTGGCGCGCGGCACGGGCACAACCGCCGCTGCAGAACTTGCTTCGGTTTCGGCCAAAGCGGGCAGCCCGGTAAACAGTAGCGCTGTTCCTACAAGTGTGTGTTTTGCGAATGTGAACTTGGACATGGCCCTATTCCTCCCTCAGGAATTACGCAACGGCTTAACTTCTGTATTCGATGAGGTGAGTTTCAGGTTTGCGTTCGTTTGCGTCCATAGCTCTGGCGTACCAGAGTACAGGTAATCAGATGCCAACTGTCCCTGTCCCACCGGAGAGAAAAACGTACAGGCAAAATCGTTTCGCCACTAAGTCCCGGCCGGTCGCAAAAGACTCTTTGTCATCCCGACCGCAGCGCTGCGACGTATGCGGTGCGGAGTGGAGAGATCGCGGCAACATCCAACCCATGCAACCGACACTATCGCGTCCATCGACTGCCCCGCAAATCCTTCCCACTCATAGAATTCATGATGGTGTAACTTGACGCTGGCTTGCGTGTGCGCTACGTTGATTGTAGTTTCTCCCGTGTTCTCGCGCTGAGCAGCACAATTTCAGGAGGAATCCCATCGGCTACCCGGTTCGAACAGAGATACAACCTTCCAAGTGGATGAGACGCACGATACACATTACCGGAAAAATTGAACCATTCTTTGGCACCCTTGACGAAAATATTCGCTCGCTGGAAGACGTACTGCGGGTGCGCACGCACCTCCACGATTCGCGTCTGACGGTAGAGGGCGAGCAAGAAGGCGTTGACCAGGCTGTGCGCATCGTCGAGGAGTACAACCACCTGACCAGGCACGGTCGGGTTCTCGCCAGCGCCGAAGTAAAATCGCTGATGCGCGTTGCCACAGACGAGCCGCATGAATCTCCGCGCGGCATGTTTGAGCACGGGAAGACACGCTCGTTCGGCAAGAAGCCTGTCACGCCGAAAAACGCCAGCCAGAAGCGTTACATGGACGAGATTGAATCGCACGACATGACCTTTGGCATCGGTCCGGGTGGCACGGGCAAGACCTATCTGGCCGTTGCCATGGCCGTTAGCGCCCTTCTTACCAAACAGATGAATCGCATTATCCTGGCGCGTCCCGCCGTGGAAGCGGGTGAACGCCTCGGCTTTCTTCCCGGAACCTTGCAGCAGAAGATTGATCCTTATATGCGCCCGTTGTACGACGCCCTTTACGATATGCTCGACGCCGACAAGCTCGAACGATTCCTGGAAAAGGGAATTATCGAGGTTGCTCCGTTGGCTTTCATGCGCGGACGCACTTTGAATGACTCCTTTGTGATTCTCGACGAAGCGCAAAACACCACGAGCGAGCAGATGAAGATGTTTCTGACGCGCCTGGGATTCAATTCTAAGGCGGTGATCACCGGAGACGTTACCCAGATCGATTTGCCCATAGGCAAAAAATCCGGCTTGATTGAGGCCATGGAAATTTGCGGACGCATCCCCGGCATCAGCGTCACCCAGTTTGGCGAAAAAGACGTTGTTCGTCACAATCTGGTGCAGCAGATCATTCGCGCCTACGAGGAGCACGACATGGCCAACCCCCAACGTGGGGGAAATGGAAAAGCTTCGTCCGCGGCCAAGGCACCTGAGAAAATAGCAGTCTCCGACACCTCGAAGGAATGAAACACAAGCGGCGCATTGCTAAAACGGCAAAAAAGAAACGCGAACCGGCGATTGAGAATCATCAAAAAGCGGTACGCGTAGAAGTGCGCCCATTATTCGCGTTTACTCGAGAATTGGAAGAAGAGTTGGGACTGGGGGAAGAGAGCGTGGCGATTCGCCTGGTTACCGACAAGGAAATGGCTCGGCTCAATGAGGATTACCGCGGCAAGAAAGGTACCACCGATGTCTTGTCGTTCCCGGCGGAGTCGCGTCAAAGGCCGGGCACGCTTAAGACTCATTTGAAGAAAGTACAGGGTCGTCAACTCGGCGATATCGCCATTTCGCCGGCCGTGGCCAATCGAAATGCCAAAATGTACGGACGAAGGCTTCCCGAAGAGCTGCAAATTCTGATTTTGCACGGCGTCTTACACCTTTTGGGATACGATCACGAGAAAGATCATGGGGAGATGAACCGGGTGGAGATGCGCCTCAGGCGCCGACTGGGAATCGCTTAATGCTGCAATGGAGTTACATCCTTAGCGTTTTGGTCCTCGCGCTTGGACTGCCTATTTTTTCCTACCTCACTCTTATTTACCGCGAGCTCGGCCGCATCACCACCGGCAGGATTCACGAACACCTCGACATTTTTGAAGCGGAGATCGAGCCCAAACTGAAGATCAGCCGCCGCAGTGGTGGCCGCACCTTCCGCATCCTGGGCCACTTCTGGCTAGCGTTCGTAGTATTGGAAACCACTAGAGGCGTTGTCTACCTTGTCCCCAACACATGGGAAGCCGGCGTCCAATTCCTGGTTTTCCTCACGCTCGAAGTTGTTATTGCCATGCATTTTATTCCGGACATGTTGCTCTACCGCACTACGGGTCGTTGGCTGCGTCCGCTCTTGCCCGTGATTCGTGCGGCCATGTGGCTCGTCTGGCCTATTCGGGTTTTCCTCGAGGCCGCTGAATCGCTTGCGCGCATCTCCGAACAGGAAGTGGAGCGCACCGAAGAGCAACGCACAGAAGAAGGTATTGGCGCACTGGTGGAAGTGGCCGAAGAAGAGGGAATCATTGAGCCGGACCAGGCCGACCTGATTGAACAGGTAGTGGAATTCAGCGACAAGCGCGTGCGCGAAGTGATGACCCCCCGGCCCAATGTCGTCGCCATGCAGGCCGACGCTTCTCTTGAAGAAATGCACGCGAAATATGTCGAGACAAAACTGGCTAAGATGCCCGTCTACCAGAAATCGCTCGATGACATCGTTGGCGTTGTGCATGTCCAGGACTTGCTACAGATCGCCGACACCGATCTCCCCAAACGCAGAGTCCGCGAATTGATGAAGCCCACTCTCTTTGTGCCAGAAACGAAACTCGGTTCCGATTTGCTGAAAGAGATGCGCCAGAAGGGCCAGTCCATGGTGATTGTTATCGACGAACATGGCACCGTCGCGGGAATTGCAACAGTTGAAGATCTTGTAGAAGAAATTGTGGGCGAGAATGCCGCCGACAATCTGAAACCTGCGCCTGATGCGGTGCGCGAACCGGACGGCAGCCTGGTGTTGCGAGGCAGCATGTCCATTCGCGATGCGGAAGATCTGTTAGGCATCCAGTTTGGCGACAGCGCGGACGAAACCGTCACCACCATCGCTGGTCTGCTCAGCACTGTTTCCGGCAAAGTCCCCACGCCGGGCGATAAAGTCGATCTAGGCGGATTCCGGTTCGAAGTCCTGGAAGCCAACCAGCGCAAAGTCCTTCGCCTCCGCGCTAAGCATCTTCCCCTTCCCAAAGAACAAATAAAGACCAAAAGTTCTACGCAAACTCACTAACAAAGGCTGTCCGCGCCATGCGCCTCCAATCAGGCGTTAACCCATAGGGTAATTACCGTCTCTTAGCGATCTTTCGCCAGCAAAGTGCTTGCTAAAATTGTCCTTGGCGTCACGCGCACTCGCGTCTCTTATTTCGCTTGTGTTGTCACGCTCTCCATCGCATGAAGACCGCATCGTGTTCTTTTTCAGCTGGCCCCAAGTCAGTATCGCCTTTGAGGATCATGGGCGAGGCTGTCCGCCGCTATTTCACCCGCCTCACCGACATCTCCGCACCTGAAGTGCCCTGGGATCCCACAACAAAGATTGCTCTTCTCTCGTTGTTCCTCTTCTGGGCTGCCAGGATGTACATGACGTGGGGAACATGGGGAAATCTATCGATAGATTCCGGCCACGAAGCATACATTCCGGATCTGCTCGCAAGAGGGAAGATGCTCTATCGTGACGTCTGGTGGATGTATACCCCGCTCGCACCTTACATCAACAGCCTCTTGTTTCGAGCATTTGGATCGAGGCTGGAAGTCCTTTACTGGGCGGGCTCATTGTCGGCACTGGGCTCCGCCGTGCTGCTTTTTTTGATCGGCAAGCGATTGTCTTCCCGGCTTATCGGCTGGACCGCAGGAGTCGTTGTTCTACTCCAAGCCTTCCACGCTTGGCATTTCTGTTTCCCGCTGCCGTACAGCTTTGCCCCCGTCTACGGCTGTTTGACCGCCTGCCTGTTTCTTTGGAGCGCCGTCAACGCTGCGCTGTCCCGGCGCTGGCCTTGGATATTCGGTGCAGCAACTTCCGCGGCCATCGCTCTGTTGCTGAAGCTGGAATTTGGCGCAGCCTGTTACCTCACTCTTGCCTTGCTCATCGGGGCCCGCGCGTTTCAGCGGCCATCGTGGCGAAATATTTTTGCCGACATCGCTGCCGTGCTGCCCGGAATCGCGGTCTGCTCCATGGTCCTTTACTGGATGATCTCCATCCGGGGAGTCGAATTCATCACCCAGGAAAATATTTCAAGCTGGCCCACCTCCTATTTCATGAAAGCGTACGGAAAGGTGTGGCTCGATAAGACCGGATTCTCTCTTTCGACACAGGCCTTTCGCGACGCCGCAAAGCGTGCCGTTTTTTTTGCCGGCCTGCTGGTGGAACTCTATCTCCTTGTTCACTGGACTCGAGTGAACGCCAAATCCTTGCTCACCCGCATCCTCCTGGCGGCGGTGCTGTTCTCATTTGCTCTCTTCCAACATTGGCGTCCGCTGAGTGTCCTGGCCGCACTCGTATTCCCCCGCGATATGGCGTTGTACGTTCTCATCGCCGGGCTGCTGGCGATCTGGTTTTTTTGGAGGCTTCCGTCGGACCATGGGTTGGCGATTATTCTTCTGTTAAATCTCTCCGGCCTGGTTGCCCTAAGGCTCTTGCTTCGCATGTCTCCGGGTGGCTACCCCATCTACTACAACGGTCCAGTCATTCTTGCGTTCCTCATGCTCACTCGTGCCATGTTGCCCAGAGAAGGCCGCTTGTCGCGCGCCGTTGTTCGCGAAGAATTACTCATATGCCTGGGGTGTTTGGCCGTTGTCGCCGTGTATACAATGCAGTTCACTGCGGACCGCTCCGACTCCGAATGGTTAAACACCGAGCGTGGATCAATCCTGGTTCCCAAGCAGGTAGCCACAAACTATAGGGCCGGAATTGCTTTTATGAAGGAAAAATATTCTCGTGGAGAAGTTGTCATGTCTGTCCCGGAAGACACCAGTCTGTATTTCCTTTCCGGAACGGACAGTCCGACGCGCATGTTTATGTTCTGTCCCGGAATCATTGCGCCAGGTAAACCCATGGACGACACTATTCGTGAAATTGAGTCGCACCACGTCCGCTATCTGCTCTGGTCCAATCGTACTTATGAGGACTACGGTTCTCCACTGTTCGGCGTGGATTACGACCAGGTTCTGGGACAATACCTAACCTCTCATTTCCGCCGCGTCGGTCCTTTGGTGCCAAATTCCGATCTCGAATGGGAAACCAGTTTTGTTGTGTGGGAGCGCAAGGATGCATCGCGATCGGAGCTGGTCGGGTCTCCCCGATTCTAAGCAATCACCCGTTTCGAACAAAGCAAGTCAACGTAACCCGCGCTGCCCAGCATTCCTCCAATCGATGCGATCTTACTGACGGGTTTCAATGACTCATGCCCCAGGACGTTAAGGCGGTATCCCCTCGCGGAAAAAAAGTCCAGCAACTCCGCCGGATCGGACCCTGACTCCACCAGGGCTTCCGGCGAAAACTCGAAGCACACGCACATTTCCGGGAATTGCTCGATTGTGTCTCGCATCCCCCGACAAACGGACAGTTCGTATCCCTGCACATCGATCTTGACGAAGGAAATCCGCGAGAGATTTCGCGATTTCACGAACTCGTCGACGGTCGTTACGGGAACCGTAAAGAAATCCTTTGCATCCGGATGCTTTCTCCTGAATTGATCCGTCACAACCCGATGGTCTGCGGAATGCTCCCTGTTATGCCAGAACTCCAGGTTGCCTTCCGAACTGCCGACAGCCATATTCAACGGTTCAACTCTGCTGGCCAAATTCCGCCGGCCGACTACTTCCTGCAAAATGACGTAGGTCCAATGGTCTGGTTCGAATGCGTACACCTTGAAATTTGGTTGGGCAGCTCTCGCGAAAACGCATGCGGTGTACCCGATGTTGGCGCCGAGGTCCAGAACATCGCCACCCTCAAAAAGCCGGGGGTTTCTCTGGACAAGCCCGTAAAATGGGTCTTCATAATACCGCTTGTAGAGAAACGCAGACCAGACGAATCCCCTGCGAGCCCATTTCATTTCCAGGAATTTGCTCTTCCGAGCCAGCCCGTACATGCCCACGAACATCTCCGTGAGTGCCTTTGTTCGCATGGGAATCAGCGCTGCTCCGGTTGCGCAGTTCGTGCTACCACGTTAATTCCCGCGCCTCGGGGAATGAGTGCCTGAAGTGCGGAGGCCTGAACGGGGAGAGAGCGGCCAGTCTGCGCGTCGCGGAATGAATATCCAGTGTCTCGCAACAGCCCGATCAGCGCCACGAAGTTGCCCGCATCTTCGTGGACGTATGGCGCGATTTCCATCACAAGAATCGGCCGAAATTCGCTCAAAACACCGATGCCCCCTTGTAGTACCTCCAGTTCGTGACCGTCGACGTCCAGTTTGATGAGATCCAGTCGCTCGATGTGTTCTCGCTGGGTGAAGCAATCTAAAGTATCCATACTCGCGTTTCCTGTCTTCATCAGTCGCCCCCGATGCAGGGGGTGTACAGAATCACTACTTTCGAGGGGCCAGCTTGAATAGATTTCCTGCTGCGTCGGGCCACCAGGCGAAGCAGCCAAGAGTATCTGGTGGGCACTGCATCGCTGCTCTAATTCAGGATTCAGTGCGAGGTTACGCTTCAGTTTCTCGTAAGCAAAATCAGTGGGCTCAAAGGCGACCACGCTCCCCGTTGGCCCTACACACTGTGCCAGGCCAAGGGTGTGTGCTCCGATGTTCGCGCCAATATCAAAGACTACGTCTCCTGGCTTTACCAGCTTTCGAAGCGTAACGACAGTCGAACGTTCAAATGCGCCAAGCAAATAGATTGAGAAGTCGATTCCCTCGCTCAGATCGAGCCGCCACCGGATATTTCCTCGTCGTACGATAGCAGTGTTGTTCTTCCTTGCTATGGCTCGGCCCAACGAGATGCACTTGTAAGCAGCTGCGGCGAGGGCCACTTTCGTTTTGGTGGTCAACATTGGAATGAAGCCATTATGGGCAGCTTCGAGTTGCCAGCCAATGCTTGGCGATGTTCGCGTGGCTGAAAGGGTAAACAAGATTCTTTCGGTTTGAGAGCAGCCAGCCCAATCGGGACCCCCTACCGGCGGTGAACCTGGACAAAGGCGAACAATCCCAGATGGCCCATTTGGGGCTCCAACACTCGCTCCAAACCGCGCCACGCTTTCTCGGAAGATCCCGGCATTAGACTACGCATCGTCACGCCCCCGGATACCAAGTAGCGAAACGGCATAATGGGACGGATCTTCTCCACCATCAATTCAGGAAACTCTTCTTCAAATCTCTCGCGATCTCTCTCGAAGACAATCCATGGTATGGCCATATTCGCACCGGAAAGTGGCCCGCTAGTCGTAAATCCCCAGTCCGTAGCCTGAGGAAGAAAAGGTTCGTGATGAAAGTGCCTGTAGATGAATCGAGACCATGAAGTCACCCACGGCTCGATCATCACAATCTTGCCGTCATGACGCAGGCAACGGCACGCTTCCCGCAGGAATTTGTGCACATCCGGCAAGTGATGCATTACATTGGTCATGACGATGGCTCGTAATTTGCCATCGTCGAAGGGCAAATTCTGCGCGTCCAGGACAATTTGTGCGGTAGAGCAATAAAAAACTTCGGAAGTGATCAAATCAGGGATGAACCGGGCGCAGTAACCACCGCCCGACCCCAGCTCGAGCACGCTTCCTTCTCCGGAAGGTACTGCGCTTGCAAGCAGGCTGTACCACTCGTCGTAAATCGCCTTAAGGAACGGCTTGGACGAAATGATCTGCTTACGGAATTCCGTCGTTGCTGGATCGTCGCTCTCTAGCGACGCCGTGAGCGGGTGGGCAAGAAGTCGTCGAAGAAGTGCACCGGACAAAATAGACTCACCCTGCATGGCGAAACCACGCATGCCAGCAGATGCGTAGCATTCGCACTCCATTTGCGAATACTTTTGTCATTTTGGTAACGCCGTGGATCCGTTCCTGGTAATGCACCGGAATTTCAACAATTTCCAGGTGTAACTTGCTGGCCCCAAACAATAATTCGTAATCGCCCCACAAATCCTTAATCCCCCAGGTGCCGAGGCTCTTCTCCATGCGGATCCAATCCTTCCGCCAGAGGACTTTCGTCCCGCAGAGGGTGTCCTTGAGCCGTTGGTCTAGCAAGAAAGAAAACAACGCTCCAAAAAACTTGTTTCCTAAAAGGTTCAGGAACTTCATCGCGAGTTGTTGCATTGGGTAGACTAGGCGGCTTCCGTTCACAAAGTCCCCTCGCGACGTTACCAGCGCGCGCAGAAACATTGGCAGTTCTTCTGGCATCACCGTCAGGTCCGCATCCAAGATCATGAGGACGTCGCCCCGGGCCCCGCGGAAGCCGGTCCACACGTTCTCCGCTTTGCAGATCCCTGGCCCTTCCACCAACCGTATGTCCTTCTCAGGATACAATGCCTGCATGCGGCGCACTTCTTCTGCGGTGCCATCCGTGGATTTGTCGTCGCAGAAAATAATCTCGGTGTGCTTGCCCATCGGAGGAATCCGTTCGATCGCCGGTTTGATGTTACCCACCTCATTTCGGCAAGGAATCACAACAGATACCGTCACCTCTTCTTCGCGCATTGGCGGGGTCAGGGGCCGCGCTGCCATGATCTGCATAAGACAAAGCCTTCGCATGCCGGGAAGGCGGGCCACCAGATCATTTAGCATCGCAGAAAAAATAGGAATCCATTTGGGGAATAACAGCAGGCGATGCTTGCGCACAGGTCGGAAGCCAGCGAGTTTAAGAAATCCACGGATATCGTTCTCGCTGACCCAGTTGGGCTCCGAAAGCTTTGAGCGCAAACCGGCCTTGGTGGCCAGTTCCAATATCGGTTGCCAAAGATAGTTGTAGTTAATTACCAGGAGCAGCGTCTCGGGATGGCAATGGCGCCGGAGGCGTTCCAATGCACTAAGAATGTCCACAGTGTCAAAAATGTGATTGAAAATAATGTAATCGAACGTCTCATCGAGAGCTAGGTTCTCGAGGTCGCTTTGCACAAAGCGCAGATCCGGGTTCTGCCGTTGCGCGCATTCAACCATCTCTTTGCCGATCTCCACCCCAACCCCGTAGGAGGGTGCGACCGAAGCGAGCATATGGCCGGTTTCGCAGCGGAGTTCGAGCACACGTTTCCCAGGCTCAATCGCGAATTGCAGGACGCGCATCAGCCGATCGTAGAAGTAACGATTGTCCTGAATCCATTTGTCGCGTTCCCAAGCAAGCGAATCCTGCAGCTCGCGGTTGTTTTTTCGCGCTTCTTCCAGGGCATCGGGTCCCCACGCGCCCGGCGAGTGAATTTCGTCATCCACTGCAATCATGATTGCCTTTCAAAATGCCTCAGGAACATCATCACTGTCCACGACACCTGTCGCAAGCGCGGTAGCGGCACATGTAGTCTATCTGGCAACGCAGTTTCCACAGTCGGAGGGCGAGTCCGGCGTCTTCACCTTGTCGCGACGGACTATGTAGTTTGCGTCGATGGTTTGGCCGCTCGGAAGTGCGAAGGCTATCACCGCGGCTGGAAAATTACCGCCTGCACATCTTCAAACACGATCTTGTACCGCGGGTCCATCCTCAGTAACGAAGTCAGCGGCGCATTCTTCTTCGCCAAAATGATATTCGCGTGTGTCAGTTCCGGATCGTTCGCCCACTCCGGCTTGCCGCTCCAGATTGCGATAGAGCGCGCTATGCGTTCGTCCCCATGTACGTTTGTGCGCCCGTCCATCGAGACAAGCAGTCCCGGCACGCGCCAGATCAGGAATCCGCCCCAGTTGAAATCGTTGTACAAGGGACCTTGAAGGTGGTGCTGCTCGATGTGTTGCGCGGCCACTTCTGGAAAATTGCCCGCCACCTGCATCTCCAGCCACGCATTTGACACGTCATATCGTCGCCATCCGGCTACCAGCAACGCCATGACAGCGAGTGCGACCAGAAGCTTTTCGCGCGCCGAGAACCACTTTCTTTCCGCCCATGCGCCGTCAACCCAACCGTCCGCGATCGCACAAGTAGATATTGTGGCCAAGAACCAGATCTCTTTCACAGAACGTAGCGCTACAAATGTCGCAAACAACAGCAGCACTGGCCACAGCAACCGTAGCTGGCGCCTCCACCCAATTGAGAGCGCGGCACACAGCGCCAGAAGTATGACGACGTAGTGCTGAGGCTGGCGAAAACTCATCGCCCTCAGTTCGTCCACAATCAAAAACACTTTTGGCTCATTCATGTATTCCCGAACCGTCGCATACAAAAAAGGTCCCGCGGGATTCAGAAAGGTTGCCAGGACGCAGGCCCCAAGCGCTATCCAGAATGGCTTTGCAGGCGTAGTAGCGACCAATGCTTTATTTCCCAACACAATCCGGTTCAGCAATGTCTCTCCTGCAAATACGCCTAGCAAGATCAGTCCGTATACAAACTGGATGTGCCAGTTGGTCCACAAAACAAAAAGGGGTACGGAGCCACCAAAGTTTCCGAGCTCGACCCGTCCGTCGCACCGACAGCAAGATATCCAGTTCCACGATCCCCAATAAAATTGTCAGCATCCCTGGCCGCGGCGTCACCATGTAATCGATCACGTAGAGGCATACACCCGTTAGCGCAATACTCCTCCAGAAATGCGGCAATAGCGACTTCACGAGGTGAAATAAGGCGATTCCCAAAACTATATGGAACAGAAGCTCATAAACCACGATGCCTACGAACCCAAACCAGCGATATAGATACTCCGTCGTGATATCGAACAACCAGCTGTAGGCAATCCACGGCCTGCCCGCACCGCCTGCCGAGAACGGTTCCGTTGTTGGGAATGCATGGTGCTGCAAAATCCAGCGGCCCGTTGCCATATGCCACCAGATGTCCACATCGGTAACGCCAAACCTGCGTAGAAACAGAAATGCCGGCATTGCATAGATCCCAACCACCGCAAACAGGCGTACTATCCTGTTATTCCCAAGATGACTGAAAACAACTCGCATCCAGTCAATCAAACTGCGACCGGGCGGAATCCAATCGTCTGTAGGAAAGTTTGAGCGGTAGTATCCATCGTTTTCGGCAGTATGGCACATGGCGACGAGCCCGCCGGGTAAATGCGGCGTGTGCGTGTCCTCAAAGTAGAGGGTAGGGAAGGCGAGACGGGAAAATTCACAAATTCCCTGATAGTTTTTCGCTCCCGCCGCGTTAGTATAGGCGCTCAGTCAAGATTCAGTTCGGGAGGAACTGTTGATGAATTTGCGGAATCATAGCATGGTACCTGGCTGGTCAGTATCTCTCCTGCTTCTTCTTCACGTGTCAACTCGCAGCGCCCAGCAGCCCAATGATTCACCAGCAACTCCGGTGGACATGCAATGGGGGGTCAATATCCCCGCTCGCGACGGTATCCAACTAAACGCCACTATCTACCAGCCGCACGCGCAAAAAGACCCGCTTCCCGTAATCTTCACCTTCACGCCCTACATCGGTGATTCTTACACCGATCGCGCCATGTATTTTGCCGCGCACGGCTACGTGTACGCGCTGGTAGACGTTCGTGGCCGCGGAAATTCTGGTGGCGAGTTCTGGCCCTTTGAAAATGAAGGCCGCGACGGCTTTGATGTCACCGAATGGCTGGCGAAACAATCTTTTTGCAATAGCAAAGTGACGATGTGGGGAGGCTCCTATGCCGGGTTCGATCAATGGTCCGTCGCCAAGGAATTTCCACCACATCTCGCCACCATCGTGCCCGCCGCTTCCGCTCATCCCGGCGTGGATTTTCCTTTTGGCTTCAATATTTTTGCTCCGTACGACATGCAGTGGCTGACGTTCACCAGCGGCAAAACCGGAAACAGCAATACATTTGGCAACGGAGATTTCTGGGGACAGAAATCCCGGGAACTCTACACCGCGCACGGCGCGTTTGAGACCTTCGACAAAGTCGTCGGAAATCCTTCGCCCATCTTCCAGAAATGGCTGCAGCATCCCATCGCCGATGCCTATTACGACGCCATGGTGCCTAACGATGACCAATATCAAAAGCTCACTCTCCCCATCCTTACCATCACCGGGCACTATGACGGCGATCAGCCCGGCGCTTTCACCTACTACAAGCGCCATATGCAATACGGAAACGCACAGGCCAAGGCGAATCATTACTTAATCATCGGCCCTTGGGATCACGCCGGCACCCGTACGCCCAAGCGCGAAATGGGCGGCCTGAAATTTGCCGAAGCCAGCGCGCTCGATCTGAACAAACTCCACACCGAGTGGTATGACTGGACTATGAAGGGAGGCAAAAAGCCGGAATTTCTGAAGAAACGCGTCGCGTACTATGTAATGGGTGCCGAGGAATGGAAATACGCCGACAGCCTGCAAACTCTCGCCAGTGACCACCTGACTCTTTACCTGGGCTCTAACGCAAACGCTGAAGATATTTTTCATTCCGGCATGCTTCTTCCTGCGAAAGGCGGTTCCAATCCTGCCGATCATTGGACATACAATCCCTTAAACACGCAGCCTGGTGAAGAGGAAATTCAAGATGATCCCGCGCCACTTACGTCCCAGCGCTCGGCGTTGAATTTGCACGGCGAAGGGACCATCTATCACGGCGAAGCGTTTTCCGCCGCCACCGAGATCAGCGGTTTTGCGAGATTGACGTTATGGCTCACCATGGATGTACCCGATACCGACCTGGGTGTGGAACTTTGGGAAGTGTTGCCGGATGACAGCGCTGTTCAGCTAAGCTCGGCGGCCATGCGTGCCCGTTATCGCGATTCGATGCGCCAGGAAAAGTTGGTCACCGCCGGCAAGCCGGAAAAGTATGTGTTTGAGAATTTCACATTCTTTTCGCGCCGGATCGCCAAAGGCAGCCGGCTGCGATTGATTGTGGGCAGCATCAATACGCCCGGCACGGAAAAGAACTACAACAGTGGCGGAGTAGTCGCCAGGGAAACGGGCAAAGACGCAAAAACCGCGCACATCCAGTTGTTGCACGACGGTGAGCACGCAAGTGTTCTGGAGTTGCCAGTAGTGAAATGAGGAATGCTGTGAACTTGAAGGAAGAAGAAAAAACAAAAACGCGTGGACGAGCAGGCTTCGTCGCCATCATCGGTCGTCCCAACGCCGGAAAATCCACGCTGTTGAATCAGTTGGTAGGGCAGAAAGTAGCGATCGTTACCTCCAAGCCGCAGACCACGCGCAACCGCATTCAGGGCATCGTCACCCGTCCGGAAGGCCAAATCGTCTTCATCGACACGCCCGGTTTGCACGACGCCAGTTCCGTCTTGAATCGTCAGATGATGCGCGAAGTGTCGGCGGCACTTGAGGGCATTGACGTGCTCCTCATGATGATCGATGCGACGCGAACCATGCCGCATGCCGACCAGATGCTCCTCGACCGCGCTAAGCGCTACGAGAGCAAAACGATTCTGGCGTTGAACAAAATCGACAAATTGCCCAAACCCAAGCTCCTTCCTCTACTGCAGGAGTTTGCTAAAGCCTTTCCGTTCGCGGCTCTTGTTCCGATTTCTGCGTTGACCGGAAGCGGCCTCGACGCCCTACTTGACGAAATATTCAAAGAGTTGCCGGAAAACGATAATTTTTTCCCTGAAGATCAGGTCACTGACCAGCCCGAGCGCTTTCTGGCCGCCGAAATCGTACGCGAAAAAGCCATTCAGCTTACCTATCATGAAGTGCCTCACGCATTGGCCGTTTTCGTGGACAAATTCGAGGAAACCCCGAAAATCCTGCGCATTGAGATGACTCTTCACGTCGAGCGCGATTCTCAGAAGAAAATTCTCATCGGCCGCAAAGGTGAAATGCTTAAGAAGGTTGGCACCGAAGCGCGCAAAGAACTGGAAACCCTCCTCGGCACTAAAATCTATCTCGGGCTATTTGTGAAAGTGGTGGAAGGCTGGCGAGATAATCCAAGCAAGGTTCGCGAACTTGACTGGCATGTCCAATTGGAAGACATGCGCAAGGATCAGGCCCTTCGCGCCAGCCGCGAACGTGGTCAAAAGGACGACGAAGACCAGGATTAACCAGCGTCAGCTACTCCGGTGCCGCTATCCCCAACGATTTCATTTTACGATACAGGTGTGAGCGCTCAAGCCCCAGCGCCGTAGCCGTCTGCGTCATGTTCCAACGATGTTCCTGCAATTTGCGCAGTATAAATTCACGCTCGTACGCACTTCGCGCTTCGTGCAATGTGGAGTAAGGCTGATGCGGGCTCTCCGCTACGCCGCGGAACAGTTCCGGCGGCAAGTGGTGGGGTTCAATGCGTGCCTGAGGGCACACAATCACCAACCTCTCTACTAAATTGCGTAACTCGCGCACGTTTCCGGGCCATGGATAACGCGTCAGAATCTCCATCGCTGATTCGCTCAGTTCACGTGTTTTCTTTCCATACTCCGAACTGAACTCGTTTAGAAAGAATCGCGCCAGGATCGGGATGTCGCCTTTTCGGTCACGCAGCGGCGTCACGAAAAAGGGAATGACGTTCAGCCGATAAAACAGGTCTTGCCGAAATGCTCCACGAGCGATTTCCTGCTCCAGATGCTTATTCGTCGCTGCCAGTACCCGCACGTCCACATGCAGCGTCTGATTGGAACCGACGCGCTCGAATCGCTGTTCTTCCAGCACACGCAACACCTTCGATTGCGTGCGCAAGCTCATGTCACCGACTTCGTCAAGAAACAGCGTGCCGCCGTCCGCCTTTTGAAATTTCCCGATCTTATCTTCGCTCGCGCCCGTAAAGCTCCCTTTAATATGACCAAACAGCTCAGACTCGATTAATTCTTCGGGGATCGCCGCGCAATTTACCTCCACGAATGGGCCCTTACTTCGCAAGCTTGCGGCGTGCAACGACCGTGCCACGAGTTCCTTGCCCGTGCCACTCTCCCCATAGATCAGCACTCGGCCATTTGTTGGCGCAGTCACAGCAATCTGTTGGCGCAGCGCTTTTACCGGCACACTGTCGCCAATCACCTGGTAACGATGCCCCAGCTCACTGCGCAGCAAGATGTTTTCGTCCTGCAACCGCCGCTGCTGCACCGCATTCCGCACCAGCACAATTACTTTTTCCAGTGACAATGGCTTTTCGATGAAATCAAACGCGCCCAATTTAGTTGCGCGAACCGCGGTCTCAATAGTTCCGTGGCCGGAAATCATGATCACTGCGGGCGCCCGTGGAATCGCCTGTATCCGCTCCAGCGCGTCCATGCCATCGATTCCCGGTAGCCACACATCCAGCAAAACGACTTCAAAATCTCCAGCCGGAATTTGCTCCAGCGCCTCTTCCGCGGAACCCACCGCAGCAACTTCATATAGTTCATCGCGCAGAATCGACCCCAGCGATTCGCGGATGCCCGCTTCGTCGTCCACGATCAATATTTTGGGTTTGGCGCTCATCGGCCCTTGTCTCCCGATGAACGCTCAACGGCGGCCGCAGTCGCCCCGGCGGGAATTTCCACTACAGGCAGTTCGATCAGGAATCGCGATCCTTGTGGCAGGTTATCTTCCAAGCGTAGCGATCCGCCATGCTCCGTGATAATACGCGCGGCAATGGCCAGTCCCAGACCGGTTCCGCGTTCTTTGGTTGAAAAATGAGGCAGGAAGAGTTTGTCCTTGTCTTGCGGCGAAATGCCGTGGCCGGTATCCGCAACGGCTATCTCTATCGTATCGGATTCCACGCGCAAATGCGTCGTCACCGTGATTTGCCGCAGCGTTTCATATTCAAGCGCCTCGGCGGCGTTATCAATCAAATTGACGATCACGCTGCGCAACAGCGCCGCATCTGCCCGTACCGGGGCCAAGCCACTCTGCAAATTCGTCTTTAGGGTGATGCCGTCGAGCCGCCCCGAAAATATATCCACGGCTTCCTGCACCGTAGTGTTCGCGTCCACAGGAAGCAACTTGGCCGTAGGGAAGCGCACAAACTGCGAGAACTCATTCACCAGCGCCGAAAGTGTGGCGACTTCCCGTTCAATCATGGTGGCAGATTCCCGAGCAATGGCCATCAACTCTGCGTCCTTCGGCGCAATGGGATCATTTGCACGCCGGTCGAGCAGTCGCGTCAGTCGTTGCGCTGAAAGTTGAATCGGGGTAAGCGGATTCTTGATCTCGTGCGCAATGCGCCGGGCCACCTCCTGCCACGCCGCCGATTTTTGCGCGCGCAGCATTTCTGTCAAATCATCGAACACCAGCACAAAGCCGGTATTCGCGCGGCGTGGTCCCAAGGCGCTTGCGGTGGCTACCAGATGCAAAACTCGTCCAGTTACAACCACTTCCATTTCGCTGGACACCTGGCCCATTCGCAGTGCGCGGCGCATCAATTCCTGCACCGTGCGGTGCGCATCCGCGCCGAGCAGAGATTCCAGCGATTCAATTTCGCGCTCCACAGTTCCAAACATCCGCAACAACGCAGTGTTGGTTCGCAATATCGTTCCGCTGGCATCCAGGGAGATCACGCCGGCTGGAATATTCTCAAGCACCGTCTCCATCAATTGGCGCCGCCGCTCCAATTCCTGCACCGCCTGTTGCAGGTTGCGCGTGAACTCGTCGATTTGCGAGCGGCTGTCGCTCAACTGCGCGGTCATGGTATTAAATGAGCGCACTAACAGGCCGAGTTCGTCTTGCACCTGATCCGGCACTTGATACGCGAAATTGCCGGCTGAAATTTCGCGCGTGCCTTCCGCCAGGGCTTGAATCGGAACCGTGACTTGCTTTGAAAGATACAGTGCCACCCAGGTTGCCGCGGATAGTACCAGAATGGTGAAAAAAAACAGGATCAGCAGCATCTGCCGCTTCAAGGCCCGCAGGTTTTGTTTTACGTTGTCGTATTCCTTGGTCTGTGCCTGGATTACGCCCCAGCGTTTCAAGAAGTCTGGGCTGGTCCTATAGCCCACAACCAGCGTACCCGCCTTCTGGCCGTCGAGCATGGCAGGCACGCGAGCAGTAAAGTAGTCTTTACCGTCCGCTTCCCAGATCTCCACGCCGCTTGGCAGTGGACGCACCAATGTCCCCTGCACGCCGCCCACCGTGCATGTCGCAAGAGCGCGATCCTCGGGCTGATCGTCGCAAATTACTCCGCCACGCAGGAAATTACCCTGCGCGTCGTATAGCCAGACAGCATCCAGTCCACTGGACAATGCGTGGGCCAGAAACGATTCCGGAGTCTCCGAAATGTGCATTGCGGCTTGATAGCCCTGCGCATGCAATCGTGGCAGTGTGCTTTGGCCCAAATCGTTTAGCAGCTTCTGCGTTTCTTCGGAAGCAATTTCCAATGGTCGAGGGAACCACCGGCCTAGCGTGCGGTTCAATAATGAATAGCTGACGAAGAACATGAATATGACCGGCAGCAGCGAGATCGCCATTGCTCCAAGAACCATTTTGGTTTTGAATCTAGCGCCGAGTTGCTGTCTGCCGCGTTCTGTCCACAGTCGAACGATGCTTCTCGTGAGGATCAGTCCAAACACCAGCAATGCCGCGGTGATCAGGCTGGAAAGGGAATAGAGCGCAATTATTTCGCGCCAGGAACTCGGTTCAATCGGTACGTCCAGTGAGCCCAACGTAAACACGGCCGCCAGCAGCAAGGTAACCAGAACCGCTCCGGTCACCAGCCGAATGCGCAATTTGGTATCTGTGGGGCTCATCGTGCGCCTTCAATCGGATTCGGCAGATAACAGTTCAATGGGCACGCTGAGCACATCGGAGCTTTTGGCCGGCAGAAGTTCTTCCCTACGTGGACAATCAGCGCATGAAATTCATTGAACAGGGAAACGTCGCGCGGTAGACTTCTTTCCATCAGCCCTCGGATTTCCTCGTAACTGCTTTTGTCTGGCACCAGCTCGTGTCGTTCCAGAATTCTGCGTGTGTACGCATCCACCACGAACACAGGATGCTCTCCCGCGTACAGAAGAATGGAGTCCGCTGTTTCCGGCCCGATGCCGTGTACTGCAAGCAGCTGTTCGCGCAGTTTCGTAGTCGGCGTAACAAACATCTTATTTAAGGAACCATCGTGTTTCGAGTCCAGATACGCCACAAACTCTTTCAGCTTCCGTGCCTTTTGCCGAAAGTACCCGGAAGCGCGGATCAAAGTTGCCAACGTGTCGACAGGCGCGCTCGCAATCCCCGCAGGATGCAGCAACCGTTTCCGTCGCAGCGCCTTGATAGCGCGTTCCACATTGGTCCAACTGGTGTTCTGCGTCAGTATCGCTCCGACAATGATTTCAAATCGAGTTCGGCCAGGCCACCACTTCTGGGGCCCATACGCATCAAAAAGAATCGTAAAGTATTCGTGCAGGACGGGCAGCGAGTTGCTCTTCGGCGCGACCTGGCCCAAACTTTTCCCAGAGGAAGCGGTGGCAGCCTCCGGATGCGCGGAACCGGGCAAAACCGTGTGCGTGAACATCTCTTTTGCACGATAGTCATCCCAGCCATGCAAGTCAAGAATGAGGCACTGTCCGCGCTTCCTAGAGCCTGTCCCGGTGGACAGGTATTAGCCAATTCACAACTGTGTCTCAAAATCGGACTACATCGAACGCGCGCCTTTGCTATGTTGACGATGGGTATGAACGACCCAGGGAGTCCAGCGGATGTCCGTCCGTTTAGGTGAAATCTTAATCAAGGAAAGCCTGATCACCCAGGATCAGTTGGATAAGGCGCTGGAATTTCAGCGTTCTAACGGAGGCAAGCTCGGCAGTTGCCTCACCAAAATGGGCTTTATCACCGACGACGATATCACTGGAGTGCTGTCGCGGCAGTATGGTGTCCCCTCGATTAACCTCAAGTATTACGAAATTGATCCCAACGTCATTAAGTTGATTCCGCAAGACACCGCGCTGCGTTATCAGGTGATTCCGCTCTCACGCGTCGGTTCCGTCCTCACCATCGCGATGACGGACCCCACCAACGTTTTCGCCATGGACGATATCAAGTTCATGACCGGGTTCAATGTGGAGCCCGTGGTAGCCTCTGAGTCCGCCATCGCTGAATCCATCACCCGGTTTTATGGCGGCGGTGCGTCCAGCCACGAAGAACTCAGCAATTTGATGAAGGACCTGGTTGATGAAGACCAGGAGTTGGAACTTGCTGCCGATGAGCAGGAGATGGACGCTTCCGCGCTTGAGAAAGCCGCTGAAGAAGCGCCTATCATCAAGCTCGTCAACCTTATCCTCACCGACTCCGTTAAACGGGGCGCCAGCGATATTCACGTTGAGCCCTATGAGAACGAGATGCGCGTGCGCTTCCGCGTTGACGGAGTTTTGCAAACGGTGATGAACCCGCCCTTGAAGTTGCGCGATGCCATGACCAGCCGCATCAAGATCATGGCTAAGCTCGACATTGCCGAAAAGCGCCTGCCCCAAGACGGCCGCATCATGATCAAGTACAAGGCCGACGGCAAAAAGAAAGAACTCGATTTCCGTGTTTCCTCCGTCCCGACACTCTATGGCGAAAAGATCGTCATGCGTTTGTTGGACAAAGAAAACCTGCGCCTCGACATGACCAAGCTGGGCTTCGAGCAGGAATCGCTCAAGAAGTTCGAACGCAACATTCTCAAACCTTACGGAATGGTCCTCGTTACCGGTCCTACGGGTTCCGGCAAGACCAACACTCTCTATTCTTCGGTGGCCCGCCTGAATCAGGTCGATACCAACATCATGACCGCCGAAGACCCCGTCGAATTCCAGTTGGCGGGCATCAACCAGGTCCAGATGAAGGAACAGATCGGCTTGAACTTCGCTGCCGCTCTTCGCGCCTTCTTGCGCCAAGACCCCAACATCATTCTGGTCGGAGAAATTCGAGACTTTGAAACCGCGGAAATCGCCGTCAAGGCCGCTCTCACCGGACACTTGGTTCTCTCCACGCTCCACACCAACGACGCCCCTTCCACCATCAGCCGTTTGATGAACATGGGCATTGAGCCGTTTCTTGTCGCCACTTCCGTAAACCTGATCTGCGCGCAGCGCCTGGTTCGGCGCATTTGCGTCAATTGCAAGGAAGAGCTCGAAGTCCCAGAACAGGCTTTGATCGATGCTGGCTACACCCCAGAAGAAGTGAAGACAACCAAGATCTATCACGGCAAAGGTTGTTCCACCTGTAACAAGGGCGGCTACAAAGGCCGCACCGGTTTGTATGAAGTAATGGAAATTAACGACGAGCTTCGTGAATTGATTCTGGTCGGCGCTTCGGCTTTGGAATTGAAGAAGAAAGCCGTGGAGCAGGGCATGATCACGTTGCGCCGCAGTGGCTTAACCAAGGCCGCGCTGGGGCAGACGACCATGGAAGAAGTGCTTCGCGAGACGGTATTGTAAGCAAGAGAGGATGCGCATATGGCTGGGATCACATTGAGTGAGTTGTTGAAAAAAATGATTGAGATGGGAGGCAGCGACCTCCACATCACCACCAATAGCGCTCCCCGCGTGCGTGTGCATGGACGCTTGCGTCCCCTCGACATGCCGCCTCTGAGCGCCGCCGACACCAAGTCGCTCGCCTACAGCGTACTGACCGACGCGCAAAAGCATCGTTTCGAGGAAAATCTCGAGCTCGACTTTTCCTTCGGCTTGAAAAACCTCGCACGCTTCCGCGGAAACGTGTTCAATCAGCGGGGAGCCGTCGGAGCCGTTTTCCGTACCATTCCCTGGGAAATTAAGGGATTCGACGCCTTAGGCCTCCCCTCCGTCGTCAAGAATATGTGCGACAAGCCTCGTGGTCTGGTTCTCGTCACCGGTCCGACAGGTTCCGGCAAGTCCACCACCTTGGCCGCGATGCTCGACCGCATCAATGCCGAGCGCGAAGAGCACATGATCACCGTCGAGGATCCCATCGAGTTTTTGCACAACCACAAGAAGTGCCTGGTCAATCAACGCGAAGTCCACGCCGATACGCACTCTTTTGCGAATTCACTGCGCGCTGCTTTGCGCGAAGACCCTGACGTCGTCCTCATTGGTGAGATGCGCGATCTCGAAACCATCGAATCCGCTCTCCGTATCGCGGAAACCGGACACTTGACCTTCGCCACGCTGCACACCAACTCGGCGGCATCTACCATCAATCGTATTATCGACGTATTTCCTTCGCACCAGCAGCCACAGATCCGCGCCCAACTTTCCATGGTGCTGGAAGGCATTCTTTGCCAAGCCTTGTTGCCCAGGACTGACGGCCGCGGCCGCGTGATGGTGATGGAAGTTCTTGTTCCCACACCTGCTATTCGAAACCTGGTCCGTGAAGATAAAATTCACCAGATCTATTCCGCCATGCAGACAGGTACGGGACAGACGGGTATGCAGACTTTTAACCAAGGCCTGGCCAACGCCTACTTCCAAAAGCTCATCACTCTGGATATGGCGTTGTCTCGTTCGTCGAATCCCGACGAATTGCAAGACATGATCAACCGTGGAGTCGCTTCCACACAGCCGGGCGGCAAAGTTCCAACAGGGAAGTCCCCGGTGGGAGCAAGGCACTAAGGATTTTAGATTTCGGGTAGAAGTACGCAATAAAAAGGGCTTCGACCGCTGAGGAGGAAATATGCCGGTCTTTACATATAAAGGAACGAATCGTTCGGGCGGTTCTGTTGCGGGGGAGATGTCTGCCAGCAGCAAGAACGAACTGCAGGGTATGCTGCGTCGGCAGCAGATCACTGCAACGAAAATGTCCGAGAAGGGCAAGGAATTCAACCTGCCCACCTTCGGCAGCGGCGTCAGCGCGAAGGAATTGGCGATCTTTACGCGCCAGTTCTCCGTCATGATCGACGCTGGTTTGCCACTGGTGCAGTGTCTGGAAATTCTTGCCACCCAGCAGGAGAACAAGACCTTTCAAAAGGTCCTGACGGGCACGCGCTCCGCTGTTGAGGGCGGCAGCAACCTCTCCACTGCCATGAAGCAATACCCCAAGGTCTTCGACCCTCTCTACAGCAACATGGTGGAAGCGGGTGAGACGGGCGGTATTCTTGATACCATTCTCCAACGTCTTTCCACCTACATCGAGAAGAACGTTAAGTTGAAGGCTGCCGTTAAGTCTGCATTGATCTACCCGATCGGTGTGTTGACCATCGCAGCTGGCGTTATTTTCCTTTTGCTCTGGAAAGTCGTTCCGATTTTCGCCACCTTGTTCGCCGGCTTGGGTGTGGATCTCCCGCTGCCCACCAAGATCGTCATCGGCTTGAGTAATTTCGTCGGTAGCGTCTTCGGCTTGCTGATCGTGGTTGGCTTCGTGGCCATCGTGTTCGGTATCAAAATCTGGTACGGCACAGCGCAGGGCCGGTTTGCGATCGACACGGTTATTCTCAAGCTGCCCGTTTTGGGTATCTTGATGCGCAAGATCGCCGTCGCACGCTTCACCAGAACGCTCGGCACCCTGATCTCCAGCGGTGTGCCCATCCTCGAAGGTCTGGACATCACCGCCAAGACTTCCGGAAACGCGGTAGTCGAACGCGCCCTCTTCGCCGTCCGCAAGGCTCTCGAAGAAGGTAAGTCGCTCACCGAACCACTCAAGGAATCGCAAGTATTTCCCGGCATGGTTACCCAGATGATCGCCGTGGGTGAACAGACCGGCGCCATGGATGCCATGCTTCAGAAAATTGCCGACTTCTATGAAGACGAGGTCGACGCCGCCGTGAAAGACCTCCTGACCGCTCTCGAACCGGTCATGATCGTCTTCTTGGGCGTGGTCGTTGGCGGCGTGGTTATCTCCATGTACCTCCCGCTGTTTACCCTCATCGGGAAACTGTCGGGACACTAGACTGATTCAAACCTGGAAATGGAGGACGGTTGAGTTACGCCAGTCCTCCATTTTCTGTTTAAGATGGACCTAGCATTGGATGAGTGGTGGGTTCTTCCCTACACGCATGGAACAGACTTTCTCACGTCGCGAATGGCTGGAATGGCTGACTAAAGTCCGCCTGCTGATGATCGCGCTCATCCTGGGTGTTGGCGTAGTCTGGCCGCAATATATTCCTTCCTCCGGCGCGCCTCGCCTGTTTCTTCCGATCGTCATACTTTGGATCACCATCAGCATTCTGCACCTCATACTCGTTCGCCTCTTACCGTCCGTGAACTGGATGGGCGCAGTCCAGGTGGCCTGCGACATTCTCTTGATCACTGCTCTGGTCTATGCCACCGGCCTGCAGGACAGTTACTTCACTTCGCTCTATCTCTTGATCATCATCGTCGGCAGCATCTTGTTTTCGCGTAACGCCGCTTTCTTCACTTCGCTCTTCTGTCTGTTCTCCCTGGGCTTGATTACTGGATTGGTCTACACCGCACGGATTCCGCGGACCTCTCTCGCCGCGCCCGGCTCAGAGAGCCTGCGCATGTGGTTCCTCAGCAACTCTTTCGGCTTTCTCGCGGTTGCCTATCTGGCTAGCCTCCTGGCCCAGTCACTGCGTCGCAAGAGCACGGAACTGGAGGCCAAGAGCGAAGAACTGATGGAATTGCAGGATTTCACCGCCGACATTATCCATTCCATGCGCGGCGGACTTGTTACCACCGACCTCGAAGGGCGCATCGTCCTGCTCAACCGCACCGGCGAAGATATCCTCGGTCGTTCTTTCGCCGAACTCCGTGGGCGTGACATTAAGACTCTTAATCCGCAATTCTGGCTGCCGGATATGACTACCTTGCCCAACAGACTTTCCACTCGACGCGAAGTCGAAGTAAAAACTCCTCACGGGCAAATTCGCTTTATCGGTATTTCTGTCTCTCCATTGCGCTCCAAGGACGCGTCCCGCAGCGGCTACGTCTTCAATTTTCAAGACCTCACCGAATTGCGACGGCTGGAACAGGAAGTTGCCACCAAAGAACGCATGGCCGCTGTTGGCCGTCTTTCTGCCGCCATCGCTCACGAAATCCGTCAGCCACTCACCGCGATGGCAGGGGCCGTAAAAGAACTGACCCGCATGGTGCCGCTTGAAGAAGATGAAAAACACCTCGTCAACATCGTTAACCGCGAATCAGAGCGTCTCAACCACATCATTACCGACTTCCTGAACTATTCGCGAGAGAAGTCATACGTCTTTCAGGATGCCGATGTTCGCGCGCTCCTGGATGAGACTCTCCTCCTTATCGGCATGAAACCCGGTGTCGAAGATCGCTACGAGATTGTGAAGGATTTTAATGGCCATCCAGTGCAGGCCCATGTGGACCCCAATAAAATCCGCCAGGTATTCTGGAACCTTAGCGACAACGCCTTGCGCGCCATGCCTGCTGGCGGAACCCTCACCGTCGGCATCGACTTACAGCCTGACTGGTTGCGCATTTCATTTCGCGACACCGGCGTCGGCCTGGACCCGCAGCAACGTTCCAAGATTTTTGAGCCGCTGCAGTCCAACTTCGAAGGTGGTACTGGATTGGGGTTGGCTATCGTCTATCAGATTGTGCAGGCCCATAATGGCAGGATTTCGGTCTTTAGCGAAAAGGACAAGGGCGCGGAATTTGTGATTGAGCTTCCGCGAGTAAGCTGAGGGGTTATGCAGGGAACAAAAACTGCCGCAAAAGAAGTCGGACGCGAGATGGTCCACATTCTCGTCGTTGATGACGAGAAGTCAATATGCGAGCTGCTTGAAATTACCTTCCGCAAAGACGGTCATCGCGTCGAAATTGCCCATTCCGTCGAGGCGGCGAAGCGCAAACTCGAAAGCTCGCTGTTCGACATCGTAATTTCCGATGTGCGCATGCCCGGTGCAACCGGCGTTGAACTCCTTCGCTTCGCACGCGAGATAGCTCCGGACTCTTACTTTGTGCTCATTACTGGCGTCCCTACCCTGGAAACTGCCATCGCCGCCGCCAATGAAGGCGCTAACCGCTATGTCATCAAGGATCACGATCTCGTAGAACAATTGCGGGTAGCGGTCCGCGAAGTCTCTGAAAATCTTAAATGGAAAAAAGAGGCAGGCTACCTTCGACGTGAAATCCGCCGCCTGACCGGTCTCGACAACATCGTAGGGCAGAGTCCCAAGATGCGCGCCATCTTCGACATGATCCAGACGGTCGCGCCCCAGACCAGCCGCATCCTGATCACCGGAGAGAGCGGCACGGGTAAAGAACTCGTTGCCCGCGCCATTCATGAAAACAGTTCGCGGGCCAACGCTCCTTTCATCACCATCAATTGTGGCGCATTTCCGGAAACGCTTCTCGAGTCCGAACTATTTGGCTATATGAAAGGGGCCTTCACCGGCGCAAATGAAAATCGCCGAGGACTTTTTCAGGCGGCCCACGGCGGCACCCTGTTTATGGACGAAATCGGAAACATGAACCTGGCCATGCAGGTGAAACTCTACCGCGTGCTCCAGGAAGGGAAGGTGCGGCCGCTAGGCAGCAACGAAGAAATGGATGTCGATGTGCGCGTCATCACTGCCACCAACAAGGATCTTGAGAAGGCCATTGCCGCCGATGAATTCCGTGAGGATCTTTTTTACCGCCTCAGCGTTATTCCCATTCACGTACCCCCGCTGCGCGACCGTCGTGACGACATTCCACTCCTCGCTCGTCATTTTCTCGAGCGTTTCCGTAAGCAGATGGAAAAGCCCATCGAGGCGATTTCACCTCAGGCCATGACCCGTCTGGAGTCTTATGATTGGCCCGGTAACGTCCGCGAACTGGAAAATACCATTGAGCGTGCCGTCGCCCTGGAAAGCGGTCCAGAAATTTCCGTGACGGTATTGCCAGAGCGTATTTCCACCCCCAAGGGTGAAGCCGCGGTTAGCGCCGACCATTCCCATGGCGCCGATTTTCCCCAGGAGGGAGTCGACTTCGAAGCAGTCATCGCCGGCACGGAGAAACGTTATCTACAGGCAGCTCTCGAAAAATCCGAGGGCGTGCGCACCCGTGCTGCAGAACTTCTTAAGATCAGCTATCGCTCATTCCGCCACTACGCCAAGAAGCATGAATTGTAAATATGGTTAAGTACCACTTTATGTATAAGCTACAGCAAAGCCTCATAAGAGGCAGCTTTCGGGCCCTCCGAATATGACCTTATCCGACCGAGCAGAATGACAAAAAGTGTCAGTTCACAAGACTAAGCGCCAAATAATCTCCTCAGGATTCGGTTTTTCATCTAAGTACTGTCGGTAACTTGCTGCAAAGTATAGAGTTGCATTACTTATGGTACCTCCGTACTGTCAGCACTAGGATTGGAATGCGGCTTGCACCTCAGTAGCGCGTGCTCTGGCACTACACACACTCTCAAGGAGATTACATGAAGAAGCAAAAGGGTTTCTCTCTTATCGAATTGCTGATCGTCGTGGCGATTATTCTGATCATCGCGGCCATCGCTATTCCGAACTTGCTCAAGTCCCGTATGGCGGCCAACGAGTCTTCGGCTGTTGGTTCCATCCGTACGCTCAACACCGGTGAAGTTACCTATGCTTCCAGCTGCCCCAACGTTGGCTTCTCCGCCACCATCGACGAACTCAACACGGGCGCGATTTGCGCAGGCGGCACCGGACATCATCGACAACGTTCTGGCCACTGGTAACAAGAGCGGCTATACGTTCGCCTACGCGGCAGCCACCAACGGCGCGCCCGTGAACACCACCTACACCGTGACGGCGGTTCCTCAGAAGGTTGCCGTGACCGGTCAGCGTGGTTTCTTCTCCGACCAGACGGGCGTCATCCGCTACACGCTGAACGGTTCTGCTCCGACGAACGCTGCTTCTGCTTTGCAGTAAGCTGAATTCGTTGGTAAGGTCTCAAAAGGGGGAGTCGTTTCTCGGCTCCCCCTTTTTTTTATAAAGACGAACTAGCAACACAGCTTTTGATCTGGCTACAAGCGTACGGGAAATAGTTGGCGGCACGCAGGATTCGACAGAATGGCAGTTGAACTGCTCTTATATCAACTCAGCACTATTAGTTGTGACATAATCCGCTGAACCTCAGATTCAAATATGTGGTCATCCAGCTAAGGGGTATGAGCATGAAATCCGGGAGACGGACACAAGGGAAGGGTCGGGGTTCCACGAGGGCAGAGGGGTTTTCTCTGATCGAATTGCTTATCGTTGTTGCCATCATCCTGATCATTGCCGGCATCGCTATTCCGGGTTTGGTCAAATCTCGCATCGCCGCCAATGAGGCGTCCGCTGTCAACTCTCTTCGCACCATGACTACGGCCAACGTTACTTACGCTTCACAATGCCCAGCAGTTGGTTATGCGGCCAGCTTGGCGGACATGGGACCGGGCGCTGGAGACTGCACTGGCGGAGCCAACATTCTCGATGACGTTCTTGGCGTGGCTTCTCCCAACAAAGCGGGCTATACCTTTACCTACGCGGCTCAGGTCGTTGGAGGATTGAACGCCACGTATATTCTGACCGCGGATCCACAATCGCAGGGCAACACTGGGCAGCGTCACTTCTATGTCGATCAGACTGGCGTTATCCACTACGGATTGTCCGGCGCCGCCACGGCTGCCAGTTCCGTTCTCAACTGAAGTTTTCTTAACTGTAAGTTGACTTTACTTCGCGGGAGAGAGCCGTTGAATGGCCTCTCTCGCGTCTGCATTATTAGGGTCTGTTTGCAGCACTTCCTGGTATTCCTGTAGGGCCTCTTGGCGGTTGCCCTTCGCTTCCAGTACGTTTGCCAATTTCAGATGAATCTCGCCGTCAAAGGGATAGCCCTTCAGCCATACCCGCATTCTTGTTTCGGCTTCCGCGTCGCGTCCGTTTCTAAGCAGGATATCGATCAATCCGTGTTCCGCTTCCAGAGTGGGCGCAAACTCCAGCGACTTGCGAAATTCTACCTCGGCCTCTTTTGTCTGGCCATCTTCATCCAGCATTTTCGCCAGAAAAAGCCTCGCGGCGGAATTCAACGGTCCGACCTCCACCGCCTTCCGAAATTCTTTCAACGCTTCTTCCCGGCGGTCGAGTTTCAGAAGCAATCGCCCAAAATTAAAATGTGCATCGCTCCATAGAGGCTTCAGGGCGATAGCCTTTTCAAGCGCCTGCTGAGATTCTTCCAGGCGACCTTGCTCCAGGTACAGGCAGCCCAGCGCGTTCAGCACGTTTACGCTGTCCGGCCGCAATACCAATGCCTGGTCTAATTCCTTCTCGGCCCCCGAGAAATTCCGGTTCGCGTAATAAGCCGTCCCCAGATTCAGGTGCATGACGAACGAGTCGGGGTCCGTCAGCAGCGTCCTGCTATACAGCGTGATGTTGTCTCTCCAATCGGTGTTCCGCGCGAAAGTTTTTGCTGTGGCTAGAAGAAAAATTCCCATAACAATCGAAACGAACGCGACCTTTGCCGGTACTTGCCAGGATTCCTTAGCGCTCAAATTGTCCCAGACGCGTTTAACGCACCATCCCGCAATCCAGCAGAAACCGACGGAAGGGAGGTACAAGTATCGCTCAGCCAAAACATTTGCAGCCATCCACCGAGAGTTGAGCACTGGCCCCAACGTGAAGCCGATCCACACCAACGAAAACACCAGCACCGGATACTTCTTGTAGAACACCCCGATGAAAAGCAATACCGCGGCCACAATCGCCATTCCCACCATTACCGCTGGCTGCGTCAACGAATTGCTGGCGTGGAACACATGAAACGTGGAAAGCCGCGAAGGCCACAACAACAGTTTCGTGTATTGTGCGATCAGAGCGAATCCCGAGTATATTGCCTGCGGCCAAGTCACCTGCGGATGTTGCAGCACCGGGGCAAGTTTTCCCAAGAGAACGATGCGGCAAAGCAGGTAACCACTTCCGGCGAGGCACACGGGTGCGTATCGCCCAAACTTTGTCGGTAAGCTGGTCTCTCGCCGGTCGTCTCGCACAAAATGCTCATAAAGGACCAGCAACGGTGCCAACATCAACGCGGGCTCTTTTGCTAGCAATGCCAACAGCAACGGGAAAACCACCAGCAATTGCCGCCACTGCCCAAGGGAAGTCACTTTGGTGTAGGCCCGAAAAGCGATCAGTAGAAGCAGAGTTGCTTCCAAATCCGGCACCGCCGCAATCCAGCACACGGTCTCTGTGTGGATGGGGTGAACTGCAAACAGAAAAGCAGCCACCGCGCCGACACCGCGGTCCTTGAACAGGTCGCGCCCCGTGTAATATACCCCCACAACAACCAGCGCATTCAGAAAAATGTTGAAGAGATGAAATCCAAACGGCAGCTGACCAAACGATTTCCATAAAACCAGGTACGTCAGCGTCATCAGCGGCCGGTAATAGTTTGTGCTGCCCGCGGCCCCGACAAACGACCACACATTCGTGGTGAAAATCTCCGGCAGATAGTTCCAGCTCTTCACGTATGGATTCTGCAGAATCTGCTGGTCATCGTCATACACGAAAGCGTTCGTCAGCGTGTTGGCATAACAGGCGATCGCGCAAATAAAAAGCGTGATCACGATGATCTTTTCAATCCGGTCGCCGGAAGAACTTCCTTCGCCCCGTCTTAGGGGGTTTACTGGCAATCCCGGCACTGCTGATCCCGCCGCTCCGTGGTCAGTCGATGCTATCCCGTTTGTCATTTTTACCAGTGTAGAGGAGCGCCTGTGCGTTTACACTGTCGCAAGCGCACGATGTTGCTTTGCTTACTAACCCCAATCCCGTTGCTATACTTCTGGAGTGGCCTTACCCAACATCGACAATTTTCGGCGTATGGATTTCGCAGCGGCCGCCTCGCGGCCCGGGTACCTTTTCCTTCTTCTCGCCGTATTCTTGTCTGTGCAGGCCCCGATTGCCTCCGCGCAAGATTCTCAACTCCCCATCCTTCGCGCCGTCGAAGCCAAATACCGCAAGGCCAGCAGTCTGCAAGCCACATTTCTCGAACGCTATTTTGAAAACGGTTCTCTGGTTCGCGCCGAATCAGGTGTCGCTTACTTTCGCAAGCCCGGGAAAATGCGCTGGGAGTACCAGAGTCCCGAGAAAAATCTCTTCCTCGTCGATGGCAAGAATGCCTGGTTTTACACTCCCGTTGATCACACTGCCACGCGCATTCCCGCCCGCCAGAGCGACGATTGGCGCACCCCGCTCGCCCTCCTCGCTGGTGAGGGCAAACTTTCCCGCATCTGCGGCCGTCTCCTCAGCGCCAAGCTTCCCACCTTGCCGGAATCAAATCTGTCATCCACCACGGGCACCGGTTTTGAATGCGTACTGAAAAATTCTGGTGGCGACGATCTTCGCGCCGAGGCGCCGCCTCGCGTCTACCTGGAAATCTCCGATAAAGGGGAATTGAGCCGCGTTCTTATCCAGGCCTCAGGCAGCCTTCAGACCGAATTCCGCTTCAAAGATTGGGAGGTCAATCCATCGCTGGCAGAAGCGATGTTTCGTTTCAGCCCCCCACCCGGCGTGGTGATCGTCGACGGCCTGCTACCCAGTTCCCCCAGTGCCCGTCAGTAAATGAAGAGGCCAGTCGAAGGTTGAAACCTGCTGGTAATCCAGAGGTTACACGATGTTTCCGCTTACTCACCTGTGGGCGGATAGGTTGAGGTAAACTAGGACTATGGGTGAATTCGTCTGCCGCGTCGCTGACGCCAACGGTCGAGTGTTTTCTCACGTTGAAGCGGCCGGTACATTGGAAGAGGCTCGTGCCAAGCTTGCCGATCGCGGGCTCTTTGTCTATTCCGTCAAATCCCGCAATAGTCTCATCAGCGGGTTTTTCGGATTTCGCAAAGAGCGCAAGATTGGTGGCAACGATTTCCTCATTCTGAATCAACAATTCAATACCCTCATCAAAGCAGGGCTGCCCATCTTGCGTTCGCTCGACCTGCTTGCGACGCGCGCCACTGCCCCCAAGCTTCGCCCGGTTCTGACCCAGATACGCGACCGTGTGCGCGAGGGGAAGTCCCTTTCCGAAGCCGTCGACGAAGCCGGCGTATTCTCGAAGGTCTATTCCACGGCGATTCTTGCCGGCGAGAAAAGTGGAAACCTTTCCGGCGTCTTGGACTATTACATTGGCTACCAGCGCGTCAGCACCGGAGTAAAGAAGAAAATCATAGCCAGCCTTGTTTATCCCATTCTGCTGATCTGCGTCGCGGCAGTGATCGTCACCTATTTGGTCACTGCGGTCGTCCCGAAATTTGCAGTTCTTTACAGCGATCTTGGTGTGGACCTTCCGGGCCCCACAAAATTTCTCGTCAACGTCACGGTTGGCTATCGCTACTACATTCTTGGTGGTGTGCTGGCGTTCCTGGTATCGGTCATGGCTGTTTTCTTCTGGTCGCGCAGTGAGCAGGGTGGTGTGGCCTTCGATCGTCTGCTCTTCAAAACACCTATCGTCGGCGAAACCCTTTTGAAATTCCAGGTGGCGCAGTTCTGCCGCACGCTTGCCACGCTGCTCACTGGTGGTACTCCGTTGGTCGCGGCGCTTTCCACTTCTGCCGAATCGATCACTAGCAAACTGTTGCGTGGCACCGTTGGGCACGCTACCCAGCTGGTTCGCGAAGGAGAATCTCTCCACGGCGCGCTTTCTGCCAGTCACGTGATGCCTGATATGGCGCTGGACATGATCGAGGTCGGCGAATCCAGCGGCGCCCTGGCTCCCATGCTCAACAGTGTCGCCGAATTTTACGAAGAAGAAGTCAGCCTGCGTCTCGGTACACTGGTCTCTTTGATCGAACCAATTCTGCTCATCTTCATGGGAACGTTTGTCGCCTTTATTCTAATTTCACTCTATTTACCCATCTTCTCCTTCTCCATTTCAGGGGCGGGAAAGTAGCGAAGGTTTACGATTCTTATGGCCACACCTGATTCAACATTTCACGACACAAACCTCCCATTGGGAGGCCCGGTAGACCTCGCCCAGGAGCGGGACCAGGCCCGCAAGCTGGCGGAACGCTATCGCTGTGGATTTATCGATCTGCTGGAACAACGCATCGATCCGGAGCTCTTCCGCACGATCCAAGCGGACCTGATGTTTCGCTACAATTTTGTTCCTTTGATGATCCACAACAATACTTTGGTCATCGCCGTGGCCGATCCCAGTCAGGTTCTCCTTAGCGATGAACTTCCCCTGCTCCTCGGCAAGAAACTTGCCATCCGGGTCGCCACTCCGCGCCAGATCAGCGATCTTCTCAAGCGCACTGAACAATCTCAGCGCGTCCTTGAGCAAGCTACGGAAGCATTCACCCTGCAGGTTTCAAAGGAAGACGAAGACGCCGACGAAACTATTTCCGGCGATCGCCTTACCCGCGACACCACCGTCAGTCCTGTCGTTCGTCTCGTCGAAACCGTCATCTTCACTGCTCTCGAGCGTCGTGCCAGTGACATTCACATCGAAGCGCGCGATAGCGAAGTCGCCGTGAAATACCGCATTGACGGCGTATTGCAGCACGCCATGCAGCCCATCGCCAAGGAATGGCACTCCACCGTCATTTCCCGCATCAAGGTGCTGAGTGACCTGGACATTGCCGAGCGCCGCGTCCCGCAAGACGGCCGCTTCCGCGTCAAATACAAAGGGCGCTTCATCGATTTGCGTGTTTCCATCATGCCTGCCAGCCATGGTGAAGACGCCGTGCTCCGCGTGCTTGACAAAGAGACGCTCTCCGAAAAGTTCCAGAGCCTCAGCCTCGATGTGGTTGGTTTTTCCGCCGACGAAACGCGCCGCTTCCGCCGCTACATTCGCGAGCCATACGGCATGGTCCTGGTCACTGGACCGACCGGTTCCGGTAAAACTACCACGCTCTATGCCGCCATCAACGAAATCAAGTCCGACGAAGATAAGATTGTCACCATCGAAGACCCCGTCGAATACCAGCTTCGCGGCATCACGCAAATTCCCGTGAACGAGAAAAAAGGATTGACCTTCGCGCGCGGTTTGCGTTCCATTCTGCGCCACGACCCTGACAAAATCATGGTTGGCGAAATCCGCGACCAGGAAACCGCGCAGATCGCCATCCAGTCGGCGCTAACCGGGCACCTAGTTTTCACCACCGTTCACGCCAACAACGTTACGGACGTCATCGGCCGTTTCATCAACATGGGTGTGGAGCCTTACAACTTCGTATCCGCGCTCAACTGCATCCTGGCGCAGCGCCTGGTCCGCGTCATTTGTGAAAATTGCAAGCGTCCGAAAACTTTCACTCCAAAGGAACTGGTTGAAGCGGGATTAGCCCCGGCGCAGTGGGAAAATTTCATTTTTTCCGAGGGCGCGGGCTGCCTGGAATGCTCCGGGACCGGCTACCACGGCCGCACCGCTATCTGCGAATTGCTGGACTTGACGGACCGCATCCGTGAAATGATTATTGAACGCAGACCCACGTCAGAAATCAAACGAATCGCGGTGGAAGAAGGTATGATTACGCTGCGCGAAAGTGGTCTGGGCAAGATTCGTTCTGGCATTACCACATTGAAGGAAATCAACAAGGTGACTTTCGTTGACTAGCACTGGCGCCTATCAAGCCGGCATTTTCAAGAGCGACCTGGTGCGCCGCGTCTCGCGCTGGCTTGAAGGCATGGCGCATCCGCCGCTTGCCCTCGAAATTTCGGCGGAGCGGGTTGCTGGTGTGCGCTTCCACCGCAGTGGTGCGCTTGGTGGTTTTGCCATTGAGAATCTGCCGCCAAATTCGTTAGTGCCCTCCGCCATCGAGACGAATATTCTCGGTGCCTCCGCGTTAAAATCCGCCGTTACCAACGTCTGCACTCGCCTGGCCGCAAAAGATGAAGATGTGGCGCTGCTTCTACCCGACCCCGTCATCCGCGTTTTCGTTCAGCACTTCGATGATTTTCCGCGGTCTTCCTCGGAAGCCATCCCCATGCTCCGTTGGAAGCTGAAAAAAAGCGTTCCGTTCGAAGTCGACGAAACCTTGCTTTCCTATATGCGCCAGGCTCCACGTGCCGATGGCGTGGATGTGGTTACTGGCATCGCTCGCCTGCGTATTATTCGAGAGTATGAAGCTCTTATAGACAGCTTGCAGTTGCGCCCGGGTGTTGTGCTTAGCTCCACGCTGGCCGCCATCACTCTGCTCGATGACCATCAGCCAACCTTACTCGCACGCGTATCAGGTACTTCGCTGACCACCGCAATTGTTCGCGAAGGCGTTTTGGCCGGCTATCGCTGCACGGAATTGCCAACCCATGCAGGGGATGTGACGCCCCAGATGTTGCTGGAAGAAGTCTTTCCGCTGGCCGCATACTATCAGGACACCTGGCAGGAAGGCATCCAGGCCGTTCGTGTCGCGGGATTGGGCTATCGGTTGCCGGAATTTGTGAAACCACTTGAAGAAGAGTTCAAGTGCGAAGTCCGCTCGTTGCTAAGTGCCGCCATTTCTGATGGCCGTCTTGGAGACGATGGCCGAGCGTTGGCTGACAAGGAACTCGATGGCCTGGTTGGCTGGTTCTTGCATAAGGGTTAATGGAGAATAAGTATCGACTGGCATGAATATTCGTCTCAATCTCGCGACCAAGCCGCTCCTCAGCCACCGCCGTTTTCTAGCGGGTTCCGCGCTGCTCGGTGTGCTTGGCGGATTGCTTTTCCTGATTCTGGGCTGGCGTTACTACAGCTTGCGCAAGGCCGACACGGAAATGCGCGCACGCTCTGCGGCTCTGCAGGCGGAAATGGCCGGCTTGCGCGGCCAACGCGCCGAACTCGATCGGTTTTTCTCCCAACCCGAGAATGTGAAACTAATCGAACGTGCCAATTTTATTAAATCAGTTATCGAAGCCCGCAGTATCAATTGGACGCAGATGTTCATGGATCTGGAGCACACCATTCCACCAGGCGTACACGTGGTTCGTATCGAACCCAAACTCGAGAAGGGAATTGTCTCCGTCAGGTTCGTGGTCGGCGCAGTGAATCAAGATGCGGAGCTGAAATTGCTGAGGGCTTTTGAAGAGTCCAAATCGTTTTCTCACGTGGAATTGATTTCGGAGCATGCGGCAAACCAGCCGGGAAGTGACCCGCTGACAATCGAATTTACGGCTGTTTATTCGGCGGCTTAACGATGCAGAGCTTTAGACTACAAAAGCGACTGATTATTGCCGGGCTGGCCATACTGCTGCTCGCTGATGTGGCTTTGGCGGTGTACAGCGTGCGCATGCTCGACGTCCGGCAGAATCCTCAGGCGTATCTGATAGCCCAATCTCGCCAGGTCGGCCTTGTAAAGGCAGACGTTAAGCGTGCTTCGGACATTCAGAAGAAAATTCCAACCTATCTGAAGGGCCTCGACGATTTTGAAGGCTCGTTGGTTCCCGCGCCCAAAGGTTATTCCGCTGTCGCCGAGGAAATGTCTGATTTGGCAAGGAAAAATCATGTGGCCATTGATGACCAGAAGTTCCGCCAAAAGGAAATTGCCGGTCGCAACCTGCTCGAGTTGGAGATCGAAACTTCGGTTGGCGGCGATTATGGCGGCATCGTCCGTTTCCTGAATGCCTTACAGCGCTCTAAGAGCGTGTATATCGTCGATTCCTTGCAGGTGGAAACCCAGGGCCAGGTGTTTGGCCAAAATGTGCCCGGGGCTTTGCGCGTAAATCTGCGTTTGCGCACGTATTTCCGGAAGGTTTGATGGCTGACGCGAAACAAAAGAAACAACTGTACCTGCTGGCCGCGCTGCTGGTAGCCTCGGTCCTTGTCTGGTATTTTCAGTTTTCCAAGCACCCGGTGGTTTCCGGTTTTTCCGTGGACAATGCCAGCTATACGCCTATCAATGCGCAGGATTTTAGCGGCGTTCTGGAGGGATTGAACAAAGCGCAATCCACTGAATACAAATCTACGGGTCGCAACATTTTCATTGCGGGAGCGGTGCCCGTCTCGCAAGACACCAGTACGCCAGTCGTCCCCGTGAAAGCACCGCGCTCGAATCAGGGACCGGTCCTGCCTCCGCCTCCCGAACCACCGCGATTGTCGATGGTCTTTTTCGGCTACGGTAATCTCCCTTCGGGCGGCCCGCGCCGTGCCTTCTTGCAGGATGGTGAAGAGATACGCATCGTTGGCGAAGGCGACACCGTTCAGAATAATTTGCTCATCCTGCGCATTGGCAACGACAGCATCGAATTTGAAGATATCAACACGCACTTGCGAGGCTCCAAGCAAATAGAAGCCTCGCCGGGATCACCTGCGGTATGAAGCTGAGCATTTCATACAAACGAGCACGCCACGGCCAGGAAGGTTACGCCTTGCTGGTGGTTGTTTTCTTTGTGGCGCTGATGGCCATTTCTGTCGCTGCCGTCGCCCCCAACATCATTACCAACGCGAAACGCGAACGCGAGGAAGAGATGATCTGGCGCGGCAGGCAATATGTCCGTGGAATTCGCCTCTTCTATGGCAAGAACCACCGCTTTCCCACTGAGCTCGAGGATTTGTACAAGCCCAAGACCGGCATCCGCTTTTTGCGCCAAGCGTATAAAGATCCGTTGAACACCAAGGACGGCTCGTGGCGGCTGATCTATGTTGGCCCGAATGGAATGCTTATTGGAAGCCTGAAAAATCGCACGGTGAATCTGGCGGGTCAGGCTGCGGGGGGATTTGGCGGCCCCACTGCCGGTGCGGGTTCCGCACAACAGGGAAACTCTTCCATGTTTGGTTCCAGTAACGGATTTGGCTCCGCTAGTTCTTTTGGCTCGAACAGTGGTTCGGTCAATAACAATTCAGGTGCCAACGCTGGCGCAGCTCAACCGAACGGTACCCCACAGGCGCCCGCGTCAGCAGATGGCCAACCGGGAACGCCCGATCCGCTCGGCGATGGTGATCCGGCTCTGCAATCCAGCAGCCTGAGCGACAATCAGGTGATGGGCGGAAATATCATCGGCGTGGGCAGCAAGGTAAACCAGCGCTCCATCATCTGGTTTGAAAAGGCAAAAAACTATCGCCAATTCGAATTTATCTGGGATCCTTCCGTGGACTCGCTGACAGGCGCAAGGCAGGGCGTCAACACGGGGACTGGCAATCCCTTTGGCCCTCAGGGCACCTCGCCGAACTCGCCATCTCCGAATGGTCCAAATCCCACCCCTCCGCAGAATCCTGGACTCAATCCAGATCCCAACGGAAATCCGCCGTTGCAAGCTCCGCCCAATCAGTAGCGCAGCAACATTTCTTATATAGTCGGCGGTTTTACGCCGCCAGTCTGAAGCCGATTCTAACCAGCGCGAAGGATCTCAACTTAAAATTATTCAAAGTAATTATTGTCAGAGGAAATTCCTACTCGCCCCAGGATCTATCGGGTAATCCGTAATCTGCGTGCCTAGCGTCCCATGCTTTGTGCCGCTGACACGTCCAGCCCAAGGCCATTGGCCGTCAATCCCTTGTTTTTTATTTTTGCGTATCCGCGCGAGATTTTCTGCACGTACATCTGCGTCTCACGGTAGGGTGGCACGTGGTTTCCGTACTTCAACACGCTTTCTGGTCCGGCGTTATAGGCCGCCAGCGCCAGAGCTACATCGTTGTGATACCGGGCCAGCATGTCTCGCAGATAGCGCGTGCCGCCATCCACGTTTTCTTTCGGATCAATAATGTTCTTCACTCCCATGCGTTTCGCGGTGCTCGGCAGCAACTGCATCAAACCGCGCGCATTCATCCGGGAAATTGCCTTGGGATTGAAATTGGATTCGACGGCGATCACGCATTGGATTAAGTCCGCGTCTACTCCATATCGTTGCGCGGCGGCCCGAATAATTTCGTGATACGGAGTGTTTTCGCTGAGCGGCTCTGGCAGGGCCGCAAAGACCTCTTCCGGTTCGATGCTGACAACGTCCTCTGCCGCGATATCGGCCGTGCCGCCTTTCATCTGCAAGCGATACTTGTCGCCCAGAAGCTCATAACCGGTTACCGTCAGGCGCGCGCCCGTGCGCAGCACCACGTATTCAGCCCGCGCCCCAGGCGCAGAAAGCGCTGCAAACAGGCCTACAAGGGCTCCAGCAGCGATCAAAAGCCTCAGGCGCACTCAGGAGTCTCCTTCAGGGCAAACCGCTCAATGGCGGCGGCTACACCGTCATTGTCATTGCTTCCGGTCACATGCCACCCGCGCGTTTTCAGTTCCGCAACGCTGTTTTCCATGACTACTGGGGTGCCTGCAAAGGATAGCATTTCCAGGTCGTTGTGATTATCCCCAATGGCCATAATTTCATCTGGCCTAATGCCCTGGAGGGCTGCCCATTCGGCCAGTGTCGCTCCTTTGGTCACTCTGGGGTGAATCACATCGATCATGGCGAAATCTTTTTCTTCGTACATGGTCACGGCCAGCGCAAACTCTCGCGCAAACGCGACGCTGCGCAGATGAGCCTCGGCTTCTCGGATCGGCGCCACCTTGCCAGTGAACATCACTTGAATTGGGTCTTCATCAAGACATGATTCCAACGGTTGTGCTTCTGCCAAGAATTCTTTGTTACGCGTGTAATAGGGAACTTTCTCAAGATCTTCCCAATTAATCTTTTCGAGAATCACTTGCTTGGCTACAGGACGGTCGAACACTACCGCCGTACCTTCTCGCCAGGCAAGTGTGGCTCCCAATACGCGCAGGGCAGTATCCCGAGGCAGCAGGTGGCGCACATGCGTGTGACCTTCCTGCGTACGCACTAAAGCGCCGTTGTTGACTATCATCGTCAGGGGTGAGTTCACCTGGCGCGCAACCGGAAGTGCAAAATCGTATCGTCGCCCCGTCACCAGCGCCACTTCGATACCGCGGCGGCTAGCCTCTGCGATGGCCGCTTGATTTCCTACGGACACTCTCCAGTTGCTCCCGAGCAGCGTACCGTCGATGTCCAACGCAATCAGCCTTATCCCCATAACTCTAGTTTAACGGAAAACACGTCTCCACCCGGCTTAAGTGCACTAGCCTTGCGCTGAGTCTTAACTGGATTTCCGCCTGTGCTAAACTTTTTTCCTCATGAGCACTCATCGCCTTTACTACGATGATTCCTACCTGCAGGCTTTTTCGGCACACGTCAAGAGTTGCTTGCCCGCCGAACCATTTCCTTCTTCCGCAGGAACCATCCCATCCTGGGAAGTTGTGCTGGACCAGTCTGCCTTCTATCCCACATCCGGCGGCCAGCCGAATGATCTTGGTTGTATTGGCGATGCCAAAGTCCTGGATGTACGCGATGACGGTGAAGACATCGCGCACATTGTTGACAGGGAAATAGAAAGCGGGGCCGTCGAAGCCTCGATTAATTGGGCCCGCCGTCTCGACCATATGCAGCAGCACACCGGCCAACATCTGCTTTCGGCGATGTTCCAGGAAAGATTTGGCCTGCCAACCGTCTCGTTTCATCTTGGCGCGGAACTCTGCACCATAGATTTGCGAGGGCCGGAACCGCTCGAGGAATCCTTGCAGGGCGCGCAACGCGCCGCCAACTTGATCATATTTGAGGATCGCCCGGTAACCGTGCGCTATGGCACTGCGGACAAGTTGGCGAGCATCGGTGTTCGCAAAGAAGTGGACCGCGAAGGAATTTTGCGCGCCATTGAAATTGAAGCCGCGGACTTGCAACCGTGTGGAGGGACGCATGTCCGGTCCACTGGTCGCATCGGCATGATCCTGGTTCGGCGCTGTGCGCGTATTCGCCAGGAGTGGCGCGTGGAGTTTGCCTGCGGAGTGCGCGCGGAGCGTCTGGCGACAGCCGACTTCCAGCTTTTGCGTTCCATCTCCGATAGATTGAGTTGCGCACCCGACGATTCGATCGCGGCTATCGACAAAGCCGCAGCCGAGCGCGACGCGAACTTCAAAACCCTGCGCAACGTGGTTCAACAGCTGGCGGTGGCGCGCGCGGCTTTGTTAATTGCTGCTGCCCCTGAAACAAGGGGTGGGTTGCGAATTGTTGAGGAAATATTGCGCGCCGTCCCTTCGGAATTATTGCTGCCGCTGGCTACCGAAATCGCCGCGAAAGAAAAGACCATCGCCCTGCTGGTGGCGGAGGAAAGTGGGCAATTGGTTTTCGCTCAACACCCATCGGCCGGAAAGGATCTGCAGACAGTTCTGAAGCAGGTCAGTGCGAGTTTTCCCAACAAAGGGGGTGGCACGTCCGACTTTGTACGCGCTAAGTTAGCCGATCCCAAGACTTCAGCAGCGGCCCTTTCGATGGCAAGAACACTTTTGCTGGGATAGCCATCGTAGGCCTGATCTGGGGTCAAACGGGCAAATCCTAGGCGATTCCCAGGATTGCGGAGCCTACCAACGATACCGGTTTAGTTGGATTCAAGTAATGAGATAAAGGCGTATAACTCATTACATCGCGGGTGCTAGACGCCTATCTGGCCCCGATCTCTTCAATTCTGGGCCAAATTCACGATTCTTCCAATTGTGAGGACTTCGTGAAACTGAATGGTTGACGTTCCGAAATGTTCACCATGTAATGAGTTAAACGCGTTTCACCCATTACAATGAGCGGCTAGAAGAAGCGAGTCCGGACGCGGTCGGGCAGCTTCGCCAGATCTACCAGCGTCAGGAAATCGATGGTTTTGAACTCCCGGTCAATCGCCGGGGGACCACAAACCCGTGCAGATATGTCCAGATAGGCGCGGAACAACCTGGGGGGACGCGTAACAGCCACCGGTTCACCCGTAGCGTGGCAGCGGCACCCCGGCTGCGGCAAAGTGCGCAGCGCCGGCTCCGCGAGATACTTGTCCTTCAGCGAATCAAACATGGCCATGCCGTAGTTCTCGTCCTGGGAAGAAATGGAGTTGCAACCCAGCAGATAGCGCGCCTCCACCCTGGTGGCATATACCGCGATGCCCTTCCAGAGAGAGTGCAGGACCATCATGTTGCGAAAATCCTCGTGGACGCAGGCGCGCCCAAGTTCAAGCACTTCGCGGCGAACTGGCTCATACACGGAGAAGTCGAAAAGTTGATCGCCGTAGTAGCCCATGTTCCGCGCAGCGGTTATCCCCGTTTGGAGACGGTAGGTCCCAACGAGGCGGCCTGTTTCCAGGTCACGTACCATCAGGTGATCGCAAAAGGAGTCAAATGGGTCGATGTCCAGACCACTCCGTTCGGAGGTAGAGAGGCCTTCGCGGAGTTCAAGATTGAAGACGAGATAGCGAAGCCGCTGGCACTCGACTAAGTCATGGGAGGTTTGCGCCAGGCTGACGCGGTACAACGAGGTGGCTACTAAGACTGGCTCGGAAGTTACCGTTCTCACAGTTGACCTCTGGCTTTGACGAGTGTCGCTTGCCCCAGATTGCCACAATGTTTCAACCAGGTTATTTTCGTAATTCCTAAGCGTTACCGATTGGATACAGTCTCTTTGCCAATTCCAATTCTACGGCGAATAACCCGGAAAGGGAAGCTCGCCGGGTTCGGATTGATAGGTATCGAATCAGGCTACCAGACGGGGAATACGGCGTTTCACCCCATAGGTTGAGCTGCAGAAATAGAAATCATTTCCCGGCTGCATCTTCTCAAATGTAATGGACTCAAGTATCTTCGCTCAACGCCATTGATAGGGGGGATCCATGAGATATTTGCGCCACGGCATTGTTCTGCTGTTCGTCTGCACTATGCCTGCTTTTTCGCAAACGACGGCAAAGACTCCGAATGGGGAGCAGCAAGCGGTCATCAGCACGCTAATTTCCATGTGGGACGCGTTGGAGCACGCTGATATCGAGCGCTACGCTTCTTACATACATCCTGACTTTACCTCGTTCGGTGAAGACGACACGTATCTGAATCAGGGAAAGGAATACGAAGTTCGCACGTATACGAACTACTTGAAGCGCGCCAAGAATTTGCATACGGACATGCATCAGCCAGAAGTGACGGTGCGCGGGGATACCGCATGGATTACGTACTATTGGACGGAAGGAGCTGATGTCGATGGGAAGCGGGTTACCAGCCGTGGAAAGTCTACGCGGATATTTGTGAAGGAAAATGGGAAGTGGCTATGCATTCACGGGCATTATACGTATGCGCCGGAGCGGCAGCCGTGACATCGGAATTTGGTGATGAGGGCAAGAGAATCGCCCGCCTCAGAAGGCGGCCGCTGCAGAGGCTAGGCTGGAGGTCGCTATGAATTGGTTTGTGTGGGCACTGCTGTCGGCGTTCTTCGCAGGGCTGACTGCCATTCTCGCCAAAGTTGGTGTGGAGCATGTGAACTCCAATCTGGCGACGGCGATTCGCACCGTGGTAATCCTGATTTTTGCCTGGGCAGTCGCGCTATTCACCAAGACGCAGCCATTGTCTTCTATCGAAAAACGCACTTGGGTATTCCTAATCTTGTCTGGCTTCGCCACGGGTCTTTCATGGCTGTGCTATTTTCGCGCGCTACAACTGGGCGAGGCTTCACGTGTAGCCCCCGTAGATAAATTTAGCGTGGTAATCGCCATTGCGTTGGCTGCGATTTTCCTGCACGAGCATTTGACGTGGCACCACTGGGCCGGCGGATTGCTGATTTTTACTGGGGCTGTGGTGTTGGCCTACGCCTAGGAGCAGCTGTTGAAATCGATCCGCGCCACAGTCGTAGCGGAACCAGCAGTGACCCGCAACGGCTGCTGGTTCATGTCCTTGGAAGTGGTCTGTTAAGACGGTACGCAATCGGAAATTCCACCACGCAAGGGTTGCGCGGCCAGGGTGTCAACCGTGAACAGTACATCTCCCGACGCAGGTGCGGAGTAGCTGATACCCGACGAGGAATACTCGCCCACGTTGGGATTGCTTCCCGGAACCACCAGCGTGTACGAACCACAATTTGCGCCCACGGGGCTACCTGCAAGGCAGTCGGTATTTGTGGAGATGGAAATCAAACCCGTGGAAAGCACTGCGGGACCTGTGGTCGTGGCAGCGATGGTTTGCAGCGGGATGGTAAGGCTGCGGGTGATGGGCATGGTGGTGCCGAAGGTGATCGACTGCAGCGCGGCGAGACTCACGTCTGCCGATGCTCCACCTGATGCCGTACTTGCTGTCACGGAACCTTGGAGAATTGCTGGAGAAGGCGCGCCGGTTTCGGCGACCAGCGGAATTGTATGGAGATTTACGCCGTCGGGCACGTTCACAACCGCGGTGGCGTTGTATGGCAGATTGTTTGGACCAACAGCAACGATTACCACTTCAAAGGTACCCGACGGCAGGGGACAAAAGCGGAAACTTCCGCTGGCATCCGCAGCCGCTTCCATAACAATGCGATCTACGCCAGTGCTATCCGGTTGTTCAATGGCCACCAGAACGGTACCTGCGATAGAGGCATGGGTGACGGAGTCGACCACCTGCCCACCAATGCCGGTGAGGTTGGGGCTGATCTGGCCCGCTGGCAGTGTCGGCTTCAATCGATATTTCCCATTTCCTTGCCGGACAATCGAGGCACACGCGTTGAAATCGATGTTGAGATCCACGCTCTGACCGTCCATTACTTGAATGGGCCCGCCGATGATTTGGCCCGGAGGAATCTTCAGTCCAGTGTTGTCCTGGTGCTAAGCTCCAGTTGATGGGATGGAGCTATCGCTGAAAACCACGCAATTGTAGCCGTTGCCCGCGCAAGCGTTCGTTGCGGGAACACCCGAGCCCGAAGCACTGTTGGAAACCAGGAGTAATCGGATCTGTTGATAGCTGCCTAAAGGAAGGCTTGCGGAACCGAGTTGCGCGAGGACGCAATTGGTTTGCGTGTAGGAAAAAAGATCAACCTGCATGGGCTGACTGGCCAACTGCGGAGCCAGTTCTTGCCAACCGGAACTGCCATCTCCTGCATGGGAATCGATGTGCGCCTGCACGGATCGCACGGTGATGTAAACGTGTGAAAAATCACCATTGGGATGTTTACAACTGGGTGGATCGCTGATTGAGACGGCGACCGTGCCGGTGCCTGTACCAGTAACAGGAGGTATGTAGTTTCCGCTGCTGCATCCTGATGCGAAAACCGTGACTGCCAGGAAGCCCAGAAGCCCGAATGTCCAATTGACGCATTTCTTCAGGCGGGAGACGTTAACGTATTCCATAGAGTTCTCCTCGAGAAAGAAACAGGAGATTTCACTACTGCTCAGGGAAGTCACAACTGTTCTTTCAACAAATCCGAGACTGAGCAAGCCGTTGAATGTAAGGGGCTGGAGCAACTAAATTACCACGGATCAGTTTCCTAACTTATGGATTTTGAACAGTTAGTGAAGAGAGAGGAGAACTATCAGGTGTGAAGGATCCCAGTAATCCGCAAAATTTTGGCGTACTGCAGGTACCAGACGGATCTGCGTCGAATGAAGCCAGATTAATGGACGGTCACGGTAACGGTGGAGATGGTCTGTCCGAAGGCGTTGTTGGCATACAGAGTGTATGTGGTTGTGGCCGAGGGATGAACGACGACGGAGGTGCCCCGCGTGGCGCCGATTTCCGGAGAAACCAAAACATACGAGGCACCAGTGACTTGCCAGGAAAGCGTGACCGCAGTACCCGCGGAAACGGAGTTTGCGCTGGCGATGAACTGGGTGATGTGAGGAGATGCGCCAGTGGGCACATTCGCAGAGGTATAGAGTGGCGAAATTTGCACCACTTCGAAATTTCCAGCGGTTACAGAGCCAAGATTGTGCAGGTCGTCGTTGCTCCAACGATCGTCTGGTGCACCGCTGATATACATAGACGACCCGTTATCCGCGACGATCATGCCGTATTTCTTCATGGCGTTGAGAATGACCTGGTTGGCCGCAGAAAAAGTTGCAATGTTGAAACTCGATTTCAGGCGGATGCGCATGCCCATTGGCGGTGCATGCGGGTCAGAAGAATTCGAGGCAAAGTGCGACGCGGGCGGGGTCATTCCGGCGCTGGAATGTTGGACGGTAAAACGGATGGCGTGGTTGATGTGTCCAGCGGCAACTTCGTCATAGCGAATCAAGCCGGGGAAGATCGGCAGGCCGGCAGCATCTGCGCTGGTCCAGGTGTAAGGACGCTGTTCGTTGGCGAGCAGATCCCAAACCGCAGACGAGCCTGCGTCCCAACGGTTGGATTGCGGGTAAGCGCTGTAGAGTTCGTAGAGAAAGCAATTACTGTTGTCGAGAACGAGGACGTGACGATCACCGTTACCGGGATTGGGGTAGCCTTCGATCGGTGCCGTAAGCGGAATGGGCATCGGCCCGGCATCACTTTCATCGCCGTATGCGGTGAAGTTGACGGGAATGAGCGCTTGCGAAGAACCCACAACGCTGTAGGGAATGCCAATGGTGGAATTGTTGTATTGCCCGGCGCCAAAATCAGCGTGAAGCCCGATGGAAGCACCGATGAAATTGATGATGGCGGTGGAGTTGGGATCGACAGGGGAAGCAGAAATATCCTTGTTCCACAAATTGTCAGTTGGGAAGGGAAGAAAGCCGTTCAAGCTGGCTCCTTGTCCCGTGGACATGCTGCCGCAACTGGAAGTCTGCGTTGACCCATTCACCTGAAAATTAATCGCCGAAGAGGAGCTGCTGCCGGGATCGGGATTCTGTACGGTGACGGGATAGGTACCGGCGCTGGTGGTGTTGCCGGTGGCGGTGAGCTGCGTGGCAGAAACAAAAGTCGTGGTCAGCGCGCTTCCATTCATCATGACATGCGCGCCAGAGAGGAACTTGCTACCAGTGACCGTCAAGGTGTAATTCCCTAGATTTGTAGCTGCCGGATTTATACCGCTAAGGACCGGCGTGGGATTAAGTAGGGTGACCGCGCTGCTGGAGCTCTTGGTGGAATCGGCGGCGCTGACTGCTTTCACAGTAACGGAATTGGGAGAAGGGAGGGTGCTCGGCGCGGCATATTTCCCGGTGGAGTCGATGGTACCGAGGGCTGCTGAGCCGCCACTCACGTTATTTACAGACCAGGTAACCGAGGTGTTGGTGCTGCCGGTAACGGCGGCAGCAAAGGTGAGGTTGGCCCCGGCACGAATATTAGCGGTGGGCGGTGCGACCGAAACAGAAACCGTGTCAGTGGATGGTGGAGGCGGGTTTTGAGTGGAGGAGGTCCCAGAGGTACAGCCCGTAAGCACGAGCGCCAGTGCGATGAGTAGAAGAATGTGACGGATAGAGACGGGGAGGCCGTACATATGGATTAGAGTGTGGCGGCTCCGGTGGGGCCAAACAACTGGTCGAAAGGACAGAAAACGGCCGGTCAACGGTTAAGTTGGCAAAGACATTGTGAGTTTTGCACTTGAACGGTCGTTTGATAGTTGTTATACCGTCATCACTAAATTCCGTCATCTCCGGTAGCAATTCAAGAGGAGGGCGTATGCGCGCGGAACTGGCATTGTGTATGGCGATGATTTTTTTGGGGCCGAACGTGACGGTGGAAGGTTCGCTAGTTTCACAACAACCTAAACCGGCAAGCAGTGGCCAGGCAGCCGCGACTGCAGCAGAAGCCAAAACACAAGATGTGCCGACAGTGAAACCAATTGCGGCTTGTGGTTTTTGCCTGGAGGATGGGACCAAGGTTCCGCTCACGCTGGGGCGCGAACTATCGTCGGGAAAAGAATCGACTGGCAATCGCGTGGATTTTGAAGTATCGGAAGATATCAAAGTGAAAGACGTGCTGGTGATTCCGAAAGGCTCCCTGGCGGTGGGCACGATTACAGAGGCGCAAGGGAGACGGCGCATGGGCCGCGCAGGAAAGCTGAATGTGCGAATTGAAGAGGTTCGACTGGCGGACGGATCGCGCGCGAAACTGCGCGCCATGCAAGAGAACAAGGGGCAGGGGCGTCAGGGATTGATGACGGCAGCAATGATCGGAACTGGAATTTTGTTTTTTCCGGTAGCGCCAGTATTTCTTTTCATGCGTGGGAAAGACGTAGTGATTGCGAAGGGGACGCCGGTCACTTCCTATGTCGACGGGAACACGGAATTGGATGTAGCAAAATTTGAGGTGCCGACGAAGCCTGTCGAGGCGGCCGCAGCGCCTGGCGAGGGCAACAAGCCACCTACCGAATCAGCACCGCCGCTCGCTGAAACCCCTGCGCCACCGGCGACGGCCACGACTCCACCACCGCAGAAATAAATCGCTTGCCTTAGCAACAATCGAAACGGTTCAGCATCCGTTGGGGTATCCTAAGCCGCAGTTGCCGTGGTACACGTGTGTCTGCGCAAACTTTATTCTATGGGAAGTGGGCATGGAGCTTTCAAACAAATTTAGCGGTAGGAACGACCGCAGGAAGTTCTTCCGCGTTTTCGCACTCTACATGAGTGCGTACTGTCTATTTGCCATAAGTCCTGCACAAGCCCAGAGTGCGCAGGATTTAGGCTGGCCAACTTATGGAAATGACGCGGGCGGGACGCGGTACTCTCCGGCGGCGCAGATTAATCGCGTCAATGTGGGCCAACTGAAACTCGCGTGGAGCTACCGCACCGGCGCGCTGGACGTGAAGACGAAACTGATCGAAAAGGCCGCGTTTGAGGCGACACCAATTCTTGTGGATGGAAAGCTCTTCTTGAGCACTCCGTATGACCACGTGATTGCGCTGGATGCGAAAAGCGGCGCGAAAGTGTGGGAGTTCGATCCTGGTGTGAATCTTGAAAAAAACTATTCCGAAGTGACTTCGCGGGGTGTGTCGGCGTGGAGCAATCCTCACGCAAAGCGCGGAGATGTCGACCAATTATGCATATACCTGGGAACGCTGGATGCGCGTTTGATTGCCCTGGATGGAAAAACGGGAAAACCGTGCGCCGATTTTGGAACGAACGGAGAAGTGGACCTTGCGCGCGATGCCGCGACGCAGACGGTTTGGACAGGCGGATATCAAGTCACCTCGCCGCCAGCGATATCTGGGAATGTGGTGATTGTCGGGTCGTCGATTGCCGACAACTGGAGAGTCGATACGGGGCGCGGAATCGTGCGTGGATTTGATGCGCAAACGGGAAAATTGAAATGGACGTGGGACCCGACTCCCTGGGCGAACGAAACCAAGCCGCGTACGGGCGGCAGCAACGCGTGGTCGGTGATTTCAGTCGACGCAGAGCATGATCTGGTATTCGTGCCGACGGGCAGCGCGAGCCCGGACTATTTTGGAGGGATCCGGAAAGGCGATAACAAGTGGGCGAATTCGGTGGTGGCCTTGAAAGCTTCGAATGGCGAATTTGTGTGGGGCTTCCAGGTGGTGCATCACGATTTGTGGGATTACGACGTGGCGGCGCAACCAACGTTGTTCAACTGGAAAGACGGTACACCGGCGGTGGCGATCAGCACAAAGATGGGGCGCGTGTTCGTGCTGAACCGGTTGACAGGCGCTCCATTGCTGCCAGTGGAAGAGAGGCCCGTGCCGAAGACAGACATAGCGGGGGAGGAGAGTTGGCCTACCCAGCCGTCTTCCACGATTTCGCTGGTGCCCGAGAAATTTGATGCTGGCGACGCGTGGGGGCCGACTCCGGAAGACTTAAAGTGGTGCCAGGACAAAATTGCGGAGTCGCGTTCGGAAGGTATTTATACGCCGCCAAGTTTGCAGGGCAGCGTGATTGTGCCGGGGAACGTTGGGGGTGTGAATTGGGGAAGCGCTTCTTATGATCCACAGCATCATCTGCTGTTTGCGAATGCCAATCGTCTGGTGGCGTGGGTAAAGCTGATTCCGCGCGAAAAATATGATGCTGAAGTTAAAAGGGATCAGACCAACCGGATATTTGGGGAATTTGGCGATCAGTCACCTTCAGGGTACGGGATGTATCGGACATTTCTTATTTCGCGGAGCAAACTTCCGTGTACCGCGCCGCCATGGGGCACTACCGTGGCCGTGGACGCGTTTACGGGAAAGATTGCGTGGGACGTGCCGTTGGGGACGATGGTACCCGGTAAAGAAACGGGTTCGATTAATCTGGGCGGCCTGATCAGCACGGCAGGAGGATTGGTGTTCACTTCCGCGACGGTCGATCCGCACCTGCGCGCATTTGATTCGGAGAGTGGAAAGAAATTGTGGGAAGTAGAGTTGCCTGCTGGCGGACAAGCCACGCCCATGACCTACGTTATTGATGGCAAGCAATACCTGGTGATTGCCGCGGGTGGACATGGAAAGCTGCATTCGAAGCAAGGCGACTATGTACTGGCGTTCACATTGCCCTAGTTCCGAGGCGATAGTCCAAATAATTGTGAGAAGGGTCTAACCCGCTGGCCGCCGTTTACATCCAATTTCCGTTAAACGCGGTGGCATTTTGTGGTGCGCGGTAATCTACAAAAACTGCGAGGAGAGCTTCCAATGGCGAAGAATCTGACAGCACAAGTGAGCAAGGCAGGCGGCGAATTTGAACTGGTGGAGCGCGAAATTCAGCAACCGGGCTCGGGAGAAGTACTGATCAAGGTGCACGCGTGCGGCGTATGTCATAGCGATGTGCTAACGAAGATGGGCGGATTTCCGGGACTGGTTCATCCACGCGTGCCGGGACACGAAGTGGCAGGCGTGGTGGAGGCAGTTGGCTCGGCAGTCACCGAGTGGAAGAAAGGCGATCGTGTGGGAGTGGGATGGCACGGAGGGCATTGCTTTGTGTGCGGGTCTTGCCGACGCGGAGATTTTGTGACCTGCGCGAATCAGGCGATTACGGGAGTGACGCGAGATGGCGGATACGCTCAGTACATGGTGGCTCGGCACGAAGCCGTGGCGCTGTTGCCGGAAGGTTTGGAGTTTGCAGATGCGGGGCCGTTGATGTGCGCGGGGATCACCACGTTCAATGCGCTGCGCAACTGTGGTGCGCGGATCGGTGATCTGGTTGCGGTGCAGGGAATCGGTGGATTGGGTCATCTGGGAATTCAGTTTGCGGCAAAGGCCGGATATTGCGTGGTAGCGATTGGTCGGGGACCAGAAAATCAGGCATTGGCGAAGAAACTCGGTGCGGCCTTGTACATTGATACGAAAGCGACGAATGGCGCGCAGGAACTGCAGAAACTTGGCGGGGCTCGCGTGATTCTGTGCACCGCGCCGAACTCGAAGTCCATGTCGGAGCTGGTGGATGGATTGGGCGTGGGAGGAAAGCTGCTGGTGGTGGGAGCGACAACGGATCCGCTTGAGGTTACACCGCTCCAGTTGATCATGGCGCGAAAAAATATTCAGGGATGGCCGTCGGGCACAGCTATGGATTCGGAGGATACGCTACGATTTTCCGCACAGAGCGGAGTCCGGGCGATGATTGAGAAGTTCCCACTGGCAAAGGCGAAAGAAGCGTTTGAGAGGATGATGAGCGGGCACGCGCAGTTCCGAGTTGTATTAACGATGGAATAACGGAAAAAAGATGGCTCAGATCAGGGTGCAGCATTGCTGCACCCCCACAAATTCAGCAAACTTATTCTAGAAAGGAATGTCTTCATCGGAGATTTCCGGGCCGCTGCCGCCACCCATGGGCTCTTCGGAATGACCCCCGCCCTGATCGAAGTCGTCGCCACGGCTTGCTCCGCCGCCAGCCCCTGCGCCCGCCGCCATACCATCACCACGGCCGCCGAGCATGCGAAAATTGGCGGCTACAATTTCAAAACTGGTACGCTTCTGGCCCTCTTTGTCCTGCCACTCACGAGATTGAATCCGGCCCTCAATGAAAACCAACGAGCCCTTCTTCAGGTACTGTTGTGCGATTTCTGCTTGCTTGCCCCAAACAACAATCCTGTGCCACTCGGTGCGCTTCTGGCGTTCGCCGCTTTTATCCTTGTAGGATTCGTCGGTGGCGACGGAGAAATTAGCAACGGCCTGGCCACCGGAAGTGAAGCGCGTTTCTGGATCGCGGCCTAACCGGCCGACGAGGATGACTTTGTTGACGGACATGTGAATCCCCCTGAAAAGAGGAAGATAGCATGATGGCGAAGAAAAATGAAATGTCGGCGACGCTTTTTGCCGCACGAGAGGCGTCCCTAAATTGGGAATGAAGTAATCTACGGGCAGGCGACACATCCTAGTCTCGCGCGAAATGTTTCGTTATATTGTGGGGTGCCGCAACTGTTACCCAAGTGGTCCTCGCTGCCACGATCTCTACTTCTTGTGTTCGCCGTGCTGTTGGCGGCAGGCGCGACGCTCTATGAAGCGCTGTGGATGTACAACGCGCGCCTGCCAAATTCGCGCGTGGAGTTGGGTTTTAACTTCCAACGTCCCGAGGCGTACGACGAGGCGACCCACTCTATCCTGGTTCACGACGTGGTCAAAGACAGCCCCGCAGAAAAATATGGACTGCAGGCGGGCGATCGGATTATCGCTGTAAACGGGCGAATGCTCACGACCCCGGACCCCTATAACGAAGCTTACGGGCTTGGCCGGCCGGGTGATGCGGTGGAATTCACGCTAGCGCGACCCGGGGTGGCGGACCCGGTGGCCTTTCGGGGGATATTCCGGGTTCGCCCCAACGCGCAGGTTCAGGAAGGAGTGGCGAAAAGTTCCGCACAACAAATTCTCGCTTCGTTTCCGGTGCTTTTTCTTCTGGTCGGATTCGCCGTGCTCTTTTTAAAGCTGGATGATCCCCACGCGTGGCTTTTGACTTTGATGTTTTGCTCGTTCGCGGCTTCTCCCGACATCCAGAATCCTATAGCGATACCGCACGCTGCGCGTGCGTTTGCTTTTGCGTATCGCGCCTTTTTCAATGGAATGTTTCCCGCATTCTTCTATTTGTTTTTCGCGGTTTTTCCCGTGGATTCGCTGTTGGAAAGAAAGCTTCCCTGGCTGAAATGGGCTGGCTTCGTCTTAGGAATGGCCATGACGTGGCCAGCGTTGCAGACCGGTCGCTCAGCACTTCCCCAATTTGTGACCAACCTGTTTGGAGAACGAGGCTCGCTTAATTTGTTTCTGGCGACACGATACACGTTGATTGCATTGGGCATGGTTTCCCTGGCACAAAATTCTTTTGCCAGATCTGTTCCGGTGGAGGCCCGCAGAAAGTCGCGCGTGATTTTCTGGGGGACAATTGCAGGGGTACTACCGATTGTCGTCGAACGCAGCCTCAAGGATTTCGGAGCTGTCCAGGTGGCTTTTTGGCCAGATACCTTGGTGATTCTGGTTTTATTCCTGTATCCCCTGTCGTTTGCTTATGCAGTAGTGAAGCACCGGGTGATGGAAATTCCCGTGCTCCTGCGGCGCAGCGCACGGTACGTGTTGGTGCAAAAGGGTTTCGTGTTTGCCGTTTTTGTTGTGGCGGCGATCGCAATTACATTGTTTTCGCGCATCTTTTCCCAATTTGTGCAGACGCATACAAATATGGGCATGGCGCTAAGCGCGCTATTCGGCATTTTGCTGGTGTGGGTTTCGGCTCCGCTGGTGAGAAAAGCGACTGCGCGCATCGATCAAGCGTTTTTCCGAAGCGCGTATGATGCGCGAAAGATATTGCAGGAAATGGCGGAAAAGACCAGGTCTGTGAGCACCAGCGGCGAAATGGCGGCACTACTCGAAGAACATGTACGTATGGCGCTGCACCCAAAGACTCTGGCTTGCTATATGCAGCAAGGTGACGGCTGGTTGAATGCGGCCCGCGGATCCCTATCGCAGTTGCCTGGAACGATTGCGAACGACGATCCGACCGTGAGTAGTTTGGGGGAGAAAGGCAAAGCGTGGGACCTGTACCTTGCTGGTTTTGCGGCTTCCACCAAATTCTCCACTTTGACACCGACGGAAGCTGAGTGCGTAGTACCGATTATGGGGCGCGACGCGAGGTTACTGGGGATGCTGGTGCTGGGACCGCGACTCTCGGAAGAGCCGTATTCTGGCGAGGACAAACAGCTGTTGAATTTCGCGGCAGGCCAGGCGGGAATAGCATTGGAGAATATTCTGCTGGCAGAGAAGATGGCGGAGCGCATGGAAGCAGACCGGCGGGCCGCTCACGAGATGGACATCGCACGGGAGGTGCAGTCGCGGTTATTTCCGCAGGTGCGGCCGCCATTGAACTCACTGGAGTATGCCGGAACGTGCATTCAGGTGAAAGAGGTTGGCGGCGATTATTACGACTTTCTAGACATGGGGCCGCAACGTTTGGGATTCGTGCTAGCGGACATTTCAGGGAAGGGCATTGCGGCGGCGCTGCTAATGGCCAACCTGCAGGCAAATCTGCGCAGCCAGTATGCTGTTGCGCTGGAAGATCCCAGCAAACTGCTCTGCTCCGTGAATCGGTTGTTTTACGAAAACACGCCAGACGACCGATATGCAACGCTGTTCTTCGGGGATTATGACGATGAGAGCGGGACGTTGCGGTATGTGAATTGCGGTCACAATCCCCCTATCGTGCTGCGTGCCGATGGGACTGTGGAACGGTTACAGGCGACGGGTACCGTGCTGGGACTCTTTGCCAAGTGGCAGTGCGCCACGATGGAGACCGCACTGCATTCCGGCGATTTGTTGGTGATTTATAGTGATGGCGTGACTGAAGCGATGAATCGTGAAAATGGGGAATTCGGCGAGGAGCGTTTTCTTGTCAGTCTTAAAGGAAATCGGGCCCTGTCGCCGGCCTCTTTGTTGGCGAAAATAATTTCCGTGGTTCAGGAATTCACAGGTGGCCGGCAAACAGATGATTTGACGCTGGTGATTGCACGATCCTTGTAGTCCGCCAAGAGCTGTGAGAGTTCCGGTCCCGTAATGAGGCTTTTCTCTAGAAGCGGTATTCGAGCGTTGCGATCAGCGTGTGGGCATGGTAAGAGGGCTGGTCCACTCCGAGGAAAAGGAAGCGCGCCGACGAAGGATCACCTACAACAAAGTTCCCCCAGATCTCTTTTCCCCGCCAACACTCCCAACAGTGGAGCTAAGCGAAGATTTTTTGAACCTGCTAGGAATTCCAACAGTGATAGGTCAGAGGGTTTGCGGCGGCGAAGTTCCGAGAGGCAAGCGAAGAAAAAGTTAAGGAAATACTAATACGCTTCTGAAATGAATGCCTGACCACTCTTGCATTCCATTCTTGCATTGCTGGGTAGGCAATAAATCGAATTGTGGCTCAGATTGCGGACCGCCAAGGAAAGCGATCCCAACACTGGCGCGGGCCTGACTAGCGACCGGCTGCGGCTGCGGGCACGCCTAGCTCCTTAAGCTTGGCACGAGCGCGGCGTTCTTCTTCGGTTCCGGGATAACGCTTTACCACCTCACGAAGTTCTTTAATTCCGGGATTCTTTTGCCCAAGCTCGATGAGAGCCATGCCTTTTTTCAGTCGCGCTGGAGCGAGTTTGAAGCTTTTGGGATAGTTGCTGAGAACCTTATCGTATTCGTCGACGGCTTGATCATATTGCTTCTGCGAATAAGCGATTTCCCCGAGATAGAACTGTGCGTTCGAGGCGAGATCGGTGTCGCCGTAATACTTGAGGTAGTCCTGAAATTCAGAGCGAGCCAAATCGTATTTGCCGCTGGTGATGTCGCGAAGCCCGTTGGAGTAGAGAGTGTCCGCGGAAGGCGTCGGGCCAGAGGAGGAACCGTTGGAATAGGTGGACGGGGGTGCTACTGAACCGCCAGACGGTGGCAGGGAACCTCCGCCGCTCGGGGACGCACCAGAATTGGCGCTGATGGGGCCTCCGCCGGCAATGCGCGAGTCGATATTCTGGACGGAGTTCTGGAGGTCGGCGAGTTGCTGGTTAACTTTGCCGAGGCGCGACTTAATTTCTTCAAGATTGTCGGAGAGTCCCTGGACCTGAGTGGACATAGTGTCGAGGCGGGCGCCGGAATTGGCCTGCACGTCCTGTACGGATTTTTCGAGCGAACTCATGGTGCCGTTAAGTTTGCTGACGGTGTCGGAGGACTGCTCGATGAGCGTTTTTTGGATGGTGTGTTCCTGGGTCATCTGCGTTTGCAGGTCTTTTTGGCCTTGGAGCAGCGTGGTCACGTCGCGCTGCAACTCAACCATCTCGCGGGAAACAGCTTGGATGGGCTTAGGACCGATGAGGCTGCCGGCAGTGGCGCTGGCAAGCATGGTGCCGGCGAAAAAAACGATGTTCCGAGTACGCATGATACTTCCTCCACGAGCATGGGCGGTTCAGGTGAAAAGAGCGAATGAACCCCAATACTTCAATGTAATGGGAGATGAGGAGGAGGGCAAGTGGCTGGTGAGCGAAAAGTCATAAGTTTGTTCGCTTTGAGTATTGAGTAAGAATTCGGGAAAGGGCTCCTCTCTGTCATAGACTGCGGATTGCGTTGGCTGGCTATCCACCTAAAACAAATAGCCGGCAGGATGCCGGCGCTACCCGGAGTGAATCAAGCTGAGGATGTTTATTGATTGATGCTTTCAGCGGGCAGTGGCTTTGCTCTGGGCATCGGTCAGGAAATCTTCGTAGGTGCCTTTGAAGTCGTAGATCTTGCCCTCGCGGAAATGCCAGATGCGCGTGGCGACTTCGTCGAGGACGTCTTCGTCGTGGGTGACAAGCAGAACGGTGCCTTCGTATTTCTGCAGGGCAATGTTCAGGGCGTTGATGGATTCCAGGTCAAGGTTGTTGGTCGGCTCGTCGAGAACAAGGAAATTGGGCTTCTGAATCATTAACCGGCAGAAGATCAGCCGGGCGCATTCGCCGCCAGAGAGCGCTATGGTGGGCTTGAGTGCGTCTTCGCCGCTGAAGAGCATTTGACCTAGGTAGCCGCGAATCTCTTCCTGCGTGGCTTGCGGCCAGAATTGCCAAAGCCATTCAAGAGCGGTTATGCCCTTGGTCTTGTCGATGGTGTAGTTGAAGTCTTGCGGGAAATAGCCAACCGAGACTTCGTGCCCCCAAGCCACGTTGCCCGCATCGATCGGGAAGGCCCGCTCGGCATCGGTAATGAATGGACCGGCGTTGCGGATGATGGATTTGAGCATAGTGCTCTTGCCCGCGCCGTTGCGCCCGGTGAAGGCGATTTTTTCGCCGCGCGTAATGCTGGCAGAAAAGTTCTTGATGACTTCCAAATCGTCGTAGAACTTGGAAAGATGCTTGATTTCCAGCGGAAGCCGGCCGGAGGGCCGCTCGGTGGCAAATTTGATGTAGGGGCGTTGAATATTGGAGCGTGCAAGCTCGGAAGTTTGCAGGCGCTCGACTTCTTTTTTGCGAGAGGTGGCTTGCGCGGAACGGGTGCCGGCGGAAAAACGGGCGATGAAATCGTTCAGTTGCGCGATCTTCTTTGCGCGAACGGCGTTGTCGGCTTCCATGCGCGAGCGGATTTGCGTCTTGGCCAGGACCATGTCGTCGTAACCACCGGGATACATGATGATGGTCTCGTAGTCGATGTCGGCGGTGTGCGTGCAAACGCTGTTAAGGAAATGGCGATCGTGGGAGATGACAATGAGCACGCCGTGATAATCGTTGAGATATTCCTTTAGCCAGTGAACGGAATCGAGGTCGAGGTTGTTGGTGGGCTCGTCGAGGAGCAGGGCAGAAGGATTGCCGAAGAGAGCCTGGGCTAGCAGGACGCGGACTTTCTGGCCACCTTGGAGTTCGCCCATCAGGCGCTCATGGAGTTCGGCTTCGATGCCCAGTCCGTCGAGCAGCACACCCGCATCGGCCTCGGCGGTGTAGCCACCTTCTTCGCCAACAATGCCTTCGAGTTCGCCGAGACGCATGCCGTCTTCGTTGGTAAGGGCATCGTGAGGCTTGGCGTAGAGTGCGTCGCGTTCTTCGAGAGCTTTCCAGAGGATGGCGTTGCCCATGATGACCGTGTCAATGACGCGGAATTTGTCGAAGGCGAACTGATCCTGGCGGAGGACACCCATCTTCTTGGGACGGGTGATGTTGCCCTTGGTTGGTTCCTGCTCACCAGTGAGAATCTTCATAAAAGTGGACTTGCCGGCACCATTGGGGCCGGAAATGGCGTAGCGTCTGCCTTCCATGAAGGTAGTCATCACGTCCTCGAAAAGGATCCGCGAGCCGAACCGCATAGTGACTTCATTGACTGCGATCATAAGATTTAATTTTATATGAGGAAGCGTTGGAATGCTAAACGACGTGGATAATATTTTGTGAAGCGGAGAGAAATAAAGCGCTTGAAAGGGATTTGAAATGGCGTGAGCAATCTGAAAGAAATGAGATAGGGTGAGGAGGGAATAAACGAAAATAACACTAGTTAAATGCAGAAATCGGGAAAAGTGGTGCACAGTCAAAGAAGGGCACGACAGCGATGGCAATTTGTGGTAAAGGTAGGTAACAGAAACAGAAGGGGTTAGGATGGGCGGGGGAGATGGCGAAAGTACGTTTAGAATGGCATTAAAATTGCCCTGTTATTTTTGGCAATATTGGTGTGGTCTCCGCAAGGTTAGGGAGAAGCAGATGCGCAAACTCATCTCAATTATGGTTTTGTTCGTGGGCGCCTTGATGCTTCCGTATGCAAGCAAGGCCGACAGTATTACGGCGACCGCGACCTACTCGAACAACACGTCGTCAACGCTGTTCAGCGCGCCGGGCAACACAATTACCTTCACGTTTAACTTGCCCGCACACCTTAATGTCTTCCTGACAGAACTTAGCGTTCCGATCAGCGTAAGCTTTCAGGGGAACACGATCGCTGAAACTGCGCTGGTGTTTCTCCATACGAATGATGATAGCGGTCTGTTCGATCTCTTCTTTCTCGCAGGATTCCATTCCTACGACTGGGCATTCTCTGGTTCGCAAATCTTTGATGCCAACCGCAACCTCATTTCGGGTAGTTATCCAATCGATACAACGCAGAGCGCGTTCTACAAAGACCTCGGGTTGGGAGGCTACGGCACATTCTCATCTGGGACAGTTGTCGTAGGCGGGGCAGCGATTCCGGAACCGGCTTCGATTCTGTTGCTCGGCATGGGATTGCTTGGGCTAGCGCCTACGCTGCGGAAGCGCTTTGGAAACAAGCAGGCGTAGGGCGGTCCGCGGAACAGAGCAGCTTTGAAATTTATGAGGTTTAGTTAGGGGAAGGCTTTTAGCCTTCCTCTTTTTTTTGCTGCCATTTAGCGATTGATGGCGCGTGTGCTACATTAGATTTTTCCCTTCAGTCAGATGAAATTCACTTATTCACGTCCAATACGGGTACGCTCAAGTTCGGGCGACTACCGCGTACTGTGTCAAGCAGGCATACTGCGTAACTTGGGCGGCGAACTGGCCAAGATCGGGAAATATTCCAGCGTTCACGTGCTGACATCTCCCGGTGTGTGGAAGGTGCTGGGCAGAGCTGTAAGCGCCGGGCTTGCGAAGAAGAGTCGGCCGGTTGTGCATTTGCTGGATGACGGGGAATCCGCCAAGACGCTGAGCACAGTGGAGAAGGCAGCACGCTCGTTGGTACGGGCAGGTGCGGACCGACAGTCGTTGGTGATCGCCGTGGGCGGCGGGGTGATTGGTGATGTAGCGGGATTTGTGGCGGCGTCTTATTCGCGAGGCGTTGCCCTGGTGCAGATCCCCACGACTTTGGTGGCGCAAGTAGACAGTTCCGTAGGAGGCAAGACCGGGGTTAATTTGCCGGAAGGAAAGAACCTGGTAGGAGCCTTCTATCCTGCCAAACTGGTTCTGGTGGATCCCGAGGCTTTAAGTACGTTGCCGGAACGTGAATATCGCGGTGGGCTGGCGGAAGTCATCAAGTATGGGATCATCGCGGACAAGAAACTCTTTATTTTTCTGGAACAGAATCTGGATGCGTTACTCAAACGTGATCTAGGAGCGTTGCTGCACATTATTCGGCGATCGGTTGAGATCAAAGCGGATGTAGTCAGTAAAGACGAACGTGAATCACATCTGCGGGAAATATTGAACTTTGGCCACACTTTCGGACATTCGCTAGAAAGCACGACGCACTACAAGAAATATCAACACGGCGAAGCGGTAGCGCTGGGAATGATGTGCGCGGGATTATTGGGGCACGTGGTGGCAGGGACTCCTGCGGATGATGTTGCGCGGATGATCGCCCTGATTCGGCGCATTGGGCCGCTGCCTGCTTGGCCGCGGATTGCGCCGGAGACACTGGTGGACGCAATGCGATCGGACAAGAAGGCGCGCGCGAGGAAGTTGCGCTTTGTGCTGGCTCCCCGGATTGGGAAGGCGAAGTCTTACGATGACGTGGAAGAAAAGAATGTGCTGTGCGTGCTCCGGTTCATGTCGAAATCCGCGGGAAATCCAGGAGTGACGATAGGGAAGTGTGATGGCTGAGCAATCGGCGCTTCCCCGAGGAACAAAGCCCGAAGGGGCAATTAACGAACAGGATGCTTCGCGAAAAGTTCGTGAAATGTTCACGCGTATCGCGCCACGATACGACCTACTGAATCATTTGCTGTCGGCGCAAATGGACCGGCGTTGGCGAGCGCGAACGGCTGTTGAACTGCATCCAATTTTGCAAAACCCGGAAGCGCTGGTACTTGATCTTTGCTGTGGAACGGGCGATCTGGCGTTTTCCTTGGGTAAGGGCGCCAGGGCGAAAATTGTGGGCGCAGATTTTTCGCACACCATGCTGATGCATGCGAAAGAGAAGAGTTTGCGGGAATCGCGCCAGGACTGGCGCGTGCCGTTTTTCGAGGCGGATGCGCTGCGATTGCCGTTCGCGGATTCGTCGTTTGATATGGTGACTACAGCATTCGGATTCCGCAATCTGGCGAACTACCAGGATGGCTTGCGAGAGATTCTGCGGGTGCTGAAGCCGGCCGGGACATTGGGAATTCTGGAGCTTGTTGAACCGGCTCCAGGGTTAGTGGGAAGAGCCTACCGCTTTTATTGCTGGAACATCTTGCCGACGATTGGCGGCTGGATTTCTGGGGATGCCGCTGCGTACAGGTATTTGCCAAGATCGGTGTCGCGGTTTTTTCGACCGGATGAATTGGCGGGATTGATGGGGCAAATGGGTTATGAAAAGGTACGGTATCACCTGATGACGCTGGGATCGGTGGCGTTGCATATTGGAGTGAAGAGGTGAGGCTTCGCGGCTGAAGTTTCGCTCTAGCCAAGTGAAAAGTGCCCGCCTCCGAGGCCGTCGCTACACATGGCAGGCGGCGTAAAGCCGCACTCAAGTCCATTTAAGGTGGTTCGATGTGGTGATCCACGAGCACAACCGGGAATGGCTGTGCCACGAAGTTATAGCGCAGGAACTTATGGCGGCAGATCGGTTGCACATTTTTGCAGGGAAAATCTATAAGGTGGGAATCATTCGGTATGTCGATGTGCCCGCGGGTGTATCGCGCGCACTGAAGGCGGCGGAGGCGCATGTTCCTGTTCGTGGGACGGTAGAGGGTTTCCCATTGGTGACAACAATGGTGTCGCGCGGCAACGGACTCCATCGTGTGGCGATCCACGGAGATATTCGGAAAAAATTGAGAGTGGATGCCGGGGCGGTGGTGGAGATTGTGCTGGAACGCGATGATGAACCGCGTGAACCGGTATTACCGCCCGCGCTGGTGCTGGCCTTTCGGCAATCGCCACAGGCGGGGGCGCATTTCCGGAGCATGACCGTGGCGCTGCGGCGACAAATTGTGCGGTATCTAACCGCAGTGAAACAACAGGCAACATTGGAACGACGCGTGGCCGGATTTGTAAGACGTCTGGAAAAACTCGCGCAGGAAAAGAAAACCAGGAAGAAGTCGGAATAAACCAGAAAAACTAGAAGAATGAACAGTTTTGCTGCAGCGTATAAGGGCTGTGACAAACGTCACATCGGCATCGCAGTGCGAAACTGATAATGCGCGTGCATTGGAACGGCGCGTGCAGTTTGTGTGGAGAGGAATATTGACTGATAGGAATTGACTATTGTGGCCAGAGGTTGGAGCCAGTAGTCTCGGCGATACGGAATGGAGCGGGTGGAGGGATCACCATGAAAGCTGGACCAATCGCGGCGCGAATCACGCCGGACACGGGTAAACGGAGTTTTGCGAGCATTGCCGCGGAAGAATTGCAGATGCGGATCGCCGCGAGCGGACTTGGCGAAGCGCTTGCGCGCATGGCGTGTGAGTTGTGCCTGGAAGAGGTACCGGTGGAGGAAGCGTTCCAACGAATACAAGAATCAGCGATGGAAAAAATGGTGCGGATGATGGATTCTTCGATACTGGCGGATGAAGGGGCGCTGCAGAGCTGCCTGGAAACAGTGACGGCCGAGTCTGAGCGAGTTGCATGGCAGGCCTTGGAAAATGGAACCGAGGAATTACGCGCTGGATTGGCGATGTTGGAAGGCGTCCGGAAATTGGACGGGAATGGGTACGTGAATTAGTGAAGATTCTCGCGAATGCGAACAGAGTGCCTTAATCGAAGAAAGGGCGCGCCCCTCCTAAGGTCGCCACTACTAAAAAACAAGTTAAGACAAACGGATTTAGCGGGCCCAGCCGGGGTCGCCGCCTGCTCTGCGTAGTTCATCTTCCATGTCACTTAGCTGCTTCTTGAGAGCATCGACTTCTTTTTGCTTGGCGTCAATCTTGCCGCGATTCTCGTTAATATCCTTGCGGGTGTATTGCTGCATCAGCGCTTTTTGCGGATCGGGATAGTACTGAACTTCATTTTTGTCTAGTTCACGCTGCAAAACAGATAGCTCCTTTTCGGAAGTGGCGAGTTTGTCGCGCACTTTGCTGAACCGCTTGCGCCAATAGATTTCAGATTTAGGGTTATTTTCAGCAGCAAGGTCTGCGTCTGACGTGGTTGCGGCGTCAGCCTGAGTCGCGGAGGGCTTGCCATCGGTGGCCTTGGCGGCTGGAGGTGGCGCAAAATCGTCATTGGTATAAACCTTCTTAGGCTTGGGGGCGTTTTGCTGTTCGGCGCGGGCCTTACGCGCGGCGGCGGCCATGGGATCTCCAGTTTGTTGCGAGGAAGGATCCTGAGCGGGAGTGGAGAGAACGGTAATGAGGACTGCAAAGAATAAGCCAAAACTCCGCAAGAATGTTGTTGAGCGCATAGACACCTTCCTCCACCGGAGCGGACAGGAAGCTCCCAAGAAGCACAAACGGCGACTGAGGGTATTGTAACGCGGAATGGGTGTGCGGGGGCGGGGTGTGGCGCGAAAGGATTAAGGGCTAGCGGGGGAAAAAGGATTGCAGGTAAGGAGCGATGAAGACTACCAGAAGTGCGGCGACCCCGAGAAACGTGCCAAGGGGAATCTGGTATTGCGAGACAATGGACCAGCGCAGCGAGTTGATATCGCCAAGTCCACGGCGATGAGCGCGTTCGGCCAGGGTACGCTTCCAACCGGATACGAAAAGCGTTGCGACGAGAGCCACGCCGAGAATCGAGCCCAGGAATGTCCCGATGAGGATGGTGAGAAAAGCGCCAGGCACGCCCAAAAATGCGCCGGCCATGGCCATCATCTTGACGTCGCCCATGCCCATGCCTTCGCGCTTGCGAACGATTTTGTAGATTGTGGCTGCGGACCAGAGTAGCGCACTGCCAAGTGCGGCCCCCAGGAGCGCGTCAAGAACACCAAAGACGGCGGGGGCGTGCGGTGGAAGATAGTGAAGACCCAATCCGAAAAAGAGGGCGACGGAACTGCCGTCAACGGGGGGAATCCTTGTGGCCAGGGCCAGCCCGATACCGAAGCCAGGCCAGACGATAGCGTCGGGAAGGAGGCGAACGCGCAGGTCGGTGACAATAAGAATGATCAGCAAACAGCCGAAGATCAGCCATTTGAAGGTGGGCAGGGTTACGCCGAATCTCAAGTAGGCAACGACAAAGAACACGCCGGTGAGAAGTTCGATGATGGGGTACATGGGCGAAATAGGAAGAGCGCAATTGCGGCATTTGCCGCGAAGGATGAGCCAGCCGAAAATGGGAATATTGTCGTAAGGCTTGATAGGCCCTTTGCAGCGCGGGCAGCGGGAACCGGGGGAAACGATGGATTCGCCCTCTGGGATGCGCGTGATGCAAACATTCAGAAAGCTGCCAATGACGATGCCGAAGAGGAAAAAGAAGAACGCGATCATCTGATTCACTGTGACATAGAGACGGAAGCGGCTCAATGCGAGGAGGGATAGCGAGTGTCCGATGCTTAACGGGCCGGAATAGGGAACTGTAATTCTGAGTTCAGGAAGGTCAGAGCACAGAGCCCACGGAGAACGCTGAGGATAACGCGGAGACCCTCAGGGCGCCGAGCAAGAGGAAAGGAAAGCAGGGTAAACTTGGAATATGGCAATGAGCTGGTACGAACACGCAATAAGGCGCTACGAGCACCGGCGCTGGACTACGGACGACAACCGCATGGTGCGGCCGTTCGAGTGGGGCCTGGAGCATATCAATGGAACAGCGGAGCACGACGACCCGCGATCATTTGTACGCGAGTATGCGCGCGAGGCTATCGAAAATAGTGAGAAGTGGTATGCCGCGGGCGAGGTGAGCGATTACAAACTGGATGCGGAGAATGTGCTGACATTTACCAGCCCGCTGGAGTCGGGGTGGCCGGAAAACAATACCGTGCATGCGCAATTGTTTCGCGGGAAGAAGGTCGGCCCGGCGGTGCTGGTGTTGCCGAACTGGAATGCGAAATGGCATGGGCAGGTGGCGCTGTGCCACTGGCTGCAACGTATGGGCATAACCGCGATGAAGATGAGTTTGCCGTATCACGACCGCCGCATGGCGAAAGGACACGAGCGAGCCGATCAGTTGGTAGGACCGAATGTTGGATTGACGCTGCAGGCGAATCGACAGGCGGTAAAAGATGCGCGTGTGTGTCTGACATGGCTGGAACAGCAGGGCTACGACCACCTGGGGATATTGGGGACCAGCATCGGCTCATCCGTGGGATACATAACGCTGGTGCATGACAAACGCGTGAGAGCCGGTGGATTCTTCCACGTGTCAACGTATTTTGCGGACGTGGTGAGCCAGGGAATGACTACGAATCACGTGTGGGAGGGTCTGCGGCACGAAGTCACCATCGAGGAGTTGCGAGAGTTCTGGGCCCCGGTGAGCCCGATGCCGTATGTGGAACGCGGGATGGGAGCGGACCGAGACACGTTCATGGTGTATGGGAAGTACGACCCGACGTTTCTGCCGGAATTGACCGAAGAGATGCTGCGAGCACTGAGGAAGCATGGAGGGGAGCCGCGGACATTGGAATTGCCGGTGGGGCATTACTCGCTGGAGTTGGCGCCGTTCAGTTATGTGGCAGGCTATCGGATGTTCACGTATTTTTTGGAGGCGCTGGGATGAAGTAGGGTGGACAGGGTGCACGAGATGGCGTACAATCTACCAAGGTAGATTTATTCCACCTTGGTAGATTGATGAGCCTAAACATTAAAGATCCAGAAGCGCACAGACTCGCTCAGCAGTTAGCGGAAGCGACTGGGGAGACCATGACAGCGGTTGTGACCGAGGCACTACGCGAAAAGTTGGGACGCGTCAAGAAACGAGAATCAAAAAGGCTGTCCGTCGATGAGATGCTCGCCATCGGGAAAAAAATCCGCAGTCAAATCAAGGGGCCGATCATCGACCATGCCGCGTTTTTGTACGATGAGAATGGACTCCCCAAGTGATCCTAGACACGTCAGCACTGCTAGCGATTTTATTTCGAGAGCGCGACGCTGAATTTTATGCTGAAGCAATCAGGGATGCAGAGACGTGCAAGATATCCGCTGGCACATTTGTGGAACTAAGCATGGTAGTTGAGTCCAACGCAGGTGATTTCGGGATTCGACAGTGCGACATTTTCTTGCAAGGGAATGCGATCGAGATCGAGCCATTTACTGAAAGACAGGCTCATGCGGCAAGGCAGGGCTTCTCTGAGTTTGGAAAGGGAAGACATCCGGCGGGATTGAATTTGGGAGATTGCTTTTCGTATGCGCTGGCGAAGGTTTCTGGAGAACCGTTGTTGTTCAAAGGCAATGATTTTCGAAAAACAGATATCCTTCCTGCGAGATAGTGCGCAACGTGGCTGAGAATCTAAGCCAAAGAGAAGCGATCGGAGTTTCTTAACGAAGAGTATTTGAAACGGCGGCAGTGGCAATCAAGGCGTAGACAGCGTTGATGTCGGGGGCTAGAGGGCGGTCGGCTTCGACTTTGGGAGAGACGGCGCGGATGGCGTCGTAGGCTTTGCGGGCGAGAGCGCCGGTTTGCAGTGGCGCAAGAAGGTCGATGCCCTGACAGGCGCAGAGCAGCTCAATCGCAAGAATGTGGCGAAGATTGTGGAGCATGCGTTCGAGGCGGCGCGCGCCACTCATGCCCATGGAAACGTAATCTTCCTGATTACCCGAAGTAGAAATCGAATCGACAGAATGCGGAGCGGCAAGCGCGCGGTTTTCGCTGGTAAGAGCGGCAGCGGTAACCTGCGCGATCATGAAGCCGGAATTGAGTCCGGGATCAGGCGTAAGAAAAGCGGGCAGCAAGCTGGTAAGAGGATTGGTCATCTGCTCGATGCGGCGTTCGGCAATGCCTCCGAGTGTGGCAAGCGCTATAGCTACTTGATCGGCGGCCATGGCCAGGGGCTGGCCGTGAAAGTTTCCACCGCTGATGATGTCGCCTTCCCCATTTTCTTTCAGAAAGACGAGGGGATTATCCGTAGCGCTGTTTAATTCAACCAAGGCCATTTGCCTGGCGTAAACGAGGGAATCGCGGACCGCGCCGTGTACTTGCGGAGTGCAGCGGAGGCTGTACGCGTCTTGCACACGAGGATCTTTTTCGCTGGCGCGATGCGATTCGCGGATCTGGCTGCCGTCATTCAAGTGGGCGAGGTTGCGGGCGGTGGTGCTGGCACCGGGATAGGCGCGTGCGTGCATAATGCGCGAATCGAAAGCCCCCGGGCTGCCACGGAGTGCATCGAGGGAGAGTGATGCGGCCACATCCGCGGTGTCGGCAAGAATATCTGCCTCGTAAAGCGCCAGGCTGAGTAGGGCAAGCATTCCTTGCGTGCCGTTCAAAAGCGACAGCCCTTCCTTGGCTTCCAGTGCAACGGGAACGATGCCCGCGCGCTTCATGGCTTCCGCGCCGGAAAGCTTTTCGTTCCTGTAGATCGCTTCGCCTTCGCCGATTGCGACATGGGCGAGGTGCGCGAGTGGAGCGAGATCGCCAGAGGCTCCGACAGAGCCTTGCGACGGGATAACCGGATGAACGCCAGCATTCAGCATGGCGCAAAGGGTTTCTACGACAACCGGGCGGGTGCCGCTGAGTCCTTTGGCAAGCGCGTTGGCGCGGAGCAGCATCATGGAGCGAGCCTCGGCTTCACTTAGAGACGTTCCAACCCCGCAAGCGTGCGAGCGGACAAGATTTACTTGGAGTTGGCGAACTTGCTCGGTGGAAATGCGGACAGAGGCGAGTTTGCCGAAGCCGGTGTTGATGCCGTAGGCGGTTTTGCCCGAAGCGACGAGTTGATCAACGATCTGTCGGGAGGCTTTCATACGCACGATGGCTTCGGGAGACAGCGAAACTTGTTCGTGACGTAAGGCGACGGCGTAGAGCTGGGTGAAGGTTAGATCGTTGCCGGTGAGTTGGATGGTCATGGTCGCGTGCTCAGGAATGGAGACAGAAGAACAGCAGAAAGAGTTTTAACACAGAGGACACTGAACTCGGGGCATAGATCACTCGGAGAAGAGAAAAGCTTACCGTTGAGCGAGCAGAGGGCCGCAGAGCGAGCGGAGAGTATCACTTGGCGCTCCCGTTGGGTGCGCAATCCGCTATGGAGAGAAAGGCGGTTTTGTATTTGTCGGGGAATTGCTTTACGTGGCCGGTGCGACTACACGCTACGTGAATAGTATGGCCCGTGGCGAGGAGCCTCTGATCTCCCTGACGAGAGACTTCGTAGCCGAATTTCAGGGTGCGTGTCTTGGCTTCGAGGATGCGGCTGCGAACGGTGAGGAGCTCATCATAGCGGGCCGGGTGTTGATAACGGCAATGAACGTCAGCGACCACGATGTAGGTGTCGTCGTCTAGCTCCATACGTTTGTAATCGAAGCCGAGAGAGCGCATCAGTTCGACGCGGCCAACTTCAAACCAGATCAAATAGTTGGAATGGTAGACCACGCCCATTTGATCGGTTTCGGCGTAGCGCACGCGAATGGTGACATCGTGATAGGTGAGCATGTCGAGAAAGTTGCGGTCCCTGAATGATAGCTGACCTGCACGCAGGGAATAGTATGCCGGAAAAGAAGCAGGAAAAGAAAACAAGCAAGGAGAGGTAACCCGGGGAGGGAGAATCGTCGGCATTTGTTAGAAGGTTTACAAATTATGCCGGCTTTGTGTGTACAATTCCGGGCTGGAGAAAGGGGATCCTATGGAATACCGACCAATTTCAACCAGACGCGAATTCATGAGAATAGCAGCGGCGGTGGGGCTGGGACTCGCATTGCCGGGTGCAGATCTAAGAGCAGGGCAGAAGGATGTAAGCAAGACCGGTCCGGCCATGAACCCGGATGAGGCATTGAAAGAACTATTGACTGGGAATGAGCGCTTTGTGAAGGGCCAGACTAAGAACCCGCGACGAAGTCCCGAGGAATTCACGGCGCTGGCGGCGGCACAATTTCCCGAAGCGGTGGTCGTGAGTTGCGCAGATTCGCGAGTCGCTCCAGAATTGCTGTTCGACGTCGGAGTCGGCGATATCTTCGTGGTACGCGTGGCGGGAAATGTGATTGGTGGAGCCGGCGTGACGGTGAAGGGAAGTATTGAGTATGCAGTGGCGGAGCTGAACGTGCCCCTGATATTAGTTTTAGGTCACAGCGGATGCGGTGCGGTGAAGTCTGCGATGAAGCATATTGACGCGAAGGATTCCTTGCCGGGCGCGATCAATGGGCTTGTGGAACTTGTGAAGCCTGCAGTGCACAAGAGCAAAGGGATGCCGGGGGATGCGCTGGAGAATGCCATTGCGATGAACGTGCAGTTGGGCGTTGATAAACTGAACCGATTGGACCCGATTGTGGCGCCGCGAGTGAAGGAAGGAAAGTTGAAGGTGGTTGGTGGAGTTTACGACCTTAAGAGTGGCGCGGTTAGGATGCTGAAAGCCTAAGGCTGATTCTGGCCCAGTGGGCAGGCGAGTATGGTCCGGCTAGATCGCGTCGCCTTCGTCCCGCCAGTGGGGTTTGCGCTTTTCAAGGAAAGAGGCGAGACCCTCTTTGAAATCGGGAGTGCAGCGGATGCGAGCGTTTTCGAGAATGGCGCGCTCGAGGTCGTGATCGAGGCTGGCGGCAGCGGCTGAAGTAAGCAGGTGCTTGGCGCGGGTGACACTTGCCGGGCTTGCGGCGATCAACGTATCGGCCAGCTCGTGGGCACGCTGCATGAGCGTTTCCGGGGGAACGATTTCGTTGATGAGGCCAAATTCCTTCGCTTCGCTGGCCTCAATCATGCGGCCGGTAAGCAAAAGGTCGCGGCAACGTTTTTCGCCGATCTGACGGGTAAGAAAAACGGAAACAATAGCGGGTAGAAAACCGATTTTGACTTCGGTGTAGCCAAACTTCGCTTCGGGAACGGACAAAGTGAAATCACAAAGTGTGGCGATGCCACAGCCCCCGGCAAGTGCGTGACCATTCACGGCGGCGATAATCGGTTTGCTGTAGCTCCAGATCTTGCGAAACATTTTTGCCATGCGGCGAGAATCTTCCTGATTTTCGGATGGCGATTGATGGGCGATGGCCTGGAGCATTTCCAGATCCATGCCGGCGCAGAAAGCTTTACCGTTACCTGTGAGGATGACGACGCGGGTCCGAGTTTTCTCGAGTTCATCGAGCGCCGAGAGTAATTCGGCAATCATTTGGGTAGAGATGGCGTTGCGCTTTTCCGGGCGATTGAGGGTGATGGTGGCGAAATTAGCGGACGTTTCGAGAAGAAGTGTCTGGTAGTTCATTGCAAGGCTTCTCCTTCCTTTGCGGCTGGCTCATGTGCGTATTTTGCACGGATGGCGGCGCTCATTTCTACAAGGTTATTCAGGTATGCGGGGTTGACGCCCGGATCTGCGCCGACTTTGCGTAGAGCCGTGAGAACGACTTCGGTGGGAATGTTGCCGACGAGATCGTCTCCGGCAAAGGGACACCCGCCGAGTCCTGTGAGTGCTCCATCAAAACGGCGGCAACCGGCAGCGTAGGCGGCGAGAATTTTATCCTCGGTACCTTCGGGGCGCGAATGGAGATGTACCCCGAGCTCGATACCCGCGACGTGATCTTTTACCTGGGTGAGGAGTTCGTGGACCAGGTCGGGGGTGGCAGTGCCGACGGTGTCGGCGAGCGAAACGGTTTGAACGTGAATATCTTTCAGCCACTCGAGGGTATCTTGAACGATCTCTGGGCCCCACGGCTCGTCGTAAGGGTTACCGAAGGCCATGGAGATGTAGATGACCAGGTTTTTATTGGCGGATTTGGTTTCGCGCTCGAGAGCTTCGACCAGGGCGCGGGATTCGGCACGATTCATGTTCGCGTTTGAGCGGCGAAAATAAGCGGAGATGGAGTAGGGATAGCCAATGGTGGAAACGCCGGGAGTGGCGAGAGCACGCTCAAGACCCTTTTCGTTAACGACGATGCCGATGATTTCGGGAAGGTCGGTGTTGTCGGGCAGGGATTCGAGAAGTTTGCGCATGACCTCTTCGCTGTCAGCCATTTGCTGAACGTGTTTGGGAGATACAAAACTTACGGCGTCGATATGGCGAAATCCGGCGGAGATGAGTTCGCGAAGATAAGCGACCTTTGTGTCGGTGGGGATCAATTCCGGGAGGCCTTGCCAGGCGTCGCGGGGACATTCGATGAGTTTGATCTGATCGGCCATTTAATTGGCTTTTCTGGAATTGTTTTTGGACATGAGTGATAACAGGAATGCGAAGAATAATATAAAACCCAAGATTCCCAAGGCTCCTAAGGTCTTGTTGTAGGCGATACTGTTTCCCAAAACGCTTTCCATAGTGCGGTGCCAGAGATAGACCGCGCATAAATAGTAGACCATGCCGGTGACGAGACCCAAAATGCAGATGCCGAAGGCGATGGACATGGCGATTAGAAGGATGCGGGAGGTACGGGTCATTGTGTTTAGGTTCTGACAAATTGAGTTTACGGGTCTGGAAAGAAAAGAGGAAGGGCGGAAGAACGGCGGGTCTTGTATGACAGAGGAAGCAGTGGACAGAATAGGGCCCTGAGAATGAGTGAGAAGAAGAAGCCGAGCAGCCCAAGACCCACACGTAAAACCGACGAGTGGGGCACCCAGGAATCGCGTATGGAAGCTAGGTTTGGAGGACGCCGGTTTTGAAGTCTGGCAAATGGGTGTTGAGGGAGGCGGCGTTCAGGGCCCAGATCAGGGCGTCGCGGGTGTGGGCGGGATCAATGATGGCATCGAGCCAGAGGCGGGCGGCGGCGTAACGCGGGTCGGTCTGGTGCTCGTAGGTGGCGCGAACGGATTCGATCATTTCCTTTCTCACTTTTTCATCGACCTTTTTGCCTTCACGTTCCAGTTGCTTGAGTTTGATTTCGGCTAGCGTGTTGGCGGCGGCATCTCCGCTCATAACCGCAAATTTTGCGGTAGGCCAGGCGAACATGAAGCGCGGATCGTAAGCTTTACCGCACATAGCGTAATTGCCGGCGCCGAAGCTGCCGCCAACAATCACGGATATTTTTGGCACGACGCTATTGGCTACGGCGTTCACCATTTTCGCTCCGGCGCGGATGATGCCGCTCCATTCGGCGTCCTTGCCGACCATGAAGCCGTTCACATCGTGGAGAAAAATCAACGGAATGCGGTTCTGGTTGCAGTCCATGATGAAGCGAGAGGCCTTTTCGGCGGACTCGGTATAAATCACGCCGCCAAATTCGATGCGTTTTTGGTCGGAGTGCGGGGCATTGGTGGTGACATGTTTCTTCTGGTTGGCGACTATGCCCACGGCCCATCCACCGATGCGGGCGTAACCGCATAAAAGGGTTTCGCCGTACTCGCCGCGATATTCCTCGAAGGCGCTGCCATCGACAATGCGGGCGATGATTTCGCGCATGTCGTATTGTTTCGCGGGATTCCCGGAGAAAATGCCATAGAGTTCTTCGGCGGAATAGAGCGGTTCGTGCAGGCGAGAATGGCTGAATATCGGAGGATTTGGCGCGCCCATTTTGTCGACGATGGCGCGAATTCGTTTGAGGCAGGATTCGTCGTCTGGCTCGCGAAAATCGACGGTGCCGCTGATCTGGGAATGCATTTTCGCGCCCCCAAGTTCTTCGGCAGTGGATTTCTGCCCGATGGCGGCTTGCACCAGGGCAGGACCGGCAAGGAAAAGGCCCGAACCCTCGGTCATCAGAATGTGATCGCACATTACGGGCAGGTAAGCGCCTCCGGCCACGCACATGCCCATGATCGCCGTGATTTGCGGGATGCCCTGCGCGCTCATGACCGCATTGTTGCGGAAGACGCGGCCGAAATCGTCGGCGTCCGGGAAGACGTCTTCCTGCAGAGGGAGAAAAACACCTGCGGAGTCGACGAGATAGATGGTGGGGATGCGATTCTCGATGGCGATGTTTTGCGCGCGAATGACCTTCTTAGCGGTCATCGGAAAGAACGCGCCGGCTTTTACGGTGGCGTCGTTGGCGATGATCATGAACAGGCGCCCGGAAACGCGGCCAAGTCCGGTGACAGTTCCAGCTGAAGGTGCGCCACCCCACTCTTCGTACATTTCGTGGGCCGCGAAGACGCCAAGCTCAAAGAAATGCGTTCCGGGATCGATCAGCCCTGCGACGCGTTCGCGGGCAGTGAGACGATTTTTTTTGTGCTGCGATTCGATAGCTTTGGGGCCACCGCCCTGGCGGATCTGCTCTTCCTGAGTCTTGAGGGAGGAGAGAAGTTCGATCATGGTGCGGGAATTCTTTTGGAAGTCAGGGGATTGGGTGTTGACGCTGGTTTTCAGGACCGAAGAAGACACGAGAGAACCTCGCTGAAAGGATGCAGGCAAATCAGTATACGGAGGATTTCCTGAATGTGCGAGGGGACAGAGGGCTTGACCGAGACGGGCAGTGCGCGTAGGATTTCGGCAGCAACGAAGTTGTTCTGCGTTGCATTCTGAAGCGGGAGGCGCCTGTGCAAACCATTGAAATATTCACTCGGGATGGGTGCGCCCGCAGAGCCAGCTTCGCGTAAGACGCAACCCTCCTGAAGTAAACCTCGCCATTATCCGGTTTGAAGATTAATCGTGCCCATGCAGGAGTTGTTGTATGGGTGCATGTCCGCGGCCGCTCGTCATCGCGACGATGCGGAACGCGCGCTGCTGCCATGTGACGGCAGGAAGGGAAATCACCGTGAATTTGGAGAGCCTAGGCTGGAACGCGTACTTTGAAGCGATTTGGAACGATATGGAACGGGGAGACGGGAGGCCGGTGAGAGTGATAAGTCACAACCGCGAAATCTGGCAAGTTGTAGGCAAATCAGGAGCGGCACGAGCGGAGGCGTCGGGTAAATTACGGATGGCGGCGGAAGAGGGCGGCGACTGGCCAGCAGTGGGCGATTGGGTAGTGGTGGAGGGGGATGTGCGAAGTGGACTGGCCATTCGAGAGGTGCTGGCCAGACGAACGGCAATCGTGCGGAAAACGGCGGGGATGAAAGTCGCGGCACAAGTTCTGGCAGCGAATGTTGACACCGTTTTTCTGGTGATGGCGCTGGATGGAGATTTCAATGTTCGTCGACTGGAGCGCTATCTTGCGCAGGCATGGGAGAGCGGAGCACACGCGATCATTCTGCTGAACAAGGCAGATCTGTGTGCGGACAGCGCGAGGCGAATCAAGGAAGTTGAGAGATGTTCAATGGGTGTGCCGGTCCATGCGATCAGCGCAGCGACGGGGAAGGACATGGAAAGTATGGAAGGCAATTTGAAGGCGGGAGAGACGGTGGTGTTGCTGGGTTCGTCTGGCGTGGGGAAATCGAGCATCGTGAATTGGTTGTTGGGTACAGAACAACAGAAAATCCACGAAGTGCGAAAAGCGGATAGTCGGGGTCACCACACGACCACGGGCCGACAGCTTTTGTTCCTGGAGTGTGGGGCGATGATCATCGACACGCCGGGACTTCGCGAATTGCAGTTGTGGGACGCGGAAGAAGGAGTGGGACATGCATTTAGGGAACTGCAGGAATTGTCGCTAAACTGCCGGTTTCGCGATTGTCAACATCAAGGCGAGCCGGGATGCGCTATTGCCGAGGCAGTCGAGGATGGCCGGTTGGCGGCAGGACGGTTGGAGAATTATCAAAAGCTACAACGTGAGCAAGCATTCCTGAAGCGTAAAGTGGATGCAGGCTTGCAGCACGAGGCCAGGCAGGGCATCAAAAAGATTAATCGGGCCGTGCGAGAGCTTTACCGCCAGCGGGACGAAAAGGGCAAACTGTGAAAGATCCAATGGAATTGAATATTGAACTAGCACAGCGAATTGAACTGGCTGAAGCGGATGCGGCGGTTGTCTGCGCGGAGGCTATGCGAGATGCGCAACATGCGGTGAACGCCGCCGTGGAACGGATCGCTGGGGGATATGCGGTGTATTGCGGAGCTGGATCGCCGGTGACGCAGGCGGTAGGGTTGGGGTTGCACGGGCCAGTGACGAAGGCGGAGTTCGATCAATTGGAGGAGTTCTACTTTAGCCGGAATGAGCCGGTGCGGGTGGAGACCTGCCCGATGGCGGATCCATCGTTGTTTGAGTTGTATGGAGAGAGGGGCTACCGGGTGACAGAGTTTTCCAATGTCATGGCGCGGTTGGTGGACCTTGATACCGCGTGGGTTGCGCCAGTGGACGTAGAGATTCGGAAAGCAGGACGGGAAGAAGTCGATCTATGGACGATGACCGTGGCGCAGAGCTTCGCGGAACAATTTCCGGTTACACAGGAGTTGCTGAGTGTGATGAAGATGTTCGCGCTGGGGAGGGATATGGAGTGTTACCTAGCTAAGATTGGCGAGCGGGTAGTGGGTGGGGCGGCATTGTCATTGCGGGGAAGGACGGCGGGTTTCTTTGGAGCCGGGACGCTTCCGGACTTCAGGAATCGCGGAGTGCAGACGGCCCTCTTGCACACGCGAATGAAGCGGTCGGCGGAGGTGGGTTGCGATCTGGCGGTGAGTCTGGCGGCGCCGGGCAGTCGGTCGCAGCGGAATATAGCGCGGTTGAGGTTTCGGACGTTGTATACCAGAGTGAAATTCGAAAGGACTTGGGAGGAGTAGCTCACATGATGAAGGGAAGGGCGGAACGAGAGAACGCTGCAAACGATTTAAGAATTCTTGCAGATGCCGAAAAGGTCGCGGTGGTTTCCCGCAAAGGGGAGCAAGGCTGGGGCGGGAAACTGACTTGGAAGGAGGTTGTGCGGGTAATAGGAAAGACTGTCTCACCTCGGACCAGATACGATTCGAGTTTCTGGGAAGAAATGACTCAACCGTTTTGGTTACGGAAGATATGGAGGGTTGGCGTCATTTAATTGAAGTGTTACCGAAATGGTTGCCAGGTTTCCGACTAAGGCAGAATGGTTTTCGAAGATCGCGCAGCCACCTTTTGCTACAAATCCGACAGTACTTTATGAGAGAACGACGCGAGAGTGAATGAAGTCGACAATGTCTTGCGTGGATGTGCCGGGGAGGAAAACTTCGGCGATACCAGATTTTTTCAGGGCGATGATGTCGGGTTCGGGGATGATGCCCCCGAGAAGGACGGTGACGTCGTCCATACCTTTCTCGTGGAGCAATTTCATTAGTTGAGGGCAGATGGTGTTGTGAGCGCCGGAGAGGATGGAGAGGCCGATGACGTCGACGTCTTCCTGGATGGCGGCGGTGGCGATCATTTCAGGGGTTTGGCGCAAGCCGGTGTAGATGACTTCCATTCCAGCGTCGCGGAGGGCGCGGGCGATTATCTTGGCGCCGCGGTCGTGGCCGTCGAGGCCGGGCTTGGCGATTAGCACACGAATCTTCTTCTCTGACATTTATTCTCTGCGCCCTCTGTGCTCTTCCCTCCGTGAACTCTGTGATGCGGGTTCCGGTGTACCCACAATATAACGGCGAATGCCTTCCTTCAAGATCGCTACGTTTAAATTGATTAGCAATCCAAGGTTGTGGCCCGATCAACGAAGATAAGTCAGAAGAGTGGCTTCGTGCACCGGTGCGATGGCTTCCACGGATTTGAGTTCAAGGATTATTGTGTCCTCGACTAACAGATCTAGTTGAAAGCCGCATTCGAGTTTGGTCCGTTTGTAGACCACCGGGATGGGCAATTCTGAGGCGACCTTAATGCCGCGCAGACGCAATTCCTGGATTAGGCAATTTCGGTAGGTAGATTCCAGGAGGCCGGGCCCAAGCGCTTTGTGGACTTCTATCGCTGCGCCTATAACGGTATGGGTTAGTTCATTCTGAATTATGATGAGGCATCGGATAACAACGAGACTATAACACAGAGGTCACAGAGGTCGGAGCGCAGAGGGCACAGAGAATAGCGGAGAAGAGAAAGCAGAAGGTCACGTGACGGCGACTTCTTCGTAGGGACCGAAAACGGTGCGCATGGTTTCGCAGATTTCGCCAAGGGTGGCGTAGGCTTTCACCGCTTCGTAGATGAAGGGCATCAGGTTTTCGGAGCCCTGTGCAGCTTTACGAAGGGCCGCGAGTTTGCGATCGACTTCGGCGGTGGAGCGTTCGGCGCGTAATTTGCGCAGGCGGTCGGCCTGGCGGTGCGCTACTGTTTCGTCAATCTGTAGGATGTCCAGCGGCTTTTCCTTTGTGGTGAAGTCATTTACGCCGACGATGATTTTTTCTTTCTTGTCGATGGCCATCTGGTAGAGATAGGAGGCTTCCGCGATTTCGCGCTGCGGGTAGCCCTTTTCGATCGCGGCAACCATTCCGCCAAGAGCGTCGATACGCTCGATGTATTCCCACGCAGCTTTCTCCGCTTCATTGGTTAGCGTTTCCACAAAATAGGAGCCACCCATCGGATCGACGGTGTTGGTGACACCGGTTTCGTAGGCGAGGATTTGTTGCGTGCGCAAGGCGATGGTGGCGGCGAACTCAGTAGGGAGCGCCCATGCTTCATCTAGGGAATTAGTGTGGAGAGATTGCGTGCCGCCAAGGACCGCTGCAAGGCCCTGGATCGCGGTGCGCACGACGTTGTTCATCGGTTGTTGCGCGGTAAGGGAGCAACCGGCGGTTTGCGAGTGGAAACGCAGTGCCCAGCAACGTGGATTGGCCGACTTGTAGCGTTCGGTCATGGCCTTATACCAAATGCGGCGCGCGGCTCGATACTTGGCAATCTCTTCGAAGAAATCGTTGTGGGCGTTGAAGAAGAAGGAAAGTTGCGGCCCGAATTCGTCGAGCTTCAGGCCACGGCGCAAGGCCCATTCGACGTATTCCATGCCATCGCGAAGGGTAAACGCAAGCTCCTGAATGGCGGTCGAACCGGCTTCGCGAATGTGGTAGCCACTGATGGAAATGAAGTTGAATTTCGGGGTGTTCTTGACTCCGAATTCAAAAGTGTCGATGACCAGGCGCATCGATGGTTCGGGTGGATAGATATATTCCTTTTGTGCGATGTATTCCTTCAGGATGTCGTTCTGGAGAGTACCGGAAATTTTCCTCCAGTCGGCACCCTGTTTTTCCGCGACGGCAAGATACATGGCCCATATGACGGCGGCGGGAGAATTGATGGTCATCGAAGTTGTTACGTCGGCGAGAGGGATTTGATCGAAGAGAACTTCCATGTCGGCGAGGGAACTGATGGCCACTCCGCACTTTCCGACTTCGCCTTCGGCAAGGGCGTGATCGGAATCGTAGCCCATTAACGTGGGGAGGTCGAAAGCGGTGGAGAGCCCGGTCTGGCCCTGCGAAAGTAGATAGCGGAAGCGTTGGTTGGTATCTTCGGCGGCGCCAAAACCAGCAAATTGGCGCATGGTCCAGAGGCGGGCGCGATGCATTGTGGCATGTATGCCGCGCGTGTAGGGAGGTTCCCCAGGAAAGCTCAGGTCACGAGTGGAATCCCAACCGGCGAGATCGGCTTCGGTGTAGAGGCGGCGAATGGGATAGCCGGAGACGGTAGTGAATTCCTTCTGGCGCTCGGAGCTTTTCTGAAGAGTGGGATTCAGAGTGTTCTTCTCCCACTGTTCCAGTCTGGATTTGTATTTGGAGAAATCACTCATCAAAGGGCGCTCCCGGAGCGTGAAGTCGCGGCACGGTGGCTTAAACGGAAGTATACGGTATGAACTATAAGCAACCCCTGCAAAAACTAATGCTAAGCGAAAGGTCCGCGAGGGGCAAGCGAAGGTGGGTTGGTGTGCGCGAGTATCAAAGGGGCTTGAGATTGCGGAGGCTGGCGCAAGGCAAACATCTGAAAATCCTTCCAGAATTCCGGCCAGCCTTTTAGGGGAGGGCCGCAGAGGAAGATGTAAGGGTGCTCGAAAGTTTCTTCGTTCTCGATGCCATAGGAATTCCAGACTTTTGCGGCGACCCGACAGGAAGAGAAATGATCGTCAACGAATTCCTTCCAGAAACCGGCAATGATGAGCGTTTCGGGCGGCGGACTGCCGTAACCGCGCTCCCAGGAAGAATTAACGCCGCTAATCGCTGGCGGTAGGCCGAAGCGCGGTCCGTATAGGCTGATAGCGCCGACTTCTCCGTAATTTCCGGCAAGTATGCCAACTTTTTCGCGATGATCAGCAGGGAGAGAGTCGCGGATTTGGGCAATTGTGGCTACAAATTCGGGCCAGCCGATTTGTTCGGGTAACGCTGTGTCAATCGCTGAGGCGGCATACCACCATCGGGATTTAATCGGGGCGATTGGCAAGGCAATGGCCATCGCGCCGACAGTGCTGAGGATGAGCGCGGTCCAGAGGGCAGGACGGAGGAATTGAGTCCAAGTGTCATGGGCGCGCATAAAAAAGTTTTCGCAAACTACCGCGCCTGCGGCATAGAGCATCGGGTATGCAGGTGCGAGATAGTAGCCACGGCTTTTGGCAATAACGAAGAGTGCTAGCGTGAGGAAATACATCCAACCGAGGGCGCGGAAACGGAAACCTTGTTTAGAGAAAAGGTAGAACCAAAGACCAACTACCCATAAGGGAATTGCAAAGAGTGTTTGCAATAGCTGATCAGGAAGGAAATCTTTGGTCAGGCCAGCGGTAACGTCACGTTCGTGGAGGAAGCGCAGGAAATCGAGAGAGACGAAGTCATGGCGTAGTTGCCAGAGAAGATTGGGCAGAAAAATAACCACCGCGGCGGCAAGGCCTGCCCAGAACCATTTGCTTAGAAGGAATCGCCTCGCGCTGGTGAGCAGGAGTCCACCCAGTACCCCACAAACAAAAAAAGCCATAGTGTATTTCGAAAGCATGCCGAAAGCGATTGCAACGCCGCCGTAGAGCAGCCAGCGTGGATTGTGGGCTCGGAGAAGGCGGATCATGCAGTAGGCGGTGAGCACCCAGCAGATGTAGTCGAATGAGATGTACTGCATGAGGGCACCGCCGCCGAGACAAAAGGGCACGGCAGCAAGCGCAGCAAGGATCTGCGCTTCGCGTTGGCCCCCGAGTTCACGCGCCATTAGTCCAGTGAGATAGACAGCGAGTGCTTGAACCAGTGCAGCGAAAAAACGAAATCCAACAAGAGAAGTGCCGAAGAGAGTGAGAGCAATGTGTGCGAAAAACGGAGTGACTGGCGGATAGACAACGTAACCCCAGGCGAGATGGCGGGCATCGTCAAACATGGCCAGTTCATCGCGGTGCCACCCGTAGCGATTGGCAGTGAGAAGATGCACGAGGATCGTGGCGATGGCGATGTAGGCCAGACAAGCGGTATCGGTGGACCAGCGGGAGTGTCGGACAGTAGTTGGAGAATCGGCGGGCGGCATTAAAGCGTGAGTTCCGAAAAGATGTTAGGGCAAAGGGGCATGTGAGGCAAGTTGAAGATCAATTCCCAGGCAAGAAAAAGGCCCGAAGCAATGCTTCGAGCCTCTTCGTGAAGGTGGCAAACGTGGGAAAAAGTTAACGCTGGCCGGAAGAAGTGGGCTGATCGAGAGCCTTCAAGAGTTTATCCGTGCCGACAACGTGCCCGTTGAGCGTGCCGGGAATCAGGGTATCCTGCGGAACATCGCCCTTGATCGCGTTTGCAATCGTGACGCTGTTAATTTCGAGGGTGCGCCCGAGGGCGCGTTCGTAGTCCGATTTGGCCTTAGCGAGGTCAGCCAAGGCGCGGAGTTCGTTGCCCTGCGCGGTGATGAGGTCGCGCTGGGTCAAGATGACGTTGTAGACGGTAGATGCGCCGAGCTGGTATTTTTTCTGCTCTGCGTCAAAGGTCTGTTGCTGGAGTTCACGAGCCTTACGAGCGGCATCCACGCGAGCGCGATCTTGCTCGAGCGCGATAGTTGTGTTGCGGACGTCGAGCAAAGCAGTGTTCTTGATCTGTTGAGTCTGCGCTTCGAGTTGGCGGCGAACTAGTTGCGCATGAACGTTATCCGCTTGAGCGGAGCGGTTACGAATGGGAATCTGCAGAGTCAGCGCTACGTTGTAGTCTGGAAAATTGTTGTGAAAGATCTGCGATTGTGCAGTGCCAAAACCGGCATAGGCCGTGCCGGTAACGGGCGCAGTGGTTGTTCCCACGAAATAAGGAACTCCGCCGACGATAATGGGAGCGCCGGTTGGGTCGACGATGGGTACGCCGGAACTGATAGAAGTGGGAGTCCCGGTAATCGCCGAATTACCCGCGAGGCCGAACGAACCGTATTGGGCGCTGAGAGTGGCCGTCGGTAGAAGCGCGTTCTTGGTAGCCTTCACTTCCACGTCAGCATTTTTCAGGTTGTAATACTGCTCTTGCAGGTCGGGGCGCTTTGCAAACGCTTCTTTGATGGCGTCTTCAAAGGGGGCAGTGGTGATGGCAGCGGGAGAATCCGGCTTGTCGGTAGGAATAATTTCGACGTTGATGAGATTGGAAGCCAGAGGATCCTTGGAGATGAAGTTCTTCAGAACGAGTTCATCCTGCAGGCGGGTGGTCTGAGCGACGATCAGATTCTGCCGATTGGTAGCCATTTCGGATTCGGCACGAGTGACGTCGAGAGGAGCCATGGTGCCAATTTCCAGTTGCTTTTTGTTGTCGTTGTAAAGTTTTTCGGAAACGGTAAGGGCTTGCTGTTGAACGTTAACGTTCTGTCTGGCGTAGGCAAGCTCCCAGTAAGCGTTGATGGTGCTGGTGATGGTGGTGATGGCCTGCTGACTAAAGGCGAGGTCGGCGATCTTGCGATTATTTTCGGCAATGATGATATTGCGGCGATTGACGAAGCGACCATAGCCACTCAGCAACTGCTGTTGGAAACCCACGGTAAGAGCAGATTGCACATACGGATTGAAGAAGTTCGCAGCAGTCGAGGAAGCGCGCGTGTTATCCCAGTTGATGGCGACAGAGGTGCCGGTGTCAAAATTCTTCTGGAACGAGGTGTTATATTGCGCGGTATGCGAGTCTAATCCAGCGGCTGTGCGAACACCGGTGATGGCACCAGAGCCAGTACCCGAAATGAAGGGGTTATTGATGGGTGTGGTGCGGGCATCGTAAGCAAATGTCTGGGTGATGAATGGATCGTACTGAAGGCTTGGCAAGTTGGCATTGGAGAATGGAATCACGGCTCCTGCAGTGTTGTAGCCGAATCCGCCCGCTTGACTCTTGAGCAAGCTGGTGTCGGCCATCCATGGGTTATAGCGTTGGACGACGATGTCCATACTATTTTCCATGGACAGGGCGATGGCGTCCTGAAGACTGAGCTCAAGCTTATTGTCGTGAATCAACTGCTGAAGGCGTGGAGAATTGGTGAGTTCGCCGGGATTCACAAATTGACTGGTGTAGGGCTTGATAATGTTGGGGAAATAGCTGGGGCCGTGAGAAAAATTGAACTTGCTCACCCCCAAAGAGACGGGAGCGCCGCCCTGCGTCGCGGCCTTCAACTCTGGATTGGGGGATTGCTGCGCGGGCTCTTGCGCGTGTAGAGGAACAACGGGCCCACCTGCCAGGATGCCAGCCAACACGGCTGCAAGCAGGGGTCTAAAGAACAGCTTCTTCATAGGTATCCTCACCATTTGATCAAGTTCGCGCACTACGCGCATTTGCAGCTCTCACTCTGTAGAACGTTAGAGACAGGCAATTTGTTTCATTCGACCGATTAATAGGAGAGCTGCCAGGCCCGATTCGGTAGCGGTAACCGGGACATTGCAGTCTAGCAGGGGCACGATTCATTTGACAACGAAGTCGCTGCCAGCTAGGCTGCTGACATTTCGACGTTTAGGAGCAGTTGACGGTTAGCGCGATGATGTTAACAAAAGAAGAGATGTTGAAAATTTTTGAGGCCTCCGGTGCCATCCGCCATGGGCATTTTGAACTGTCGAGCGGGCTCCACAGTGGCACATACGTGCAGTGTGCACTGGTTTTGCAATACCCGAGATTCGCCGAAAAGCTGGGGCAAGCGCTAGCGGCTCTTTTCTCTGATGCGCGTATCGACGTGGTGGTCTCTCCTGCGCTGGGTGGGGTGGTGATCGGGCAGGAAGTGGCGCGCGCCTTGCCACCGGCAGGCAAGGATTCCCTCGGTGGAGGAGTTCCGGCCATGTTTGTGGAGCGGGATGCCAGTGGGATCCTGACGCTGCGGCGAGGGTTCTCGTTGAAGCGAGAGCAACACGTGCTGGTGATCGAGGACGTATGGACGACGGGCGGGTCAACACTGGAAGCGATCCATGTGGTGGAAGAAGCAGGCGGCCGGGTGATCGCCGCAGGGGCATTGATTGACCGCAGTGGAGGCAAAATTGAGTTTCCCGTGGAGTCGAGTTCGCTGCTCGGGCTAAACATCAATAGCTACGAGCCGGAAGATTGCCCGTTCTGCCGACAGGGTACCGCAGCGGTGAAGCCGGGTAGCCGCTACGCGCGTACCGCTTCGTAGAACCGCGTCCAATTCCTTCATGCGTTATTTCAAGCTCACGCTGGCCTACGACGGGACCGACTTCCACGGCTGGCAAATGCAAAAGGGTAAGCCGACGGTGCAGGGCGAGATTGTGTCTGTGCTGCGCCGGTTGACGCAGGAAGATGTCCAATTGAATGGGTCGGGACGTACAGATGCGGGCGTGCATGCGCTTGGGCAGGTGGCAAATTTCAGAACGCAATCGGGGTTGTCTGCGCTGGAATTTCAGCGTGCGCTGAATGCGCTGCTGCCGATGTCGATTCGGGTGATGGCGGCGGAGGAGACGGGACCAGCCTTCAACGCGCGGTTTTCAGCAAAGGGGAAGATTTACCGATATCGATTGTATCGGGGCAAAGTGGTGCCACCATTTTTGTGGCGCTACGTGCTGCACTATCCCTTTCCGCTGGATGAAGAGGCGATGAAGGACGCGGCTTCCCGCTTTGTCGGTGTGCATGATTATTCATCGTTCGCGGCATCGACGGGATCGGAAGATGACGACCGTGAACGCATCATGGTGAGGGAAATCTTTAGCACGGATTTAGAGCGGACAGAAGATGGGGAAGAATTGTGGTTCACCGTGCACGGACAATCATTCCTTCGCTACATGGTGAGGAAGATGGTAGGGACGCTGCTGGATGTAGGGCGGGGAAAACTTACGCCAGAGGATATTGACAAATTGTTTGAGATGAAGGACCGGTCGAAGTCTGGGCCGACGGCGCCGCCGCACGGGCTGTGCATGTTAAAGGTAGAGTACGTGGAAGGGTTTCGAATACAGGTGGTTGTGTAGTCGGTTCTGGAATATTAGAGATTATCTCAAATTGCCTTGCGAACACATTCCTCAGGGGCTAAAGCCGAGTTTTGGCCTAATCTTATCGGGGCTGAAGCTCCGACCCCCTAAACAGCATTCATGAAATTGCCGCCGGAAACTAACCAGAATATAGGTCGTGATGATCTTGGCATGGTGGGGTCCAGAAGTGCTGGACCCCAGCTGGGCAATTTATTTTTTGTGCTTGGAGGCCTTCTCGAAGGAGAGATTTTTCGAGAAGAAGGGCACCAATTTTGTTTCGATGCGGTCGGCAATGTGATTGAGATGATCGCCCTTATAGACCTCAAAGAAGTGGGGAATTTTATAAGCGGTCAGCACGCGGTCGAGGTCCTTTGAGGTATCGGTGATGCTGTGGTCTTCGTCGCCGACATCAACCGCAAAATCTTTCAGGCTGCGAATGTTGTCGATGTACTGGTCGATTTGCTCCAGCGGGGCGTTTGCGGCCCACTTGAAGTGAACATCCTTGCGAGCGGGATCCTTGTCGCCAGGGAGTGTCAGGTAGAGCGGGGGGCTATTCGGATCGGGCGACCAGGCTGCGGCCGAGGCCAGAATAATTTTCGAATAAAAATCGGCTTTTTCCACTTCCGCGGGATCCTTAACCGCTTCCGCCTTGGCTAGCTGTTCGTCGGTGATCTTGAAAAAATCCGCAGTCATGCAGCAGGCGCTGAGGAGATAGACGCTGGAATAGACGTCCGGATGCTTCATGCCGATGCGGAGTGCGCCATAGCCGCCCATAGAATGGCCAGCGAGTCCGCGGCTGGCTCGTTGCGCGATGGTGCGGTAATGGGAGTCGATGTAAGCGATGAGTTCCTCGGAAACGAACTTCTCCCAGTCGCCTGTGGTTACGGAGCTGGAATACATGCTGCCCTGATAGCGCGTGAAGGCGTTGGGAGTAACAAAAATCATTTCCTTGCTACCAGAGTTCTGCAGCGCCTTGTCGACCACGGCCGGGAGATTGATCCAATGTTTGGTGGGGCCATACCATTTGTCGTCGCTGTCAGTAAAGCCGTGGAGAAAATAGACGACTGGATAGCGGCGGGATTTGTCTTTCTTGTAGCTGGGCGGCAGGTAGACCGAGACGTCGCGGTCCGGCGAATCTCCCTCCAGATTTCCGACCAACGACATCCCGTGGACTTTGATGTGTTCCACAGTGCCGGGGGGCGTTGTCGCACGCGTGGGAATCCAAAGCAAGGTAGCTGCAAATAGCAAAACTGTAAATAACCGTTTCATGCGAACAGTTCCTCCAGAGCGAAGCGAATACATTTTCAAAATCGGAATACATGTTACTCCCGTTGCCGCCTGCGGGCGCCAAATTTCGGCCCGATAAAATAGGTTATTGCAAATTTCATGGTTAACATCATTCTGCCGAGTGAACGTGTAGGACAATACGGCGATAGAAAGTGAGGCTTGGCGAGCCGTTGTCGGTGACTGACAGGATGATGTGAGCAAAGCCATCGGCGGGGCACTTCACATTGGGAAGTTGAATCCACATAGGACGACAGGTCGCGATCGGACTCACTGCGACTTGTGATGTGTCGGCGCCCACGATATTTATTTCGGCGGCCGTTGTACCGTCGCCGACACCTGCTTCGAGGTATTGAAACCAGGAATAGCGGAGCGCCTGATTGGCGTCAGGATCGTGGGATTGACTGGCATCAAGAGCCAGCGGGCGGCCCACTTTGGCTTCAAGGAAAATTGGTGCAGTGCCACTCTCCCCGTTTACGACAACGATGGGATTGTGGTTGGCGTCGGCGAAAGGCTTGATCGTCCAATCCACACGGGCAGCAAAATCGTGCTGGAAGGCTTCGCGCCAGCGCCAGATGGTGGCCTGGTCAGACGTGTGAGGCTTCCCATCTGCACCGTTTACCGTGTCCTGCGAAGTGGTGCGCGCATAGAGATCGCCGCCTTGCGTCCAAATCGGATGAGGCTCGCCATAGGGTTGACGAAAAACGTAGCGTCCGCCCCATCCACCCCAACTTGGATTCCACCAGCTTGCCAATCCGTTGTCGATGAGCCCGAGGAAGGACGGCGTGTCGCCCTCCATGATGAAGGCGAATTTTGGATATTGTTTTCCAAGAGGACCCTTTTCGCGGATATTCGCGTCGAGCCATTCGTTGGTGACGGTGGAAAAATCAGCGCCATCTCCATTGCGGTAGTAGACGTCACCGCTGATCCCCGTCCAAGTAGCATAAAAATATTCTTGGCCGTCTGGGGGCGAGGGACGAACAACGTAGAAGAGATTGGGAAATTCGCGGCGGATCCACGGCCCAGCATCGTCCTGGTCGGAGATCGAATAAACGCGAAGCTTGCTGACAAATTTCGCTAAGTCGGTTGGAGAGCGCGACGAGCGCACATCGGTAAGTGCTTGAGCAAGGGTATTAGCACCGCCCCAGATGGTGATCCACAGCGGCCTGGGGTCGTCGCGATCCGCTGCGGCGATTAAAAGTTGGGAGCCGGGTGAAGATTTTCCACTGCCGACAGCAGCCGTCCCGTAACTTGGCTGACCGCTGCGAACTTTTTCATCCAGATCGCTTTCTGTGGGCCAGCCCGATGCGTGCTTCAGTAGGTTTGGCCTTACTTGACCGTAGAGCGCGATGATCTGATGCATCGTTTCCGGGTGCGTAGCGGCTCTTTGCCAGGTGGAAGTTGCCGCGACCATCCCTTCGACGTTAATCTCGTTGGAGTACAGCAGGAAGCGCACAAAAGACATCTGATCGTCGGGTTCGTTGCCTATATCGCTTATTACAAACACGCGTGGATGGTCGGGATAATTATCAAGGCGCCCGGGAATATTTCCAAGTTGCGCGTAAGACGGGCGCGCAAGCAATGCTGCGAAAGAACTGATTATCACAAGGTTAAATAGTGCCTTACACTTCGCACGCATCCGGTTTTCTCAGAAGCGACAAACGACTGTCAAACGTCGCAGGAGCGTAGTCTACAACTATTCAAAGCCGATTCCCCGCGCGAATTCGTTAAACCGATTTATGCGGTTTGTTGGAGAATGATAGAATCGGTGGCATGGTGGCAACAACGGTGGCTGCGGTAGATAGAATTCCGTCGATTGATCCGGCTACGGGACGGGTGCTGGCAAGTTTTGAAAAGACGTCGCCGCTAATCGTGCCGCAGTTGTTGGGGAAGGCGCGCGTGGCACAGTTGATTTGGGCGGCACGGCCGGTACGCGAGCGGTGCGCGTTGATTGAGGCCTTGCAGCAAGAAATTCTGAAGGGGCGAGATGTTCTGGCTGATGCTGTAGTGCGCGAATCGGGGAAGCCTCGGGTAGAGGCTCTGTTTGCGGATGTGTTCGTGGCGCTGGATTCGGCGGCTCACTTCGCCAGGAACGGGCTAAATTCGTTGCGAGCGGAATCTGTGCCGCATCGCAATACGGCGGCCAAGGCAAAGTCCGGCACGCTGTATTACGAACCTCTCGGGGTGGTGGGAATCATCAGTTCGTGGAATTACCCGCTGGCGATCCCGTTGAGCCAGATTATTGCGGCGGTGGCTGCGGGGAATGCGGTGCTGTGCAAGTCCAGCGATTTCACACCAGAATGCGGCGCGTTGATTGGCAAGCTGTTTCACGACGCGGGCTTTCCGACGGATTTGGTAACCATCTTACAGGGCAGCGGTGAAGTAGGTCAGGCATTGATCGAGGCGCACCCCGACAAGATATTTTTTACCGGCAGCGTGTTTACTGGTAAGCACGTGGCCGAAGCATGCGCGCGCAAGCTCATTCCCAGTGTGCTGGAACTCGGCGGGAAAGATGCCATGCTGGTTTTGCGTGACGCGGATCTTGATGTAGCGAGTAGCGCGGCGGTATGGGGCAGTTACACGAATTGCGGGCAGGTTTGTCTTTCCGTGGAGAGGCTATTCGTCGAGCGGCCGATTGCTGAGGAATTTATTCGCCGCTGCGTGGAGAAGACGCAAAAGTTGCGGATTGGGCCCGGTAGCGACCCCGCGACTGACATTGGACCGCTGATTCGACCGCAGCATGTGCAGCGAATGAATGATCTGTTGGCGGACGCGGTTAAACACGGCGCGCAAATCGTGTGCGGCGGAAAACCTCGTCCGGACCTTGGGCCGAACTTTTTCGAGCCGACCATTGTGACGGGCGTAAACAACTCCATGCATCTTTTCCAGGACGAGACATTTGGGCCGATCATGGCCATTCAAGTGGTACAGGATACGGAAGAGGCGGTTCGCCGCGCGAATGATACCGAATTTTCTCTGGCCGCTAGCGTCTGGACGAGCGGCACGGAAAAAGGCAAATCGATTGCACGAAGATTGAAGGCCGGGACGGTAATGGTGAACGACGTGATCACCGGATTTGCGATTGCGGAAGCTCCGCATGGCGGATGCGGATTGAGTGGGTGGGGCCGCACGCATGGCGAAGCGGGTCTAGCTGAGATGGTCTATGTTAAATACGTGGATGTAGATCGCTTGCCGAAGGTGGCGAAGGGCTGGTGGTTTCGTTATGGCCCGGAATTGCAGAAGGCCGCCGATGCGTTTCTGCAATTCGAATTTGCGGGCGGCGTGGCCGCGAGAGTACGGCATGCGCGGGCGGCCGTGAAGACGATGTTCCGCGATCACGGATTTTAGAAGAGTCAGAGAAGAGGAGGACGTCCTTGGCTGAAGAGAATACAGCAGCGGCAGCGCCAATAGTACCCGCACCAGAACCGGAAGCGAAGGTAGCGCCGAAGGTGAAGACGCGAAAGGCAAAGCAGCGTTCGTGCGATGAGAAAAACGAAAAAGGAAAACTCTGCGCTGGCCACCTGAAGCGCTGGTTTGAGTACCCGGCGGAGATTGAAGCTGTAATTGGAAAAGGGACAGAAATTTACCGGTGCGAATTTTGCCAGACATTGTACCGGCCTGATCCAAAGCAACAGCCGAACAGCTATACCGTGCGCTTCTAGTTCTGCGAAGGGAATGAGGTCGCTCCACCATGCAGGAGCACGAATGGATTTACGATTGGAACCTGGCCGGTAAACTTGCGATCCCACCGGGCACACAAGTTTTGTTGAACGACGAAACGCTGCGCGATGGGCTGCAGAATCCTTCCGTACACGACCCCACCATTGAAGAAAAAATCGAAATTCTCCATTTCATGGAGGCGCTTGGAATTCATTCTGTAAATATCGGGCTGCCAGGGGCCGGCCCGCGAGCGGTAGCCGATGTGGAAGTGCTGGCACGGGAAATCGCCAAGAACCGGTTGCGCATAAAGCCGAATTGCGCGGCGCGGACGGTGGAATCGGACATTCGGCCGATCGCGGAAATCTCGCAAAGGGTAGGGATTGCGATTGAGGCTGCCACGTTTCTTGGGTCGAGTCCCATTCGGAGACTGGTTGAGGAATGGACCGTCGATCATCTGGAGCGGACTACCGAGAAAGCGGTGAAGTTCGCGGTGGCCGAAGGATTGCCGTCGATGTACGTGACGGAAGATACGGTGCGGACGGATCCGGACACGGTGCAGCGACTGTACCGGACGGCAATTCGCAGCGGTGCGCGAGCCATCGTGCTATGCGACACGGTTGGGCACGCCACTCCCGAAGGCGCTTACAATCTGGTGAAATTTGTCGTGGATACCGTGGTGAAGCCGTCCGGTGAATCGATTCGAGTGGATTGGCACGGGCATCGCGACCGTGGACTATCAATTGCGAATTCGCTGGCTGCAATTGCGGCGGGAGCACGGCAAGTACATGGTGTGGCGTTATCGCTGGGCGAACGAGTGGGCAATACCCCCATGGAACTGTTGCTGGTAAATCTTCGCCTGATGGGATTGATTGACAATGATTTGACCTATCTCCGGGCATACTGCGAGAAGATTGCCAAAGCGACGCACACTACGATACCGCCGAACTATCCGGTGTTTGGACGGGACGCATACCGGACGGCGACCGGAGTCCACGCAGCCGCGATTGTGAAGGCGATCAAGAAACACGACACACATCTTGCGGATGCAGTCTACAGCGGAGTGCCGGCGCACCTATTTGGACTGGAGCAAATTGTGGAAGTTGGCCCGATGAGCGGTAAGTCCAACGTGCTTTACTGGCTGGCGCGACACAAGATTTCTCCGACAGATGAACTGGTGAATCGCATTTTTGAGGCGGCGAAACAATCCACGCGGGTGTTGACCGATGACGAATTACATACATTGGTTGACACTTCAAACGAACCCGCATAAATCTTATGGAACTGTCACTCCGTACAGTGAAACACAGCGCACTTTGCGCTATTCTTTCCATCATGCCCCTTCGCTCCACGGCCCTCTCTCAGGCGGCACGCCCGACGAATCCTGCCACACTTGTTGAGAACCCCCGCGTGCAAAAAGCGTTTGAATGGTTCCAGAAAAACCTGCCATGGATCGATGAACAGCAGATCCAATTAACTGAAATCCCCGCTCCCTCTTTCGAGGAAGGAAAGCGAGCGGAAGCGGTAAAGGCCTTGCTGACCGCGGAAGGATATACGACCCACACGGACAACCTGGGCAACGTAGTTGGTGAACTTCGAGGGATAAGCGATAAAGAGATGGTGCTGGTCACCGCGCATCTGGACACGGTATTCCCCGAGGGGACACCGATCAAGGTGCAGCGTGAAGGCCAGCGCCTTGTCGCCCCAGGAATTTCTGATAACGGCACGGGGTTGGCAGGATTGCTGGCGCTGGCAAGGGCTATACACGTGTGCCATATAGTGCCGCAGCGAACAATATTGTTTGCCGCGAATGTTGGTGAAGAAGGGGAAGGGAATTTACGAGGGATGCGCGCGTTAATCGATGCCTATCGCACGAAATTACGGGCGGTGATCGTACTTGATGGCTCCAGCACAGATCACGTGACAACGAAAGCGTTGGCATCGCGCCGCCTGGAAGTGGTCATTACCGGGCCGGGCGGACACAGTTGGTCTGATTTTGGAATGCCCAATCCAATTAATGCACTTGTCAGAGGCGGCTTGCGGTTCATCAACTCCAGAGTACCGAACACGCCGCGGACCACGTTTAATCTTGGACAGGTGGAAGGCGGAACGTCCGTTAATTCTATTCCACACGAAGCCAAGCTGAAAGTTGATCTTCGATCGGAAAGCGAAGACGAAATTGTTCGACTGGAAATTGCGTTTCGCGAATCGATGGGCGCCGGCGTAAGAGACGAAATGGACAATGCGCGTGACCGGACGAAGGGCCGGCTCGATTGGAAGATCAATGTGATTGGAAGTCGGCCAGGGGGTGAATTAGCTTCCGATTCGCCGCTGTTTGCAGCACTGCGATCCGCGGACGAATATGTAGGCAATCAATCCAGAATTGAGCGTTCGTCTACAGACGCGAACATTCCACTGTCGCTGGGAATAGACGCCGTTGCCATTGGTGCAGGCGGAAATGGAGGGGGCGCGCACTCGCTTCAGGAGTGGTACGAGCCAGCGGAACGGGATCTGGGATTGAAGCGCGCGTTATTGACATTGCTTGGCGTGGCCGGAATTGCGCCGGAAAAAGGAAGCCAATGATGAATTGGTATGCAGTGCGAGTGGGCTTCGTTTTTGCGGCACTTTGCTGCAATCCTACTTCGCCAAATCCGCTAGCGGCGCAAACGAAAGCTCCGGCTCTGCGCAAGACGACGTATTACTTGCACGGGCGCATTTATACAAATGACCCGAAACACCCGTGGGCAGCGGCGATGGCAGTTCGTGACGAAAAGATCTTGTGCATTGGCACGATCGCACACATTTTGCTGGATTGCGGTGGAGCGAATGCGCCAGGCGACACCTATCAACTGAACAATCACTTTGTAATGCCGGGATTCAATGACGCGCATACCCATTTAGGTGGCGCAGGACGCGACAAGCTTTCCATTTCTCTGAACGGGGTGGATTCTATCGGCGAACTCCAGAACCGAGTGAAGTCTGAGGTTAGGCGGCATAAACCAGGCGATTGGATATTGGGCAGCGGATGGGATCAAACGCTCTGGCCGGACAAGCAATTCCCGACACGGTTGCAGTTGGATGAAGTTTCGCCGGACAATCCGGTTTTCCTGGTGCATGTTTCCGGGCACGTAGCGGTTGCGAATTCACAGGCATTGAAACACGCGGAGATTAAACCGGACACAAAAGATCCGATGGGTGGAGAGATCGAGAGATTTGCGGACGGGGAGGCCTCTGGAATGTTGAAAGAGGGCGCGGCGATGGAAATGGTGACGCAGCGGATTCCCGATCCCACGGAAGAAGAGCGGCGGCATGGAATTGAGTTGGTGCTCGCTGAGCTTGCGCGCAATGGAGTTACCTCTGCGCAAGACAATTCCGAGTGGGAAGATTTTGAGGTCTATAAAGATCTAAAACAGGAAAGCAAGCTTACGGTACGGATTACAGAGTGGCTGTACTTCACGGATCCCCTCAACGAACTGGAAAATCACCGCGCGCAGGGCGGAACTACGGATTCATGGCTTAAGACTGGTGCACTGAAAATGGTTACGGACGGCGCGCTTGGCTCGCGGACGGCTGCGTTGAACGCCCCATATTCCGATGATCCTTCGACCAGCGGGCTTATGACCATTGAGACGGAAAAATTGAAGGCGATGGCGATCGAGCGAGATCGCGCCGGCTTCCAGTTGGCCTTTCACGCCATTGGTGACAAGGCGAATCGCATTTCGCTCGACGTATTTGAATCGGTTGCGCGTGTAAATCCGACGCGAGATCGGCGCGATCGAATTGAGCACGCGCAGGTGGTGGCGGAGGAGGATATTCCGCGATTTGGCCGGTTGAACATAATCGCTTCGATGCAGCCTTCGCACGAGACGAATGATATGCGGTGGGCCGAAGCGCGCGTCGGGCCGGAACGCGCCAAAGGGGCTTACGCCTGGAATTCCCTGCAGAAAGCGGGGGCAAAGCTAGCCTTCGGTACCGATTATGACGTTGAACCGATCAATCCGATGCGAGGAATTTACGCATGTGTTTCAAGAGAGTTGCCGCGAGGTGGGCCGCCAGGGGGTTGGCTGCCACAAGAAAAACTTCCACTGGATGATTGCCTTCGTGCGTATACCACAGGTTCCGCGTATGCAGAGTTTGAGGACGGGAAGAAAGGACAACTTATCGTGGGGCAATATGCCGATTTTGTTGAACTTTCCTCGGATCTTACCAAAGCAACGCCGGCAGAAATCCTGAAGACCGAAGTATTACGCACCGTAGTTGGCGGACATACCGTTTATCAAAAGAACTGAATGGTGCTGAGCTCTCCGAAAGACTGTTTGTCTTGCACTTTGTAAAAAAACAATCTGGCGTGCCGACCCTTCCACGTCGTACATGCGGGTGGATGACTGGAGACGTCATCGGTTCGTTCTAATACCTGAAGCTCGCGGAGATTGGGAATGGTGAAGGTCAGGTTCCGCTTGTTCTGCATGAGGGTAACCTTCCCTGGCGAATCTAAAGGGCACTCTGCAGAGAGAACTGTGCCATCGACCGCGAATTCATCTTCTCCAGAGTGCTTATTGACAGAGGGTGGTTCATAGGCAAATGCAGTTGTGCTTGCGCCAGGAGGGCGCAAGGTGCCCGCGCTGACCTGGTGTGCGTCCGGAGTTTGCGGTTGCAGTGCCCGGGCGGCGATTCGAGCGTCGTATGCTTCGCGTTCAGCGACCACTTCAGCCAAACGAAGGGCAGCGGACTGATCGTCGGGCTTCCTGGCGGCGGCTTGTATCCTGGAGGCCATGATCTTGGCGTCGGCAACTTTTCCAATGCGCAGCAGGACGTAACCATAGCTCAGGGCATAAGAAAAAGTTCCCGGTTCGAGTTGCATGGCTTTCTTGCCAGCGGCGATGGCTTTGTCAGAATTCTCGGGGCTAAGGGAGTAGATCGAGGAGAGGGCCTCGTAGGCAGGGGCGAACCGAGAGTTCAGACTGATTGCCTTTTCAAGCGACGCGGTGACCAGGTTGATTTCCTCGGGAGAGTTCATCTGATCTCGCATGCGGACGCGAGCGCTGAAATAATAAGCGAGGAAACTGCTGGAGTTCAGTTGGACCGCCTCCGTGAATTCGGCTTCAGCCTTTTCCGATTGGTGCTGAGAAAGTGCGAGCATCCCCAGAGCCTCATGTGTGAGGGCGAGATCTGGATCCTGTTGGAGCGCGGCCTCGAGCGCAGCCTTCGCTTCAATTGGCCGATGAGTGCGGGTGTAGAAATCGCCGCGAAGTGCGTTCGACTCGGCAGAGCTGAGCGCGCGGCTGGCGTAACGCCTTGGATCCACGTGGAGGGCAGTGTTGAGCTGGCGAACCAGGAAGTGTTGCTGGCGAGAATATTGTTCTACGGTCTCGGCAAATCTTGGCAAGTTGCCAAAGGATTGTTTTGCCGCCAATAGTTGATCGCTCGTATTTTGATAAACGGCAAGAAAGTTCTGCAGCAATTGTTTCTGACGGGCATCAGGGTCCAACATCAGGTAATGAACCAGTGCCCAGGATTCTGCATAAAACAGCGAAGCGGGGCCTTTTTCATTGTAGTAAGGAGATTTCGAATCAACTTGGAGAAGGACATCGATGGGGATCAGTTTACTCTCGCGCAAGACAGCAAGGTGGTGCGGGGATACTACGCCTATCTCGACGAAGCCATCGTAAATTTTTGAGTTACCCAGGAATTCTGCAAATCCTTCGGACAGCCAGAGAGGGAGTCCCTGAAAATTGAGATTTTCGAGGGCGTGCGCATACTCGTGATAGACGACCTCGTAGGGGTTGTCGGTCTGGACATTAGTGCGGATGACGGCGCAGTGCTTGTCCTCTGCGGGAATATACAAACCGGCAGGATGAGCGTGTCCCTCCACCTCCCAGTAGGCTGGCAAAAGCGATTTCATGGAAGCTTCATTCTTCAGGGCAAAGATAATTACGGGTTTGCCGATGTCTGGGCGAAGAGTTGGGAAGGCATTCTGGAAGACTTCGCGAATCTGCTCGAACTGATCGGCGGTCTGGCGAGCCTGTTTTTCACCTGCGTCGCTGACAACAGTGAAATGGGGAGAGCGAACTTCAATCCACTTTGTGTGAGTCGCACTGCGTAAGGAAAAGGTTAAGGCAAGGCAGAAAAACAGAGAGGCAATGAAAAATCGTGCCGGAAGCAAAAGCGAACGCATACCCGAGAGAATGTGGTCGAATTGACGGCGAGTCAAGCCCTCTAGAATGACACTGATTTCGGTCCCAAAAAGAAACAGGCTCCGAAGATTTTCAGATAGACTGGGCAAACGAATTAGGGGAGTTCCTTCGCATGGATCGTAGGTTGCGTGCTGATCTCGCGCTAATGTTCTGTTCGTTGATTTGGGGCGTCACATTCGTAGTGGTGAAAGACGCGCTGGACTACTCCTCAGTGTTCGTGTTTCTGGCGATACGTTTCACGCTGGCGGCGATCTTGATGGCGGCACTGCGACCCGGCGTGTTGCCGCGCATCGACCGAGAAGAAGTATTCGCGGGTATGCGGCTGGCGTTTTTCATGTTTGTGGGTTACGGATTTCAGACCACAGGACTGCGATATACGACGGCCTCTAATTCAGGATTTGTGACGGGTTCCAGCGTAGTCCTTGTACCAATTCTATTAGGAATATTCTGGGGGCGGCGATTGACGCAGTGGATCTACGGCGGCGCCTTTGCGGCGTTAATTGGGTTGTATTTCCTGACGGTTCCAGCAGAGGGATTGCGTTACCTCAACTATGGCGATGTGCTGACGTTTGTAGGGGCTGGATTTTATGCCGTGCACATTATTCTGGTCGGCGAGTATATGCAGGATCATTCCGTATCGGCGTTGAGCCTGATCCAGGTGGCGGGTTGCGGAATGATGGCGTGGATCGTGACGGGGGCAGGTGCCGCGATACACTGGCAGCCGGTGCATTTTGTGTGGCGATGGGAATTGATGGCGGCGTTGGCGGTTTGCACCGTATTCGCGACAGCCGTGGCCTTCACGGTGCAACTATGGGCACAGCAATACACCTCGGCGAGCCACGCGGCGATTCTTTTCGCGCTGGAGCCGGTATTTGCGGTGATCACGTCATACATCGTCTTGCATGAACGACTGACGTCGCGTGCGTGGGGAGGGGCGGCGTTGGTCGTGAGTGGGATCCTGGTCGCGGAATTGCTGGGAGAACCCGCGGCACCAGAGGCCCCGGAGCCAATTTTTGAGGGGAGGATTTATTTCAAGCCATGGTGGCGGGCACGTTAAGGCAAGTCATTAGTCATAAGTCTTAAGTGATAAGTAAAGAAGCGAAAGCTCGCCACGGGTTCGGCTTTGTCAAAACTTACAACTTAGAACTATATGTTTGATACGGCCTCATCGGCTGTTGGAATAGTTCTTTACGTCGACGGCGTCGTACATGATGGCGGTGGCGGCGTGGGCTTTCTCGTAGGTATCGATTCTCTCGCGGTGCAGTAGGGTGGTGCCGATATCGTCGAGCCCTTTCAGCAGGACTTCTTTGCGTGAAGGTGCTATTTCAAATTTGTAGACGAGGCCGTGATTGTCCTTCACGGTCTGACTCGGCAAGTCAACTGTAAGCGAGTAGCCTTCTTCCTTTTGCGTTAGCTGAAAGAGCTCTTCAATTTGTGCCTCTGTGAGCTCAGCGGGAAGAATGCCGTTCTTGAAACAGTTGTTGTAGAAGATATCGGCGTAGCTTGGCGCAAGAATCACGCGAAAGCCATAATCCCCTATCGCCCAAGGTGCGTGTTCACGGCTGGAGCCACAGCCAAAATTGGCGCGGGTGAGCAGGACAGACGCGCCTTTATAGCGCGGAAAATTCAAAACGAAATCCGGATTGAGCTTTTCCCCGGGAAGATAGCGCCAATCGTAAAAGAGGATTCGACCAAAGCCCTGGCGAGTGAGGGCTTTCAGGAATTGCTTTGGCACCATCTGGTCAGTGTCGACGTTGACTTTGTCCATGGGCATAACCAGGCCCGAGTGGGTGATGAATGGTTGCATGACGCGCGATGTCCCCTTCTTGACGGCAAAATATGAATCTAGACTCTTGTCGGATTGCCCAGTTTTTTCTGCTTCGTCGCTTCGATTGCTCCCCAGATAAACAAACCGCCGCCGAAGAGAACTGCCGCGATATATACGATGAGAATCGGCAACGACATCGGGAAGCGCGTTCCCATAATTGCGAGCATGAAAATAGACGCTGTCCCCCAGATGCAGGCACCTGCGATGAACTTTCGGTTGCGCGGAAACCTCACGTTCGTCTGGCCTCCGGAGCGTGAATCGCTAAAAGCAAGCATATTTGACTGGCCGCCCCATAAGTATATCCGGGGCACAAACGCGTGCCTGGGAAGGCGGCCACCAAAAGCTTCGGACCTGGACCGGCAACTACATAAAAAGACTACTCGACGCTGGCCACGTCGAAATCGCGAACATCGACAAAATGGCCGGCGATTGCAGCGGCCGCGGCCATCACAGGACTGACCAGATGCGTGCGGCTGTCGCGGCCCTGGCGACCCTCGAAATTGCGATTTGAAGTGCTCGCGCTACGCTCGTGTGGCGGCAGGACGTCAGCGTTCATGCCAATACACATGCTGCAACCTGCATCGCGCCACTCAAATCCGGCATTGGTAAATATTTTGTCGAGGCCCTCGGCTTCGGCCTTGGCTTTGATACCGCGTGAACCGGGGACAATCAGAGCCTGCTTGATGTTTTTGGCAACATGTTTACCGGCGACAAAATGCGCGGCAGCGCGGAGGTCGTCGAGGCGGGAGTTGGTGCAACTGCCAATGAAAACGCGATCGACGGGAATATCGACGATTGGCGTGCCGGGCGTGAGGCCCATATATTTCAGAGCGCTTTCGGTGGCTTTCTGGTCGTTCAGGTCTTTGAAATCATGCGGGTCGGGAACGCGGCCGTTCACGCTGGTGACCATGCCTGGATTCGTGCCCCAGGTTACCTGAGGAGCGATCTGCTCAGCCTGAAGCTCGACAGTCATATCGAATTGGGCGCCGTAGTCGGAATTCAGCAATTTCCAGCGCTCGACGGCTTCCTGGAATTCTTTGCCGCGCGGCACAAATGGACGGCCTTCAAGATAGGCGAAGGTCGTGTCGTCCGGCGCAACCATGCCAGCGCGCGCGCCGCCTTCGATAGTCATATTGCAGACGGTCATGCGCCCTTCCATGGAAAGTGAGCGAATCGCTTCGCCGCCATATTCGGCAACGTGGCCGGTGCCGCCGCCGATGCCAATTTTTCCAATGATGGCAAGAATGATGTCTTTTGCGGTGACGCCCTTGGGACGTTTGCCGTGTACGAGAATGTGAAGCGTTTTCGATTCACCCTGAACCAGGCATTGCGTGGCGAGAACATGTTCCACTTCGCTGGTGCCGATGCCAAAGGCCAGCGTGCCGAAAGCGCCGTGCGTGGAGGTGTGGCTGTCTCCGCAGACAATGGTCTGGCCAGGCTGCGTGATGCCCAACTCGGGGCCAATAATGTGGACGATCCCCTGATTCTTGCTGTTCATGTCGAACAGGCGCACACCGGTTTCTCGGCAGTTCTTTTCGAGTGCTTCGAACTGCAGCTTGGCGTCGTTGTCGAGAATGGGGAGTGTGCGGTCAGTTGTGGAAACAGAATGATCCATAACGGCGAAGGTGAGGTCAGGGCGGCGAACTTTGCGGCCCTCAGCCTTCAGTCCAGCGAAAGCCTGCGGGGAAGTACCTTCGTGGACGAGATGGCGATCGATGTAAATGAGCGCGGGCTTGCCGGGTTCCTTGTGAACAAGGTGGTTATCCCAGATTTTTTGGTAAAGGGTTTTCTGTGTCATGGAAGTTCATGGATAGTTTAGCACTGTGGCAAATGGGAGCAAGGCAGGGTGGATGAAGTTGGGATCGTGGCAAGCTGGGATGTAGTGTGCTGCGCCCCCACAGATCAGCGAGGCTTGGGGCGCAACCGATAAAGAAAAAGGCCGGAGAGGTTGGCGATGGCGAGAACGGCAATGGTTTTGAGCGTGTAGGCCGACTGACTGGCTACAGGAATGATGGGGAAGACCGATAGGACCACGAATAGTAAGGTCAGGAGAAATCCAGAGGCGGAAAGAATTTTCAACCAAAGCGGCGCACGAAGAGAAGAATTCTGCGATGCGAACAATGGAATAGCGAAAAGCGCGAGATAGGAGATCGCGTAGAAGGCGAAGCCCCAGATTTGAAGCAATTCAAAGGCTTCCTGGTGGCCGACACCGATGAGGACGGCAGCGCTGGCGGTCATGGTGACGCCACCGAGGAAAAGAATGGAGTTGACCGGAGTGCGGTATTTGGGGTGAAGGCGCGTGAACCACTTAGGAAGTAGGTGGTCCCATCCAGCGCACATGGGCAAGCGCGTATTGGCGGCAAAATTCAGACTAAAGCTGGAAAGGTAGTTGGTCAGGAGCAGCAGGATTGCGATGGGCACGACGGTTTGCGCAAGAGTCGAGCCGCCAAGAGCGACACGAAGAGCCTGCGGGATTGCGCCGATTACATCGACATTTTCAGGCGGCAAGTAAGCCAGAATCGCGCTGGTGCCGAAAATGTAGATCAGTGCAATGAGAGGTGCTGCAATAAGAATAGCGCGGCGAAGATGGGAAGCCGGGTTGCGCGATTCTCCAGCGAAGATGGCCGCGTACTCAAATCCGCACAGGGCGCCAAAGGTCATTTTGCTGAAGACGCTGAATTGGAAGAGAGTCAACGGGGGCATCGCGATGTGCAGTGGGTGGTATTCGCCGTGCTGCACTTGGCTGAAATGCAGGAAAGGGAGAACGGCCAGGAACGCGATGATCAGCACCGTCAGCGAGCTGCCAACGTTGCTGACCCATTTGCCAACGCGCAAGCCCAGGTGAGCTATCAACATGAGTGCGCTAAGGATTGAGATTGATGCAGCAAGGACGATCCACTTGTTCGAGGCAACAGTTTCGGTGTTGAGACTGAGCGCGTAAGCGGCATACGTGGCGGTGACTAGCCCAATAGAGGCCACATAGAGCACAACGTACAGCCAGAGGTTCAAGGCAACGAGGAAGCCGACCGCGTCTCCAAAGGCGTTCCGCGCCCACTCGTAGAGACCCCCTTCCATGGGCATACGCTGATTCAGGTGCGCCACAAGCAGCGCCTGCGGAATGAAGAACAGACCGATGGCGATGAGCCACAAGACTACATGTGAAGGCCCGGCCTTGGCCGCAGTGCCAAAAAAATCGGGAATAACGACGAGGAGGATGGAAGCGAGAACGAGGTCTTTGAAACCGAGCTCTTTTCGGAGTGCGCTTGCTTGTGAATCGGGGAATGCTTTTGCGTCGACGACTGATGTACCCGTTACCGTAGCCAAGTCGCCGGACCGAAGTCCTTGCCTCCGAAAATAAAGTGGCGCCAGTTTGCAGCGACTGCCAAGCAGAAGCAAGCTATTTTCGCGTGGGCGTCACGCTGTTCCTATCGGAAGCGTGATAGTCTGCCCTCAATTGCATGTCCTGCAGCAGATTTGAGAAACGCTGGAGATTGCTTATGTTGAAGATGCTGAAGTTCCTGGTGCTGGTTCTTCTGATTTTGCTGGTGATTGTGGCGGCGCGCACGGTAACTGTACCTTCCAAGCAGATCGCCCGCTTGCCGCAGACCTCCGAAGGCGTGGATGCGCAAAAGGCGGCGACGGAATTGGCGGGGACGATTCCATTTCAGACGATCTCCTACGAGGGCGGCGGAACGGCAGGAGAGAAGGCTGCAACGCAGGCGGCGTTTGTGGAGTTCCATGCGTATCTGGAGAAAACATTTCCGCGCGTTTATGCGTCGCTGGAACACGAAGTGGTTGGCGCAAACAATCTGCTGTTTGAGTGGAAGGGAAGTGATGCTTCGCTGAAACCGATTTTATTGATGGGGCATCAAGACGTGGTTCCCATCGAAGCCGGAACGGAAAGCAAATGGGTACATCCCGGATTTTCCGGAGAGATCGCGGATGGATTCGTCTGGGGCCGCGGCACGATGGACGACAAACAGACCATCGTGGGATTGCTGGAGGCGGCGGATCTGCTGCTGGCCAAGGGTTTTCATCCCAAGCGAACAATTTATCTGGCGTTTGGCCAGGATGAAGAGATCGGCGGACTGGGGGGCGCCTCGAAAATTGCCCAATTGCTGAAATCGCGCGGTGTGCAGTTGGAATTTGTGCTGGACGAAGGCGGATTTATCTCTACGGGGATGGTGCCGGGAGTCAGTGCGCCGGTGGCGATGATCGGCACCTCGGAAAAAGGCTACCTGAGCTTGCAGCTTATTGTGGAGGGCCCGGGCGGACATTCTTCGGTGCCTCCGCCAGAGTCGAACATCGGCGTCCTGGCGGCGGCGATCCGCAAAATTGAAACGCACCCCATGCCTGCGCATATCGACGGGCCCATGGGAGAGTTTTTGGAATATGCAGGTGGCAGCGCTTCGCTTCCGATGCGCGCAGTGTTCAAGAACATGTGGCTCTTCAGTCTAGTGGTGAAATACATTTTGGAATCGGCGCCAGATACCAACGCCACGTTACGGACGACAGCGGCGGCGACCATCATCAACGCAGGCACAAAAGACAACGTCATGCCGAGTCATGCCCGGGCCGTCGTGAATTTCCGGTTGCTGCCAGGAGACACAGTGGCCGGGGTCACGGAATATGTTCGCAAGGTAATCGACGATCCTCGGGTAAAACTGGTGCCGATTACGGGCGAGCCTCCGTCGGAACCGTCGCCGCAATCGAGTCCAGACTCCCCAAATTTCAAGCTAATGCAAAAGACGGTTGCGCAGGTTTATCCTGAGGCGGTCGTTGCGCCATTCGTATTCGTTGGGGCGACAGACTCGAAGCATTATTCGGAATTGACGCAGGATACGTATCGCTTCGCGCCACTGTTGACCACGCCGGAAGACGTGGCGCGTTTCCACGGGACAAATGAGCGAGTGGGGATCGACAATTTTGCCAAGTCCATCGAATTTTATGCGCAGTTGATCCGTAATGCGGCCGAGTAAGTTGCGCCCCTACACGAGGAAGATAGCTTCACCCGCCAGCGATGGACGGGACCAATAGAACGCGGTCGCCGTCTTTTACGGTGCAGGATTCTCCGCCGAGGAAGCGGATATCTTCTTCGTTGAGATAGACGTTGAGGAATTGACGGATTTGGCCCTCATCATCGCGCACGTGCCGAGAGAGGGCGGGAAAGCGCGAGGTCAAATCGTTCAACGCTTCAGCCACCGTTGTTGCGCCGCTATCCACCTTTGGTTCGCCTTCTGTAAAGCGGCGAAATGCGGTGGGAATTTCAATTGTGATTGCCATACTGCGATCTCCCTGTTCTATATTCTGCTCTCTACCAAATCCCGCGAAAAACCACCGGCGCCGCGTCTTCCCGCTCGTGGCGAAAACGCAGCGCTGGTTCCCACGTGCTTCAGGTGGTTGGGCGGCGGGGCAACTCGAGCCCAATCTTCATGCGGTCACAGTTTCCTTCAACTGTTCCTTCAAAAGGGCTTCAAACGCCTCCAGTCGTGGCTCGATAGAGACAGTAACTGGAAAGTCCGCAACGATGGCATCCGTAGTCTTCAAGCCGTTACCCGTAATAGAGACGACGGTGGTCTCTTCTGGTTTGATGCGCCCCTGCTGAATAAGTTTTGCCGTCACTCCCGCGGTGACTCCCCCCGCTGTTTCGGCAAAGATGCCCTCCGTCTCCGCCAGCAACTTGATGGAATCGATGATTTCCGGATCGGAAACATCCTCCGCCCAGCCGCCGCTTTCGCGAATCAGGCGAAGGGCGAAGGGACCATCGGCAGGATTCCCGATGGCCAGTGAGCGGGCGATGGTGTTTGGCTTCTGGGGCGCAAAACGCGCCAGGTTCCGCTTCACGCCATCGGCAATGGGAGAGCACCCGGTCGCCTGTGCGCCAAAGAACTTCACCTGTTTCGGCTCGACCCAGCCAAGATGCGCCAATTCGCAGAAGGCCTTGGCTATCTTGCCGATCAGCGAACCACCTGCCATCGGCACAACCACGTTGTCGGGAAGTTCCCAGCCAAGCTGCTCGGCGATTTCGTAGCCGTGCGTCTTGGAACCTTCGGCATAGTAGGGGCGAAGATTCACGTTTACGAGCCCCCACTGGAAACGGTCCGCGACTTGCGTGCACAGGCGGTTGACGTGGTCGTAATTTCCGTTGATGCGGATGATGCGGGCGCCGTACACGGCGGTATTAAGGATCTTAGCAGGCTCCAGATCGGCCGGGATGAATACGCAGGCATCGATGCCTTGCTGAGCGCATTGAGCGGCGACAGCATTGGCCAGATTGCCGGTGGAGGAGCAGCCTACGGTCTCAAAACCAAAGCGCTTTGCCGCTGCCAAAGCAGTAGCGACCACGCGATCCTTGAAGGAAAGCGAAGGGAAGCATACTGCGTCGTTTTTTAGATATAAATTTTTGATGCCCCACTTGGCAGCCAGCTTGTGCGAGCGCAGCAGCGGGGTGCCCCCGATGGCCAGCGAAGGCGTAAAGCCCGTTGGCAACGGAAGCAATTCGGAATAACGCCACATGTTGAAGGCGCGGCGAGTCAATGCTTCACGCTTGGCGCTCTCGCGAAGTTTCTCGTAGTCATAGCTGACTTCGAGTGGCGCGAAACACTCTTCGCAATAGGATCGCGGTGCATTAGGGAAGCGCTTGCCGCATTCCCTGCAACGTAGAAAGTAGACCTCGGACATAAGTCACCTCGCTGATGGAGCCTGGCTGAACACCGCGTTCAGGCAGGGAGCCATCGCGTGAAATGACGTGGAACTGAATTTGGGGCAGCGCGGAGGTGCTACAAATAAAAAACCCTCCGTGCCAAAAAGCTTGGAGGGGTCTCAGAATTTCTTTCTGTGAGCTCTACCCGCTCTTTAGCAGTTTTTTACGTGGAGCAAGTCGCCCTAAATCGCCACGTGACGCCGCAACTACGGCTTCAATCTTTATGCGGGAATCGGGAATAATTGTCAAGTGTTATCTTTGGGCGACCCGGCGTTGACAACATTTACGCCAGTATTGGCGTCAAACCCTGAGAGCACCAATGAGCCAAACTACCCGGCCAGGAGGACAGTAATCCTCCCGCTGCATCTAATCGGAAGACCTCCCGGTCAACCGAGCAATGATATACTCTGTGACTCAGTCCGGGTCTGGGACCAGATAGACAGGAGCAGGACAGATGGAACTTGTGCGTAACAATGTTGAAAAGTCGCGCCGCAGGACATTTCTGGCGGCCGCATTAATCGCGGCGACTTTAATTCTTGGAATTTTGATTGGCACGGTCGTAAATGGCAAAGTGTCGGCCATGCGGGCGTTTACGTTCTCTGGTACAAACGCCACCCCGCTTGCTTTGCCGGATCCCATCCCTTCGTCGAACTCGTTTTCTAGCATCGCGGGCCGCGTTGGCCCTGCTGTCGTGAACATAGCCACCACGCAAGTGATGGATCGCAAGTCCGCAAGAAGGCATCGCCAAGGCCAAGGGGACCAGGACGACCCGAGCGAGGATTTCTTTTTCCATTTCTTTGACGGCAAACCGGACAACGGACAGCCACAGACAGAACGCAGCCTGGGCTCTGGCGTGATCGTGGATAAGCAGGGGTACATTCTGACCAACAATCACGTGGTTGACCAAGCCACGAAAGTTCAGGTAACGCTGGCTGGCGACACCACCAAATACACCGCGAAGGTGATTGGTGTTGACGAAGCCACGGACCTGGCGGTGATCAAGATTGACGCCGGCAAAGAACTTCCTTTTGCCAAACTGGGCAATTCCGATGGTGTTCAAGTGGGCGATTGGGTTCTGGCGATTGGCAGCCCGTTCGGACTAAATGCGACGGTTACGGCAGGCATTATCAGTGCGAAGGATCGCAGCGGCATTGGGCGCCAGTTCCAGCGCTTCCTGCAGACCGATGCAGCGATCAACCCCGGCAACTCTGGCGGACCGCTGGTGGACATGGCCGGGCAGGTGATTGGGATCAATACCGCGATTATTACCGGTGGACGCGGGTACGAGGGTGTTGGGTTTGCGATGCCGGCTACCACAGCGATCAATGTGTACGACCAACTGGTGAAGAGCGGACGCGTAACGCGCGGCTCCATCGGTGTGAGCTTCCAGGAAGATCTCGGCACCAATCAAATCACCCTGAAGTCGCTTGGCGCGCCGTACGGTGTGGTGATCGAAGGCGTGGAACCCGGCAGTCCCGCGGAAAAAGCGGGCTTGAAGGGTGGCGACGTCATCACGAATATCAATGGCACTGTGGTCAAAAACGGGAACGATCTGGTTAACCCGATCGCATCTGCGCCGATTGGCAGCAAGGTGAAGATCGAGTACTACCGCGACAAGCAGAAGAAGGACACCACTGCGGTAGTGGAAGATCGCACGCGCGTATTCCCGAACACGGACAGCCGCGTCAGCGACAAACCAGGCGAACCTGCTCCAGCGGAGTTCGGTTTGCACGTCGAAAGCCTGACCCCCGAGCGCGCGCAGAAGGTTGGCGTCGAAGGGGTGAAGGGCGTAGTGGTTAGTGAGGTCGAGCCTGCCAGTTTCGCGGAGGACATCAATTTTGCACCAGGAGATGTCATTTCCGAGGTGAACGGACAGTCGGTAACGTCCACAAGCGACTATCGGAGCGCCATTTCGAAGCTGAAACCGGGTGACAACGTGGTGTTTAAGGTATTGCGCCACGGATTCAACGACCGTATCATGACCGTCTTTCTGCCTGGCGTCGTTCCGACGGAAAGTAAATAGAATTCAGGAGACCGCATTAGCCAGCGATGCGAAAACATCTCTCAAAACTGACTCAAGCTGGAATTGTCCTTGCGGCAATCGCCACGGGTACGATGATGGTGCCCGCGGCGGCCGCGCAAACTTCCACGCACAACAAAAGCGGAAAGAGTGACGGGAGCAGCACCGCCTCGTCTGGTTCTGCAAAAACTACCACAAAAGTCACCTCAACGAAGTCCGCTAAGAGTTCCATAAAGAAATCCAGCCGCAGAAAGAAAGTGAAGGGCCAGGCGGCTCCAACAGCGGATCGGATCAACGAGATACAGACGGCATTGGCAAAGCAGGGCGCGTTTGCTGGGGAGCCCACGGGTAAGTGGGATGATTCGACCGTCGACGCCATGAAGAAATTTCAATCCGAGAACCACTTAAACCCTACGGGAAAGCTCGATGCACCCACGTTGCAGAAACTCGGGTTGGGCTCGGAGACCGCAGGGGTGGCCGCGCCTACGCCGCCGCCGAATAGCAGCGCAAACCGCTTACTCACTCGCAACGCGCAACGCGACCCGGATCCCGCGGATAACTGACTCGTCGACAATTTGCCAGAGGCGGAGCTCTCGCATTGCGAGAGCTGACAGGTGACCAGCGCTCGCGGTGAGGGAACTCCCTACTAGCGTGAGTGATTGGAGAAGAACTGCCAGATTACTTCACTGGCATCCAGATTCTTAGAGGTCTTACCGATCCAGCGCTCGCCAAGTTACTGCAAACCGTCCGGCCAGGCGTGTCCGCCATTCAAAATCACATAATCCTGCACTTCGGAGCCACCACGGCAGTGGGAGTAGGCGCGTACATCGATGGTAGTGCCGTCGCCAGTTTTGTCGGCGATGTGAGCTTTCTTCGGTTCAGGCGCACAACCGTCAAGTTCCACCCATTTCTTTACGGCGTCAGCGTGAGAAAGCACCGTGCCGCGATCACCGTTTTTCCCCAGGGAGCCACCCGCGAATGGCACAAGAGGGTCAGCGTTTCCCTGGATTACCAAAACGGAGACAGGTTTTTCGGCGCGACACGCAGTAGCAGTATTGTCTGAAAGGGAAGCCGCCACGATGGCCACCGCAGCGATTTTTGAAGACAAGTCGCAGGCTAAACGACCGCTCATAAATCCGCCGTTGGACATTCCGGTGGCGTAAACACGACTGTTGTCGATGCGGTATTCGCGCGAAAGTTCGTCGATCAGTTCGGAGATAAACTTGACATCGCTGACATGTTTCTTGTCGGAAGGAGTTGCGCCGCGCCCATCGGCCCAGCTACGTTCTAAGCCATCGGGATATACGACAATAAATCCGTTACGGTCGCTGACAGCATCGAAATGACTCAGTCGAGCCTGACCTTCGCCGTTGCCCAGTCTTCCGTGGAGGGCCAAAACCAAGGGCATTGATCTATTTCCATGGGGGCCAGCAGGGACGTGAAGCAAATACGTGCGCTCTTGTCCATCGATTGTAATGGTGCCGCGCAAATCTTTGGAGTTACCGCGGGCATGATGGATGGTCACAAGTGTCCCGGCGACGGCTAAAAGCCCGGCCAACAAAATTCGTGATGCCCCCATAGTTTTGCCCTTACTAATAGAACGTTGAAAATTGAAAAAAGTAGCAGGTATTTTGACAACTTGTGACGACAGGAGTCGGCGACCAGGCGGGCGAGAGATTTGTGAGTTTAATTTTAGTTGGTAGACTCGAGAGATTCTAGGGGGAGATATGTCCACGACAGGCAAGCCACGCGTATATCAGAACTTCATAAATGGGGAGTGGGCAGCGCCGAAAAACGGTAAAACGCTTGAGAACCGCAATCCCGCCAGTACGGATGAACTCATCGGCGTATTCCCCAATTCCGGACCTGAGGATGTGGACGCGGCGGTTGATGCTGCCCGCGAGGCCTACAAAAAATGGCGGCTAGTTCCCGCCCCGAAGCGCGGAGAAATGTTGTTTCGCGTTGCCGAGCTGCTTGTGAAGCGGAAGGAAGATCTGTCGCGCGATATGACCCGCGAGATGGGCAAGGTCTTGGCGGAAACCCGCGGCGACGTTCAGGAAGCCATCGATATGACGTATTACATGGCGGGGGAAGGTCGTCGTTTGTTCGGCCAAACTACTCCTTCTGAATTGCCTAATAAATTTGCGATGAGTGTCCGGCAGCCTATCGGTGTGTGCGGCATGATTACGCCATGGAATTTTCCCATGGCGATTCCTTCGTGGAAAATGATGCCGGCGTTGATTTCTGGAAACACAGTAGTGCTGAAACCGGCGGAGGACACTCCACTTTCGTCTTATCACCTGGTTGAAGCTGTGTCCGAAGGGGGAATTCCTCCTGGAGTTGTCAATTTGGTGAGCGGGGACGGGCCGGGCGCAGGAGGTCCACTGGCGACGCACAAGAGTGTGTTGGTGATCAGTTTCACTGGTTCCACGTCGACAGGGCGCATCATCGCGCAGGCGTGTGCGTCTGATTTCAAACACTACAGCCTGGAAATGGGCGGCAAAAATATCATTCTGGTGATGGATGACGCGAATCTCGAGTTGGCCGTAGAAGGGGCTATATGGGGCGGGTTTGGAACCTCAGGGCAGCGGTGCACCGCTGCGAGCCGTGTTGGTGTACACAAAAGCGTGTATAGCGAATTCGTTTCGCGCTTTGTGGAACGAGCAAAAAAACTTGTGGTCGGCAATGGGCTAAATCCTTCCGTGGAGATGGGGCCGTGCATCAACGAGCAGCAGCTCAAGACAGTGATGAGCTACGTGGAAATCGGTAAGAAGGAAGGCGCAAAACTGTTGACCGGTGGCAATCGCTTGCAGAACGGTGCGCACGCTAAGGGGTGGTTTCATGAGCCAACCGTGTTTGGCGATTGCAGCCCGCATATGCGAATAGCCCAGGAAGAGATTTTTGGCCCGGTAGTGTCGGTGATCCCGTTCGATAATTTCGAGCAGGGAATTACGATCGCCAATGGCGTGCCTTATGGGCTTTCGGCTTCGATATATACACGCAATGTGAATCGCGCTTTCGCTGCTATGCAGGACCTGTATACGGGTATTGTCTATGTGAATGCACCAACTATCGGGGCCGAGACGCATCTCCCGTTCGGCGGCACGAAGCAGACCGGAAATGGGCATCGTGAAGCCGCTATCGCGGCCATCGACTTCTTTACAGAGTGGAAGTCGGTGTACATCGACTATTCGGATAAGCTGCAACGCGCGCAGATTGATAACAAGTAGTGCTCTACTGTGTCGTTGTGCTTGTCGCCCACTTTACCTTTTGCTAGAATGTAAAGCATGTCCACTACTACACTCTCTTCGAAAAACCAAATTGTCGTGCCGCGCGAAGCGCGCAAGGCGCTCGGACTGAAGCCTGGCGACAAACTGTTGGTTGTCGTTCATGGGGAAAAGCTACTTGTGCTGCAAAAGCCGCGATCTTACTCGAAAGCTATTCAGGCTCTGGGGAAGGGCTGGTATTCCGAGGATTACCTGCGGAAAGAACGAGAAAGTTGGGAATAAGGAAGCTACGTCGATTTCTGGCGGGTCATTCAGTCGTCGCGCTCGATACCAGCATATTTATCTACCATGTCGAATTGCACCCTAAATATCTGCCCCTGACCGAGGAACTATTCCAGTGGTTATCGCGTAGCGGAAGTGCGGCTGTGACTTCGGCGATTTCTATGACGGAATTGCTGGTGCCGGGGTATCGTGAAGCGGATCAGACCCGGGTAGACAACTTCTACTTGCTTCTTACTACATTTCCCGGACTGACGTGGTGTCCGGCGACGGTGCGGATTGCGGATATGGCTGCACAATTTCGAGCCACGCATCGGATGAAGACGCCAGACGCTTTGCAGGCTGCAACGGCAGTGGATGCTCGCGCTATGGGATTTGTCACCAACGATCCGGTATTTAAGCGGGTTGCTCAGTTTGAAACCATTGTGCTGGATGATCTCCTTTGACCAGACTTGACACAGTTTCTAAAATAGAGGGTATAGCTCTGTTAGAGTGGTGTTATGCGTAATTCAGCATTACAGGAACGGCGCAACCGGCAAATACTGGCCGACATCGTTCGCACCTACATTGAGTCTGGTGAGCCGGTATCTTCGCGTGCGGTTTCGAAGCGCGCTGAGGAATCCTTGAGCACGGCCACGATTCGCAACGTAATGGCTGACCTCGAGGATGGCGGCTTTTTGTACCAACCGCACACTTCGGCAGGGCGCGTGCCAACTGCCGCGGCGTATCGATTCTTCGCGCAGGAGATTGCCACACAGGCCACGCTAAACATCGAAGATCGCGACTGGATTCGTCGGGAAATGGCAGCGGGGACTTCCGCGGAAGAGATCACGGAGCGTGCCGGTCACGTGCTGGCCGAAGTCTCACGAGGCGTCGGAATCATCGTTGCGCCACCGCTGCGAAAGACGGTACTCGAACACACGCGGATGTGGCTGCTGCCCGATGGGCGCGTGGTGGTAGTACTAATTTCTCCTGGCGGACATACGCGCGACAAGGTTTTGCGGACGGTACGACTGTTTACCCAGGAAGAACTGGATGCCACCGCGAACTTCCTAAACAGTCATTACACTGGCTGGACCCTGGAGGCCATACGAGCAGACCTCCTGCAGAAGTTGGCTACCGAGCGCGAGCGTTACGAAGATATAGCGCGCACGGCCTTAACACTCTGCGATCCGGTGGCGCTGGGCGAGAGCCCGTTGCAGCAAGTTTATGTGGAGGGCACGGCACAAATTGTAGGATCGCCGGAATTCGCTGACCAGGGTCAGTTGCGAGAACTTCTTTCTGCGATTGAAGAGAAGCATAGGCTGGTGACGGTGTTAAACGCGTGTATCGACACGCCAGAGCCGGTATCGGTGCAGATCGGCGTTAAGGAAATAGCCGAGGCAGGTGAGAATATTGCCTTGATCAGCGCGGCCTATTCGCAAAATGACATGGCGCAAGGGTCGCTGGGCGTGATCGGCCCGACACGTATGCACTATGAGCGCGCCATAACGGCAGTCGCTTATGTGGCCGAGATGTTTACGGAAGCCTTGAAAAAGATCGAGTAGTCCTAAACTGCAGTGGAGCAAGTTCAATGAACAAGAAGGAATTCAGGATCGATATGCCGAATGACGCGAATCTGGACCAGAATGAAGAGGCCAAAGCTGTCGCAGAGGATACCAATCGCGAGACGCTGGAAGTAAATAAGCTGGCAACGGATTTGGAGGAGCTTCGGCAGACACTGCTTCGCCGTCAGGCGGATTTTGACAATTATAGGAAGCGCATCGATAAGGAGCGCGGGGAAGATCAGAAGCGGGCCACTGGGCGTGTCATTGAACAACTGATTCCGGTGCTGGACGGCTTTGAGCAAGCTTTGGCAGCACACAAAGAAGCCGAATACGAGAGTTACCGAAAGGGTTTTGAGCTGATCTACAAACAGTTGCTGGACAACCTGGCGAAGCTTGGCGCAGAGCGCATCGACCCCAACGGAAAACTCTTTGATCCTCATCTACATCAGGCAGTGGATCGACTGGAGTCCACCAACCATCGCGACGGGACGATTCTCGAGGTGTTTCAACCCGGTTACTTGTTCCACGGTCGGGTTCTGCGCCCGGCGATGGTCCGCGTAGCGGTGCACCCAAGCGGCGCATCGAATGGAACTGCAAATTAAGTCCGAAGGGAACCTCACGAACTAAACATGAGTCGAGCACAACAACGCGATTTTTATGAAGTCCTGAGCGTCAGCAAGACTGCGACTGTGGATGAAATCAAGTCTTCCTACAGAAAAGCGGCAATGCAATGGCATCCGGATCGCAATCCGGACAACAAACATGAAGCGGAAATCAAATTTCGTGAGTGCACGGAAGCTTACGCCATCCTGAGCGACCCCCAGAAACGCCAGATTTATGACACTTATGGTCACGCCGGGCTGGCAAGTTCCGGGGGACAGACGGATTTTAACGGCACCATTTTCCAGGATTTCCACGATATTTTTGGCGATTTTTTTGGCTTTGAGGATCTTTTCGGCGCTGCGGGCGGGCGCCGTGGGGGCGGTTCCCGCAGTCGCGTGCAGCGTGGCGCCGATCTACGCTATGACATGTCGCTGGCGTTTGAAGAAGCCGCCTCCGGTGTGACTACAAAGATCCGCATTCCTCGGCAGGAGTATTGTGAATCCTGCAATGGCACTGGGGCGAAGAAGGGAACTGGCGTAGTATCCTGCCAAAGCTGCGGTGGCCGCGGACAGATTGTTTACCAGCAGGGATTTTTCACCATAAACCGTACATGCCCTGCATGCCAGGGAGCGGGACAAATTATCAAAGAGCGCTGCGTGGATTGTCGCGGGCAGGGGCGCGTTGAACGAGAACGCTCTATCGAATTGCGAATTCCGCCAGGTGTCGACACTGGCACGCGCCTGCGCATAAGCGGGGAAGGCGAGCCCGGCCCGAATGGAGGACCTGCTGGCGACCTATACGTCGTGCTGGATGTTAAAGAGCACAATTTCTTCGAACGCCGGGGCGCAGATCTATACTGCACAATTCCAATCAGCATCGCACAGGCCAGTCTTGGGACCGAACTGCAGGTGCCCGGGTTGAACGGCGAAGAACGGTTGAAGATTCCCGACGGGACACAGAGCGGGGCGGTATTCCGCATCAAGGGCAAGGGCTTGCCTGATCCACATAGTGGTGGGAGAGGCGATTTGTATTACCTGGTGCGCGTGATCACTCCGTCGAAACTGACCAAAGAGCAGCGCAAACTGATTGAACAGTTGGACGTTACGCTAAAAGTGGAGAACAAGCCAGCCGAACGGAATTCGTCCATCTTCAATAAGATGAAGGATATTTTCGGCTAAGACCGAATGCGCCGCCGCTTCTTCGTTGATAAATTTGCCGATCGCAACGCGGTCATGCAAGGCGATGCGGCGCACCATTTGGGGCGCGTGCTGCGGGCGCAGGCTGGGCAACTATACGAACTGAGCGATGGGAATAGCGTCTGGCTTGCAGAGATCGACAACGTCTCGCGCGACGCCGTCCATTTCAAACTGCTGGAGCCTCTGCCAGCCTACAAACCATCCCTGAATACAACTTTACTTCTCGCTGTAGTCAAATTTGATGCGTTCGAATGGGCGCTGGAAAAGGCGACTGAGTTGGGCGTTTTGAGGATTGTGCCTCTAGCCGCTGAACGCAGCGAGAAAGGGTTGCTGGCTGCGGCTGTAAAACGCGCGGAACGGTGGCAGAAAATCCTTCTGGAGGCCTCGCAGCAGTGCCGGCGGGTTCAACTGCCGTCACTCCAAGGCGTCGCTAAGCCACATGCTGCGTTTGCGGCCAATCAAGGTGGAGTTCGTGTGATGCTCTCCGAATCAGCCGAGGCTGTGCCTCTGAGAGCGGTTCTTTCTGGCAAGGAGTCTCATTCGGCTGTGCTTGCGATTGGACCGGAGGGAGGTTGGACTGAAGGCGAATTTTCGGCGGCACAAGAGGCTGGATTTCAGGCAGCTTCGCTGGGCAAACTTATTTTGCGGACGGAAACTGCAGTCGTTGCTGCTTTATCCTTGCTGAATTTCGCTTTAGGAGCCGAGTAACGCCCGCCTCAGAAGACAATCCGTGCTGACAGGCGAAGGAAAACCCTGCATTCACGGTGCAGGCAACACAAGGTGACGCTTCCTGAATCCAAGCACATGGGCATGCTAAATTTCTCCTCAGGAATCAAATCGTATCTAGCACCAATTCCGCGTAGCATGTTATAAATAAGAGGCAGCACGAGATGCTGAAACCTGACGAAAAGCAGATTCCGCTCCCGCTGGGCGAACCCACATCCGCCCGTCCTTCGTCATTGCCAAATGCTAAGGCTTCCCCCTCGAATTTTCCCGGTGCGCCGCCTCCTTCCTCACACCAACTTCTTCGTCACGAGATTCGCGTCTGGACGCGTGATCTCCTCATTGCAATAGGACTGGCGCTGGTCATCATCGTCTTCCTGTATCAACCGGTAAAAGTAGAGGGCACCAGCATGGCGCCGTTGCTCTCTGATCAGGAGCGCATTTTTATCAACAAGTTTGTGTATAGGTTTGAATCGATTCATCGAGGTGATGTAGTAGTCTTCTGGTATCCACTTGACCGGTCGAAGTCATTCATCAAGCGCGTCGTGGGACTTCCAGGAGAGATGGTGGAAATCCGCCGCGGCGTTCTATACTTGAACGGGCAGATGGTCCCCGAGCCATACGTGCCGCCGCGCTACACGGACGTGACGGATTACGGTCCAATTAAGGTTCCTCAAGGAAGCTATTTTGTGATGGGTGATCACCGCATCAGCTCAAACGATTCGCGTGTGTTTGGGCCGGTGGCGAGCCAGTTCATTTACGGGCGCGCCGTGTTTGCGTACTGGCCGGTGGATCACTTTGGTTCGCTGTCTGCGACGGAAGCGAGCGAAAAATAAGATGTTTGACGGAGGCTCCACTGACGGAAGTTCAGCATCGACCCGCAATCCTCGCGCTCGAAGACGGGCGCGTATTTAACGGCCGCGCTGCTGGCGCTATCACGCGCCGCGGCGGCGAAGTCGTTTTCAATACCAGTCTCACCGGCTATCAGGAAGTATTCACCGACCCAAGTTATTCCGGACAGATCGTGTGCCTGACGTATCCGCACATCGGCAACGTTGGCGCCAATCTGGATGACGAAGAAGCGCCACGCCCGTACATTGAGTCGCTCATTGTGCGAGAGTTTTCGCAGATTTCTTCCAACTGGCGGTCATCGGAGACGGCGCAACTCTATTTGAATCGGCAGAAAATTCCGGTCATCTGGGACATCGATACGCGCGCCCTGGTACGCCACATTCGCACGGTTGGCGCGCTTCGAGGAATCGTTGCCACGGATGGGACTCCCGCGGATCAACTAATCTTCGAGGCGCGGCAGATTCCGTCGATGGTTGGACAGGAACTGGCGGGACGCGTCACTTGCGGGAAAGCTTATGACTGGAACAAGGGCTCCATCGAGCTTGCCAGTTCACCATGGTCCGAGCAGATGGGCGAATCGGACGCCAGTCCGGAAAACGGCCGCTTCAAGGTTGTCGCCTACGATTATGGAATCAAGCAGAACATTCTTCGATTGCTGGTCGATCATCACTGCGACGTGACCGTCGTGCCAGCTAGTACCGCTGCTGACGATGTTCTGGCATTCAAACCGGACGGGGTCTTTCTATCGAACGGCCCTGGCGATCCGGAGCCCATCAACTACGCCATCGACAACATTCGAAAGCTCGCCGGGCGGGTGCCGATTTTCGGGATTTGCCTGGGCCACCAGTTGTGCGGACTTGCACTGGGTGGCAAGACATTCAAACTAAAATTTGGGCATCACGGGTCGAACCATCCCGTAAAGAACCTGCTGACGAATCAGGTGGAGATCACCGCGCAGAATCACGGATTTTGCGTAGATCCCGAATCACTGCCTTCCAGTGACGTTGAGATTACGCACATCAATCTGAACGACCACACGAATGAGGGCATGCGCCACAAGTCGCTGCCGCTGTTCAGCGTGCAGTACCACCCGGAAGCGTCGCCGGGGCCGCACGATTCGCATTACCTGTTCACGCAGTTCACAGATTTGATGAAAGAGTTTCAGGTGCCCGGGAGTTCGAGGGGATGAGATCTTTGGAACTGTGCGCCGCATCTCTGCTCTTATACCCTTGCATCGTGAGTGGTCAAAACAGAACGCTCGTGCAGAAAGTGGACCGCACTTGTGGGTACTTGCTTCAAGAAAAGGTCGTTTCCTCAAGAAAGCCTATCACTGCCCCTGAGTTTTCAGATCAGCCTCTCGCGAAAACGATTGTAGCTGTTTATAACAGAGGCGAAGATAGTGACTGTTGTTTGCAGGTAAAGAAGATTGCTGAAACGACTACCAGTAGGAACGGCCGGTTTGACTTCAAGAAAGTCCCAACGGGCAATTATTGGATCGTCTGGGCAATTGAAGGACATGAATTCCAAGTGCCGATCGAGTTCAAGCCAACTATTAAGAATCCGAGTGACTGCAACGGATTTCTTTACACAGTAGATCGTTCAGGAAATATTGCAATGAAAGCGATTGTGACCGTCGATTAATTATGCCCAAACGGACTGATATAAAGAAGATTCTGATCATTGGCTCCGGACCGATCATCATCGGCCAGGCCTGCGAATTCGATTATTCGGGTGCGCAGGCGTGCAAGGCACTTCGGGCCGAAGGATACGAAGTTGTGCTGGTCAATTCCAATCCGGCAACGATCATGACTGATCCGGAACTGGCGCACCGCACCTATATCGAGCCGCTCACAAAAGAATACATCGAAGAAATAATTATTAAGGAAAAGCCCGACGCGCTGTTACCGACTGTCGGTGGGCAGACGGCGCTGAATTTGGCTGTGGAATTGGCGGAAAGCGGCATTCTTGAGAAGCACAAAGTAGAAATGATTGGTGCCTCGCTGCGCGCGATTAAGGTGGCCGAGGACCGGCTGTGGTTTAAGGACGCCTGCCGCAAGATCGGGCTGGAAGTTCCTGCCTCTGCGCTGGTCAACAACGCGCAAGATGCTCTGCGCTTGTGCGACCAGCTTGGATTCCCGCTGGTCATTCGTCCCTCGTTTACTCTTGGCGGCAGCGGTGGGTCGATCGCTTACAACAAGGAGGAGTTTGCTGAGGCCATCGCTCATGCTTTAGACATGAGCCCGGTGCACGAGGCGCTGGTCGAAGAGTCCGTACTAGGCTGGAAAGAATACGAACTGGAAGTGATGCGCGATTATCGCGATAACTTCGTGGTGATTTGTACCATCGAGAATTTCGACCCGATGGGGGTTCACACAGGGGATTCCATCACTGTCGCACCCGCACAGACCCTCACCGACAAGGAATACCAACGGATGCGTGATGCAGCCGCGGCAATCATTCGCGAAGTTGGCGTGGAAACCGGTGGGTCGAACGTGCAATTCGCCATCAATCCCGAAAATGGACGCATGACGGTGATTGAGATGAATCCGCGCGTCTCGCGAAGTTCCGCGCTGGCCAGCAAGGCGACCGGATTCCCGATTGCCAAGATCGCGGCACGGCTCGCCGTCGGAATGTCTCTGGACGAAATTCCGAACGACATAACGAAGAAGACGCCCGCGTGCTTTGAGCCGGCGATCGACTACGTGGTGGTAAAGATTCCGAAATGGCAGTTTGAGAAATTTACCGGCGCGGATAGCACGCTGGGCACACAAATGAAATCCGTTGGCGAGGTGATGGCCATCGGCCGCACCTTCAAAGAGGCATTGCAAAAGGGCATTCGTTCGCTTGAGCCCAGCACGCCCTGGCGTGCTCCGTTGGAGACGCCTGACTCGCTGCTCCGTGAAAAGCTAGCCACGCCTCGGCCAAACCGTATTCACTGGATACTCACAGCCGTCGAGCGGGGCTTGCCCGTCGAGGAAATCTGCGAACTCACTAAGATTGATCCATGGTTCATTCACCAGATCGAAGAAATCATCGCCACGAATCGGCGCGCGGCTGCGGTAACTGTAGAGACCGCTTCCAAAGATTTGTTGAGAGAAGTGAAGCGTGTCGGGACCAGCGACGAAACGCTGGCGCAGATGTGGAAGACTACTCCTGCCGCCGTGCGCCTGCAGCGCGCGCGCTATGGTGTGGCGCCAGTATTCAAGCGGGTCGATACCTGCGCGGCAGAGTTCGAATCGTTCACTCCATATATGTACTCCACATATGAGGAAGAGGACGAATCGGACACCACGCATCGCCAGAAAATTATGATTCTAGGCAGCGGCCCGAATCGTATCGGACAGGGAATTGAGTTCGACTACTGCTGCTGTCATGCCTCGTTTGCGCTTCGTGAAGACGGGTTTGAAAGCATCATGGTGAATTGCAATCCGGAGACGGTTTCTACGGATTACGACACTTCGGATCGTTTGTACTTCGAACCGCTGACCTTGGAAGACGTTCTTGCCATCGTGGAACGCGAAAAACCGACCGGCGTTATTGTGCAGTTCGGTGGACAAACGCCATTGAACCTGGCGCTAGAACTGAAGCGCAACGGTGTGCCTATTGTTGGCACAGCACCCGAATCCATCGATCTCGCGGAAGATCGCCGCCGCTTTGGCCGCCTTCTTGATGAGCTAAGGATTCCTCAACCACGCAATGGAACTGCGCTGGTACCGGAAGAAGCAGCGCGTGTGGCCGGTGAAATCGGCATGCCCGTACTAGTGCGGCCGAGTTATGTACTCGGCGGTCGCGCAATGGTCATCGCCTACGATGTGAATACAGTGCAGGAATACGTTGCCCAGGCGGCGTTAATGGGACCGGCGCGGCCAGTTTTGATCGACCAATTTCTGGAAGAAGCCACCGAAGTCGATGTTGACGCTCTTGCGGACGGGACGGACGTGGTGATCGGCGGAATTATGGAGCACATTGAAGAGGCCGGCGTGCATTCCGGTGACTCCTCTTGCGTGCTACCGGCAGTCAGTTTGTCGCCCACCGTACTCAATACAATTCGCGATTACACCAAGCGGCTCGCGCTGGCCCTGAAAGTGGTTGGCTTGATGAATGTGCAATACGCCATCCAACGCGATACCGTTTACGTTCTCGAAGTCAATCCACGCGCGTCGCGAACAGTGCCTTACGTGAGCAAGGCTACTGGAGTGCCCCTGGCAAAAGTTGCCGCACGCCTGGTGGTGGGCAAGCGCCTTGCCGACATGAAACTGCCCATCGTGGTACATAATGGCGTGGCAGAAATTGCCACGCACGACTACTACTCTGTGAAGTCGCCGGTATTCCCCTTTAACAAATTCCGCGGAGTCGACACGATTCTCGGGCCGGAAATGCGTTCAACCGGCGAAGTAATGGGTATCTCCACCTCGTACGGACAGGCCTTTGCGAAAGCGCAGCTTGCTGCAGGTCAAAAGTTGCCCAGCACGGGCACCGTGTTCATCAGCGTGAATGATCGCGACAAGCGGCAGATCGGGCCGCTTGGGAAAGAATTGGTCGCGCTGGGATTTAAGTTGGTAGCCACGCGCGGAACGGCGACCGCATTTCATGTTGCAGGCGTTCCGTGCGATGAAGTGTTCAAGGTGAATGAAGGCCGTCCCAACATCGTTGACCTGATCAAAACGGGAAAGATTAATTTGATTTTCAACACGCCGTTAGGTCGTGAATCGTTCTACGATGAGAAATCCATTCGTCGCGCGGCAATACGTTACAACATCCCGTGCATCACGACGCTTTCGGCCGCCCATGCAGCAGTGCGCGGGATTCACGCGATTACGGAACTGAAGCGCGAAGTCGCTTGCCTTCAAGATCTGCACCAGAACAAGGTTGCGGCTTCCGGCTCCCCAGGAAGCGGAGATTGATGTATGCAGCTCAAGGGTATCTTCCCGGCACTCGTCACTCCTTTTGATTCGGCTGGAGCGGTTTCACTTTTCGATCTAGAGCACAACATAGGCCTCTACAATCAAACCGCCGTTTCTGGATATGTAGTTTTGGGCTCCACCGGCGAGTCTGTACTGCTTTCCTGGACGGAGTCCGTCGAAATACTGCGACTGGTGACACGACACGCCACTCCCAGCAAATTACTGATTGCGGGTACGGGTGCTGAGTCTACGGCAGAGACCATCCGACGCACAAAATTTGCCGCTGAGCTTGGCTATCAGATCGCTCTCGTAAAGACTCCTTACTATTACAAACCGGTGTATCGCGCGGAGACGTATTTGAACCACTACCGAGCAGTTGCCGACGCATCGCCAATTCCCGTGTTGCTATATTCCGTCCCGCAGTTCACGGGAGTCGCTCTAGAGACGCCGGAGATTCTGGCCCTTTCGAAACATCCCAATATTATCGGCATCAAGGATAGTTCCGGCGTCATGCAGAGGGTTGCGGAGGTTGTAGAAGCGGCACGCCCTGATTTTCATGTGCTGACTGGTGGAGCAGCGGTAATCTATCCGGCGCTAGCCTTGGGGGCTCGAGGTGCAATCCTTGCGCTGGCCAGCGCGCTACCCGAACTATGCACTCAGGTGTTTGAGCTTGTGCAGGCTGGTCAGCATGCGCAGGCCCGGGACTTGCAACTGAAGTTGGCGCGGGCTTCCAAGCGCATTGTGTCTGAATCTGGTATCGCAGGTGTAAAATTCGCTATGGACTTGCGCGGATATAAGGGTGGCGTTCCTCGTTTGCCTCTACTGCCGTTGAAAGAAGAGAAAAAACTGGAGATTGCGGCCATCCTATCGGCACTCCATCCTGCCGTCGCCTCCGTCTAATTATTCTGAGTTTGCCGTCACTTTTGCTTACGACTATCATCTAAATGCCCATGGACTGTCGCGCCCTCCTACCCGAGCAGTTGCCGCACACCTCGAAGCTAATCCGCGATTACGTTACGAATTTCCCCAAGCTGGAATCGTTTTATGGGCATCCTCCCGACCTGCAGTCCGTTGCCACTGAAGCAAAAAAGCTGGAATTCCCAGATGAGCGCCGCCGCGAAGCGGCTGATATCCTGCGTGTGCAAAACACGCAGTTCGGTTGCGGGACGAAAACCCTGCAAAATCTGGATCGGCTTGCGAATGGTGCAGTCACCGTGGTTTCCGGCCAGCAAGTGGGGCTCTTTGGCGGACCTTCCTATGCCTTCTACAAGGCACTTACTGCGATCCACGCGGCGCGCCAACTGACTAAAGACGGAATTGACGCAGTACCCGTATTCTGGATGGCCACTGAAGACCACGACGTCGACGAGGTGCGCCACACGACGTGGTTCAGTGAAGGAAAATTACATCGGTTCGAATTGCCAAAACCCACTGAGACGGACATCCCCGTGGGGCGCATTCCGCTAGGTCCCGAGATAGCTGTCATCGTGAAAGAAGCTCTAGGGTTGCTCTCCGGGCCCGATAGCGAACTCGTTGCCGACGTCCTGGAGCGCTCCTATACTCCCTCGGCCACCTATAGCAGTGCGTTCGCCGGACTCTTCGCGCGGATTCTTGCCAGTGAGGGACTCATTCTATTGGATCCGCTAGACGATCGCCTGCATCGGCTTGCTGCGCCGGTCATGCGGCTTGCCCTGGAGCAGCGGAACGAACTAAACGCACTCCTTTTGCAGCGAGGAAAAGATCTAGAGCATGAAGGGTATGCGGCGCAGGTCAACGTTACGTCGAACAGCACGGTCTTGTTTTCTTTGCACGGCGGAAAACGCCGGGTGATCTCTGCATCGAATGGCGGCAGCTTTACCAGTGCCGGGCGGACGGCTCCTCGGCAGGAGTGGCTGCAGAGGGTTGAGAAGAATCCGGAACTGTTCAGTCCAAACGCGTTGTTCCGGCCAGTCGTTCAAGACTATATGCTGCCAACAGTGGCCTACTTCGGCGGACCTGCTGAAATTGCTTACTTTGCGCAATCGCAGGTGCTCTATCAGCAATTGCTTGGACGCATGCCGGTAATCCTGCCGAGGGCCGACTTTACACTAGTTGATCCAAAGGGCGTGCGGATCCTGAAGAAATATGGAATGGAAGTCGAAGATGTATGGGAAGGCAAGCAGGCCTTGCGAAAACGTATGTATGGCAAAAGTGTCCCGAAGAAACTGACGCGGGAATTTGACACTAACCTTCGGCAGATACAGAAGAGTGTAAAGAAACTGCACAAGTCTATCGCTCAAGTAGATCCCACTATTCAGGGCACAATCGCGCGGGCTGAGAAGCGCATTCACTATCAAATCGAAAAATTACGCGAGAAAACGGCCGCAGCGCTTGACCGTCACGACAAGGTCGTCGATCAGCATGAACAATTCCTCGAAAATCTGCTCTACCCGCAGAAGGGGCTGCAGTCGCGCGATCTTTGTTTTCTTCCGTTTCTGGCGCGCTGGGGAGCCGAAGGTCTCGATGAGTTGGAGAAACACGCCAGCACCAGGAAGCCTGGAGTCCATTTCCTGGTTCCGATTCCTTGAGTTGTGACAAATTATCACGCCTGTCTCGTTCGCAGCCGCCCGTCTTCAATGCATGGTTGTCGTTTATAATTGAAGTCGATCATGCAGACTATTCAGTTAAGGACAAAGCGGCGAACGCAATTGCTGGACATTACCACTGAAGTCCAGCGGATGGTGCATGCTTCGGGCGTAAAATCCGGCATCTGTTACCTCTACGTGCCGCACACTACCGCCGGAATCCTGATCAACGAACATGCAGACCCGGACGTCGCCGCTGATGCGCAGGGTTGCGTTGACCGACTGGTTCCCGACGATCCCCGCTTCGAGCATTCGGAAGGAAATACAGATTCTCATGTAAAGACGATGCTAATTGGCATGAGCCAATTTGTATTCATCGAAAACGGCAAGCTGGCCCTCGGCCGATGGCAAGGCATCTTTTTCGCGGAGTTCGATGGTCCGAGGGAGAGAGAACTTTTTGTGAAGATCCAAGCGGAGGCCAAATAACTTCTCGTTGGCCTGGCGTCGATAATGAACTCGCTGTGGTAAAGTTTTGCAATGGGCAAAACCGGCATCTACATTCAAGTTCCGTTCTGCCAGACGAAGTGCACCTACTGCAACTTCCACACAGGCGTGGTTTCTCCAGGCCGTTTTGCTCCCTATACAGCTGCGGTAAGCGATGAAATTCGCTGTTACATGAAATATTTGGAAGCTTCCGGCGTGAAGATTCATTCCGCGGTCGGTATCGTCGATACGGTCTACATCGGTGGAGGCACGCCGAGTTTGCTCGAGCCAGTCTTGCTTGCCGAGATGATCAAAAGCGTTCGGGAGACGTTCAATTGCGACTTCCAGGAAGTTACGCTCGAAGCGGATCCCGAAACTGTTGAAGTTGAAAAAGCGGCGCAATGGACCGCAACAGGCATCAATCGGATCAGTTTCGGTACGCAATCTTTTGTTGATGAGGAATTGAAAGCTGCCGGGCGCATGCATCGCCGCGCCGATATCTATCGTGCCGTGCCAATCCTGCACGCGGCAGGGATACAGAACATCAGTTTCGACCTTATCGCCGGGCTTCCCAAACAGACCGCAACTACGTGGCGTATATCCCTTGAGGAAGCCACCTCACTTTCCCCGGAACACGTTTCCATATACATGATGGAAATCGACGAGAGCAGCCGTCTTGGACTGGAAGTCTTGCAGGGGGGCGCGCGTTTTAGCGCGACGGATCTCCCCAGTGAAGAGTCGATGGTCGAATTCTACGAGACGGCACAGTCGATGTTGGGAACAGCCGGTTACGAGCAGTACGAAATTTCCAACTGGGCAAAACCCGGCTTTGCATCGCAGCACAATTTGAAATACTGGCGGCGCGAGCCGTACTACGGATTTGGAGCCGGCGCGCATTCATTCTCTGGGACGCAGCGATGGGCCAATGCGCACGATGCAGTGGCTTATGTAGAGGCAATCCGTTCCGGTCGCAACGCCATCCAATCTGTCGATAATTTGACTCGTGAGCTGGCCCTGGAAGAGGAGTTATTTCTCGGCCTGCGACAGCTCTCTGGCGTCAACCTTTCACGAATCGAGCAGAATTACGGCGTCGATTTCCAGCAGAGGGCCAGCCGGCTAGCATCCACGGGAATGGTCGAACGTGATGGGGAACAATTGCGTCTGCCGGCGGGCAAACTCGGTATTTCCAACGAGATTATTGTTGAATTACTTAGATAAGCGGGAAGAGATTTACTTCCGAGACATTCGCAGAGGTAAGGACCACATGAGCTATACAGTCGCAAAAGGGAACCAACTAGTTGATCCGGATCACATTGCGCCCATCGAAAATGTAATCGATTTGCGTAGCGATACCGTTACGCGCCCGAGCGACGAAATGCGTCGAGCGATGGCCGCTGCGGAAGTTGGCGACGACGTTTACGGTGAGGACCCTACGGTTAACTGCCTGCAGAAACGTGCCGCAGAGATCTTCGGCAAAGAGGCAGCCTTGTTTGTTCCCACCGGCTGTATGGGTAACTTAATTGCCATCAAGATTTGGACCAATCTTGGAAACGAGGTGGTTTGCGAAGAACGCGGCCACGTCAATCTCTACGAACTTGCTTCAATGTCCGCCATTGCAGGGTGCATGCCGCGCGCTGTGCGCGGAGTAGACGACGGCATTTTGACATGGAAGCAGGTGGAAGCCGCTATTCGCCCGAAGATTTATTATGACTCGCAAACCGCCCTGATTTGCCTGGAAAATACCAGCAACATGGCGGGAGGCACGGTGTATCCGACCGACCGAGTGGACGAAATCTGTAAGAACGCGCACGCCTTCGGTTTGAAGGTGCATATGGATGGCGCGCGCATCTTTAATGCTGCCGCGGCGCTGAACGAGCCGGTGTCTACAATGACTAAGAGCGTCGATTCCGTGATGTTTTGTCTGTCGAAGGGGCTCGGCGCTCCTGTCGGTTCGATGATTGTCGGGTCGGCGCAATTCATCGAACGAGCCCGTGTGTACCGCAAGATGTTTGGCGGTGGCATGCGGCAAGTAGGCGTATTGGCCGCGGCGGGATTGGTTGCCCTTGAAAAGTCTCCGCAGCGATTGCATGAAGACCACGCCAATGCCAATAGCCTGGCGGTGGGAATCGCCCAGATACCCGGGCTAAAGATCGATCCGGCTCGCGTGCGTACCAACATCGTCATTTTTGACTGCAGCGGAACTGGAATGAATGCCGTTGAATTGTGCGACGCGTTGCATAAGAAAGGTGTTTGGGCACAGGATACCGCTCCCTATCTGGTGCGCATGGTGACACACTGGAATGTCAATCACGATGGAATCGTACGAGCCCTCATCGAATTGCACTCGGTGGTCACAAAGAGACGCGGAGCGAGTTTGTAGCTGGAGTTTCAGCAAATCGCTGGTTGGCCGTCTGCCGTCACATCCCTCAAGGGTCCACTTGTGAGATAGGTTCACTAGCGCAACGTTTACGCGCGCCAATTTTCGTTTTCATACGTCTTTATCAGCTGAAAGAGAGGCCACATGAATTGTGCCTGGAGTAGAACGAAGTTGCTTGGTATCCCGGTCCTGATTGTTAGTTTGCTTGTTACGCCCGTTCTACGGGCACAATCCGCGGCATCGGCTCCTACCGTTGAAGAGGCTACCAAGTACATCAACGAGGCGGAGCAGCGGCTCTTGGATCTCGGCATCAAGGCCTCCCGCGCTTCCTGGGTTGCGGCGAATTTCATTACCGACGATACCGAGCAAATTGCCGCTGATGCGAATGAAATTCTGAATACGGCCAGCGCCAACTACGCGAAAGAAGCTCACCGTTTCGACAAGTTGCAATTGCCGCCTGAGATCGCCCGAAAGCGGCTGCTACTGGAGCTTGCGGCCGGATTCCCGGCGCCGAACGACGCGCAATCCCAAAAAGAACTTGCAAAGTTGCTTGCTTCGCTGGACGGCGACTTCGGGAAAGGGAAATGGTGCCCTGAGGGAGCTGACAAGCCTTGCCTTGATGTCACTGCCATTGGGAAGTTGTTAGCGACCAGCCGCGATCCGGAAGAATTGAAGCTTGCGTGGATTGGCTGGCACACGGTTGGGGCGCCGATGCGCCAGCGCTACGCGCGAATGGTTGAATTGGGCAATCAGGGCTCTCGCGAGCTTGGCTATTCGGATGTGGGGGCCCTGTGGCGCTCCAATTACGACATGTCCCCGGACGCCTTTCAGAAGGAACTGGACCGCACCTGGGACCAGTTGAAGCCACTCTACGTGTCGCTCCACGCCTATGTCCGCGGCCAACTGGCGAAGAGGTATGGAAAAGATGTCGTGCCGCCGTCCGGCCCGATTCCCGCACATCTACTTGGCAACATCTGGGCGCAGGAGTGGAACAACATATATGACTTGATGGATTCCCCGAAGCCCCCGCAAAGCTACGACCTGACGAAAATATTGCAGCAGCGCAAGACCGATGCTCGCGGCATGGTGAAGTACGGCGAGAATTTCTTTTCTTCTGTCGGCTTTGCTCCGCTTCCTGCAACCTTCTGGGAACGTTCGTTGTTCACCAAGCCTGCTGATCGTGATGTTATTTGCCACGCCAGCGCATGGGACGTTGATTTCAAGGACGATCTCCGCGTCAAGATGTGCATACTGACGACGGAAGAAGAATTCCGGGTGATTCACCACGAGCTCGGCCACAATTATTACCAGCGCGCTTACAACACTCTGCCGCCATTGTTCCGTGATAGCGCCAATGATGGGTTCCACGAAGCGGTCGGCGACACCATCGCGCTGTCCGTCACTCCCGAATATTTGAAAAACATCGGCCTGATCGATGCGGTTCCGCCTGCCTCGGGAGATACCGACTACTTGCTGCAGCAAGCCCTGGAGAAAGTTGCATTCCTTCCGTTCGGATTGGTCATCGACAAATGGCGCTGGGAGGTTTTCTCTGGTTCCGTCAAACCAGACCAATACAACAAAGCGTGGTGGGATTTGCGCTTGAAGTATCAGGGCGTGGCGCCGCCGGTTGCACGCAGCGAAGCCGATTTCGATCCTGGGGCGAAATATCATGTGCCCGGAAACGTGCCGTACATGCGTTATTATCTTGCGCGCATCTACCAATTCCAGTTTCAGCGCGCATTGTGCAAAGACGCTGGAGTGGAAGGACCGCTACACCGCTGTTCGATTTACGGAAATAAAAAGGCTGGTGAAAAGCTCAATCAGATGCTGGCGATGGGCAGAAGTCAGCCGTGGCCCGACGCGCTTCAGGCCTTGACCGGCCAGCGAGAGATCGATGCCAGCGCCCTGGCGGATTATTTCGCACCGCTAAAAACGTGGCTCGACGAGCAGAATAAGAAGAACAACTACCCGGTGGGCTGGTAATTCTTCGGTTCGACCAGGTATTTGAACTCCATTGATGGGGTAGCTGAACGTGCCCCTCATTGCCAGTGGCAAAACCAGGGGTGCAGGAAATCGCTCCATAAGTTAAACTTACAATAATTATTCGTTCTACTTTCAGGCGAGGTTCCCGTGGATTTCACCTTTACCGACGAACAAAACCATCTCCGTAAGACGGTCCGCGAGTTTGCCGAAGGCGAAATCGCTCCCCATGTGATGGAGTGGGATGAAGTTTCTCATTTCCCGGTCGAAATCCTGCCCAAGCTGGCGGAAATGGGCCTGATGGGCATTATTTTCCCCGAACAATACGGCGGCGCTGGGCTGGGTTACATTGAATACGCGACCGCGATCGAAGAACTTGCGCGCGTTGATGGTTCGGTTGGGCTGTTCGTCGCTGCGCACAATTCGCTTTGTTCCAACCACATTTACAAATTCGCTACGGAAGAACAAAAGCGCAAATATTTAGTGCCTCTGGCAGAAGGCAAGAAGCTTGGCGCATGGTCACTGACCGAGCCGGAAGCGGGCTCTGATGCAGGTGGCACACGCACAACTGCAGTGCGCGAAGGCGACCAGTGGGTGCTCAACGGCGCAAAGACGTTTACCACCAACGGCCATTATGCGGACATTTGCGTGGCCATGGCCGTGACCGACAAATCCAGGGAATCTCATGGGATCAGCGCGTTCATTCTGGAAAAGGGGATGCCCGGCTTCCGTCCCGGCAAAAAAGAAAACAAGCTGGGGATGCGCGCCAGCGATACTTCCGAGGTAATTTTCACCGATTGTCATGTACCGACCGACAATTTGCTCGGCCCTGAAGGGGAAGGCTTCACGGGAAGCCTGAAAGTTCTGGACGGCGGACGTATTTCGATTGCCGCGCTTGCTCTTGGCATGGCCCAAGGAGCGTTGGAGGCGGCAATGCGCTACGCCAAACAGCGCAAGCAGTTCGGGAAAGCGATCAGCGAATTCCAGGCAATCCAGTTCAAGCTTGCCGATATGGCCACCGAGGTTGAGGCTGCGCGCCTGCTGGTGTATCAGGCCGCGTGGCTTGCCGACCGCAAAGACGTTCGGTTCACGCGCGAATCCAGCATGGCAAAACTCTTTGCCAGTGAAGTGGCTGTGCGCGTCGCCAATGAATGCGTCCAGATCCACGGTGGCTACGGATTCATCAAGGACTATCCGGCCGAAAAGTTTTACCGCGACGTCAAGCTTTGCACCATTGGCGAAGGCACCAGCGAAATTCAGAAATTGGTCATTGCCCGGCAGTTGCTTGGCAAGAAATAATAGGGGCATGCCGCCGCGCCGATTGTTTCGTTCGCCAGGAAACGCGCCAGAATGAGTCCCGCCGTGCAAGAGTGGGCGGCCAAGGTCTGTGCCGGGGACGTCCGCGCGATTTCCCGCGCCATCAGCTCCATCGAAAATCACGCACCAGAAGCTGAAGAACTGCTGCGCCTGCTGTTTCCGCAGACGGGGAAGGCTTATCTAACCGGGATCACCGGCGCCCCAGGCACGGGTAAGAGCACTTTGGTCGATCGCCTTGCCGCCCATCATCGCAAGCAAGGCGAACCGGTTGGCGTTATCGCAGTTGATCCGACCAGTCCCTATTCGGGTGGCGCCATTCTTGGCGATCGTATCCGCATGCAAAGGCACGCGGGTGACGAGGGCATGTTCATCCGTTCGATGGCCACGCGCGGATTTCTGGGCGGCCTTGCGCGAGCCACGGCTGAAGTTGCGCTGCTGCTGGATGCGGCGGGCAAACACCATGTGTTGATTGAAACGGTGGGCGTGGGCCAGGATGAAATCGACATCGTGCGACTGGCCGATTGCGTGATAGTGATTCTTGTTCCGGGGCTTGGCGATGATATCCAGAACATGAAAGCCGGGCTGATGGAAATTGGCGATATTTTTGTGCTTAACAAATCCGACCGTGAAGGCGCCGATCGCCTGGAGCAGCAGTTGCACGCAATGCTGTCGATGGTAATGCCGCGCGATGGCTGGCATCCGCCCGTAATTCGAACGATTGCCTCCGAGGACAAAGGTATAGCAACACTTGCCGAAACGATTGCCAAGTTTCGCAAGCATTTTGAGGCTAGCGGCGACCGCGAGAAGAAACACATTCAGCATTGGGAAAAACGGCTGGTAGAGCTGCTTGAATCCCGTTTGCTGCAAAAAGCGCTGGGCGAAAAAAACGGCGCCGCAAAATTGCATGAACTTGCCACGGAAGTGGCTGCGCGCAAAATGGATCCGTTCACGGCCGTTAACAAAATATTGAAAGACAGCGGTTTCAGCGATTGAGGACTCCACCACGATGCATTTGGGCGATATAGAAATAAAGTTTCTGGACGGCGGACCGTTTGGCCTCGACGGCGGGGCGATGTTCGGCGTTGTCCCCAAGACGCTTTGGGAGAAGAAGTCGCCGCCGGATGAACGCAACCGCATCCGCATGCGTGCGAATTCCCTGCTGGTGCGCACCGCTGGCAAAACCATTCTGGTAGAGACCGGCAACGGCACCAAGCTCGATGCCAAGTTGCGTTCGATTTACGGCATTCCCGATGGCGACCCGTTGCTGGATTCACTGCACAAAGCTGGGGCCGCGCCGGGAGAAATCGATATTGTCATCAATACGCATTTGCATTTTGACCATGCCGGCGGCAACACGCACATCGCGGACGGGCGTGCAGTTCCGGCATTCCCGCGGGCTCGCTACATCGTTCAGAAAAAAGAATTGGATCATGCTTATAATGCCACGGAACGCGACCGCGCCAGTTATTTTCCTGACAACTACCAACCGCTGCTGGACTCTCGGCAATGGGACCTGGTTGACGGCAATGCTGAAATCCTTCCTGGAATTTCTGTGGAGCCAATTCCCGGGCACAATGAGGGCATCCAAGCCGTAAAGCTCAGCAGCGCCGGGAAGACGCTAGTCTTTGTTGCGGATTTGCTCCCAACACGTCACCATATTCCATTGCCGTGGATCATGGCTTACGACCTGTATCCACTGCAGACTCTGGAGACGAAGCGAAAGTGGGTTCCCCAGATCGTCAAAGAGGGCTGGATCGTCGTTTTTGGGCATGACCCTGATGTTGCCGCGGCCGCGCTTCACGCGCGCGACGGCAAAATTGAAATCGAACCGGTGGACCTGAACCGGTAACTCCCAGGAGAACAGGGAATGGTGAAAGTGAAAAAGAGCAAGGGGAAGTCTGCAACTACATCAAAAGCAGGAGCGAAAACCAAGGGTATGGTGGCCGATATTGGTATTATCGGCGGTAGCGGTCTGTATTCAATGAGCGGCCTGACAGACACACGCGAGGTTCGCTTGAAAACTCCCTTCGGTGACCCATCTGATGCATTTGTTGTTGGCACTCTGGAAGGGAAGCGCGTCGCGTTTCTGGCACGCCACGGCCGTGGCCACCGTTTCATGCCTAGCGAATTAAATTTCCGCGCAAATATTTACGCTATGAAACTGCTGGGCGTGCAAAGGATTATTTCCGTCAGTGCGGTCGGTTCCCTGCAAGAGAATCTCCGGCCTGGCGAGTTTCTGGTGCCTGATCAATTCTTCGATCGCACAAAGGGACGCGTCTCCACATTTTTCGGCAACGGCATCGTCGCCCACGTTACGTTCGATAAACCGACATGCACGCAACTGTCCAATGTTCTTGCGGACGCCTGCGTCTCCTCGGGCGTTCCCGTCCACCGCAAAGGCACGTATGTGTGCATGGAAGGCCCGCAGTTCTCGACCCTTGCAGAAGCGAACTACCACCGCGCCATGAAGTTTGAGGTTATTGGCATGACCAACGTGACGGAAGCAAAGCTCGCGAGAGAAGCGGAGATCTGCTACTCCACCATCGCGATGATTACGGATTACGATTGCTGGCATCCGGACCACGGGTCCGTCACGGTGGCACAGATCATTGCCACGCTCAACCAGAACGCCACCAATGCCCAAAATGTGCTTCGCGAGGCCGTGAAAAGCGTTGCGGCCGCTCGCTCCTGCAAATGCGGAGATGCGCTGAAGCACGCCATCATCACAGACCCCAAGGTCGTTCCCGTTAAGACGAAAAAGAATTTGTTCGCCATTCTCAAAAAATACTTGGCCTAGGAGAACACTGTGTCCCTGCTCGTCGTCGGTTCGGTTGCCTATGATGCACTGGAAAGCCCTTACGGAAAGGTCGAACGTACCCTTGGTGGCGCGGCGACGTACTTTTCCATCTCTGCTTCGTTTTTTACGCATGTAAATCTGGTCGCGATTGTCGGTGAGGATTTTCATCCAAAAGACGAAGCGATCTTCCATAAGCGCTCCATCGATATTGAAGGGCTCGAGCGGGCCGCCGGCAAATGCTTCTTCTGGGCCGGGCGCTACTCCGAGAATTTGAACGAACGAGTCACTCTGGCCACGGAGCTCAATGTCTTCGCAGACTTCAAACCTCGGCTGCCCGAAAAATATCGCAATTCCAAGTTCGTCTTCCTCGCCAACATCGCTCCGTCCTTGCAGCACGACGTCTTGAAGCAGGTCAAAGGCACCCCGAAGCTTGTGGCCATGGATACCATGAATTACTGGATCGAAGGCAGCAACGCAGACCTTCGTGAAACGCTGAAGCACGTCGACGTGCTCATGATCAACGATTCCGAAACGCGACAACTTTCCAGCGAATACAATTTGCTGCGTGCCGCGAGGCATATCTTCAAGATGGGGCCCTCCGCTTTGGTCGTAAAGCGTGGCGAATACGGCGCCATGATGGTCGATAAGCACGGCGTATTCTGCATACCCGGATTCCCATTGGAAGAGCCCCACGACCCGACAGGCGCCGGCGATAGTTTTGCCGGAGGCTTTATGGGCTATCTTGCCGGCACTGGCAGCACCAACGATGCTGCGCTTCGACGGGCCATCGTTTATGGCTCAGTTCTTGGCAGCTTTGCCGTTGAACGGTTCGGCCTGGAACGCCTGTTGAAGCTGAAGAAGACAGAGATACACGCGAGAGCACGGCACTTTGCAAAATTGACGCAATTCAAACTCTAGTTCAGTAGAATTTCCAGAGAAGGGCGTGGGCCCGTCCCGGAATGCTTTCATTTAATGAAATATTAGTCCGCCTCCTTGTTGCGGGCGCTCTTGGCGCGGCCATTGGTGTGGAACGCGACCTCCGGCGCCGTCCCGCAGGCGTTCGCACCAGCATGTTCGTTTGCATGGCCACTACCCTATTTACAGTGCTTTCCAGCGAATTGGCTCATCGTTGGGGAGACGCAGGAAGCACTCGCATCGCTTCCAACATCGTGCAAGGTATCGGGTTTCTCGGTGCTGGCGCGATTCTGCGCGATAGCGCAGGTGTGGTCGGCATGACCACTGCCGCGACTATTTTTTTGGAAGCGGCCATCGGCATGGCCGTCGGCGGCGGCTTGTACGCAGTTGCTGGCGCTGCAACTGTCATTGTGCTCTTTGCTTTGGTGGTGCTCGCGTGGGTGGCGGACCGGTTTGGGATCAAGGGTCGCGCCGTAATGTTTCGCATGACTACGTCCCACGCCGAAAACGTGGCAGGGGAGGTCCAGCGTTTTCTGGCTAGCTTGAAAATCAGCATGCAGCACTTTCGCGTGTCCATGGTGGGCACGAAATCCATCGTTGAGTTTGAAACGGAAGTTAGCCATCACCAGCAGGAGCAAATCGTCGAGCAATTTAAGCGCGAGGATGTCGTCACCGAAGTTGTGCCCGTCGAAAGTCGCCGCGCATGAGCCGCCCCGCACTTGCTGTTCGTAAACCGGAAGCGCTTCGCCGAGGCGCTACTCTAGCTTTTTTTGCGCCAGCTTCTCCGCCAAATGACGATTTGGGGTTCAGCATTGGAATACAAGAGCTCCAGCGATTGGGATTTGAAGCGGTACCCGCACATGAATTTCTTCCATCTGGTTATTTCGCGGCATCTCCAGAGCAACGCGTAGCGGGTTTTCTGGGCGCGCTGCGAAATGACGCCATCGCCGGATTGGTTGCTTTGCGCGGGGGCTACGGCTCGACATACCTGCTTGACCGGTTACTGAATGAAGATCTTGGTCCGGCGAAGTGCGTGATCGGGTACAGTGACGTCACTGCGCTGGAGACGTTTCTTTGGCAAAAGCACGGCTGGGTCACGTTTCAAGGCCCAATGCTCCTTGCTGGATTTGCTCAGGGTGCGAACGCCTTGCGTGGTTTCGACGAGAACTCCTTCCTGAATTCGGTGACCAATACGACTGGTGGTTGGACGGCGACTCTGGGAGGGGAACCCTTGCGAGAGGGAGTGGCGGAGGGCAGGATTCTTGGCGGCTGCCTCACCATTTTGCAGACTTCGATCGGAACTCCTTGGGAGCTGGATACCGAAGGCGCAATCCTTCTGCTGGAAGATACCCACATGAAGCCCTATCAGGTGGATCGCGCGCTCATGCATTTGAAACAAGCGGGCAAATTCAGCGACGTTCGCGGGATTGTGTTGGGAGAATTCCCCAATTGTGAGCCGCCGGTGGAGGGGAGTCCTTCGGTTCGTTGGGTTTGCGAGCAAATTTTAGGTCTACTGGGCGTTCCCGTCGTGTTTGGCGCTCCCGTTGGCCATACCAAGCGAGCCATGCTCACATTGCCGCTCGGGGTTCAGGCACGATTGCGGGCGACTGGCGAAGGTACGCTGGAAATTTTGGAACCGGCGGTCATCGATTAGAATAGAAGAGGTCTAATAAGCGATGAAGCATATCCACATGATCGGTATTGGTGGCTCGGCCATGTCTCCGCTGGCGGGCATGCTGCGAGAGCGCGGCTACCGCGTCACCGGCTGCGACGCAGGTGTCTACCCACCGGCGTCTGCATTTCTTGAGTCCTTAGGCATCCCCTACGCTACTGCTTTCGATGCGGCACATTTGACTCCCGCGCCGGACTTGGTCATTGTCGGCAATGCAATTTCTCGCGGCAATGTTGAAGTAGAAGAGATGCTTGACCGCAAGCTTCCCCACCGTTCGCTGCCAGAAGTTCTAGAAGAGGAATTTCTTCCAGGAAAGCACTCCATCGTAGTCAGTGGCACGCACGGAAAGACCACGACAACGGCCATACTGGCCTGGTTTTTTGAAGTGGCAGGGAAGCACCCGAATTTTCTGGTTGGTGGGATTGCTGAAAACTTTGACAAGAGTTACCAACTTGGTGGCGGCCCGGAATTCATCCTGGAAGGCGACGAATACGACAGCGCCTATTGGGACAAGGCTGCCAAGTTTTTTCACTACCAACCGGACGATCTCATCATCACTTCTCTTGAATTTGACCATGCTGATATCTATGCTGATTTTGACGCCTACCAGCTCGCCTTCCGCCGCCTTGTGAATCTGGTGCCGCGAAGTGGCAGCGTGGTGGTTTGGGGCGATTCCGAAGCTGGTGAAGCCCTTCACGATGTCACCGCCAAGGCTTTCTGCCCCGTAATTCGTTATGGCTTTGAAAAGGGCAATGATTGGATTGCCGCGAATGTAAAGCCAGAGGGCGACGGCATGATGTTCGAGGTCTCTAACAAGGGGCAGCACTTCGGAAATTTCAAATTATCAGCCACAGGTCACCACAATGTATTGAATGCCATGGCTGCGCTCATTGTGGCTCACGGGCGCGGCATTCCAGTTTCTACCATTCAGAAGGCGCTGGAGAGTTTCCGCAGCGTTCGCCGCAGGATGGATGTTAAAGGCGAAGTGGATCGCGTCCTGGTGGTCGACGATTTTGCGCACCATCCCACAGCTATTCGCGCCACGATTCAGGCGGCGAGACTTCGCTGGCCTGCTCGGACTGTTTGGGCTGTGCTCGAACCGCGATCCAATTCCATGCGCCGCAAAACGTTCCAAGATACTCTTCCCGAATCGCTTGCGCTTGCCGATCATGTAGTGCTCGGAAGCGTTCACCGGGCAGGACTGCTCAACGAGGAGCAGCGCCTTGATTTGGAAACCGTTGCCACGACGGTTCGCACTTTGGGTAGGGATGCCATCGTTCTCGCCAACGCTGATGCCATCTCTGAACATCTGGCTGCTGAAGCCAAGCCTGGAGATGTACTACTAGTCATGTCGAACGGCAGCTTTGACGGACTGTGCGACAAACTACTGAAAAAATTGTCCGCCAGACAAATCCCCTCAGAGGCCCACGCCCGGTGATAGTTGCTCACAGCGCTCTCTATTGTATTCGGTCACTTCAGTCTGCACCGGGATCGTGGATTCGACTTTGTATGCGCCGTCTGCTGACGAAGTCCGCGCAACTAACCGCCCTGTTCCTACTGGTAATTGCCGCTAGTCCGTGCTTCGCCGCTATTCGCTATACCGTCTCGCTTGCACATCCGGAGCAGCACTTGTTTAGGGTGTCAGTCGAAGTTCCCGATGTGCACGGAGAATTGAAATTCCAGATGGCCGCATGGAATGCACTCTATGAGATCCGCGATTTCAGCAGTCATGTGCAGCAGGTCGAAGCGTCGGCGAACGGTCAGAAAATAACCGTCACGAAGATCGATAAACTTACCTGGCAAGTCAACGCCACCGGCACTGTGAATATCACCTATTCGACGTTTTGGGATGATGTCGGGCCGTTCAGTACACAACTGAATTCTGATCACGCATTCATCAATCCCGCAATGGTTCTCCTCTATGTGCCGGATCGCCGCACCGAGCAATGCACGCTGCAACTAAATGATGTTCCGGCAGCATGGAACGTCGCATCATCCGCAGCTACGTTTTCCGCGGAAACGGGGCGGCACCGAGAGTTCATCCTTCAGGCGGCTAATTACGATGTGCTGGCCGATTCTCCGATTGAAGCGTCAACCTTTGAACAATTCACCATTCGGGACCTCACTCCGCCGGTGGATGTGGTCATCCACGGCGACAATTGGAAGAAACGCGACGTAGAAAGCGCGCTGCGTAAAATTTGCACCTACGAATTGAGGCTGATGGATGGTGCTCCATACGCCAAATACACATTCATTTTTCATGTTGGGAAATCAGCCGCTGGCTCTGGCGGTGGCATGGAGCACGCCAACTCCACGGCTATTTTCGTTCCATCTGACGCATACATGTGGAATGTCTCCGCGCACGAGTTTTTTCATCTGTGGAACGTGAAGCGCATTCGGCCCGCTACGCTGGAGCCCATCGACTACACCCGCGAAATGTATACGCGCGCCCTATGGTTCGCGGAAGGTGTCACCAATACCTACGGCTCTTACACGCTGGTCCGCACGGGCCTCTGGAGCAAGCAAGAGTTCTATCAGGATTTGGGCGGGCAGATCAGTGAGATTGAAGCAAGCCCCGCGGAGCAGTGGCAGAGCGCCGAAGAATCCAGTCTCGACGCGTGGCTTGAGAAATACGCCCTTTACACACAGCCGCAGCGCAGCGTTTCCTATTACACAAAGGGCCAGGTGCTCGGAGTCCTGCTTGACATCGTGATTCGCGACCGCACTGACAATCAAAAGAGTCTCGACGACGTGTTGCGTGCTATGAATGCCGATTTTGCTAAGGAAGGGAAGTTCTACCGTGACAGCCTAGACATTCGTCTGACCGCCGAGAAAGTCACGGGTACGTCACTCGCCGACTTTTTTACCAATTATGTGAGTGGCGCGGTGCCGTTGCCCTATCAAAGGGTATTTGCCCTCAGCGGATTGGAATTGCATTCTCACGAGACTGTGCGGCCGGTCCTCGGCTTTGTTGTTGAGCATGAGCCCAACGGTCCGCCGGTCGTTCGCGGCATCGATCCTGAATATTTTGCCGCCAATTCTGGATTGCGTACTGGCGACGAAATCCTGCGCTGGAATAATGCAGACCCTCCGAAACGGCCAGAGCGCTGGGTTCTTTCTCAGAAGGTCGGAGACGAAGTCATTTTGCATGTCAGACACGCCGGAGTAGAGAAAGAAGAAGACATAGTACTGCGGCTCGGCGAGTTGCGTGAAAAGCGCTACCAGATTGCAGAATCCACGCACGCGACAGAGCGCGAAAAACAAATCCGCGAAGGCTTGCTTCACGGCACCACCGCTCCGGTAACCGCTTCAGTCCACCCCTAGACTTGACGATTTCCTTGTGATTCGAGACAGTTCTCTCATTCTATGCTTCGTGCGGCGTTTATCTGCATCACCATCACGCTTTATATTCTGATTGTAGGCCCGCCGTTGCTGGCCTACACGGCAATTACCAGAAACGTTGATCCACTTTATTGGGCCGCAATTCGGGGTGTGATGTTTTTCATTCATTGCGTGGGCGTCCGCGTTCATGTGAAGGGATTGGAGCGCATCCCCGCTCAAACTTGCATTTTTGCCGCGAATCACACCAGTTCCGCGGATGCACCTGCGGTGGTCTGGTCGATACCTCGCCGCATCGCGATACTCCTGAAGCGATCGCTATTTAAATATCCCATTGTCGGCCAGGCTTTTACGCTTGCTCACTTTATTCCCGTCGATCGCTTCAATCGCGACTCGGCAATCGTCAGTCTGGAACAAGCCACCGAGGCGCTTCGCCAAGGCCAGTCATTCTTGATCTATCCTGAGGGCACGCGAAGTCCGGATGGGCGGCTTCAGGAGTTTAAGAAGGGGACGGCGGTCATGGCCATTAAGGCTGGAGTGCAGGTCGTTCCCGTTGCCTGTTCTGGCGCTCATCGAATCATGAAAAAGCGCAGCCTGCTAGTCACTCCTGGCGACATCTTCGTTGAGTTCCTGGATCCCATTAACGCCGCTGAGTACGACATGGAACTGCGCGACGCCCTTACCATTCGGCTCCACGACGCGCTTGCCGCCGGCCTGCCACCGGACCAGCGGCCAATCGGTTTCCCTGGCGCTACGTAGCCAACTTTTGGATCACTCTTTAAATGTGAGACACTTTCTACTGGCCTCTTCCTAACATAAAATGCAGGACTTCGGGATGTGGCTCAACCGGCTACGGAAAACAGAAACTGATTGCCATGCCGAGACTGGGCAAACAAGAAGACTCCAGAAGTGCTCAGATTTGAGAGCGTGTGGCCACTGAATCTTTTTCACAAAAACACCAGCAATATCGGAGGAACTGATAACCATGGGCTTTACAAGGATAGCTCGCAATACCGTAATCGCTGCGATTTTTGTATCAACTTTCTGCACTCTAACTCGCGCACAAACACCGGCTACCACGCCCGCACCTGCTGCAAAGCCGAAGACTTCGACGTCGACCGCAGCCAAGCCGGCAACAACCGCCAAACCCGCCACCGCTGCACCCAGCTATGACCGCGCACTGCTTAAACCGCCGCTACTCAAAGATCAGGCTCCCGCAGACTATCAGGTGAAGTTCGACACTTCCCGTGGTGAATTCACGATTACCGTTACTCGTGCTTGGGCCCCTCTGGGTGCCGACCGTTTCTATAACCTCGTAAAGCACCATTATTTTGATAACGCGCATTTCTTTCGTGTGGTGCCCAATTTCGTCGCGCAATTTGGTATCAGCGCCTATCCTCCGGTCACTGCGGCATGGGAAAAGGCCACGATCAAAGACGATTCGCATGGCCAGAGTAACAGGAAGGGAACCATCACTTTTGCTACGGCTGGACCGAACACACGTACAACACAACTCTTTATCAACCTGAAGGACAATCCATCTCTCGATAGCCAGGGGTTTACGCCGTTTGGCGTAGTTGATGGCGACGGCATGAAAGTCGTCAACATGTTCTACGATCAGTATGGGGACAGTGCGGGAATGGACCAGGACGCCATCACCAAGGGCGGTAAGAAATATATCGATACCAAGTGGCCCAAGCTCGATATCATCAAGTCGGCCACCCTGGTCGGTGTCGCCACTTCTGCACCTGCGAAACCGGTCACAACGACCGCCAAGCCCGCTACGACCTCCAAGCCAGCAGCGAAGCCGGCGACTACCGCTCCCAAGCCGCAGTAAACGTGTAACTCATTCAAGGGGGTGGCTTTACGCCACTTCCCCTAGTTTTCTGTTTCAATAACTTGGCAGTTTGTGACTAAAGCCACGTTTCGTACATCGAATTTCTGGATGCAGTCAATCCAATATTTTATTCGTGGTCACCGTTGACTTGACCACCGAGTCACCGTAGCCTCAAGTTGATATGAATTTGTTCTGCCAGAGCATGTGTTGCTGTGTGACAACCGTTTGTTGTTGTCCGCTCAATTGCTCTGGCCAGTCGCGCATTCGAGCTTAGCTCTCTTCTTATCTAAGACTTTCGAAGCCCACGTGCCAGACAGCAGGCCACGTGGGCTTTTTGTATTTATGGAGCACATTGCATGTCTTTGCCGCAGGAAACCAAAGCACAGCGCGTCGAACGCCTCAAGCGTGAAAAGAATGCGTGGGACCATCTCGACGAGATTCGGGAGTTTGCGCGCAAGGGTTTCGATTCGATCCCGCCCGAATGGCTGGACACCTATTTCCGTTCCTGGGGCGTTTACACACAGGGAGACGGCTTGGGCGTTACTGGCGGAAAGGGCGGGGAAGGCCGCGCAGTTCCATTCTTTATGGTGCGCATCCGCGTTCCAAATGGAATCCTCAGTTCAAAGCAGGTTCAAGCGATTGCCGGACTTTCTGAAGAGCATGGCAACGGTGTCGCCGACATCACCGTCCGCCAGAATATTCAACTGCACTGGATTCGCATCGAGTCGCTCCCTGAGGTCTTCGAGCGGTTACAGGCTGTTGGGTTACGAACCACAGGTGCGTGCGGCGACGTAACGCGCAACATAACCGGCTGCCCTCTTGCCGGATTCGATTCGCGTGAACTCCTCGACGTTTCGCCGCTAGTCCTGGGCATAGACAGGGAGTTTGGGGGCAATCCGGAATTCTACAATCTTCCACGCAAATTCAAAATTACGGTAACCGGCTGCCCGGACTGGTGCTCCTATCCAGAAATCAACGACATTGGACTCACCGCGACGCGGCGAATACGCGAGGGTCAGGAGGAGACTGGATTCTCGCTACGCGTGGCCGGCGGACTTTCCACGGAGCCTCACCTCGCCGTTCGCCTCAACGCCTTCATTCAGTACAACCAGGTTATCCCCGTGGTTCGCGCTATCACCGAAGTATTCCGATCCAGCGACGTGTTGCGGCAAAGCCGAGAGAAAGCGCGCCTGAAGTACCTGTTTCTCGCCAATGGCTGGACCGCCGACACATTCCTGGATGCGATACATGCGCACCTTCCATTCAAGCTCGACCCAGGGGAGCCTGAGGACCTTCCTTCGCATGTCCATCGTGATCATTTGGGCGTGATTCAGCAGAAGCAGCAGGGACTTTTCACCGTTGGAGCTACCGTGGTTCGCGGCCGCATCACTCCGGCGCAGTTGCATGTTGCCGCCGATCTCGCCGACCGGTACGCCGATGCGCTTCTCCGTGCTACTCCGATGCAAAATCTTCTGCTTGTCAATATCCCAGAGGCTCATGTACACACGGTTGTCTCTGCCCTTGCGTTCAACGGTCTCCCGGTACAAAGTTCCGCTTTCGTACGGGGCACGGTCGCGTGCACGGGTTCGGAATTCTGCAAACTGGCCCTGACAGAGACCAAGAGCTTTGCGCGATGGCTCACGGAGCAGCTCGACGAGCGTTTCCCGAATTTTGGCGATCAGCTCAAGCTACACATTACCGGATGCCCCAACAGTTGCGGCCAACACTGGATCGCCGACATCGGTATCGAAGGGAAGAAGATAAAATCTGATGGAAAGATGGTCGATGCCTACTATTTCTGCGTTGGAGGAGGCGTTGGCCAATTAGCGGCGATTGCGCGCCCTGTAGGTTACCGCTGCCGCTCGGAAGATGTCCCCGACGCGATTACTAGACTTCTAGAGGCTTTCCAGACGCACCGCCACGGCACGGAGAATCTGCAGAAATTCCTCTCGCGCCGCTCCAACGACGATATTCGCACAATCCTGGCTGGGAATCTCACGAGTCCCGTTTTGCGGGATGTTCCCGAGGGCCCTGTTCCTCATGGAGTAGAGGGATGATCAAGCGCTTTCACACGTTTGACCCTGGATATACGGTGTGGCTCGAAGTGCTGGAAGTCGCGCGGGAAGTTCTACCTGTATCGAGCATGGAACCCGAAATTGCCAAAGTGTGGCTGTGCGCGCTCGTCAGCCGGCCAGTTTTTGAGAAATTCCTGCAGCAATCCAATACCACGAATTTCAAACAGGGAGTCGCCTGATGGGCAAAGTATTTCTAGTTGGGGCCGGGCCAGGCGATCCGGAACTCTTGACGCGGAAGGCATTTCGCATTCTGAGCAGCGCAGACATCGTGCTTCATGATTCTCTGGTCAGCGATGAAATACTTCGCCTAATCCCGGCGCACGCGGAACGAATCGATGTCGGCAAACGCCGCGGCTATAAATTGCTTACCCAGCAGGATATCAACGCGTTGCTGGTAGCGGCTTCAGCCAATCACGTGACCGTTGTGCGTCTGAAGGGAGGCGATCCGCTGCTGTTTGGCCGTGCTGCGGAGGAAATTCAGGCACTTCGCGAAGCTGCTGTCGACTTCGAAATCATTCCGGGAATCACCGCCGCGTTTGGCGCCGCAGCTATGGCTCGCGTACCGCTAACCGACCGCGCTGTGGCCTCCAACCTTCTCTTCACTACTTTCTCGCGATCTCCGGAAGCCGTGCGGTTGCTTCGCAACTCCCTGACCTTGGACACAACTGTTGTCATCTACATGCCTGGTCTTGAGTACTCCGAAGTCTCCAGCTGGCTCCTCCACGCCGGACTCCCCGCAGAGACGCCTTGCCTGGTCGTTTCCAAAGCCACGCGAACCGATCAAATTACGGAACTATCGACCGCCGCAGGTCTCGCGACTCTTTCGCCACTTCCTGCCCCTGCAATCTTGATTGTAGGGCGCGCCGTGGCACCCGATGCGTTTGTCCCCGCCGGTGTCGATTGGCTGGATGCTTCGCTCGCCAATTCACTTCCTTCTAGTGATGCGCCGTGGGCCTCATCCACGGTGCAGACGATGGGCCGTCCATCACAGATTGCTGGACAGAATGAAGATAGTATCGCGACGGACCAAAACACCTTTTCGATGCAAAAAAGGAGAACACAGTGACCGAAACCACTTCCACTGACGTCGCTAAAAAGAAGCCCGCGCTGTCGCTCGATACCTGGGCGGTGATCATTGCGTTGTTAGCCGCGCTTCTGATTCGCGCCGGAATCATTACGCGCGTCCCCTGGTGATGTGCAAACTAAAGTTGTCGGAGAATACAATGGCTGAAACTCTCGTATTACCGCAGACTCCCACGATTTCATTGCGCACGCAATTCTTGCGGCTGATTCCTGGCGTTGCGCTGCTTGCGGTTATTGGTTACGCGGGAAAGCTACTGGAAAAGAACGTCAATGTCTACGCCAAATCTCACCACTGGGTTTTTCCTAACATTGAATATGTTCTCTGGGCCATCCTGATCGGGTTGGTTATCTCCAATGTATTTGGCCTGGCGGAGATCTTTAAGCCCGGTGTGGCAACGTACGAATTTTGGTTGAAGGCTGGCATCGTATTGCTCGGCTCGCGCTTTCTCCTTGGGGATGTCTGGAAATTGGGCGGCGTCAGTATTCTGCTTGTCGGCATCGAAATTGTTGGCGCAATCGCGTTCATGACGCTGTTGGGTCGCGCCTTTGGTTTACGGCCGAAACTCACTACGTTGTTAGCGGTTGGTTCCGCCGTGTGCGGAGTTAGTGCCATCATCGCTACCAAAGGGGCCATTGAAGCTGATGACGAAGATTCCTCGTTTGCGATTGCCGCCATCCTTGCCTTGGGCGCTATCGCACTCTTCACGTTTCCACTGGTTGGCCACTATCTGCACCTCAGCGACCACGCCTACGGCGTCTGGGCCGGCCTGGCCGTCGACAATACGGCAGAAGCCACCGCGGCGGGCGCGCTCTATTCCGACGTTGCCGCCAAGCTCGCCGTCCTGACCAAGACCACGCGCAACGCGCTGATTGGTTTCGTCGTTCTCGCCTACGCGATTTATTGGGCCAGTAAAGGGCAAGCGCAAGCCGTCGGTAACAAGGCCGCTTTCCTGTGGCAGAAATTTCCCAAATTTGTTCTGGGATTTCTGTTTATCTCTGCGCTCGCCACCGCCGGATTCTTCAACAAGGACCAGAACACCGCTCTGGCTAATCTCTCCCGCTGGGCGTTTCTGTTGACGTTCGCGGGCGTCGGTCTCCGCACAAACTTCAAGGAAATGCGCAAGCAAGGGTTACGTCCCTTTGCCGTCGGCTTCATCGGGGAAGTCGTCATTGCCGTATTTACTTTGGGGCTTGTGATCGGTGCAGGGAAGCTGTTCGGCTTTTAGCCAAGCCCAACAGCTTCCTTCTTTTTCTAATCCAATGTTAAGCCGCCTAACTCCATCAGTCGCTTTGCGACTCAAATACCTAGAACGCCTACAAGCTCCTTCACGCTGGCGGCGCTCTTCTGCAACGCGGCGTTTTCTTCAGGCGTCAGTTTGATCTGAATAATCTCTTCCGCGCCCCTTTCACCCAGCTTCACAGGCACGCCCACAAATAGGCTATTGATTCCGTATTCACCTTCCAGATACACAGCGCAGGGCAGAATCTTCTTCTTGTCCTTCAGAATCGCTTCCACCATTTCTACGGCAGAAGCGGATGGCGCATAATACGCCGAGCCTGTCTTCAACAAATTGACGATTTCCGCACCGCCCTTGCGGGTGCGGTCCACAATCGCGTCGATCTTTTCCTTCGGCAGCAAATCCGGCAGAGGAATCCCCGCCACGGTTGAATAGCGCGGCAGCGGCACCATGTCGTCCCCATGCCCGCCCAGAACGAAAGAGTGGACATTCTCCACGCTGACCTTGCATTCCGCCGCTACAAACGTGCTCATGCGCGCCGAGTCCAACACACCCGCCATGCCCAGCACCCGGCTCTTCGGGAAGCCACTGACTCGGAACGCTGCTTGCGCCATCGCATCGAGAGGATTCGTCACCACGATGATGATGCAGTTGGGCGAGTGCTTCACGATCTGTTCGACGACCGCTTTCACCACATCGTAATTGGCCTTCAGCAGGTCATCGCGGCTCATCCCTGGCTTGCGAGGGAATCCAGCCGTAATCACCACCACATCGCTGCCCGCTGTTGCGCTGTAATCTCCGCTGGCCGTGGAAATTCCTGTGGCCCGAGCGTCTGTGCGCGTCACCGGCCCCGACTCCATCATGTCCAGCGCTTTGCCCGCGGGAGGCCCATCCAGAATATCCGTCAGCACCACGTCAGCCAATTCCAGATCCACAATCCGTTGCGCCGTAGTCGATCCCACAAATCCACCACCCACCACCGTTACTTTCTTCCGTGCCATCGAGTTTCGCTCCTTTTTCGCACCGGCAGCTTTACGCCGCCATCCTGATTCCTGATAACTCTATATTCCGCGTTACATGTTCGAGACAATCGCATCAGCGAACGCCGAGGTCCCCAGCTTTGTTGCCCCGGTCATCAGCCGTTCCAAATCGTAGGTGACTTTCTTCTGCTGAATGGTCTTGGCAATGCCGTTCTCAATCAACTTTCCGGCTTCGCCCCATCCCATAAATTCAAACATCATCGCCCCAGACAACATCACGGACGCGGGGTTGATCACGTCTTTGTCCGCATACTTCGGTGCAGTCCCATGTGTTGCTTCAAACACGCCATAGCCATCACCAATATTCGATCCTGGAGCCATTCCCAACCCGCCCACCTGTGCCGCGCACGCATCGCTTAAATAGTCGCCGTTCAGATTCGACGTTGCCAGGACGCTGTACTCTGCTGGACGCAGCAACATCTGCTGAAACACGGAGTCCGCGATGCGATCATTAATCATCAACTTTTTCTTCCACTGACCTTTGCCGTGCGTAGCGTAAATCGCATCGACGGTGTCTTTCACTTCCATGAACACGCCTTTCTGAAACTCGGGCGTAGCCTGTTCCAAGCCTGGCTCGATCAAGGCCGCATTTGCCTCTATCGACAGCGCGGGGTTCTTATCCAGATTATCCACGATCCAGCTTTCGCGTTCTGTGACGGTTTGCCCTCGAAACTCTTCTCGCGCCAGGTCGTATCCCCAATCGCGAAATCCGCCTTCCGTAAACTTCTGAATATTTCCCTTGTGCACCAGGGTCACGCTGGGCCGGCCGGCTTCCAATGCATACTCAATTGCGCGGCGTACCAACCGCTTTGTCCCAGTGGGAGAGATCGGTTTGATCCCAACGCCAGAATCCCAGCGGATCTGTTTCTTACCGTCTTTCAACATGTCGTGATTCAGGAATTCCAGCAGCTTTTTGGCTTCCGGGGTGCCTGATTTCCACTCGATCCCGATGTACACATCCTCGGTATTCTCGCGGTAAATCACCACGTCCATTTTTTCGGGCTCTTTGACGGGGGAGGGAACTCCGGGGTAATAGCGCACTGGCCTGACGCAGGCATACAAGTCCAGAATCTGCCGCAGAGCCACATTCAGTGAACGAATGCCGCCGCCCACCGGGGTCGTCAGCGGCCCTTTGATCGATACGCGGAAGTCTCGGGCTGCTTCTACCGTTTCGTCCGGCAGCCATTGTTTAAAAGTTTTGAACGCTTTCTCTCCAGCGAAAACTTCAAACCACGCCACGTGGCGCTTTCCGCCGTACGCCTTGGCCACTGCGGCATCGAACACGCGCCGTGAAGCCTTCCAGATGTCTCGTCCCGTGCCATCACCCTCGATGAAAGGAATAATTGGGTTGTCGGGCACCTGCAAGGCATTGTTGCTATACCCAATCGCCTTTCCATCGCTTGGCACCGCCACCCCGTTGTACGCAGACTTCATGTTCGGGCCCCCCAAGGACCACTCGTAAACTCTACTCAAGTCATTTTCTGCACAACCGTCGAACCGAAAACGATACCACACCGCCCCTCATCTTCGAAAATTACCTAGCCCGAACACACTTCTCCCGGGCAGGTAGCTCTGTCGACTTCGATTCGATCTTCGGAGGGTGAAAAGGAGTACGGCGCTATTTCGCGGGCTTCACGACCTTGATCGAGGTCACGTCCAAGATCAGAGTCTCTCCCGTTTCCGGTCCATGCCTATGCACCACACTGCCGGTAACTTGCACGTGCTTGTTCTCGTTTTTTTGACCCTGCTTGGGATCGGAAAACCTAACCTGGATGGAAGGCATTTCTTTGCCTTCGATCATCGTTGGAGAATCAAACTGGATTTCCCAGCCTGTCGATTCTCCGCCAATCGCCACTATTCGGGTCAGCTTGCCCGTACCCGAAACCTCGTTCACGGGCGTCTGTGCCTGAGCGCTAATGCAAATTAACAAAAGAAACAGCCCGACAACCACTCGCATAATCCGCATTTGAGGAGTCTCCTCGGAAAATACTTTCGCGGAGTGTACCTCAACTTCGCGTATCGTTCCTCTTGAAAATCTGTTGGGGCGAATTTGTGATTCTCTATACCTTCTTTTGGTCGATAATTGAAATCGGTAATCAATCCTCGATTCGGAAAGGTACCGTCATGATGCTCGACTGGACTGCCTACAAAGCGCAACTGTTGAAGACTATCCCTGAGTTCGGCAAGCTCTCTCCCGATTCCGTAAAGGGCTATCAGATTCTCAGCACCGCCAATAGCGCGAATACTCATCTAGGCGAAAAGACTCGCCAATTGATCTCTCTGGCTGTCGCCGTGACCACCCGTTGCGACGGTTGCATCACCATCCACACGGAAGCCGCACGCAAGGCCGGTGCATCCCGCGAAGAGGTCTCTGAAGCCCTGGGCGTCGCTATGGCGATGAACGCTGGCTCCGCTTTTGTCTACTCACTGCGTGTTATGGACGCCATCGCGGCCTACTCTGCCGCTATGCCCAGACCTTCTTCAAAACTTCATTTCGTTAGGAAACCGAGAGCGCTTTCGATCAATGGGGAAATCAGATAGAAAGGGCTAGGAGCGGTTTTTCCGGCTAGCCGAGAGGAAAGAACTCGTCAGGGAGATCACGAACAAGGCAAAAATGGCGAAAGTTAAAATAAAGACAACCAATGGATGACCTCCGACAGGCCTGTTGGATGCAAGGCCATCGCCAAAGGTTAAGTTATTGTTTTCTATTAGTTAGGGAACAAGCCAGCTCTAATTGTCCCTTCACACAGGCATTGTGGGTCTCTTCAGACCCACAGAATTGCAGTCTAGTACTACCTGAAGCCAGCTAGGTCTTGTTCAGGTGAATCGAGCCATCCCCGGTACGTACGATAATTGGCGTGCCCCCGCCGTTCATCTTGCCATTGATCCGGGAAGAACTAAACGTTCCCTCAACCGTCACGGGAATATCCAGACTGATGTGCCCGTCATTCGTACTTGCGTCAATGTTGGCCTGCAATTCACCGGGAAGGTCCAGATCGACGCTGCCGTCACCGGTGCGGATGTTCCACGCACTCTGGACCTTAGACCCGCCATTGGCACGAGCGGTCACGCTGCCATCGCCAGTCTTGATATTCAACGAGTCGAAGCGTCCTTGAACATTGACGTGGCCGTCACCAGTCATGGCCTCGACACGGCCGTCCAGCCCTCGCCCCTCAATCGACCCGTCGCCAGTCTGCAACCGAATGTTACCCTTTGCGCCCTGGACCGTGATGCTTCCGTCGCCGGTCCGAATCTCGAGATTCCCCATGATGGAATCAGCTTGCACAGCCCCGTCACCGGTAGTTACGTCCAGATCCGCATCCTTGGGCATATGCACTTCGACGCGCAATTCATGGTGATTGACGCCCCAATTCCATCCCCAATTGTTGTTTGTCCTCGCCACCACTTCTACGCTGTCACCATTCTGGGCAGTCGTCACGCGCAGATCTTTGTCCAGCGTGTAGCCCTTATAGGTCACGCGCACTTCGACTTGCTTGATGTCTCCTGTCGAGACCCTTACACCGCCATCGTCGGTCTGCACCCGGACCCTGGCGTGTCCGGCGACCGTAAACGACTTAACGACTTCCTCTGCCCTCGAGGCTGGCGCTTGCAGGGTCCCCGCCATCGCCATCCCCGCCAAAACCAAACCCAGCCCACTCATTCGTCCCAGTAATGTATTCATGGAATCTCGCCTCCAGGCGCTTCTAACCCTAGTAACGCAGCCACCCGGTAAAATGTTCCCAAGGCGATGATCTCGGCACCCAGTTTATGATGTCCTAGCGACCCTTGGCAGCCTTCTTCTTTCGGCGGAGGTTCCCGGCTTAGCGCGCAACGCTCCTAAGAACTTCTCCAAGGGCAGGGTATTGATCACGTCCTTTTTCTGCAGCCAGCCCCGTCTGGCCGTGGTCACCCCGTACCGGATAAACGACAGATTGGAGGTATTATGCGAATCGGTGGAGATTACCACCTTCACTCCCCGCTCCTTGCACATGCGCAAGTAGACGTCCTTCAGGTCCAGCCTGTCTGGATAAGAGTTGCATTCCATGGCCACGCCATATCTCGCGCAGGCATCCAAGACCTTCTCCATATCGTAGTCGATCGGGTCTCTGCGCAGCAGTAAACGGCCAGTCGGGTGCGCAATGATCTGGCAATAAGGATTCTCGATAGCGGCCAGCATCCGTTCCGTCATTTCCGACCGGTCCAGGTTGAAGTAGGAGTGGACCGAGCAGACCACTACATCCAGCTGCGCCAGAATCTCGTCGGAATAATCCAGCGATCCATCCTTCAGAATGTCCACCTCCGAACCGACCAACACCCGAATCCCCAAGCCTTTGGCATCGGCTGCACGCAGATTCTTGATGTGCTCCGTCATGCGCTTCTCGTTCAACCCGTTCGCCACTGTCACGGCCTTCGAGTGGTCCGTAATTGCAATGTACTCGTGTCCCAATGCCTTTGCCGCCGCGGCCATTTCCTCAATCGAATTCTTTCCGTCGCTGGCCGTGGTGTGCATCTGCAGGTCGCCCTTCATGTCCTTCAACTCAATTAATTTGGGAAGGGCATGCTCTTCGGCCGCGGCAATCTCTCCCGCGTTCTCGCGCAATTCCGGAGGCACATAGTCCAGTTTCAATTTCGCGTAAATCTCTTCTTCTGTCCTGCCGGCAACGTGTTTCTCGCCCTTTAGCGTCGCTAGTTGATACTCATTCAGCGTGTAGCCCATCTCATTCGCTCGCCCGCGCAAGGCGACGTTGTGTTCTTTCGATCCCGTAAAATACAGCAGCGCCGCCCCGAAATTCCTCTTCTCCAGGAGCCGCACATCCACCTGCAGTCCATCTTTCAGCGTGAAACTGACTTTATTTTCCCCATGGGCCAGCGTCTGGTCGATCCCTGGAAACGTCAGAATGTGCTCCGCGATGCGATCAACTTCCTTCTGCAAGGTATGTCCGTCTGCCAGGGTTAGCAGCAAGTCCAGATCACCAACGGTTTCCTTCCCACGGCGTAGCGAACCTGCGAGCGTCACGGACTCGACGGTTTTTCCTATCTTCTGAATGTGCGCGATGATTGCCAACGCCGCAGCTTCGGCCACGTTGATGTGGAATCTTCCCGACGATTTCTTGAATACTTCTACGCCCTTGAGAATGTTCTGCTCGCTCTTTTCCCCAAATCCGGCCAGGTCCCGCAGTTTCCCCTCTTTTGCCAGCTTTTCAACGTCTGCAACGGAACCGGCCTTGAACGTCTTCCACAAGAACGCAACTTTCTTGGGCCCCAGAGATTGCAGTTCCAGCAAGTCGAGGATCGTGGCGGGGTATTTTTTCAACAGCTTCGCGCGAAGGCCATAATCGCCCGTCTTCACGATCTCTGACAAGTGCTCCACCATGCGATCGCCAATCCCAGGCAATTCCGTGAGCTTTTCCGGCGTGGCGACCAACTGTTCTACCGACTCCGGCAAACTGGCAATGAGTTCCGCCGCTTTTTCGTAGCTGCGGTAGCGGCCGATAATCGCTCCGTCGATTTCCAGGAGTTTGGCTGTTTCCTGCAAGATTCGTGCAATTTGTTTGTTGTCCATGTCGCTGATTATATTCCCATCTCCTTGGGGAGCGAAACACCGCGAAAATGTTCGATCGCTACCCTGTGACAGCCATGAAGCTGCTTCGATTCACCACAAACAAAAAGACCGGCGGCAAGCTTTAGCCCCCGCCGGTGCATTTATACTCTCAGCAATTTCACTGTCCTGCTTTAGCAACGTTCGAGGCCTGCGGACCTTTCGGACCTTGCACGATCTCAAACTCCACCGCATCTCCTTCCTGCAACGTCCGGTAACCATCCCCGGTGATCGCCGAATAGTGCACGAAAACATCCGGGCCGTCTTCACGTCCGATGAATCCGTATCCTTTCGAATTATTGAACCATTTCACAGTTCCTTGCACTTCGTGTCTCCTTTTGACGGTGACTCCTTGGGCGGACAACACTTGCAATCGCCGCAATGAGCACGAATTGCGCGGAGTGTATCAAAATGAAATTTCCAGTCAATAGGTCATTTCACGCAAACACACCTCTACCCCTATTTCGCCTGTGAAAAATCGAATTAAACCGTCTGAAAATGGAAACTACTTCAAGAATGTGAGGTAATACAGGATTCCTGCAATCGATTTTGCGTCGCGCAATTCGCCATTTTGCATCATTTTTTTCAGCTCGCTCACTTTATAGGCACGGGAAATTATTTTCTCATCAAATTCCGGCTGTGCTTCGCCTTCCATCAGCCCGGTTGCAAGCAAAATATACATGCGTTCTTCCAAAAAACCTGGCGTGGGGAAAACGTCGAGGAACACTTCGAATTTCTTTGCCCGGTAACCAGTCTCTTCGATCAATTCCCGCGCAGCCGCTTTTTTCGGCGATTCGCCTTCATCAACTCGCCCCGCCACCAGTTCCCACAAAAATTGCCGCGTCGCGTGACGGTATTGCTGGATCAGCAGAATCCGTCCGTCCTTAAGAACCGGCAGCACTACTACTGAGCCCGGATGGGTGATCAACTCCCGGCTAGTCTCCAGCCCGCCTGGCTCGAGCACTCTGTCTCGGCGCACGCCGAAGATCGGCCCTTCGTAAATTACGGTGCTCTCCAATATTTTTTCTTGTTCCCTCGCCGCCGTCTTCACCCGTTTTGCCAAGTTGTTTCACCTCGTCTTGAAATTGAGTCCGCATCATAACCTGAAGTGCTTCCAACCCGCATCCCGGATCTTCCCTTACAACAAATTCGTTCCCCGCGCTATACTTTCGCCATACGCCCATGTCCATTAACACCATCATCATCGACGACGAAAAGCCCGCCCGCGATGAACTGGCGTTCCTCCTCAAGGGATTCCCCGAAATTAATCTTATTGGCCAGGGCAAAAATGGCCTCGACGCCGTAAATCTCATCAAAGAACATGCCCCGGATCTGGTTTTTCTTGATGTCCAGATGCCCGGACTCGATGGCTTTGGCGTCCTGAAGAAATTGGTTGAGCGGAAGCTGAAAGTTCCGCACGTGGTTTTCGCTACTGCGTTTGATCACTACGCCGTGCAAGCCTTCGACGTGAACGCCGTCGACTATGTCTTGAAACCGTTCGACAAGGCGCGCATCGCCAAAGCCATTCAGCGCGCCCGGCGTGAAATCGAAACGCAGGTCAGCCCCACCGAACGGCTGGAACAACTCGTCAGTCAGTTGGGTGCCGCAAAGCAGCCATCTTCACCCTCAAAAATTCTCGTCAAATCGCAACAGCGCCTGCTCCTGGTAGACGCCGAAGACTTGATCTTCGCTTCCATCGAAGGCGGCCTCATCTCCGTCGTCGCCAAGGACGTTGAAGGCTCCTCCAACTACCGCACACTCGAAGAACTCTTTGACGCGCTGCAATCGGAATCTTTCTGGCGCTCGCACCGCTCCTACCTCGTCAACATTCACCACATCAAGGAAGTCGTGCCCTGGTTCAAATCCAGCTTCATGCTGAAGATGAACGACAAAAAACAATCCGAAATCCCCGTGAGCCGCCAGCAAACCAAGCGCCTCCGCGAACTGTTCAAACTCTGATTCGGTTCCAGCGGGTGCCGCACCCTTCGCCTTTAAGGGTGCGGGTTTAGACTCCACTGCAAATAGTCTCATTTACTTTCAGGCAGAGTGTTATCCCGACCGAAGGACTGCGCCTTTTGTAGTCCGTAGTGGAGGGATCGTGGCAACACTCTAGCTTCATCTCCGCTCATCTGGACGCCGCACCGCAACTGGTGTACAACCGTGCTATGAATCTCGTCAAGAAAATCGATACTCTGTTGCTATTCACAATTTCCCTCGCTCCGCTAGTCCTTGCCGCCGAAGAAGAACACTCGAAAACGCTCGTCATCGGCTCTCTCGCTCCGGATTTCCATCTACCCGCCATCGATGGAAAGACCTACTCTCTCGCCGATTTCAAAGACAGCAAAGTCCTGGTCGTAATCTTCACCGCCGTGCATTGCCCAACGGCAGAGGTCTATGAAGGCCGCATCAAAAAACTAGTCGCGGGCTATCGCGATCGCGGCGTTGCCTTCGTTGTTATTCAGCCGAACAGCCCGAAGGCGCTCCGGCTCGACGAAATGGGTTACACCGATGTTGGCGATTCGCTCGACGACATGAAAATTCGCGCCGAGTACCGCCAGTTTAATTTTCCATTTCTCTACGATGGTGAAACCCAGGCAGTCGCGCACAAGTATGGGCCCGTAGCAACCCCTCACGTTTTCGTTTTTGACGCACAGCGTAAGCTGCGTTATCAGGGCCGCGTAGACAGCAATCCCCGCGAAACCCTGGCAAAAGTTCCCGACGCTGCAAACGCTATCGACGCTGTTCTCGCTGGCCGTCCCGTACTCATCGAGGCGACGCCGACTGTCGGTTGCTCTATCAAATGGGCCTACAAAGAATCGTTGCAAGACGCCGAAATGAAAAACATCGAAAAAGAGGCCATTCCTCTGGTGAAAGCCGGATCTGACGAAATGCGCGCACTCTCGAGCAATGCGGCGGGGAAAACTCTACTTGTAAACTTCTGGGCCTCCTGGTGTGGTCCTTGCACCGAAGAGTTCCCTGAGCTGCAGAAAACCTGGCGCATGTATCGCAAGCGCCCCTTTGAACTCGTTACCATCAGCATCAACTACCCTGACGAGGAAAAAGGCGTTCGCCGCTTCCTGGAATCCCAGCACGCCTCCACGCGCAATCTTCTTTTCAGCTCCACGGACCCCTACGAAGAAATGCACGCGTTCGACCCGGAGTGGTCGGCAGGCGTGCCCTACACCGTGCTGTTCGGCCCCGATGGAAAGGTGCTTTACAAGGAGCAAGGCTCGCTCGATATCCTAAAAGTGCGCCGCCTGATCCTCGCCAGCCTCCCCGACGACGATTTCGTCGGCCAACAAGCCTACTGGACCACCAAATAGTTATTGGCTGTGGACTCTTTCCAATTGTATGCCCGTCATTCCGACCGGAGTGCCGCGCACTTTGCGGCACGCAGTGGAGGGATCGCGGCAACCAATTCCATAAAACGCAACTCGTTGAATGAGCGAGCACCTGCGGTTGGCTCTTGTAACCCAATATCTGGTCGCTGATGCCTGGTAACTCTCGCCTACCATGCTAAACTCAACTTTCGCCACTCCCATGGACTTCTCTCTCTCCGATCATCAACTCCTCATTCGCGACACCGTCCGCGAATTCATGGCCACGGAAGTCCGCCCCCACGTCAAAGACTGGGAAAAATCCGACCACTTTCCTCTCGATGTCATCAAGAAGCTGGGCGCTATGGGTTACTGCGGAATGCTGATGCCCGAAGAATGGGGCGGCCCCGGACTCGACACCATCTCCTACGTGCTGATGCTCGAAGAAGTAGCCCGCGTCCACGCGGCAATTTCCACCGCTCTGGCCGTCACAAATTCCGCGGTGCAACTGCCGCTGCTGGCCTTCGCCACGGACGCCCAAAAAACTCGCTATCTGAAACCGCTCGCCTCCGGTGACATCATCGGCGCCTTCTGCCTCACAGAACCCGCCGCCGGCTCCGATGCCGCGGGCATCCGATGCCGCGCCACTCGCGTTGGCGACATTTACAAACTCTCTGGCACGAAGACGTGGGTCACAAATGGCAGCGCCGCTGGAGTCTTCATCGTTTTCGCCAAAACGAATCCCGAAGCCGGTGGAAAGGGAATCAGTGCTTTCCTCGTCGAGCCGCCTTTCCATGGATTCAAAGTCGGCCGCCACGAAGACAAAATGGGCCAGCGCAGCTCGCCCTCGGTAGAAATCATTCTGAGCGATTGCACCGTTCCCGCAGCCAACCGCCTGGGCGAAGAGGGCCAGGGTTTGAAGATTGCTTTGAGCGCGCTTGACGGCGGCCGCATCGGCATTGCCGCGCAAGCTGTGGGGTTGGCGCAAGCCGCGCTCGATGAATCCGCCAAGTTTGCCCGCAGCCGCAAAGCCTTCGGCAAATCCATCGCGGAGTTCCAGGCCATCCAGTGGATGCTCGCCGACATGCACACGGAAATCGAAGCCGCCCGCGTGTTGCTCTATCAAGCCGCATCGATCAAAGACGCAAACAGCAAGATGGGTTCGGCCGCTTCCCGCGCCAAACTCTATGCTAGCGAAATGGTTAATCGCGTGGCCTACAAAGCCGTGCAGATTCACGGCAGCCAAGGCTATTCTCGCGAATCCGAGGTTGAGCGCATCTACCGCGACGCCCGCGTAATCTCGATTTACGAAGGCACCAGCGAAGTCCAGCGCACCATCATCGCGAGAGACTTGTTAGGGAAGTGATTTGCCGGGCGACGTTCGGACACTTATGAATCAACCGCGAATCGAGTTTCCGATCTCGAGGCTCGCCACGAATGAACTTGAGGGTGCGCGACTTCTGCAAAGGGTGGGTTCCGACGATCGAACGCCACAATAGTTCTTCTCTTCGCCTCCTGATAACTGATCACTGATATCTGATATTCTTTCACATCAGCACATTTCTTTAATTTCACGAAGGACTCTCACTCTTGACTCAACCAACCAATCGAGTCTTGTCCGGCATGCGCCCCACAGGACGTCTCCACATCGGCCACTATTTCGGCGCATTGCAAAACTGGGTCCGTCTGCAGAACGATCCCGCTTACGATTGCTTCTACTTCATCGCCGACTGGCACGCCTTGACCAGCGATTACGCCGACACCAGCGCCGTCGCCGAAAACTCCCTGCAAATCGCCATCGACTACCTCGCCTCTGGCCTCGACCCCGCGAAGTCCACAATTTTTCTACAATCGCTCGTCCCAGAACACGCCGAACTCCATCTCCTCTTGAGCATGGTCACCCCTCTCGGCTGGCTCGAGCGCATACCCACCTACAAAGAGCAGATCGAGAATGTCACCAATAAAGATCTCCACACCTACGGCTTCCTCGGCTATCCAACACTGCAGACCGCCGACATCGTCATGTACTCCGACCCCGGCAAGACGCTCTTCGTCCCCGTGGGCGAAGACCAGGTCTCCCACGTAGAATTCAGCCGCGAACTCGTGCGGCGCTTCAACACTTTCTACGGGCTCTCCATTGACCTTGATCGGTGGAAAAAAGAGGAAATGGAAAACCTTATCTTTTCTGTTCGCAGCGGAGGCAACATAGCCTTGGAAGGCCTGCATCAGCAAGCGTTGGAAGACGGCATTCCAAACTGGTTGGAGCGTATAGGCCCGCGTGGACAGAGGTTTGTCAAATTCGCGGAATGCTTGAGCGAGCCCGCAGTATTGTTGACGCAGACCTCCCGCATTCCCGGCCTCGACGGCCGCAAAATGTCCAAGTCCTACGGCAACGCCATCACCCTCTCCGAATCCGACGCCGACATTCGTTCCAAAACCAAAGTGATGGTCACCGACCCAGCCCGGAAGCGCCGTACCGACCCTGGCAACCCCGACATTTGCCCCGTCTACGACTGGCACAAACTCTTCTCTCCCAAAGAAACGCTCGACTGGGCCGCCGAAGGCTGCCGCACCGCCGGCATCGGCTGTATCGAATGCAAATCCAAAATGGCCGATCACCTCATCACCTGGATCGAGCCCGTCCGCGCCCGCCGCGTCGAATACGAACAGCATCCCAAGCGGGTCCTGGAAATCCTCGACAACGGTTCTCGGGGAGCCCAGAAGTCCGCGCAAAAAACCGTGCAACGCGTCCGCGAAGCCATCTTCAACTGGCCCCGCAAGCGTCACGAAATCGCCTCCTCTTAGGGCACACTACGTGGCGCTTTCGAATAACTCGGTTGATCGCGTTATCTACTCCTTTCCCATACGTAGTAGATATTTTTGAAGCTAAACAAAGGCGACAAATGGATCGTCGCCCTGATCATATTTGGCTATGCGGGCGCCGCCCTCCGTTGGAGCACCCTTTTAGGTTTGTGGTTCCCCGGACAGGGAATTGGCTGCCCGGTGTGCGCAGTCTGCATTCTTACAGTCGGTGTACAGCCCAAGCTGAGGTTCTTCCAATTTGTTCTATTGGAGGGGACGCAAAACGCCACGCTTTTCTTGCTCTTTGGTGGGTTTGTCTGGGCAATCGTAAAGTTGTTGAGAAGATTCAAGCCGGCCGTTTGATGACCGGATTACCCGACTTGTCCTCCTGAGTGCAGCGAAGGATATCAACCTCAACTTCTCACCAAACTTTAACCATCCGCCTCCTGCTATCTGATCGCCGATATCTGATATCCTCTTACTAACCCATGGCCTCACCATACAAAATCAACATCCCTCTCTACGAAGGTCCCCTCGACCTGCTGCTCGACCTGATCAAAAAGCAGGAAATGAATATCCACGATATTCAAATCTCCAAGATCACCTCGCAATATCTCGACTACCTGCACAACCTTGAAGTTCAGAACATCGACGTCTCCGCCGAATTTATCTACATGGCCGCCACGCTCATCTATATCAAGTCCAAAATGCTCCTGCCGCCCGATCCGTTGGCCAGCGCCGAAGAGCAGAGCGCCGATCCCCGCGAGGAACTCGTCCAACGCCTGCTGGAGCACGAAAAATATAAAAACGCCGCGCAACTTCTCTATCAGAAGCAGCAAATTGAGGAAAACGTCTGGTCCAAACCCGATAAATCGCTTTACAACGATGAAGGCACGGAAGGTGAACTGGTTGTCTCGCTCGTTGATCTGGTTCGTGTATTCCAGCAGGTGCTTGAGCGCAAAAAAGAAATCACGCGCATTGAGCTGACCCATGACGTGTTCACCGTCGCGCAGATGATCGCGCAACTCCGCGGCCAGATACTTGCCAGCGATACCAACACCGTCAACCTCATCCAATTCTTCGACGCCTGTCCGTCGCGCCACGCGATGATCGTTGCGTTCCTTGCCGTGCTGGAAATGGTCAAGCTTCAGGCCGTCATGCTCGTCCAGGAAAAGCAGTTTGGGGACATCGTTGTTAAAAAGAGCAAGTCCTTTGACGTAGCGTTCGACGAGTCCGGCGCTCTCCGCATCGACGCGGAATATCAATGAGCAGTTTGCAACTCCCACCGAAATACGGAGGAATCCACCCATGCGCTCTAAATTATTCCTGATCCTTGTCTGCCTGCTTCTGCTCCCCGCTGCTGTGTTTTCTCAAGACGCCGCTGCAAAAGCTACCCCCAAAGACTGGGTGCAACTTTTCAATGGAAAGAATCTCGATGGCTGGACCGTCAAAATCACGAAGCACAAGTTGGGCGACAATTTTGGCAACACCTTCCGCGTCGAAGATGGTCTGCTCAAGATTTCCTACGATCGCTACGATACCCTCGACGGTCAATTCGGCCACCTCTTTTACAAGGAGAAATATTCCTATTATCTCGTAGCCGTCGAATATCGTTTCGTCGGTGAGCAAATCAAGGGTGGACCTGATTGGGCCTATCGCAACAATGGAATCATGATCCATTCGCAGTCTGCCGATAGCATGGAACTCGATCAGGATTTTCCAACCTCCATCGAAGTACAACTGCTTGGCGGTGATGGCGTGCACGATCGCCCCAATGGAAACGTCTGCACTCCCGGCACTAACATCGTCATCGATGGCGGACTCTTCACTTTTCATTGCTACCATCTGGTCGCCAAAACGTATCACGGCGATCAATGGGTGCGCGTAGTCGCGGAAGTCTTGGGCTCCGACCGCGTCACCCACTATGTCAATGGCGCCCCTGTAATCACGTACACAAAACCCCAGTTGGGCGGGGGCGTCAAATCCAAACTATTCGAAGGCCGAGACGGCGAGCTATTGAACGAGGGCTATATCGCACTGCAAGCCGAAAGCCATCCCACCGAATTTCGCAAAGTCGAACTTCTGAATCTGGTTGGTTGCATGGACAAGAAGGCGAAAAATTTCAAACCCTATTTCGTCAAGGCGGACAGCACCCAGTGCAAGTATTAGCAAATTCCGTTGTAAAAGATTTTGTCATCCTGAGCGGAGCGAAGGATCTCAACTTCAATTTCAACTAGCCTGCCCGGCAATTGCAAATTCGGTTGCCGATACCTGGTCTCCACGTCCGCCAGTTCCACCCTTTAAACTCGCAGCTGTTAACGGTAAACTAGGGACGACCCATGACACCCAACGAACGCAAAGCCGCACTCGAAGCCATCATTTACGCCGCTGACGAGCCTGCTACCATCGAGCAGCTTGCACAGGCCCTCGGAGAAGAAAAACTAGCGGTGCAGTCCTCCCTCGACGAGCTTATCGCCTCGCAAGCCAGCGACGATCGCGGCATAGAAGTCCGCGGCGTTGCCGGCGGCTACAAGATGTACACCAAGCCGCAACACCACGACGTCGTTCGCCGTTTTATTAAGAGCCTGCGCCCGCCGCTGCGCCTCTCCATGCCTGCACTGGAAACACTGGCTGTCATTGCCTACAAACAGCCCGTCACCGCTCCCGAAATCTCAGAGATTCGCGGCGTCAACACGTCCGGTGTTATCAGCACGCTTCTCGACAAAAAATTAATCACCACCGCCGGCCGCAAAGAAGTGATGGGCCGCCCCATCCTCTACAAATCATCCAAAGAATTTCTGATGCGTTTCGGACTCAGCGATCTCGACGAACTCCCCAGCCTGAAGGAATTCGAAGCGCTGGCCCGCGAAGCACTCGGCACCGACGAGGGCATCGCCGTTTCTGGCGAATCCTCCGACGAATCGCTTCTGAATTCGCTGACGGCCGACACCCTTGAAAATTTGCCAGCCCCCGAAAGCTCTGCCGAAGTTTTCGCCGCAACGCATGCTTCAGTTCGACCAGCAGAACAGGCGATCGTCGAATCGATCCAATCAGAAGCCTTGGCCGACGCAAATGCCGACCCATTCCTTCGCAAAGAGGAAGTCACCGCCACGAATGAAGGCATGCCCAGCGGCCAGCTCGATGAAGCACCGCCCAGGGCCGACGCTAAGTCTGCCGGCGAATAAGTTTCGAGTCACGCCGTAAGTCCAATGAACTTACGAATCTCGATTATTCGCGCAGTTCCGGAAGGCCGCAAGCCGCACCCTTCGCCTTTAGGGGTGAGTTTTACATTTCACTACAAACTATTATCTTGTCCACTCCACATGAAAAGTCCAAACTCTGAGCGAAGCGAAGGACCTCAACGTCAATTTCAACTCACGAGGTAAATCTTCGCAGGCACGTCTTCCCATATTGATCGCTGTAATCTGATATCCTGTTAAAACACATGCTTGAACGCTTACAAAAAATTATCGCCCACGCCGGAATTGCTTCGCGCCGGCACGCGGAACAACTCATTCTTTCCGGTCAAGTCCTCGTCAACGGACAAATCGTGCGCGAACTCGGCAGCAAGGCCGACCCCGCGATCGACAAGATCGAAGCCGCCGGACGCACCGTAGAAATTGCCGAGCGCAAGTCCGTCTACCTCGCCATGCACAAACCGCCGGAGGTGGTTTCCACGCTCGCCGATCCTGGAGGACGCAAAACGCTTCGCAACTTTCTGCGTGGGTTTCCCGAACGTGTTTATCCCGTTGGCAATCTCGACTACGCAGCCAGTGGCCTGATCTTTCTCACCAACGACGGCGCGCTCACCGACAAAATACTGAAGTCCTGGTCAAATATTCCGCAGGTCTACCACATCAAAGTGAAGGGCCGCCTCAATCTCGACGAACTTGATGCGCTGGGCGCCAAGACGGGCACAATTGTTCGCGTGATTCGCCAGCCTGACTCCACCCGCGGCCACGCCGCGAATTTCTGGTACGAAGCGCAGGTCACCGGTTCAAAGCTAGATGTGTTGGCACTCGCGCTCATGAAAGATCAACACCCCGTTGAAAAGGTGAAACGAATTGGCTTTGGCCCGCTGTCCCTGGAAGGCATTCCTGTCGGCCACTACGCCGTGCTCGGCGCTGAGCAAGTTGAGGTACTGAATCATCCCTCTCGACCATTGAAATTTATCCCGCATCCCCGGCCGAAACCCGATGCGAGACCCGCGTACCGCCCCGCTCAATCCCGTCAAGCACATCGCCATTTGAACGCTCTTGGGAAGGCTCAACACTTTTCCGCGCCCATTTCCACTTCCGACAACCGCCCCGCTCGTTATACAAAATTCCAGCGCCGTCCTTCCACCCCGCCGAATGCGAAAGAGACTTTCGACGAGGACGACGAGCAGCGCTTTGACACACCCGACACTCCGCGCGCCCCATGGTTGACCACCAGCCGGCCCTCCAGCCCGGCTGGGAATCCAAGCGCCAAGTATCGTGGCGGGCGTAAAGAGGTCTTTGCTGCAAAATCTTTCCGTCCAGATTCCAAATCGTCTCGCCCCAAAGGCCCCCGCAACTTTGGCTCGTCGGGCAAGCCGAATCGGCCTTCCAGTTTGTCAGACAGATTCAGTCGTCCGGGAAACACTTCGAGCAAATTCAATCGCCCAGGAAACTCCTCGAGCAAGTTCAATCGGCCATCGCGCGGACCTGGCAAATCTCCGCGCCACCCCTCCGCGCGACCCAAATCACCGCGCAATTTTCCGCCGCGCAAGCCCCACCGCTAGATTGAATGAGTTCTAACTTCGCTTCCATGCCCGCCGAACGCCTACAAAAAATTCTCGCCGCTGCTGGGATTGCCTCTCGCCGCAAAGCCGAAGAGATCATTGCCGCCGGCCGCGTCACGCTTAACGGCAGCATCGTCACCGAACAGGGAACGAAAGCCGATCCGCAAGTGGACGTCATTACTGTCGATGGCAAGGCGCTTAAGTGCGCTCAGCCTTTTGTGTATTTTCTTTTGAACAAGCCCAAGGGTTACGTCACAACCGTCACTGATCCAGAAGGACGTCCCACCGTCATGGAATTGCTCGGAAAGGTAAACGAGCGCGTCTATCCCGTTGGACGCCTCGACTACGCCAGCGAGGGGTTGTTGATTATGACCAACGACGGCGCCCTCGCGCAGAAACTCACCAAAGCTGGCTCGCACATCCCCAAAACGTACCTCGTGAAGCTCAACGGCAAGCCGAACGCACAGGCGATTCAAAAACTTCGCGCTGGAATCAGTATCCCTCTTGAAGACGGTCGGCGCGTAAAAACTTCCCCCACCCAGATTCGCCTCGTCGAAGACGCGACCAATCCCTGGTTTGAAGTGGTCTTGATCGAAGGCCGCAATCGCCAGATTCGCCGCATGTTTCTCGAAGTCGGCTTCCTGGTCGAAAAAATCAAGCGCGTTCAGCTCGGCCCCATCACGCTCAACGTCCCTCCTGGAAAATTCCGCCCCCTCACCAAATCGGAAATCTTCCAACTGAAGAATCTCTCGCCTGCCGACCTAAAATGATCACGCGACCGTCGGGTGCCGCACCCTTCGCCGTTACGGGTGCGAGTTTAGATTCCACTGCAACCACGAATATTGTCATCCTGAGCCCGCGATGCTGGCTGGCGAAGGACCTCGACCCATCTCCATGCACCATCTCTCCGTGCATGCTCCCGGTTTCTTACCACGCACCGATAGGTTCCCCGTCACTTCACTCCTTCCAACAATTGTGCATAATAAGCATATCGATATGACACCTATAAGTTTTGCAGCAACAGGAAAGCGAACCCGCCCATGACCCACACTCTCGAAGAACTCATCCCCGATTACATACAGGGCCTCCCAGCCTACGTTCCCGGCAAGCCTGTCGAAGAAGTTGAGCAGGACCTGAAAATTCACGCGGTCAAACTGGCGTCCAACGAAAATCCGCTCGGCCCCTCTCCCAAAGCCATCGAAGCCGCCCGCCGCGCTCTGGGTGACGCCAACTGGTATCCTGATGGCGGCAGCAAACGTCTCCGCGAAGTCCTCGCTGCTCGCTTCGGCGTTCGTTCTGAGGAAGTTTTTGTCGGCCTGGGCTCCAGCGAGATTATCGATCTGGCCTCGCGCGTTTTACTCCGCCCCGGACTCGAAGGCATCACCAGCGAGGGTTCCTTCGCCCTGTTTTCCATTGCCATTCGCGCCAGTGGCGGAAAACTCATCCTGACTCCGATGAAGAATTTCGCTTTCGATCTCGACGCCATCGCTCGCGCCGTCACCCCGCAAACCCGCATCATCTACATCGCTAATCCCAACAATCCCACCGGAACCGCGTTTGGTGCCGCGGAGTTTTCCGCCTTTCTCAAGAGAGTCCCCGGCGACGTGCTCGTTGTCTACGATGAGGCCTATAAGGAATACGCCGAGCGCACCGATTTCCCGAATGCCATGGAACTTTTCAGGGAGTACAACAATATCCTCACACTACACACCTTCTCGAAAGTTTACGGCCTGGCGGGACTCCGCATCGGCTATGGCATTGGCCACCCCACATTGGTCGCCGAAATGAATAAACTGCGCACCCCTTTCAACGTCACCAGCATCGGCCAGGCTGCGGCCCTCGCCGCCCTTGACGATCCTGAACATGTCCAACGTTCCGCTGAAATGAATCGCGCGGAACGCAAGCGCCTCTACATCGAACTTCGTCGCCTCGGTCTCAATCCCGTTCCCAGCGAAACCAACTTCCTCTTCATCCAGCTTGGCCAGAACGCAAAATCTTTTTGCGACGAACTGCTCCACGAGGGTGTAATCGTACGACCCATGGCCTGGATGGGCTTTCCAGATGCGATCCGCATCTCCGTAGGCAACCCCGGCGAAAATACGAAGCTCTTGGGCGCGATTGCCCATCTGATTGAAAGCCACGTTCCTTCCCTCGTCAGTAAGCATTCTTGAGGAAAGCCCCAGGGCTTTTGCGGTTCTGCGTGTCCCGCCCGATGGCATTTTCTTCCGCACCTGGTATTTAACTCGCGTAGACTGCATCGCATCTAATTTGCTATGAACCTTCATCTCCCGGACCATGCGGAGGTTTCTGGCGATCCTGTCTCCGATATTCTCGACAACACCGTGACCATCGCCATCGTCGGTCTCTCTTCCAATCCCGCGAGGGTCAGTTTTGGCGTAGCCGCTTATCTTCAAGGCGCTGGGTATCGCATCATTCCCGTTAACCCAAATGAGACGACAGTGCTCGGCCAAAAGGCCTATGCCAGGCTCGAGGACATTCCTGAACAAATCGATGTGGTCGACGTCTTTCGCCGCTCTGAATACGTGCCTCCCGTCGCTGATTCGGCTATCGCCATCAAAGCCATAGCTCTCTGGCTCCAGCTAGGTATCATCAATGAACCTGCCGCTGAAAAAGCCCGTGCCGCTGGTCTTGTTGTCGTCGAAGACGCTTGCCTTCTCGTCGAACATAAAAAAAGGCGCCGTCGTTAGGCGCCTCGCGATTCTGCTCCTGCTCTTAGTTACTTAATACTTCTTTTCTTATTTCATCGAAAATATCTCCAAATTGCGTTTTCCAGGCAAAACAATCCCGATAAACCGCCCATCGGGAGACACGCCGTATTCGCGTATCGTCAAGCCATGCAACAAAAACTCCGGAGTGGGCTCAGCAACTGGCACTTCACTCCGGTTTGCATACGCCGCCAATTGCGGCACCGTAAACACCACCAGATCCGCTGATTTCTTCTCGATGGTCCGCTTCAAGTAGATCTTCGTCTCGTCCGCGGACCATTGCAGCACGCCCAGCCCAATCCGCAATCGTGCAATGCGCTTTGGGGCGCCAACTTCGCGAATTTCCAGCACCTCATTGTCCAGGTAATACGCCGCATACGTTCCCGAGGGCGAAAGAGTCAGACCGCCTGCATACGCGTCCAGCGTAGCCACTTCTTTGTCGTCCTGCGCCAGCATTTCCAGCAACTGCAGGCGCGGCGGTCCATCCATATTCCTATCGCGTTCCACCGCTATTGCCGAATTGGTTCCGGACATTCGTTCCGCAGCGGCAAAGGTACGTCCTTCAAACGCCTTGCCTGCCGGTCCGCTGTAAATATTCATGTATTGCATTGAAAAAAGCGTGCGCGGAGCCACTTCTTCAGACATGTACATCACCGTTGCGTTATCCCTCAGCCACAACGGATTCTCCGCGTTCAGCAGTACCCCTTTACCGGTCGGACGCAATTCGCGCCCGGAATCGTCCAAAAACAGCAGCGCGCGCGCCTCTTCCGTGTGGCCATCATCCAGATCAACGGTAATGGTATTCATCTGTACCGCCAGAATCTTGCTGTTTGGCGACCACGTAAAACTCTCAATCAGGTAGGTCAGTGGTTTGTCGCCCGTCGAAAACTTTTCCCCAGAAAAAATCTTCTTCCTTTTGCCGCTGGTATCCATCATGAAGATATCGTCGCGTTCCAGGTCATACTTCTTTGCTTTGTACATGTGTCGCACGGAATAAGCGATTCGCCCGTCCAGCGCATACGCAAACGCCGTCACCTCTTCCTCAACGCTCAAGACCGGCTTGTCCATATTCTGTGCCCGCACAGGCCCAGAGCAGGGAAGTAAGCTCACCAATAGCAAGATGACAAAGAAGATCCCTCCCGTGGGGGCGGCTTTATGCCACTTGCTTTGATTTTCTCCTGTTCTCCCGGGTGCCGCACCCTTCGCATTTAAGGGTGCAGGTTTAGATTGACGTCCTCGCAAATCGTCGACCGTCTCCCCTACAGCTCTGTCATCCTGAGCGAAGGTCTGCGAATTCGACAGACCGCAGTCGAAGGATCCCACTCGATCAATACTCCTCGCCCTCAAATCTTCCAGGAATCGACCGGTCATGGCTTAGGATGGGTCCCCGTAAACTCCGAACAGCATGGCTTCTCCACCGGCGTAAATTCCATCAACTCCACTCGCGTCATATCGGGATCATACAAATTCAATTGCCACTTTCCATCGCGCCCAATCTTTGGTTGTTCCGTCAGTTTGATGCCACTCTTCTCCAACTGGATGGCGGCCTCTTTCACGCTGGGCACTCCCAAGGCGATGTGATTCATCACCCCACGCAAGCGTTGGTCCGCGTTTGGGTCCACGTTCAGCATGTATTCAATCCAATCTGTTCCGTCCGGCACCTGCATGGACACCCAATTCGTCTCGCCATCCTTCATCCCACCCGACCAGTACAAGTGAAAACCTAAAATGTCCCGATAAAACTTGTCCATCGCGGCACGATCTTTCACGATGAATCCTGCATGAATCGCTTTCCGTGATACTGGTTGGACCCCGCTGATCGATAGTGCAATCCCCCCTTTTCCAATCTCAATAAATTCAATCGTATGCCGCTCTGGGTCTTTCAGTTGGAACGACACTCTGCCTTTTGAATCCGTAATTATTTCAGAAGGCTTCTGTCCGTGCGCCAAAAGATAGCTGCGCAACGCCTTCGCATCTGAAATCAAAAGTCCAACCGCATCAATCAGGTTCTTTTTCGTAGCTGCGTCCACCTTGACCAAGTCCACTTGTTGGTCTGGGTTAACAAAAAAGCATTTCGCGTCTTGCCCAAAACATGGACTCGTCAACACGGGCAGCCGTAGTTCGCCATTGTAGAAAGCGCTGGCCGAATTAAGATTTCCGACTCCGATGCGTACGAACGTTAAGCCGAAAATCTTTGGCCGAACTGGCTGTGTTTGTGCACTAACCGACAAGACTATTAAGAGGCTCAACACAAGAAATTTGAAAGGCGACTTCCTGATCGCACTCTTCGCTCTCTGGAGAGCTCCCATTAATTTGCTCCTCATGGCTTCGGTTGCGTCCCTCCGTACGCCGAACAGCACGGCTTCTCCACCGGCGTAAACTCCATCACTTCCGCGCGCGTGTCATCGGGATCATACAAAGTAAGCTGCCATTTTCCATCGCGTCCCAACAACGGCGGACCATCTACGCGCACACCCCTCGCTTCCAGAGCTTTTGCCGTCTCCTTCACATTCACCACGCCCAGCGAAAAATGGTATTGAATGCCCAATTCTCTGTGCTCCGCGGCGGGCGAAATATTCAGCATGTACTCAATCCAATCCGTTCCATCCGGCACCTGTACCATATACCAGTCCGTTTCATCCTCTTTGAATCCGCCGTGCCAATATACGTTGAAACCCAACACATCCTCGTAAAAGCTGTTCTCCGTCCTGCTATCCTTCGCTACAAATCCTGCATGGAGCAGCCTGTTGCTCACCGCGCCTTTTCGCAAAGCCCCGGATTCGTTCGCCGCCGATCCGTCCACAAACACAATCTTGTGTCGCTCCGGGTCCAACACCTCCAGATATTTCGTCCCGTCAGGCCGCCGCAGAATTTGCGATGCGGGAAATCCCTTCGCCGTAAGAAAACTCAACATCTGCTCCACACTATTCGTGGCCAGCCCGATCTCGGGCAAAAACGGGCCCTTGTCGCCAACTTCAGTCTTCAGCAATTCAATGTGTTGCGCCGCATTCACGCTGAAACAGGGATTCGCCACGCCTTTGCAGGCAGGTCCTCCCGATTGCAGCCCCAAAATTCCTCCATAAAATTCCTTCGACTTCTCCACGTCCGTGACTTTCACCTTTACAAATGCAATTCCATAAATCTTGGGACGCCCCCCCGGCTCCGCCGCGTAACTCTGCACGGCCATCCCTATCGCCACTGCGCTCAGAATAATTCGCCTCAAATTTGTCATTTTCCCGCTCCACGCACTTTCAACTTGCGTATCTCTTCCATCCTGGTCCGCAATCTGGCCTCAAATCCCTGATCCGTCGGTTTGTAGTAGGTCTTTCCAGAAAGATTCTCAGGCAAACATGTCATGTCCGTCACTTTCTCCTCAAAATTATGCGCGTATTTGTAGCCCTCGCCATATCCGACGTTCTTCATCAATCCAGTCACGGCATTCCGCAAATGCAAAGGCACCGGATCCGCTTCTGTTTTCTGCACATCCTCCATCACCGTTCCATATCCCGTGTACAGCGCGTTCGACTTGGGCGCCAGGGACAAATACACTGCCGCCTGTGCCAGTGCCAGGTATCCCTCTGGAGCGCCCAGAAAATCAAACGCATCTTTCGCCGCCAGCGTGACCGCCAATGCCCCGGGTTCCGCTAATCCAATATCTTCACTGGCCATGCGCACCATGCGCCGGGCAAGAAACAGCGGCTCCTCGCCACTCTCAATCATCCGTGCCAGCCAATACAGAGCCGCGTCCGGGTCCGAATTCCTCACCGACTTGTGCAGAGCAGAAATCAGGTTGTAATGCTCTTCGCCCGCCTTGTCATAACGCAGCATCTTCCGCTGCAACACATTACCCAACAATTCTGCCGTTATCCTCCTGACGCCAGGTGCCGCTTTTACGCCTGGATTGTCTACGCTTTCGGGCTCCGCGCTCCTCACACACAATTCCAGAGTGTTATACGCCGTCCGCGCATCGCCATTCGCAAACGCCGCGATCCGCCATAGCACCTCGTTCTCGTTGTTCTCCCGTAGAGGCGGCTTTATGCCACCCATCTTTTCTTCAATCACAATCCGCTCGTTCCCCAGACCTCGCTCTTTATCCGCCAGCGCCCGCTGCAGCAATCCCACAATCTGCGTCGTCGTCAGCGACTCCAGTACGTACACTTTCGTCCGCGACAGCAGGGGAGAGACCACCTCAAACGACGGATTCTCCGTCGTCGCCCCGATGAACAGAATGTGTCCTGCCTCAACGTGAGGCAAAAAAGCATCCTGCTGCGACTTGTTGAACCGGTGAACCTCATCCACAAAAACGATCGTCCGCGCTCCCCCGCGCGATTTTTGCTCTGCCACCGCCATCACTTCTTTGATCTCTTTAATCCCGCTCAACACCGCACTGAACGACACAAATTCGGCTTTCGTCAACCGCGCGATCACCCTCGCCAACGTCGTCTTACCACACCCCGGCGGACCCCAAAACAGCATCGATCCCAAATTGTCTGATTCGATTTGTATGCGAAGAGGCTTGCCAGGTCCCAATAACTTTTCTTGCCCAATAAACTCGTCCAGCGTCCGTGGGCGCATTCGCTCTGCCAGCGGCTGCAATCCCGGCGCGGTCTCTGACTCCGGCAATGACGAAAACAAACCCATAGCCCTAAGAGTGTAACGCAGCCCGACCTTCTCCGCCGGACGGTCTGCCTGCCTTGTACTACTTCACGCCTCCCAGTATCCTCGGCATATAAAACTCAAAGAATCGATCCGAGTCCGATCGCAAACACACCTGCGCGTTTGGGTCGCCTTCTTCCACCTTCGTGTTCCCCTCGTCATCCACACGCAATCGCATCGGTTTCGTGGGGCACATCTCCGGCTGTATCGCGTACGCAACGGCTACCACATCAAACATTGTTGGCGTCGGCGAATTGGTGGTGGCCGACCACTGCGCTGTCAGCACCGACAACGCATCCGTCAGGGCCGTTCCGTTACTGAAAATCCGTGCGCGCTCCAATTCCTGCAATCGGATCTGCGTGGAGTCCAGAGGCATCACGTACAGCGGTACACCCGAGGTGAACACCTTCTTTGCCGCCGCCACGTCGCACAAAATATTCCATTCCGGCTGCGCGTGCGGTGTCCCCGTCGGATATGCAAATCCTTCGTAGCCTCGGTACACCGAACCGCCCATCAGCACGATCCGTTTTAGTTTACGAAACGTTGCGGCATCGTGCTCGATCGCCGCCCCCAGATTCGTTTCCGGCCCAATCGCAATCAGTGTGATCTCTCCCGGATGCTTTCGAATTTCTCCCAGCAAGAAATCCACCGCACCGGGCAACTGCTTCTGCGGCCCTCGCGCTGCGTACCGTTCCTGAGAAAAAGTCAGTTTGCCTTTCTCCGGATATTTCTCAATTCCCACTGCAACAGGAATGTCCTGCCGCCCCGTTTCTTGCAACAGGCGCTCCACCAACTGGGCACGCAATGGCGTATTTCCCCACGCAGTAGTGATACCCAGTATCTTCAGCTCGCTGCTCTGCAGCGCCAAGCCCACCGCGTACGCATCGTCCACGTCATCCCCGATGTCCGTGTCGATAATTACCAACTGCTGGGCTGAAGTTCCGCCAGCCTCAGCAGTCTTCGCCTGCCCTTGCGCCACAACTGTTGTCGCAAACCCGCAGCATACTATCAGGCACACCGCTCGAAAAGTTTCCCTCATCGTCTCTCTTTCCAGATATCACAATTGTTACGTAGGGGTGCAGCACTGCTGCACCCCATTCACGCAAGATCAAATGTTCTAGTCCATACGCTCCCTATTGAAGGAACTTACTCCCTCCAGGATCTCTGACGGTATGCCTCATAGAACAACACTGCCGCGGCCGCGGCCGCATTCAAGGACTCCACATTGGTCGTCATGGGTATATGAATCCGCTCGTCCGCCTCGTGCACCACTTCTTCCGGCAATCCCGAGCCTTCATTTCCCACCAACAGCGCCATGGGTTCACACCAATTTACTTCCCAGGGACACACCGGCGCTTTCAGATCACCTCGCGCGCCGTCGTGTACGCAAGACGCCACCGTTTTAATGTTCTGCACTTTGAATTGCGCCATTAGAATCGCCAGCGACATCCCCTCCATCACCGGCAAGTGCAATGCCGCTCCAGCGGATGCGCGCAACGCCTTTGGTGAAAACGGGCTGGCAGTTCCACCTTGGCCAGTCGATGCCGCCACTGCTCCTGATACTCCAAATGCGGCCGCCGTTCGCAGAATCGTTCCTACATTTCCAGGGTCTTGTACTCCGGCGAGCACCACCAGCAACGGCGAATTTCTTCCCTCAGGTACTTGCAACAGATCTTCCAGTTTCACCTCTCGCGGTTTAACCAGCGCTGCCACACCCTGAGGATGCTCCGTATCGGCGATGCCCTCGAACAATCGGTCTGTTGTCCGCAACACGGGAAAGCCCAGTTCTGCCCGATCGATCAACGGCGCTAATCGCTCCCGGTGGCGCTCCCCTGATTCGCTAAGCAGCACGGCTTCCACGGTGCACGTTGACCGCAGTGCCTCTTCAAGCAGTCGGACGCCTTCCACGCCAACGCTACCAGTCTCCGTTGCAAGCCCTCCACGCAGCGTTAAGCGAAACGCTTTTAGCCACCGGTTATCGCGACTGGTGATTACACCCGCGGTTGTACCTGCTGCCGACGCTGTCATCGGCCGCCCACCACTACGCCCCGGTTTTCCACTGCTAGTCATCCCCGCGAGAGTAACAAATCATCCCCTCGCCCGGTAGGGGTGCAGCATACACTCCATGTCTCCAAGGTTTCTGATCCCTTCGATGCGTCTCCGAGTGTCCACTTGGGCAGGGAATTACTCTTACGCTTCATTTCCATTCAGCCAAGCAACGTCGGTGACCCCTTATCCATCTATCTTTGTACTCAGATCATTTTAGAAAGTATTTGTTCTTACTTTTATTGGGAGAGACTACTTTGCGTCGTATTTCGGTCCTGACCATTTCGTTGCTCAGTCTTCTGGTTCTTGCTTTGCCCGTGTGGTCTCAAACTATTCCTTCTATTACTGCCAAGGCCCTGGATGATTCCCAGGTTACGCTTCCCAAGCCCTCCACCCAGCAAATCCAGATCCTCATTCTGGGTTTTTCCAAAAAGAGTGGCGACATCTGCATGCCCTGGGGTAAACGCGTCAGCACTGAACTGTTGCTGGATCCCCGCGTAAATTATTACCAACTGCCGCATCTCGAAGGTGTCCCCGGCTTGGTCAAACCCATGATCCTCCGTGGCATTCGTAAAGACCTGACTCCCCAGCAACAGGCGCATTTCGCCCCACTTTATGACAAACAGGACGAATGGAAGAGACTGGTCAACTTCAGCGCTCCAGATGATGCTTACATCGTGCTGACCGATCCCGAAGGCCGCGTTATCTGGCAGACCCATGGCGTTTTTTCTGAAGCTTTATACACTGATCTGAAGAAAGCCGTTTCCGATCTCCTCGAGAAAATGAGTAACTAGAATTTGCTGCATGGTAATGATTCGCCCCGGAGTTTCACCTTTCGGCAGCTGCGCATTGCGGAATAGCCAAACCGTGTGGTAGCGTCCTGTTCAGCGGTGAACGCTCCCGCCGTTAATTTAGAACAAGTCAGGAACGTCACTTGTCGGCTGAAGTTCTGAAGCTAAACCCGGAAAACCCAGATCCTCGCTCCATACGTTATGCTGCGCAATGGCTCAATCGCGGTGCAATTGTCGCTGTTCCTACCGACACTCTCTATGCCCTTGCCGGCGATCCCGTCAATCTCTCCGCGATCGAAGAGATTTTTCGCGTCAAGGGCCGCCTGGAAACCCGCGCTCTACCCATTCTCATTAACTCGCTCGATCACGCTTCCATACTCGCGCGCGAACTCCCCGACAACTTTTATCGCCTTGCGGAGGCTTGCTGGCCCGGGCCACTTACGCTCGTTGTCGACGCCTCCACTCGTTTGCCCTTGAAAGTCACAGCAAACACCCGTCGTGTAGCGCTTCGCTGGCCCAAGCATGCCATCGTCTCTCAATTGATTACTGAACTCGGCGTTCCACTGACAGGCACCAGCGCCAACATCTCGGGCTCTCCCACCTGCTCGAGCGGCGTGGAAGTATTTCGCCAACTTGGCGACCGCATTCCACTAATACTTGACGCGGGTGAAACCAACGGAATCATGCCGTCAACCATCGTTGAGCTTAGAGGCGATCATTGGTGCATTGGCCGTCAGGGAGCCATCCCCGCCGACGATATTCGCGCCGCCCTCGAAGGCGACGAAGCAGTCCCCACATGATTCCAGGCAATTTCTTGAATACTTCTCACCGCCCCAGGAAATCAAAATCCCCCGTCGGCGTTAACTGAACTTGCGCCATATCCCGCCGGTGAACACTCACCACATCCACATACCAGAGCGGAATATAAGGCAGATCTACCGCCACGATCTTCTGTACCTCGCTGCACAGTTCCTTCCTCTTCTCCCTGTTCATCTCCGCGCGAATCGCCGCTATCAGTTCGTCCACACGTGCGTTTCGGTAATGCCCTCGATTTGATCCGTTTGGTGGTATCCGTTTTGAAGAAAAAACCAGATCAAAAACGTCCGGATCATTATTCGCTCCAATCCAGATCGAATAGCTCAACTGAAAATTTCCTTTTCCCAAATCTGAAAACAGTGTCGCCGTCTCCAGCGGACGGACTTCCAAATCCACTCCGACCTTTTTCCATTGATCCTGCAGGGCCGCTCCCAGTAACCGCGCTTGCTCCTGCGTCGAGACCTTTAGCGTCAAAGTCATCCGTTTTCCATCCGCAGCGCGTCGAAAACCCGCGGCTTCCAACAATCGTTCCGCCTCCGCCGGGTCGTATCCGTATCTCTTTACGCCGGCTTCATAAGCCCAATGATTCGGTGGCAGGATTCCGCTCGCCAGTCGCGCCTGACCATGCAGCAAATATTTAACCAGCGCTTCGCGATCTGTCGCATACGCCAGTGCCTGCCGTACCTCTTTGTGTGACAAGATCGTATCTTCCAGATTCATCCCCAGATAGGCAAAATTTGCTCCCGGCTCCTCGCTCACCTGCAATTCCGCCCGCTTCGCCAGCACCGGAATCATGTCTGGCGAAAGGGAACTCATCTCCACGTCCGCCGAACCTTTCCGTAATTCCAGCGCGCGCACAATCGCATCTGGCACAATACGGAATGTCACGCGTCGAACGGTGTCCTTGCCCTGTGAACTCGGTGCGCCAACCGCCGTGTTCTCCGTACTATTTCTTTCCGCAGCGCCAAAGTAATCCTCATTCCGCTCAAGAACCACCATCTCATCCTGAGCCTGACTCACAAATTTGAACGGCCCAGTCCCGATTGGTTTTCGTCCAAAATCAGGCCCAGCATCGGCCGGCGCAATTCCCACGGCAGACCGTTCCAGATTCCAAAGAAACGAGGCGTACGGTTCCTTTAAATGGAATACAACTGTTCCAGTATCCGGCGCTTCGATCGACGCGATCATCGTGAACGCGCCGCGTTTCGGCGATTTATTAGCAGGATTCATCATGTACTCAATCGTAGCCTTCACGTCGTTTGACGTCAGCGGCCCGGAATCATGAAACTTGATGCCCGGTTTCAGATGGAAGACGTAGGTCAAAGGATCGGGATTCTCCCACTTTTCCGCCAAATCTCCGTGCAGTTCCATCTGCGAATCGCGCTTCACCAAACCATTGAATAACAAACGATCAATCCGTTGCGACACTCCATCCGTTCCATAACGCGGATCCAGATTTGTCGGGCTGGACTCAATCACAAATACAACATCGCCCGCATCCCGCTTCGCCACGCGTCCGCACCCGCCCGCCACTGTGCACGCACAAAACAAACAAATTGCGATTGCCCATCGCGTTCGCGCCGATTGAGTTGTCATCTTGCGCGGAGAACCAACGCTTATTGTCGGCACGTAGTCCAAGGATTCCACTTCTTCTTTTCTCTGCGCCCTCTGTGTCTTCACTCCGTGTCCTCTGTGTTAAGTACTTTTCTTCCCCGGCGCATACGATATCTTTCCCAATATCGCCGCCCTCTTCGCCCCGGTAGCCGATGGCAAATTCCCGCTCCTCCGATGCCAACTTTCATACGCCAGTAGCGCAAAGGCGTACGCTTCTTTCGCATCGACATCCACACCCAGCGCAGAAGACGGCATCACGCCAATCGGTGTCATCGCCGCCGCAAGTTGCGCCATGATCACCGGGTTATGCGCCCCGCCCCCGGATACAACTACTTGGTCGATCCTGGCTCGCGGTGCAACAAATCGTTTCAATGCGTCCACCACTGAAAGCGCTGTAAAGATGGTCGCAGCTCTTACCGTATCATCCGGCGAGGCTCCAAACTTCCTGGCGAGTCTTAGCAATTTCTTCACATATGCTCGCCCATAGTATTCGCGCCCAGTACTTTTCGGCGGTCGAATCTTTAGGTATTCATCTTTCATCAGTTCTCGGAGGAGCCTCTCGTTGCTGTCCCCTTGCCGCGCGATCCGCCCATCTTCATCAAAGCGCTTTCGTCCCCGCGTGTAATGTGCCACCAGCGCATCAATCACCATATTTCCCGGCCCAGTATCGAACGCGAAGACCTGCGATGATTTTGCGCCCGCCTGCAGCACCGTAACGTTTCCAATTCCACCCAAATTCAACGACACTCTCCCCAATTTCTTGTCCGAGTACAAAAGCCAATCCACATATGGAACCAGCGGCGCTCCCTGCCCACCCACCGCTATATCTGCCGTTCGAAAATCCGTCACCGTAGGAATGCCGGTTCGCGCCGCAATCACCGCCCCTTCACCAATCTGCAATGTTGAAGCCGTCGCCCGGCCAAGGAAGGGAACTGCCTTCCCTTGATGAAATATCGTCTGTCCATGACTCCCGATCAAGTCGACTCGAGCGGGGGCCACTCGGAACTTCTTGCACGCCGCCAAGATGGCATCCGCAAAAACTTCTCCCATTTGAAAGTTCAACTGGCTCAATTCGCCCGCCGTGATCGGCCCGCCCTCTGCCACACGCAGAACCTCCTTCCTCACGTTCTGCTCTATCGGAAACGTCCCATGCGCCAAGAGCTCCCCTCGCACGCGAGTCGCTCCTCCGCCACTCACCCGTGTCAGCGCCACATCCACGCCATCTGCCGACGTACCCGACATCACTCCCACCACCATCATCGCGTTTTTCCCCATGCGTTCGTTGTAACACACCACTCCCTACGCATCCATTTCCACTTCCCAAAATGTTCCTGAAACGCAGCGCGACTATCCAGCCTCACTCCACCTGTTTCTTCAACTCCGCCAGCAAATTCAGCGCATCGATCGGCTTCATCTCATCCAGGTCCGCCCCCCGCAACTTATCAATCACCGCTCGATCTATCGCCGTAAACAGCACATTCTGATTCCCATTCTTATGCCCAAACTCCGCTGCCCCGGGTGACAACGTCTCACTCAGCTCATGCTCGCTCTGCTCGTGCTTCTTCAGCACTTCCCGCGCGCGCTCAATCACGCTTTTTGGCAATCCCGCCAGCCGGGCCACTTCAATTCCATAACTCTTGTCCGCGCTCCCCGGCTCCACCTTTCGCAAAAAGATAATTTCGCTCGGCGTTTCCTTTACCGACACATGTACATTCTTTACGCCAGGCAGCAAATCCCCTAACTCCGTCAGTTCATGATAGTGAGTCGCAAATAACGTCCGCGCCTTTGTCGTCTTCTGCAGATGCTCTACCACTGCCCACGCGATCGACAGCCCGTCAAACGTCGATGTTCCTCTTCCCACTTCATCCAGCAATACCAGGCTCGCCGGCGTCGCGTGATGCAAAATCGCCGCCACTTCACTCATTTCCACCAGAAATGTTGAGCGCCCGCGCGCCAGATTGTCGCTGGCTCCAATCCGCGTGAAAATTCTGTCCGTCAATGGCAGTCGCGCCTGCCGAGCCGGCACGAAGCACCCCGCCTGTGCCATCAATACGATCAGCGCCGTTTGCCGCAGATACGTTGACTTACCCCCCATGTTCGGCCCCGTAATCAGCAGCAACTGCTGTGCCTTTGGCTCGAAACATAAATCATTCGTTATAAATCGCTCACCCTTCCCGCGTAGCAGCTCTTCAATCACCGGATGGCGTCCACCCACAATCAACAACTCTCCGAGTACGTTAAACTCCGGCCGCACGTAATTCCGGTCCGCTGCCAATTTTGCGAAGCACGACAGCACATCCAGTCGCGCAACCGCCGCCGCCGTTCTGCGCAGCCGCGCGGCCTTTGCCGCTATCCCCGCACGCAAATCCACAAACAGTTGCCGCTCAATCTCCAGAATCCGTTCGTCCGCCGCGAGAATCTTTCGCTCGTATTCTTTCAGCTCCGGTGAAGTGAACCGTTCCGCGTTTACCAGCGTCTGTTTTCGCTCGTAATCCGGGGGAGCCAGGTGCAGGTTTGCCTTCGAAATCTCAATGTAATAGCCGAAGATATTGTTGAATCGGATTTTGAGCGACCCAATTGTTGTACGCTTCCGCTCCCGCTCTTCCATCGACGCAATAATCTGTTTACTGTGCTGGCTTAGATTGCGCAGTTCATCCAGTTCTGCGTTGTATCCCCCGCGAATAATCCCCGGGTCACTGGCAACGGCAGGAGGTTCATCCGCAATCGCTTTTTCCAGCCGCTCGCGCACGTCCCCAAGCTCGTCAATCTCGTTGTACAACCAGCGCAATAACTCACTCCCGCCCATCGCAGGCGGTGTTACAAAATTCTTCAAAATCGGCAATTGCGCCAGCGATTTCCGCAGCGCCACCAACTCTCGCGGCGTAGCCAGTCCCAGCGTGATCCGGCTCGTCAATCGTTCCAGGTCTTGAATCCCGCGTAACTCTTTGCGGATCTCGCCCCGTACTACCGTCTGCTGCAGCAAATGCCCGACGGCTCCGAGTCGTTCCTCGATCTCATCGCGATCAATCAATGGCTTAAGAATCCACGCACGCAGCAGCCGCGCTCCCATTCCCGTCACTGTGGAATCCAGCGCGGCCACCAGAGTAGTCGGCCCAGTCGCCTTAGCGTCTTCGCTGAAAATCGGCGTCAACAACTCCAGGTTGCGCACGGAAACCGGGTCAAGCAACAACGAATCGTGCTGTTCGTAATACCGAATGTGGTCCAGGTGCCGAAGCGCCTCGACACTCGGCCCATCTTCACCGCGCGCCGAATTTTCGCGCAGATAGTGCACCACCGCGCCGGCCGCAGACAGCGCGTGGGGATGCCCATCCAGCCCGAATCCTGTTAGTTCCGATACGCCAAATTGCTCTCGCAGAATCCGTTCCGCATAGTCAAGATGGAATATCCATTCTTCCAGTCGAGACTCCACCCCGCCCGCGCCTTCCAGCAGCGAAGTCTTTGCCGTCTCAAACAATTGCTGTGGTCTTGGCAACAGCGTTTCTCGCGGTCTTATCAACTGCAACTCATCCCGCAGAGCATCTTCCGCATTCGCCCCGGAAAACTCCGTAGCCTGGAATTCTCCCGTCGACAGATCCACCATGGCCAGGCCAATTTTGCTCTTCGCTGCGTCCTGCCAAACGGCCGCAAGGAAGTTATTCTCCCGCGCGTCTAGCACGGACACATCCGTCGCCGTCCCCGGCGTAATTACGCGCGTCACTTCGCGCCGAACCAGTTTCTTGCCCGGCCCCGGCAACTCCATCTGCTCGCAGATTGCTATCTTGAAACCCGCTCGAATCAGTCGCGCAATATAGCCATCCGCCGCGTGATATGGGACGCCGCACATCGGAATTGGCTGCCCTTTTTCACGGTTTCGGGAAGTCAGCGTGATCTGCAGTTCGCGCGATGCAATGATCGCGTCCTCATAAAATAATTCGTAAAAATCGCCCAGTCGAAACAGCAATAGCGCATGCGGGTATCTGGACTTCACCCCGTTGTACTGCTGCATTAGTGGCGTGGAGGCTTCACTCATCAGGTGTGGGTCTTACTCTCTCTGTATGTCTGTTCCTCTGCGGCCTTGAGACAATGCGATTCACTTAAGACTAAGAACTTAAGACTTCTCTGCAAGCCCCATCTGCGTCAAGAAAAACGCATAGTCCAGGGCAATCTCCCGCAAGTAATCATATCGCCCGCTGGCCCCACCGTGCCCCGCACCCAGATTTGCTTTCAGCAGCAACAAATTCCTATCTGCCTTCAGGGTGCGTAATTTCGCCACATATTTTGCCGGCTCCCAGTACATCACCTGGCTGTCATTCAATCCCGTCTTCACCAGCATCGTGGGATATTCTTTCGGTTCCAGGTTCGAGTACGGGCAATACGATTTTATATAGAAGTAATCCTGCTCAACCTGCGGATTTCCCCATTCCTCATACTCACCCACCGTCAGCGGCAACGACGGGTCCATCATGGTGTTCAGCACATCCACAAACGGCACATGCGAAATAACCAATCGAAACAGGTCCGGCCGCAGATTTGCAGCCGCACCCATCAACAATCCCCCGGCACTTCCACCCTCAATCGCCAATTTGTCCTTCGATGTATATCCCTTTTCAATCAGATATTCCGCAGACGCGATGAAATCAGTGAATGTGTTCATCTTGTGGTGCATTCGCCCCATGTCGTGCCACGGCTTTCCCAGTTCGCCGCCCCCGCGAATGTGCGCTACCACAAAAATCACACCACGATCCAGCAGGCTCAGCCGGTTCGAACTAAACGTCACCGGCATGGAAATTCCGTAGCTCCCATAGGCATACAACAGCAGCGGCGCGCCACCTTCTCTTTGAGTTTCGTGGCGATACACTACGGAGAGTGGAATTTTCGTACCATCTCCAGCCGTGGCGTGCAATCTTTCGCTCCCGTAAAGTGTCGCGTCGTAACCACCCAACACCGGATGTTGCTTCCGTAAGATTCGCATGCCAGTCTTCACTTCGTAGTCGTACACCGAACGCGGCGTGATGAAAGATTCGTACGTAAATCGTAAGTATTCCGTATCAAATTCTGGATTTGCCCCAAACGCGGCGTTGTAGGCTGGTTCTGCAAACTCAATTCGGTGCGATGCTGCCAACGCCGAAGGCGCTTCTCTCGCCAGATCCACGATCCTCAGATACGGCAATCCATCTTCGCGCTCGCACAAAACCACACAATCTCGGAAGCACGCAATCGCCGATAGCATTACTCCCGGCCGGTTCGGCACCACTTCATGCCAACGAGCCCTCGCCGGTTCATTCGTCGGCGCGGTCATTAATCGAAATGTCCTGCCATTGCTGTTTGTCCGTACAAAAAACACGCCGCCCGCAGGATCTTCAGAGTCCCCAGGGTGGTGATCCACGGTATATTCGTGCTCATCTTCCCGGATCGCCACCACGTGAAACTCCCCGTATGGCTGATCCGCACGCAGATAACGCACTTCGCTCGTCGTATGGCTGTTCGCCATCAACAGCAGGTAGGCCCCACTCCGTGTCCGTTCAATGTCGATGCGGAAACGTTCGTCTCTCTCCTCATAAATCAGCGCATCGGCCTGTTCAGCTTCCAAAACGTGCCGGTAGAGCCGGTGCGAGCGCTTCGTCGTTTCATCCTCCACCACGTAAAACAGCACGCGGTTGTCCGCCGACCATGCCACACTCGTTACGCGCCCCACGCGAAAGGGAAGCGTTTCCCGCGACTCCAGGTCTTTCACTTCCAAGGTGTATTGCCTGAACCCCGTCGTGTCCGTCGCGTAAGCCAGTTGCCGGTTGTCGTCGCTCACCTCAAAACAGCCTAGTCCCAGAAACGAGTGCCCCTCAGCCAATACATTCAAATCCAGCAGCACCTGTTCCTGCCCTGGTGGCACAGCCATACCTGGCTGTGCGCCTTCATTCACCCCATCTCGAGTCTTGTCCACCCTTCGGCAATAAATCGGGTACTGCTTCCCCTCAATCGTCCGCGAATAATACGAATACCCGCGCAATCGCGATGGCACGCTCAAATCCGTCTGCAAAATCCGACCCAACATCTCTTGGTACAGCTTCTCCTGCAATTCCTCCGTTGGCTTCAATATCGAGTCGGTGTACGCGTTCTCATCCTTCAAGTATTCCAGCACCCGCGGATCTTCTTTGTGTCGCAGCCAAGCATACTCATCGACGCGCCTGTCTCCATGGACCACATGCTCCACCGCTTCGCGCAGCGCCACCGGAGGTTGCGCACCTCCGGCGTTCACCTGTTCCAAAGAAAAGGAAGTCATAGCCGAATTGGAGTCGGTCGCCATAGTTCGTTTGTCTAATGCCCCGAGGTGGGTGTCAGTCGCCCTGCCACTACGTGTGCATTCGACATACTAGCTGAAGTCCGTTCCCACGCAAAGACGCCGTATCGCGCCATCTAAAATGTAACCAGAGGGAACAACGTTGCGCCATTTAAGATGTAACCCGAGACAAAGACGATTTGGGGAGGGTTCATTTGGGGCGCAAGGATAAAGCGAAACGTGAAATGCTGAACGAATTTTGCTTGACCACGGGCTATCACCGAAAATACGCCATACGCATATTGAATGGCCCCGCACCCGGGAAGCGACCCGCTCGGCCGGTACGAAGACGCGGGCTGAGCTATGGGCACGAACTGCTGAGCGTGCTGACCAGCGTATGGGAGGCGGCCGGCTATCCCTGGTCGGTGCGGTTGAAAGCGCTGCTGCCGGCCTGGATGCCCTGGATCCGCAAGCGCTTCAAGTTAAGCGAGGAGATCGAAACAACTGCTCTCCATCAGTGCGCGGCAGATGGACCGTCGACTGGCCGCCAAGAAGAATCAACAGAGGCGGCGAATTTACGGGCGCACCAAGCCGGGCTATCTGTTGAAGCATCACATCCCGGTGAAGTCCGACAGCTGGGACGTGAAGTCACCCGGCTTCACGGAAGTTGATTTGGTCTCGCATTCTGGAAATTCGGGGGAAGGAGAGTTCGGCTATTCGCTGAACGTCACCGACATTCAAACGACCTGGACGGAGACACGGGCACTGCTGGGGAAGGGGCAAACCGCTGTGCAGCAGGCCCTGGATGAGATCGCAGGGATGTTGCCCTTCCAGCTCTTGGGCTTGGACTCGGATCGGAATTCATCAACTGGCATCTGAAGGCTTGGTGTGAACGGAAACAGATCCAACTCACGCGAGGACGTCCGTACAAGAAGGACGACAACGCTCATATCGAGCAAAAGAACTGGACCCACGTACGGAAGCTACTAGGCTGGGAACGCTATGACACGCAAAACGCGGTCGAGGCCATGAACGACCTGTACCGCCGAGAGCTGCGCTTATGGCTGAATCTGTATCTGCCCTCGGTGAAGCTGCTGAAGAAAGTTCACGTGGGATCGAAACTTCGGCGCATCTATGATGGCCCGAAGACCCCCTTCGAGCGGGTGGTGGCCTCGAAGCAGGGGGATGCGACACAACTAACCATTCTGAAAGAACTGCGAAGATCTCTCGATCCGTTTCAGTTAGCAAAAATCATCGACAGGAAACTCGAACGGATTTACCGCTTGGCGAACCGGCGGCTGAGTCCGAAAGCGCAGGAAAAGCTCGAGTCCAGCCCGGCACAAAGTGGCCGGCGAAAAGGCTGTGGAAAAGATGCTCGCTCCGCGAGCTTGGAAATCCCTTCGGGATTCCCACTTTCCCACAGCCGCAACAACAACAAGCGCTCTCCGGTTACATATCAAATGGCTCGACGGGCAGTGCTAGGGTTACATTCTTAGATGGCTTGACGGGGCGCGAGTCCTTCCACCGCTACCGTAGAAGACCTCCCCTGCGCTACTCTACTCAGGAGCACTCCACCATGCCCCGCGAAACCGAAATCAAGCTCTTCATAAAAGACCTCAAAGGTATTCATCGCGCCCTTAAGCGGCTCGGCGCTTTGCCCGCTTTCCCCAAATCTCCTCGTGTTCACGAATCCAATCTGCTTTTCGATACCCCGCAGGGTGGCCTCGCCAAACATGGTCAACTCCTTCGCATCCGCACAGAAACTTCCGCTCCAGCCAACAAGAAGCTCGACCTCAAGGCGCCGCAACGCTACATCCTTACCTTCAAGAGTCCGCCGGAATCACTCGCTATGGGCGCACAGGCCTCTGATTTCCACGCGAGTCAGTTCGCTCCCTCAGGTCGTCGCTACAAAGTCCGCGAAGAGACCGAAATGGACATAGCCGACGCCTCCACCCTTCAGAAGATCTTCGAAGGCCTCGGCCTGCGTGGCTGGTTCCGGTACGAGAAATACCGCACTACCTGCAAACTCCCCGCCCGCGCCAGGTGGGCACAGGGGCTCCTGATCGAAATAGACGAGACTCCCATCGGGAGCTATCTTGAACTCGAAGGTCCTTCCGAGGCCATCGACCGCGCCGCACGTGAACTCGGCTTCACTCCCGCCGACTACATCTTGAAAAACTACCTGGTTCTTTATCTTGACGACTGCAAAAAACGAGGCGAACAGCCCGCCAATATGCTCTTCAAAGGGTAGCGGCCCGGTCCTTTTAGTCCCCACGGCGCAAGAACGAGTTGTCATCCTGAACGGACTGAAGGATCTCAACCGTCCTTCATTACGTTTGTACCATCCGCAAAAAATCTCAAAAAACGTCATTCTTTTCTTGACTTTAATTCCTTGCAGGCTTATTCCTAACTTCGGAGTGAATTTTCCACGATGAGCGCGTCCAGCGATTTCGACCCTCACCCTTGTCGCCACTTGGGTAGGTTCCGCCACTTGACCGCTTGGCCCTCGCTTTTTGCGGGCTGCGCCAAAACTGTGCGCGTGGGAGTCTTCACCTTCGGCTAACGGTAAGTCCAGTATCGCGCAGTCCTTACCCGCGGCCGCCTCAATAGCATCGCGGGTTTTTTGTTTTTCAAGAGCAGGGTGCCGCGCCCGCCCCTCTGACTCCGCAGAAAGTGTGCGCTTCATGTTGTATGCAACTGAACTTATGGGCTCCACTGCCTACGACGCCAACAACAATTTCGTTGGGCGCGTTCGCGAATTTTTTATTGAGCCCGCTGAACAGCCCAATCGCGTTTCGCATTTCCTGATATCCCGCGGCCGCTTTCAGCCCCTTGTTGCCCGCTACGACCAAGTTTCCAAGGTCACTCCCGGCCGTATCGATCTCAACGTCAACGAACGCGCCCTCGACGCCTATCTTCCCAACGAATCATGGCTGGCCGTTCGCAAGGATCTTCTCGATCAGCAGATCATTGATACCGAAGGCCGAAAAGTTGTTCGCGTCAACGACGTCGATCTCACCGAATATCGCACCAACGAGCACATCGAACTTCGCATCGCCCAAGTTGACGTTGGGCTTCCCGGCGCCATGCGCCGTCTTTTTCAAGGTCTGGCGCCCTCCAGCATTGTGCGCCGCCTGCAAACCAAACTCCCCCAGCGCGCCATCCTTTGGGAATTCGTTAATCTCATCGAGCCCGACCCGCTCCGGCGCGTCAAACTCCGCATCACCCACGAAAAGCTCGAAGATTTGCACCCCGCCGATCTTGCCGAAATGATGGAAGAGCTCTCCGCTGCCGAGCGGCAGGGAATTATCGCGTCCCTCGACGAAGAGACTGCTGCCGCCGTCCTCGCCGAACTTGATGAGCGGCTCACCACCCAGATCGTCGAAAAACTCGACCCCGAAAAAGCTGCCGACATCATCGAAGAAATGGCTCCCGACGCTGCGGCTGACCTCCTTGCCGACCTCTCCAAAGAGGCCTCCGAAGAAGTTCTCGACGAAATGCCTAATCAGGAAGCCAACGAAGTTCGCGAACTGCTCGCCTACGATCCGTCCACTGCCGGTGGCATGATGAATCCCGAGTTTGTCTTCGTCAGTGAACAATCCGCACGCGAAGAAGTTCTCCAGTGGATGCGCAATCAGGATCTGAACCTCGAGCAACTCGACACCATCGTCCTTATCGATAAAATGGCCAATTTTTCCGGTACTGTTCCCGTCGCTCGCATGCTCCTTGCCGCCCCTGAACAGCATATGTCCGAAATGAAGACGGAACCGCTGATCAGCGTCACCGCCGATGCCAGTGAGAAAGATGTCTTCGAGCTCTTCGACAAATACAATCTCCGCATGCTCACCGTCGTCGACGATCATAAGCATCCCATTGGCACTGTCACTGTTGACGACGTTGTCTCCAGGCTAGTCAATGCCTAGCCCCCGTCCCAAATGCGCCTCCTGCGGCACAGCCATTCCTGGCTGTGTTCCTGTGTTCTCTTCATTGCGCCACTTCGCTATGTATCCTGACGGTGGCCCATCCTTTGCGCCGTACGAAAAGGGGTTCTTACTTTCTAAAGTCGCATTTCTTCCTCTCTGCACTTTTGGGTTTCATTCTAGGGGGTCGGACCTTCAGGTCCGACAAACCCTATCGCTACGTAGCAGGGCTTTGGCCCGTGAGGACTCCTCGTCCCTCCTTTCAACTCTCAACTTTCGGCATTCGACTCCTGACTCTACCAAGGGGCCCTCATGCCCCTGAACTTAACCACCATCAACAACATCATCGACCGCATCCGCGCCCGCATTCTCGATTTTTTCTCTCGCGGCAAATCCTGGCGTCGCCGCATCGCTCTTTTCCTTGCCGTGCTGGGCCCCGGCCTCATCACCTCCAACGTCGATAACGATGCTGGAGGCATTGCGACGTACACCCAGGCCGGCAGCGCCTACGGCTATGCGCTTCTCTGGTCCCTCATTCCCATGACTCTCGCCCTCTACGTCACCATGGAAATGTGCGCGCGCATGGGCGTCATCACCGGCAAAGGTCTCTCTGATTTAATCCGCGAAGAGTTCGGACTTCGCTCCACTTTTTTCGTCATGACCGCGGGATTCCTTGTCGACCTCGGCAACGTCGTTGCGGAATTCGCCGGTGTTGCTGCTGCTGCACAGCTATTCGGCGTGAACAAGCTGATTGCCGTCCCCTTAGCTGCCATCGCCGTCTGGATCCTCGTTTTGAAGGGTAGCTCTCGCCAAGTAGAAGTCGTATTCCTCGTCGCGTGCGGTTTCTATCTCACGTATCTGTTCTCGGCGATTCTTTCCAAGCCCGATTGGATTCTTGCCACCCGCATGACCTTTATTCCTAGCGGCCTTCATTGGGACGTCGGCTATCTGGTTACCCTCACCGCGCTTGTCGGCACCACCATCGCACCATGGCAATTCTTCTATCTGCAGGCCGGTTTCGTCGAAAAGAAGGTTGGCCCCCGCCACTATCCTCAAGCGCGGCTCGATGTCCTTTTCGGCAGTATCAGTTGCATGGTCATCGTTTTCTTCATCATCATTTGCACCGCGGCAACCTTGCACGCTTCCGGACAAACCAATATCACCGACGCCGGCGAAGCCGCGAAGGCCCTTGTACCGCTGGCCGGGAAGTTCGCTGCCTACGCTTTCGCTTTTGGGCTTCTCAACGCTTCGCTCTTCGCCGCCACCATTCTTCCGCTCTCCACCGCCCATGTGATTTGCGAAGGCCTCGGCTTTGAGGCTGGCGTCGATCACAAATTCCGTGAAGCGCCCGCGTTCTACTGGCTCTACACCATCCTGATCGTTGTGGGTGCCGGTATCGTGCTTATCCCCAATGTGCCTCTCTGGAAAATTTTCATTTTCTCTCAAGTCGGCAACGGCATCTGGCTCCCTATCGTCATCATCTTCATTCTTCTTTTAGTCAATCGTAAGGATTTGATGGGCGAGCACACCAACACCCTTCTCTTCAACATCGTCGCCTGGGTTACCGCCGTCTTCATGATCATTCTGACGTTCGTCCTCGTTGGCCAAGCCATCTACCAATACATCCGCCCTCCCGCCACCTAATCTTTATCTCCCGTAGGGGCGGCTTTGTGCCGTCCTCATATGGTTCTCCAGTCTTATCTGTCATCCTGAGCGGAGCGAAGGATCTCAACGCTCATTCGCCTCTATCTCTGAAGTCCCACCGTGCCCTCTGTGCTAAAATTCCTTATGTCATTCTTCTTGTTCCCCCGTGTCTCTTCCACAACACCCGATTGCCCTGCACCCAATCCCTGTGTTAACTTTGCGGCATAAAGAGGATTTACTGGATCGGCTGACTTTGTCCCAATCTCGACTCCAACTCCCGACTCTCCCTTCGCTGGTCGATGAATTCGGCCCAGTGACTGCCGAAGAGTCTGTACTCCTTGAAAAGCTCGATTTGACCCGCCTCCCCCGCCACATCGCCGTCATCATGGACGGGAATGGCCGCTGGGCCAAGAAGCGTCATCTTCCGCGCATCGCCGGTCACAGCGCGGGCACGCAATCGGCCCGCACTACCATCGAAACCAGCGCGCGCCTCAAGATCGAGGCCCTCACCCTTTATGCCTTCTCCGTTGAAAATTGGCGCCGCCCCAAAGCCGAAATCGAATTCCTGATGCAACTTCTGCGCGAATATCTGCGCAAGGAATTGCCGCTCCTCCAACGCAACAACATCCGCATGCGCTTCCTCGGCCGCCCCGACGAACTTCCCGAGGCGGTGCAACGCGACACGCGTGAAGCCACCGAAGCCACCGCTGGAAATACCGGGATGATTCTCAATGTCGCCCTGAATTATGGTGGCCGCGCCGAAATTGTCGACGCCATGAACGCCATCCTCGCCGAACGCAACGGCCACGCCACGCAAGAACCCATCACCGAGGAACAGATCGCCCGCCACCTCTACACTTCCGAGCTGCCCGACCCCGATCTGCTCATTCGCACCAGCGGCGAAATGCGCGTCAGCAATTTCCTGCTCTGGCAAATCGCCTACGCCGAGATCTTCGTCACCGAAGTCCTCTGGCCCGATTTTAATCGCGCCCGCCTTCTCGAATCCCTCATTGACTTCCAAAAGCGCGAACGCCGCTACGGCGGCATAGACTCGACCCCAGCCTCCGCCGCCCGCTAGTCCCTTGTAGTGGCCGACCTTTAGGTCGGCCCTTGGTTTTGACTTGGTTTTTGACTTGGGTTCTTTCTTTTGCTTCTAGTCGTTTGGTTTTTCTCGTGTGATCTCCATCTTCGGGTGCCGCACCCTAGGCTTTTCAGGGTGCGGGTTTAGTTTCAACTACTTCCCAAAACTCAACCAATTGTCATCCCGACCGTAACGCCGCACCTTCTACGGCGCGGAGTGGAGGGATCGGGGCAACCAAGCCAGCCCATCATGAAACCGTTGTCATCCTAGCGAAGCGAAGGACCTCAACCGATGCGTCTTGCCTCCACGGATATCTGCTATCCTTCTTGGCTGTATTCTTTTGCCGTTCTATCTGAACGGCCCAAAAGGACTTCTCTCTCGATGACCTGGAAACGCGTCGCCACCGCCGCCGTCCTCATCCCTGTCGTCATCGCCATCGTCCTCTTCACCAACACCGCCGTAGTCGCCATCGCCACCGCCGCCATCACCATCCTCGCCCTTCGCGAATATTTTGCCCTAGGCGCCGCCATAGGCCATCGCGCCTATCGCCTCTGGACCATTTTCTGCTCGCTCTTGCTCCCTTTGATTGACGAGCACCGTCTCGGTCTGATTGTGCGTATGGATTTTGTACTTTCATCCGAGTCCGCGTGGCCACCGAGTTACCATCCCATTTCTAGTTCCGCATTTCAGCGACTCACCGCTCTTTACTCTCCCACCGCCGTGATTTTTCTTTTTGTAATTGGAATTACAGTTTTAACTCTTTGGACTCGTCGTCCGTTGGTTGAAACTTTACCTTCGGCGGGAATCTCCGCCAGCGCTCTCCTTCTGGTCGCCTTCCCGCTCTCATACGCTGTTAAACTGCACGGAGATCTTGCTGCCGGCCCCAAAATACTCCTCTTCGCGCTCGTCCTCACCTGGGCCGCCGACACCACCGCCTACTTCGTAGGCCGCGCTATCGGCAGACACCCACTAGCCCCACACATCTCTCCGAAGAAAACTTGGGAAGGTTCCGCAGGCAGTATGATCGGCTCTCTACTCGTCGCTTACGCCTTCAGCTTCTGGATTCACATTCCACTGATTCATCTATTCGCGATGGCCGTTCTAGGCAACATCGCCGGACAAATGGGTGACCTCCTGGAATCCGCCTACAAACGCTCAGCGGGTGTAAAAGATTCCGGCGGCCTACTCCCCGGCCACGGCGGCGTCCTCGACCGGATCGACGCCTTAATCCTCTGCATACCCGTAATCTGGTATTACCTGATCCTCGTTAATCCGCCGGTTATGTAGATGCCGGGCTTTGGCCCGGCCAGTCCGGCATTTGCAGCGGCCAATCTTTAGATTGGGCTGGAAGCACAGCCATTCCTGGCTGTGCTTCCTAATCATGGCGCCTGCCGATAAAACTTGAGGGTGCCCCATCCTTTGCGTCTCTGCCTTTTGCAAGGGTGGGCTCCTACGCTCTAACGTTTCCAAAGTTCTGCTCTTTGCTTCTCCGCCCGCAACTTTCTCCCATTCCTCGTGTTCAATCACCCAGAACCAAGCGCGGTTGCATAACACTTAAACTCCGATGAACCATCCCGGTTGTGCAACCGCTCTCCCTGTCTTTACCCGCCTAAAAATTAAACTTCAACGCCATCTGCAGCACCCGCGGATCGCCCGCTGACACTATCGACCCAAATCCCGCCGCACCCGCCACCGCACTCGGCGCATTCAATGGCGGCGTATTCGTAAAGTTAAAAACCTCCGCCCGGAAATCCACACTGAATCGTTCCGTAATCATCGTCCGCTTGATTAACGCCAGATCCGCATCCTGATACGACGGCCCCCGCACCGGATTTCGCGAACACGTACCCAACGCAAATTGCGCCGTGATCTGAAACGCATCCACATTGAAGAACTCCGCCGTCGTGCGTTCCCCCCCCGGCAGGGAAATATCAGACACGCAACTCGGCCGCTGCGTTCCATAACCAGCGAACGCATTGAAATTTGTTACCTGCGTCACCGCCAGCGGCAACCCCGATTGCAGGGACACAATACCCGCGATCTGCCATCCATTTGTGAATTTCCCCAACACGCCCGCCGGATTCAGATTGTGCCCCGGCCCGATAGGAAGCTCATACGTCCAGCTCGCTACAAAAACATTCGGAATGTCGCCATTCGATACGCCGCGATCCAGTCGGCGATCAAACGCATTAGCAACCGGATAATTCGCCACCGGTCCGGTGAAAATCGATGAATCAAACACCGACGACGCATCATCAATCAACTTCGATCGCGTATACGCAACCAGAAACTGCAAGCCATTCGAGAAGCGCTTCTCCAATTTCGCCTGAAACCCGTTGTAGCTCGAGTTCCCAATGTTGTTCCGGAAATACGTCACGCCCGTGAACTCCGGATACGGTTTCAAGAGTTGTGCCACTGTAATCTTTGGCTGTCCCAACGAGGACGATGGCGGAATCTCTCCGAAAAATGGATTGTTCACCTTCACAAGCAGCGGCGTACCTGTCGCTAGTTTTTCCGGCGTCAACTGGTTGATACTCGCGTCGGGATCTCCCAAGTGCGTTGCCTTCGATCCCACGTACGCGAATTCTACGGACAAATTCCTGCCGATCTGCCTCTGTACCGCCAGATTCCATTGCTGTACGTAGCCCGAACCCAGATGCCGGTCGACGGTGAACACTCCTTGGCCCAACCCAGCGTCCGGAGTCAGTCCCACAGGTTGCACATTTGGTCCGCCCGATAGCACAAACGCCGGCGTCACGTTATCCAGTGTCACTTGCGACGTCGTCTGCACAAACGGAAATTGTGGATTCGTGAACGGTGTTGTGATTCCCGCCTGATCAAAATAAGTCAATCCAAATCCGCTGCGCACCACGGTCCTTTTCGTCAGCATGTACGACACTCCAATGCGCGGTCCGAAATCTTTCCAATGCAAAACTCGAGAAGCCCGCGGATATCCGTTTTGCCCAAGGTAGTTCAGCGTTTGCGTCTGCAAATCAAATACGGCTCCCTGGTTGTGTACCTCGGTCGACGGAAAATTCAGCGTGTACCGCAAGCCAAGATTCAACGTAAGCCGCGATGTCACTCTCCAATCGTCCTGCACAAACCATTCCTGAAACCACGCGCGCGGTTCCATCACGCTTTGCTGCAAATCAATCGAAAACTGTTGCACCTGCCCCAGCAGAAAGCTCGCCAGAGACGACCCTGTCCCGGTAACTCCATTCAAGTTTGTAAACAGCGTGTTGAACGCGAACAATCCTGTCGGTGACGGTGGTTGCGTCACGTCCAATCGCGAAATTCGGTTGTCCACTCCAAATTTGAATGAATGCCGCCCCCGCGTATACGAAGCCGTATCGGCAATTTCCGTCACGTCAGTCCGAAAATAAGACGCCGTGTTGGCCGATGGCCCCAGTTGTTGGAATCCGCTGATCGTGAAGGTCGGCAATTCATTTGCAAACGCACCATCGGCCGGTATTCCCGGAATTCCCAGGCTCTCCGACGGTGGCGCACTCAGCAAGAGCGCGGCGCGGTTCACCCATCTCCGCGTGTAGCCCGCCCGAAATTCATTCGTAAGTATCGGCGAAAACAGGTGAACGTAGTTCCCCACAATCGATTGCGCCTGCGTATCCTGTGGTCCCAGTGCCGCCCCGTTCGTCACCACTCCGCTTCCGTCGGGCAGTGGCGTCACGGGCTCCGTAAAATCCTTGAAAAACGAATATCTCCCGAATACCTGGTCTCGTTCCGAAAATCGATGGTCGATTCGCACATCGAACTGATCCTGATTGTCCGGTTCGTTGCCTCGCCGCGTGTAGTTGTTCGCCAGTCCGCTCTTCGTCGGTTGCGGATAAATATCCAGCAGGGAAGCAGCCGCCGGGTCAAACGCATCAGCAGGAATTGCATTCCCCGCATACGCCCGGTGATCCGTTGGACGGAACACCATCCCCTGCCGCACCTGAATCGTGTTCCCATCCGTATCTTTCGTCGTGATCGGCGTATTCCCCGTCGCCACAGTCGTTACTACCCCTGCCGGAGTGCGATACAACGGTGCCGCCAGCAGTGCCGAAAAATCTCCTCCGCGCTCCGCAACCGTTGGCACCGTCGAACTCACTACTCGCCCGATCAACTGCCGCGTTCCCTGATAGTCCGCAAAGAAGAATGTCTTGTCGCGTTTTATCGGCCCGCCAACCACGAATCCAAATTGATTGCGTCGAAACTCCGGCTTGCCCGGATTCGCCGCCGTTGCTGGCGCAAACACATTTCGTGCATTTAACGCTTCGTTCCGCAAAAACTCAAATACCGTTCCGTGAAACGCATTATTGCCCGACTTCGTCGTCAGGTTCACCACGCCGCCATTGAATCTTCCAAATGCTGCGTTCGAATCATTTGTTTGTACGTTGAATTCCCGGATGGCATCCACGATTGGAAAAAACGCCACCTGACCCGGTTCTGGCTGCAGCACAGCAATTCCGTCATACAAATATTCATTTGTGCGAGGCCTGCTCCCGCTCACCCTCGGCAACGCCGACCCCGGAGGCAGTGCAATTCCCGGTGCCAGTCCCACCAAATTGATATAGGTTCGTCCATTCAGGGGCAAGACCGGAATTTCCTTCGAATCGATCACCTGGCCCAGTGTTGCTGATTCCGTGCGCATCAGCGGCGCATCTTCCTTCACCACTACACTCGTGGTTACCGTTCCCACGGACAGCGACACGTCCGCGCGAATTCTTTCCCCCGTCCGCACAGTTATTTCTTCCTGTTGATACTTCTGAAATCCCGCTTTCCCCACCTCCAACGTGTACGTTCCCGGTTTCAGATGCGAGTATTGGAAAATCCCATCCTCGTTTGTCGCGGACTCGTAGCTCAGATTAGTGCTCACTTCGCGGAGCACCACGTGCGCACCCACCACACTCGTTCTTGCCGAATCCCTAACTTCTCCCGTAATCTCCCCGTTCCCAGCTTGGCCGTAGCTACGAATTGGCCACGCCGCGCATAGCGCGACGACAATGAACAGATATCCAGCGGTGCGAAGTCGCATTTTGGTCCTCAGCAGTGATTGTTTGACGGGAAGAACTTGCGTCCGACTACTCCCTCCCGCAACTCCCCGGTCTTCCAAAAGGGTGTACGATTTAATCTGGTACGATACGCAAAGTCAAACCGACTTAATACGTATCATTTCTACTCGAATTCATTCGATTTTTTTGACCTGAACCACGCCTGTACCTCGCTTGCCCTTCATTCCGTTTGCGCCTGGCCTTGCATTCCACTACGCTGTATTCAACGCCATGGCAGACACCAACTTGCTTCCCTGTGACGGCTGCGGGCAATTCGCCCCTCCCGCACATATTGCTCGACGCCTTCAACGCCTCGAATGGGCTACTCGCTACCGGCCCGTCCATATCCAAACCGTCCTTCTTGGCGCGGTCGTGCCAGCCCAGCAGGGCTCATTCCTCTATGCTGATAGCGCTCCGTTTTCCGGCGAAGCAGCGCAACTTCTCGACGCTCTCCAGATCCCCACAGAAGGGAAGTCCCGGGAAGATGTACTTATGGAATTCCAGAAACGTGGCCTGCTTTTGGCCCACATTCTTGAGTGCCCCCTCGAAGGCCGCCTCTCTCCGACCGAAATCAGTGGATTGCTGGAACGCCAGTCGCGCCAAACACTTGTTCGCATTCGCCGCTCTCTCAAGCCCAAACGCGTCTTACTTTTTTCCAAAGACCTGACCGCTCTTGCTTCAAAGCTCACGGAAGCCGACTTCGACGCGCCTATTTTGCTCCATGACGGCAAACCCTTCGAGTTCAACGAAGGCACAGATTCCAATCGCTTTACAGCTTTTCGCCAGGCATTGAGCCGTGAATTTTCGCTGCAAAAATAAGAGCGAGCGTGACGGCCGTCACTGAGAAAAGTGACCTGTTAACTGAAAGTAGGACTGGAACGCACATGTTGCTGAATATGTTAGAATTAGGTTCAGCCCCGCTGTAGCAGAGGTGATTTGTGCAAAATCGTGCAAAATTTGGCGTTGGGATTGGGGTCATCATCGTTGCCATGGCCTTCATGGCCTGGCTCGGCTATGGAGAGAGCAAGACCTACTACCACACCATCGCCGAATACCAGAGCCTCGATAGCTCCGCGCGTGGCCACCGCATGCGGCTCGCCGGAACTGTTGCCCCCGGCACCATCAAGCGCTATCCCAACCGCATCGATTTCGTTCTTGAGGAACAGGGCAAGACTCTCTCCGTCAGCTACACCGGCACAGAGCCACTTCCCGACACTTTTATCGACAAATCCCAGGCTTTGGTGGAAGGTCGTCCGGGTTCGGATGGTCAGTTTGTTGCCGAACACGTTCAGGCCAAGTGTGCTTCCAAATATGAAACAGCCCCCGGTGACGATAAACCCGCGCCGGCAACAAAACCGCAGCAAAGCAGCATGTAAACTGACCTGATAGTTTCTAATTCTTGGGGGAGGGCGGAAGGCATGGATGTATTTGGCTCTTTTTCGCTTCTGCTCGCGTTCGTCTGTGCAGTCTATGCATTCGTCGCAGGCATCGCCGCAATCAAGACTCGGCATCCACTGCTCATCAAGAGCGCCCGTCAAGCAGGCATCGTCACCTGCGCTTTAATTTTCGTCGGCACCTTCAGCGTCGTTTATCTCCTCTTCACCGACAATTTCTCGATGGCTTACGTGGTCTCGCATAGCAACCGAGACCTCTCCACCTTCTACAAAGTTGCTTCTCTTTGGGCCGGCCAGGAAGGTTCGCTGCTCTTCTGGAGCTTTCTACTTGCGATTTACGTAATTTCCGTACTCATCGCTTACCGCAACAAGAACGGGGAACTGATGCCTTATGTGGGCGTCATTCTTGCCGGCGTCCAGATTTTCTTCCTCACGCTGAACAATTTTGTTGAAAGCCCGTTCAAGGCCCTTGGCGCCATGCAGGCGAACGGCACTTTTGAGTTCTTCACGCGCCAGGATGGCAACGGCCTCAATCCTTTGCTGCAATACCCGGAAATGGTTATCCATCCTCCGAATCTTTATTCGGGCTATACCGGCTTCACCATCCCGTTCGCCTTTGCCCTGGCTGCCTTGCTTGCCCGCTATCCTGGCGAAAAATGGATTCACCTCACACGCAAATGGACCATGATTGCCTGGTGTTTTCAAAGCGTCGGCATTCTCCTCGGCGCCCATTGGGCCTACGCCGTTCTGGGCTGGGGCGGTTACTGGGGTTGGGACCCCGTTGAAAACGCTTCACTCCTTCCCTGGCTTACCGGCACCGCTTTCCTTCACTCCGTGATGATGCAGGAAAAGCGCGGCATGATGAAGGTCTGGAACGTCTGGCTGGTCTTCTCCACCTTCCTGCTTTGTATCATGGGCACGTTCCTCACCCGCAGCGGTGTGGTCAGCTCCGTACATGCCTTTGCGAATTCACAGATTGGTCCATGGTTTGTGGGCTTCATGGCCCTCGTTCTACTGGTCTGCGCTGGCGCCTATCTTAAGAACCGCGATTATCTGAAGAGCGAGAACCAGCTTGATTCCATGGTCTCGCGTGAATCCAGTTTCCTTTTCAACAACCTGCTATTCGTTGTGGCCTGCATCGCCGTTCTCTCCGGCACACTTTTTCCGGTGTTCTCCGAATGGTTTTCCGGTTCGCGCATCAGCGTCGGCACTCCATTCTTCAACAAGGTCATGATTCCTATCGGCCTCGCTATCCTATTCCTCACCGGAGTCGGCCCGCTGCTCGCGTGGCGCAAAACTTCGCCAGACAGCATGAAACGTAATTTCGGTTGGCCGTTAATCGTCAGCCTCATCGCAGGTGCCGTCTTCTACGCGGCCGGTTATCGCCATCTGTACTCCGACCTGAGCTTCATCCTCTGTGCCTTCGTAGCCTGGACCATTTTCCTGGAATTCTATCGCGGTGCGAAGGTGATCGCCGCCCGCACCGGCATGGGTCTCGTCATGTCCGCCCACGAACTGGCCATGCGCAACACCCGCCGATATGGCGGTTATGTCGTGCATTTCGGCATGGTGCTCATCTTCATCGGCCTCGCAGGAGCCGCCTTCAACAAAGACGTGCAGAAAAGCATGAATCTTGGCGACTCTCTCAAAATTGGCCCGTACACTCTCGTTCTTCAAAGTGGTGACACTAAAGCCGAGCCCAACTACACCGCCCAGCGCATGATTCTTGAAGTCATGAAGAACGATAAGCAATCCATGATGCTCTACCCGGAAAAGCGCAATTTCCAAGCCAATCAGGAATCTGGCACGATGGTTTCCATCTACTCGTCTTTACGCGAAGACCTTTACGTCGTCTACGCCGGCCAGGATCCCGAAACAGGCATTCCCGTCATTCACGCTTATCTCAACCCACTCGTGAAGTGGGTCTGGCTAGGCGGCGCAATCGTTGTCTTCGGCACATTGCTTGCACTGATGCCCAACCGCCGCCCCACGATCGCTCTTGCCGCCGTCCCGGAATCTGCACCAACTGGAGTCACAGCGACTCTCCATCCTTCTGTCACTCTACGAGGGGGTCATGATTAAGGCCAAACGTTTCGTCTTTCTCGCGTTAATCCTGAGCCTCGCGATTGTCCCGTTCTGGGTGACCAATCTTTCCGCCCAGTCCGATCGTGCACGTCAAGTCGGGATGCACCTCAAGTGCATGTGCAAGGGCTGTGATATGTCTGCAGGAGGCTGCTCGCATCCCGGCGGCGCATTCTCCGGTCCCTGCCCAACCGCCAAAGCCATGATGCAGGAAGTGGATACCCACATCGCCAAGGGCGAAACCGACGAGCAGATTATTCAGGCATTCGTCGCGCAGTACGGCGCTATCGTCTACGTAGAACCGCCTAAGCACGGTTTCGGCCTCGTCGCGTGGATCATGCCGTTCGCCTACACGTTTTTGGGCCTCGGGCTGGTCGTCTTTGTGATTCGTAAGTGGCATAAGCCGGCCACCGCTACCCCTGTTTCCGGTGGACCCAAAATCTCTCCCGAAGCCATGGAGCGGGCTCGCGCACAGGCCAACCGGGAAACTGAGGAATAATCGATGTTCACCGCCACTCTCCTGCTTCTCGCGCCCATGGACTATGCCGTCCTCGGCGCCTGCCTCGGCCTTGCCGCCGTTGTCATGCTTTTTATTTTCTATATTCAGCCCGACGCCTCCGATCTTGCTCCTCACCGCACCAAGCTCGATCAACTTCTTGAACGCCGTGATAGCATTTACGAGAATCTTCGCGACCTTAAGTTTGAATATCGCGCGGGCAAATACTCGGAGGGCGATTACGAAGGCATGAAAACCAGCTTGGAAAATGAAGCCGCCGTCATCTTGACCGAAATCGAACAGGTGACGGAGTCGCAGATTCGGCGCCCTCGTCCGGCTCGTCCCGCAGGCTCGGAGCGGGGTACTCGATGAAGTCTTTGCGGTCGCTTCTCCCTCTCACAATTCTTTCCGCCATCTTTGCCGCCTTCGCCTTTGCTCCTGGTGCACAAGCAGGCACCGCCACCGGCACAGTCATCAATCGCACCACTGGCAAGGCTGTTCCCAATGCGGATCTCGACTTGCTTGCTCCCACGCAAGGCATGAAGGTGCTCGCTTCCGTCAAAAGCGACGCGCAGGGTCAATTCACCGCCACCAATGATGCCATCGGCGCCGGACCCGTACTCATTCGCGTCACGTATCAAGGCGTCAGTTTTAACACTTTTCTTTCACCGGGCCGTCCCACCGTCGAAGTAGAGGTCTTCGAGGTCTCCAAGGATCCCAAAACGATTAATGCCGCGAATCACGTGATCATCTTTCAGCCCCGAGGCGACAAACTCATCGGCGCGGAAGAATACGTAGTTCAAAATGGCTCGCAACCTCAGGTCGCCTTCTTCCGCAGCGAAGGCAATTTCGATTTCGTCATTCCAGAGAACGCCACCTTGCAGCAAGTCACGGCCACGAGCACCCTCGGCATGGACGTGCCTCTCGCTTCCATAGAAAAGGGTAAGGGCCGCTTTGCTCTGGCCTACGCTTTTCGTCCGGGTGTAACGAACATCCGGCTTTCTTACGAACTCCCTTATCAGGGCGCCAAGGCTACCGTAAAATTTCCTGCCTCGTTTCCCGGAATGAAACTTCTCGTTGTGGCTCCTGTCGGCGTAGCCCTTACCGGAGACGGTCTAGTGGCTGCCGGCCAGGAACAGGGCATGCTCGTTTTTTCGCACGAACCGCTTGCCGCTAAAGCCGCGCTGACCGTAACTATTTCCGGTGTCGGCAGCGCCTCGCAAGTAGCCGACACAGGTGGCGCTCCCGACCAAAGCGGCAGCCAGAGTGGCATGCCACCGCAAGAAGGGAATTCTCGCACCGGTGGCCAAGACATCCAGGCTGTTCCCGGGCGTCTCGATGTTCTCAAGTGGCCCATCCTCATCGGTTTTGCCGCGCTCTTTGCCCTCGGCGCCGTCGTTCTCTCTCGCAAACAAATCGTTGTGGCTCCTGCCGGCTTGGAGGACAATGACGAAACCGCGACTCCTGTTCCATCTAAGAAAAAGGCCTCGCCTGCCGGAACAAAGACTGTTCCACCTACTGTCGCCGCCGTGACAGCAGAAGTCACCAGCAGTCTCGACGCTTTGAAAGATTCCATTTTCCGTCTGGAACTGCGCCGCCAGGCCGGCACGATTTCCGAAGAGGACTACGCTCGCGAACGCGCAGTAATGGAAAAAACCTTGCGCGACCTGGTCCGTGGCTAGAATTTGAATTTCGTAGGGGCGGCTTTACGCCGCCTTCTTGGGTTGTTTGTAGCGGCCACCTTCAGGTGGCCCTCGCGTGTTTGACTCTTGTAGTGGCCGGTCTTTAGACCGGCCAGTTTGACTCTGTTTTTGATTTTGTTTTTTCTTTCCCTTTTGTCTTTTAGGGGGTCGGAGCCTTAGCTCCGACATCACCCAGATCACTAAGAAGGGGCTTTAGCCCAGGCTTCACAATCGCAACACTGAACCGCGCTCCGTTCAGCCGGTGAACAAATTGAACTCCTCCACTCCACCACCAACCGGCCTGCGCTTCGAGAAAATCGATAAACGTTACGGTGGCCTCTACGCCCTTCGCCGCGTCTCCTTCGAAATCGCCCCCGGCGAATGCGTCGCCATTGCGGGACGCAATGGCTCCGGCAAAACCACTCTGCTCCGCATCGCCGCCCAAATCGTCAAGCCATCTTCCGGCAAACTCAGCTTCCCCGGCACCGATCCCTCTGCTCCGATTCACGCGCGCCCCGGTTACGTTGCCCACACCACCATGGTCTACGACGAACTCACTGCCGAAGAGAACTTGATCTTTTTCGCAAAACTCCAAAGTGTAGAAAATCCCCAAGCTCGCGCCGAAGAACTTCTGCGCGAAGTTGGCCTCATCGACCGTCGCGATTCTCAAGTTCGCACATTTTCTCGTGGCATGCGCCAACGCATCGCCATCGCGCGTGCCCTGATTCACAGGCCCTCCGTCCTGCTCTTCGACGAGCCCGCCACTGGCCTCGATCCTCTTGGCATTTCCTGGCTGGCGAAAACTCTTGGTGAAGTCAACCGTTCCGGCTGCACCGTAGTCATGAGTCTCCACGGTGAATCCGAGATTTCCGCGTTGGCCCGTCGCGCGGTGCAACTCGACGCCGGCTCTGTTGTCGCCGACACGCAATCCGGTGCCTCACTTCGCTCCATCCTCACCTTTGGAGCTGCCTGAGCCCGCCATGAGCCTCCTCTCCAACACCGCCGTCCTCTTGGGCAAAGAGCTTCGCACCGAATTCCGTTCGCGCGAACTTCTGACCACCACCGGCGTATTTATCCTCATCGTCCTCGTGCTTTTCAGCTTCGCGGTAACTCCCGGTACGGAAGAAGCCCGCCAATTTGCTCCCGGCCTGCTCTGGCTCGCAATTCTTTTCGCTTCCTCACTTATGTTTCAATCCTGCTTCCTTCGCGAACAGTCCAACGATACGCTCAGTTCGCTACGCCTCGCCGTCAGCGATCCCTTTTCCATCTTTCTTGCCAAGCTCTTAGCCAATACGCTTTTCCTGCTCCTCACCGAACTGTTCATGCTCCCGTTCTTCGCCCTGTTTTACAACATTCGCCTTTGGTCGCAGTTTCCGTACCTGCTCCTTGTCCTTCTCACTGGCAGCCTCGGCATTTCCATCACCGGCACCGCCATCTCCGCTATTTCCGCGCAGGCCCGCATGCGCGAATTGCTTTTGCCTCTGCTCCTTTTGCCTTTGCTTACGCCGGTTCTGGTCATCAGCTCGCTCGTCACTGCAAATCTTCTTGACCGCAATCCCATCGTTCAATGGAAGGGAATTGCCTTCCTTGGATTCTTCGACCTTATCTTTTTGACGGCTCTATGGCTTTTCGGCGAATATCTTTTGGAGGAGTAATCCACCATGCCTAAACGTGTGATCCTGGGTGCCGTGGCTATCCTGTTGGTAGTTGCTGCGGCATACGCCAATTTCTACATTGCTCCTCAAGAACGCACCATGGGTGTTATCCAGCGTATATTTTATTTCCATGCCGCTACAGCGTGGGCGGGCGAAGTCGCATTTTTCGTTTGCTTCCTGGCCAATCTTTTGTACGTTTGGAAGCGCAATCCAAAATTTGATTGGCTTGGAGTTAGTTCTGCTGAGGTTGGGCTCGCCTGCATCACCATCGTCCTCATTACCGGTCCCATCTGGGCGCATCCCGTCTGGGGCATCTGGTGGACCTGGGACGCACGCCTCACGTCCACATTCGTTCTCTGGCTCCTTTATGTTTCCTACCTTCTGCTTCGCACGCTTATCGAAGAACCAGACCGCCGCGCTTTGCTCAGCGCCCTTTTCGGAATTTTTGCCTTTCTCGATGTTCCTCTGGTCTTTTTCTCGATTCGCTGGTGGCGCACCCAACACCCGGCGCCCGTGATCATGGGAGGTTCGGGCAGCGGCTTGGATCCCACCATGAGCAAGGTTTTTTTCTTCAACGTTTTTGTCATGCACGTGGTCGTCGCGTTCCTGATTGTTGAACGTTATGTCGTCGAGAAAATGAAGAACGAAGTTGATATCTTGCAGCGCGAAGTGGAGGCAGCATGAAAAATCTGGACAGCGTCTTCGCAGCCTATGTAATAGGCTGGGCCGTATTCTTCCTCTTTTACGTCACCATAGCCCGGCGCACCTCAACCCTGCGCACCGAAATCGATCGTCTGAAGAATTCCATGCCCGCCACCAAGAAGTAGGCGGACAATTTTTGCTTTTCGTAGGGGCGGCTTTACGCCGCCCTCTTGGGTTGGTTTTCGCTGTTTGTAGCGGCCACCTTCAGGTGGCCATCTCGGGTGCCTCTTGGCCTGGCTTTTGGTTCCTGTAGTGGCCGGTCTTCAGACCGGCTCTTTTGACTTTGCTTTTGCTTTGCTTTCTTTTTTTAGGGGGTCGGAGCTTCAGCTCCGACATTGCCGGCCCCACTTAGCTGGGGCTCTTCAGCCCCCGAACGAAAGGGAACTGATGTGACCTGCACCACCAAAAAACGCGTTGGCATCGTCCTGTTCCAACTAGGCGGCCCCGACTCACTCGAATCTGTCCAGCCATTCCTGACAAATCTTTTTCTCGACCCCGACATCATCCCGCTCGGCCCGCTGAATTTCATCCGCGGCCCCCTCGCCCGCTACATCGCAAAAAAGCGTTGCGTCCACGTCGCCCAACGGTACAGGGAAATCGGCCGCCGCTCTCCTATCGGCATCCTCACCGAACGCCAGCGCACCAGGCTGGTCGCCGCTCTCGAGCCTTACATCGATCCCGTAGCCGTCACCGCCATGCGCTACTGGAAGCCGCTAACCGAAGACGCCGTCGCCAAAATCAAAAAGGAAAACAATCTTGACGAACTCGTCCTTCTTCCTCTTTATCCTCATTATTCTTTCGCCACCACCCTCAGCAGCCTCAAAGAGTGGCGTAAAGTTTACGGCGAGCCCTCCGACACGCTCCCCGAACGCACCGTAGAGCATTTCTTCAATCACCCGCTCTACATCCAGGCGCTCGTCACCAACATCGGCAAAATTCTTCGCCAATTTCCCGATAGCTCGCGCATTCATCTGCTCTTCAGCGCGCACGGCCTGCCCATGAGCCTCGTCGAAAAGGGTGATCCCTATCCTCGCCACATCGAAGAAACCATTCGCCTCGTCTGCGAGAAAGGAGTGGCTAAATTTCCCAACTGGCCCAAAACGCATATACTCTGCTTCCAGAGCAGAGTCGGCCCCGCGAAATGGCTCGAACCCTCGTTCGTTGGCACGTTAGAACGCTTAGGCCACGAAGGCGTAAAAGAAATGCTCGTCGTCCCCATCTCCTTCGTCACCGAACACATCGAAACCCTTCACGAAATCAACATCGAGGGCCGCGCCGACGCCAAAAAAGCCGGCATCGAACGCTACCGCATGATGCCCGCCGTAGGCGATTCTCCCGCCTTCATCGCCGCCCTGAAAGACCTGGTCCTCCGCGCCGCCGAAGTCCCCACCGATTCCGCCACTAATTTATCGTCATGAGCAAATTGTATTTGTTTTTGTAGAGGCCGCCTTCTGAAGCGGGCAACTTAGGTAACCGTGAGTCTGTTTTGGACGGTCCGCCACAACCTCAGTTCGGCCAAAATAAAACTTTGTCATCCTGGGCGAAGCGAAGGATCTCAACGTACAAGCCTACGCGACCAGTTGCCTCCTCCCCCTCCACCACTTTCAAATCTCTACCCATTCCAAACCCTTCCCACCCAGTCCTTTCCCCTTTATCGGTCCCCTCGCTCGCGCCTCTTTCCTCTTGCGGTATAATCTCCTGTTCGGTTTGAGGCGCGAAGACGAGCGTTTATCGTTACACGTCGCAACGTATCGCAACAGCTCTCAGCCTATAGCAAAGAAACGACTTACCTGCGATTTGAATGAACAGCTCGCGACGCGCTGCGATACGCTGCGAGCTGTAGAGTTACTACAAAATTTACTACACTCTTTGTGACGGATATGCGCCACAAGAATACCACTCGCGCTGTGCAAGGGGGCTTGCTGCGTAGAGTTGAGAACCGGACATGAAGACCATCAAATTCTCGGAAATTTTAGAGACTCTCAAGAATGTCGATTGTTGGCTTGTTAGTTTGGGGATCAAGTCCAATACTGACCGCATTCACCGCGCGATCGACAGCGTCGAAAAGGCTCGCAAGGGATGGAAAAACCTCCGAGAAAACAATGAAACGACCAAGATTGGGAACGTCGATGACTACCACTTCGGCCTAGTAGAAGCACTCGAATTTAGCGATATCTTTCGAGCGTTTGAGAAAGACGATCCGAAAGTAATAGGACCAAAGCTCGAGAGGGCATTGTCCGGTCCATTGCGTCCAGTCGATGAAACGACAAAGAACGCGGATGGGCGAAACATTATGTTTGAGTTGGCTCTTGCCGCGCAGCTAAGGCTCAACGGAGCCGAAGTCTCGTTAGGTGAACCTGATATCGCGGTCATGCTCTCGGGGAGGCGGTTCCTCATCGAATGCAAGAGGCCATTCCGAGAGGACAGCGTGAGAGCAAATGTGCGCGGCGCTGCGGAACAACTGAAGAGGCATCTTGAAGCTGATTCCGAAACAGCAGGCATTGTTGCTATTTCTGTAACCAGAATTTTTAACCCGGGTACTAAATTGTTCGTGGCTGCAGCGGAAGGGGCGAAAGAGCGCCTCGGAGACCGAATAGAGCATTTGATGAAGGAAAGTGAACAAAGTTGGAAAAAGGATGAGTTTCACACCAGGATCGCTGCGGTGTTGTTCCATGTGAGCACGCCGAGCGTTATTGAGGACCGTGACTTGTTCACGAAGATGAGCTTTGTAGTTGTGAGACCTGTTGGCAAGGAGTACGGGTTCGAAATTCTACGTAAAGCATTGCCAGAACTTGTGCAGTACTAGCGAGAGAACTGGGAACATTAGAAACATCAGCGGCAGCGGACACGGTCAGAACTGGAGAGTTCAAAGACACTGCGTCCGCCGCGCGCTGGTCTACCGAAACTATTTCCTGACCAGCGCCACGATACGTAGTGAATAACTGTGACTCCAGTTTCTGTAGCAAACGGATTTTGAATTGACCAGTCTTAACCCTTTTGTTTTGAGGCGCTGTTTCGCGGCGCACCAGCCCGTATAAAACGATTTGGTTTGGTACAACAGTATTAGCTCCGAAGGTCGTGGGTTCGATCCTCACCGCCCCTACCAATCTAATCGACTGAAACATAGTCAGTTAATCCGCCGGTCTTTTTCGTGACCCGATTTGTACCTTTTGCGGTTGACTGGGTACACAAAAGTGTCGAATTTCCAGCCTAATAGCCACCTGCCCGATTAGTGTGAATGTATAGGTCAAGGGAGGAGCGCTTGGTGTACAAAAGCTGAACTCAGCGATTCCCACTGTTACTTTTGCCAATTCCTTCTACGTCCGAAGCCACAGAGAATATCTGCGGTATAAGGGATGTCCTCGCCTAATGTCCAAATGAAGGTACCTGAGGTGACTCATTCCGAACTCAGAAGTTCCTAAATTCTTGAGTTTATGAGGTACAACGCGCGTGCGCTCCACGCGCGCGGGATCGTGTACGTGCCATTCTGTTCCCCGGAAAGACGGAGGCATCATGAAGTCGAGGATTGCGGCAACCGCGATTTTTGCGTTAGTCCTGCTCTGCATCGGCGTTCTGAGTTCTTGCCAAAAAGAGGAGAGCCCACAAACGGCATCGACCGGTCAGACTGCTCGAACATCGAATACGGAGCCAGCGCCTCCGCGCAACCCGGATCGCAACGCGTACTTCGGTGAGGAGCACATCCACACCAGTTGGTCGGTGGATGCGTGGGTTATAGGTAACCGCCTCACCGGACCCGACGACGCCCTCAAGTTTGCTCAAGGCCAAACTATCAAGCATCCCATGGGCTACAACATTACCATCGACACGCCGATGGACTTCATGGGTGTGACCGACCATTCCGAGTACGTTGGCGTAACCAAGGAAGCGAACACCCCGGGCTCGGCGATCAGCAAGATCCCGGATGCACAACCTTTAATTTTGAAGGATCCCAATAACGCGGAAGAACAGCAGAAGGTCTTCCTGTATCTCCTGTCTTTAACCAGCAGGCCGCCGATCAAGGCGTTTATGGCACCAGAGGTGGCGGGCACCATCTGGAAAGAAAACGTAAAGATCGCCGAACAGAACAATCATCCAGGCAAGTTCACTGCGTTCTGTTCCTACGAGTGGACCTCTATGCCGAACAACCACAATCTGCATCGCAACATTTTCTTCCGCGACTGCGCCCATTTGCCGGAGATGCCGTACAGTTCCTTGGATTCTAACCATCCCGAAGATCTATGGAAGTGGATGGACACCCAACGCAGGGCGGGCAACGAGTTGCTGGCGATTTCGCATAACGCCAACCTGAGCGACGGCTGGATGTATCCTATGGATCTCGACAGCTTTGGAAGGCCCATCGACGCGGCTTGGGCGTCTTCGCGCGACCGCAACGAGCGGCTTGTCGAAATCAAGCAGATCAAAGGTGCCTCGGAAACACATCCATTGTTATCTCCCACTGACGAATATTCCAGCTACGAGATGTTCAGTGGCTTACTCGGTCTTCCTCCAGACAACGGACGCATTGATCACATTCAAGGAAGCTTCGCCCGGCAGGCATACAAAGACGGCATTGCCATGCAAGACACTCGCGGCTACAACCCTTACAAATTCGGAATGGCTGCGGGCTCCGACTCTCACAACACAGGTAGCCCATATCGTCAGGACAATTTCTTTGGCGGGCATGCTGAGATAGACGGAACCGTTGAACGGCGTTTAGCTGGGGTGATGCTGGGAAACACCATAGATTCGCGACTGGAAAACCCGGGAGGACTGACCGGTGTGTGGGCCGAGGAAAATACCCGCGCTTCGCTCTGGGACGCCATGTATCGCAAGGAAACTTTCGGTGTCAGCGGTCCGCATATCAAAGTGCGCTTCTTCGGCGGCTGGAGCTACAGCAAGGACCTCTTAAACGGAAAGGAATGGGTGCATCAGTCGTATGCGAATGGCGTGCCTATGGGCGCCGATCTGCCCCCGATAAAAGGCACGGCTCCGACGTTTGTGGTGTGGGCGGTGAAAGACCCGACTTCCGGCAATCTTGACCGCATCCAGATCATCAAGGGGTGGACGAAGAACGGCCAGAGCTTCGAGAAGATTTTCGATGTGGTCTGGTCTGGCGATCGCAAGGCCGATAAGTGGACAGGAAGGGTTCCTGCCATCCAGAGCACCGTGGACCTGGAGAAAGCAACCTACACCAACACAGTTGGTTCGGTGGAACTCAAGACAGTCTGGACCGATCCTGAATTCGATGCCAGTCTGCATGCATTCTACTACTCACGCGTGCTGGAAATTCCTACACCGCGCTGGACTCTCATTCAGGCAGTGAAGGCCGGGGTTCCACCGTCCGACGTGGTCCCACTCACTGGACAGGAGCGCGCGTGGACTTCGCCGATCTGGTACACGCCAAGTACTGAGGCCCGCAAGAATGCGCCTGCGGGGATGACGGTGGCCGACCTGAAGCAGAAAGGTGGAACGGCGCTCGGTGACACCCAACTCAAGACGCTGGTTGTGGGAAAAGCCTTCTGGGTGCGGAATAACGTGACCGGTGAGCAGTTCAGCGTCAGCTACACTGCGGAAGGGCAGAGCAATGTCTGGCATGTTGGCAGGAGCGCCACACTTCCGAGCCTTACGGGTAACCCGCTGCGCGACGGTTATCAGGGAACGACCTCTTCGTTTAGGATTGAAAACGGCAAAGTGGTGACCATGGTTTCGCAGGATCCGATTGCGGTCACAATCTACAAATTGGGTGACAGCTACTACGGAGCACGCAGCAACGAATTTGGCTATGCCAACTACGAGATTATTCCGACACCGCAAATCGTAGCCAATCCGCTTACGGCGATGATCAACCAGTTCGCGATTGAATTGAGGTTGACGGAACAACAGAAAGAGCAGATTGTTCCGTTCCTGAAGCAGGAGCTGCCGCAATTGGCGGCGCTCAAGAAAAACACCTCTCTGACTCCAGTGCAGAAGGTAGAGAAGTTGAAGGAAATCAGCAGTGCAGTCGATGTGAAAATCACGCCACTTCTGGATCCGGCGCAACAGCAGAAGTTTAAGGAGATCCGCGAAGAGAATCGACGGAAAATGATCGAGGAGATGGGGAGCAAGTTGATCCAGAAGGTTGAGGGCGAGCTCAAGAAAAAGATGTAGAGGCTGAAGTAAGAAAGAATCGCTGATAGAATGCCCACACTCAGCCGAGGCGCCGCCGGTGAATCCGGCTGAAGCACCAGGAGCTGTTCTGAATGGATGAGGTTTCTGCTGAAGTAGCCTCGGATCGCCAAAACGCTTTGTTGCGCCCAGAATTGCGAGATTCTCTCTTTTCATTGTTGAAGCGCTGGCTGCGCGAACCGCTCGTGCACTTCCTGCTCATCGGGCTTGCAGTGTTCGCTCTTTACTCCTACATGCATCGAGGTCGCGGCGGAGTCGAGGCCTCGCGGCAGATAGTTCTGAGCCTTGATGAACTCCGGCAGATGGACGTGATTTTCCAGTCGCAGTGGCATCGCCAGCCGACTCCTTCAGAGTTTCAGGCCATGGTGGAAGACAAGGTCCGCGAGGAAGTCCTCTATCGCGAAGGTCTGGCCATGGGCCTCGATAAAGACGACACCATAGTGAAGCGTCGCATGGCGCAGAAGATGCAGTTCCTCGCCGAGGACGTCGCGGCTGCACACGAACCATCCACCGCAGAACTTAAAGCATGGTTCGACAAGAACACCACTAAGTTCGCCCTGCCCAGCCGCTACAGCTTTCGTCATCTTTACTTTTCCGTCGACAAGCGCGGAAAGAACGCTCAGGACAATGCTACTGAGGCGCTAAACAAGATCGTCGGCCAGCCCGAAGACTCAAAGCTCGCAGTTTCGCTCGCCGATCCGTTCATGTTTCAGGACTATTATGGCGACCGCACTCCCGAAGCGTTGGCCAAGGAATTCGGACCACAATTTGCCGTTGCCCTTGAGAAAGTAAAGCCTGGCTCATGGCAAGGTCCGATTGAGTCGGGATACGGATGGCACTTGGTGTTCGTCGATACAGTTGTCCCAGGCCGCATTCCGTCCCTTGAAGAGATTGAATCCGAAGCGAAGATCGCGTGGCTGGGTGAGCAAAAAGCAACTGCGTGGAAAAAGGCGTATAAGGAAATGCGCGCAAAGTACGCTGTCCTATTACCTGGCCCTTCCGACAAAGAAGCCGCTCAAGCGCCGGCTCCTCTTCCGAAGAAACAAGTTCCAGCTCCGTCCGGTGAGGGGCCGCTGTGACTTGGTTCCGAGCCCGCTTCGTCTGGCTCGCAGTTTGTTTGCTGCTTGCCGTATCGTTGGCGTCGGCACATGAGGCCCGCCCCTGCTATCTCGAACTCAAGGAAACTTCAGCCGGACAGTTTGAAATACTCTGGCGTACCCCCGTCCTCGCCGGAATGCGCGTTCCCGTCGCACTTAGACTCCCTGCGGACACAAAAGATTTAAAAGATCCGCAAGAACAAGAACTCATCGACTCTTATGTCGAGCGTTACCGGATTGACGCCGGACCGAACGGACTGGCCGGCAAACGCATCGAGTTTCCTGGACTGCAGCTAACCATTACCGACGTTCTCGTGCGCATCGAACTGCTCGATGGCCGCTCGTGGTCCACCATTATTCATCCCTCGCGGCCCTATATTGAAATTGCTGCACCACAGAGTCATCTGGCTGTCGCGGGCGGTTATATCGTTCATGGAATTCGCCACATCTCGCTCGGCGCGGACCATCTCCTCTTTCTTCTCGGCCTTCTGCTGATCGTCAAAGACCGCTGGATGCTTATCAAGACCGTCAGCGCTTTCACCGTCGCACACAGCATTACTCTGGCTCTTGCCACTCTCGGTTATGCCAACGCTCCCGTTGTACCCCTCAACATTGCTATCGCCCTCAGCATTCTTTTCCTTGGGCCGGAAATTGTTCGCGTCTGGCGGGGCGAGTCCAGCTTCACCATTCGCCATCCATGGGTTGTCGCTTTCGCTTTCGGACTGCTTCACGGCTTCGGCTTTGCCAGCGCCCTCACCAGCGCCGGTCTGCCCCGTACGGAATTGCCGCTCGCCCTTTTGAGTTTCAACGTTGGCGTGGAAATCGGTCAGCTCGGGTTTGTACTGCTAATTCTTTTGCTGGAACGCGCTTTTCGCATACTGCAAATCTGCTGGCCTCGATGGGTGCAAGCGGTTCCCGGCTACACCGTCGGATCGCTCGGCGCGTTTTGGACGATCCAACGGGTTCTCATCCTCCTCGGCGGCGCGCAATGAAAACATCAAAGGAATCATCCACGCGTTTCGCGTTTATGTTGTTCACGTTCCTCTTCTATGCCCAAGCGGCGCAGGCTCACGTCCATAAAGGAGAAGCCGTGAGCTTTTTCAGCGGCCTCAAGCATCCCATTTCCGGCCTCGACCACGTTGTCGCTATGATCGCCGTCGGGCTTTGGGGCGCACAACTCGGCGCTCCAGCGATCTGGGTGCTGCCCATTGCGTTTCCCATGGTGATGGCCATGGGAGGAATGTTGGGTTTGCTGGGAGTGCCTCTTCCCGGCATGGAAATTGGTATTGCGGCTTCGGCCATCCTTCTGGGTGCGGCTGTCATGACGGAACTTCGCCCACCCATCGCAATGGCCGCCGCGCTGGTCGGATTCTTCGCCATCTTCCACGGCTACGCGCATGGCAGCGAATTACCTCCGGGCGAGAGCGGTTTGCTCTACAGCATCGGCTTCGTCGTGGCCACCGGATGTTTGCACGGCGTCGGAATTTCCATCGGTCTTGTTCATGGTTGGAAGTGGGGTCAACGGGCGCTCCGCCTCGCTGGGGCTGCGATAGCCCTCGCCGGAATGTTTTTTATGTGGAAGGTGTTTGTATGACGTGCGCTCGCAGACACCGTCGCTCAATCACTCTCGCCATCGCTCTCTTGTCCTTGCTCCTGCCCGCTCGCGCTGAGGCGCATTTGCCGTCCATCGGCCTCGGCCCGGTCTACGACGGCATTTTTCACTTGCTGCTGAGCCCGGAAGATTTGATCCCGGTTATCGCACTCGCTCTTCTTGCCGGGCAAAGGGGAGCAGGGTCTTCTCGCCGCGTGCTATGGATTCTTCCAGTTGCCTGGTTGGCGGGTGGTTTCACCGGAATGTTCATCGGAACCCCGCGAGGATCCGCCTTGACCTGTTTCTCATTTCTCTTGCTCGGCGGCCTTATCGCCGCGAACGCGAAAATCTCCGTGCCTCTCCTGACAGCATTGGCCGCCGTGCTTGGCTTCTTCCATGGATACTTGAACGGATCGGGCGTCAATCGCTTCAACGATGGCACTTACTTTCTCTCGGGCCTCGCTCTCGCCGTCTTCGTCGTCGTTGCGCTGTTCACGTCTTTCGTCTTACCGCTTCGTCGGCAGTGGGCCCTCATCGTCGTTCGTATCGCGGGAAGTTGGATTGTCGCGAGCGGTTTGCTCATGCTTGGCTGGGCACTGCGTTGACCGATGCTGTCGGGGATTCGCGCTGATCTGCGTTGCAGGCGAGCACTTCCGTCCGACAACTCGTAAATGTAAATGTTTGTCAATGTTTCTATATGTTTTTGGGAGGTTCTGAGCCGAATGGAGGGTGAAAAAAGGATCCGAAACCGTAACCCTGCGTCTTCAACGAAGCCTCTCAGATGTCAATAATCTCGATCTCTTCTCTCTCTTTTTCTTTCTCTTCTTTTTCCCGGGCTTCTTCTATTCGTCTAATTATCGACTCGTAAGTCATTCCAAGTTCGTCGAGGAGCGTGGGCATTTTCCTTTGAATGTTTCTGGAGGCTTGAGCTCCAGCCTGACCGGGCCACTTTGTCGAAAAACCCGCCTTTCGTGCAGCTTCTGTGATGGTGGTCGTTCCGGCACGAATATGTTGGAGAAGGGCACTCTCGCGACGAGTCAGTTTCCTGGCTGTTTGTTTACGCTTTGCTTTTTTCTTCCTCGTCATGTTCTCCAGACCAATCGAGTTCGCCTCGGGAATCAGGCTGATTGATTGCGGACCTCTAAGCGTATCGTCCGTGTACCTGCGGTGTACCTCGGTTCGGCGTTTTTGCCGTTTTTGTAGTTTTTGTCCGAACGGCGAATGAATAACTTACGTGTTTGCAATGGGCTTGATGGTTCGATCCCCACCGCCCCTACCAATTTTTCCTTTGTTTTCAATTACATAAAAAAATCAGGGGGCAATTAGGGGGCACTACGGTAATACGAGGCGTACTACTTTGTGGTGCGCCTCGCGCTTACTCTCCTCCATGGCTTTGCCATAAATGTTCATTGTTGTTCGGATGTCGGCATGGCGCATGAGTTCCTGCTGCACTTTCAGCGGAGCCCCAGTCTCATCAAGAAGACTCCGAAAGGTGTGGCGGAATGTGTGCCAGCCAATATGACCTATGCCGCAGCGGGCGGCCGCGGGACCAATATGCCGCTGCTGAACTCTCCAAGGCTGCCACGGCAGTGTGCCAGCCTTGAACGGACTCGCGAATACCCAATCTTCGGGCTTATTGAATTGAGTTCTGCGTTGCCAGTTCAACAATACCTCTGCCAGTGCAGGATCAAGGGGCATGCCTGCCTGGGAATATTTTGTTTTGACGCCGCTCACGACCGTGTCGACGATGCCCCGCCGCACGAGTAGTGTGAGGTCATCCCAGATCACGTCGCACCACTTGAGAGCAAAGAGCTCGCTGCAACGGAGCCCGGTGGCGAGATCAAGGATCACCATCGTGCGATAGGGATCATCGAGCACTTTAACAAGGCGCTGGAACTGCGCAATGGTAAGAACTCTCGGCTCCTTTTCGCGCTTACTGCCTCCTCGCATACGCAAGTCGGGTTTGGGGTGTGGCTCACATCGATTGTGAAATATGTCTTTTCCTGCCTCTGGCCTAGGGCAGTGGTGCTCGGGGCGGTGACCGGGGTCTTTTCGGGTTAAGACTGCCTCCGGTGCCGACCCGTGTCGAGAATCGCATAGGCCCAAACAAACAAAAGACAAATTCGTTACCGTTCGTTCTGTAGTTTCCCGTCGAACACGGCATCTCATGTTCACGGGAGGCAAAACACATGTTCATCTGCAGCCCTCAGCAATGTGCCTATTGTCGGTCGCCGATCGTTTCTGGACAGCGATGGGTACGGGAGAAAATTTACGAATCGGCGCTCGTTGGCCGTGACCCGCGCTACCACCGCTATCACGCCGACCTTTTCACCGGCGACGAAATCAGCTGTTGGGAAAAACACCAGGTGGAACTGGAATTTTCGCGAGCGGGTGGGCGTGCGGCTTGATTTGGACGCGCGGCGCTTCCGCCCAAGCGACGCAGTGGACAAAACAGAGAGCGGCGCAAGCCGCTCTCCGGGTTTTTGGGTCTGGGTGCGGGGGTACTCAGAGCGAGCACATATCACGAGACAAATTCTTTACTTTGGAGCAGCGGCGGGCTCTTTCTTCGCGAGCGTGCGAACGTAGTTCACGAGCTTCCACGCCATCTCCGCCTTAATGCGATCACCTTCGCCCTCCATCTTGCCTTTCCCCTTCACGATGATGTCGAACAGCTCGCCGTCGGACATGTCTGCGACCGTGGACGTATCGTGCCAATCAGTCATTTTTAGACCCATCGAGGAAGCGAGGTCGCCTTTGCCGTCGCCCGACGCGCCGTGGCACATCGCGCAATCGTAACCAAAGAATTTTTTGGCTTCCGCCAGATTCTCCGGAGTTGGCTTAACGGGATTTTTGCGGTCGGGCGCGTTGGACTTCGCCTGTTCCGGGACGGCAGCCGCTTCTTTTGAGTTTTCCTGCGGTTTCTCCTGGGAACGGCCTTGCTGCCAAGCGATGCAAAGGAGTGGCAAGAACAACAACGCGCTGACAAGCGGGGCGGAACGTTTCACGGCAACCTCCTTGAGGAACCCACCTGCGGAGGCAGACCCATGAGGGCGGTGCTTTCTTGGAGCCGATTCTACACCCGTAACCGCACAGCGAAAGGGGAATCGAATGCCTCGGGCAGGGCGGTTATTGTGAGGGGATGCAAAAAGCCGCGTCGGCTTGAGTCTGAAAGAGACGCAAGTCGGGTTTGGGGCGTGGCTGAAATCAACCGTGAAACCTTCCTTTTCCTGCCTCTGGCCTAGGGCAGGGGTGACCGGGGCGGTGACCGCAGTCCTGCCTCTGGCCGGGTTTAAAAGAATGCGCTTCCCTGTCTCGCTCCACTTATCTGGCGTGGGCTTTGGCGAGCGTGTATTTGCCTTCCCAGGTGCAGTCGATCTCTGTCGCGGATTTGAGCACCGTTTTGAACTTGCCGCTGCCCGTCACGCCGCGGAAATCGCCATCGCCTCCGGCGAATTTGTATGTGCCTTCGACCGTGATCTTTTCGCCTCCAACCGTTACCTTGCCCTCGAAGGTCCCCCAGTCGCGCCCTTTGTCACCATGAACGTTATTGTAGTAGCCGGTCTGATTACCTTTCCCGTCGCGAACGTCTGTCACTCCCCAATAGGTAATCGTCGAGTCATTCCACAGCGGGTCCGCTGATTTTTGCGTGCCGCTCACCTCGGCGAGACTCAGCTCGTGATTCGGTTGGTCCGCGAGCGGCATTCCGCTCTGCTTCGTGATTGTTCCGGAAAAAGATCCTTTGATGGAAGGCATGCTCGTCTTCTCCTTTGCGTCGAATTGTTCCGTTGATCAAGACCCTTGCGACTCAGCGTAGGAGCCTGGTTGTAGGCCTAATGATTCGCGATTCTCTTCCCCGGAAATGCGGGCGTCAAGGGCAAAGCGTTCGCGTGAAATATGTCTTTTCATGCCTAGGGCCTAGGGCAGTGCTGCACGGGGCGGAGCCTGTAACTTGCAACAATTGAAGACTGAATGTTCTGATCGGAAGTGCTATGCACGTGCCGAGCATGCTTCGACCCTCTTTAAACCCACCTCTGCACCCCTTCAGAACCAGACAGGGGTGCAGAGGGCGACAAATGATTCGCTACTTGTGGGTCATGGTGTCGACGTGGGACAAGGTGTCCCGGTGGCCCGCCTCGTCCAATAACGATCCGAATCCCGCCATGCTGGCCGGGTTGTTTTTCACAGTATCTTCGAGGCTCGTATAATACTTGTCGAGCCCCTCCGCACCGTTCGTAACGATAGCCAAATAAAACCCGTTGGGATCATTGGAATGTACGGATTCTTCGTCGACCTGATAGGAGTGGAGCGCTCCGTCCGCGAGCAATTTTTCAAGCATAGCGACCATGGTCGCTTTCATAATCTTGCCGTCGGGATCGCTCGCTCCTGCCTTGTATTTCCAATTGCCTACTCGCAGGTAGCCGTTCTTAAACGTACCCGCGTGAGCATTGTAGTCGCGGCTCTGTAGGATGTAGTCCCAGTGTTTCGAGGCAGAAAAAACTGGCCCGGTCGCATCTGGTCCGGAGCGGAGGCCCTCGAGCACATTTAGAATATTGGCCATGGACGTAGCCAGGTGGTGGTTCCTGTGGTTCTGCTTTTTTCTCGGGGAATATTTCGTTGAAGAAATTCGTCAGCTCGGCTTGGCAGGCTCTCACTTCGTTCGGTTTGCCGGGAAGTATGTTCCCGGTCACCGTGAAGTAGCGCCTCTGATCGTAGATTTCAATGCCAAGTTTGGCGTTTCTGCGGCCAGTGTCTCCGGGACTCTTCGCGCGCATGATGATGTGGACGCCGTGAGCGCTCGGTGTTATTTCCGCGTAGGTATTAAATCGACCGATGGTTCGTTTGGCCAGCGGGGAGAATTTCCCGACCCCATCGATACAATGGTCGAGATCAATACCGCAGTACGGATCGGTGCTTAGGAAAATGAAGCCGATCCCGGCGAGATTGCCCGGGCGGTTCGTCGTAAAGCGCGTCAATGCAGTGACGAAGGATTCACAGCTTGGATTTGGACTGTTCGTGTCGATATCAGTACCGTCGCCATCGCAAGGGACTTTTGTAATCTTCCCCTTTTCATTCTTCTCGTATTTCCAGCAGGTCCATTGGTCAAGGTTCTTCAATTCATCAGGGAGGTTGGCATACGGTGAGATTACTGTCTGCGCTGCGGTCACGGAGTTATCGCCCGGCTTTCCGCTTCCTTGCGAACTGGCCCGCCGCAGTGAACACAATCAGCGCGATTCTTACTATGCAGGCGATAGCCTGCTTTTTCTAGCAATTCTGGCATCTGCAGTACGTTACTCATGAGGGCTTCACCAGGGCGTGCAGCTCGGAGAATTTAATCAACGTCCGCGCCCCGAATTTATAGCGTGTGAGTTTGCCCTCTGTGAGCAGCCGCCGAACATGCTGCTTACTGCAATACGCCCACGTCGCGGCGCCGGGAATATCAATAAACTCGCGTTCTTCAAGCTCGCGAGCTTGTGGCTTGACTTTTAGCTGAACAGGCGACTTCTTCATTGCAGAACCTACTTCCAGCGCTGCGCTGCGAGCTTCTTGATCTTTTCAGTCTCAGAATCTGGAACAAAAACGTTCCAGCGGATGCGCACGCAAAACACTCTTCCGGCTGCGACTTCATTTCGCAGCCAGCGTTCTGGTACGCGGCACTCGCCTGCTTTGACGCTGATGCTCTTTACGCCGTTCGAATCGATCAGATTTTTCGTCACTCGACCTCCAAGAAAGTTGCACTTTCACTCAAACTCTCTTTCGTATATATTATCTACGCGAGCTGTAATCATGGCGAACGATAAAATCGATTACAAAGCGATTACAACAAACGACGCTGAGCCGCGCTCGGATCTCAGAGGCACTTGGCACGTACGTGCGCCATACGTGATCGAACGCCGGAAGTATCAGCGTGTTCGCTGGGAAGACGTTCACATGACCGGTGTCGGGCACAAGAACTTCAGAGGGTTGAAGAGCAGCGCGAAGTTTGCTGATGTGATCGTCGCGAAGGGAAAGCAATATAGCGACTATGCGCCGGGCGAAGTCGCGAAAGAACTACTTCAAGCGTTGCTCGACCTTGCGCAGGGGAAGTTATCACCGATCAAACTTGCGAACCGTTTTGGCTACATGGGGTACAACGCAACCGTGCCTTACCAGAATCGTTGCGATGGCGAGCCACTCGACTGGCTCTTCGCACATGCAAATACACTCTTCGTTGCATCCCGACTCGTCGATCTGGTGAACAAAGCACGGCATTCAGAGTCGGGGAGAAAAAAGCTCGATGAATATATGCGAAATCTTCCGGAGGGCCCGTACGTAATCAAAGAAGGTTATAGAGTCAGCGTACCTGCGCTTGGTGGTTCTGGCAAAAATGCTGTCATAGCAGCGAACAACGTACTTCAGTACTTACTGAACCCGAACATAGGGCACGTTGGAAGGTATTTATTTGGAGAGAGTGTAGAACTCAAGAGTATCTTCGTGTTTCGAGCACCGATCGACGTTACTTACTGGTACCTTGCCAGTCTGATTGGAAAGCAAACTCTGCGTGAGTGCAAGCAATGTCATCGCGTCTTTATCGAAGAGCGCAGAGGCGTCAAGTACTGTCTGCCAGAACCTGGGAAAAAGATCAGTAAATGCAAGTCTTTATTTAACGTGCGGAAGTCTCGGGCAAAGCCGAGATCGAAGAAGGGAAGGAAATAACATGGCAATCTTCAAACGCGGTCGATTCTACTGGTTTCAGTTCGTGTTCGACGGCGAGCGCGTGCAGAAGAGCACGAAGCAGACGAATAAACAGGCTGCGAAGGATATCGAGAGCGCGCACAGGACGAAGCTCGCAAAGGGCGAGGTCGGCATCAAAGAGAAGCGCATCAGCGTGGGTTTGACGGTGGGTGAATTGCTCGACGCAAAACTTGCTCGCTACGAGGCACAGGGGAAAGCAAGCGGGGCGAATCGAAGTCAGATCGGGAAGGCGAAGAAGTATTTCGGCGCAAAACCTGTAGCTCGTTTGACTAAGGAGGACTTGAATTGTTATGTAGAGCGCCGTATCGCTGCTGGCGAGGCGAACGCGACGATCAACAGAATCACAGAGCTTGTGCGCAGTGCGTTTACGGACGCAAATCTCGTTGCTCCGAAGGCAATACATCTATCAGAGCAAGACAACGTACGGACTGGTTTCTTTTCGCCGACTGAGTTTGCTGCTATCTGTCAACGTCTCCCCGACTGGCTTAGAGACTTTGTCGAGTTCGCATATCTCACTCGCTGGCGCGCTGGCTCGATTCGTAAGCTGAAGTGGGAAGATATCGACGTCGCAGAGAACGAGATCAATCTCCCCGGGCGATCGACGAAGACGAACAAGCCCCTGAAGATGCCGCTCGAAGGCGATCTTGCTGCGCTTATCGCGAAGAGAAGGGAATTGCGCGCCGTCAAGAGTGTGAACGGCTCTCAGATTTCTGCGCTCGTGTTCCATCGCGATGGCGAGCCTGTCACACAGTCGCTCTACAACTACCCGTGGCGGCGGGCATGTTCGCTCGTTGGGCTGGGCGAGATTACGTGCAGGAAATGCCGCGCTGTGACCGATCGCCCATCGCACTGCGGGGTGACAACGACGTACTGTGGTAAACTCGTTCACGATTTGCGCCGGACTGCGGCGCGCGATCTCATTCGCAGCGGCACGCCACAGAGCGTCGCAATGAAGATCACAGGGCATGCGACGAACTCGATGTTCATTCGCTACAACATCACAGACACAGACGACATCCGCGAGGCGCTGCGCTCGGTGCACGCGTATCGAAACGCGCGCGCGAAGAAAGTCGTCGAGATCGCGCGATGAGTTACTACAAATTTTACTACAGTCTGGTTTCAGAACCGCGTAACATATTGAGTATAATGGAGTTATGGCCTCTCGTTTTCGATTTGAGGCCGAAATCATGAAAGCGACCTATCATCCGGGAATTCATAAATTCTCCATCTTCGTGGTGTGTTGGACCGCGCTGCTCCTCACTGCCGGCGCCCTGGTCACCTCGAAAGACGCAGCTCTCTCCGTCTCGGACTGGCCCACTTCTTTCGGTATGTACTTTCCCCCGCTTCGCATGCTTTCCGGCGGGGCCTTTTACGAACACTCTCATCGTGTTATCGCCGCCATCCTCGGCATTTTCATCATCATTCTCGCCGTCATGCTGTGGCAAAAAGAAGAGCGACCCCGCCTCAAGTGGCTCGGCTTCCTCGCCCTCGCTGGCGTGATCTTCCAAGGCGTTCTCGGCGGACTCACCGTCATCAAATTGCTTCACTACTGGCTTCCCGTCATGCACGCCTGCACCGCCGAATTAATGTTCGCTGTCCTCGTCAGCATTGCCTTTTTCACCAGCCACTGGTGGATGGAAAATCTCCCGCAGTATGACGATCGCGGCTCGCCCTCCATTCATTCCATCGTCACCTTTAACGCCGTAATTATCTTTGTGCAGGTATTGCTCGGCGCGGGATTTCGTCACCAGTACATCACCGTGAAGCCCCACGTGATGGGTTCCGTAGTCGTTCTCGCCAGCGTCATCTGGACCGCCTCCGTCCTTCGCCGCCGTTTCGCTCACGTCAAAGAAATTACCCGCGTCCGCGTAGCGCTCCACGCCATCCTCGGCTTGCAAATTCTTCTCGGCATCGCTGCCTACTGGTCGCGCATTTCCACCGCCGCCGATCCCCAGCCCATGCCCGTCATGATCACCTTCACCGTCATTCACACCGTGGTCGGCGCCCTCCTCTTCGCCACCTCCATCATTGCCGTGCTTTTGTGCTATCGTCTCGTGCCAAGGAAAAGGGAAATGATCTTCGCCACCACGCACGGTGAGGTTCCTGCGCAATGAGCACTGTCCCCCAGGCCGCCTCGCTGGCGCAGCCCGGCAAGCTCAGCGCCTATGTTGCGCTCACGAAGCCCGACGTCTCTTTCCTCGTTTTGATGACCACGGGCGCGGGCTTTTACATGGGCTCCACCGGTTCGGTCTCCTGGCTGAAATTGCTTCACGTCGTCTTCGGCACCATGCTCATTGCCGGCGGTACATCCGCTCTCAATCACTACATCGAGCGCGAATCCGATCGCCACATGCGCCGCACCGCCTCGCGTCCACTTCCCACTGGCCAACTAACGCCCAGCGAAGCTCTTCGCTTCGGCGTGCTGCTTTGTCTCGCCGGCGCGGTCGATCTTTTCTATGCAGGCGGCTATCTCGCCTGCCTTCTGGGCGTAGTTACCAGCATCAGTTATTTGCTTGCTTACACCCCACTTAAAAAACGCACGATCTGGGCCACATTTATCGGCGCCATTCCCGGCGCAATTCCTCCCATGATCGGTTGGGCAGCGGCTACCGGTTCTCTAGGCACAGGCGCATGGCTGCTCTTCGCCATTCTTTTTTTGTGGCAATTCCCGCACTTCCACGCCATCTCCTGGATGTATCGCGAAGACTACGCCCGCGCCGGCATTCAGATGCTTCCGGTAGTCGACAAGGACGGCACGCGCACTTTTCGCCAAATCATCCTCTACGCCACATCACTGGTTGCCGTCAGCCTTCTTCCATCGCTGGTCGGCCTCACAGGCGTTCTCTACTTCTTCGGCGCGCTCGTCACTTGCACCGCGTCCGTTCAGTTCTGTCTCTGGGCCGCCGCCTCTAAAACGAATTCCCGAGCCAAGTGGCTTATGCACGTCACCGTAATGCATATCCCGATTCTTCTGGGCCTGATGATGTATGACAAGCTTCCGCGCTGATCCGGTTTGTCTTTGTAGGGGGCGGCTTTACGCCGCCCTCCGGCTGTTCGTCATATGTAGTGGCCGGTCTTTAGATCGGCGCGTTTGTATTTGATCTTGGGTTTCGGGTGCCGCGCCTTTCGCCGTTAAGGATGCGGGTTTAGATCCAATAAGTTCGCCAAATCGTTTCTTGATATCTGATCGCTGATATCCGATATCAATACAAATTTCCTCTAGAAGGTAACTACCAACCACGCATGTTCTCCCACGCCGCTCTTAACGCCACTCTCAACGGCACCAGTGCCATTCTCCTGGCCCTCGGGTACAACGCCATCCGCCAACGAAAAATATATCTTCACAAGAAATTCATGATCTCCGCCTTCGCCGTTTCCACCGCTTTCCTCATCTCCTACCTCGTCTACCACTACCGTGTAGGCAGCGTGCCTTTTCAAGGTCAAGGCTGGATCCGTCCCGTCTACTTCGCAATTCTCATCTCTCACACCATCCTCGCCGTAGTCATTGTCCCGATGATTCTCGTCACCCTCCGTCGCGCCTGGCTTCAAAAATTCGACAAGCACCGCATCATCGCCCGCTACACCCTCCCCCTCTGGATGTACGTCTCCCTCACCGGCGTATTCGTCTACTTCCTCCTCTATAAGCTCTACTAAGTAGACTCTCGACTGGGTTTTCCCCGGTCGTGATCTATCGCGTCCCCGCTTTGACTTCAACGCCGGAACTTGGCGTGCCCTGCTGAAGCGTGCAGGACTTGATTATCCACGTTCATCACCACTGAATTTCAGGGGGCACGATCTACGTCATACGGCGATCAGTTACATGGTCATGGCAGGACAACTTGTTCTGGCGTCTTGGGCCTGACGCTAAAAGACCGTACACCTGCGTCGCGATCGTCGCGTGTGGCGTGCGTCACAGCAGTTGCTGCGCATCCGAGTACTGGAATTTTAGTACCTCCCCGAAATCGGTACGACTGCTCCATTGGTTTCCCTTAGAGTCGCCTCGTATGCTTGCGACTGGGTGGCGAAACTGTGAAAAGACTGCATGAAGTGGGAGGGGATGCCAGGACTCGCGGCTGGAAACGCGACCGCCAATTCAACTGGGATGTAATGTTAAAAATCTGCGCCTTGATTATAGGATTTTTGGCTATGGCAATCGTGCTGGTCTATGAGAACTTCATGCACGCTCGGTAAACAACATAGAGGTGACAGTCTTAGAATAGGCTTAGAATGTCAAAGTAGGGAAGTGCGTAAAGCTTATAAACAGTAGCTATTTGCATGCTGTACCGTTTCTCCTCTACCAAAGTTACGCCCCGCGCTAGTGCGTCTTTGTTGATCCTGTGCTTTAGACCGTATTCTGTATTAAGCGCAGTCCCTTCCATTACGCTCGAAAACCCAACCGAGGATTGTCGCCCGAGATCACAGCAGTCTAGCAGGAGTCAGCCATTGCGTATTATGGTTGCAGCACTTTAGGGGGTCGGAGCTTCAGCTCTGACAGTAAGTGTTTTGCTTAAATTGGGCTTTAGCCCCTGAGGAAATGTCTTTCGGGTGCTTCATCGCTAATTAGCAGCAACCAGCATATTCCTCCGCAATTTGCTCTTCGCGCGAAAAATCATGCACCGCACCGCGGGCAGACCTCGGTTGAGTTTCCGGGCAATCTCGGAATAACTCATATCCTTGTAATACCGCAGAATCAGCGGAATTCGATGATGTTCAGGCAAGTCACTCAACAGATTTTTCACCCTGCGCTGCTCTTCGTTCTCCAGCACTTGCGCGAGCGGCGATTGTATTGTCCGGTCCGCCAGTTCTGTTACTTCCATCCCCTCAACAGACGCGGCTTTTTCGAGCCTCATCTTTCGCAGTTTATCAATACAATGCCGCCCCGCCACCTGAGACACCCAGGGCCGGAAGGGGCGCGATTCATCTTTTTGATTCAGCACGCCGCGTAATTTCAAAAACACTTCAGCCGCGGCGTCCTCAGCGTCTTCCGGACGCCGAAAGAATTTCCGGCAGACCCGCAACACATGACGATAGTGAGTCGCATAGAGCCTGCCCAGTGTTTCCGGGTACGCCTGAGAGTCCTCGTCCTGTGCGTGACTCAGTTTCGATTCATCCAGCAGAAGCGTGTTCATCGTGATTGCCATCTCTAGTCCTTTCCCCACAAAGTTAGAAACACCCCTAGCGTTAGGTCTCCGTGCGACAATTCACAGACCTCAGTGCCTAGCTCAGTTGTTTGAAGTCTCTTGCTCCTCGGCCAGACTTCTGCGGTCGCTCCAGAGAAGTCTGACCGTCAGCCGTCGAAAGATCCTTATTCCCCATCCGGGATTGCCGACTGCGAACTCCTCCACGTCGGCGAAGAACCAGCAGTGTCACGTCATCTCCCGGCGAACACGCATCCGCAAAATCTAATACTGCGCCTAGAGTTGAGAAAAGGGCCAGAGTGGCACTCGTGCCGCTCGCCGCTCCTGCTGCGGTCAACAATCGTTGCATATTAAATTCCTCATCCTCTGAATTTCTGCACTCCGTCACGCCGTCGGAGTGCATGATCAGCATATCGCCAGGATTTAAGAAGACGCTCCCCGTGTTGAATACGCCTCCTGGAAGGGCACCCAGCATGGGGCCGCCGGTATCCAGTTTTTCAACTGTTTTGTCGTACCTCCATAGCAGCGGCGATGGCAAGCCGGCGTTGCAATAGAAAAGCTCTCCACGCAACGGATCGATTCGCGCAAAAAATAACGCAGTCAGCGGCGGCTCGCCGGTGTCTTGACAAAGTTCGCGATTCACTTCGGCAATCGCCTTGGCCGGATCCGCGTGCTGCCGGGCACACCGCTGAATCATGCCCATCAGGTGCGCCAGCCAAATTCCCGCGGTGAATCCCTTCCCGGCAATATCACCCAGCACCAATCCAAGCTCGGAACCAAGCTCCATCACCTTGAAAAAATCGCCAGAGAGATGCCGCACAGGAAAAATCTCTCCGGCAATCTCGAATTCGCCCCAATTGAATTCGCGTGGCGCACAGAGCCTCCGCTGTATTTGGGCTGCTTCAAATATGTCCTGTTGCAGCTTCGCGTGCGCACGCCGCAACGCCGTCAACTCGTCCACAAGGGATGATGTTTCATCCTTGAAGGGCTCTCCCTCGGTGGCCACTTCTGGCGTGGCTACCCACAGGTCTTCACACGGGCGCCCCTGAACGGCAACGTCTCCAAAAGTATCTTGCTTGGTGTCAGGCTTCCATGCGCGCTGTGTCGTCATTTCGTTTCACCCTATAAATCTCACCCTATAAATCGGTAACCAACCCCGTGAACGGTTAGAAAAAATTGTGGCTGCTCTGGAACGGGTTCCAGTTTCTGTCGGATACGCACAATGTGGGCGTCCACCGTGCGCGTGGTCGGAAAATTCTCATAGCCCCAAACTTCGTCCAGAAGCCGCTCACGGCTCAACGTTTCTCCCGAATGACAAAGAAAATGTTTGAGCAGCTCAAACTCCTTAGTCGAGAACTCGATTGCTTGCCCACCCCGGAGCACCTGATAGCTGCGCAGGTTCACTTCCACGTCGCCGAACGAATAGCGTTCCTGGTCTTTCGGAAGCGTTTGTGTCCGCCGTAAGACTGCTTTGACGCGAGCCAGCAGTTCCCGTATCGAGAAGGGTTTCGTGACATAGTCGTCAGCGCCAAGTTCGAGGCCTACCACTTTGTCTACCTCCTGCCCGCGCGCCGTCAGCATAATTATGGGAATGGAGGGGCGCTTCGCTTTCAGTTGCTTGCACACATCCAGCCCGCTCATGCGCGGCATCATGACGTCGAGTACCACCAAGTCTGGTGAATCCTTCAGAGCCCGTTCGAGTCCTTCAACCCCATCGAGGGCCGTCGTGACATGAAATCCCTCGTACTCGAAATTATCCCGCAGCCCCGCCACCATGTTTGGTTCATCCTCGACGATCAATATCTTCGTGGTTCCCATTCCATCTCCTTAGTGGCTCGCCCGGGGCAAGGCGTCACTCAACAACCCAAATCCGTTCATGCGATGGCAGCACTTGTCCGTGAAGTCGGGTCCAACGGTAACGCGATTGTGAATTTGCTGCCCTTGTCAGGCGCACTCTCCACCAGCACGTCACCTCCATGTGCCCGCGCGATGTGCCTCACCAGGGATAAGCCCAGTCCCGATCCCTTGACGTTGTGTACCAGGGGGTCCCCGCATCTGTAAAACTTTTCAAATATCTTTTCTTGTTCGTTTGGCGCAATTCCAATACCACTGTCGCGAACTTCCAGCTTAACGCTGCCATTCGACCGGTAAAGGCTGACGCCGACGTATTTCTTGTCCTTGGAGTATTTCAACGCGTTGTTTACCAAATTGAGCAGCGACCGCGCGATCGCTTCACGGTCGACATTCACGGGTGGAATATCCCCGGAGATATTTTCTTCGAACGCGAAACCGTTCTGTTCGATCTGGAACCGGTACGATTCCAGGGTGGAGTGCACCAGTTCCGCCAGGTTGGTTTCCTTGAAGTCGTACTCCTTGCGCCCAGCCTCGATGCGCGAAAAATCCAGTATGTTGTTGATCAACGCCGTAAGGCGTTCACTCTCTTCGCGGATGATTCGGAAGTATTCCTGATATTTTTCCTTGGCGTTCAGCCGGCCCAGTTCCAGAGTCTCCGCATAGAGGCGGATCAGTGCCAGCGGCGTCCGCAGTTCGTGAGACACATTGGCAACAAAATCGGACTTCAGCCTGGCCAGCTTCATTTCTCGCGAGATGTTTCGATACGTCAACAAGATTCCACCAATCATCAACAGCGACAGCCCGCCTAATATCGTGAAGTTGTAGCGCAGGAATCGCGATCCAATATCGGCAATCGTTGTTCCGGGGTACTTAATTCCCAATGTCAGGTGAGGGAAGGTGTCGGAAAATGCCCGTTCCACTTCCGACTTGCCTCCATCCCAGTTTTCGGAAGCCACCCACGGCGTATAGTCCTTGGTCTGATGGATCATCATTGCCGGCGGATTCGGATCCGCTCGCAGAACGCTACTCTTGCTGTTCAACACCGCCTTCAGCACACCAGGAAAAAACTTTCTCTGCAGATAATTCTGGTCGAACCCGACCACTCCCACCACAACATGATCGTTCGGAACCCCCGGAGGAATAAAGTACGCAACGTTCCAATAAGTGTGCTGATTATTCCGTTCCACCCAGCCGTCGTAGAAGGCCACTGGGGGTTCGTCTTTCTCCTTCAGCATGTGGATATGCTTCGCCAGGTCGCCCGCTTCCATCGGCACCCACATCGTGACGTCTTTGATTGCTTCGCTGGCGTATGTGCAGTAACCGGGATCATCTTCGTGGCCTGGTGCCGTACCGCTGACCAGCATGTTGGTCTTCTTGTCATAAAACATCGCCATCACGAACTCAGGGTGTCGCCGGAGCATGTCTTCCAACTTGGATTTGATTTTGGGGCCGTCGTCGGGGGTTGGATACTCTTCCCGGGCGGAAGAAACCATATTGTTGGCTTTTTCCCAGCTTTTCTTTTCTACGATCTTCAATACATACGAAAAGTCGCGCTGGATGGCCGCTTCAATCGCTTTGTCTCGCTGAAGATTTTTCAGGTTCCAGATACTGAACGCCATCAACGCCGCCGCCGGGAGCACAATAGCTAGTTCCAGCGTCAGCAGCGTTCGCGTGCGCTCCGTCAATTTCCACTTCTTAAACATCCCTTGCCTCGCTCACTCTCGAAACCACTAACTGCAATGATCAGACTATAGAGACCCGTTCCAGCCAATGTGTCAAGACGAAGCAAACGATTGTAAAAGATTGTAAACGAGGTGCTAAGGTAGTCCGCTTGGGGGGTCGGAGCTTCAGCTCCGACACTAAAGCTTGTGTAGTCTGAGCTTTAGCCCTGAAGAAACCGCTTATTTCCTGCCACTCCACACTTCTCGCAGGAGCCTGCTATTCGTGAAAACCAAACCGGCCCTGTCGCACTTGGGCGTTTATGCCACCTCACCTCACCGGCTCGCCCTTCCTTATCGGTTTCCAATTCGTTGCCAGCGTAATTGGTGAGACGCTTCCTTCCACCGGTGAGTTCACCACAAATTCCTGGCCGTCAGGCATGACATCATATCCAATCTGCTCCGACGTTGAACTTAAATCATATCGCGATGGCCCGGTCTTCAGCGCCATGCGGAACAATGCTTGTGGCGTCTTTACCTGAAATTCCTGCCCGTTCCCATTTACTTCTGCCGCCATCAACTCTCCGGTTCCGCTCAGGTAAAATAGTTCTTTCGAGTCGCCCCGCCATCGCACCATTGACCCTCCCTCCGCGGTGGACACTTGCCACTTTCCTTTTCCGCTCGGGAACAGTGTCACATACACATTCGCTCGACCCGTTTCATCAGTCACATACGCTATCCATTTTCCGTCTGGCGATATTCTCCCCGAACCAATGTTGTAGCGCGCTTGTAGGAAGGGAAGCGGCTTGCGTTCGCCGGTCATCGGCAGTATCCAGATTTCAACCCGGCGTGTGTCGGTGCTCAGCACGTTATACGCTACGAACTTGCCATCGGGCGACCAGGACGTGGTCATCTTGCTCGAATCATTTTCATAAAGCTTTTCTTCGCTTCCGCTTCCGTTGGCGGCCTTCACGAAGATATCGTAAGGGCCTCGCGGGTTTGCCGAAAAAAGGATTCGGTTTCCGTCGGGACTCCACACCGGATAGGTTGATCGCGAAGGACCAAAGCTCAGTTTTGTCCAATTATTGTGCGTCCACACATTGACTTGGTAATTTGCCGCGGCATCGTCCAATACGTCCGCAACCAATCGCTGTCCGTCGGGAGCCACCCGCACGGCTCCGTAATCGGCAGGCTCTCCAATCCGTCGGAGTTGCGTCCCTTTGCGATTGAACACCAGCAATTGTGAATTTGCCCTGCTTGCTCCGCCCTGGTACGCCAGTATTCCCGTTTGTGATACTGAGAATACTCCGCCCCATACTAGGTCGCTGAACTGCACGTTTTCCGCCACCGGGAAACTGTCACCCGTAATCTCCAGCTTCTTCAAATCAAATGGCTGCGCTACCAACGTGCGTTCTCGCATGTACAACAAGTGGCCGTCAAAGTAGGAAACATTTGTCCGAGCGCTTAGCAGAAATTTTGTTTCGTTAGAATCGAGTGATCCGACATAGACCGAGGCAGATTCTCCGCTTCCTGTTGAAAAATTTGCTTGCAAATACAAGAAATGACGTCCGTCCGGCAGGAAATGTGGCCACCTGTGACTTAAGGCAGTCCGTTTTGGGGAAGTGACCGGCACAGGCGTTCCGCCCGACGCGGGCACTCGAAAGATTGGCGTCCACGTTCCAGAGAACAGGATCGTGCCCTCCTGATTCCAGTCCGCACCGCGAGTTCCGGCCGCATCGCAGATCGTCAGTATTGGCCCACCTGCCGCATCAACTCGTCTCAACTTTCCGCTCGAAAAAAAACCAATTGCGCGGCTGTCTGGCGACCAGAACGGATACGAAGCTCCCTCCGTTCCCTGCAGCTCCATGGCGTTCGGCGAATCTAGCGCTCGAATCCAGATGTCTTCCTTGCCTTGCTCCGACGCCGCCACGAATGCCAATTTCTTGCCGTCGGGAGACACCGTCACCGGGCCCGCAAAGTACGAAAAGCGCGTGTGTTCCGGCGCCGCGATGTTGGCCCAGAGTGGCTGTGTGGCGGTTCCAGGTTTTCGAAAGTAGAGCGCTCCCGCCAGCACCAATAGCATCAGAAAACCGGCCGACCACGCCCAACGCTCTCGCACGCCTATGCCGTGCTGTGCATACACTTGGGTTGTCTTGCCAGCAACCGCTGCCGTCGTGATGCTTTTCAATTGTAATTTCACGTCGTGAATCGATTGCCACCTCTCGTTCGCATCTTTCGCCAGACACGTCTTCACCAGCGCATCCAACCCCACGGGGGTCGTTGGTTGCGATGCGGAAATTAACGGCGGCTCTCGCTCCAGGATTGCTGCAATTACGCTGGCCTGTGACTTCCCTCGGAATGCGGGCATCCCAGTGGCCATCTCGTACACCACCGCCCCGAATGAAAACACGTCGCTGCGCGCGTCCGTCTCTTTGCCTTCCAGTTGCTCCGGCGACATATACTGCATGGTTCCCAGAATCGTGCCTTCCGCCGTTAGCGGCCCCTTTGTTTCCGGGGATTGCGTGAGTGTCTGCCCCCCTTCGAATGCCTCCACGATTGGTTTTGCCAATCCAAAATCCAGCAGCTTTACACCTGAAACGGTCAGCATGATGTTTCCGGGTTTCAAGTCGCGGTGAATTACTCCGCTGCGGTGTGCGCGGTCCAGAGCGTCGGCAATCTGCTCGCTATACTTCAACACCAACTCAAGCGGCAGTGGGCCTTTTTCCAATCGCTTCGCAAGCGTCTCGCCCTCTATACACTCCATGACCAGGTAACCGGTGCCCTCCTGTTCGCCGACGTCATGTAATACGCAGATGTTTGGGTGATTCAGGCTGGAAACCGTCTTTGCTTCTCTTTCGAAGCGCTGTTTGCGTTTGGGATCGCTCGAGAGGTGCGAAGGAAGTATCTTGATTGCAACTTGCCGGTCCAGGCGCGTGTCTCGCGCGCGGTATACCTCGCCCATTCCACCTGCGCCCAGGGGAACGCCAACTTCATAGGGCCCAAGCCTAGTACCTGGAGCGAGTGCCATGATTGACCGGAATTGTACCCCAGAAAAACTCGCCCAAGTAGTACCGGTAATGCCGCGTCCCGGCCGCTACTTCAGCGCCTTGATCACCGCGTCCGTAAACTCTTTCGTCCCCGCTTTTCCGCCAACATCCTTCGTCACGTGCTTGCCTTCGCGATACACCTTGATAAGTGCCGCATCTACCTTCGCCGCGGTCTCGCGCTCGCCCAGGTAATTCAGCATCAACACCGCACTCATGATCAGCGCCGTAGGATTCGCCAGTCCCTTGCCTGCAATGTCCGGGGCCGTTCCGTGAACCGCCTCGAATATCGCGCACTCATCCCCAATGTTTCCGCTCGGCACCACGCCCAATCCGCCCACCAATCCCGCGGCCAGATCGCTCACGATATCGCCATAAAGATTGGGCAATAGCAAAATATCGAATTGCCGGGGATCAATCACAATCTGCATGCACGCGTTATCGACAATCAGTTCCTTATACTCGATATCCTTAAACTTCTCCGCCACCACCCGAATCGACTTCAAAAACAGTCCATCTCCCAGCTTCATGATGTTTGCTTTGTGAATCGCGTGGATCTTTTTCCGCCCGTTCTTTCGCGCATATTCAAACGCGAACTTCGCAATCCGCGTCGACGCCTTTTCCGTAATGATTTTCAGGCTCTCCACCACGCCCGGCACCACTTCGTGCTCCAGCCCGGAGTACAAGTCCTCGGTATTCTCTCGCACAATCACCACGTCCACGTTGTCAAAGTGCGATTTCACTCCCGGCACATTCCTTACGGGTCGCAAATTCGAATACAAATCAAGGCTCTTCCGCAGCGCCACGTTCACGCTGCGAGCTCCTCCGGCCACCGCTGTGGCCATCGGCCCCTTCAACGCCACGCGATTCCTTCGCACAGATTCGATCGCCGCCGTATTCAGCACTTCCGCGCCGGTCGTGCCCTTGTCCGTATTCTCCGCGCGCGCGCCTAGCTCTTCCCAATCGATTTTCACACCCGCCGCGTCCAGAATTTGTTGTGTCGCGGCCGCCACTTCCGGCCCAATGCCTTCACCAGGTAGCAATGTCACTTTATGTCGCATAGGTGCATCCTATTTTATGTGAACAAGTTCGCGTTGTCGAAGCCTAGGGCGCAGCAAGGTTCGGACGCCTCCCGGTATCTGATCGCTGGTATCTGATATCTTTCACGAAGCGCGCTGTTTACCCTGCTGCGACACCAATTTGCGTTTAAGTCACCTGTGTTATACTAGCTAAGTACACTTTGCTGCGGACATTCCGTGGCCGGAGGCCAAGAGTAAAATGATTAACCTAACACCGACCGCCGCTGTTAAGGTCAAAGAAATCATGAGCATGCAAAACCCTGTGCCCGTGGCGCTGCGCGTCGCTGTGGTGGGTGGCGGTTGCTCCGGTTTCCAGTACCACATGGCATTCGAGAATCAGACCACGGAAGCCGATGAAGTTGTCGATTTCAACGGCCTAAAAGTCGCCGTTGACCAGATGAGCTCCATGTATCTCGATGGCGTCGAAATCGATTACGTCGAAACCCTCGAAGGCGCGGGCTTCAAGTTTAACAACCCCAACGTCAAGAGCACCTGCGGCTGCGGCAGTTCCTTCAGCGTCTGATTCCAAGTTTTCTTAAAATGGTTTTCGTAGGGGCGGCTTTATGCCGCCCTTTTCATTTTCCTGCCTTCGTGGAACAGCCATTCCTGGCTGTGCGACCGCCTCGCCCCAACTCTTTACATCCCCCATCTCCCAGTTCACAATACTTCTCCCCAGGAGGCACCCATGGACAACAAGAAAGTAATCCTCATCACCGGCTGCAGCACCGGCTTCGGACGTCTCTTTGTCGAAACTCTTTCCCGCAATGGCCACACCGTCTTCGCCACCATGCGCGATACCGGAGGACGCAACGCCACCAACTCATCCGAAATCCGTGACCTCGCCAAAAGGGAATCGCTCCCACTCCATGTCTTGGAAATGGATGTTAGCGACGAAATTTCCGTCGAGCAAGCCGTCCGCACCGCCGTCGAACACGCTGGCCGCATCGACATCGCGATCAACAACGCAGGTTACGGTCTCATCGGCCTGGCTGAAGCCTCCACTATCGAACAAGTCCAGCGCATCATGGATACAAATTTCTTCGGTGCCGTTCGCGTCAACCGCGCCGTCCTCCCGTACATGCGCCGCCAGCGCAACGGTCTGCTCCTGCACATCAGCAGCGGTGCGGGTCGCGTGGTCATTCCATCCTTCGGCTTTTATTGCGCTAGCAAATTCGCCATGGAAGCCTTGGCCGAGGCGTATCACTACGAACTCGCGCAGCAGGGAATTGAATCCTCAATCGTCGAACCCGGTGCCTACCAAACTCCTGTTTTTGGCAATATCGTCCTGGCCTCCGACACTTCTCGCACGGAAACCTACGGCGCCGCCAACAGTATCCCCGGAAAAATCAATCAACTCCTCACCAATTCCGCCGCCAATCCCCAGGAAGTAGCTGACGCCGTCCTTCGCATCGTGGAAACTCCCAGGGGTCAGCGAAAACTCCGCTATCGCGTAAGCCCCGCCGATTTTGGCGTAGACGAAATCAATGAAGTTTCCGCCCGCGTCCAAACCCACATGCTCGAAGCCTTCGGCCTCACCGCCGACACCACTTTCACCCAGCGCTCCGCCGCCTCGACCGATTAGCGCCTATTTTGTGTGGCCGATCTTTTAGATCGGCCCACGTTTCCACTCGCCGGCTCTTGTTGTGGCACGAAGCATCGTGCACCTCTGGCGGTTGCCATCCGTGGGACAGCCATTCCTGGCTGTGCGGGTCCGCCAAATCCTCCCCCATTTGCTTTCTACCCCCTCCCCACTTATCCTAATCTTCTAGCCGAATGAAAATAGCGCTCGCTCAATTCAATCCCACCGTTGGCGATTTTGAGGGAAACGCGGCTCGCGTCCTGAGCCTCGCGTCGCAAGCCAAGCAGTGCGGCGCGGAACTTGCCGTCTTTTCCGAACTCTGCCTCTGCGGCTACCTTCCGCTCGATCTTCTCGAACGTCCCGCCTTCATCGACCGCAATCACGAAACTCTAAAAGAAGTTGCTTCCCAAATGCCTCTACCCGCCATCGTTGGCTATGCTGGCCGTGTCAATCATGATTACCACCGGGCAGGGAAGTCCATCGCCAACAAAGCCGCCCTGATCTGTGAAGGCCGCGTCGTCTTCGAACAAAGTAAAATGCTCCTCCCCACCTATGACGTTTTCGACGAATCGCGCTACTTCCAGCCCGGTGACAAGCACTACGTCTATGGACTTGGCCACGAGCAACTCGGCATCACCGTCTGCGAAGATGCCTGGAACGATAAGACCTTCTGGTCTAATCCCCTCTACGCTCGCGATCCCGTCACCGAACTCGTCTCGCAGGGAACTAGCATCATTATCAATATCTCCGCGTCTCCCTACACTATCGACAAGCGCACTCTGCGCCTCGATATGCTTCGTTCCATCGCCCTGCGTCACAACCGGCCTGTCATCTACGTCAATCAGGTCGGCGGAAATGATTCCCTGATCTTCGATGGTGCCAGCATCGCTATCACTGCCCAAGGTGAAATCGCCGCTCAGGCCAAGGCTTTTGAAGAAGATATCGTTCTCTTCGACACCGTCACAGGCCTCGGCAATATCCATGACCAACCCTCCGAAGAAATCGCCTACGCGCATCAGGCTTTGGTCACCGGCACTCGCGATTACGTCCGCAAATGCCGCTTCAGCAAAACAATTGTCGGCCTCAGCGGCGGTGTCGATTCTGCCGTAGTCGCCAGCATCGCTGTCGCCGCTCTCGGACCTTCCAACGTTCTCGGCGTCTCCATGCCCGGCCCGTACTCCTCCGAAGGCAGTAAGACCGATGCCCGCGTCCTGGCCCAGAGCCTTGGCATTGAATTCCTCACCATTCCCATCGGCCCGGTCTTCGAAACGTATAGTTCCGCTTTGGCACCCTTGTTCGGAAACCGCAAGCCCGACGCTACCGAGGAAAATATCCAGGCGCGCATCCGTGGTAACTTTCTTATGGCGCTTTCCAATAAATTTGGCTCCATGGTGCTCAGCACGGGGAATAAATCCGAAAACGCGGTGGGCTACTGCACACTCTACGGCGATATGGCTGGAGGACTCGCTGTCATCTCCGACGTCCCCAAAATGATGGTCTACGAACTGGCCCGTTACATTAATCGCGAAAGGGAAGTCGTTCCCCGCTCAACTCTCGAAAAGCCGCCTTCCGCCGAACTACGCCCCGATCAGAAAGACACCGACTCCCTTCCGCCTTACGAAATCCTCGATGCTATCCTCAAGGCCTACATCGAAGACGTCCAGTCACCAGAAGAAATTGCTGCGGAGCATCATTTCGATGAGAAAATGGTTCACGACATCGTTTTAAAAGTCGATCGCAACGAATACAAAAGGAAACAGGCTGCGCCCGGCCTGAAAATCACTTCGCGGGCTTTTGGTTTTGGCCGCCCGTTTCCCATTGCGCAACGATTCATTCCCTAAACTAATGAGGCTACGCGTGAAACCAATTCTAAAGCTCGCCACCTTTGCATTCACTCTCTTCGCCGCATCCACTCTGCTCGCGCAACAACGTGCCGCCTCTCCCGCACCCACTGCCGCATCGGCCGCCATTCAGAAAAGCGTCGAAACCTTCCTCCGTAACTTCTACGCACTGGGCTCCGACATCCAAATCACCGTGGGCACGCCAAAGGAACTCGGCACTTCCGGCATCTTGGAGACTCCTGTGGACGTTAAGACTCCCGAGGGCTCCGAGAAAGTTAAGATGTATCTCTCCAAAGACGGCCGCTACCTCATGCGCGGGGAAGTTACCGACCTGACTACCGACCCGCTTGCCGAAACGCGCGCCAAGATCATCACCGCCAACTCACCGGTCCTCGGCAATTCCAACGCCACCGTTACCCTCGTTGAATACTCGGATTTCGAATGCCCTGTCTGCCGCATTCTCCACGACGGACTCCGCGGCCTTATGCCAAATTACCCACAGGTCAAAGTCATTTTTAAAGATTATCCTATCGAGACGCTCCACCCTTGGGCTCGGACTGCCGCCCTCGCGGGGCGCTGTGCCTACATGCAAGATCCCAAGGCCTTCTGGAAAGTCTACGACCTCATCTACGACAACCAGGAAATCATTTCCGCTGCCAACGCCTATGACAAGTTCATGGACTTTGCCGGACAGGCCGACCTCAACAAGGACTCCTTTAAATCCTGCCTCAGCAGCCCCGAAGCCGCCCAGGCAATTGATGCCAACATCGCCAACGCCAACCTCCTCGAGGTCCGTAGCACGCCCACCGTCTTCATCAATGGCCGCCGAGTCGTCGGCGCTGATTCTCGCACCATCCAGCAATACATCGATTACGAACTAGCCCAACAAAAGGCCGCCAAGAAGTAGCTGCGAGGTTCTAGCTTTTAAATGTAGCGGCGGTCTTTAGACCGTCATGCCGTGCCCCTCATCCCAGCCAGTTCGCTACGGCCAACCGCATCATCTGTCATTCTGAGCCCGGGCTCCTTGCGGGCGAAGGATACAACGCGGCAGGGAACATATAAATCAGCGAATCAAAATCCAACCCGGGAGCCCCATCCACAGTCTTGCGGATTCATCCGCATTTCGTAGTTAACATAATATATCTTATAGGACTCTCTGTCAGGCTCTTTCTTTGCCTTTTTGGCCTTTCAGGGCCCTTCCGATTCTGGGAGCCACGATTTTCTTCCAGTTGGTGAGTGCGCGATATGGGGGAATTTTCAATGGAATTGACACTGTCGGGTCGGAGGAGGCGCGCTCATGCGCTGGCCTCCGTCCGCCGCTCAAACTGCACGTACGGTTTTCCCGTATGCAGCTTTCACGAAAACTCAGCTATGCCGAGAGACAAGCGAAGGAATTAGCCCAACCAGGTTCACAAGCCCGTACTCGCGATACAACGCCGCCGTGGGCAGCTGTTTCCAGCCGCCATTCCGCCAGCGCTTGAACCGATGCGACCAGATGCGTCGAACGATCCATCGGTCCAAACGGTTGAAGAGTTTTCGGACATGGGCGCGCTTGTAGTACCCGCCCCATCCACGCAAGAGTGGATTGACTGTTTCAATCAGCTCCTCGGTCGGCATGGGCACGCGACGTTTGGTCCGCTGCCGCACTTGATCCTGAAAGCGGCGAATCGATTTCTCTCGCGGATACGCATACAGCGCACCCGAACGCGCGTTGCTACGGATCTTGCCTTCGGGAAGTCGTAATCGATTCCCGCGCTTGATCTTGTAGCCGAGGAACTCGAAGCCATGCTGAACGTGGACGATCCGCGTCTTCTTTGGATGCAGCTCCACTCCCAGCTCTCTCAGGATTCGCAGGGCGACGGCCACTGCCGCTCGCGCCTCTGCCGCAGACTTGCAGGTAATCACCCAGTCGTCCGCGTACCTCGTCAGCTGATATCCCTTGCGTCTCATCTCCCGATCAAACGGCGTCAGAAGTATGTTACTGAGCAAGGGAGAAACCACTCCACCTTGCGGAGTCCCGCGCTCACTTGGAAAGAGTCGCCTTTTTCCGTAGCTTCCCGCTTTGAGCATGGCCCGAATTAGGCGTAGCACTCGGCAATCCGCTACTTGCTGGGCAACCAGCGTTAGAAGTTTCTCGTGATCCACAGACCCGAAAAAGTCTTTCAGGTCGGCGTCTACGATCCACTCGCTCCCGCTTTGTATTTCCTTCCACACCTTGCGCAGGGCGTCCTTCGTCGATCGCCCTCGCCGATATCCGAAGTTCGCTTCGTCGAATACCGGTTCGAAGATCGGTTCCAACCGGTTGAGCAACGCCTGCTGGCAGACCCGGTCATAAATCGTGGGAATTCCAAGCATCCGATACTCTCCCGGCTTGCCCGCCTTCGGGATTTGCACCTGCCGCACCGGTTGAGGCTGATAGCTGTCCCCTTGCAGTTCGCTTTGCAATCGATTCAACTGCTGATCGAGTTGCTCGGCGAATCCACTGAGGCTCTGTCCGTCTACACCTCCACTACCCCGGTTGGCATGTACCCTCTCCCAGGCCATCTCCAGGTTCTTCCGCTTGTACACCTTGTCGATCAATGAATGGACCTTCTTTGCCCCCGTCGGGTTGATCCAGTCCACCAGTCTCCTCGGTCGAGAATGTACGGGTATTTCACTCATGGAACTGTTCCACCTTCCCGCCCTTACTCATCTGGTTTTCCTTCTCTCCCCAACCGTCTTCGCCGGCTGCCTTCCCCAATCCATTTCGATTGCCGATGGCTCGGTCACGTGACTTTCGCCACGTTTCAGGTACTACACAGCCGTCCGCCTACTGACAGAGCTTCACTCACCCCTTCGCTTTCGCTTATAGGTCCGTTTACTCCGAGTGTCCCCGGAGACTCTGTCAGTCCTCCTGAGGTCACGTGTTGTTCTTCCCTACCGTGCCGTCCGCAAACACCTTGGTGCGGTGGGTGAATGAGAGCGCCTTCGTCTCCATAGTGCAGACTCGACCTTGCCCCACCTTCGGCCGACCGGTTCATCTTCGGGGTAGCCCCCATCGATTACGGCCCGGTAGTTCTCCTCATGCCTTTCGGATTCCATCTCGCGATGGACACCCTGCCCTCCGAAGAACTAACTTCATTCTCCGGCCAGCGAGGCATTACCCCCGCTTTTGGATATGGCCCTCCTCATCCGAGTGCCAGAAGGACTTCAACCTTCCTGAACAACGCGCTGCTCAGCACACAATACGCCCGCTGCTGACTTCTGCCGCATGGTCAGAGTGAATCTCTCCACCCTCATTCACGATTCCGTGACATGCAGCAGATCTCCCGCGATAAGTTCGACTGCTTTCGACACGCGACCGCCGGATTTACCACCAGCGTCCTTGATGGATACGGACTTCGCGGTCAGTTGCCCGCTCGTCCGACGCCGTAGGCCTCAAATCCAGTTCTTGTCCATCGGCCCGTATCTTTGCTCCACGCTTCCTTCAGACCCCACCTCGCGGTGACGCCCTTGCGCTTCGCTACCCTTCACCTCCATCAGGTTGGGACGGGACTCTGCACCTTCCGTTTTCCCCTTGACACCCACATCCTAAAGGTCCACTCTCTAATTCCTCCGAAGCCCCTCCCTCCGGAACCCTGAGAGGCGCCATGTCCCAGTTCTGTCACCAAATCAGTTTTACCTCACATGCCTGGTCCCGTATTTCGCAAAACCCCGATGATCGCTTTGAAACCATTCGTGCCCCCATCGAAAAACTTGGTGGTATCATCCGTGCCGCCTTCTTCACTACCGGGCGTTTCGACGTTCTCGCCATTACGGAATTCCCCGACCGTGTGTCCACTTCCGATATCTGCATTGCCTTCGCCCGCGGAGGCGTTGTTGCCGATATTCAAACCCATCCACTTCTTACCGCCGCTCAGGCAATCGAAGCCCATTCCGCAACACCTGTCCCCTCGGTCTATCCCCGCAAACTTGCCGTAGCTGCCACCGCTGGCAGCTAGCCCATCTTGCAGTTCTCTCCTGGGGGCGGTTCACACCGCCCTCTTGGGTTTTCCTTCCCTTGGTGGCACAGCCATTCCTGGCTGTGCGCTTTTCCTATCCCTCTCAGCAATTCCGTCCTCGATCTCAGTATTGTCGGGATGCTTGTCATCCTGAGGCCGCGTCCTCCGCGGCCGAAGGATCTCATCCAAAACAATGTCCGGAGCCTTCCCCACTCCGTCGCTTTCCCTCTCCACTTCCCTGTTTCTCTTCCGAACCAACAAAACTTTTCCGCATCAACCCGCTCCGGACCCTCTGCTAAACTTATTTTGTGTCCGCCACATCCCCTATCGCTCCGCGCCTGGCGCAAATTCGCATTCACCCCATCAAATCCCTTGACCCCACCAGCGTTCCCGAATCGCGCATCGGTCTCGCCGGCGGGCTCGTTCACGATCGCGCCTGGGCCCTCTATTCCGTCGATGGTAAATGGGTCAACGCCAAGCGCACTCCCGTCCTTCATCTCATTCGAGCCCGTTACTCTGACGACCTCTCCTCCGTCACTCTCTCTGTTCCCAAGGATCGCCGCAATATTCCCACGCGCACCTTCGCCTTCCCGCACGATTACGAAGACGCTGCCGAATGGTTTAGCGTGTTCTTCGACCAGCAGATCATCGTCCGCAATTCTCCCGAAGGTTTTCCCGACGATCCCATCGCCAATGGTCCCACAATCATCTCCACCGCCACGCTGCAAACCGTCTGCGAATGGTTTCCCGGCATCTCCCTCGAGGAAGCCCGCCTGCGTTTCCGCACTTCGCTCGAAATCGATGGTGTCCCCGCCTTCTGGGAAGATCAACTCTTTTCCGAAAATTCGCGCAACGTAGTTCGGTTCCAGATCGGCCCCGTTCATTTTGAAGGTAGCAATCCCTGCGCCCGCTGCCCCGTCCCCTCTCGCGATCCCTTCACCGGACTCTCCCACGACGGCTTCCAAAAACTTTTCACGCAACTCCGCCAGGCCTCCCTCCCCGTCTGGTCTCCCCGCGAACCTTTCGATCATTTCTATCGCCTGGCCACCAACACTCGCGTAGCCTCCACCGAATCCGGCAAGCCCCTCCGCCAGGGCGATCCCTTGGTCCTTTAGCTCTTGGCTTTCTAGGTTCTTTCGCACTAGCGTCACGACTCAATTGACCTTGAGGGTGCCCCCTCCTTCGCGCCTTTGCACCATGCGAAGGGTGGGCTCCGACGATCGAACGCCACGATGTCCCTCCTCTTTGCTCTTTGCTTCGCTCGTCTCCGAAACGTAGGTGCCGGGCTTCAGTCCGGCCAGCATTACCGTTGAAGCGCTGACTTTCATACCAGCGCCTTTCCGCCTTGGTGGCACAGCCATTCCTGGCCGTGCGCATTACCTATCTCGCCCACGTCTCCTGCTCACATCCTTCGACTCATCCATAACCATCCCGACTTCTATCCCCCCAATCCACCGTCCGATACTTTCTTGGCGGATCGTATCCGTCCGCCGCGTGCTTCCAACGGCAGCACGCTGAGCCCTCGCGCACCCGCGCTCGCGTTTCGGACGTTCTCAATCGTTTGTTGGCAGGCTCCGCCGCCGACCACATCCGCGGAGGTGTGCTTTGACCATTTGGCTCTTTCAGCGGCGCGACTCTCTCGCCACTATTCGCCACCGTCGCCTTGACCCCGTGCGCCCGTCGTCCTCGCTCTTCGCTCTTCACTCTTCGCGTCATCTCTCCTCACCATCCACCTCGCGGCATTACGTCTAGAGAGGTGTATAACTATTAGAGGACGTAGTCAGAGACCCCGCATAAACACAGGCTGTTCGTGCATGTTTGGTGTCCCGTGGTGTCCCAATTTTTTGTAGCGCTGGCTTTTATGCCAGCGCTTCCCACGGCAATCGTTGTCATCCTGAGCCCACGCCTTTTGCGCGCGAAGGATCTCAACCATTCCACCTTCGTTAAAACAAAAAAAGGGGCGGACTCTTCGGCCCGCCCCAGAACTCTCTGCTCTTTTTTTCTCTCGCTGTCCTTACGACTTCGCCCCCGCCGGCAACTGTCCCTTCGTCGTTTCCAGCATCTGTTCTTTCCGGTACACCAGCGAATTGATGTCGTACGTCGCCAGCTCAAATCCGTGCCCATGCGTAATCGCATCTGTAGGACACGCCTCTACGCAATACCCGCAGAAAATGCACCGTGAATAATCGATGTTGTAAACCTTCGCGTACCGTTCACCCGCCGAAATTCGGCTCTCTTCGATATTCTCCGCCGCCTCAATATAAATACAATTCGATGGGCAAGCCGCCGCGCACAGAAAACATCCGACACACTTCTCCAGGTTGTTTTCATCGCGGTGCAACACGTGAATCCCGCGGTATCGCGGCTGAAAATTCACCGGCTGGTGCGGATAATTCTCCGTCACCGTCTTCTCAAACATGGTCTTGAACGTGACGCTAAACCCTTTGATCAGCGCCAGCGCCGTTTCCCCTACTTCTCGTATGAGCGATGCCATAGGTCCCCAGTCTAACAAACCCTCCCAACCACTCCAAATCCACTTTCCGGCCGTGTGCCGCAACCCGCCGATGTCCAGCTTTGCTTTTGTCTTTGGGTGCCGCACCCTTCGCCATTAAGGGTGCGGGTTTTGACTTCATCCTACACTCTCGCGCTCAGCCCAACCAGAACTCTGTCATCCTGTGCGAAGCGAAGAGCCGGCCCTGAGCGTAGTCGAAGGGACCTCACCCATCCGCCGGCCACCATTCGCCCTGCATCACGAAGCTGTCATCCTGAGCGAAGGCCTGCGCCTTTTGCAGGCCGCAGTCGAAGGATCTCTCCATGATCTCAACCGCACCACGCCACAACTGAAATCTGGCATCCAATCTCCGCCGTACTAAAAACTTAAAACTAATAACTTAAAACTTCCCTCACCCCAACGCCTCCACAATCTGCTTTCCGTGAAACCTCCCATTCTCAATAAAAATCTCCGCCGTATTCTTCCCCGCAATCACCACGCCCGCCAGAAATATCCCCGGCACATTGCTCTCCAGCGTATTCAAATCAATCTCCGGCCGTCGGCTCTCTTTATCCAACCGCACTCCCAGGCTCTCGATAAACTCATAATCCGGGTGGTATCCCGTCAGTGCAAATATCTGTTTCGCTTCCAATTCACGCGCACCATTTCCATCCTCTATCAACACCCCATGCCGCGTAATCTCTTTGATCCTGCAATTAAATACCACCTTGATCTGTCCCGCCTTGATCCGGTTCTCAATATCCGGTTTCACCCAATACTTCAGCGAAGTCCCCAAATCCGGCCGCCGCACCAGTAGCGTCGTCCTCGCTCCATTCCGATACAAGTCCAGCGCCGACTCCACCGCCGAATTCTTTCCGCCAATCACCACCACATCCTGATTCCAGAACGGGTGCGGCTCCGTATAGTAATGATTCACATGTGGCAAATGTTCGCCTGGTATTCCCATCTCATTCGGCAAATCGTAATAACCCGTCGCCACCACAATCTTTTTCGCGGCGTATCGCTCTTCCCGCCCGCTGGCCGTCTCCGTCACCACCGTGAAATTTCCGTCATGCCCGTCCACGCGCAACACTTTCTCATACAACCGCAATTCCAATCCATCGTGCTCAGCCGCTTTTCGGTAATATTTCAACGCCTCCAGCCGAGTCGGCTTGTCTCCGCCGCACACCATCGGCAATTCCCCAATCTCCAGCAATTCCGGCGTAGTGAAAAACACCATGTTCACCGGATAGTTGTAAATCGAATTGCACAAGCACCCTTTATCCACGACCAACGCCCGCATCCCGGCCCTCTTCGCCTCAATTGCGCAAGCCAACCCCGTAGGCCCCGCCCCAATACACACAATGTCGTACATGCACTCCTCTGTAGCGGCCTCCTTCAGGTGGCCACAACGTATTCCGCTCCCAAGCAAAATCGAGCGTTTACACGTACCTATTCGAGTCTCCCACGCTCCCCACCGTTATCCAAATCCCATATGATCATTTGCGACCGGAATTGGAGTCCTATGATTTAGCGTCCCTACAAAGTGTAGGATGTCGTTGATAGAGTATTTGGAGATCAGCTCGGAACTCTCAGTTGGGGAGTACCAGTCTGGATTGTTGACACACCCACTAACAAACCCGTGGCGCAAAAAATCTGGAAAGAGAGTCCCAATGATGAACATCTTACAGGTATACCTACTTTCTTGGATCAAGCTTCTTCTTCGGCCGAAGATTTATTCTTGAGCCATCTGGAAACCATCGACCTGCACCACGGGCAATATTCGTCATCGGCTCCCTACACCATCCTGGAGGTCATCGGTTCCCCAATGAGTGACAGAATTAAAGAAGAATTGTCTACGGCGGGATTTAATGAGATCACTTCCAGCGCCAGAGGATTTTCTGCATCACGTCCCTTACCAGATCCCGAGTAACTATTGTCCATCGGCAATAATCAGGCTTCGTTACTTCTCCGCGTACTTCAGCGAACTCTGGGTTAGATCTTTTTCTTATTTTTACTTAAAACTTAATACCAATAACTTAAGACTCTTCCCTCACTGCCTCCCACCCAATTCCAATATCCCCACCAACTCCACCTTAAACTCTTCCAACTCCTTCAACCGCTCCGCCGTAGCCCCCACCGAATCCTTCTTGAACACAAACGCTTCGCCCGCGCCTTTCTTCACCCGCACTCCCAAATTCCCATTCACCAGAAACGTAGGAACCGCCAACAACTTCAATCCGCCATTCTCCACCGGAGCCAGTAACGCCGCGCACTCCCCCCGCCGCATACACAACGCCTTCTCATAAGGTGGTATCGCAATCGGCCGAAATCCCGCCGCAAACAACCGCTCCACCACCTGCATCTGAACCTGCGTCAACTCCATCATCCCAAAAGTATACACGCCGTCACCAACAAGCTCCGCAGGAACTCCAACAAGCGCCAAGCTCCGTAGGAGCGCCATAAGATAGCCCACCCCGTAAGGGGTTGGGTGCCAATCCTCAGTCCCCCAAGCGCCGTAGGTGCGACACAACGGTTCAGCCTTACTTCCGAAATCCTTGTCTCAATTCAGAACCAATCGTCGACACAATCGGCATAGGGGGGACGGTCGCCCGTCCGCCGCCGAGTAGGCCCGGAGAATTTCACCCCGGGCCGCTCACAGAACCGGACGTAAGCCTCTCGACTTATCACGGCTCGTGCCACCCATTGAAAGCTGCCGCCTTCCATCGAGACCAGTGAGTTCGTTCTGTTTCCAGTTGACTCTGAGTGATCTCAACGCGGGTGACCTGCTCCCTTCGCTCCACGGCTGTTAATAATCCGTTTCACCGCTACTACGGAGCAGTCCGCCCCTGGCCGGCACGTCGGTACTTTCGGCCTCGCGGGGCTGCCGCTTGGGCCTTTTCCCTTAGCATCACCGACCAGGTTCTCAAGTTCCGTACGAAAGCCCGAATTAGATTCACGGCTCCTGTACACCGGACATCGCACAGCCAGTAAGCAGGTGACCGCCGTGCTCTTCCCGGAGGTGGCAGGCATCTCCGGTTTTGATGTCATCTAAGTGGTGTTTCGATGTGTCATCAGAGCTTCATTTGCATTCGTCTCTCTAATTCTCACATGACGTGTTTGAGCACGCCTTTTAACCGTGACGTTCACCACTGCGGCATTTGACCGTAGCAGCTCACGGCTGTTTGAAGCCCTCTCCTACAAGAGGACTCCGAAGGGCCCACCTTCATCTCTCGTACAGCATGACGCTTTCGCATCTTCTTGACACAACCTGCCACACCACCGTACATCATGCGGGTCCACATACGGCGGTTCAGCTTCGCGCCCTCACGCTTCTCGCGTATCGGCTTCCAATATCTTTCCAGCGCTTCCCACACCGGTTTCCAATATTGCGCCGTCGATTCCATGACTACTTCTTCAGCCTCTTTCTCGAGCAGCCATGCGGCGAGCGTTCGCAGTTGTTCGGGACTGCTGCCAAATATCCTCCGTTCAAACTGGTACTCGCTTTCGATTTCGACGTCGGATACCACTACAGCCAGCATCTCCTGAGGAACATCAATTCCCGCTATCCTATAGGGCATAGATGCGCGGGCCGCAGGCCCTAAAGGACAGTCACGAATCCGAGACGTGCAGCAGCTCTCCCGAGATAAGTTCGACCGCTTTCCGCGCGCAACCACCGAATTTACGCTCTGCGTCCTTGATAGATATGGGCTTCGCGATCATTGGCCCGCTCGCCCGACACTCACGCCTCAGATCCGGTTTTTGTACATTGGCTTGCTCCAAGCTTCCTTCAGACCCCACCTCACGGCGACGCCCTTGCGTTTCGCTATCACTTCACCTCTATCAGGTTGTGAAGAGAACTTTCACCTCCAAGCAGTCGACCCTGCTCGGCGTACATCGGCATAGGGGGAGTGGTCGCCCACTCGCCCCTGCCACACGACCGGACATGCGGGTCCGCATCCGGCGGTTCGGCGGGTTGAACTAACCATGAGCCGTGAGCTCGGTAAGCCCGAGCGAGGCGAAGTAAGCGTTCGATAGAGCGATTTTCAACGCTGGAGTGTTCGCGAGGTGCCACGAACCATCGGAGCTACCCGCGGTTTGCGCGGCCTCCTGCGCAGCGATGCCGCGCTTGCGGAGCTCGCGATATCCGGGTGGTTCCTCGCTTCCACTGTTTCCAGACCATCGACCGAAGTCGACGTCGGAACCATTGCTCCAGCTTGTCGAGCACGTCCGGGGTTTCACATCGTCCGAAGTAACCGATCCATCCGCGGAGATATTCCGCTAAGTCATGGACCATTCGGGCGAGGCTTATGCCCCGTGTCCGCGTGTGAGTTCCCGAACTCGCTCCTTGAATCGTGCCACCGCTTTTGGCGCAAGGCGCCTCTTCGGTTGCTTATGATTCGTGAAGCTGAATCCCAGGAATTTCCGTTCCCATGGTCGTGCCACCGCACTCTTCTCGCTGTTTACCCGTAGCTTGAGCGTTGTCGTGAGGAGTCGCGTCACGCTTCTCATCACTCGTTCGCCGGCCCGCCGACTGCGGACGTAGATGTTGCAGTCATCCGCATATCGTGTGAACCGGTGTCCGCGCCGCTCCAGCTCCCGATCCAGTTCGTTGAGTACGATGTTCGATAGCACGGGCGAGAGAGGACCACCTTGCGGCGTCCCTTCCTCGGCCGGACTCACCAGCCCATTCTCCATTACTCCGGCTCGCAAGAACGCACGAATCAGTCTTCAGCAAACGCTTATCGCTGACCCTTTCGGCGATCTTCGCTAGTAATCGGTCGTGGTTGACCCGGTCGAAAAATTTCTCGAGATCCAGATCCACCACCCAGCGGTAACCTTCGGCTTGGTATTGCTGCGCCTGCTCCACCGCCTGATGTGCCGATCGCTTGGGCCGAAACCCATAGCTGTGTTCGGAGAACGTTCCGTCCCAGCTCCTTTGCAGCACCTGCATCACCGCTTGCTGAATGAATCGATCCAGCACCGTCGGAATGCCCAACTTGCGCACTCCACCGTCCGGCTTCGGTATTTCTACTCGTTGTACCGGTTGCGGTCTGTAGGTTCCGTTGAGGAGTTGTTCCCGAATGACTGGCCAGTGCTCTTTCAGGTGTCCAGACAGTTTCTCGACGGTCATCCCGTCGATGCCTGGACTCGCCTTCGTTGCCCTTCACTCGTCGTAGCGCCTGCTTGCAGTTTTCCCGCTCGCAGACTTCTTCCATCCACTGCTCGGTAGCCGGACTTTCGGCTCTGCGCTCCGCCAACTCCGATTCGGTCCCTTCCACGAAGGCCATCGGGGCTGCACCCCTACTCTCCTCCGGGAAGGCCAGACGGTACTGGCTTTTCTGCCGCTTGTCGGTGGTTGAGTTGCGCTGCGTACTCATCGCTCCCTTTATCCCCTTGCGGGGACCGTTCGGGCCTTCACTGCTTGCGCAGCTGTCGGGTCGGAGGAGGCGCGCTCATGCGCTGGCCTCCGTCCGCCGCTCAAACTGCACGTACGGTTTTCCCGTATGCAGCTTTCACGAAAACTCAGCTATGCCGAGAGACAAGCGAAGGAATTAGCCCAACCAGGTTCACAAGCCCGTACTCGCGATACAACGCCGCCGTGGGCAGCTGTTTCCAGCCGCCATTCCGCCAGCGCTTGAACCGATGCGACCAGATGCGTCGAACGATCCATCGGTCCAAACGGTTGAAGAGTTTTCGGACATGGGCGCGCTTGTAGTACCCGCCCCATCCACGCAAGAGTGGATTGACTGTTTCAATCAGCTCCTCGGTCGGCATGGGCACGCGACGTTTGGTCCGCTGCCGCACTTGATCCTGAAAGCGGCGAATCGATTTCTCTCGCGGATACGCATACAGCGCACCCGAACGCGCGTTGCTACGGATCTTGCCTTCGGGAAGTCGTAATCGATTCCCGCGCTTGATCTTGTAGCCGAGGAACTCGAAGCCATGCTGAACGTGGACGATCCGCGTCTTCTTTGGATGCAGCTCCACTCCCAGCTCTCTCAGGATTCGCAGGGCGACGGCCACTGCCGCTCGCGCCTCTGCCGCAGACTTGCAGGTAATCACCCAGTCGTCCGCGTACCTCGTCAGCTGATATCCCTTGCGTCTCATCTCCCGATCAAACGGCGTCAGAAGTATGTTACTGAGCAAGGGAGAAACCACTCCACCTTGCGGAGTCCCGCGCTCACTTGGAAAGAGTCGCCTTTTTCCGTAGCTTCCCGCTTTGAGCATGGCCCGAATTAGGCGTAGCACTCGGCAATCCGCTACTTGCTGGGCAACCAGCGTTAGAAGTTTCTCGTGATCCACAGACCCGAAAAAGTCTTTCAGGTCGGCGTCTACGATCCACTCGCTCCCGCTTTGTATTTCCTTCCACACCTTGCGCAGGGCGTCCTTCGTCGATCGCCCTCGCCGATATCCGAAGTTCGCTTCGTCGAATACCGGTTCGAAGATCGGTTCCAACCGGTTGAGCAACGCCTGCTGGCAGACCCGGTCATAAATCGTGGGAATTCCAAGCATCCGATACTCTCCCGGCTTGCCCGCCTTCGGGATTTGCACCTGCCGCACCGGTTGAGGCTGATAGCTGTCCCCTTGCAGTTCGCTTTGCAATCGATTCAACTGCTGATCGAGTTGCTCGGCGAATCCACTGAGGCTCTGTCCGTCTACACCTCCACTACCCCGGTTGGCATGTACCCTCTCCCAGGCCATCTCCAGGTTCTTCCGCTTGTACACCTTGTCGATCAATGAATGGACCTTCTTTGCCCCCGTCGGGTTGATCCAGTCCACCAGTCTCCTCGGTCGAGAATGTACGGGTATTTCACTCATGGAACTGTTCCACCTTCCCGCCCTTACTCATCTGGTTTTCCTTCTCTCCCCAACCGTCTTCGCCGGCTGCCTTCCCCAATCCATTTCGATTGCCGATGGCTCGGTCACGTGACTTTCGCCACGTTTCAGGTACTACACAGCCGTCCGCCTACTGACAGAGCTTCACTCACCCCTTCGCTTTCGCTTATAGGTCCGTTTACTCCGAGTGTCCCCGGAGACTCTGTCAGTCCTCCTGAGGTCACGTGTTGTTCTTCCCTACCGTGCCGTCCGCAAACACCTTGGTGCGGTGGGTGAATGAGAGCGCCTTCGTCTCCATAGTGCAGACTCGACCTTGCCCCACCTTCGGCCGACCGGTTCATCTTCGGGGTAGCCCCCATCGATTACGGCCCGGTAGTTCTCCTCATGCCTTTCGGATTCCATCTCGCGATGGACACCCTGCCCTCCGAAGAACTAACTTCATTCTCCGGCCAGCGAGGCATTACCCCCGCTTTTGGATATGGCCCTCCTCATCCGAGTGCCAGAAGGACTTCAACCTTCCTGAACAACGCGCTGCTCAGCACACAATACGCCCTCTGCTGACTTCTGCCACCGGATCAGAAACGATCTCTCGCCTCTCAGTCTCGAATTCGAGACCGGTAGCAGATCTCCCGAGGTAAGTTCGACCGCCTTCAACGCGCAACCGCTGGATTTACATTCAGTGCCCTTGATGGATGTGGGCTTCGCTGCCATTGGCCAGCTCGCCCGAACACTGCCTGCCTCACATCCAGTTCTTGTTCATCGGCTCGCGTCTTTGCTCCACGCTTCTTTCAGACCTCACCTCACGGTTCGGCCCTTGCGCTTCGCTATCACTTCACCTCCATCTGGTTGTGAAGAGGACTTACACCTCCAAGCTGTCGATCATGCTCGGCACACCAAAAAAAAACGGCGCGACATCCGCCGCGCCGTTTCAACAAATTCCCAGTTTTCCTCACTCACAACTCAAAACTGTCATCCCGACCAAAGGACCGCGCCGTTCGCGGTCCGCAGTGGAGGGATCGTGGCACCCAACCTAATCCGCCACCACACGGTGGAACAACCTCTCCACCAAATATCTTCTCCGCCTTACTGAAAACTTAAAACCAATAACTTAATACTGCCTTTCTCACGCCGCCGTGCTATCCGCCTCCGACGCCCCTTCCAACTGCGCCAAGATCTCCCGCAACGTCCGCACCAATTCTTCCCGCGTCACGTGGCTCTTCTTAAATTGCAGCCTGAACCGAAACGCATCATTCTCCGGCTCATAGTGAAAAACAAACGGCGTCGGCCGCTGAGGCCCGCCCTGCTCTTCTTTTCGTTCTTTCCGAGCCTCATCCCGCGTCAATCCGCCCGACAATATCCGCTGCAGCATTTCATACATCTTCTTCTCGGTCGGCTGCCGCGCAATCTGCAACAGCACCGACTTCGACTGTATCCCCAGCTCCACGCACTTCTTTCGCAACGACTCGGGAATATTCCGCAGGGCCAGCACTTCCGTCACCGAACTCCGCGCCCGCCCAATCTTCCGCGCCATATCCTCGTGCGTATATTCAAACTGTTCCTGCAACCTGTGCAATCCGTCCGCTTCTTCAAACGGCGTCAGATCTTTCCGCTGAATATTTTCAATCAGCGCAATTTCTAGCGTCTCCGCGTCATCAACTTTCTTCTCGATGCACGGCACTTCGCGCAATCCCGCCGCCCGTGCCGCGTGATATCTCCGCTCGCCCGAAATAATGCGGAAGAAGTCCTGCCCCGCTACCATGCGCACCAGCAGCGGTTCCAGCACGCCCTTTTCGCGCACCGATTCCGTCAGCTCGCGCAAATCTCCCAGCGCCTTACGCGGTTGGTCTGGATTCGGCCGGATCTGATCCACGGGGATCATCCGTCCGATGGCCGCTCCGCTGTAGCTTGTTAGTGACTCAATGTAATGCGCGTCATGCCGCATCTTCAGCGTGACGGGCAACCCTACTCTCTTCGACACGATGTACGACCTCCGCTGCTAGCTTTTTGTATTCCACCGCCCCTGGCGATTTGGGCGCAAAAGTTAAAATCGTCTCTTTGTACGCGGGACTCTCTTCCAGCCGCACGTTCTTGCTGATCTTCGTCCTGAACAGCACTTCGCCGAACACCGAACGGATCTGCCCGTGCGTATCCTTCGATATATTCGTCCGCTTATCGAAGAGCGTGATCACCACGCCAAGCATCTTCAAATTCGGATTGGGCCGCGCGCGTATCCGCTCGTACGTCTCCAGCAAATCGTCCGTGCCTTCAATCGCAAAATACGCCGCCTGAATCGGCACCAGCAGATGCGTCGACGCCACCAGCGCATTCACCGTCAAAATCCCCAGTGATGGCGGCGTGTCCAGAATGATGTAGTCGTAATCCTTCATCACCGGAGCCAGCGCATCCTTCAATCGGTACGGCGCGTCAAACTGTCCCGCCAGCACCGTCTCTAATTTCGCCAGCGCCAATCGTCCCGATCCCACAAACAGATTCGGATCCTTCGACGGCTTGATCGCATCCACCATCGGCGCGTGCGAATCCCCTAGCACGTCAAACATCGACACCGTCACTTCGCCCATATTAAAAAACGCAATCGTCGAGTTGGCCTGCGGGTCCAGGTCGATCAGCAGCGTCTTCCGCCCGCGCGCCGCCAACGCCGCAGACAAATTGATTGCCGTCGTCGTCTTCCCGACTCCGCCCTTTTGATTCGCCACGGTTATGATTGCTGTCATCGACTCTCGCCCTCCGTCCGCGCACAACCTATCGCACGAGACACGGGGACAACTTCTTTTCTGTTAGTTGTTATGCCGGCAGAAAGGCCCCAAGGCATAGGGGAACTTTACGTTTCAAAGCCCAGCAAGCGCAAGGAAAATAATCCCTTTCTAATTTCCCCCGGTGGAAAACTTCCCCCGCCGCTCATTCCCACCTGCACGACTCTTTCCATCCCCCTGCCCCATCTTGAACCGCTTGCTCTGCGCGACCCGACCGCCGGGTCCGGGTGCCCCACTCGCTGCCTTTGCGTGTGGGGACTTTTCTTGGGTCTCTCCACTACTTTCTCTGTGTCCTCCGTGTCCTCTGTGGTGACATTCATTCTCTCCTTACGCCAATAAAAAACGGGGCATCTCGCCCCGTCTTTCCTTCGATCTTTTCTTGTTCTTCCCTAAAAATCCAATCCCCAGAAATTATCCGGCGGGTTATCCAATTCCAATCCCAGCTCCCATCCCGACCGCCCTTCATGTCCCCGCCAAATCAGCCGCGCCTCAGACTCATTCCCATTAATCGAATTCCGCATGCGCATTTTCTGCCCCACCGCAAACCCTTGCGGCACCACTGCCAGGCATCCCTTCGGGCTGATATCCACCGTGTATCCGGAAACCGAATGCATCTTTCCCCCCTCTTCCCACTCCAGTGCAACACGCACGCGCGAATTCAGCCGCACTCCGGCTCTCATTTGCTGCATTCTCATCGCATAACTGGTTTCATTCATGATTTCCACGTCTTCCCTCCGCGCGGTAACCCAACTCACCATGCGCCTCAGTGCCTGTCAGGCCACACTACCCCTACGCCTTCACGCTACGTTCCGTCCCCATCCCCTGTCAATGGAACCTCTCGACTACCCCCCTCACCAGTTAACGTCTTCGCAGTCACCCGGAGTGCCTCCTCTTTCCTCTTTCCTCTTCAGCCTCTTGCCGGCTTTAGCTAGGACTTCCATCCCTGTTTCTGTGCCCTCAGTGGTAAATCCTTTTCCCTAACTGCACTCCCCCAATCCCTCTTACCACTTCTCCCCCTCTCCCCTTACACTCTTTCTACGCTCCCATGCTCACTTGGCCGACCTTCCGCTCCGAGCTCCGCCCCACTCTCCGCCTCGCCCTCCCGCTTGTCCTCGCCGAAATCGGCTGGATGAGCATGAACATTGTCGACACCATGATGGTCGGCCGACTCCCCAACAGCGCCGTAGCCATTAGCGCTGTCAGTATCAGCTCCAACATTTTCCACGTCCTCGCTTTCTTCGGTGAGGGTCTCCTCATCGGGCTCGACACGTTAATCTCGCAATCTTTCGGCGCTGGCCGCCGCGAAGATTGCTATCGCTCTCTCCTCAACGGCGTCTACCTCACCTTCGTCATGACTCCCATTCTTACCCTCCCCATTTTTCTATTTCGCGCTTTCTTCCAGCGCATTCACCTCGAAGCTTCGGTTATCGATCTCGCCATTCCCTACACTTACGCTCTCGGCGCTGGCATGTTTCCCCTTCTTCTCTACTTCGCCGTTCGCCGTTCCCTCCAGGCTATGGACATGGTCCGCCCCGTCGCCTTCTCCCTTGTCACCGCCAACATCATCAATCTCGTCGCCAACTATGCCCTCATTTACGGCAAATGGGGATTTCCCGCCATGGGCGTGGAAGGCTCTGGCTGGTCCACCGCCCTCGCTCGCCTATACATGGTCCTCGTCCTCATCGTCTATCTTTTCTGGTACGACCGCCGACACCACACCGCTTTACTCAAGACTCCCGTGGAAATCGATCTAAAACGCATTCGCCATCTCCTCGCCCTCGGTTTCCCCGCCGCCACACAAATGACCGTGGAGATCGGCGTCTTCGCGCTGGTCGCCGCGCTCATTGCTAGATTGGGCCCGATTGCTCTTGCCAGCCATCAAATTGCCCTCAACACCGTCGCCTTCACCTTCATGATCCCCCTCGGCATCTCTTCCGCCGCGGCAGTCCGTGTAGGTCAAGCCATAGGCCGCAAAGATCCCGTAGGTGCTGCACTGGCCGGCAACACCGCCATCCTCCTGGGCGCCGGTTTCATGTTCTGCATGAGCGCCGTACTGCTTTTATTCCCGCGCTACATCGCTCTTATGTACACCAACGATTCCGTCGTCATCAAAAGCGCCATCGCTCTTCTCGACGCAGGCGCCGCCTTCCAACTCTTCGACGGCATTCAAACCGTTGCCACCGGAGCTCTTCGCGGCACAGGAGACACCCGCACTCCCATGCTGTGCCACTTCTCCGCCTACTGGCTTATCGGCCTCCCCCTCGGCATCTACCTCTGCTTCCGCCTGCATTGGGGAGCCCTCGGCCTCTGGATCGGCCTGAGCCTGGCCCTGATCCTCATCGGCATCCTCCTTCTCTTCTTCTGGCAAAGAAAATCCCGCCAACTTCGCTCCACGTAATTTTGTCCTCAGCCCCCCTGCCACAACCACTCCCCTTGGCATTCTTTTGCAGTCATAAGGTAGTGGCCTATCCTCAGGTCGGTTCTGTTGGTGTTGGTGGCACAGCCATTCCCCGCTGTGCTCCTGGGTTTGTCTTTTTCTTGATGTAGGGGCGGCTTTACGCCGCCTGCTTGCAGTTCTCCCCCGCGGACACAATCCTCCGCCCACACCAATGTCATCCCGAGCATCCCGAGGGTTCTCCTCTAGCTGTCATCCCGACCGAAGTGCCGCGCTTTTAGCTGCACGCAGTGGAGGGATCGTGGCAACACTTCTACCGCTCCACCAACATCGCAAGCAGCAATCCTCCGTCCACACCAAATGTCATCCCGAGAGATCTGCTGTTCTCTTTTTCAACGATTACCCGACAGGCAGGCACAAACCACTAACTCGAACCGACTTACTTACAACGTAAAACTGCCTTCCTACATCTTATATCGCCCCAAATCCTCGTCAGACAATCCCTCCAGCCAATTCCTCAACTGGTCATTCGAATTTCGCTCCGCCAGCGCTGTCGACACCTTCGAATTCTTTAATACCTGCTCTTCCACAAAAATCGGGCAATCCATTCGCAGCGCCAGTGCCAACGCGTCGCTAGGACGCGAGTCGATGCTCATCGTCTCTCCGTCGCGCGTCACCCAGATCAACGCATAGAACGTATCGTCCCGTAGGTCGTTCACCACAATCTTCTGCACCTGCACATCCAGTCCCAAAAACACATTCTTCAATAAATCGTGTGTCATCGGCCGCGGCGTCTGCACCTTCTCAATCTCTAGCGCAATCGCGTTCGCCTCATACGCGCCCACCCAAATCGGCAGCACCGCCTGCCCCTGCACATCCTTCAACACCACAATCGGCATCTGCGTCACTGGATCCATCATCAGGCCGCGTATCTTCATCTCTACTTCCATCGCGTCCTCCCGTTTTTTCCCTGCCGACCGCTAAATCCGCTTTTCGTAGGTGCCGGGCTTCAGCCCGGCCAGCCAATCATTCCACTCCCACACTCGACCCATGACCGTAAAACAGACCGACTGTCATCCTGAGCGAAGCGAAGGATCTCATCTCCTACCACCACAATCCTTAGATTCACCTTCGACTTCGTCCTTATTCTCTTCCTCTGTGCTCTCTGTGTCCTCTGTGGTGAATCTCCTTCTTCCCCTACTCCACCATCTCTCCAACCAAACTATTCGCCCCTCCACTTACCACCTTCACTTGCACATACTCTCCCAGAAGTTCCTTCTTCTGTGAAGCGAAATTCAATATCGCATAATTTCCTGTGTGCCCGCTCCACTGATTTTCTCTCCGCGATTTCCCCTCCACCAGCACTTCCATCGTTTTTCCCACCATCCGCGCATTCCGCACCACTTGAATCTCTCTTTGCCGGGCAAGTAATACCGCCAGTCTCCGGTTTTTCTCCTCTTTCGCTATCGCGTCCTCGATCTTCAGCGATGGAGTATTCGGCCGCGGCGAATACTTGAACCCGAACATCAAGTCATACTGCGCTGCATCCAGCAGCGTCAGCGTCTCTTCAAAATCTTTTTCCGTCTCTCCCGGGAATCCCACTATCACGTCGGTAGTAATACTAATTTCCCGCTTTGCCCCGCGGATCAGCGCCACCTTCTCCAGGTACTCTTCCCGCGTGTACGTCCGCTGCATCGCCCGCAGTACATTCGTCGATCCCGACTGCACCGGCAGATGCACGTGCTCGCAAAGATGCGGCGTCGCGTCAATTGCCTCCACTATATCCTTCCCGAAATCTCTGGGATGTGACGTCATGAACCGCACCCGCCGTATCCCTGGCACATTCGCTACCGCCACCAGCAAGTCCGAAAACCGCAACTTCCTCGCCGTCGGGTCCACATACGAATTCACCGTCTGCCCCAGCAACTGAATCTCGCCATATCCCAGATCCGCCAGTTGCCGCACCTCTTCCAGTATCGACGCGCTGCCCCGGCTCCGTTCCGGCCCACGCGTAAACGGCACCACGCAATATGAGCAAGCCTTGTCGCAGCCCTCAATAATCGTCAGATACGCGCGCCACGGATTGTCCCGCCGCGTCATCTCCGTCTCAAACGTTCCGTCCGTATCCTGGTCCAGCCCCATCACCCGCCGGTTGCCCGATTCCAACTCCGCAATCAATTGCGGCAATTTTCGGTAACTGGCGCTCCCACACACCAGACTCACCCACGGTGCCCGCTCAAATATCTCCTCCCCCTCTTGCTGCGCCAGACATCCGAGCACACCGATTACTTTCCCCTCGGCTTGCCGCTCGCGAAACTCCCCCAGCCGCGAAAAAACTTTCTGCGCCGCCTTCTCTCGAATGCTGCACGTGTTGTACAAAATCACGCCCGCATTTTCCGGCTTCTCCACCTGCCGGTATCCGCGCGCCATCAACACGCCGGCCACTTTCTCCGAATCATGGTCATTCATCTGGCACCCAAACGTCTCCAGATAAAATGTCCCCACAACCTTCTGCTGTTGTGTTTTTGTGTTTTCCGGATGGAGGGGCGGCTTTACGCCGCCCTCCTGTCGGCTCTTGGACTCTTCTTCGCGTGCCCCGCACGTCGTTTTCACGTGTGGGGATTTTTCTTCTTCAGGTGGAGCCGCCCCATCCTTTGCGTTTTGTGCAAAGGGTGGACTCTGACGATCGAACGCCTCCAGCTTCCGCTCTTCTCCGGGTGCCGCACCCTTCGCATCTAAGGGTGCGGTTCTTGAATTTCCCCCGCCCACAATCGTGCCACTGCTTTGTCCGTTCTCCGTCCCTTCCAAACTCTCCCGTTCAATCCGCGCGGCTCTCTTCTGCGCCTCCCGCGCCCTCCTCTTCAATCGCTCCGCCATCGCCAACGCCTGACCATCCGGCGCCGCGTCCGCATCCGTGGCACACACACTCTTGTCTGTGCCCTTGGGTTCCGCGCCAATCTGCGCCCCAGTCAACCTCTCAATGCCAAAATCAAATCCATTTCCCATATTTTGTTAGTCTACCATCTCTCCCCAAACCGTACCTCTATGCGTTGTGCCCTTCTTCTCTCCGCGAACCCTGTGCCCCCTGTATTCTCTGTGGTGAATTCGCTGTGGTCTCTAGTCGTTGGCGCTGCTCCGGCCTTATCTCCCACTCAAAACTGAACACACAGAACCGTTTGTCATCCTGAGAGTCTGTGACTTAAATCGTCGTGGGAGAGCGATGGGCAAACAAAACAGTTACGACCACAAAATGCTCGCATCGCTGCGTTGTCGCGCGACTTCGGCTCCAGTTCACGTCCGCGGTTTTCCGGATTGCGCGCGCCCTTCGGCGGGACGAACAACTCGACGTTTTGCTCGTGCGCCCGCTCAATGTCGTCGTTGCGCAAGTAACCGCCGTCCATCAAATGCTGCTCGACCTTGCGCCCGCTGCGCCGCTCGACCTGCTCACGCATCGATTCGCTCAACCCTGCCGAATCGCTGCCTTCGTTCGTCACCTCCACCCCTACGATCGCGCGGCTTGTCGCATCGGTCGCCAACTGCACGTTGAACGCCGGATGGTATCCCCCGTTTGCCATCTTCATCACTCGTGCTTCCGGATCGCTCGTACTCACGCGCAGCTGCTTGGCCCGAATCTTCTGCCCGCGTTCCCCCTGGCCTGCGCGGCGCACGGTTTCTTCTTGTCGCTCTTTCATCTCCGGCAACTGCGCCACCGCCTGCTCCACGCGCTTCTGCCTCTCTTCGGCAGCTCGCAACTGCGCCGCCCTCTTCTTTACCGCTTCGCCCGACAGCTTCTCCGGCTCCTCCACCTGCCGCCGCACTTGCTCGACGTGCGTCTTGCTCTCCGCTAGCAGTTTTTGCAACCGCTCCTCGCGCCGAAAACTTCCCGCTCCCGCGCTCACTCGCACCCGCACGCCGTCCTGGCTCATCCGGCTCGCGGTTACCAGTTCCTGATCCACCAGCGTCGCGATCACCTGCGTGAACAGCTTGTCGAGCGCCTCTCCCTGATCGGTGCGAAAGTCCGACAGCATCCGGTGGTTCACCCCCACTCCGCCGCACAGCCACCGGAACGGGGCGCTCTCCTGGCACCGCCGCGCCAACTCCCGCGCCGACCCAATGCCCCGAATGCAGGCGTACAGCCACAACGCTACCAGCAACTCCGGATCGGTTGCGTCCCGCCCCGCCACTCCCTCCCGCGCCTTGATCGGCTCGCCAAATGCCGACAGATTTAATTTCGCCACCACTGCCGCCACCGTCCGCACCGGATGCGTCGCACTGACTAAATCGTCCGTGCACTGCGGCACCAGTTCCATCTGTCGCCGTTCTGGCCTGCGCAGACGCACCTCTCCTGGTGTCTCCGCTCCCGCTGCTGTCTTTGCCGCTCCTGCATCCGTACCGGAACTTGCACCCGCAATTAGCTCAAATTGGCTCATGAACTTCATATAACCAATAACCAGTCAAAACGCACCTAAAAAGTCACAACCTCTGAGCGAAGCAACCCGACGCTTTTTCTTCCGCGCGCTCTTCGGCGCGTCGGGTCGCGCAGCCGAAGGATCATGGCAACATCCCAAAACTACTTCGATCACTGCGACCATCGACTCTGTAGCCCTCTTTCCAACCCCTTCGTCTTCCACCACGCCACCACAAACAAAACTCCCAGCAGCGTATCTGTTCCCGCAAACATCAAATCCCTCGCGCTGGTCCTCCCTTGTATCACCAGCATCACAATCGCAAACCCAAAACTGAATTTCTCGACCATGCTGGGAACCATCATCGGCCGCAATCTCACCGGGTCTCGCGCAATCACCAGAAACGCAATCTGCCACGCCAGCCCCAGCCCCACAAACCCATAATAAAATCCCGGATGCGTAATCGCCGGAGGGTCCTGCCTTCCGATCGCATCAAACATAAAATACAGCGGCGTAATCACCAGCACTCCCCATATTCCGGCCACCCAATACACTACCTTCGCAAATTTCATCTTCTCCTCCTCACCACAATCCGTCCCACCATCCCGCAACAACAATCTGTCATCCCGATCCCTCGCAACGCGAGTAGTCTACTTTCTCCCGGGTGCGGGTTTTGACTTCGCTCGCTTTTAGCTTTAACTCTCAACTCTTGGACTCTCAGCGCAGTCTCTCCTACCGTCATCCTGAGCGAAGCAACCCGATGCATTTTCTTTCGCGCCGAACTTTGACGTGTCGTGTTGCATAGTCGAAGGATCGTGGCACCATCCATCCCCTCCTCCATGCAACTAACTCACGTCACACGACCATCTCATTTCTTTTGACCATGTTTCACCCCATGTGCTACGTTTCTCTTGTCTCTAAATTTTCTTTTTTCTGAGGGGTTTTTCCTATTATTCTTCTCTCCGCCATCTTTATCGGCAATATTTTCGATATTCTTGCCCAAACCGGCTGGGTCGCGCGTGCCGTTCTACTTCTACTTCTGCTCTTCTCCCTGATCTCCTGGGCGATGATTTTCCAGAAACTCAGCCTCTTCGGCCGCGTTCGCCGCGACAGCGATCAGTTCCTCAAAATTTTTCGCGCCACCAAGGGCGTTGCCAATCCCCAAGGACTCGTCTCTGCTGGCTCGCCGTTCGCCAATGTCTACGCTTCCGGCTATCGGGAACTCCAATCCCAGCTCACCCCCACCAGCACCGCGGCCTCTCCAGCCAAACTTAAAAGCATGCAAGCCGTCACCGTCAATATGCAACTTGCCTCCTCCGAAGAAATTCGCCGCGTCGAAAAGGGCATGTCCTGGCTCGCTACCACCGCCGGGGTTACTCCCTTCATCGGTCTCTTCGGAACCGTCTGGGGCATCATTGATGCTTTCTCCGGACTCGGCACTTCCGGCTCCGCCAGCCTTCGCGCCGTCGCTCCCGGCATCGCGGAAGCCCTCGTCACCACCGCCGCTGGTCTCTTCGCCGCCATCCCCGCCCTCATCGCCTACAACTATTTTCTTCAACTCATTCGCGACCTCGCGCAGCGCCTCGACACTTTCGCCAACGAGTTCGCCGCCCAAATCGAAAAAACCTTCACCTGATATGTGGCTCTTTTCCTCAACTCCGACTAGCAACTCTCCTAGGGACCGATCTTTAGATCGGCTCACTTTCTTTGGTCTCTCTATGGGTGCCCCACACGTCGTCTTTACGTGTGGGGATTTTTCTTCGCTTCCCGATGACCGATATCTGAACTCTGATAACTCTAGGACCTACTGAGAACGACCATGCCGCAAATTAAATCCACACAATCCTCTCTCTCCGACATCAACATGGTCCCCTTCATCGATGTCGTCCTCGTCCTTCTCATCATCTTCATGATCACCGCCCCTATCCTCCAATCCGGCATCGAAGTCGACGTCCCCAAAACCCACACCGTCAAAGAAATCACCGAACAGCGGCTCGTCGTCACCGTCGACAAAACGCAACGTATCTATCTAGGCAACGATCCCATCAACATCCACGACCTTGCCAACAAAATCAAAAAACAGCTCAAACGTCCCAACGACGCCATCTTCCTTCGCTGCGATGAGACCGTTCCCTTCGGCGCCTTTGCCAGCGTCATCGACACGCTTCGCCAGTCCGGCGTCTCCAACATCAGCATCGTCACGCAACCCATCACCGATCGCGCGCAGACTCGTTAATCTATGGCTTATGCTGTCACTAACTCGAACGGCGCTACGGACATCGGCTTCAAACCGTACTTCAAATACTCCGTCTTTCTTCACATTGGCCTCACCGTCACTCTTCTTCTCGGTGTCTACATCCAGCGCAGCGCCGTTCCCTGGGGCGGCATAGGTGGCGGCGATTCCGGCGTAAAAGTAAATCTCGTCAGCAGCGCGGGCATTCCCATGCCTCGGCCAAATCTTCCCACCGAAAGCGCCACAGTCGACCCCACCAAAGGTCTCTACAAGGAAGAGCCTCCTAAGCCCCCCGAAATCAAAACCGACGCCACCAAGATTCCGAAGTTCGACAAGCTCAAGCCGCCTCCGCCTCCCAGCAAACCATCGAAGATCATCGAAAACAAAACTCCCAAGCCTGATAACGCCGTCAACTATGGCAAGGGTGGCCAGATGGACGTTCCCTCTGGCTACTCCAATACACCCGGCCCGCTTACGGGTGGCATGGCCATTCAAGGTCAGGGTGGCGGCGAATTCGCCGCGCGCTATCCGTGGTACGTCGAAAGCGTTCGCAAGCGCATCTCCGACAATTGGCTACAAAACACGATCGATCCTCAAGTTCGCTCCGCTCGCAGTGCCAAGACCACCGTCACCTTTACCATCAATCGTGACGGCACCGTAAAAAATGTTCGCCTCGACTCCTCCTCCGGCAATCGTTCCATGGACGACTCCGCCATGCGCGCCATGCTCAGCATTGAAAAAATGCCGCAACTCCCCGCCGACTGGCGCAGCAACACCGTTGACGTAGTTTTCGACTTCGACCTCGGCCGCCACTAATCCCCTGATCCCGAACGTTGTCATCCTGAACCGCCCATTATGCAGGAGAGGTATCTGCTTTTTGTGGCACGGTCACTCCTGACTGTGCTCTTAGGCGTTGGTTGATCGCGGGTGCCTCACACGTCGCTTTCACGTGCGGGGATTCTTCTTCTGTCCTCTACCATCCTGAACGTTGTCATCCTGAGCGAAGGTCTGCGCTTTTTGCAGACGGTAGTCGAAGGATCTCAACTTCGACTCCCACAACCCTTCTACTTAAAATCTGTTCACAATTGCACACTATTTTTTCTTTTCTTCCTTCCCCGCTCCCTTTCCATTTTTGCTATTCTTTTATTTACTTCCCGTTCGCACCCCATCCGCGGACGATCCCTGTGGAGGCGTCGTTGTCTCTTAAAATCCGTGCCTTGTTTCTTTTCTTCTTCCTCTCCACTCCCCCATTCCTTCACGCTCAAGAACAAGGTTGGTTCCGCACGGGCACTGGCATCGGCCAGGAAAAGCCCCGCATCGCCGTCCCCGATTTCGCTCCCAAATCGACTGAGGCCACCGCTCACGCCACCCTCTTCACCAACGTCGTTCGCGACGACCTCTCTTTCAGCGGTATTCTCGATCTCGTCAGCCCCAGTTTTTATCCCACGCAGCCGCCTCTCACGCAACCCGGCGAACTCCGCTACCTCACTTGGACCGATCCTCCTCTCAATTCCAATTTCGTAGCGTTCGGCTATCTCACCGAAACTTCTACCGAAGTCGTCATCTACGCATGGATGTATGACGTCCGCAATCCTTCCACGCAAGCCGTGGTCGGCAAGGTGTATCGCGGCGCGCCCAGCGATCCGCAAGTCCGCAAATTCGCGCACCAGTTCGCCGATGAAATCGTCAACAAACTTTCCGGCGGCGCCAGTAGCATTGCTTCCACGCAAATCGCTTTCATCAGTTCGCGCACTGGCACCAAAGAACTCTGGCTCATGGATTACGACGGCTCTAACCAGCATCCGCTCACGTCTCTCGGCAGCATCGCGCTCACGCCCCGCTGGTCGCCCGACGCTTCCCGCATCGCCTTCACCTGTTTCGCTCCCGCCAATGGAGTCACCAGCGCACAAATCTGCATGTATTCTCTCGACGCCAACAAACTTGTTACCTTCGCGCGATTCCGCAGCACCAACACTTCTCCCACATGGTCGCCCGATGGTTCTCAAGTCATGTTCTCTTCCTCCATGCAGGGCAATCCCGAACTCTACGTCACAGACTCCAGCGGCAATCGCCCCACCCGCCTCACCTTCACCTCTCGTGGAGCCAGCACTTCTCCCGCATGGAATCCAAAGACTGGCCAGTCCGTCACTTTCGTCAGTGATCGTGGTGGAGTTCCTCAGCTCTATCTCATGAATTCCGATGGCACCGGCACGCAGAAACTTGATCTTCCAGATATGGGTTACGTTATCGATCCCGCGTGGTCGCCCAATGGACAACTTCTCGCCTTCAGTTGGCGTCGCCCCAGCGGCAATTACGATCTCTACATCATGGACGCTGCCAGCCGCAGCATCCGCGAAATCACTCGCGATTCTGGACGCAACGAACGCCCCAGCTGGGCGCCCGATGGACGCCACATCGTTTTTGAATCCACGCGCGGCGGTTCGCGCCAGATTTGGATCATGCTTGCCGATGGCTCCGAAGCCCGCCAGCTCACCACCAAAGGCCACAACGAATCCCCCAACTGGTCCACCCACTAACCATGCACACTCTCACCAACTCTACTGGCCGCACCACCCCAGGTAACGCCGGCTTTCAGTTGACTCCTGGATTGCCTTTCGGGTGCCCCACACGTCGCTTTCAGGTGTGGGGGTTTAATCCATCCTCATCGATAACGCCATGCACTACCTGTCACCCAGAGCCCGCGCCTTTTGCTAGCGAAGGATCTGGTATTGTGGCACAGCCACTCCTGGCTGTGCTCTTGGGTATCCATTGCTCACCATCCACTTCCAAGGACCCCAGCATCTGTCATACTGAGCGTAGCGAAGAATCTCAACCGATCCGTCACCCGGACACTCTCGATCCGCACCACCGCTATCACGCCTCAACAAATTTCCTGAATCACAACCCCCTCTATTGCTTAGGTGGGTCATCTGCCGTCATACTTTTGTCTCAAGGAGAAATAGAATGACTCTGTTCAACCGCCCGCTCGTTCGCGTGCTTTCCGTTGCTGTCTGCTCGCTCGCTCTGCTCGTCTCCGGCTGTGGCAAGAAACCGCCGAAGTCGACACCCAGTACCTATACTCCGCCGCCCTCAACCGTGAAGCCCACCGCCACGCTCACCGCGGACAAGACTTCCATCAATCCTGGTGAATCCGTTCGTCTTTCCTGGACCACCACCGACGCCACAAACGTTTCCATCGCTCCTGAAATTGGGGCCGTTACCGCGCAGGGCAGCACCTCCGTCACGCCCGGGTCGTCCACCACGTATACCCTCACCGCCAGCAGCTCCGGCGGCAACACCGACGCCACCGTGCGCATCTCCGTCAGCACGCCTCCGCCAACCAATCCCGCGCCGGTTGCCAATACTTCTACTCTCGATCAGCTCTTCCTCGAGGAAGTTGGCGATGCCTACTTTGATTACGATAGCGCCGAAATTCGCGACGATGCCAAATCCGCTCTTCGCAAAGACGCCGACTTCTTCAAAAAATATCCGACCATGCGCATCACCATCGAAGGTCACTGCGACGAACGCGGCTCCACCGAATACAATCTCGCCCTCGGCGATCGCCGCGCCAGCGCCGTTAAGAGTTACCTGGTTGGTCTTGGCATTCCTGGAGACCGTCTCAACACGGTCAGCTACGGTAAAGAAAAGCCGTTCTGCATGGTAGCCGACGAAGCCTGCTACACCAAAAACCGTCGCGGCCACCTGGTCCAAGCCAAGTAATTGTAGGTGCCCCGGGCTTTAGCCCGGCCAGCTTTCTCCCGTAGGGGCGGCTTTACGCCGCCCTCTTCGCATGCGTGGCACAGTCACTCTCGACTGTGCTCTTGGTTTCTTTTCTTTCACCACGCAAATAAAAAGTTGTCATCCTGAGCGTAGTGGCCCCACGCTTTCCTTCTGCGCCGCCGGGTGCCCCACACGGCGTCTTTCCGTGTGGGGATTTTGACTTTTCCATCTCCGATTCTTTCCGAATCTCCGACCCTCCGTCAGCTCTGCGCTAAATCCCCTCTCTTTTTTTCCCTCCCCCAATCCCAATCATCGTTCGTGTTACCATTCTTCTGCGCCTGAGAAAACACTCATGACTCTTTCCCAAAAAACCTATCACGTTGATTATCTCGTCGTGGGCTCCGGCGTAGCAGGCGTTCGCGCCGCCATTGAACTCAGTCAGGCCGGCAGCGTTCTCGTCCTCGCCAAATCCGATCTCAGCGAGTCTGCCACGGCCTACGCGCAAGGTGGCATCGCCGTCGCACTCAGCGACGAAGACGAAATCGGTCTCCACGAGCAGGACACCATCAACGCCGGCGATGGCCTTTGTAACCCCGAATCCGTAGCTCTACTAGTTGAAGAAGGCCCCCGCTACATCACTCAACTCATCGAGTGGGGCACCGAATTTGATCGCTCTGGCACCAAGCTCTCGTTTACTCGTGAAGCCGCTCACAGCCGCTCGCGCATTCTCCACGCTCATGGCGATTCCACGGGACGCGAGATCAGCCGCGCCCTCCTCGCCCGCGCGCATACCATCCCGCATCTCCATCTCCGCGCGCACGCCTTCACCACCGAACTCATCGTCGAGAAAAATCGCGCCGTGGGCGTTCGCTTTCTCGATGAAAACGATTCTTCTCTCCACGAACTTCGCGCCGGAGCTACGCTCCTCGCTACCGGCGGACTCGGCCAGCTTTATCGTGAGACCACTAATCCCGAAGTCGCCACTGGTGATGGAATGGCCATCGCCTACGATGCCGGAGCAGTCCTGTCCGACATGGAATTCGTCCAGTTTCATCCTACTGCCCTTGCCGTGAAAGGCGCCCCGCGCTTCCTCCTCAGCGAAGCCCTTCGCGGTGAAGGCGGCACCCTCCGCAATATTCATCTCGAACGCTTCATGAAGCGCTATCACGAAGCCCAGGAACTCGCACCACGCGATGTTGTTGCCCGCGCCATCGTCAGCGAAATGAATCGCACGAATTCCCAACACGTTTACCTCGACATGACCACCAAGTCGAAGGAATTTCTCGAGAAGCGTTTCCCTCGCATCTACGCTACCTGTCTCAGCTATGGCCTCGATCTTTCTTGCGACGTTGCCCCCGTCAGTCCCGCCGCGCACTTCATGATGGGCGGCGTCAAAAGCGATCTCTGGGGACGTACCTCTCTCCCAGGCCTCTACGCTGCCGGCGAAACCGCCGCCACCGGCGTCCATGGAGCCAATCGCTTAGCCAGCAACTCTCTTCTCGAAGGATTAGTTTTCGGCGCGCGCGCCGGCGACGCCATGATGAAAGATGCTCCCGTCTCCAAAAAATCCACCGGTGCACTTCCCGGAATAGCCGCGCCCAAAACCTGGAATGATCATTCTGAATCCCAAGCCAACAAGAAGCCCAAGCCGACGCCTTCCGAAGCCCTCACCAAGCTTCGCGAGCTCATGTGGCATAACGTCGGCATCATGCGCAGCGGCAAAGATCTCAAACACGTCATCCAGTCGCTCTCCACCATGGAAATTCCGCAGTCCCCCAAAAATAATCGCGCCGATCACGAATTAAAAAATCTTCACAGTCTCGGCTCCCTGATCGCCCGCTCCGCCCTCGCCCGCGAAGAAAGCCGCGGTTCCCACTACCGTTCCGACTTCCCCTATCGCGACGACGACGAATTCCAGAAACACTCCCAAATCTCCAAATCCCACGACCCCTCCTTCACAAAATAATCCGGTAGCGCCGGCCTCCAGCCGGCTCTTGCGTTTGCCGTTACTTTTGTAAAGGCGGCTTTACGCCGCCCTCTTTCACGCAGCGCCCGCCTTTAGGTCGGCTCCTTTACTACCTCCACACAACCCTTCGTCAAAAACATAACGAATTGTCATCCTGAGCCCGCGCACTTAACGGGCGAAGGATCTCAACCGATCCCTCACCACAACGTCATTCCGACCGAAGTGCCGCGCCCTTTGCGGCACGCAGTGGAGGGATCGTGGCAACCCTCTAACCGCCACCCAGTAAATTCCGTGCACTACTCAACTCCCAATCTCGCACCAATAGCAAGCGCAAGAACCGACCCCACCGGTTCTTGCTTTCAACTTTCAACTCTTGACTGTGAACTGACCCAGGCCGCTACTTCGTCTGCAACTGCTTCACTGACTCCAACACCACGTGCCCCACTACCGCCAGCGTCTTCGCACTGATCTTATCCATCGTGTCCTGATCCGTATGCCAGTACGGCACGTCATTCTTGTTATCCAAATCCATGATGTCCACCGACGGCACCTTCCGCGCCGTAAACGAATAATGATCATCCCCGCCAAAATTCGTCATTTCTTTCCCAAAAATATTTCCGTAACCCAACTTCCCCGCCACGTCCCACACAAAATCCTTCAGCCACTTTGTCGACTCGCCGTCCCGCAGAAAATGGGGGTTCTTCCCTCCCACCAGGTCCACCAGAATAAACGCCTTAATCTTTGGCAAATCCCCGCTCGTCGCAAATTGCGCCGCCATCTGCCGGCTTCCGTACCGGTTATCCGGATCTTTCCACTCCACGTTTACCGCCTCTTCCCCATCAAAAAACGCGATCCACACCGCATACTTCCCCGGCGCTTTCTGTCCGCACAGCAGCCGCGCCACTTCCAGCATCACCGCCGTCGACGACCCCGCATCATCTGCGCCCACAAAATTCGGCAGCCTCTTCGTGTCATAGTGCGTCCCCAGCAAAATAATTCCCGGCGTCGTGCCGGGAATCTTCACCAGAATATTTTTCATCGGCAATCGCCCCGCCGGAGTATCCGCCGAAAAATCATCTGTCTCCACTGTGCAGCCGTGCGACTTCAATTCCCCAATCAAGTACTCCTGCAATTTCGCCAGTTCCGGCGAACCCGCTGGCCGCATCCCAAAACTGACTTGCTTCTCCACTAACTCATATGCGCGATGCCCATCAAATCCGCCAGTGGTCTCCGGCGGAGGTGCCTTCGCCTGCTCCCCCAGCGCAGCCCCATCTCCCGCCACTGCGCTCATGAACGGCGGCTCCGCCTTGCCTGTGTTCTCCGATTTGCATCCCACTCCCAGTATCAGCACGCCTGCTAATCCCAGAAATATCTGTGTAGCCGCCACCTTCCGAGGTGGGCGCTTTTCTCCGGATCCAAATATCATGTGCAGGTATTTAACCAATATTGTCATCCTGAGCGAAGGGAAGGACCTCAACCACTCCCTCACCCAAATTTCTAATCCTCTTCAAATCCGTCGGCATCCCGTCCAAAAAATCTGTCATCCCGAGCATCGCGAGGGATCTGCTTCTTCGTGGCACAGTCACTCCTGACTGTGCTCTTGGGTTTTCCCGAAAGGGGCCGGGTGCCGCACCCTTCGCCGTTAAGGGTGCGGGTTTTGACTTTCTTCACGCCAGTCCACAACCTCAATTCCCCGCACTCTCCGCCGCTTCCCTCTTCTTCTTATTTCTCACCACCACCGCCGACACCGCTATTCCGACAAAATACAATCCCACCATCGGCGCCATAAAAATCAACATCGTCGTTGCATCCGGAGTTGGCGTAATCACCGCCGCCACGATCGCAATGATCAAAATCGCATACCGGAAATTCGACCACAGGAATTTTGGTGACACAATTCCGAACAGCGTCAAAAAGAATATCAATATCGGCAACTCAAACACCAATCCCAGCCCCAGCAAAATCATCAAGATCAAATCAAAATATTCATTGATGCTCAGCAGCGGCGCCACCGTCCCGCCAAAATTCTGAAAACTCACCAGAAATTTCAATATGTACGGCAGCGTAACGAAGTATCCAAACGCAATCCCCGTTAAAAATAGCGCCACTGTCGAAAACAAAAATCCCGTCACCGCGCTTCGCTCGTGCTTGTACAGCGCCGGCGCCACAAAAAGCCATATCTGGTACAGCACCACCGGCGATGCCAGCACCATCCCGATGTACACCCCCAGCGTAATCACCAGGTTTACTGCTCCCGCGGGATGGTTGTAATACAGCTTGTCCGAATAGCCCGCCGCCACCAGCGCTCTTTGCATCGGTTCGTTGATGAAATGAATTACCTTTGGCGCAATCGCTACTCCCGCAAACGCGCCCGCACCGATTGCGTACAACGAATTGATTATCCGTTTACGCAACTCCGTCAGGTGCTCGAAAAATGTCATTTGGCTTCCGGCTTCTTCAAGCCGTGCCGCTAAGGAATTGTCAGGCTGGCTGCTGTTGGTCATGAGTGGGGTCGGATTCTGCCGCTGCTTTTGCGCCTACGCTTTCGCGTTTCGGCTTCTGATCGCTGAAATTCAGTTCGCTCTGCTTCGCTTCCGCCGCTATTTCCTCTTCCACGGCACTCACACTTTCTCCCGCCGCCACGTCTAAGCGGGGCACAGCCTCTGCCACCGGCGCGATCACCGGCGCATCCGTAACCTGTTCCAAAGGATAGGGGTTGGGCGTCGCTTCGATTCCCGTCGGGGACTCTAGCGTCGCCACAGGAGCAGCGCTGGCCTCACCATTCACATTCGCCGCGGCATTCGCTGCCGCCACCGCTTCGGCCGCCTGCTTTTTCAATTCCGCAAGCCGTGTCTGCCTCTCCAGATCGCGCATCTCTTCCTCAAACGCGTTCTTGAAGTCCCCCGAAGCCTTCCGGAATTCCGCCATCAATTTCCCAAAGCTCCGCGCCAACTCCGGCAATTTCTGGGGTCCAAACACCACCAGCACCACCAGAAACACAACAATCATGTGGGGAATGCTTAGCATGGCCCGATACAGTCCTTTTATGCCCTGTGTGCATCATAGAAAGGGCAGCCATCTCTGTCAAACGACACTTGCCAGTCCTCATGTTATACTGCCCTCTCGGGCTCAAAGCCCGACCGGTTTTGCAGTTTGCCGATGTAGGTGCCGGGCTTTAGCCCGTCCAGTTTTTGCAGCTGTTTAGTTTTGTAGCGGCGGCTTTACGCCGCCTTCTTGGGTTGGCAAGGGTTTTTGCAAGCTTTTGCAGTCGCCGGTCTTTAGTCCGGTGGCTTCTCCGGTTCCTCTCGCGCCGGACAAAACGGTCTCAGCTATCCCCGGTCTAATCACCGGTACACTAAGAGGTACACATGAACGCTGAACGACGTGGCATTGTAGTCGTCATCGTAGTCCTAGCCCTCTCCGCTGGCCTGGGTGCCATCTACGGTCCCTCCGTCCGCGCTACCTCGTCCAACTCCGACGACTACCAGTCCGCCGTACGCGATTTCTCTCGCGTCCTCGATGTCGTCCAAAACAATTATGCCGAGCCGGTCGATGTCGACAAGGCCGTCTACCAGGGCGCTATCCCCGGTATGCTCCGCATGCTCGACCCGCACTCCAATTTCTTTGATTCGCGCCAGTTCGCTCTTCTCCGCGAAGATCAACGTGGGAAATACTACGGCGTTGGCATGGTCGTTGCCCCTCGCGAAAATCACACCGTGGTCATGTCTCCTTATGTCGGTGCACCTGCTTATAACGCGGGCCTCCGTCCCGGTGACGTGATTGTCAAGGTCGACGAGAAAGCCACCGACGGCCTCACCACCAGCGAAGTTGCCGACCTCCTCAAGGGTCCCAAGGGCACCATCGTAAAAATCACTGTCACCCGTGAAGGTTACGCCGATTCCCTCGTCTTCACCGTCACTCGTGATGAAATTCCCCGCCACTCCGTTGAAATTGCTTTCATGCTCAAGCCTGGCATCGGCTACATTCGCCTTTCGCAATTCAACGAGACCACCGACCGCGAAATTGCAGACGCCCTCAAAATGCTCGGCGCTACTTCTCTTGACGGCTTGATTTTCGACATGCGCGGCAATCCCGGCGGCCTTCTCAATGAAGCCGTTGCCGTCGGCGACATGTTCCTCGAAAAGGGCCAGACCATCGTTTCCTACCACGGCCGCAGCGCCCCAGAGCGCCGCTTCACTGCCATTCGTGGCAATCAGGGCATGACTGTTCCCGTCGTCGTTCTCGTCAACAACAATTCCGCTTCTGCCGCGGAAATCGTCGCCGGAGCCATTCAGGATCACGACCGCGGCCTCATCGTTGGTGAAACTACCTTCGGCAAGGGACTCGTACAGACCGTTCAGCCTCTCGCCGAAAATACCGGTCTGGCTCTGACCACCGCTCGCTACTACACTCCCAGCGGCCGCCTCATTCAGCGCGATTACAAATCAATTTCTCTCTACCAATATCACTACGAACGCAAAGTCCCCGATCATCCATCCGAAATTCGTCAGACCGACAGTGGCCGCCAGGTTACCGGTGGTGGTGGCATTACACCAGACATCCTCGTAGCTGCGCCCAAACTCAACAAGTTCCAGCAGAACATGTTCCGCAGCGACGTCTTCTTCCCTGCCGAGCAGGGCGTCGCCGGATTCACCCGCTACTATCTCGGCACCAAGCCCAGCATCACTCACGGTTTCGAAGTCGACGACAAAGTGCTTCAGGATTTCCGCAACTACCTGGCCAAGCACAACGTTCACTACACCGAACCTGAATACGCCGACAACCTCGACTGGATCAAGCGCAAGATCAAGCAGGAAGTTTTCATGTCCGCCTACGGCACCCAGGAAGGCTTCAAAGTCTTGCTCGAGGCCGATCCCCAAGTCCAGAAGGCCGTCGAATCGGTTCCGCAAGCTCGCGCTCTCTACGAAAACGCCCGCAAAGTAGTAGCCCAGCGCGCCGGCGTAAACTCCGACCAACCCTAAACCATCGCCGCAATTCTTTGTAGCGTTTCGCTTTTCTCGCGTAGGGGCGGCTTTACGCCGCCCTCTTGGTTTTCTGCCCGCTCTGAGGTGCCCCACACATCGGTTTCACGTGTCGGTGTTTAGTCCATCCCATCGCTAGCTTCCCGCGCAAGGTGTCATCCTGAGAGTCTGTGACTTTTTTATTTTCGGCAAAAGGGATGCTGAAAACAAAAGTTACGCCAAAAAATCGCTTTTTGGAATTAAGTCACATCCTCTGAGCGAAGCGAAGGATCTCACCCCACCCGTCACCCAAACACCTTCGATCCGCTCTTCCTGGCTAATTTGCTTTGTCGCACAGCCATTCCTGGTTGTGCGCCTTTTCCACGCACAGACTCCACCGAACCCCGAACCTCTTCTTCAATTGTTTGATTTATTTACAACCAACCATCACGCCGACGCGCCGCGCGCCAGCACCCAATCCAACGCCTCATCCAGATTCCGATAAACTTCGATTCCCGTATCTCCCGCCGTCTCTCGCAAAATCTCGAACATCCGTGCCAGTCCATACGCCGTATCGTTCGCTACCAGAATCGCACGACGCGAAGTGGGCGAAAATATGGATTCCTGTGCAAGCCTGTGAACATCCTCGGCGTTCAGTTCGATCTTGGTGACATGGCTGAAGTCAATCAGCTGTGCGTAAGTGGGCTCAAACTCCGGATCGCGCTGAAGTTTTTCCTGATGCGCGATGGCTTCAGCCATCGTCAGCGTCCCAGACCCGGTCGTCATCACCAAACGGTTTTCTTTGTCAATCTTATAAAAAGCAGGCATAAGCGGTATGACCCGTATAAGAGATTTTGAATTAAAAGAATTTTCTAATAACACAAATTATACCTCGACAGTAACTCGAACCTGCCGATCACACAGCACTTTTGTTTGGAATAGTTCTAGAACGTTGACTCTTGCGCTATACAAATAGTGTTTGGACAAAATTCTTCGCGCCTGTGGGGCCACCAATGACCAGTGTGAGGGTCCCCTGCCCAGGGGTAGAATTTAAATCGAACTCCAGGAATGGAGTCGCTTCCCTGCGCCGCAATTCTGAGGAATTCAATCTGCATGCAATCGGAATATTTTCTTTTTCCAAACTGTTCACATTTCAAGTATAAAGTTACTGCTCGATACCGGCCTTCTCTTTCCTCCGCCATCCGCCCCGCTCTTGGGCGATACTACCGCCACTGCGCCATCGTGCATCTTGGGCCAGAAAGACGTGCCAACCATGCGTTACCTGCTAATGGATCTTCCCGATGACTTAAAACCCTTGGCCGCCATTGGGATCGGTTCCTTCATCCTCGTCTGCCTCGTGCTCTTCCATGGACTGGGCATGCACTGGGTACTCGAATTTCATGTGCGCGGCCAGCACCGCCTTCTGAAAGGCCGTCCACATCTCGTTCAGGCCGTCCTCCTGTTCGGCACATCGATTTTCTTCATGCTCTCTCTTCACATAACAGAAATAGTTGCCTGGGCTATTGCTCTCTATCGCCTCGGTTTGATTCAGCGCGTTCACGATGCCGCCTATTTCTGCGCAAACGCCTACACCACTCTCGGCTACGGCGCCGTCGACCTCGACGTTCAATGGCGGAACATTAGCCCCATCATTGGCATTTCCGGGCTCTTTACCTTTGCCTGGACCACCAGCGCCCTCGTCAGTGTCGTCGGTGGCCACAATCGCTTGCTCACGCAACTCCACGAAGAGCGCGAAAAACAAAAACAGTTGCGCGCCGAACTGCGCAAAGACATTGGGGACGCCCATACTCGCGAACAGCAAGCCGAGCTCGCCGGTCGCGCTGACGCCAGGGAAATGATGCGCGGTGCCAGCCTTCGCGAACGCTGGGGCATCTGGCAATCAGAAAAAAAGAAAGCCGTTACGCTCCAAAAAGACGAATTGAAGGAAATTGCCAGCCTCTACCAGAAAGAACAAGCCGAGGAAGAAAAACTCGGCCCCTGCGGCGCGCCTAAAGAAAAAGAAAAGACCTGACCCGTCCCAAACGAAGATCAGGGCTGGACAATGCCTTGCCGCAGGGCATAATGCACCAGGCTGGCAATCTCATGAATACCTAGCTTGTGCATCAGTCTTGTGCGGTGTGATTCCGCAGCCTTCACGCTGATGCCAAGCAATGAGGCGATGTCCTTCGTGGATTTGCCTTCAGCGGTTCTGCTCCGCCGCCTGGAAAAAAGTCTCAAAAGATCCAATGCAAATGAATCTCGCTACGAACTGTCAGTGTCGGTGTGGCGCGTTTTGATCCCAAGCGCGCTATCTCGCTCGGTGAACTTATCGCACTTGCAGACGAGGCCATGTATGAACAAAAACGAAAACACCAGAAACCTTGAGCCCGCAACCACTGCAACGCAAACCTCGGCCCGCGCTCCCGAGAAAGACAAGTCTGATAGCAGTTCTGGATCCCTGGACGGAAGAATTGAGAAGCGTATCTCGATGGCCGTGCCAGTCGATCTGGTGATCGCGGAAGATACACTCATAGCCGAGAGAGTCGTCACCGTCAACGTAAGTCCCCACGGCGTTCGCGTGGTCTCCAAGCGGCGCTGGCTGGTCTCAGAGCAGCCGTGGTTTTCTTCTTTGACAAGTTATTTTCGACTGCAAGGCAGCGTGGTCTACTGTCAGCCCCTCACAAATGGGGAATTCGGTGTGGGATTAAAATTTCGGGCTAACCTCTCGGATTTGGGAGATAGGCTGTGGCCATAGCGCCTCTCCGGTGAATATTCCCTGGGACTGAAAGATCGCTTTAAAGTTTCACATTTTGCTTAGCAGACACTTCCCCTCCTATCGTTCATTGTCCTTTCGCATGCAATGTCCTGCACTTCGGACCAGTAGGCTGTGCCGCTGCCTTGGTATAGCCTTTGTGGCCTCGGGCGGTGTCGTCACTACGGAACCATGTGAGGTCGCCGTGTATTGCGAACAATGTGGATTAAAGATCTTCCCGGAACGGCGCGTATGTACCCGCTGTGGCCGGGCCCCGTCTCACGAATGGGTTCAGCTGATCAGCCTGGCAATACTTTTTCTCGCCGCGATTGCCAATACCTTCGCTGCCCTTTTTCTTTTGCCGAAATTGTCTACCGCGCACCCCTCGGTTCTTTTCTTTCGCGGTTGGTTGTGGGCCGATCGCCAGAGTTCTCTCTATGGATGGATACCTCTCGCTGTCGCCCTGCTGGTTTGGGAATATTTTGTTTGGCGCAAGATTCGCAAAGCGAGGCCCGTGCCAAAAATTAAGCGCTGGGTCAGCCGCAAGATTCTTGCATTTGTACTCGCGGCTGGTTTTGCCCCAGTCCTTCCCTGGTGGCTCCCCGCCAGTCAGCCGTCAGACAAAACCCTTTCCGCCATCTCCCAGTATCCCGGGTTGCCCTGTGCAATCTCCTGGGGTGGCGTGCTCCTCGTTGCTATTGTTCTCTGTGTCAAAGCCGAGACCCGCGACTGCCTCCTCGGCAGTGGCAAAACGCTTTCGCTCGTCAGCCTTGGCGCGGTCACTTTGTTTCTCATGCTCACACTCTATGGCTGGTCCCTGATCTGACCCCGATTCGCCACCTCTCTGGCCCATTCACGGTTGGTATAGAATCTCTCGGGCGACTGGCCAAAACCCTAGCCGCTCGTCATAACCAAGTCGGAGTGCATATGTTGAACGCTTCAGATCAACCACTGCTTGAAGCTCTTCTGGACTCCTGGGATCGCAACAACACCATCCTCCTCAACTTGCTCCGCGCTCTACCCAATGGCGGACTGGAAACCAGAGCGATGGCGGGCAGCCCATCCGTCGCCCAACTGTTCACACACATCCATTTTGTGCGGCTCGTCTTCGTCTTAGAGGATGCCCCAGAATTTGCCGCAGCTCTTCCCGAGGAAGAGTGGCTTGTCGAGCGTGACCCTGCTCGCATCGCGAACATGCTCAACCACAGTGCCAAAGTGGTGTGTGACGCGGTAAGAAGCAGGGTGGAGGCAGGCCGGGACATGGACCTTCACTACGACCGCCCGATCCTCTTCCTCCAACACATGCTCTGGCACGAGGGTTACCATCACGGTCAAATCAAACTGGCCCTCAAGTTGGCCGGACACCCAATCACCAATGAGCAAGCCGGCCCGCTCACCTGGGGCGTCTGGATGCGCAAGAAGTAGGCGGTCCTGGCGTGTTTACTAGAATCCACATTCAAGAAGACTGTGATGTTGAAGGAGAGTGGCGCGGACTACTGGTCCTGGACCCAATTAAGTTCATGTCCCCCGGCGTTAGGGGCGGTGGGGATTGAGGCGCCTGACCAAGTAGCCCGCAACGTTGTTCTGGCACATTTGTTGCCAAACAAGGCAGGATCGCAACTTCCGTGGACGGGGCTAACTCCAACGTGCGAAAGCACATCCCGCCACGACACGCCAACGCGGTGGGCCTTCTCCAGGGGCTCTAGGGCACGGTCTGGAAGACAGTTTCCAAGAGTGTGCAAGAAATTTGGCGGATGGTCGACAATCCAAGACAGAGACTGCATTTGGGTGCCGCACCCTTGGCCCTTGGTTTTCCAAGGGTGCGGGTTTGGACGCAACCTATTCCAGCCGCTGGATACGCATAGTCTGCATAGTGGAGCCCCTTTGGTGTCTCTGAATCAGCTTTAGGCAACAGTCAGGACCAGCCAGACTTCCTCACTTCAAGGAAGTGCTGGACATTTCATGCAATTGAGAACATAACGAGTAGCCGGCCTATCCTGAAGATTCTGTCAAGGAGCAATTACATGCGGAATATTAGATTTTCTGGGTTTGCGATCACGATACTGATTGCTGCGCTAGCGCTATTTGTAGCGACGGCAGCAGCCGATCAGTCATCTGGAACATGGAAGCTCAATTTAGAAAAATCGAAGTACAGTCCAGGACCAGCACCAAAAAGCCTCACGGTCGTTGTTGAGTCTGATGAAAACAACTACAAGTTAGAGGCAACCGGGACGGATAGTGAAGGAAAGCCCACTCACGTCCAGTACAGCGCGAAATTTGATGGAAAGGACTACCCTGTTACGGGGATGGCAAATGCAGACACCGTTTCAATTAAGCGGATCGATGCAAACACCATTGAAGTCAAGCAAAAGAAAGACGCCAAAGTGGTCATGACCGTTACCACCAAAATATCCAACGACGGAAAGACGCGGACGTCCACATGGCATGGCAAAAATGCCGAAGGCAAGGAAGTTCACAACGTTGTGGTGCTCGACAAACAGTAAACCACACACAAACCCGTGGTCATGCCGCCTTCCCTTCTAAAAAATGATAGAAGACCTGGCGGGTGAAGCACACTTTAGACGCTAAGCTAACTTCGGGAGGCCTACCCTCTGCGAGTCTGTTTTAGGCAAAGGGTGGGGGTTGCGTATCCCAGCCGCTTGGAGCCAGTTGCACGGAGAGTGCCCTCGTACCATATGATTGTCGACAGCAGGATTATCCGCTGCCTAACAAACATCCAAGAAGATAAGCAGCTAGTGCCAGCGCTATCGGAAATTCGAAAACATCACCACATCCTTGTCGTTAAACTTCGCCCGCGTAATCGCCATCTTCATCCCATCTGCCGATATCCGGTACGCCCGAATTAGCGATGGTTCCTCACCAAAGTGAATCAACCGGACTGGCGCACCGCCCCGGAGCGACTGCACATAGAGGTTCCGTGCGTTCTCCTCCACCACCAAATAGGTAAGTGATTTTCCATCTGGCGTCCACCCAACATAATCGCTTAGCGGCGGGGCGTCCATTTCCATGGGTGGATTGGTCCCTCTTAAATCTTGCACCACAAACTTCAACCTTGACGAGGCACCATTCCCAACCATCTTCATATACGCCACTTCTTCTCCATTTGGGGATACTTTGATTGTAGGTAAGATGTCTTTGGCTATTTCAACAGGGGTTCCTCCCTCCGTCGATATTTTGAAGAGCTGAGTTGCATTTCCTTTGCCTTCAGACCCTGCATATATCAACCATTTTCCATCGGGGGTACAATCAGAAACCCACTCAAAATTCCCCGCGGTCAGCTGGCGCAACTCTCCCCCAGTCAAATTCAGTAACCACAAATTAGTGGGATGTGACTCTGACCACCGAGGAATGATGATTTCTTCCAGTGGCCCGCATCCCATCGGCGCCCCTAAGTAATCACTCGTTTCCATAATCCTGGTTCTACCGGTGCCGTCGGAATTACTGACATACACTTGGCCGTTGTACTCCTCTTCCAGAAGTCTTCCCTTTCCTGTCCACGACAAGGTCGCACCGGGCGCCGGCTGGTTCGACACTTGGCCCCATTTCCATTCTGCCTTTTCGCTCAATGTCGCTGGCACATCAGCAACAAAAATCGCAGCAGACGGATGCTCTTGGGAAGCGACAAAAAATGTGCCATCTGCCGGTACACCCAGTGATAAATACTCCTCCAGATCGTTTGTGAGCCGTGTTAATTCGCCTGCGGGATATGGCTGCAACCAGATCTGATTCCGCCCCTCAGTGGCCCGAGCATTTGCGCTCAAGATCATTCCTGACTGATCGGGCAGCCAAGCAACTGAATATGCCTCCACTCCCATAGGAAATACGAATTCCTTGACAAATTCTCCACTCGGGCGAATTATTTCAACCGCTTGGGCGAGATTGCTCGGGACTGGCTTCAATGCGCCCACGGCAATAAGTTCTCCAGAGGCCGACCACGACGGATCCACGTTCAAGCCACTGTATCCACTGGTCCAGTTTCGCTCCGAAATCACGCGTTCGTTCATCCCATCTGCATCCGCTATCACCAGTTGATCTGTTTTGTTGTTCACGGTGCGAAGATATGCCATTCGCTTCCCGTCTGGCGAAAAGGTCACTGCCCAATTAATATCGCTGACTACTTTTCTGGACATTCCACCAAGTGATGGCACCGCATAACAATTCATCGAATTTGCGTTATTGGGGTCCCTCTGTCCGTAGTAAAGAAAGTTTCCGTCCGGACTAAAAGTGAGTCCTCCATAAAATACTCCTTGCACAAGCGGCACAACGATTGCTTCGCTGCCTGTCGCGATTTGTCTTATTCGCACACTTGCGCCGCTGCCCTCCCGATTCACATACGCGATCCATCTACCGTCTTTTGAAACCGCCACACTTCTGCCGGCACTGCCGTTATCCGTAAGCCGCCGTATCGTCATATTTCGGGTATCGATCTCCCGCTTCTCCCGACGCGACAGCTTAGACAGACCTAATCCACCGCCAACTACGATCGCCAGCGCTACCAACCCCATCCCCACCACCATTCCCTTGTGTTTCCTCGCCTCACCCAAAATCACGGCACTCGATGAACCCATCGACGACGCCGATCCGCTCACATTCACTTTTGGTGCTGTCAAAGTATTGGCCGATCCCGCCGCCTCCGCAGCCGCTTTCCCCGATCCACTTGAATCCCTCTGCAGCCTCTTTAAATCCGCACGCATCTCCGAGGCATGCTGGTACCGCAAATCTTGATCCTTCTCCAGCGCCTTCTGAATTATCCTGTCCAACTCGACAGGAACTTCAATATTCACTCGACCTGCAGCTTCTGGCACGCGATTCAAAATCGCCTCAAAAATCACTCCCGAACTCTCCCCGCGAAATGGCAGCCTCCCGCTGGCCATCTCGTACAGCACCACTCCAAAAGAAAACAGGTCGGTCCGTGCATCCAGATTCTTCGCCTTCACTTGCTCTGGCGACATGTACGCCACCGTCCCCAACGTGCTGCCCGGGCTCGTCAGGTGCTCTGGATCCACCTGCTGCGTCTCCAGAGTTTCCACGTCACTTGATGCCGATCCCAGCGCACTACATACTTTTGCCAGCCCAAAATCCAAAATCTTCGCGTGCCCCCGTTCTGTCATGAAAATGTTTGCCGGCTTAATGTCCCTATGCACAATCCCCTTCGTGTGCGCCGCATCCAACGCATCGGCCACTTCGATCGCGATACCCAGGAGTCTTTCCAATTCCATCGGCTTGCTCTGACCCGCATTGATCGCGCCCCCCGCGATCGCGTGTTTCAACGTCTCGCCTTCCAGATACTCCATGGCAATGAACGCTTTCCCGTCCACTTCTCCAATGTCATGGATCGTGCAGATGTTTGGATGGTTAAGCGCTGATGCCGCCTGCGCCTCTCTTTCAAACCGAGCCCGCGCCTGCGGGTCTCTCGATACTTTGTCTGGAAGGAACTTCAGTGCTACAAATCGGTGCAGCCGCGCATCCTCGGCCTTATACACGATTCCCATCCCACCACCGCCAATCATCTCAACGACGCGGTAGTGGGAGATCGTCCGCCCGATGAGGGTGCCGGCCTCCGCCATGGTGGCGTCATCTTAGATTGCGACGCTAAGACAAGTCAACGAAGGGTACACGAAGGGTAACGTCTTGCGCTTTCAGCGCCACCTTGACGCACTTCCCCAACGCGTACCTCCCGGCGCCTAAAATAACGGTCATCCGACTACTCCGCAGTTGAGCCGCCACCACAATCTGGAGAATAATCTAATCGTGCTCATCTCTTCGCAAAAACTAACATTCAAGATGATTCTGGTTTTGTCAGAATGAAATTAGCAACCAGGGGCATTCTCACTTCCCTTTTAATTGTTCTCGCAACCGCGGTCTTCTTCGGCGCTGGGGTCGCCCCCTCCTTGGCCGGTGGCTCAAGCAAAGGTCCGAACCTGGCGCAGGGAAAGTACTTGGTCGAAGCGGTTGCGATCTGTTTCGAGTGCCATTCCGAGCGTGATTTCACCAGGCCTGGCTGGCCAATTCCTCAGGGTCGCGCTGGTAGCGGGCGCATCTTGGGCGGTGAGGACACTAAAAAGCAAATCGTTGCACCCAATATCACTCCTGACAAGGACACCGGAATTGGAAATTGGAGTGACGAGGAGATTATCCGAGCGGTTAGAGACGGTGTGGGAAAAAACGGAAGAGTGTTGAATCCCGAGATGCCTTCTCGCTACTTTCACAGCCTCGACGATGTCGAGTTGCGCTCTATCGTCCTCTACCTTCGCTCGATTCCGCCAGTCAACCATCGACTGCCCGGCTCGGCTGATTACGTGCCATCAAATCATCCACCCACAATTGCCATGGATTCGATTCACCTCACCAAATCATCAAGCAGCGTAAAGCGGGGGGCGAAGCTGGTAAGGCTGGCCGGTTGCGAGACGTGCCACACGCCACGCAATGAAGCTGGTTTTATTCCAGGATTGGAATTTGCGGGCGGGAATGTATTCAAACACGGTGATCAGGTCGCTGTCGCCTCAGACCTTACTTCCAACTCTTCCGGGATAGGTCACTACACCGAGGGTCAATTCCTGAAAGTCATGAAAACGGGGAGAGTAGGAGATCGCGCTTTAAATTCCGCAATGCCCTGGTATTTCTATCGCCATATGACCGACGCAGACCTGAAAGCCATATTCGCCTACCTGCAGGCTTTGCCCCCTGTGAATTCACCAGGTGGAAAACACTGAAGCCGCACGAAACTATTCATACCGCAGAGCGACCATTGGGTCGACTCGTGTGGCATTACGCGCCGGAATATAACAAGCCAGGATAGCCGCGCCCGCCAACACCACCGAAACACACACGAAAATAATCGGATCGTGCGCACTGACTCCGAACAGCAGGCTGGATAACACACGCATCGCCACAAGCGCGATCACCAGGCCCAGAATCAGCCCGGCGAGTGCGAGGCGCATTCCTTGCCCCACTACGAGCTTCAACACCCGGCCGGTTTGCGCTCCCATCGCCATGCGGATGCCGATCTCGCGCGTTTGTTGGTTCACGGAATACGAAAGCACGCCGTAGACACCCACCACCGCAAGTAGCAGGGCCAGCCCGCCAAACACGCTGAGCAGTGCGGCGCCGACCCGTGGCGCCCAGAGCCCCTGATCCATCAATTCCGCAATGGTGTTCACGTTCGTGAGCGCAAGATTTGTGTCCAGCGATTGCACTTGGCTGCGAACCGACGAGATAACCGTTTCGGGCTGGCCGCTGGTGCGCACCTGCATGGTAACCGCGGGGGAATAGTCCTGCGTGAGTGGCAAATAAGCCAGCGGTTGCGGTTCTTCCCCAATGTTATTCACAACGGTATTGCGTGCAATTCCGACGACTTCCCGCAACATGGTTTCGCCGAAGAAGTGGAAGCGTTTGCCCAGGGCATTCTGATTTGGCCAGAACTGTTTGGCCATCGCCTCGTTGATGATGGCCACTTGCTGTGTATCTTTGCGATCGGCATCGGTGAATTGACGGCCGCTGACAAAGGGGATGCGCAAGGTTTCAAAGAAATTCGGCGCGACATCGTTGAGCTGCGTCAATGTTCCTCGATAGCCCGAGGCTTCGTCCTGACCCTCCGGGAAAACGGTGCGAGCGAATCCTCCGCCAAGGGGGAAATTGGAAGCAATGGTGGCCGACTCGACGCCGGGGGTCGCCTTGGCGCGTTCGATCGCGGCGCGAAAATACTGCTGTGCTGGGCCTTCGTCGTAATGTAACGCTCCGAGATCAAAGGCAAAAACGAAAAGTTTCTTGGACTCGAAGCCGGGATCGATTCGCTGCGCATTTTGCATGCTGCGGATAAACAGTCCACTCCCAACCAGTGCAACAAGCGCCAAAGCTATTTCCAACACGACGAGAAGGCTGCGGAAGGGATTGCGCGTCCACCCGACGGTCCCGCTTCGTCCTCCGACCTTCAGGGTTTCGATCAAATTGGGCTTGGCGGCCTTGATCGCCGGTGCAACGCCAATGATCACGGCGGTCAGCAGCGCCACGCTCAGCGTGAAGAAAAGAACATGCGAATCAAAGCTCAGATCGATATCGCCATCCGCGATGAAAGGCGGGCGGAACGACCACAGCGCCACGCGCCCACCATACGCGATGGCAAAGCCAACAACGGCCGACAGAATCGCCAGCACCAGACTTTCAGTCAGCAACTGCCGGACGACTCGCCCACTGCTGGCACCCAGCGCCGCGCGCAGTCCGATTTCCTTTTCGCGGCTGGCAGCTTGCGCAAGCAGCAGATTGGCCAGGTTCGCGCAGGCAATCAGCAACACCAGTCCGACGATACCCATCATCATTCCGCCGGCAAGCGCGATCTGCTCGCGGTTGTTCACCCCCACAGCGGCATCGGCAATTGGAGTCAAGGCCACACTCCGGCCGGCGTTATCTTTCGGATAAGCGCTCTCCAGGTGCAAGGCCATGGTCTTCAGCGATGCTTCCGCAGTACCAATGCTCACTCCGTCTTTCAATCTTCCGAACATCGCGGTGGCAAGAAACCTGCGATCGTCAAAGTTATCTTTGAAGAAACCTGCCAGCACCTGCGGATACATGCTGACGGGAATCCAGATTTCCTCTGCATTCCCAAACGTGAATAGCCCCTTGAATCCCCGCGGAGCCACTCCGATCACCGTGTATTGAGTCGCATTGAGCGTCAAAATCTTGCCAACCGCCTGAGGATCGGACCCAAACTTATTCGTCCAAAGGCTGTAGCTCAGTACCGCGACGTTGTTGCCGCCTAGCTTGGTATCCTCGTCAGGCAGGAAAAATCGCCCGGCGGCGGGCCGCATTCCCAGAATGTCAAAATAATTTGCGCTCACCATCTGCCCGAAAATTTGCCTCGGCTCCGCGCTGCCGCTCCATGTCAACGGCAAGGGGCCAGCAATACAGCTCACCGCGCTGAAAACCTGGTTATCCCGGGCATAATCCTTGAAATTTGGATAAGACATGCCCAGTTTAGTGGTGTTCGCGGCGGTAACGAGCGTCTTGGAGTCAATCGTGTCGACCTGCACCACCCGCGAAATATCCTTCACCGGCAGCGGGTGCAACAGAATCGCGTTGATCACCGTAAATATTGTGGTATTCGCGCCAATTCCCAGCGCCAGAGACAGAATCGCGATCAGGCCGAATCCAGGATTTTTTGCCAGCAATCGCAGCGCGTAGCGAATGTCCTGCCAAAGTGTACGCATGTTTCTTACCTCCTCGGCAAAGCCGGACATACATGCCGCAAGTGGGCGGCGAGGGGTCCCAACCGCGATCTGAGTACGATACCAGAGTGTTTAGACGGATCAACAGCCCTTCCGCTTCAGCAAAGGGATTGAAGCATTCACGCCATTCACCTGGTATACGAGTTTGCGCTCTTACTTGTTCCGGCGTTCATAACCGGCCGCCAGGAGTGAATATCACTTACGGACGGCATAGTGCAGCTTGACCACGCCGTCCGCGAACTTTGTGCAGGAAATCAGTTTTAGTGGCACGGTCCGGCGGCCCGGGGCGATCAATGGAATGCCTTCGCCTATGAACGTGGGAACCACCTGAATCATGAACTCGTCGATCTCTCCTTCGTCGAGAAAGGGCGCTATGATGCCAGCCCCCCCATGATCCAGATGTGTTTTCCCCTTTTTCTCTCGCAGGCCGGTTGCAAATGCTTTGATTGGTTCGTTCACAAACTCCACGCCTGCTGGCGTTGCCGCTGGCAGCGGACTGCACGTGAACACATAGTTCTTAACTCTCGTATCGAAGCCCGTCCCGGCTACACCCTTCTTTTGAAACTCCAGCGCCATGTCGCATGTCTTCCTGCCCCATAGGATTGTGTCGATCGTTTTATAAAACGTATCCATCCCATAGTTGGCCTTGGGATGCGGACGGTTGAGCCAGTCGAAAGAACCGTCTCCCCGGGCAATAAAGCCATCGGCGCTCGCAGCGATGCGCACAATGATTTTTCGCTTTTGGACCTTAGCGCGCCTACGAAAGCGGGTGGCGGGTTGCCGACAATTTAATTGGAAAACTTGGCTTGTTTTGTAGTCCGGCAAACCTCCACTGCCGATACTCACTATCGCTCGCGTTTCTCAGCCGCCGACTCTGCCTCGTTCAGCTTTTCCAATTTTGCCAACTGCTCCCGTACCTGCTCCGCGTTTTTTGCATTCGGCAATAACTCCAGGTAGGTCTGCACTTCTGTGATCGCATTCGCATAGTCGTTTCTTCTTGCGAATATTTCACCCAGTAACAGATGCACTTGCGGAAGATGCACGAGCAGGCCCATTTGTTCCGCCTTCAGCGCGCTCTTTTCTGCAGCTTCCATCTTATTCAGCCGGAAATTTGCTACCGCGTTATAAAAATACGCCTCGCTGCCATTTATATCATCGAGATCTATGATGTAGCCGGTGACGCCCGCCAGTTTCAACGGATCGTGCTCCAGAATGAAATCCGTAAGGGTAAGCAGCGCGGTCCAATCCTTGTCCTCATACGCCATCGTCGCAAGCGACATGTACGGTGGCAGGAACCTTTTATCGCTAATCGTAGCTTGTGTAAACGCTTTGCGCGCCGCATCCTTCTGCTCTTCTTTCTGCAAAACGTTGCCCAACGCAAACCAGGCGCTCGCGTATTTAGGGTAAATTTCCACCGCCATTTCAAAATTCTTGCGCGCACTCGCAAGGTTGCCTTTCTTTTCCGCCCCCATTCCCTTCTCGTAAGCTCTTCTGGCATCTTTCGGTGCTTTGTAGGGCCCGGCGCTCACTGTCATGCCTTCAATCTTTGTACTTCTCTGCAGCACAATATTGCCCACGTCTATTCTGCCCCCGAAAGTATCAAGGGTCTCAAGGTTGACGATAGCGGTATAAAAACCGGCCACGGAAGCCCGTATCTCACAATTCCTCAGTTCCTGCCTTGATATTCCCATCGACATATCTTTGCCGCCCACCCCAGGTTGCAAACTCGGTTCCCCGCTTGCGTCGACGATAGAATCGGTCCGCGCTCCCAATTGCATGCTGAAATCGCCGCGGGAAGTTGCATGCACCTGTTGACGTACCTTGTTGTTGCAGACCCGTTCAACCATCGTATCGATCGGAAGTTGCGTACCGTCGTTCGCTGCAACCCGCCCCATCAGAAACAGTACATAGTCCAGTTTCGGTTGAGTCAGATCCGAACTTGAGAGAGCGCCACCTGGTGACCGGCTTGGCGGTGTGGAAGGCGGAGGAGGCGGAGGCTTCGGAGCCGGAGGTTTCTGCCCCATCGCAACAGGGCCCAGTAGGGCCAGTATGAGCGCCAGTACGACGAAAACGCGCATGCGGTGGCTCCTGGACCGATTCCTGGGCGGGAACTGCAGAAGCTCAAATTCTAGGACCCGGGTCCGCTCCGGTCAAGCACCATGAATCGCAAGTCGTGCTGGACGACACGGCGTCTTCTGGGCATCAAGGGTGCGAGTTTAGACGCAACCATCCGAGTCGCCCAACATGTGCATTTCCCGCCTCACATGATACTATCCCGCGCATGAGCGATTCCGCTTACGTCACAACTCCTTCTTCGGTGGCCTCCTCCACGCCGGCTGCTTCGCGGCATTCTGCCCTCGTCCGCGTCACTCACTGGATCACCGTGCTGTGCTTCATTGCCCTGCTGGTCAGTGGAATTGAACTTGTCATTTCTCACCCGCGGTTCTATTGGGGCGAAACCGGCAATGTATTGACGCCAACATTGTTCAAATTACCGATTCCTTCCTCGAGGGCCCTTGTGCCGACCGGTTATGGCTACACCCTGCCAGACCAGAACGGCTGGAGCCGCTATCTCCACTTTCAATCTGCCTGGGTACTGGTTTTGACCGGCTTGCTTTATGTACTTTCGATCTTCTTTAGCGGGCATTTGCGGAAAAATCTGCTACCCGGTAAAGACGATCTTTCCTGGCGAGCGCTGGCGCGCTCGATCTCTAACCGTTTGCGCTTCAACAAGCCGAGTGCGGCAGATGCATGGTCGTATAACGTGCTGCAACGGCTTTCCTACCTGGTGGTGATCTTCGTTTTATTCCCCTTGATGATCTGGAGTGGCCTGGCGATGTCTCTCACGTTTGTATCGGCCTTTCCGGCGACGGTCACTTTGTTGGGTGGGCAGCAATCCGCGCGCACGATTCACTTCATCGTCACCTTGGTTCTCGTGCTCTTCCTGCTGGTCCACGTGATGATGATTTTTCTTGCCGGATTCTGGAGCCGCACGCGAGCGATGATCACAGGCCAAGCAGCTTCCGATAAGGAGCGCACATGAGCGATATCTCACGCCGCAAACTGATCACTACAGGACTGGCGGCCGCAGCGGGCGTATCGGGCTTGGGCGTTGCCGCGCACCTTGCGCACAAGTATGGATTGGTCCCGCCGGATAGCGGTGGAATCTATGGCCTCGGCGAAACTCTGACCTACTCCTCCCAGCGGCTGCTGGCGAGGCATTCGTTAGCTCGTGAATTTCCGCGCAGCCAGATCAACAAAAGTCCCGTCGCAAACGAACTCGCGCCCCCAACGGAAGAGTTCAAGCGCTTTCAAGCGGGCGGATTCGCGGATTGGCGCCTCTCCGTCGATGGCCTGGTCGACCGCCCCGCCGCATTTTCGATTGATCAGCTGAAGAGCTACCCGGTTCGCAACCAGATTACTCAGTTGGCGTGTGAAGAGGGCTGGTCGTATATCGCAGAGTGGATTGGCGTGCCTCTCTCGCACGTCTTGGAAACAGTGGGGGTTCAACCGCACGCCAGATACGTTGTCTACTACTCGATCGAGCCCGGCTGGTGGGAAAGCATTGATATGACCGATGCATTGCATCCGCAGACTTTTCTCGCCTATGGAATGAATGGCGGTGAACTCCCCGTAGGCAACGGCGGGCCGCTTCGTTTGCGAGTGCCCCGGCAGCTCGGCTACAAGAGCGTGAAATTCATAACCAAGCTAACAGTCACCGACAGCCTGAAAGGATTCGGCAAGGGTCTCGGCTCGGCAGCTCCCGAGGCAGGCTACGCCTGGTACGCCGGCATCTGACAATCTCGTTTCACACAAGTGCCGAGCGAGCGCCCGCTTTTATTCTTTTCTTTTAGGGGGTCGGAGCTTTAGCTCCGACATTCGACCTGCCTGGAACGGGCTTCAGCCCCTGAGGAATCCGAATTCAGCAATTCCGCCCGCGCGGACCGAGTCTGCTCAGGTGTCGGGATGATTGGATGACTGGCGGATGGCACAGAGGTAAAGTGTAAAGTCTAAAGTCCTAAGAAGAATCGGGTGCCGTATCCTTGGCCCCTGGTTTTTCAAGGGTGCGGGTTTAGATGCAACTTAATCAAGTCGCTGCCTAGGCCACCACAGCACTCGCCGGCCTAGTTCTCTTCGCCAGCAAAGCCAGCCTCTGCTCGTGGTTCATGGGCTCCCACGGCACAAGTTTCTCGGCAAGCACATCCATTCTGCGCAGTAGGGTCAACTCGATGAAAAGCTCCATAAAATCCATATCGCGAAACACCAGCGAGCCCGACTCTCTCATCTTGTCGCTGATCCGTTCCATGTGGACCGGCATCTCGCTCCAGTGCAGGCCAGAACGGTGGTGATGACAGAGGTGATACCCTTCGTTCATGAAGTTCACTTCATCAAACACGGTCACCGTATTTACGAAATAATCCTCAGGATGTTCCGGATCGCAGAAAGCGTGCTGAACCCAGGAAGTGATCGCCATGATGAAGTTCATGCACAGAAGTGGCACCAACACGAATACAATCCCAATTCTCCAATCGTAAATAAACACGGCTCCGAAATAAATGCAGTACCTCGTTATCCCCCATAACATTCGCTTTCGATTTTTCTCATCCCCTCGCGCCTTAAAGTAGGCGAAGGGAGCAATCCCCAGCGTGGTCCACATGTTGTCCGAAAGATACCAGAAGAAATCCAAAAGTCTCGTTCGATCGTACCGGAGCGTGGAGGCATTATCGTCGAATCCGCCATTCTCTTTATGGTGGAGGCGGACATGCACCGTCCGGCCCAGTTCGGGAAGGTCTCCGTACAAATATCCCAGAAAAAATTCGGCATAGCGGCCGAAGATCTTATCGTATTTATCCGTGAAGTATCCTTGGGGACGGTGTGCTTCCATGTGCTTGGTGCTGAACATCCTCACAGACCGCTGAAACTTCAGCCCGCACAGCGAAAGATAGAACCCAATCACGAGCAGGGGCCGCGGTTTCCCTAAAACCAGTTGGATCGCGAATATTGGTACCGCGGTTAGCGTCAGCGAAACCATTAGCCGCAACGCTGGCGTGTCTCGCGTGTCTCGCAGAACTTCCTGGCCCAGCCGTTCGATGAACCGGTCATAGGCACGCGAAAGAAATTGATACCCATCCCGCAAGGGACGAATCCTCTCGAGAAGCTTGGCCGCTCCATAGAATCCGACGGAAAGCCCACCCACCAGCGCTATGGCAGCAATGCTTGCCAATGCCACAACGGCTGCCAGGCACCGGGCTACGAATTTAGGTATGGCTCCAAGCTTCAACTCGGGCAAATACGCCTTTGCGCGGGCGTCTCTTCCCACATCGTTTAAATCCGCGGTCGCTAATTTGTCTGCGAATTGCATCTTCCTCGTTCCACAAATCGACAGGCCTCATCCCTTGCCAGCTCAAAAAACTTTACACCCAAGCAGAGCAAAGTTCCACCGTCAAACGGCTGTGTGCCCCGATTGCCATAAGCTTCCAGAGGTCCGCCGGATCCTGACTGTCGAAGGTGGAGAAGGGAAGGATCTGCTTCACGTGTTCCGCGTTGTCGCGGAAAATGACGGTGCGATGAAGGTTGTTGCCGCCGGGCGCGCAAGTCCACTCGAAGCCGTGCAGGGTGGTGAAGACGCCCGGCTGGTTCCAGTTCTCGGCTGCCGCGGTGGCGTGTGCCCAGGCCGTGGCTGTGAGCTTGCTCGCGTCGAAGACAGGTTTGCCGGTCTGCATGGAGAGGACCGCTTCGATGGCGGCTTTCACACCCTCCTGAGGGCTCGTTTTGGACATCTCGTACCAGCGCTTGCCCTGCGGGTTGGCGAGGAGATCGGGGCTTCCGGCGCGAATTTCGTCGGCTATGCCCATATACTCAGCATGGTCGGTGATGGAGACCCAGTCCAGCGGGCGGTCCTGCTTGAAGCGCACGCCGTTGTCCATGACAACTTCCCCGCCCGTAGCGACTCGGAAGAGGTCGTCGGGGCTGAGCGTTATCCCAAACATTCCCGAGTCGAAGGAGAAGCCCGTGTGGACGTGCGCCACGCCCCAGTAGACCCGGCTCGGATAGCCTTCGCAAACGTTAGGAGAATAATGCCCGCCTCCTACCACCGCAGGCGGTGTCGGCTTGGTTTGATGGAAAGACTATCGATGAACTGTTGGCCACGGCGGACCGTGATCTCTATTGTGAAAAGCGTTCTTCCAAAAGCCTATCTGCCACCAGCCAATAGCTACCAGGACGATAAGCACGCCAATCGCACTCTTGCATGAGGTCTGTGACCTTATTCGTGAGACTAAGCAGTTTCAGTTCTCCCGCGGGTGGCCGACAATTCAGCCGGGGCCGCCACGCCACCCGCACTCTTTCCACAGTTTTTCCCAATTCCAGATCCCGTACGCCACCTTTTTGGGCAACGGGAATCCCATCTGATGCGCCAGCATACACACTTGCCCGCGATGATGCGCTTCGTGAGAAACCATGTAGCACAGCATTTCCATGCCAACCGGCCACGACCGTGCCCAGCCATCTCTGCGAAACTTCTCCACGCGGCCTCCACCACCAAGCGCGTCAGCCACCATCTCCTCGCAGCGAGCGGCACTCTCCGCCAATCCCCCGCGAGCCTGCCGCGGCGTGCACTTCGCGCGATGCAGCTGTCGTGGAACCTTCAGGTGCGGAGCTGTAAGCCTCACCCATTTGCAGCGCACATTGTGCATGTGCGTGAAAATCGCCACAATGCTGCGCGCCTTGCCCGGCGGTTTGGCTCTCCAAGCAGCCGGCTCAAGATGCTCGATCAGCATCTGGTTCATACGTTCACTAGCGGCAAATATCTGGACTGCAGTTCGGCCGAGCGTAGCGTGAACTTTCACTTGGCGCGTGGTCATGGTTCCCTTCCCCTGACCTATGATACTTCCGCGCCGTCGCCACTCAGAACGAATCTCGAAAACCAGATTCGCAACCTCAAGGCTCGGGTAAGAGAGAGCGGACCGACGGCGCGGACCCATCCCGAGGCGAAACAGTCTGTGCGGAGACCAGGGAGTTGGCTTCCTCGAGTTGTTTGCGTGTCATGATCTGCGACAGCGATCTGAGGCGATCGATGTCAGAGGCGTCGCCAGCAGCCACGGAGCGCGAGTACCACGCATAGGCCGCCACATAGTCCAGTGGCAGCCCTTCCCCACGTTCGTAGAGATAGCCCAGCAGCGCCGCGGAGCGCGGGTGGCCTTGTTCAGCCGCAAGGCGCGCCCAGTACGCTGCTTGTGTATAGTCGCGTGGCACGCCGTTACCCTTTAGGTAGCAATACGCAAGGCTGTTTTCTCCCGCCGCGAAACCCTGGTCTGCGGAAGCTTGGAACCACTTTGCTGCTTCGACGAGATCTGTTCGAGTGGCGTACCCCAGAAAGTAGAAAGTGCCGAGATTCTGTTGTGCCGCGGGGTTTCCGTGCTGCGCCGCCAAGCGATACCACTGAAAGGCGACCGCCATATCACGGGGAACTCCTTTTCCGTGCTGATAGAGAGAGCCAAGATTGTTTTCAGCGCCAGCATAGTTTTGCAAAGCCGCACTGCGATAATTTTCCGCCGCTTTGCTGTAATCGCGCGGAAGACCCTTTCCCCGTTCGTACAAGTAGCCCAGAAGGAATTGGGCGCGTGCTACGTTCTTCGAAGCGATGGACTGCAGCCAGGAGACTGCCACATCGTAGCCCGCTGCCCCAGGATCACCCGAGATAAGAAATTCCCAGATTTGCAGTGCCGCGGAACGATCCCCCGATTCGGCGCGAGATATAAGTTCGTTGACGGTCGGGGCGGAAGTCGGCATTTCCGGCCGCTGCGGCGCGGAGAAACAGAAACACGCAGCTAACAGAGAGCCAGAAAGAGCGAGAAAGAGTCTGAGAACGAATTTGGCGCGGTGAGTTTGTGCAGGCATTGTGGTCCTCTCTTCGGAGTGCCTGCCCTGATTCCTGCGTTCCCCCGCTCCGCTTGCTTGCCGGCCGCGAACGATAGCGCGTACCAGAGCACACCCCAAGTGCTGGCGCGGCAGGAAAGTGACGAATGCGCAAGGCTGACCTCAGACGCACGCACCCCTATCCACGGCGCGCCGAACGCACGGCGAGCTTCTGAGACCACTTCGCTTTTTAGGTTGTTACGTGTGCAGACGGACCGAACTGAAAATAGTTTTCCCGCACCATCGATAATTTCTTGGGTGCCCGAGGGCCTGGGAACCGATTGAGGGTGGCCGGCACATTAGCGCGTGCCGCACCCTTGGTCGTCGGTTCTTCAAGGGTGCGGGTTTAGATGCCAATTATCCCAGCCATTGGTGTAAAACCTCCTGCTGAAGATTCGAAACTTTCGATCTCCGCGCCACCCCAAACCAGGGCTGAAACGGTTCGTCCCGCCTTACGATCAAACTCCAGCCCCGGTCGAGTCTGGCGCCTACTTCACCTCTTCAACCTCTCCCGGCCGCCATGTTTTGTTGAACCAGGGATCGAGCGGACCGTACAGACGAAAGATCACGAACCACCCTCTGTTCGAGACGGACGATTGGCTGCATCGTGGCTGACGGGGTAATTTTCTAAACCTGTCTAAAAGTGAACAGCATCCAGGTGCAACATTCCGTAGTATTTCAAGTCGTACGGCGAGGGAGCGCGATATTGACCATAGGCCCGGGCGGGACCAATGGACGGTATCAACTTTCTCGCCGTTTCTCTTTTGACCTCCACAAACCCAATAGTTCGAGCATGAACCGTCCAACAACCCCAAAGTGATGACCATGTGATAGAGTTCGCATATGGGATTAGTGTCCCCTCCCCCGAAATTGTTTCGACTTGCACTCGCTCAGAGACGGTTGAAATGCCACGCAGGCTTTTATGGATAGAGAGTCGGATTTTTCTGGGTTATGGCTGCTCCAATTGTGGCTGGGTGTTTAAGCCTTCCGGGGTGCTTGTTGGCAGCTCGTTAGATAACATGAAGCAGGATTACAGAGACCAAGTTGACAAAGAATTTGTTTCACACAATTGTGTAGACCATCCAAAGTCCATGGCACCTAAGACTTCCTAGCTCACTGTGAAGATATTGATAAAGATTTCCGCAAACTCCTTCCATGAGAAGGCCGGTCCCTGTCAAGAGTGTTTTGCTCTCTACATGAGTTTTTCTCTCTTTTTTCCCGTTCAGCCAAGCCGCCTCTGTCGCCACCCTTCCATTCGCACTCTTCTGTGAGCGATGTTCGCTCGGTGCCAGTTGGGTGTTCTCGATTCAGTAGGCGCTGCTACCTGATTAGCGTCCTCTGCTTCTCTCTTTACGAGGGAAGTTTGGCCCAGGAGTTGGTCGCAGTCACCTAAACTCGGCGGTCGAGCTCAGCTGTTCGGTTCAAACTCTTTTTCTGCCTGGTTTCTCTATGCCGCTGCGGTCATCGCCTTCTGGCTATTGCGCAACGGTTCGTACACTTCTCCACTTACCCACAACCGGTGTAGCAGTACCGCCAGCTTGCGCGCCACCGCCACCACCGCCCGCTTCTTGGCGGTTTTTCCTCCTCGCGCCGAGAGCTTCTGCCCCCAGCGACGCAAGTCACTGTCTTCCCCAAAGGGTCCCAAAATGTAGTGCGCTCCCTGCACCAGCAGCGTCCGCAAATACTCATCTCCCTCTTTGCTGATGCGCATCTGTGGTTCGCTCTCGCCCGAGTTCCTACGGCCAGGTTGCAAGCCGACAAAACATCCCGCGTCACGACTCTTCCGGAAGCGATGTGGATCCTCGATGGTCAGCACATAGGTCGTGGCGATCAGGTCGCCTACTCCCTTTATCTGTTTGAGCAGCGCCGTTTCCGGATACGTCTTCTTGGACATTTGTTCGATCCGCCGATCGTATTCCTGGATGCGTTCGTTTAACGATTCCACCTCTCGTAGCAGCGGGTCTAACGCTTCACGCAATCCTGTGCTCAAGCCACTCGTGGTCTCCCGGCGGAACTGTTGCGTCCCACATTTGCGCAGTCGTTCGCCATAAGACTTCACCAATCCTCGAGCGGCATTCACCAGGGCAGTTCGCGCGCTCACGAGTACTGCTCGTGCACGGATCTCCGTCAGGTGCAACTGGGCCTGCGCACTGCGATGCTTCACCGGGCTCAGCAGCTCGGGATCGATTCGCGCCAACCGCGCCAGCGTTCGCGCATCCAGGCGATCGTCTTTTCGCCGGCTCTTGGTGATCAAGCGCACAGCCTGGGCGTGCGCCACGATCACTTCGTGACCCAGCGCGGTCAACAACCGACTCACCCACGGAGAATGTGTCCCCGTCTCCATCGCTATGCGACACCGCGGCATGCTACCGAATACCTGCTTCATGGCTTCCGGTGTGGTAGCCAGTTTGTGCTCGAAAACAATTTTTCCTGCTTCATTCAAGACGCAGTACGCACTCGAGCGATCGCCCAGATCCACACCGATCGTTAGCTTTTGCTCCTTCAAAAGTTCATTACTAAATGCCTGCATAGTGCTAATCTTCTGCATTGCCGGTCTCCTTTTTATTGTGCTTCGAGCACGTCAAACATCGGGAGCTTATCGCATCCCGCGGGAGACCGGCCTTCTCATCCCATCTGATTAGCGCTGGTCCGGTAACGACTTATCGAGAGTCGGAAGGCACTGCTATATTTCTCGCGACTGTGCGGAATGGGACAGCAGGATTTCCACCGCGGTGCCACGCTTGGAACATGCCGACCAAGAAAGATAAGAAAAAATTTGACAGCCCGACACTTGCCAGCGTCAAAAAGGAACTGGCAAAGCCGCGCATGGCCAATTCGGCAAGAGTAGCGGTACGGAAGCTAGAAATTGAGAGAATTTCAGAACGGTCAGCGAACGGCCTAACTCCTTCCACTGATTAACGCGGTGGTCTCAACGGGTCGACGCAACACCTTCTTGAAGTTTACTCGCAGGAGTCTGAAATCTAAAGTCTCTCGTGGGCGTTGATTTAAGCGCAGCGCTACTTTTTCCAGATCCGACTGGGTATAGCCGGACTTGGAAGTATCATCCGACGGTTCTATGGCCCGAGCTTAAGTCACGGAAGAAAGCGGTCAGGTCCCCTGCGATCGCCGCCGGTTCCTCAACTGGGGCAAAGTGCCCGCCGCGGGGAAAGATTGTCCAGCGCTGGATGTTGTACACGCGCTCCAGATACGAGCGCGGCGGCTCGCCCTCCGGAACGGTTTGGTGCGCGAACACACCGAACGCCGTGGGCGTACTGACGTACGTGGGGTCGACCGGGTACCAGCGATTGTCCCAATAGTCGCGCATCGACGAGGTGATCGTCTGCGTGACCCAATACAGAGTGAGCGTAGCGCAGAGGAAGTCGTCGGGCGGCGTGACGTCGCTCCACGAGTGCCACTTCTCGCCCATGTATGCGGCCAGTCCCGCCGGGGAGTCGTTCAGTCCATAGCCGACGGTCTGCGGCTTGGTGGACTGGATCGCGCTGTAGCCCCGCTCCGTCACATCCCAGCCCCGGCTCACTGCGAGGTACGAACGCTCCATGTCGGAGAGCTCTGCGTCGTCAACCTTAGGGGTGAGGTCCGACTCCAGCGTGGTGAGGTGTATCCCCATCACCGACTCGGGATGGTCCACTGCAATGAACGTCGACACTCCGGAACCGAAGTCATTGCCGCCCGTACCATAGCGAGAATACCCGAGTTCGGTCATGAGCCGGTGCCAGCGCTCCGAGACGCAACGGTAGTTGATGCCGACCTCGGCCGGGCGCGGCGAGAATGCATACCCGGGCAGCGAGGGCACAACCACGTCGAACTCCTCGAGCATCGGCAGCATGTCCAGGTAGTCCAGGAAACTGCTGGGCCAGCCGTGCGTGAGGATGAGTGGCACACCACGGCCGGATGCCGCGCGCTGGTGCACGAAGTGGATGCCGTCCCAAGTGAATTGGTTGAGCGCGTTGAGCTTCCGCTCCCAGGCACGCCAGTCGAACTCATCCGCCCAGTAGGACACGAGGCGCCGCAACCAGTCCAATTCAGTGCCCTGCCCCCAGCCTATTCCGGGCACCTGGTCGGGCCATCTTGTATGGCGCAACCGTGCCCGCAGATCGTCGAGCACCTCGTCTGCAACATGAATCCGAAACGGCTCCACTACAACAACTCCCTCCTGGCAGGGCCAACCGAAAGCCCGCGCATGCGATCAGGTTACCACGAGCTTGTTGCGTGATGTGCGGGTGGTGGCTCCGCACCTAGTTGCAACCGGCCGACGTCTATCAGTAGGCTGCCCGTGCGGCAGAAGCTAATCGGGTCGAGAACGAGCTTAGAGAGATACTCGTCTACGCTGACGCGGATTATCCCCCCTGATTCTCGAGCTGCAGAGACGCCAGTAACCTGTCGCGACAGAAGCCCAGCATTAGAATCTTGCTGCTTGGCTCGGTGCGCACTTCTTTGAATTGCCATAGACTATTTCTACTGACATATAGAGCATAAGCGCCTTAGTATCTCGCGCAACTCAGGTGACCCCACGTCCAGCACGACCCTGAAAGATTCGTCGACACCCACCTGAGACTCAACTCGAAGGAGGGTTCCCCAAAAAAGAAGTAAAGTTCAAGGTTGATTTGTGTTGTTGCGTTTTCGCCTATGATGGCACTGACAAACGCTTTGCAGCACTAAACTGCGCAGGCTTCCCCGTTTCGGTGCTGTAATCAGCGCAGCGTGAATTCACGCGCAGACAGGTGGCGCCAAACGTCGCTGTCTAAATGGGCCGCTGCGGATCGCATACGGTTGGCGGCGTGGTGTCACGGAATTCAAAAAATGTTCCTCAGCTATAAAGAGCAGATTCTGGTGCTGGAAAAAGTGGTCAAGTAAGATTTGGAATTCCTGACCTTTCGAATGTTGTTACAGGATCATGGGATGGCATCGCGGGTTAGTGGAAATGGGCAGTATTAGCATGAGTTTCCAGTACTTAATCGGTTCGATCATTGGTCACTAAGTTGAGTTGCCGGAACTTCAACGAGTCTCTGAGAAGGAAAGATAGGCAAGCATTCTGCTTTACGTGATTGGACGAAGGGAGGTTTAAGTGAGAGTTAGGCTCCCAGCAAAAATAGTCCTCGTGTTGATATGGCTAGTTCCAGGGGTGTGTGCGCAGACTGCGCTGCCAAGCACACCAGCAGGTGCGCGTTATCTGGCGCTCGACGAAAAGAAGATTTCCAGAGTGACTCGGGAGGTAACAGAGGCTGCGGCCAATGGATATCACATAGTCGCATTTGCTTTGAAAGCGAAAGATGGAGTCGCGTCCGCTTTTACCGTCATCCTGGAGAGGAATGAAGAGGGGACGCCCGGCTGCGAGTATGAATTGCTCAATGACAAGAGCACCGGACTGGCCGGGCGCGTCAACGAAGCCGCGGCGAGAGGTTATAGAGTCGTGCCCCACGGCAAGTTTGAGGATTTTGGCCACGATTACGGCCGCGATTTCAGCGAAACTCTGCTTCCTGTGCTCTTTGAACGGATGACTCACAGTCGAGACTACGTCAGCCAGATTGATCATACTAAATACGATATCTATACCACGTATGTACTGATGGAGAAGGGCGGCAGCCGGAGTGCCACCCCCTGTCGATATTTCCTGATCGCACCGCACCAAACGGCTTATTTGGAGAATTCCTCAACTGGGCAGAATCGCATCGTGGCTGCCGAAGGTTCGCAATGGATAATCGAGAGCTGCGCCGCGGCTTTTGGAAACGAGCACACCTCAACCGAACCGCTTACGATTCGCAGTCTGCCACTGAAGGATAGGCGGAAAAAGGACCAGAAAGTCTTAAACGTCGCAGCGACAGATGGTTTTCACGTTTCGTACGCGGCCGGGCTTCATTTGACACTCGAAAAGGACCCTTCCCTTGCGGGTCTGCGAGAGTACGAAATCGTGTCGAACGTAACTGCATCCTTGCTGCAAAAACGGCTCGACTCGGCAGGAGAATTCCGCCTGGTTTCTGGCAGCTTGCGCGTGAAATCGACTAGTTGGGGAACGGAACAACTGTCTGCGGTACTCGAGAAGGTGCCTGGTTCAACGCACTCCTATCGCTACCAGGTTCTGCGAAAGAGCACGAAGGCCGATCTACAGAAAGACCTCGACCATGCAGCCAATCAAGGCTATGTGGTAAGAGATTTGGCGCGCGATGGCGGAGGAATCACTGTGATTTTGGAGACCACTCGATAGTTGGTGCCATTCATTGGGTCAATTGGCCCTTTAGTCGACGTAAGTCAGATGACCGGATATTAGGAGTATTGGAACGACGGACTTCCGCTTCAGTAAGAGAACTTGACGAGGATTAGGGATTGACGGTATCAGGTGTACGCAATCGAGAGAGCGGGAATTAAATAGAGAATTGTTTGGAGTACTTCAAGCCGACCAACCGAGCGTCGCTCAGTAGGCACTATGCCCTCTCGGCCCCGTTATCTGGGCGTATTGTTTCTGGTGACGAGTATCTCCCTTTGTTCTACTCCTCTACTGGCGCAAGAATCTCTGCATAAGCCGCCGGCAGTCGCCTCGGAGCGAGCCGCGAGATACGCTGCGAGATTTCCGGACATATCTCGTGCGCTCCGATACCATTTCCCTGAATCCCGACTTGCTGCGGAAGGTTCGCGGAGAAAGAGCCGAGTTCTCCGCGTGGAATCTCCAGGCGGTCGCCGACGTGCCCCTTGTATGGGTTTTACGATCATACCCTCTCCTTCGAGACAGTGATAATCGAGATAGATGCATTTGAGGGTATAAGCCCTTCCTCGTCATGGTCCGTGACCCGCTGTGTCACTAAGACAAGCCCAGAGAACGACCACGGACCGAGGGCCGACCTGGTACGTGTATTCGGAAACCGATGGTGCCTTTCGCCACTCCGTGATGTCTTGTGGGGACTTAAGGTACGTGTCAATCCACCGCCGCCACGGCCCGCTTATCGCACTGTGCACCCGTGGAAGCTCGAATTCTAGGGGCTCCCAATAAGCGTTGAAGATGGCGAACATCAATATGTCTTCGTTCGCAAGTTCCGCGCTGAAAGCAATGCTATGCGAGCTGTCGCTCCAGTCCGGTTGATGCAGTTTGACACCGTGCCAACCTTTGAAGCCCTCGCTGATCACCTGGGTCAAGGTCATACGCTGGCGTTCGGCGTTTGTGTCCCGCAATAGGCGTCTCGCAATGAGCAATTTCACAAAACGGCGGACGTCCGCATGTTTTTTGACCAAAGACCAATCAAACCAATTGCCTTCGCTATCTTGACAATAGGCGTTGTTGTTGCCGTGCTGCGTTCGCCTAACCTCATCGCCCATTAAGAACATAGGCAAGCCAAAAGAAAGCATTGTAACCGTCAGGAAGTTCTTAACCTGACGGTTCCTGAGTCTCTCGACGGCAGGATCATTGGTTGGACCCTCGACGCCGCAGTTCCAGCTCCGGTTGTCGTTCGCTCCATCGCGGTTATCTTCACCATTGGCTGCGTTGTGTTTTTGATTGTAAGAGACAAGGTCATTAAGAGTGAATCCGTCGTGACATGTAACGAAATTGACACTCTGCTCCGCCTCTCGCTCCTCGTGACCATAGATTTCGTGACTCCCAAGCACACGGTCAGCGAAACGCTGCACGGACCCGTTTTCACTCCGAAGGAAGCTCCTCACGTCATCACGAAAGTGTCCATTCCACTCCTTCCAGCTATCCCCGATAAAACTACCCACCTGATACAGTCCGGCCGCATCCCACGCTTCGGCAATCATCTTTGTGCCTGCCAGAGCTGGATCCGACTCAATATCCCAAAGAACAGGTGGATTGGACATCACCCGACCACTGGAATCGCGAGAGAGGATCGAGGCAAGATCGAAGCGAAAACCATCCACATGCATCTCTTCAACCCAATAGCGGAGACTATCCAGAATCATTCGACGGACGATCGGATGATTAGCGTTTAGCGTATTGCCGGTGCCGCTATAGTTTGCATAGCACGACCTGTCTTGTTCCAAAATATAGTAGGCATTATTGTCGATTCCGCGAAAACTCAGCGTCGGTCCACGCTGATCACCTTCTGCGGTGTGATTGAAGACGACGTCCAAGATGACTTCGATTTCCGCCCGATGCAAGGCCTTGACCATATCCCGAAACTCATCAACTGGACCCAGAGGATCGTGCCGGGAGCTGTACGCCCCATGCGGCGCAAAGAAAGATACCGGCGCGTAACCCCAGTAGTTAACCCGGCCCGGTGGACAATCCTGGGGGTCGAATTGAAATACGGGGAGAAGTTCGACAGCCGAGATCCCTAAATCCTGGAGGTACGGGATTTTCTCGGTGAGTCCACGGAACGTACCCTGTGCTTCCTCCGCCACACCCGAACTCGGATGACGCGTAAACCCTCTAACGTGCATTTCGTAGACGATGGTCTGAGAGGACGGTTGCCTCAATGGAGTGTCGCCTTCCCAGTCATATAGCAGCGGATCGACGATCACGCTCTTCATCGCGGTGGCAGTGTTGTCACCCTTCTCTCGACCTGCCTCACGACAGTAGTTCTTGGGAATGGCAACCCCACGTCCGTACGGATCGAGCAAAACCTTGGCAGAGTCAAACCGCATCCCATTGGATGGATTGAATGGCCCATGAGCCCGGTACCCATAGAGCTGCCCTGGCCGCAAGCCGGAAACGAAGACATGCCAGTAATGGTAGGTCCGGTTAATGAAAGGGTCCAAACAAAACACATGCGCAGGGCGCGCATCATCTTCGCGGTCAAACAACAACAGCTCGATCCTCGAAGCATCACGTGAAAACAAACAAAAATTGACCCCACCGGGTTGAACCGTAGCGCCAAGGGGAAAAGTCTGGCCCTTCTTCTCAGAACTGTTAGAAGTAGAAAGTGTGCTGGTCACGACAAAGCCGCCCTCCAAATGAACCACAACTGCAGCGCACTTAGATACGTGCCTGCCTAACGAATGACTCGCGCTTGTCGCATCGTCCTCGTTCTTATGGCACAGGGCACGGCTCAAGCTTCCAGATTTCAGAAGCATACTCCGCGATCGTACGATCACTTGAGAATTTTCCCGAGTTTGCGATATTCAAGATGGCTTTTTGCGCCCACGCATCTGGGTTCGCATACACTTCGCACAATTTTCGGTCCGCTTCCAGATAAGACTTGAGGTCCGCCAAGTGCATATAGTGATCTCCGCCTGTGAGCAGCAAATGGCAGAGCGGTTCGAAAACGTCGGGTTCATTGCGGCTGAGATGATTGGAGCGGATCAAATCCAGCACGGTGCGGCTCTCCGGTTCATTTTCGTAGTGCCAGCGCGGGTCGTACCAGCCACGGCTTTTGACAACCTGATCCGCCGTCAGACCGAAGAGAAAGAAGTTGTCCTCGCCCGCGGCCTCGGCCATTTCGATGGTTGCACCGTCACGCGTACCTAAGGTCAGTGCGCCATTCATCATGAACTTCATGTTGCTCGTGCCGCTGGCTTCGTAACCGGCAGTGGAGATTTGGTTCGAGACGTCAGTGGCGGGAATAAGCCGCTCTGCGAGTGAAACGCAGTAATCAGGGAGAAACAACACCTTGAGGCGGCCACGGACAGCCGAATCGCCATCAATCGTGCCTGCAAGGTTGTTGATGAACTTAACGATCAGCTTTGCCAGCCGATAGGCTGGAGCGGCCTTGCCAGCAAAGAAGAATGTGCGCGGGGTCATTTCAAGATTCGGATTCTCGCGAATGCGGTTGTACAGAATCAAAATCCGCAATGCGTTGAGCAACTGCCGCTTGTACTCATGAATGCGTTTGACCTGCGAATCAAAGATGGTATCCGGCTGCACGACCTGACCGGACGTTGCCTTGAGCCATTGCGCAAACTGCGACTTTGCCTCGTACTTCGCCTTGCGGAATGCATCCCGAAAATCCTTGTTCCCGGCTAGAGGTTTTAGCTTCTCGAGTTGGTCGAGATCACGGACCCAAGCATCGCCGATGGCTTCAGAGATTGTATGAGCCAAGGCCGGATTAGCCAGGAGTAACCAGCGTCGAGGCGTGACCCCGTTGGTCTTATTATTGAATCTCTCGGGAAATAGCTCAGCCAGTTCCCTGACTGTCGTCTTCCGCAAAAGATCGGAGTGAATCGCAGCCACACCATTGGTACTGTGCGAGCCCACAATCGCCAGATTGGCCATACGAATCTTTTTTTCGTCACCTTCTTCGATCAAGCTGATTCGCTCAATGCGTCCTTCGTCGATTGGGCCACGGCTCCGGACTGCATCAAGCAAGCGCCTGTTGATCTCCAATATGATTTCCAAGTGACGCGGAAGCATAATCTCAAACCACCCGAGCGGCCATTTTTCCAAGGCTTCCGGCAGTAGTGTGTGATTTGTATAGGCGAGGGCCTTTTGCGTCACGTCCCACGCCTTATCCCATCCAAGGCGCGCGTCGTCGAGTAAGATCCGCATTAGTTCGGGAACCGCCATGGCCGGATGCGTATCATTGAGCTGGATGGCTATTTTGTCCGCAAGTCCACTCCATTCGCCATTGGTGCGACGGTAGCGGCGGACGAGATCCGCTAGGGAACATGCAACGAGGAAATATTCCTGCAAAAAGCGCAATCCTTGTCCCTTGCTGGTGGAGTCATCGGGATACAGAACGCAGGTCAAAGAATCAGCACTGAGTGTCTCTGCCATCGCCTCGGCGAACGCTCCACTGCTGAAATCCTGAAAATCGAAGTAATTGGACGCTGCAGCCGCCCAAAGGCGGAGCGTGTTGACCGTTTTTCCGCCGTAGCCCACAACCGGCCGATCATATGGAATCCCAAGTAGCGTGGAGGGTCGGCCGGGTATCGCCCGGAAGGTCCCGCCCTCCAACTCGAACGCACAATTTAGCTTAACCTCCACCGCTTCGTCGGGACGGGCAACCTCCCACGGATCCGGGCGGCGAAGCCAATTGTCTCCCTGCTCGTGTTGCCAGCCGTCCTGGATTGATTGTTTGAAGATTCCGTATTCGTATCGCAGTCCATAGCCCGTGGCTGGAAGCTGCATGGTCGCCATGGAGTCAAGGAAGCAAGCGGCCAAACGACCTAAGCCCCCATTTCCCAGGCCGGCGTCGGGCTCTTCCTGTAGAAGGGAAAGCAAATCAATGTCTTTTTGTTTCGCTGCCTGCACGACAAACGGTTCAAGCAGCAGGTTGGTCATGTTGTTGGCTGCCGAGCGGCCAAGGAGAAACTCCATAGACAGATAATAGACGCGCTTAGGATTCTCACGTTGGTATGTTTCCTCCGTAAGGATCCATCGTTGCGAAAGAACGTCTCGCAGGGATCGGGCAAGGGCTTCGTAACGCTCTCTGGAGCTGACCGCTCGAAGACCCTTTACATTGTCAAAGAGCAGATGCCGTTCGTATAGTCCGTCGGTCCCCATCAACGGAATGGGACCGCATCCGTACTGTTTAAGAAGGTTTGTCACATCTCCTGCCACCGCCGCTTTAGTTGCCGTGATGCCCTTTGTACTCATGAGATTCGCCTTTTTCTGACTTGACCTTCATGCCCGTAAGATTCCCTTCAATCAATCCCGCTCATTCCCGCTGGCCCACCGTTGGCAAGGGGCGTGCGCGGCATTCCGGCAGTAAATTAAGCGGAGGCAGCCACCTGCCGAACTTCTGCACTCGCACTCTCTTCATAGGTTTTGAAGTTGTTTCGGAAGAGATCTGCTAACTTTTTTACAGTCGCATCGTAAGCCGTTTTATCCGCCCACGCATTTCGAGGAATCAGGATTTCCCCTGGTACGTTCGGACATTCGGTCACAGCGTTCAGACCGAAGACGGGGTCGCGTTCCGTCTTGGCCGTTGCCAGGCTACCGCTATGGATAGCGTCAACAATCGCCCGCGTAAAGGTTAATTTAATACGCTTTCCAATGCCGTACGCGCCACCACTCCAACCGGTATTCACGAGCCAGACTCGTGTTCCGTGCTGCTTTATTTTTTCAGCTAGGAGTTCTGCGTACTTATTGGGATGCCAAACAAGGAATGGTCCCCCGAAACATGGAGAAAAAGTAGCAGTCGGGTCCTTGACGCCCACTTCGGTACCGGCCACCTTCGCGGTGTAACCACTCATGAAGTGATACATAGCCTCCGCTGGCGACAGTGAACTAACCGGCGGCAGCACACCAAAGGCGTCGCATGTCAAGAAAATGATGTCGGTGGGATGGCCGGCCATGCTCGGCACACGGGCATTGCGAATAAAGTTGATTGGGTACGCGCCGCGGGTATTCTCTGTAATCGACGTATCGGCGTAATCTACGGTGCGGTCGTCTTCGAGTACCACGTTTTCCAGCACCGCTCCAAAGCGCAGCGCAGCGAAGATGTCAGGTTCCGATTCGGAGGTAAGGTTTACGGCCTTAGCGTAGCAGCCCCCTTCAATGTTGAAGACGCCATCGTCGCTCCAGCAGTGTTCGTCGTCGCCGATCAGGTCGCGCTTGGGGTCGGCGGACAGAGTGGTCTTGCCTGTACCGCTCAAGCCAAACAACAGCGATGAACGACCAGTCTCTTTGTTGGCTGTGGCCGAACAGTGCATCGAAAGCATCTTTCGTTTGGGCGCGAAGTAATTGGCCACCGTGAACACGCCCTTCTTCATTTCACCGGCGTATTCCGTCCCAAGGATTACGAGTTCCCTATCCTCAAGGCTGAGGCTGATGCTGGTTTTGGACCCGATGCCCGCCGTCAACCGGTTAGCGGGGAATGCCCCCGCGTTGTAGATCGTGAAGTCGGGTTTGCCAAAGTTTGCCAATTCCTCGAGAGTGGGCCGAATGAGCATGTTGTGCATGAACAGTGCATGGTACGGTCTGGAGCAAATCACACGAATCTTGATCCGGTATTTTGGATCTGCCCCAGCGAAGCCGTCAAAGCAGTAGAGATGCTCGCAAATGTTCAGGTAATCGCGTGCGCGCTCACGAACGATCTCATAAGTATTCGAATCGATTGGGACATTGACTGGTCCCCACCAAATCTCCTTTTCGGAGGCGGAGTTTTTGACGATGCGCTTGTCCTTCGGTGAACGACCGGTTTTTTCGCCAGAGTAGGCCACAAGCGCCCCATTCTCTGCAATGCTGGAGTCCTTTTCATGACGGATGGCGTGTTCGTACAACGCGCTGGGCGGGAGGTTGCGATAGATTTCAGAGACGGTGAGTTCGTGGTCGCTAAGGCTAAAGTGGTTCATAAGTTGCTCCATTTCGTTAATAGAATTCAGTGTCACCCTGGTCCTGGTATCAAATTCTGTAAGCCGTGCGCGCGCGCAGCAGTAAAGTCGGAATTGCCAAGCCGGTGCCGATTGCGCCGGTCGTGAAAATCACCCGCAGTGTGTATTGTGCGGCAGTGACAAGCGTTTCCGATTCGTTGGCCACTGCGCTCGTGGCAAGTGCGAATAGGCCAATGATCGCCTTGGCCGCGAAGCTGCCAGGGATCATTGGGATACAACCGACCGCGTCGAGCACATCCCGCGAAATGCCCGCGCGTGTCCGTACTAACTGGACTGCAGCACCCACCGTGAGCGCTGCAGCAAACGATGCTCCCTCCAGATTCCAACCCAGCCCCAAACAACAACTGCGAACCGCAAGGGCCACTGCACCGCTTGCGGCGCACCAGGGTAACCCACGGAATCCGAAATTAAACAGCATTCCGAACCCGGCAGCGGCGATTGCACCACAGGCCGTTTGATGCAAGATAGACGCGACATCCATATTCAAGCCCACTGGTCCAGCGATATTTTTCCAAGCCATAGTCCAGCCGCAATAAAAACTAATGTCATCGCGACAGTCACCGCCCTCGCACTACCGAGAGTCGGATGACCTTCAAGGATGTCACCTTGGGCGTTCACCGCCGGAACACCTGGAACAAGCAACAAAATCGAGGCGATCATCGCGGTGGTAAAACTGTCGCTTCCAAGCCACCTTGCGCCCAGGCCACCGATCACTGAGCAAAGGAAGGAAACTAACGCGGTACAGATGAAGACATTCACCTGAGACCGGAGCAATTCACGCCGGACGTATTGTCCGACCATTGCTGCCAGAAAAACCGGGCCTGTGCCATGCCAGTCCACCCCAAGCAGGCGCCCGAACGCTGCGCAGGCCATTCCCACTGCTATCGCCACTATCCACGGCGAATGTCGTGGTGTTTCCCTAGCAATACGCAAGAGTTCAACGCGCGTTTGTTCAGTCGTGAATTGATGGCATGCGACGCGTATTCCCAGATCCCAGAGTCCCTGGATCAATCTTTGGTTCACGCCAAGGTCGCCCACCCGGCGCATGCGGGTGATGCCAGTCTCATCAATTCCGATAGTGATGGCCAGCGAAGCGTAACCAATTCGTAGGTCAGCACGTTCTGCGCCGAGACCACGCGCTACCATCTCTACAATTTCCTGGACGCTACTCGCGCTCGCCCCGGCTTCCATCAACATCCGACCGGCTTCCAATGCGACCATCGCCACTGGCTCCAACGATGGGAGCGAGCTTTTGTTGCCGGGAGCACAATTGTCGCTCGTCTGGACTCGCCCATGAGTGAGATGCTCTTCCATACTGGGAATTCTAACAGCAATAGGGCGGGACGGCTGTATTTGGCCCGTGCCAATCGCTAGGAACATCCGGCTGCAGGGCCATGGATGCGCCTTCTGCCGACTTACTAGGAGTTAACGGTTACTCTCCCAAGACGACGGCAAACTGGCGATGCAACAAGCAGCTGACAGCAATTACATCGAATCAACTCTGAGCCATGACAAAAGCAAAGGGCAAGGATACACGTCACACGGGGGGTGCAACACGGCATCACGCCGGTCATTCGGGCGAAGAACTCCTCGACTGTAAATCAGGCAACGTGCGCAGATTCTCATTTAGTCCGCAAAAAACTCAATGATTGGCGCGCGGCTCTACGTTTATCAGGCGCTGACTCGATTGGATGAGTGAATACTTGGCCTAATTTGCTCTTCATAAGCGCACCATCCTTGTTACTTTTGACAATATCCCCCGCTAGTTAACAGGGGCAGTATCCTCCGCAAAGCCGTTTGGCATTCACAGGAGTTCGGTTCAGGTCCGCTCCCGTGAATTCGACCGAAAATGCAAAGGTGGCAGCGGAGGGACGCTAATGGGGAGTCTGTGTGCCCGCGGGACAAACCCGCGTTTATTAATCGCGGTGACCACGCGATGTTCGCTGAGGCGTTGAAGCTCTATCTGGAGAAGACGTTCTCAGAAGAATAGAGTCAGAGTCTGTGTCCGGAATAAGGGTACGGAGTCGGAGTAGGAATCATGTTTTCACACAACCCCCTCCACGGATCCGGACAAGCGGGATTCCCGCATCCGGCTCTTGCCTTAGGTGAGGACGCCCGTGCGGCGGAGAGGATAGGGATGACAGACGGTAGGCAGAGGCAGCCAGCGAGTGATGAGGCGCCGCATGCGGTCCCAGAGTACGCGACCGTTCTGGCTGCGCCGCGACAGCGCGCGATGCCAGAGCCGTCCCACTTGGAATCGAAAAAGAGCCAGCGCCGAGTGGTTCATGGGCACTCCGTAATACCGGATGTGTCCACGCACCACCGCTTGCAACCACTTGCCCTGTTCGGGGATGGGTTCGTGCATACGACGCTGAAGTTCGGCTTTTACCTCATTCAGCTTCGCCTGCAACCTTTTGCGTATCGTTTGCCGCAACACCGTAAACCGTCCATTGCTCCTCTTCTTTACGCAGATGTGCGTAAAGCCAAGGAAGTTAAAGGTCTCCGGTTTCCCTTCTCCACGCCACTGCCGTTGGTCGATCGCATGCGGACCGAACTCCAGCAGCCGCGTCTTCTCGGGATGCAGTTCCAGGTTGAACTTCCTCATTCGTTCCGTGAGTTCCGCCCGAAACTGATCGGCATCCGCTTTGTCCCTGAATCCAACCACGATGTCGTCCGCGAATCGCACCACGATGACATCGCCGTGCGCGCGCTTCTGACGCCACGCCTGGACCCACAGGTCGAATACGTAATGAAGATAGACGTTCGCCAAAAGCGGCGAAGCACTTCCGCCTTGGGGCGTCCCCTCTTCCACTCGTACTCGCTTCCCCTCCTCCAGCACGCCGGCCTTCAACCATTTCTGGATGAGCCGCACAACGCGCCGGTCTGCGATCCGGTGCTCAACGAACTTCACCAGCCATTCGTGAGAAATTCCATCGAAAAAGCCTTTGATGTCCAGATCAAGCACCCAGTTCACTTTTCTCGTCAGCAGGCCCGTGTACAGCGCATCCAGCGCTTGATGCTGGCTTCGCCCTGGCCGGAACCCGTAGGAGAACCCGAGAAAGTCGGTTTCATAGATAGCGTTCAGCACCTCGACCGCCGCACGCTGGACGATCTTATCTTCCAGCGCCGGAACTCCGAGCGGTCTCTGCCGCCCGTCGGCCTTGGGGATATACACCCTACGCACCGGCTTCGCTCGATACGCTCCGCGCTTCAGCCTTTCGGAAAGGTCCTGGAGATTTACTTCCAGTTGCTCGCCGTAGTGTCGCCACGTCTCCCCGTCCACGCCCGGCGCGGCTTCCCTCTTCAATCGGAAGTAGGCCATGCGCAGCGTGTCCTGGTTGTAGATGTGGTGCAGGAGCGCCGTGAACCGCAACTTCTTATCCTTTCCTGCTGCTTGACGTACCCGCTCCAGCGCACTCGGCGCGTCTTTCCGGCTCGGTGTCCGGAACGCGTTTTGCTGTGGCAGGTTCCCTTTGGCCAGACCTCTTCCCTCCATCCCCTCCGCCGTCGGTTGCCCGACGTTGTTCGGGGACTTCTCAGGTACTACAGGTCTGTCCGACTTCCCAGGTCCGTTCGTCATCGGCGTACGTCCCTAGACTTCCCGATGCGTCCCAGAGCAACTGCTGCCCTGGGCGAACTTGGGATCTCCCGGTTCCCGAGCGAGGTGTCTCCGTACGTGCACAGGGTCTCTGACCGCGCGGGACTCTGGCACACCTCGCGATATCGGTGCACCCGATGGGGCCTTCCGCTTTCTCCTACAGCGTCGGCGTCCCGGAGTAATTCTCTTACGCGGCTCAATACCCGGCCCGCACGTTCCCCTGTCAACGCTTCGACGCCGCCCTCGCGGGCAGCTCCGCATGACTCGGGGCCGATATGGGTCGCTAATCCACTTTCGTGTGACTTTTTCATTCACTACAACCTCGCCGGTTTAACCGGCGCACAGAAGAAACGAAAATGAAAACGAATCTGTTATTGGTAGCAATTGCCTGGACCGTATTGGCGGCACCGACGGCTTGGGCCCAAAAGGGCATCGAAGTCACGCCCTTCATCGGTGGACAGATCAACGGTGGAGTTGATCTCTCGACTTCACTTTACAAACGTATCGACCTGCAAAACGGACTAAATTACGGAGTCAGCGCGAGTTACGCGATCGCTAGTAAGTACACCGCCGTAGAATTCATCTGGAACCATAACCAGGCCAGCACCGTGGCCCAGCCCACAAACGGAGGCGCTAACGTGAAGCTGGTCAACCTCACCTCCAACCAATTTCTAGGCGACTTCGTGATTCACTTCAAGGACAGCGAAAGCCGACTGCGGCCATTCGTCCTTCTTGGCGCCGGGGCCACTCATCTTGCTCCCGATCGGAGCAACGTAAGTAGCATTACGCGTTTTGCGTGGGTATTCGGTGGCGGAGTAAAATACAGCGTCAGTAAGCATTTTGGAATCCGTCTTCAGGGGAAGTGGTCGCCTACCTATATCGCCACAGCTACCCAAGGCGTCTGGTGTGATCCCTTCTGGGGTGGCTGCTGGGCCAAGGGGGATGCTGTTTTTCTGAATGAACTCGACGGTACAGTAGGTTTAACGTTTCGGTTTTAGAAACCTATCTTGAATGCCCCCGGGGAGCGAAAGACCATCTTGGGATTTATGGGTAACTTCCAATCCAAAAACCAATTGTCCGCCCAGACGACTTTAAGCTCTACAAAGCGAATTAATTTTGCGACTTCTCAGAAATTATTTGTTTGTGAAGTCGTGCTTCCCAAAGAGAATCGCCTTACAGGCTGTGGTCTACTTGGACTCGCCTGTATAGCCTCGCCGCGGCCAAGGACAGTTCTATGATCTTCGCACGCTCATCTTGGCCAAGATGTGGGGTATTGGCGACGAGGTTCGTTGTCTCATGGACGAGCTCAGAAATAAGATGTAGCAACTTCGCGCGATCCGTACTCACGTGGTCGCTCCGAGAGAGCCGATTGCAATATTCTGTAACTTGCCTAGACGCTAAGTCACAGTAATGAAGATGGCACAGTCGGTGACCGTCGAGAGTTGCATCGGCTTCGTTTGAGCAATCTGCGCGCGTGCAAATATCTGTGCTCATGATGGTATTTTTTTCGGCTCGCCATCGCAATTGCTGCGACCTCCCAGAACACCGTTCTGGATGGCTACCGGATTGCTTACCACACGGACCGAATCGCCAGCATCGACCGATGCTGTGGTTGGACGTCCGCTTTCCCTCGGGAACGTCGGCTCATCACAGCACGTATTTCCGTATTTCCTCGGTGGCGCTATGCTACGAAGGCACTTATGCCTGAACTGTCTACCACTAAACGAGGGGCCTCTCGTGTACACCCGACGTACATCCCTAATTGCATTGGTTGTTGTCGCCGTTTGGAGTAGGGCCACTCTTGCGGAAGAACTCGAACTGAAGTTAGGACAGGTGTGCGAGAGTGTTCTGAGCCCAGGCCAAGCGCAGTCGTTTGTGGTTTCGCTAGGCAACGGTGACTTTGCCCAGGTCGGGGTGAACCCCCGCGGGCAGGCACTCATTGTCAAATCCTACGACCCCTCAGGCAAACCATTTCGCGGCGCAGAACTGGGGCCACAGGAGGACAAACTCAACTTGGTTGCAGAAGGTTCGGGCGCTTATCGTGTGGAGGTTGCCGCAAAGGATAAGCGCGCAGGTGGCACATTCACGATTTCGCTCGAGAAGGTGGTGGCGCTGGCCGCACGGCTGGCGCCACCCAAGCCCGTGGTGGAAAGCCAGCGGATGCAAGCTTTGCGAGCTTCGGTCGAGCGAGGAGAACGGAACAGCGTCACTGCGTTTTGGGAGGACGTTAAGAAAGCCGGCGCGCCGCTGATCGAGCCGATTGCCGGGGATCAAAAAAACATGGCCGTCACCTTCCTTTGGCAGGGCAAGCCCGATACGCGCAACGTCGTGGTGCTTTGGATTCCCTACGTCGGCGTCGCTCCCGACCAATATCTGATGGCGCGTCTGGACGATTCCGATGTCTGGTACAAGACCATCAAGGTGGACCGCAAGATGCGACTCGCGTATACGCTGGCTCCGAACGCCGCGCGGTTGCTTCCGTTTTCCCTGGGTATCGACAACGATGCCATTACCATGGCTGCGGCTGCGGCCAGGCCTGACCCATTGAACCCCAAGCACTGGCGCGAAGACCCGCAGAGCGTGGATGCGCCGGAATTCCGCGGGAGCTCAATACTCGAGATGCCCGACGCCCCTCCGCAACCGTACGTCGCCCGCCGGCCCGGCGTTCCCGCGGGACGAATCGAGAAGCACGTATTCAAGAGTCCGGTGCTGAAGAACGAGCGGGAGGTCGCTGTCTATCTGCCGCCTCTGTATTCGCCCCATGCCGAGCCGTATCCGCTGCTCGTGCTATTCGACGAAGACGCCTATCTCAGCCTGGTTCCCACACCCACCGTCCTCGACAATCTAATCTCGGAAGGGCGCATTCCGCCGATGGTCGCACTTCTGATCGGCAATGCAGAGGACGACGCCCGGGACCGCGAACTACTGTGCAATCCCGGGTTCACACAAGTTTTGGTCAACGAACTCCTGCCTTGGGCCCATGGTCAATACAACTTCACCACGGATCCTCGCCAGACCACTGTGGCCGGGTCGAGCTTGGGAGGACTCTGCGCCGCTTGCGCCGGTCTGTGGCACCCGGAGACGTTTGGAAACGTCCTCGCGCAGTCTGGCGCATTCCACCGCGCGCCGCCATCGGCCAGCGATGCCGGGGAGTCCAACTCGGAACCAAACTGGCTCGTACGCCAATTTATCTCCAGCCCCACGAAGCCGGTGCGCTTTTACCTCGACGCGGGGAGCGCGGAATTCAATGCTACTGGTGGGGGTGACGCCATTCTGTTCTGCACTCGAACGTTGCGTGACGTGCTGCGCGCCAAGGGCTACGAGGTCCACTTCCAGGAGTTTGTCGGCGGTCACGACTACCTGAGTTGGCGCGGCACGCTCGCCGACGGCTTAATCGCGTTAATGGGCGCTGCCGCAACGAACTCAGTGCAGGACCCGCAACGGCGGCCTTGATTTGCATCACATTAGAATTGCCGCCGGAGAGTGCGCCGGACCGGCCATTCATCTGAGCTACACCACGTCGATAACTAGTAGCGTGATGTCGTCCTGCTGGGAAACGGAAGCAGGTTGCCAGTCGCGTATCGCCGCGAGCAGTTTGTTCGACAACTCCGAAGGTGGCCGGCTTTGATTCTCACGAATCACCTGTTCAAGCCTGACGTTGCCGAAGGAATCGCCGCGCGTATTCTCGGGTTCAATCACACCGTCTGTGCAAAGCAGGAAGCGGTCGCCCGAGCAGATCTGTAGGTCACAAACGGGATAGTCGGGATCCGGGATGACGCCAAATAATAGACCATTGCTTTCGATGCGTTCCAGCTTACCTGCTCGCCAGCGGAGCAGCGGCGGATGTCCCGCCGCTGAATACAATCCCTTGCAGTTCTCGGTATCAAGCCACAAATAGGCCGCGGAGACGAACTGATCATGGAGTTGCCTGAAAAGTATGCGGTTCAACCCGCACAACACTTCCCTTGGGTCATGCGCGCAGGTCACAACGGATTGCATGGCCACTTTGATCATCGAAGCGATGAGCGCCGCTGGCACACCGTGTCCGGTGACATCAGCCACCAGGAAGCCAACCTGGTTTTGATCGACGGGAATGAACTCATAAAAATCCCCAGCCACGGCAGTCATTGGCCGATAAGCGACTGCAATCCGGAGGTTCCTGGCGTAGGGAATGGTGGTAGGGAGAATCGCAAACTGCAATTGCCGGGCAACCTCGAGTTCGTTTTCAATAGACAGCAAGCGGCGCTCGTTGGCAAAAGCGATTTGCACGGCGACGTAGCCAAACGACAGCAGGAACACGGCAAAAGCTAGATGATCTAGGACCCGCGGAGTCTGGTAATACGGGCGCGACAGATTGACCCATAGAGCCTCAATGAGGAAAACGAGCGTGCCGACCTCTAGAACGCGGCGGTTGAGGAGAATTAGGAACTTGTCAGACAGTTGCTTAACTGCGACGACAGCTACAAAGATAAGAAGGCCGCAAACCGTGACAAGAATGTTGTACAGCATGAACTTGTTGGCTGAGCCGCCGAACACGAACCAGCCAATGCCAGCCAGACCGACGGCCATCCCGGCAAAGATAACGACCTTGATCAGAAGCCGAATTATACCCAGACTCAATTCCAGGAAAGCAAACGATGCAACAACTATAGTCAGGTATGCGGTCACAGCGTTTACATAGGGAACGCCTATCTGAAACGAAGCCGGCAGAGCCGCAACGACAGCCGACGAGTGAGCCAGCAGTCCGGCTCCGTACATCGCGCTCCAGATTCCCAGCCAGACAAAGAGGCGTACTCTGCTCCGCCGGCGGATGGCAGCAATCGAGCAGGTTGCCAATCCCATAAACAGGAATACTGCCCCGGAAATGATGCTGGCGAGCTGGCCGCGCAGCATTGACAGTACTTGATCTTCCAACCGTCTACCTCCCAGATATCGCCAAGATAACAGAGTCGGCACCGATGTTGAATCGAGTGGTTTGCTTATGGAAGTTCGATGATTCTTCGGCAAACACCGGCGATCCGCTAGGATTACGGGGAATCAGGAGATTTTCCGGTAAGGGAAGGGTTGCCGACAATACACCCGAAATGTGCCGGGCGAACGCCACTCCTACGTAGCGCGTTATGCGGTCATGCGCCACCCGCGAGATTTTACTTTGATAGGTAGAGTCCCGAGCAACATTGCAGACGCTGAATGTCTGAATCCTCTCGATTTCTCCAGTGCTACTATGAAAGCAGGGCGAGATGGCATGTCACTCGATTGGACCCAAACAGACTTACGTGAAGGCCTGCGTTGCTTCCATTCCGGCGCCTTCTTCGAAGCGCACGAACACTGGGAATCTGTCTGGCTCGCCGCGCAAGAGCCGGAAAAGACCTTTCTGCAAGGATTGATCCAGGTTGCTGCTTCCTTCCACCATTTCCAGCGCGGCAACCTAGCGGGTACCGTTTCGCTGCTCCGCTCAGCCTTATGCCGCCTCGATGTCTATCCAGAAGCCTTTGCTGGAGTCGCGGTCGCCCCGCTTCGAGCGACGATCCGTCTGTGGCTCGACGCCATCGGAACGCCGACACGCTCCCCCCTGCCGCCCCTTCCGCAGCTCCAAATCGCCAGCACAGGGTCTATTTCTTCGAACCCAGTCTCCGGATAGCTTCCGAGTTGCCGACAATCCGCGAAGTGACCTGGTCGAAGCATTGTGAGTGGGACCAGCGGCGAGCGGCTTCGCATGACGCTTAACGCCGGAGTTGTCAAACGCCAGTAATGCAGACTAAACAGCAGCCAACGATGAAGCTGCGGCGCCCAGCGGTTGCGGCTTAGCGCCCTTGATCAGGAGCAACAGCATGATCGCCAGCTCTCCGAGCATGGCGGGGAAGGCGCTGTTAAAGACCCTCGCCTCGTATTGCGGGAACAGCAAGCCCGTAAAGCTGACGGCCAGATAGGCGAAGCAGTTGATGATCAGCCAGACGCCCAGGACCCTGGGAAGGAAGCGTGACCGGTACACCAGCAGGCCGAAGGGAAAGAGCCATAGGCCCCAAAAGATCTCGTTGGCAACGACGCCGCCGTGATGCAGACGGAGGAACAGCATGGCGAGCGCATCGCGCTGCGGTTTGTCGAATACGGAGAGGAAATCGGCGCCACGCACGAGCAGGAGGGCAGCGACGTCGTTCAGCGTGTTGAGGAAGTAGATTGGCGTCACCATCAGACTCCCCAGGATCACCATCAGTCGAGCGAGGTCCTGGTCCACTCCCTTGAACAGCCGGTACAGAGCCAGGGTGAGGAAGATAACCATGGTCCCGGTGAGCAGGTCGCCGACGATTCCCAGACGGAAGAGCAATTCGTGCGCGGCAATGTTGTTGGCCGTCGCGGTCGCGTTCCCGGTCACGAACAAAGTGTTGGGAATATAGACGAGGCGGAGGGGAGCACCTAGCAGGGATAGATAGAGCAACCCTGCGACTCTCCCTGGGTTGTGGGTTGAGCTCATGTTCCCTCCCTTGTAAGGGGCTAGTATAAGGGTCTAGCCGGAGATACGGCGAAGGCTGTCAAAAAGTTTCGCCGCACGACGAAACCAGGCGATTGCGCTCGCAACCTCTGCAACCAAGTCTGGGCCGGATTCTGGTCGTATGACGGGCTATGCGGAAGTAATTCCAGAAGACCTGATCGCGCCATCACTTCCGGCTTGCCGACTATCCATGCTCGATCAGCACACGTCGGCTTAGTAGCTGTTAGTTTGCGGGTCCAGCAAACAGGAGCAGATTCCCATCCGGATCCTTGACGACGAAATTCTTCGCGCCCCAAGGCTGCTTTTTCAGCGTCTGGTGAAGGGCAACACCAGCGGACTGAAACTCAAGAAACAGCAGCTTGATCTCGTCCGCTGTAGCGACGGTCATAGATACCGACAACAGTTCCTCCCGAGCACGGACCGTCGACTCGATTATTGGTCGCTCGACACACCTTAGACTGAGACGCGCCGCGTCGCGACCCACCTGTGCATAGTAGGGAGGATTGCCGTAACTGAATACAACCGAAAAGCCTAACTTCTCACGGAAAAATTCGCATGATCTCTTGATATCGGTGACGAACAGTTGCGGCTCTGCACTGACAATCGTTGCTTTGGATGGCGATGATTTCACCTTGAGCGACGTGGTCGAAAGTCCAGTTTTCAGGGCTTGCCAACTATCGAAGCCTTGCTGTCTCGCGACCATTTCTTGCGCATCGCTGAGCTTAAAGCTCGCCGCAAGAATCTCGGAGTCGGGCATATTCAGGAAACGAGGCAAATGCTCGCGGATTTGTGCGGCGACGGGATAGTGGCGTTCGCGATGCCACCGCAATATGAGCTTGGCTTGCTTTTTGAGGTTCTCTAGATTGGGCATGTAGGCCTCCACGATGAGATCGTAGGTGGGCATTGCCCTTCGGCGACGTGCCGTTGCATCCTACATGCGCAGATTGCAGTATCTGCGGCGGTGTCAGCAGTTGTCAATTGAGAACGACGCCGCGCCGCACATTGTTGGGCCGCCCTTGTGCATTTTGTCGTATCACGGGCTACTCTTCCGTAATCTTGTAAAGGAAGGGTTGCCGACCAACCGACAGTTACCGCGTGAGGCGTGCTTTTCGTTGTCTTGCGCCTGCGATGTGGGGTTTTTTAGCCCGTTCGGGCTGTTTGACTCCGATAAATTCATTTGGCTTGCCGAATATAGAGCCGTCTCTTAGTCTGGAGGTTCTCCACTATCCCTCATGCAAGAGCTCTCAAGCCGACGCCGTTTTCTTAAAAGGGCAGCCTTCGCGGGCGGGGGTACATTACTCGGGACCGCCGGGCTGAACCAGATCTCTCCGAGGATATGGCGTGAACCATTCGTTTTTGAGCTGAACCGCAGCTATTGGTCGAGAAGTCAGCCGCTGCAGAACCCGCCGTTGGCAGAGGACATTAGTGTAGATGTCGCGGTAATCGGCGGCGGCTTCACAGGACTCTCCGCTGCCTATTACATCTGTAGCATCTCCCCACACAAGCGCGTTGTGGTGCTGGAAGCGAAGGGCTGTGGGAACGGAGCCTCAGGACGAAATGGTGCCATGTTGCTGACCATGACGGCGGACCGTTATATGAACTTCAGCTCCGCTCCGGCCATCGACAAAAAGATCTACGACCTGACGGCCGAGAACATCCGGACGCTCTCGAAGCTCAGTGCGGCCACTGGCATCGACTGCGAGTTGGAAACAAACGGAGCTCTGCAAGTCCTGGGAACTTCCGAAGACGTGCAAGCAGCAAAGGCTTATGTGCAGCAGGCACGATCCCTAGGTATGCCGGTTGATTTCTGGGATAAGCAGCGAGTGGTTGACGCCATCGGCACTGAAGTTTATGAAGCAGCCTTCTTCGATTCCAACGGTGGACACCTTCATCCCATGAAACTGGTGCATGTGTTAAAGACCGCTGCCAGGAACGTTGGCGCGGAAATTTACGAAAACACCCTCGTGGTCAGTATCGAGGAAGGTCCGGAAAATCTTCTTCATACGAGCAGCGGACATCGGATCAAGACAAAGTCGTTGGTGTTAGCGACTAACGCTTTCACCTCAAGATTGGGATTCTTCCGAAACTCGATTGTGCCCATTCATGAATACGTGGCAATAACGCAGCCCCTCAGCGAAAAACATCTGACCGAGATCGGATGGCGCACGCGAGTCCCATTCAATGACAGCCGTACCGAAGTCTTCTACCTCGGCTTGACCGAAGACCGTCGTATCCACATTGGCGGAGGCAGACCCAGTTACGCCTTCAATGGTGGGGTCGGCGATGCTGAAACCGCCCCTTCCCATTTTGCGGAACTCAAGCGTGAGCTCATACGAATCTATCCGAAGCTGGGAAACGTCGCGTTCGACGTGGGTTGGGACGGGGTGGTCGACTGGTCGCTTGACGAGTCCCCTTCCGTAGGATGGACAGGAAGAAACAAGAACATCTTCTATGGACTCGGCTACAGCGGGCATGGCGTAAATCTGAGCTCAGTGTTTGGGAGAATCATTGCCGATCTGGAAGCCGGAGACGCTGAACGCTGGAAGCAGTTTCCCTTCCTCAACGCCCACTTGGAGTACGTTCCGAATGAGCCTCTCCGCTGGCTGGGCGCACAGGCCGGACTGGCATGGTACCGATTAACGGCGACTTAGCTTGGTTATGCGGCTCTGTATTACTTCCCGCTTCGGTCGCCAAAGTATCAGAAAAACCTTTTGAAGAAGAACTTCTTAGTCTGCTTGAGATCCTGTCCGAGTAACGGACAATAGGTCCGGAATGTGAAATCGGCTTGGGGTGCATGTACTCCAGCGGTTCAAAACGATTAAACGTCGTATAATCTCGTGCGCGCAACTGTGGAGCAGAACATATGAACGTACAAGAACAAATCGAGAAGTATATTACCAGCCAACCGGAGCCAAAACGCAGTGACATGCGAGAGTTGCATCGACTCACACTTCAAGTGTCACCAGAATGCAAATTATGGTTCTTCGATGGTAAAGACAGCAAAAATCATACTGTTTCCAACCCTACGATTGGATATGGATTTCACACAATAAAATATGCCAATGGAAAAAATAGAGAGTTTTTTCAAATTGGTGTGAGCGGAAACAAAACCGGAATCTCTGTCTATATTCTTGGTCTCAAAGATAAGAAGTACTTAGCCAAAACGTATGGAAAAAAACTAGGCAAGGCGAGCGTGACCGGATATTGCATTCGGTTTAAAGCTCTAAAGGATATAAACATCGATACGCTTGAAGCGGCAATACGATATGGGCTTGCAGCTCAGAATGAAAAAGGCAAGCTGACGAAATAATTCCACTGTTAAAGGCAAGCAGTTATCACTGTAAAGGCGCTCCAGTATACGACCCCTACAGCCCTGACCCGCGCCACAAAGCCATTCTCTATAAAACGGGTCGCCCGCAATAGTCGTGCGGCTCTCTGTCAGCGCTCCTTGCCTTTCTCTGTTTGCCGTTGCCCACTGCGGAAGTATCACGAGCCACCCTGACCTTACAGTCGCGGTACTCTCAGATCATTGATCGGTGGCACGGAGGCCACCGGTCATGAAGCAGAAGCCAAGTTCCAGAAGAAGACGCAGTAGCAACAAATCCGTCCTACGTTTGCCCGACTTGGAACACGCCAAGGCCGCGGTGTTGAACAGCCTCAACTCAGCGGACGCAAAGCGGGGTTATCGTCACGCCATCGATGAGTTCGTTGACTGGTATTGCTCGGAACCGCGCTTGGCCTTCAACAGGATCGTGGTCTTGCGTTATCGCTCTCATCTCGAATCCCGTCAACTCGCCCCCGGAACAATCAATTTGCGTCTTGGCGCCGTGCGCCGGCTCGCCTATGAGGCAGCCGACTGCGGTCTTCTCAGCGGCGATTTGGCTGCCGGTATTCGTCGCGTCAAAGGGGTGAAGAAGCTGGGCATGCGCCTCGGAAACTGGTTAACGGCAGAGCAAAGCCATGCGCTGTGGCAAGCTCCCGATCGTCAGCGACTGAAAGGAAAACGCGACCGAGCCTTGCTCGCATTGCTACTCGCGTGTGGATTGAGGAGGCATGAAGCCGTGGCTTTGACACTGGATGATCTCCAGCAGCGCGAGGAGCATTGGGCCATTGTTGATTTGGTCGGCAAGGGAGGCCACGTTCGAACGGTTCCGGTTCCCGATTGGGTGAGAAGCGAACTCGACGATTGGCTCGCTGCGGCGGCAATTGATCGAGGAAAGTTGTTCCGCCGGGTCAACAAAGTAGGAAGGGCATGGGGGAGGGGATGACGGTAAAGGCGGTTTGGCACATCGTGAAGGAATCCGCCAAGAGCATCGGCGTAGCGAAGTTAGCGCCGCACGATCTGCGACGGACCTGTGCTCGGCTCTGCCACGCATCGGGAGGCGAGTTGGAGCAGATCCAATTTCTTTTGGGGCACGTTTCGGTGCAGACGACCGAACGCTACCTTGGCTGCAAGCAACGAATTCGATCAGCCGTCAATGATCGCATTGGCATCGAGCCGAATCCTTGAGCTGGGTGCGAGATTGCGGAAGGGTTGCCGACCACTTGGACAGAACCACGGTGATGGTTGGTATTCGTCAGCAGCCCTCGGGCATCCGAAGAGCTCGACAAGGTGTACTGGGCGATCCACTCGCACGTTGACCGGACGTTTCTCATTGAAGTATTCTTGCTCTCCGCTGCCCAGAAGTTTCTTCGAGCGGTGCATCATGAACAACTTCCGACGAAATTTAGCTCGAATGCTCGCGTTACGAGAGGAGTGTTATGCCCAGAAAAATCGATTCACTCAATAAAAAGCAGTACGGTTCGGTAACGGCAATGCTGACGGTGACTGACGTGAAGGGGGCAGCCGACTTTTATCAAAAGGCATTCGGTTTTGCCAAACGGGGGATCATGAATGGTCCCGACGGCAAAGCGATCCATGCCGAGCTGACACTCCGCGGCACGACGTTAATGTTGGGGCCGGAAATGGCGCAGATGGGTTCCCGAGCCGCGAAAACAATCGGCGCCTCGCCGACGACTTTGTATCTGCTGACGGAGAACGCAGACAAGACGGTCGCCAAGGCCGTAAAGCTCGGCGCCGCGCTCAAGGGACCGGTGATGGATATGTTTTGGGGCGACCGCTGTGGAATCCTTGTCGATCCCGAGGGGTACACTTGGATGGTCGCTACCCACATTGCAGAATACACACCCAAGGAAATGCAGCAGAAGATGATGGAGCAGATAGCCAGCCAACAAGCAGCCCGCGCCGCTGCGAGTGGCTCCTGAGTAGCATCCTCAAGCTCCGCTATCATTTTTATTCTGTTCCAGTCAGACTGGCGGGGGAAATCGCTCATAGACGCAATAGATATTTCAATTCGGCCAACCCGAAGCCCAGCAACGTACATCTTTAGCAACCCTCGTCGCCCTTCCTCCTGAATGACGGGCAGCTCTGACGTAATGCGATTAAGTAAGAGTTGCCGACGACCCGGGAGTCAGCGACAAGCGTATTTCTCGGTAATCGTGATTAAAGACGAAACTGTGCAGATCCTGGCGTATTTCGTTATAGACTCTGTGGCACCGCGATACCCCTGGTAGAGGCTTCGGCTATGCTTGGTGAAACGATCTCCCCGGAAGAAGCTGCTGGCTTCGTTAAATCCGGCATGTGGCTGGACTACGGCGCGACGCACTGCGAGCCCGATGTCTTCGACAAGGCGTTGGCCGCGCGAAAAGATGAGCTGGAGAACGTCAAGATCCGCACCTGCCTCTCAATGCGTCCCCGAGCTGTGATCGAAGATGACCCTAAGGGCAAGCATTTTCACCTTTTCAGTTGGCATTTTTCGGCTTACGAGCGAAGGAAGCACGACGTTGGCCGGTGCAATTACACCCCTTTGAACCTGGGAGAGGTGCCCGACTATTACCGGCGCTTTCTCGATCCCGTCGATCTCGCCATTCTCAAAACTTGCCCGATGGATGACGGGGGTTACTTCAACTTTGGCCCCACGAGTCTCTGGCAGCGGGCCGTGATCGAACGTGCAAAGCTAGTGATTGTGGAGATCAATCGCGAGATGCCGTATGTCTTCGGCAGGGACAACGGCGTGCATATAAGGCAAGTTGATTTCATCATCCAGGGCGATCATCAACCGTGCGCGGAACTGCCCAATCCAGAGCCGAGCGAGAATGATCGCACGGTAGCTCGGTACATCGCAGCCGAAGTTGAGGATGGTTCGTGTCTTCAGATAGGGATCGGCGGCATGCCCAACGCCGTATGCTCCTTGTTACTGGAAAGCGGAGTGAAGGATTTGGGAATACACACCGAGATGCTCACCGATGGTCTCGGGCTGCTTTATCGTTCCGGCCTTGTAACCGGATCGCGGAAAACGTTGGACCCTGGCAAGGTGGTTTATACCTTCGCGCTGGGGTCACTCGCCCTCTATGCCACGACCAACCGCAACCCGGACATGTATTGCCATCAAGTGGATTACACGAACTCGCCGCACATAATCATGAAAAACGATAAGGTAGTGTCCATCAACAACACCACACAGATTGATTTGCAGGGCCAGGCGGCTTCCGAGTCTGACGGCCACCGCCACATCAGCGGCACCGGAGGGCAACTGCAATTCGTCCGCGGCGCGTATGCCTCCAAGGGAGGCAAGTCGTTCATCTGCCTTTCGTCCACCTACGAGAGGAGAGGTGAGCGACGCAGCCGGATCGTGCTTACTCTAACGCCCGGCAACATCGTGACCACGCCGCGCTCGGACGTGATGTATGTCGTTACTGAATTCGGCATCGTCAATTTGAAAGGAAAATGTGTCGCTGAACGAGCCAAGGCGATCATTGGACTCGCCCACCCCGATTTCCGCGAGGATCTGGAACGGCAGGCATACGAACAGCGGATGATTCCACGTGGCGTTTCTTTTTGTTCGCCAAGGAACCCGACCGAAGACTTGCAGAAGGCCCAAGATTCGCGGTGACACCTTCCGCACTTGCTAGACAGAACGGAGCGATGGAATATGATCGCTGACGCTACTTTGACGGGGGAGCCGTTTGTCCTCACGACAGTGGAGAACGGAGTCGCTACCCTCACTCTCAATCGCCCTCAGCGATTCAATCCGTTGTCGAGCCAGATGATCGCTGCGATACAGGCCGAATTGGATGCCATAACCAGTGACGCTTCCGTGCGGGTTGTGATCCTCGCCGCCGAGGGAAAGGGCTTTTGCGCGGGGCATGACCTCAAGGAGATGCGTGCTCACACGGAAGACAAGGGCTGGCAGCAGAACCTGTTCAACACCTGCAGCCGGATGATGATCGCGCTCACTGAGATTCCGCAGCCGGTGGTCGCGCGAGTCCAGGGCATAGCCACAGCGGCCGGGTGCCAGCTCGTGTCGATGTGCGATCTTGCCGTAGCGGCTGACACGGCGACATTCGCTATGCCAGGAGTAAATATCGGTGTGTTCTGCTCCACACCCGCGGTGGGCGTGGTTCGGAACGTCGGTCGGAAACACGCCATGGAAATGCTGCTGACTGGCGAGCCCATCGATGCCGCGACCGCTCAATCTTGGGGGCTCGTCAACCGAGTCGTTCCTAGTAGCAGGCTGGACGCCGAAATTCGCCGATTCACCGATATTATTCTGTCCCGGAGTTCTGCTACGATCCGTTTCGGCAAGCAAGCTTTCTACCGCCAGATCGATCATCCTCTCGCGGCAGCCTACGACATCGCCAGTGAAGTGATGGCGTGCAATCTGCTTTTGGACGATGCCGCAGAAGGGATTGACGCCTTTCTTCAGAAGCGGCCCGCCAGCTGGCGCGGGAAATAACAACATCCGGCGATCTCGCTAACCCTGATTTGTATATCGCTAGCAGAATCGATTCGCGGTCACTCCCAAATGACGAGCTATGCGGAAGTAATTCCAAGAGACCCGATTGCGTAATCGGACAACTCGCTGTTAGTACAGATCTCGCGAGTCCAGGCCTCGACTCGCGAAGGCAACGAACTCGCCGCTACCAGCTCGCTTGCTGCAGTTGGATCTAATGAGATTGGCTCGCTTTTGAGCGAAACGCTCCTCTTTTCTTTTTGCGGACGCCTCCCTGGCCTCTTCATTGCTCGAACCTGCTACGGAACGGACCAGAGAAACTTGCCGTTCTTGAGGCAATGCAGATTCGGTCCCAGGTCGTCTAAACACTTTCAAGCTTGAGCTGGGGCCTATGAGTTGATCATGAGTGGACTTAGGCGTTTCTTGTGATACAGAAGAGCGCCCATTTCTTTTCGAACCCGATGATTCTCTTGAAGATGTTTTGGTAGGGGCCGTGGGGATCGAACGCAAGTTCTAATCAAGCAAACCCTGTGTTTCAAACGACGCAGTAACCCACCACTTTCAGTCAATTGGAGCCAACTGGAACCAGGTGCCCTTTCGGACCCGATGAAGTAAAACGGCCACGTCGGACGCAACGACTTTTACTCTTGTCTAGACGCGATGTTTCCAGCCATGCGAGCATGCGGGACTCTTATCGAGTGTTTGATCAACAGCGTAGGAGATAGCTATTGCGCGTGAAATTTCGGCCAGCCAATCCAGGAGTACTGCCACGCCACAGAGACACTCTGGTAGTTGCCGCCGAAACGCACGTAGGTTCCGTTGCTGTAGCTAATCTTGATGGACTGATGCTTGACCAGCGGAAACGAAAAGGTCCCTCCAATGCGCGAACTTGTCTGTCGAGTGGTGGGATTGGATATGCCGTTCAAGCTGGTAGTGCCGCCAAACCAGAAATTTCCGTCCAGCGAAGCCCAGCAGTGCAGCTTATTGAAGTCGTAACTCAGGTGGCCCTCTAAGGAGCCGATAGGACTTTCGGTTTGAGGCTGGGGATTGGGAACTGAGTAGAAAGCATTGTTACTCGTGTAGAACCAAACTCCTCCGTAGCCATCGAGCACCCAATGACCCCATCGCTGCGAATAGCCTAATTCCGGTTTGAACGCCCATCGATTGATACCCCAGTTGATGAGATGCGTCGGGTCGTACTGACCAGTCGGAGCGATTACGATAAGACTGGCTCCGAGCAATCTCTTTTGTTTCCACTTGGCGAATTCCTGCATCTTCATCGCCGGGTCCGCCCATCAGGTTCACTGAGAAACGCACGGCGATATCGAGAAGCCCGGAACGGTAAATCTGACGCTGGCTACCGAGGACCTCGCCCTGGAACGTACCCACACCATAAGGCAAGAAGCCCACGACATTTGCCGAGCGCCCAAAGAAATTGAACGAATGATAGTAGCTGAGGACGGGCACATGGTACGTGCCGGTGGCGCCCGTGACGGGAATCGCTCCGTTGAAGTTCAGGCCACCGTCAAAATAAGACCATGAGAGGGTGATGGCATTGGCGTTCACCGGCGTGATGACATAGGCACGAGGGGCCAGAGTCTGCGCCATTCGCCATGTGCCCAACACAGAGCACAGTACAAAGAAGAATAAGTCGACATGCAAGATCTGAAATGGGAGGAGTGCTTATTCCGAGCCCATGCAGGATGGATCGATCGAAATCGGCGTCGGATAGCGTGCAAGTTCCCCCCTATTCGGACTACAGTGGCCAGTGATTGACAGGGCGACACTGGCGATCGCTGGAAAACTAGAGACTGCAAAATCAGAAATAAATGTAGGCCGTCAATCCAAAAGCGTTCACCGTATTGGGAATGGAACTGTTGTTTTTGTCGCGCTCATAATAGGGCTCGAAGACAAAATGCTTGCGAACCGGAAAATCCGCTCCCGCTTGAAATGTCGTTTTGTTCCAACTTGCTGAACTGCTGCTGTAGAAAAACTCTCCTTGCGCGTAAGGCGAGAAGGTGAAGCGGCTAATTTTGAACGTTCGTTGCAGACTGATTTGATTTCGATATCGCCAGAAGAAACCGCTGTTTTCAATGAATCGAAGGTCAATTCGATTGCGATCGCTCGCCTGGATACGTAGCGGCAAATGGATTTGCGGTGCGAAATCAAGCTCAATCCTGTTCTCTGGAAACTGATCGATGCCGGCCAGATAGCGGTACCCCACACCAAATACTAACGAGTGATTCTGCGCCTCATTAGGCGTGCTGAGCACGGGGCGTACAAAGCGCTTCGCAAAGAAGTTAAGCGTGGAGCCAACCTCGATCGAGTTGTAGCTGGCTCCGTCAGTGGAACGCGAGGCCATCACTCCCAGACGAAGTTGCGGATTAAATGAATAGTACCCCTCTACTTCAGGCCAAAACTGGTTGCTAGACGACTGCGCTGCGGCGGGCAGCGAAAACCCGACACACAGCACGATCAACATTGCCAACCCATTCGAGTTGTTCGGTGTCAGCACGTTTCCAGTCCCTGTCCGTCGAAGCGATGCCTGATCAGAGAGGTTTCGGCTACGGCTTGAAGTTGCTGTACGGACCACCGACGCGATCGTAGGTGTTGCCGATCTCGTCCTGCGTAATGTTGGTGCCGCCGTTGTCGGTCATGAGGACCAGATCCTGCTCGAGAATCAGGGTGCGGAACTTCCAGCCCGGCGGAAGCTTCAGGCGCGAGCCGAGATTCTGCAAATCTTCGAACTTCTGATTTGGGTCCTTGATGAGGCTGACGGACTTCATGACGAACGTGCTGCCATCGGGAGTATCCAGAATGTAGACACGAGATCCCTTCCTTATGCCCATGCTGGTGTCACGGTGCGCGGTCATGATCGAGTAGGAGAGATCCTTGCCCTCGCGGATCGCGTCGGGAATGGGGAACCACATGACCCAATGTGCGTGAAGGCCCTGAAAATCGCGTTCCTTGCCAACCTTCACTCCCACATAATCGACCGTCCAGAGTCGCGGTCCGTTCTTCACGGTACTCAGAGCACCGTTGTCTTCCTTCACCTTCTTCATGTCGATCTTGTCAAGGATGCGCTGCGGGCGAGCTGTCACCGCCGCCGACGGGTTGCCACCGTTCAGGCCCAGTGTGTTGTAGACCCCGGCCGTGAAGTTTTTGGTGATGGCATTGCCGAACACAAGAAGAATTTCTGTGTAGCGACTGCCCATGAGGTTATCAAAGTTCATCTGTGTGCGCTGAGCATCATCGTCTGGCTTCGAGGCACAGCCAACGAGCACTAGGCCTGCAACCAGCACTGCCATCGCACCGATGCTAAGCCTTCTTCCAACGGATTTCATGTAATCCTCCCTGTCTAGTTGGCCCAAAACGTGCGGGCTTTGAATTTGAAGCCGACCTATTGCTTACTTGCAGACTCGACTCGCCAGTTTACGGAACGAAGCTGAAGGCCTTGCCGCCGTCGGAGCCCTGATAGGCGTTCTTCAGGTCGTCCTGGAAGACGTGGGCGAGGTGGTTGGTCCGCTTCTGGTTGACCAACAGTTCGCGATCGAGGACCACGGAGCGGAATTTCCAGCCTGGTGGCAGAGTGAGCTTTGGACCGAGATCCTTGATGTTGTTGATGGTCACTTCCTTCTGGACGAAGTTGGTGAAGGACTGCATGACGAAGACTTCTCCGTCGGGCGCGTCGAGGATATAGATCTCGCTGCCCTTGTTGAATGTGTACTGGTTGTCCCGATAGATGTAGCCGGGCACATAATGGCCCTTCGTGACCGCTTTCTCTAACTGCTCGACCGGCACCACGCCCATCCAGGTCATCTTGATGCCGCCGAAGGTGCGATCAATGCCGTCCTCATAGACATCAAACTTATCGAACATCCAGTGCCGCGACGGGTTGAGGAAGGCAGTCCGTGCCCCGGTCTCTTTGATGATCTGCTTTTCGTCGAGGGCGGCGAACCGCTCGGGCGTGCAGTCGTCGGTTCCCGTCGAATTATAGAAATCGGCGATGGCGTTGCCCTTGGTGGTGCCGGTGATCAGGGCGACCTCGCAGAATTGGTAACCACGCATGTTATCCAGGTGAATCTGCTTGCCGGGAACCAGATGCTCCTTGCGCGAAGCGGCCATGTTGTCTTCTAACTTGGCGCAGCCAGAGAGGAGTACGGCGCTCAGAACAGCAGCCAGCACGGCAAAATTCTTGAATTTCTTTGCAGCGAATTTCATTTGTTTCTCCTAAGACAAAATCTTCAATAGATTCGGACTCCGACTACCAAACGTGGAAGTACTCTCGAAGAACACGTTCATTCCACCTTTTTCACCGGGGGAAGTTTGTACGTTCCGTCTAGCACCGCCTGCGTGGGCCAGTAGTCGCGCACCGTTAGATTGAACTGCCCGGTCGCCGGTGCGGGAAGCCAGTTCGATTCCTTTTCCGTCCCTGGCGAACTTGATTGAATGTAGAGATCGAGCGAGCCATCGGAGTTGAATTGAAGCGGCATCCAGGCGGAAAGAGCGAAGCGATTGATCGAATTCGGCACGTAGAAACCCTGCGGGTCGTAGATTGCCAGTGACCAGGTGGCATTCGTAGGCGGAGTCTGGCCCTTATCAAAATGCAAAACGTAACGATGGGTGGCATCAAATGGCTTTCCATCTCCATCTTCAAAGGCTGTGGGGTATACCACATCGTCTGGACGAATCCCGCCAAGCCCCACCAGCGCGATGCCGGCCCGAGTGGTGTAGTCGGTGCCGTAGTTGGCAAAATCTTTTGGTATCACGATCCAGCCGTTCTCAGTTTTCAGCTTCTTGATGGCTTTCTGCAGAATCGCAAAGGTGCCCATCGCCCGCTGCAAGCCTCTCGCAGTGCCTGAGTCGAGCTTGGCAATATCGAAATCCTTCCCGGGTTCAATGCCGAGTTTGCGAAGTTTTTCAACCGTTGGCGCATCAGCGGATGCCGGTGGATTGTCTTTCATCAGGCGAGCGAGGCGCCCAAAGAATGCGTTGGCGTCCATCTGCTGCACTTGCGTGAGTGGAGGCGCCTTCACGTCCAATTTCGAAGAAGGCAGTACTGCCTCGGGTGTTCCGTAAGGCTTTCCCCACGCACTCAAAGGAGTAAGTTTGTATTGGTGTTGCAGCGCATTGACCGCTTCGTAGTCACTTGGCCCGTTCGCTTGCATCTGACCGTTCACCCAAACCCAACGGGTCGGAGAATGAAAGACTTGTTTCACACCAGCGGGAGGAGTGCCCTGCCAACCAGGTCCAAGGATCAAGAAATTTACGGCGTCGGTGCCCGTGTTGCGCTTGCCGAAGGATGTAAAAACGTTGCTCCACATATCGAACAGTGCGATGACGTAGTAGCGTCCGTTGGTGTCTGGAACCGAGAGCACGAGCGGCTCTTTATCAAGATCCGCCCACGAAACGGCAAATAATGTGTCGAGGCCGGTTCTCGAAACGGCATCGGAACGAAGCATCTGGATAGTGCGTCATCACGGAAAATTGATTGACAGGAGCTGTGAACTCGCCAGGTCTGGAAATGGCGGTCGAAGTCTCCTTCGTCAGATCCATCATGATCATGGGGAAGCCGTAGATGTAGGCTTCTGTTCCGTAGAGCCAGGCCCAGCCTTCGGTCAGATACCAATAGCCACCGATGGCTGCCAGCAGCACCACGGCTATCGCAACGATGCGGAGCCAGCGGTATTTTCGGCGTCCCCTGCCAGTGTCTTCAGATGTCATTTCGCTCTTCTCTTTCTCGCACTGCAATAGCCTGTGCAAGTGCCGAGAACATTTACGGCACGCGTTTAACAGGCGGAGGCGTCCACGTGCCGTCCATAATCGAAGGGGGAGTTTGCGTCGGCCAATAGAGACGAAGGACCAGCGCAAATTTTTTCTTGGGAGCCGGCAACCAGTTTGCTTCCCTGTTCTTTCCTGGCGAATCGGCCTGAACAAACAAATCCACCGATCCATCTGGGTTGGTGTTGAAATGATTGCGCTGACTCAGTTCATATCGGTTGATGGAGTTCGGTACGAAGAAGAATTCGGTGTCATACATCGTTATCGACCAAAACGCTTTAACCGGCGGCATCTGGCCCTTTTCGAAATGCATGATGTATTTGTGCGAAGCTCCATCGTAAGTGTCGCCGTTCGCATCCTTCTGAGAGAGCGGATACATGGCGTCTTGTGGGCGGTTCCAGCCTGGTCCGAGAGCATTGGCCATTCCTCGCAGGAGATAGTTGGTACCAAATTCGCCGACGCCTGAAGTGAAGTACAACCACCCGTTAGTTGTTTTCTGCTGTTTCAAGTGTTCAACCATTTTTAGGAGCGCCAGCTTTGGAACTGTCTTGATGATTTCCCGGTCCACGAGGGCGAGCTTGGTAGAATCGAATTCTTTGCCGGGTTCCAATCCGATCTTGGCCATCTCGGCGACTATCGGGGCATCCTGCGCCGTCGGCGGATTCGTCTTCATCAGTTTTGCGAGGTAGTTGAAGTATTCGTCGATGCCGAGGTCATCGACTTGTTTGCGGACTGCGGTCTTCATGTCGATCTTGGGATCGGCCACCCCTAATGGCGACGTGTACGGCTTGCCGTACGAGCTGAGAGGAACCACCGTGAATTTGTCTTGCAACGCGTGCACCGCTTTGTAATCTTCCGGCGTGCCAGTGCAATAGACGCGTCCCAGCACCCAAACCAGGCCGGTCGGTGATTTCACCTCGGTGACGTCTCTGGGCAATATGCCTGACCACCCAGGCCCGGTAATGGCGTAGATTTGTGCCTTGCTTCCTGTTGTGGGCGGACTTGCAACCTTGATCACTTCCGAGTAGCCATCTACAAAAGGAACTATGTAATACCGATTGCCCATATCGGGAATGCCGAGTACCCACGGTTCACTGGAAACATCCAACCAAACCATCGTGTAGAGCGTGTCAGCGTTCGGTGCCGCACAGCAGTGGTTATCAACCGCTGGATAGCTCCTCATTTTGATCATCTGTCCCATTGGCGCGTGCTCAGAATCGGGCGTAACGACGTTGGTCTGTTGCTGACGCACCATGTCGAAGGTGACCAGGGGATAGCCATAGATATACGTGTCCGCCGCGATTTTCATTGCTTCTGCTGGGAGCAACCGTGGAGTATTGCTATCGCCGCAACTCGCGATCATAAAAATAGCCACTACTGCTTGGCATATTACTGAGACGAAGCTCCTACCTAATCTCATTCGTTACCTCCGCTACTGCACTTGCACCACCTTGCTGCTTGTAGCTGCTGACTAAAAGGGCCACGGTAATGGCGATGTAGAGAACTCCCGTGATTGCTTCGAGCGCGGCCAAAATTCGAACCTCACCGTGTATTGGGACAATGTCGCCGTAACCCAGGGTAGAAAGTGTTACCAAGCTGAAGTACAAGAGTCCTGTCTGACGATCGACCGTGGCCGAAGCACTCTGCGAAAACATTCCCGGGTAAACGGCATCGATCGCGCTGTAGAGTGCGAACCACTGCATACCAATCAGCAGGTAAATGCTCACCGCCGTATAGAGATGAGCATCACTGATGGAGCGAGAATTCTTCAGATAGGTGAACAGGCCGGCAACGCTCAGTCCGAAGAATGCGGTCAGGAATCCCCACTTGGTCGCTGTAAACAACCGATGTGGCAAAAACGTGTCCGTCAACGCAAGGGCTAACGCGCCTGACATCAACAGCACCAACGGCCAAACCTTGGCCTTGATCTGTGACAACTTGACGGTCGCCGAAATCAAAGGGGCAAACAGAAGTGCACCAAGGAAGACTCTGGGAACCTCACCGCGATTCAGAACCGGATACAGCAAGATCACCAGCAATAGCGAGAGCAGAAGAAATAAATCCCATCGAGATTGAGTTTTCCTCTGCATCAAAACTCCACAAATTGCCGGCTTGAGTCTATTGCCCGTTAGAATGTAATTGCGCCGTTAATCTGGAGCGAATATCCCTGAACGGTGTAGGAGTTTGAGAATTCCTTCATGAGCTTGAAACCAACCGCCACCTTGCGTACCGGCAAAATGATGTTTGCTGCTCCGCCAATCGCGTTGACCCTATAGTGGCCAGGATGCTGGGGATCCACGCCGGGGCCGCTGTTGTTGCTGGTTTGCCACTGACCGTAGCCGACCACTCCGACCTGCAGGAGTGTGTGCATGTCTTTTTGCAGCGGAAGGATTTGCGTTAGCGAGTAGTCGAGATTAAACGTCTGCCCGGCATGAATATTGGTTCCACTCTGCGTGGTGTGAAATTCATACATCTCGTAAGCAGAGAACGCCGTACCTTTGTTTTTAGTTAGGTAAAAGGTTTCGCCCACGGTAGGAGCGTTGGTCCAATGACCGCTGCCGGTGTTGTTGCTGGCGCCGGGACTGAATCGCCCGGTCGGTGCGAAGAAGGCGTAGGCCGCCATAATGTCAACCCGCTTCAGATGCCATCCCATAGTTATGGGCTGATAGAAAGAATCTGCAAAGCCGCCACCTCCCGCGACTGGGTTCTCTCCAGCCAGGGAAAGTGCACTGTTCGTGATCGGAAGTCCGGCCACCAATGCATAGTTGCCACCGAGGATCTTTCTCTTGCTTACCCACATGAACACGTTGACATCAACCAGGACGTCCACGTTGGGATCAAGTTCTCCGCAGACCGTACATTTGGCTTGATTGAAGGAATAGTCTAGAAACGTGTTGGAGTAGGTAAGGCCCGGTTCCGGCATGACGCCAGAATTCGTCGCGTTGAAACCAGGTGTGTACACGCCGCGAAGCGGAGACACAGCCGGTGTTTGTGCTCTACAAGGCCCGGCAGCACCCAGAAGGAGGGTAAGTGTGGCAATCGCCCCGAACGCCGCAGGCCAACTGGATCTCAAAGAATTCACATTCATGCTACTTCCCTCCGGACATTCCTTTAACCGCAGAGCTACCGCTTACTGGCATTTACTTTCACTTCCAAGAGCCAATCTACGGTGTTGTTTGGCACTACCTGATCACTCGAACTGCCGCCAGCGCGCAGGCCATCATCATCCAAATCGATGTCTTCCTTTGTTGCGCCGATTCAGCTGTTGGCGCCTGCTGATCCGGATAACGGTGCGCTAGGGGCAAGAGAAAGATTCGAACGGTTGCCCTTTCCTTTTCACTGCTCGATCTCGGCGAGTATCTTCGCCTTTCCTGCGTTGTAATCGGCTTCACTAATGAGTCCCTGTTTGTACATCGATTGCAGGTCTGCAAGCTTTTGCTGAGGAGTCTTTGTCGGGTGGGCTGCAGCCTGACTGGCTGCCGCAGCTGAAGCAGCAGAAGCCTGTGCCGCTGCCGCTGCCGATTGCGCCGCCGCCGTGTCAGCCGCAGCTTTCTGTTGTGCCGCTGCCGCTTGTTGCTGCTGTGCAGCCTGCTGTTGCTGCGCGGCCGCCTGTTGCTTCTCCGCCGCGCCCTTTTCTTCCGATCCAACCACGATCGCCGTCCTCCGGACCGCTCGGCGCCGGACGCCGGCGATGGCCGAACCCTGAGGTGCGTAAGTGAGTAGAACCAGGACGCCCGAAAGGACACCCAGCAGGACCCTGAACAAGAGTGAATTTCGAAGTGTGTTGCGCATATTGACGATCCTCCTTGTTTGCAGCTTCATGACTGTTGGCGCCTGTATTGAAGTTCCATGATCTTGTTCATCTTGCCATTTGCATCCGACTGCCACAGTTCGGTGATGTGATCGCCATCGGCACCGATACTGAGCCGCATTTCGAGGTTGGTGGACTTGAGAGTCATCGCGTCGATGATGGTCGCTTTCAACACAGCCGACTTACCATCAGGAGCCATGCCTCCGGTGTACCACTCCATGCCAGTGCTGCCCGTGTCCATGTAGCAAGCCACATATTGCTTGGCGAGGTTGTCATAACCCGCGTAGCCGATGCCACTCCATGCCTCGCCCAGAACGAATCCGGACAGCATTTGCTGAATGTAGCGGTGCCCGAGCACCCAAGTACCTACCGATACCGCTCTCGATTCGATCGGGGGCTTTGCGGGGTCGATCCACACGAAGACGCGGACATCGAAATTTCCAACTAGAAAGTTGAGCTTATTCTGTCCTTCGCCCGGCTCCATGGCGTCGTCCATGGCTTTCACGATTGCTGCGTTGTGCGCAGCCTCGCTGGCTGACGGTGCTGTAGCCTGTTGCTTAGCCGGGGCTGGCGCGGGAGTGGCCTTGGCCGGCTGAGCGTGAGGTGTTGTTGAGTTCTTCGCCGAGACCTCCTGGGCACCAATGCGAGCTGAAAAACTAGCAAACATTGCGACAATCACCAGAAGTGTTGCATTCGTTCGAAACCTATCTGTTCCCATTCTTTCTCCTTTTGTGAGCAATCTGGAAAAGGGATCCTTGTTGCGGTTACTATCCCTTTAGCGAATTGCGCACGTTCCTGTCGTTAATGCCCGTGCTGCTGAATTACATTTGGACTCGGAATATGGGTGTTTTCTCGTCGCAAGTTGGACCTCTCTTTTGCCCCGACGATTTGGCCAACGCTCCAGTGCACGACTTCTTGAAAAAAGATTGCAAGAAGTACAACGCCAGCACCGAGAGCGAACAAGAGGGCCAGTGCTACCAAAAAGACCACCAACTCCTCGACAAAAATATATCCTTGTGGCAAGCAACATCACCCCAGCCACTGAAATTCCGAGGGCAAGAATGGACGCCGCGCCTGCCGTACCGCTACCGCGTGTTAGTAGTGCCATTTCTTTTGGTGGTGCTTGCAAATTTCTCTCCCTATGCGGGACTCGGGGAGGGTGTCTTGCCGAGTCCCGCATCAACTGGGCATGGCCCATCAAGCCTTGCCGATCGCAATGAAAAGCTGCGATTTCCGTCACACGCATCATCGAAGGTGGCGGTAGACCCTTGCGCCTCCGGTCACGAAATCTCATTTCCAATAGGGCGCTCACTAAATGTGCATTTTCCTAGCCATTCCTGGCACGATGGGGCCAAACTCAGGGACAACTGAAATCAAAGGAGTTTGTGAGAGGAAATCGCTTCTGAGCGTACTAGTAGCGATTTCAAAAAGGTCGGCATTGCGTCCCGGGGACTGGATTCCGTCCCTGGCACGCTGCGATCTTGTTTGAATAACTCAGTCAAAATCATTCAAGGAATGGACAAAATGGGTGGATGTCAAGCCCTGGCTCGCTGACTTGCAAACGTAACAAAATGTTGATATAACTCCAACACATTGCTCGCAATCCAGGTTGTCTTCTGCCCCTTGGACACCGCCCGCCCATAAGGATAGATCGGTCGCGAAATGGCTGATCCTGAGCTGACACTCGGTTACCGAACAGAATGAGTTCCAAGTTCTCGTCAACGGAGTAGGCTGTGCCCACGACGAAATCGATTCCTGCGCCCAATTCAGAGCAGCCCCATTTGAGGGTTGCCGATGACGTGCACGAACGGTTGAAGTTTGAAATGCTTCTTGCTGATCTTTCTGCGTGCTTTGTCGATGTTTCCGCCCATCAGGTTGACGAGGAAATTAAACGGGCCCAACGGGCCATCTGCGATCGACTTGGCCTTGATGGTTCAGCGGTTTGGCAACAGTTTGGTGAAGACCCCGAGTTTTTCCATATGACTCACCTTTATAGGCCCCTAGGAGGGCCCGAGGTACCGGTACGGTTTGTTGGCACTGACTTTTTCCCGTGGGTCCAGAAGAAGCTCCTCAATGGCGAGGTCGTAATTGTGCCGGACACCATGAATGTTCCGCCCGAGGCAGCCCGAGACCGTGAAGCTTGGGAACACTACGACATAAAGTCGTGTGTGACGTTTCCTTTCTGGACGGGCGAAGATCGGTTGTTCGGGTGCATTTCATTCCAGACGACGCGAGAGCAGAGGGACTGGCCGGAGGACTTGGTGAGCAGGCTCAAACTGCTTACACACGTATTTGCTGGCGCACTTGCCCGGCAACGTGCCGAAAAGTCTCTCCATGATTCTGAGATGCGGCTGACATTGGCGGCCGCTTCCGCGAATGCAGGCCTGTGGACGCTCGATTCTCTAACCGGCCAAATATGGGCGACAGGTAAGGCCAAGGAACTGTTCGGCTTCGAATTAACTGAGAAACTTAATTTGCGGAATTTCTTGGCCTTAGTCCACCCCGAAGACCGGGAGACTGTCGAGCGTACAATTCTCAACGCCATTAAGTCGGGCGAAGATTCTGCGATCGAGTACCGAGTCATTCTTTCTGACGGAACCATACGTTGGATCCGTTCGCGCGGCCGACGTCGTTCAGGAGAGTTCGGGGAACCGGACCAATTAATGGGTGCGTCGGTCGACGTCACGGAGCGCAAGCAAGCGGAGGTGACTCAGCTTCGACACTCAGCGATTGTCCAATCCTCCGACGACGCGATCATTTCTATGAACCTCCAGGGATTCATCGCAGACTGGAATGATGCTGCGGAAAAGATTTACGGGTACTCGGAGAAGGAAGCGATTGGGCAGAGGATCGAGCTCATTATCCCTCCCGAACTCTGGAATGAAGAAACCAAGATTCTGGCTCGATTGGCAGCTGGTGAAAGCATCCAGCACTTTGACTCGGTGCGAGTCAGCAAAGATGGGACTAGAGTGGATGTTTCGCTGACCGCCTCACCGATTAGAGACCCTGATGGACGGATTATCGGGATATCAAAAATCTCTCGCAACATCACGGATACTAAACGAATGCTCCAAGAACTCCAAAAGTCGTACGCGGAGGTTAAGCGATTAGAGGAAAAGCTTCTCGCAGAGAGCTTGTACCTTCGTGAGGAGGTTAAGGAGATCGGAAAGTTTCACGAGATTGTGGGCCAGAGCGACGCCATCAAGGAAGTTCTCAGGAAGGTAGAACAGGTTGCCTGTACCGATTCGGTTGTCCTCATTACGGGTGAGACCGGCACCGGTAAAGAGTTGATCGCTCGCGCCATCCATAACCTGAGTAAGCGCAAAGCGCAGGTAATGGTGAAAGTCGATTGCGCGTCCCTGCCACCTACTCTTATTGAAAGTGAGCTCTTCGGCCGGGAGAAGGGTGCCTATACCGGGGCGTTATCGAAGCAATTTGGCCGTTTCGAGACGGCGGATGGTTCGACCATTTTTCTGGATGAGATTGGAGAGCTTGGAGTAGAAATACAGGCGAAGCTGTTGAGAGTCGTCCAGGAAGGCGAATTTGAACGTTTGGGAAGCCCGAAAACCACTCATGTCAATGTACGACTCATTGCCGCGACCCACCGGGACCTGCCTGAGCGGGTCAAGAACGGAACCTTCCGTGAGGATCTCTTCTACCGGCTTAACGTGTTTCCGATACATGTGCCACCTCTCCGAGAGCGTCCGGAGGACATTCCTCTTCTAGTCATGACATTTGTTCGTGAATTCGAGAAGAAAATGGGCAAAAGGATTCGCGGGGTACCGGCCAGGATCATGGACGATCTGAAATGCTATCCGTGGCCCGGAAACATCCGCGAATTGAGAAATGTGATCGAGCGCGCAGTCATCGTTACGATCGGGGACAAGCTAAATCTGCAGCTACCGAGATCATTAGTTGCTATACCCAGCCGTACATTGCGGGAGGCAGAGCACCAGCATATATTGGCAACGCTACGGAAGACGGGCTGGCGGATCAAGGGGCCGAACGGAGCAGCAACCATCCTTGGAGTAAAACCCTCAACGCTTTACACGGTGATGCGGCGTTTGAAGATCCCCACGGGACACGAAAAGGGCGGCATTCCGTCTTGAAGACGTAAGGCCGACCTTCCACGACTTCATTCCGGCGCTACTCTAGGTACTACTTCCCGGTCGAAGCGTTTAGTTTTAACCATCTATCTATTGATAGCGATCGTCGATTGGGTTGGCTACAAACCTGCTTTAATTCACATCGGGCCCAACCAGATTACCAAGCTGTGAGAATAATCTTTCGCTCCGGGGGCAGCGAAAGATTATTTTCAACACTCAGATTCTTCCGAGCGGCCTCCTAGGACGGCGAAGACGTGGTTATATCCCTAATTGAACTCAAATCCACTTTTAAAAGGCGGGGGGAGATCCTAGAACTCTTGAGGTATTGCGTGGACAGCTTGGAAACGAAGCCGGGATGCCTGAGTTCTCGAGTTTACGAAGCTGGCGACCAGAATGAGATCATCCTATATCTCGAGCGATGGCGGTCGACAGAGGAATTATATCGCCATATTCAGTCGGATTTGTATCTGGGAGTTTTGAACGCCATTGATTTGGCTTGTGGACCCCCTGAAATCAGCTTCTTGGAAGTCGGCGAGACGAAGTCTATGGAGCTCATCGCCTCCCTCAGGAGTCCGGGAGTCGTTTGAAGCGGTGGAACTCAGCTCCCTGCAAGGCTGGACGTTTAACATCTGAGCCGAGGTCAACGTCGGTGCGCAAATATAGACTTTCGAAGCAGTCGGGATGTTGCGTACGTTTCCCGGCGCGAGGTATTTGTAACCAAAGGGAGGGATTCCATGCGATTCGCAGCACTCTGCCTGTTAGCGCTCGTTCTACTGCCGTCACTAGCTCAAGCGCAAGGTCCAGTTTTCAAAATTACGCCCGAAGAGAGCTCGGTTAAGTTCTTCGTGAAGGCGTTGTTGGCTATACAAGGTAATTTCGACAAATGCGCCTGTCGCGCGAAGAGATGACAAATGCCCATAAAGTTTAGTGAGCTTACGGAAAAGCAACTGCTCGAAGTTCTCTAGGTCCGGCTTCTCATCGGTGTGGGAGAAGGCTAAACCTGAGGAACGAAAGAAAAGCATTTCGAAGTAGGATCATTCCCCAGTCCCCAAGCCATTCACTTATGTTCGTTGCCGAGAATGCCGCTAAAGCGATCGTCGCGTATGGCGGGCGTCACAGCTTCACCCTAAAGTCGCGCTGAACTTCTCCAATAGCTTCCAGTTTTCGAACCACTTTGAGAAATCTCGGGACTGATCTTTTACCCCGCGCCGTACGGCGTTCATCCTGCCCTCAAGGGTCAGGTCACGAACCTGGTAGCAAGCTCCGTCAGCATACGCCCAAAGATACAAGTTCCACTTCGACCCGCAACTTCTCGGGATACGTTTTCGCAACTCGGCGGTAGGAATTAGAACAAAATATCTCTCGTGTCTCAGGGTCATGAAGACAAAAACCCATAAATCTGCTTCGCTTCGTCTGATCTTTTTCGGGTCAAGCGTATACCAGCTCGTTGCAAGAACGTGTCGCGTCAATTCTTCAGGGATGTCAAAACTTCGCGAAAACTTTACCTGAAGCCCAACGGCTCTTCCTTTGCCTCGCTTGCGAGTAACGAGTAGATCGATTCCACTGTCCTTCGTTGGCACCCAAACGTTGTACTTGTGTCCGAATCGGCGGCCAATGTAATCCCCGACAAGGAATTCGCCTTCGTGAATCGTGAATATCGGTTTCATTTCCCCACAGAGCGTACACCTGCAGCGCGATCGTCGCGTGTGACGCGCGGCACTTGAAGGCCAAAAACCGTGTTTTGACTTAAAATGAGCTTAAAATGGAGGCGTCGCCCGCGCCTGTGATCATCGAAAAACATGGTTTTTATTGTGGTTG
>CAVVJG010000029.1:0-37767 GCA_963748365.1 Candidatus Acidiferrales bacterium
GCCATAGCTCTACACCACAAGCTGTAGGTCCATCGCACCGCCTCGGGCAAGTTTCATTTGGAGCAGGTCCCCGAAGGCTTTGCCGGAGAGCAACTTGAGTTCGACGTCGGCCTAGTAAAGAACCGCAGCCCTCAGCCCGGCAGTTGCGTCTCCTGACGAGCGACCACTTGCCATCCTCGTTGCCCGTGGACGTACACCGAAGTAACTCTCGATTGTCGGGAAAATGGCGTCCCTCGGCCGTCCCCCGCGCACTCCACAGGCACATCGTTACCGCCGTATTTTGGTAGACCCGGATCTTAATGTCAGTGACTACAAATGACGTGTACTGTATCGACGTATCCTGTACGGCGGCTACTAGTTCCGTCTTGTTCAGATCGGTGCCGGAAGGGGATGTTCCAATGAAAGTCGTCACTGTATATCCGATTGAAGAACGAACTGTTGTGCAGTTGCATGGCCCGAACTGTTTCTTTTGAAGGTTTAGGAAGCTCTCTCCTGAACTTCAGCTTCTGCGGCTTCTCTCCGCAGACGTTCTTCACGTTCTCTCTCTGGTTCAATTGCGCCGGAGCTCTTGAAGCTCGTCACGAGAAACGCGATTCCCAGATAGACGGCACCTCGCTTTTTCATACTGCACCTCTCCCTGCGAAGGAAATCTTAATGCGGACTATTCCGTAGTCGCCAGTTTGCCGCTGTGACCTGGGTATCATCAGCGCGCGGCTATCACTATGCCTACGATAGCCTACCCACTTCATCTCCAGAAAGGTGCAGTTGATGTACTTGTTAACGCAGATGACCTTGACTGACGCTTGACAGACATTACCCACACGCAAGAAACTTCCAGCTTCAAACGACCTTCCTTGAGGGGGCACCATTATGGCCAACAGCGCCACACCAAATACGAACGCCCTGCATCAGGAACTCGACGCTCCTTTTTTTATTACCTCAGAGCAGGTCGCCTTCTACAACGAAAACGGCTACGTGAAGTTGAAACAAGTGCTCTCTCCAACCCTTCTGGACCATTACCGTCAGGCAATTTCCGCCCGGGTCGCAGAACTCGCGGCCGATATGCCTCCTATGGAGCAGCGCAACACCTACGGTAAAGCCTTTCTGCAAGTCATGAACCTATGGACGAAATCCGAAGAGGTCAGGGAGTTCGTTTTTGGCAAACGCCTCGCTCGAATGGCTTCCGAGCTAATGGGTGTAACCGGTGTGCGCATCTACCATGACCAGGCTCTCTTTAAGGAGCCGGGCGGCGGCTTCACCCCATGGCACGCCGACCAATACTATTGGCCCGTTTCCAGCGACAAGGTAATCACCGCGTGGGTTCCTCTTCAAGACACGCCATCGGAAATGGGTCCTCTCGCATTCTGTGAAAAAAGCCATCGCTTCCAGTTTGGGCGCGATCTGGAAATCAGCGACGAAAGTGAAATCACTTTGAAGGGGGCGCTGGACAGTTTCCGCACGGAAGAAAGTCACTTCAGCCTTGGCGACGTCAGTTTCCACTCTGGCTGGACCTTTCACCGCGCCGGAGCAAATGCCACCAATCGCCCGCGCGAGGTGATGACGGTAATTTACATGGACGAAAACATAAGGCTGACCGCGCCAAAAAATAAAGATCAGGTCAACGACACCGAACGCTGGTGCCCCGGCGTTGCCGTCGGGCACGTCATCGATTCGCCACTGAATCCCGTTCTGTTCTCGAACACTTCCCGTTGATTCCGAGCTGCCCAATTATTTCTCTGGTGCTATCCGGCTATACTACTTGCAATGACCTTTGATAGTCATTTTCTCAAGAGAATTCTGCGATCCCTTCGCCGCGTGTATCCCCGCTGCAGCATGATTTCTCAGGCCATTGCCTTTAACCTTTTTCTCGCCTTTTTTCCGACTCTTTTGTTTGCCGTAGGATTTGCTTCTGGCTGGCTTGGCACCAAAGCCGCCACCATGGACGCGATCAAACACTTCATCGACTTCTTGCCTCCTGGAAGCCACAGCATTGTTTCCGAATTTCTCAACCGCCGCGGCCCCGACATTTGGAAGTACGCCATTCTCGGCTGGGCGGGGACGCTCCTTGTCGGCTCCCAGGTGATGAAGCTCTTGATGGACGGGATCCACCTGATTTATGGCGACGAAGAACGTCTCGGGTTCCTACATCGTCAACTTCGGGGACTCGCTCTCCTGCTGATCACCATGGCTCCAATCCTCATCGCAGGCATCCTTGGCGTATTCGGCAGGCAACTCCGGCATTGGTTTGCAGCTGAGTTTGGCAAAGACATGCATGTCCATTTTGCCTGGCTTGTCTTTTTTCCGGCCGTTGCCATGCTCCTGGCCATGTCCGCACTAACCTTCATCTATTGGGTCGCGCGCCCTAAGGAACAGAAACTCCGCCACGTCTTGCCTGGTGCAGCCGTCGCTACCCTCATGTGGTGGTTCGTCAACGTCATCTTCGGCTTCTATATGCGCCGAGTTCCCTACAGCATTCTGTATGGTGGCCTGGCTGCCGTCATCGGTCTGCTGGTGTGGATGCAGCTTTCTTCGATCGTCGTTTTTGTGGGAGCCGCCTGGAACGCTGAGTTGGCAACTGAGCGTCGTGACTACCGCTGATTCACCACTTCTCAAGCTAAGGCGGCTTTGTGTCGCCTGCTTGGGTTTACTCCTGCAATTCTGAGTTCTCAGCAGGCTTGGCTGCCCTCAGAAGTAACACCATCGTAAAAAACTGACCGGCCCGTGCGCGTTTCCTCCGGATGGCGTATAGTCAGGGAAACGCGGCCATCGGGAGGCCTGTTCGGTCGGGTGCGTACGCCTCTTTATTAGTTTTGTCGGGACCTGGGGTACTGATGAATGTAGGCGCTTTAAACCACAGTTACTTTCGTCAGTTGCCGCGTGTGTTCTTGGCCCTGGTGCTATTCGTGGTGGCCTCTGCGACGCTCTACTCTCAGGATCCGGCCCCAACAACCGTGCCACCCGCGAACCCCTCACCTTCCACGGGGGGACCCCAGTCCGGCTCTTCTACGCCAAAAGCCCCAGCTCAACCACCCCAAGCCAATCCCACCGCAAAATCCGAGGGCAAGACAGAAGTTTCCATTCAGGATTCCGGCACCACCTTCCACCTCCGCGTAAATCTCGTTCAAGTTCACGTCGTTGTTCGCGATGCCAGGGGCAATCCTGTCGAAAACCTTCGCAAGGAAGACTTTCTTCTGTACGATCAGGGGAAATTGCAGGCCATCAGCACATTTGCCGTGGAAACGCTGCAAACTCGTCGTGAAAAAGCCGAAGCCGCTGCCAAAACTCAGGTTGAAGATGCCGTCGAGCCTGGCAAGGTCCCCGCTTCCGCGCTGCCCGATCGCTTTGTAGCCCTCTCCTTTGACGATGTCCACATGGCTTTGGAAGATACCAATTACGTGCGCAATGAAGTCGCAAAGTTTCTCGATGGCCTGGCCCCTACGGATCGCGTGGCCATCTATTCCACCTCAGGCCAGCTCTCCCACAGTTTCACCAGCGACAAGGAGGCTCTTAAGAAAACTCTCCTCGGGCTTGTCCCGCGGCCAAAGTTTGATCATTCCAACACAGAATGCCCTGATGTCTCTCCTTACGAAGCGGATCAAGTCGAGAACAAGAGCAACACCCAGGTCTTCAATGTCATCGTCGAAGAAACTCTAGTGTGCGCCTTCAACGGTGACACCACGCAAATCCAGGCAGCGCGCACCATGGCGCAATCCGCCACCCAGCGCGCCCTGGTGGAAGCTGATGTTGAAAACCAATTCCTCTATGCCTATACCGAAGATGTGTTAAGACACCTGGCGGGCATGCCCGGTGAACGTGTTCTGGTTCTTGTCTCCCCTGGATTTCTGCTTACCACCCAACACGTGGACATGGCCGCCGTGATCGACCGCGCCAATCGTTCTGGTGTCGTCATTAACACCATTGATGCGCGTGGCCTGTACGCACCTGACGTTATGGGCGACATTTCAAAACGTTCCTCCGACACTTTTAAGACCATGGGTTACAAGACTACCTACCGCGTTGCTGCCCAGTCCGAACAGGCCTACGTCCTCGGTGATTTGGCGTATGGTACCGGGGGAACCTTCTTTCACAATTCCAATGATCTGGCCGCTGGCCTTCGCATGGTTGGCTCGGCTCCTGAAGTTTCCTATGTTCTTGGCTTCTCTCCGCAAAACCAGAAGATGGACGGCCAGTTTCACACTCTGAAGGTGGCTCTTACCGACAAGCGCAAGTTCACGATCCAGGCGCGTCGCGGCTACATGGCGCCTCGAAAAGTATCTGACCCGAACCAGCAGGCCCGCGAGGAAATTCAGGAAGCCGTCTTCTCTCGCGATGAAATTATGGAACTCCCGCTCCAACTCCAGACTCAGTATTTCAAAGTGGACGAATCCTCCGTCAAGCTCAGTGTTGTTTCACGCCTCGAACTCAAGGGCGTGCACTTCCGCAAGGCCGATGGCCGCAATATCGACAATCTCACCGTCGCGACCGCCATCTTTGACGACAACGGAAATTTTGTCGCTGGCGGCGAAAAACTCGTCACCATGAAACTGTTCGACTCTACCTACGAAAGACTAATTCGGTCCGGCCTTACCGTGAAATCCAGTTTCGATGTGAAACCCGGCAGATACATGATTCGCCAGGTCGTCAGGGATTCTGAAGGTGCCCAGATGGCCGCGCGAAATGGCGCGGTTGAAATTCCATATTAAGGAGGCTCCAATGCGCAACTTGATTCCGTCTATTGTCAGCCGAAAGTTTTTCCTCTCCCTCGGCCTGCTTGCCCTGGCCTTCACTTTCATCTTCATTCTCGCCCTGGCTCAAGACCCGCCCAGTCCGCCCGCAGCCCCAGAGCAGGCTGCCGCCACCGCTCCCATCCCTGTCATCAAGACGGAGTCGCGTATCGTGCTCGTGGATGCCGTAGTCACCGACAAAAAAGGAAACTATATTCACGACCTTTCCCAACAGGACTTCAGGGTTTTCGAAGACAACAAGGAACAGACCATCACCAGCTTCTCCTTTGGTTCCGATCCCACTTCTAATCCGGCTGGCGGCCAGAAACGCTATCTTGTCCTCTTCTTCGATAATTCTTCTATGGGCATGCCTGACCAGATTCAGGCCCGTAGCGCCGCCAAGAAATTCATCGAGAAAAATGCTTCCCCTGACCGCATGATGGCCATCGCGGAATTCGGCGGCAGCCTGCGCATCAAGCAGAATTTCACAGCGAACGCGGAACTCCTGCAGGCCGCCGTCACTGGAGTTCAGAATCCCAATCTCGATACGAATAACAAGAGTGGGACTCTCGTGGCCTCCACCAATCCAACCGTTCCCGGGGGGCTCGGGAGAGCCGAAGCCGATTTAGGCGCGCGGTCCATGCTTCTTTCCATTCGCAGCCTCGCCAGGAATCTTCGCGGTGTACCCGGACGCAAGATGCTCGTGGTGTTCTCTGCTGGTTTTCCACTGGACGCCGAGCGCATGTCTGAGTTGACAGCAACTATTGACGCCTGCAATAAGGCCAACGTCGCTATCTACTCACTCGACGTGCGGGGATTGCTTTCGACGGCTCCGGGCGGAAGTGCCCAGCGTCAACTGGACCCATTGCACAGGAGTGATCAATACGGCGCTCTCGGTAGCGCTCAGCCCAGATTTATCATGGCTCGTTACTCGTTGCCCCCTTCGTCTGCTGACCCGCAGAAACCTGGTGGTGGCGGTGGCGCACCCGGAGGTGGCGGAGGAGGTCGGCCCGGAGGTGGCGGTGGTGCTCCGGGCGGTGGCACTGGCGGCACAGGTGGTGGAGCGGGCGGTGGTAAAGGAGGCACCGGTGGCACTGGCGGTGGTACACCTGGCGGAGGTAGAGGCGGGTCTCCCGGTGGCACTCCCACCGGAGGAAAAGGTGGAACCACGGGAGGCACTACAGGGCGTCCGTCCAACACCGGCAACTACGGGAACTACTACAACAACCCCATGAATCAACCTCGAACTATCATTCCGCCGATGCCTCCTTCCGTGACCGTAAATCAACAAATCCTTCAATCACTCGCGGAAGGTACTGGCGGCTTTGCCATTTACAACAGCAATGATCTTCTTGGTGGACTGGATCGCATCGCCAAGGAGCAGAACGAATTTTACATATTGGGCTATGTCCCGCAGTCTTCCGCGGAAGGTAGTTGCCATATCTTGGAAGTGAAGGTCAGCAAGGGCGGCAAAGTGCGTTCACGCAGCGGCTATTGCAATGCTCGTCCCGTCGACCCGCTGGTCGGCAAGCCGTTGGAAAAGCAGATGGAAATTCAAGCTGCCGGCAGCCAGGCCGGTTCCATTCAGGGAACTATGCAAGCCCCTTATTTTTACAGTGGTCCCAACATTGCCCGCGTGAATCTTGCCATGGATATTCCCGGCGACTCAGTAACATTCAACAAAGAAAAAGGGAAGTACCATGCCAACGTAAATGTTCTTGGTATCGCCTATAAACCGGATGGCTCTGTCGGTGCCCGCTTCAGCGATATTCTCGACCTCAACTATGAAAAAGACGAATGGAAGGATTTCACCAAAGAGACTTACCACTACCAAAACCAGTTTGATGCTGCTCCCGGAACCTACAAACTCACTGTAGTTCTTAGCGCCGGTGGCGATCATTTCGGCAAATTTGAGACTCCGCTCAATATCGACTCATACGACGGCCAGAAACTTACGCTTGGCGGCATCGTGTTATCTACCAACATCCAGCGCGTCGACCAGATTTCGACGGACGTTGATGCTACCCTCCTCGAAGACCGCACTCCGCTCATCGTCAAGGGCATGCAGGTTACGCCGGCCGCCAAATACCAATTTAAGAAGTCCGACAACGCCATCCTTTATTCCCAGCTCTATGCCCCCTTGTTGGCTACCGAAAAACCGCCGCAAGTCGCGGCAGGCTATCGTGTTTTCGACAAGTCCAATAAAGAGGTTTTCTTTACTGGAGCCATTGCCCTTGATGACTTTGTTCAGAAGGGAAATACGGTTGTTCCCTTTGGCCTGAAACTCCAGGTTAAGGATCTGCCCGCCGGAACGTACCGTCTCGTCCTCCTTGCCGTCGACGGGGCGAAGAATCAAGCCGGGCAACGGGAAGTGGAGTTTAACCTTGTCGACTAGGACCTTTTTCTCATAGGGGGGTGCAGCACGCTGCACCCCCGACGCAACTTTTCCCGTTTCTTCGGGTTAAAATCAACCATGTACCCCCTTGGCCATAATTCTGCCCGCGACTCTGCGCAGCCTGTCTCCCTCCGTTCGCTTTTCGCGCTCATCATGGCCATCTCTCTTTTCGTCCCTCAGTGGGATCTTCCCTCGCTCGCCTCTCCGCTTCCTGCCAACAACAAAAAGCAAAATGCCGATTCCTCGCCCAAAGGCCTGCCCGTTACTGAACTTTCCGCTGATGAAGCCATCTTTCATGCTCTGAATCGCCTCGCCTACGGGCAGCGCCCGGGCGACCTTGAGCGCATCAAGCAGATGGGCTTGGCGAAATGGGTCGATCAACAACTCAATCCTGGCTCCATCAACGATTCCGCCGTCGAAGCCCGCCTCAACGTCTACCCCACCCTCGGTATGTCCACTGCGCAATTAATCGCGGAATATCCCAATCCGAAGCAAGCCGCGAAACAAGCTGGGCTCTCGAAAGAAGAGTTCAAAACGCAACAAATTGCCCAGAAACAGGCTAATGCCGACTCAGGCATGCTCAACGACTCGCAGCCGGAACGCATGAATTCTTCGGCTGATACCTCCTCGCCCATGAAGCAAAATCCCACCACTCCCGGTGCTGGCCGCAAAGATTCACTTAGCGTTGATCCCAATGCCGTACCGCGCGCCATCTCTGACGATAGCAAGCGGCCCCAGCGCGTTGTCGAAGAATTGGCCATGGCTAAAGTAACCCGTGCCATCTACAGCGAGCGCCAACTGCAACAGGTCATGGATGATTTCTGGTTCAACCATTTCAATGTTTATGCCAACAAAGGCGAAGTGAAGTGGTTTCTCACTTCCTACGAACGAGACGTCATCCAGCCGCACGCCCTCGGCAAATTCAAGGATCTTGTCGCCGCCACAGCCAAAAGTCCGGCGATGCTGTTCTACCTCGACAACTTTCTCAGCGCCGATCCAAAGGCTGCGCAGCGTCAGGCGCAGCAGCGCGCCACACGGCAGATGCACCGCAATCCTTACGGCTGGGGCGGCTCACGTCCTTCCTCACCAAACCCTCCCTCAGCACAGCAACAGCCCAAGAAACAAGCTCGCGGTCTCAACGAAAACTACGGTAGGGAATTAATGGAGCTGCACACGCTCGGCGTCGATGGCGGGTACACCCAAAAAGACGTCACCGAAGTCGCGCGTTGCTTTACCGGTTGGACCATTGAAAAGCCCCGCGAGTATCCGGTCTTCAAATTTGAAATAAAATTGCACGACCCCGATCCCAAGTATGTCCTCGGCAAGAAGATTCACGCGGGTGGAATAAAAGACGGTGAACAGGTTATCGAACTGCTCTCCAAGCAGCCGAGCACCGCCAGGTTTATTTCCACGAAACTCGCCCGCCGCTTTGTTTCTGACAATCCTCCGCCAGCTCTCGTCGAACGCATGTCCAAAACGTTTCTGAAGAGCAACGGCGACATCCGCGAAGTGATGCGCACGATGATTTACTCCCCGGAATTCTGGTCACGTGAAGCGTATCGCGCCAAAATAAAGACTCCCTTTGAACTTGTCGTTACTTCCGCCCGTGCCCTCGGCACCGATGTCGACACTCCCATGCCTCTTGTTCAGTGGGTTGGTCGCATTGGCGAGCCCCTCTATCAGTGTCAGCCACCCACCGGCTACTCCGACAAAGCTGAGGCTTGGGTGAACACCGGCGCGCTTCTCAATCGCCTGAATTTTTCGCTCGCCCTCGCGGGAAACAAAGTTCGGGGTTCTCGCAACGACGTAGTTGCGTTTCTTGGCAGCGATTCCACCACCAATCCCAAAGCCGCCCTCGATCGCGCCGTCCAACTTCTGCTCGACGGCCAGATTGCTCCCAGCACAATCGAAACTTTGCAGAAGCAACTGGAAAACCCGCAAGTGGTACAAGCGAAACTTGACGATCCCGTCAAGCAAGTCGATCTTGGAGTAGTCACAGGTTTGGTTTTAGGCGCCCCTGAATTCCAGCGCCGCTAAACGAAGTTTTGTAGCGGCGGTCTTCAGGCCGCCCTCTTGGGTTTGCTTATGTAGTGGCGGCCTTCCGAGGCGGGCGCCGTTAGGTTTCAGGAGTCCATCATGACCAACACCTGCTGCGAGGGCCACCGCCCCACAATGTTCACTCGCCGTTACTTCATGAAACAGGGCGGCATCGCTCTAGTTGGCCTCAGCACCGTTCCCGCATTTCTTCAACGCGCCATCGCCTCCACACCCGGCAGCAGCAAAAAGCCACTCGTCATCCTCTTCCAACGCGGCGCCGCCGATGGTCTAAACATCGTCGTCCCATTTGCTGAGCCCAACTACTATCGCCTTCGCCCCTCCATTGCCATTCCCCAACCAAAACGTGGTGGCAACGATGCTGTAATAGATCTCGACGGCTTCTTCGGTCTGCACCCAAGCCTTGCGCCGCTCGCTCCGCTTTTTCAGAAAGACCAGTTGGCCGTCGTCCACGCCGCGGGCTCGCCCGATCCAACGCGCTCTCACTTCGATGCCCAGGATTACATGGAGTCCGGAACTCCCGGCGTGAAGGCCACCGAAGATGGCTGGCTCGATCGCGCGCTCGGCACTATCTCCGAAGAGAAGGCCTCGCCTTTTCGAGCCGTTGCCATGGGTCCCAATCTTCCTCGCATGTTACGAGGCAGCACGGGCGCCATCGCTCTTCCCGATCTGCGCCAATTCAAGGTACAGGCGCAATCCGCTTCCTCAGCCACTGTCGCGCAGGGCGGCTTTGAGGCCATGTACGCGCAGTCCGTCGATCAAGCTCTCCACGGCACCGGCGCGGAAACATTTGAAGCCATCGATATGCTTCGCAAAATCGACATTTCCAAATTTCCACCCGAACACGGCGCGGACTATCCCAAATCTCCCCTCGGCCAGAAGATGCAGCAGATCGGCGTCATGCTTAAAGCAAACATTGGCGTGGAAGTTTTATTTGTCGATTGTGGCGGGTGGGACAATCACGTCAATGAAGGCGGCGTGCAGGGGCGACTCTCCAACCTTCTTCGCGACCTCGGCCAATCTCTCGCTGCATTCCATCAGGATATGGGCGATCGCATGAACGAAGTTGTCGTTGTCACCATGAGCGAGTTCGGCCGCACCGCGAAAGAGAACGGCAATCGCGGCACCGATCATGGCCACGCCAACTGTATGTTCGTCATGGGTGGCGACGTAAAGGGGGGCAAAGTATATGGCAAATGGCCTGGCCTCAACGACCATCAACTCAACGAAAGCCGCGACCTCGCCCTGACTACCGATTTCCGTTCCGTAGTCTCCGAAATCCTATCCAATCATCTAGGCGTAAAAGACATAGCCTCCGTCTTCCCCGGTTTCGCCGCCAATCCATCGAAGTATCCAGGCCTGATTCGCTCCTCGAATGTGTAGCGGACAACCTCTGAGGCGGGCGCCCTTTGGCACCGCATGGGTGAACCAAATAAGTGCGCCATGCCTTACTTAGAACTTGAAACTAATTACTTAATACTGGCCTTCATTCCCCCAACTCCCTAATCCAAATATTCCGATACCGCACCGGATGTCCATGATCCTGCAATCCGATCGGTCCTTTGTCCGGCCCCACCGTGTAAGGCGGACGCTCCTTGTGTCCCGTCGGGCCCGTCAACTCCACGTTATCCTGCACCAGCACTCCGTTGTGAAATACCGTCACCCGCGCGGGTTTCAACAATTTTCCTGCCGTATCAAATCGCGGCCGGTGAAACACAATCGTGTACGTTTGCCACTGTCCCGGTGGACGAGACGCATTGACCAGCGGCGGATACTGCCCATACACGCTCGCCGCAGAGCCGTCCGCATACGTCTTGCTCTGATACGAATCCAGCACCTGTATTTCGTACTGGTTCATCAGGAACACCCCGCTATTTCCGCGGTCCTGATCCTCGCCCTTCGGCGGCGAAGGCTCTCTGAATTCCACGTGCAACTGGCAATCACCGAAACCTTGCTTGGTCTGGATAGCACCACTCTTCTCCACCACTTCGAAATAGCCGTTTTCCACCTTCCATTTTGCCGGCTCTTTCTTGCCGGTCTCCCACTGCGACAAGTCTTTCCCATCGAAGAGCACGATCGCATCCGAGGGTGGCTTGCCCGGGGCATCTTGCGTGCTCGGCGTACCCGGATCCACCACAGGTGGCAGCGGCCTCTCTCTATCGTGAATTTTCCAGGTGATCGTCGGTGCCTGCCCGAAGCACACGGAAACAGCAATCAGCGCTGCGAATCCAAAAATCTTCATAGCAAGTTCTCGGTTCATCGATTTCCCCTTTGAAACTTGACTCGGAGTCTATCATTGGAGGCAATTCCATACGAGTAATCTTGAACGCGAAGGGGGGAACAGACGCCAACATGAGTTTGTTTCGATTGAGAAACAAGACCGCCCTGGTCACCGGCGCAGGTTCTGGAATCGGACGCGCCGCCGCATTCCGCCTTGCGGGTGATGGTGCCCGCGTGATCGTGACCGACTTCAACGAAAAAGCTGCACGCGATGTTGGAGAAGAGATCGTTTCTCTTTCTGGCGACGCGTATTCCGCTCGCCTCGATGTCACTCAGCCGAACGATTGGACTTCGGTGATCGCCGAACTTCACCGCCGCTCCGACATTCTCGACATCTGTGTACTTAGTGCGGGAATCAGTTTTGCCAAACTGATCGACCAAATGTCCCTTCAAGAATGGCGCAAGGTCATGGCTGTGAATCTCGATGGTGCTTTCCTGGGTCTGCATCACATATTGCCTATCTTGCGTGCAAACGGAACCGTCATCCTGATTTCTTCTATCTCCGGAACCAAAGCACGAGCGGGTGCCAGCGCCTATGCGGCCAGCAAAGCTGCTCTTCTTATGCTTGCAAAATGTGCAGCCCTCGAAGGCGCCTCTCGAAACATTCGCGTCAATTGTATTCTTCCAGGGGGAGTCGAAACGCCTCTCTGGCGCTCCATGCCTTTCTTCGAAGCTCTGGTAAAAGAGAAGGGAAGCGAAGAAGCGGCCTGGAAAGAATTGGGGCGCGCCACTCCTCTCGCGCGTCTTGCCAAGGCAGAAGAGATTGCCGAGGCGGTTGCTTATCTCGTTTCTGACTCGGCCAGCTTCATTACTGGAGCGGAGCTAGTCATCGACGGCGGTTACGCCCTGTAGACTGCGAGCCTCCACACCAAAACAAAGGGGCGGCAACTCGCCGCCCCTCGGACTACTCGAACTTAATACTTAAAAGTTAATTCGCGGCCGCTTCCTTGATCCGCATTCCGTAGAACGACCGGTACACGAACACGACCGAGACCAGGAAGAAAGCTGCCGACAACACATGCGTTAGGCCGCTGCCCTGCGTAGCCGTCAGTTGCACCGCCAACTCCACGGCCAGCAATCCAAACAGCGTGGTGAATTTGATCACTGGGTTCAGCGCCACTGAGGAAGTGTCTTTGAACGGATCGCCCACCGTGTCGCCAATTACCGTGGCGTCATGTAGCGGCGTACCCTTCTGCTTCATCTCCACTTCCACGATTTTCTTTGCGTTGTCCCACGCGCCGCCCGCATTGGCCATGAAGATCGCCTGATACAATCCAAAAATGGCGATCGAGAACAAATAGCCGATGAAGAAGAACGGTTCCAGAAATGCGAACGCCAGGGTGGCGAAGAACACCGCGATAAAGATGTTCAACATGCCCTTCTGAGCATATTTTGTGCAGATCTCCACCACTTTCTTGCTGTCCGTCACGCTGGCCTTGGTCACGCCCTCCAGCTTGATGTTTGCCTTGATGAATTCCACCGCGCGATAGGCTCCGGTGGTCACCGCTTGCGTCGAAGCCCCAGTGAACCAGTAAATCATCGCGCCGCCGGTAATTAATCCGAGTACAAACGGTGCATGCAGTAGCGACAATTTGTTCACGTCCACCGTCAGCCCGCTCGTCAGTCCCATGATGATCGAAAAGATCATCGTGGTTGCGCCCACCACCGCCGTGCCGATCAACACCGGCTTGGCGGTGGCCTTGAATGTATTTCCCGCGCCGTCGTTCGCTTCCAGCATTTCCTTGGCGCGTTCGAAGTTTGCGTTATCCATATTAAAATCCTTCTTCAGTTCTGCCTTGATGTTCGGTATCTGCTCAATCAGCGAAAGTTCAAACACCGATTGCGAGTTGTCCGTAACCGGCCCGTAGGAATCGACCGCGATCGTCACCGGGCCCATGCCCAGGAATCCGAACGCCACCAATCCGAACGCGAAAACCGCCGGCGCCAGCATCATCGCGCCCAGCCCCAGATTGCTGATCAGGTAACCAATCGACATCAGCAGCACCATCGCCAGTCCGATGTAGTACGCCGAAAAATTGCCGGCCACGAAGCCCGACAAGATCCCCAGTGACGCTCCGCCTTCCTCCGCGGAACTCACCACTTCCTTCACGTGCCGCGATTCCGTCGAAGTAAACACCTTCACCAGTTCCGGAATCAGCGCGCCTGCCAGGGTGCCGCAGGAAATAATCGTTGCCAGCTTCCACCATAGCGTAGTGTCTCCATTCAACGAAGGTACGATCAGCGAGGAAACCACGTAAGTCAGTGCGATCGACACGAATGAAGTGATCCATACCAGTGAGGTCAGCGGCGCTTCGTAATTCATTTTGTCCGCATTCCCATATCTCGCCTTGGCGATGATCCCGTTGATGAAATACGCTCCGGCGCTGGCAATCAGCATCACGATACGCATGATGAAGATCCATACCAGCAATTGCACTTGTACCGTGCTCGCCATCTTCGTTGCGGTGGCCACTGCTTCCGCTGAGGCCGTGCCCATCGTCAATCCGGCGGGCAAGAAGTGCACTGGACTGATCGCCAGCAAAATAAAGGTGATCAGCGCCACGCCCGTCACGCCATACGTCTCGAAGCCGTCCGCGCTTGGACCCACGGAGTCGCCCGCGTTGTCTCCCGTGCAATCCGCAATTACGCCCGGGTTTCGCGCGTCGTCTTCCTTGATCTTGAATACAATCTTCATCAAGTCAGAGCCGATGTCCGCGATCTTCGTGAAGATGCCGCCGGCGATTCTCAACGCCGCTGCGCCCAGCGATTCACCGATTGCAAATCCGATGAAGCACGGGCCCGCATAGTCTCCGGGAATAAATAGCAGGATGAACAGCATCATCAACAATTCCACGCTGATCAGCATCATTCCGATGCTCATGCCTGCTTCCAGTGGCGTGTGGTAGCACGGATACGGCTTGCCGCGCAGGCTGGCAAACGCCGTCCGCGAATTCGCAAACGTATTCACGCGAATCCCGAACCATGCCACGCCGAAGCTGCCGCCAATGCCGATCAAGCTGAACGCCAGAATGATCGCCACGCGCAAAAACTCGAATTTCAGCAGCACGCCAAAATACAGCACGATAATGATGGCGATGAAAATCTCCAGCAGCAGCAGGAATTTGCCCTGGGTCACCAGATAAGTCTTGCAGGTCTCATAAATCAGCTCGGAAATCTCTCTCATCGAGCTGTGTACTTCCATGTTCTTCAAGCGCATGTAAATCGTCAGCCCGAAAATCAATCCGAATACACAGATGACGATTCCATACAGCAGCAGCGTGTGTCCGTTAATCCCTAGAAAGTTTACCGACGACAAATCCGGCAGCTTCAAGTTCGCTTCGCCGCCCACCGCCTCTTCCGGCGCCCTCGCCAGCAGCCCGGCTGCACCGGCCAGCACTGCTAATACGCTCACTCCCACTCGTGTTGCCATCCGACCGCACATTTGTGCGGCCGCACCTGAGATACGCATGAAACCTCCTGAACTATCCTGTTCGATTAGGGGAACGGAGCTATCGGCCACAGACCCCTGGCCGAGATCCCTGAGATTCTAGTCGTACACACTCTTACCCGATTTCTACCTCTAGAACAAGCACACCTGTCACGGGCTGCTGTAAGCCCGGAACACTCCTCCCAAACCCAGGAGAATTCCGCAGTTAACTGGACGGAACGCTCACTCCTCCATGGCACCACTGACCCATTGCGGGTCAGAACTACCCCACTTCACGGTGTGCCATACGGGCGAGCCGCAAGAAACACCGCTTTATATCATTCCCCTTATATCCCGGTCAAACTTTTTGGTATGTCCCGCCTGGGCACATTCGGCGCACGGAGTCCATTGTTCATTATCTCTTGCCTTCAGTTAGAATCACCCTTCTGCGTAGGGGCGGCTTTACGCCGCCTTCTTGGGCTGGCCTAACGCCTGCGTAGGTGCCGGTCTTCAGACCGGCATTTTCTTTCCACTCTAGTAGCCCGCTTTCCCGTTAGAATGTCAGCTTCGTAACCAAGAATACGCGCATCAACTTGCACTAGGCCAAAGAAGGAGATCGCCCTTGCTTCTGAAAAAGAGTTTCACCTACGCATTCTCGATACTTATCCTCCTCATCTCTCCCCGCGTAGCTTTTTCCCAAGCTCCCGCCCCTGCACCCCCCACAGCTCCAGCACCCAAATCTCCCGAACAACTTGCCTTCGACAACTTAACGCCCTACCAGAAATCCAATCTCGAACGCACCTACTTTGATTGGGCCTTCTTCGCGAAATATCGCGATGCCAACAAAGTTCTTCCCCCTCCTGCGCCAGGTGAATCACGTGTCGTCTTTCTGGGGGATTCCATCACCGAAGGCTGGGGCCAATCCGGCGCCACTCCACTTCCCAACCGTCCCGAATTTTTTCCCGGTAAGCCGTACGTCAATCGCGGCATTTCTGGCCAGACTACTCCGCAAATGCTGGTCCGCTTTCGTCCAGACGTTGTCAATCTCAAACCCAAAGTCGTCGTCATTCTCGCGGGCATCAACGACATTGCTGAAAATACCGGCAAGACCACTCTCGAAGCCATCGAGGACAACTTTGCCTCCATGAGCGAAATCGCCCGCGCCAAGGGTATTCGCGTCGTTATCTGCTCGGTTTTACCGGCCAGCGATTTTCGTTGGCACCCCGGCTTGGAGCCCGCGCCAAAAGTCAAAGCCCTGAACGCCTGGCTCAAAGACTACGCCGCCAAAAACAATCTCGTTTACGTCGACTACTACACCCCCATGGCCAACGCCGAAGGCGGTCTCAAAGCCGACCTCGGGTCCGATGGCGTTCACCCTAACAAGACCGGCTACGAAATCATGGCCCCTCTAGCTGAAGTCGGTATCGCGGAATCCTTGAAGAAGCCGCTTCCCTAGATTCCAGTTAGACCTGGTTAGGGAAAACGCAACGCTAAGAATTGTCCACTAACAAACTCCACATTGACGCGCGGAGCTGCCTGGCCGATCTATGCTTGACGCAAGAGGACTGCGGGAATATGGTCTGTCGTAGAGCCAAAGTCGGACTCGAGAATGTCAGACTATAGGTAGGTGAGAGCGAAGAATCTGTAGAAGTGGAGGTGCCCCGCCAGTTCGTTAGAAAATTCCGCCATAAAGCATGTGCCTGAATCCAATTGTCCAGAAGGTGCGTGCAAACGCTCTTCCCGGGTTAGACCGGGTGGGAAGGAGATATTTCAATGAAGAGACCTGTAACCAGTTTGGTATCTGTTTCTATTTTTGTGGGAGCCGCGCTGATTGTATCCTGCGCCAAGCCCTATCACGCGGAAACCGAACGTTACGTCTTTGTGGCCACCAATATTAACCTGCCCTACTGGCAGGAGGCCCGTGCGGGATTCTTGGACGCGGCCAAATCGCTCGGGGTTAAAGGCGAGCTCGTCGGTCCAACCGGTTACCAGCCGAATGCGGAAATGCTGATTTTTCGCCAGATCGTGGAAGAGGAACCTGCTGGAATCTGCCTCTCCGCGGCGCGTCCAGAAATTTTCAAAGCCGACATCGATAAAGCCGTCGCCAAGGGCATCCCGGTCATCTGCGTGGATGCGGATGTGCCGAATTCGAATCGTGTGCTGTACATCGGAACGGACAACTTCAAGGCGGGTAAAGAGAGTTTGAAACAGATGGCGGCGCTCCTTGCCGGTAATCACAATGTCGCCGTAATCACTATTCCGGGACAGCGAAACCTCGACGATCGAATGGCGGGCATGGTGGACGCATTGAAGAATTTTCCTGCTATCAAGCTCACCAGCATATTGGATGACAAAGGCGACGCGCGAAATGCCTTTGACCAGGTCTCCGAGCTCATTCAAAAGAAAGAAAAAATAGACGGAATTATCTGTCTGGAAGCCACCGGAGGCTCCGGAGCTGCCGAAGCCGTGCACCGCTTCAATATGGAAGGCAAAATGCCGATTGTGGCATTCGACAACGATCCGGAAACGCTGGATTGGATCGACCGCGGCGCAATTACGGTCACGGTCACGCAGAAGCCCTACGTCATGAGTTATTACGGGCTGAAGTTCCTAGACGACTTGCATCATAACGCAGTTCACCAATTCAAAGACTGGCGCACCGCCCTTGCGGTCCCAATGCCTACGTCTGTGGATACTGGCACAGTGGTCGTGGACAAAAACAATCTCAAACTCTATCGCGAAGCGCTGTCCACGCATCCCAATTTGTAGTAACGAATATTCTCTTAATGCATACCGGCGCTCTTGCGCCAATCTCTCTGGTGAGTTGATTGCCCTGTTCTGCAACGATTTCTCGCTGCACACGAAACGTACAGGCAACCACTTTGCTTGCACCTGCCCTGTTACCTCTTCCTGAAGACTTCTCCACCGAAATTCTTCCCATTCCAATAACCAGTGATAAGATGAGTAGCTAAGCCGCTTTCCTGTTTATCACTGACCGGGCGAATCGTATAATGACCACTCAATTGACGCAGGCTGTACCGGAAGCAAACGCAGACGCTACGCTCCGCCACAACTGGACCAAAGACGAAGTTGCCGCCATTTATCGTTCCCCGCTTCCCGAACTCATCTTTCGTGCCGCCAGCGTTCATCGAAATTTCCACGCGCCAGATCGCGTCCAGACCTGCCAGCTCATTTCCATCAAGACCGGCGGCTGCCCCGAAGATTGTGCTTATTGCCCGCAAAGCGCCCACTACGACGCCGACATTGAGCGCAACGGCCTTCTCGATCCCGCGCACGTCATCGCCACGGCTCGCGAGGCCGCCTCTCGCGGCATCACCCGCATGTGCATGGGTGCCGCCTGGCGCGAGGCTCCTCACGGCGCGCAGTTCGATCAAGTTCTCGAAATGGTGCGCGGCATCTCCAGCCTGGGCATGGAAGTCTGCTGTACCCTCGGCATGTTGACCGATGTTCAGGCAGTTCGCCTCAAGGAAGCCGGCCTCACCGCCTACAATCACAATCTCGATACTTCTCCCGAATTTTATGGCTCCATCATCACCACGCGCGTCTACGACGAACGCATCCGCACCCTTGCCTCCGTTCGTAAAGCGGGCATCACCGTTTGCTGTGGCGGGATACTTGGCATGGGCGAGAAAGACTCCGATCGCATTGGCCTCCTCCATCAACTCGCTACGCTTCCACAGCATCCCGAAAGCGTACCTATCAACATGCTCGTTCGCGTCGAAGGCACTCCCCTCGCAAATGTTCCTCCGCTGAATCCGCTCGAGATGGTTCGTGCCATCGCCACGGCGCGCATCCTTATGCCGGCTTCTCGCGTCCGCCTTGCCGCCGGCCGCAAACAACTTTCTCCGGAAGCAGTCACGCTTTGCTTCCTCGCAGGTGCCAATTCCATTTTTGTTGGAGAAAAGCTGCTCACTACGCCCAATCCTGGTCCTGATGAAGACAATCTCCTCCTCCAGTCTCTGGGCATGAAATCCTTGGAGCCGCATGCCGTCTGACGTTTTATCTCTTTGGAAAGCTGGGTTGCAGAAAGGCATTCGTGCGCTCATTCAGCGTCACCAGTACCGCAGCCTTGCTGAAATTCGCGAGATAAATTTCTGTTCCAACGATTATCTAGGCCTCGCCGCTCATCCGGCGCTTCACGCAGCCGTTTCTATCGCCATGCAAGAGTCGCGGCACATCGGTGGCACCGGCTCGCGCTTGCTCTCCGGTCAGACCGAAGAATGGCACAATCTGGAATCCCGCTTCGCCAGATTTGCCGGCACGGAATCCGCTCTTTTCTTCACCACCGGTTATGCCGCCAACATTGGTCTGCTTTCTTCCCTTGTCGGCAAAGACGATGTGATCTTTTCCGACGCCCTCAATCACGCCAGTCTCATCGACGGCATGCGTCTCTCTGGCGCACGCAAAGTGATCTACCCGCATCTCGATCTGCAAGTTCTTGAAGATGCGCTTCGCCAGGAAGCCGGTGCGCCATGGCGCAAAGTCATTGTCACCGAGACTGTTTTCAGCATGGATGGCGATATTGCTCCCCTGGAAAAAATCGCTGCTCTCGCCGAAAAATATGACGCTGCTCTTATCGTCGACGAAGCCCACGCCACTGCCGTACACGGTCCCGGCGGCCGCGGGATTGCCGCGCAGGCTGATATCGTTCCGCAACTTCTCGCGGCGGTTCACACCTGCGGCAAGGGGTTGGGCTGTGCCGGCGCTTTAGTCTGCGGCCCCTCTGTCTTGAAGGAACACTTGATCAATCATGCGCGCACTTTTATCTTCAGCACTGCGCTTCCTCCCTACTTCGCCAGGCAAATCTCTGCCGCACTCGAACTTTCCGCCACCATGGATATCGATCGCCAGCGTCTGATGCGTAATGCCGCTCATCTGATCGCCGATCTTCGTACTCACGGTTTCGACACCGCGGCCAGTGCCAGCCAGATCGTTCCCATCGTTATCGGCAACAACGAGGACACCCTCGCCGCCGCCGAATTCCTTCAGCACGAAGGTTTCGGTGTCCGCGCCGTGCGCCCACCCACGGTCCCCGAAGGCCGTTCCAGAATTCGCTTGTCTTTGACCACCTTGATCGAGCAGGAGAAGTTGACCCACCTTCTTGACTCACTTGTTGCCTGGCGCGCTCACCAGCAATCTACCGTGGTGGCCAAACACGCATGAGACGCCACTTCTTCATCACTGGCACCGATACCGGCGTCGGCAAGACCACTCTTTCCGCACTGCTTTGCGCCGCCCTCGACGCCGTTTACTGGAAGCCTATACAGACCGGTACCCTCGAAGGTTCCGACCGCGTTTCCGTTATGCGCCTCGCAGGCATCGGCACAGACCGCACACTCGACGAAGTCTACAAATTCGTTCCGCCCGTTTCTCCCGATCTTGCTGCCCGCTGGGCTGGCGTTGAAATCGATCTCAATCGCATCAATCTCCCCACCAGCCTCATGAACGATTGGCTCATCGTCGAAGGCGCCGGTGGCGTCCTCGTTCCCATCAACCCCAAGCAGTTCATGCTCGACATGATGGTCAAGTTCAAGCTCCCCGTGATCCTCGCCGCGCGCAGTGGCCTCGGCACCATTAACCACACGTTGCTCACTCTCGCTGCCCTTCATGCCGCGGAACTTCCCGTCCATGGAGTAGTTCTCATCGGTGACCAGAATCGTGAAAATCGCGACACCATCGAGAAATTCGGCCATGTCCGCGTCATCGGCGAAATTCCCAAACTCCCGAATCTCCATCGCACTGCCCTCATGCAGGTCTTCCTGAACCACTTCGACCGTTCTGCTTTTTCACAATGAGGTCTCCGCTTCGCATCTGGCATCCGTTTACCAACGAACTCCTCGACTCCCCACCCATTCGCGTTACCCACGCCGAAGGTGCCTTCCTCCACACCGCCGATGGCCGCAAAATTATCGACGCCATCTCTTCCTGGTGGGTCAATCTTCACGGCCACGCCAATCCGCGCATCGCTGCCGCTATTGCCGAACAAACCCGCAAGCTCGAGCAAGTCATTCTCGCCGGTTTTACTCATGACGCCGCCGAAGAACTTGCCGCGCGTCTTCGCAAATGGATCGCTCCTCCGCTCACCCACATGTTTTTCTCTGACGATGGTTCTACTGCCGTCGAAGTCGCCCTGAAACTCGCCGTGCAATATTTCGGCAATTTGTCGCGTCCTGAAAAACACGAAATCGTTGCCCTTTCTCACGGCTATCATGGAGACACTGCCGGAGCCATGTCCGTCAGCGACGAATCTCCCTTCACCAAACCGTTCGATTCCATGCGCTATCCCGTGCACCGCGTACACTCTGCTTACTGCTATCGTTGTCCCGTTGGACTGAAGCGCGAATCCTGTCACATCGAGTGTGTGAACCAGTTGGAAGATTTGCTCAAGCAACGACACGACCAGATCGCCGCCATCATTGTCGAGCCCCTGCTTCAAGCCGCAGGCGGCATGATTATCCATCCCGTTGAGTTTTTGCAGAAGATTCGCGAACTCTGTACCCGCTACGACGTCCTTCTCATTGCCGACGAAGTCCTTACCGGCTTCGGCCGTACCGGAAAAATGTTTGCCTGCGACCTCGCCAACGTCATTTCAGATCTCATGTGCGTCTCAAAGGGAATCACCGGCGGCTTCATGACCATGGGCGTCACCCTCTGCACCGATCGCGTCGCCTCTGCCTTCCGCAGCGAAAATCGCTTGCACACTTTCTATCACGGCCATTCCTACACCGGTAACGCCCTTGCTTGTGCCGCCGCAAACGCCAACCTGCAAATTTTCGACGACGAACCTGTTTTTGACCGCATCGCCGCCATCGCGCGCATTCATTCCCTGCGCCTGTCGCATCTTCGCGAACTCCATCAGGTCGGCGACACGCGCCAAATCGGCTCCATCGCCGCCCTCGAACTTGTCGTCGACGATCCCGGCTATCTCTCTGGCCTTCGCCCCAAGCTCTACAACTTCTTCCTTGAGCGTGGTGTCCTCCTCCGTCCCCTCGGCAACGTTGTCTATATCCTCCCGCCCTACGTGATCGCCCCGGAAGAACTCGACCGCGTCTACGACGTCATCGTGGACGCCATCGAAACCCTCCTCTAATCGTCCTCCGATATTCAAGGGTCCTCTAAGGTGTTTTGGGGGTCGGAGCTTCAGCTCCGACATTAAACTGTCATCCCGACCGCAGAGCTGCGCTTTTTGCAGCTCGAAGCGGAGGGATCATGGCAACCAACGAGGTCTTGCAACCAACACTTCGGCCAAATTCTCCCTTTGAAAATGTTGCCTTTTCTTTTCTTTCCTCACGCGCAAATGACTCTCTCCCCCTGCTAAACTAATCTCTACCATTCACGGAGGATTTCCTTCTTGCAGCACCCGCCATCGGCTTGGAAACAAAAAATTGTCACTTTTGCTGGCGCACTCGGCGCTCCCGGCCTGTTCCTAATTTCTTTTCTGGATTCCTCCGTCCTCAGTTTTCCCATCATCAACGACCTTCTTCTAATCGAACTTTCCATTCAGCATCCACTCCGCATGCCGCTGTACGCTTTCATGGCTGTCCTTGGTTCCGTCCTCGGTTGTGTGCTGCTCTATTTCATCGCCAGAAAGGGCGGGGAAGCCCTATTCCACCGAAAAGCTGGCGAACGCGCGCACTCCATCCGTCAGTGGGTGGAATCCAATGGTTTCATGGGTATGCTGGTGGCTGCACTTCTGCCCCCGCCCACTCCCTTCAAGATTTTCGTATTTGCTGCAGGTGTCTTCGAGGTTCCGCTCGGGAGCTTTACTTCCGCTATCTCTCTAGCCCGCGCCATCCGCTACTTCGGGGTGGGCTACCTGGCTGTTCGCTACGGCGACCAGGCCTTGCCTTTTCTCACCCATCACAAATTGCAGGTCGTCGTATTTGTAGTTCTCTTCGTCCTCGTCAGCTATCTGCTCTCTCGTCTGTTGCTCCGCCACAAGCCACGCTCCACCTAAATCGCTTGGCGTAGGGGTGCAGCACTGCTGCACCCCAGCTTGCCAAACTTGCGGATTCAGGCAGGCGTCAGCCTTCTCTCCCGTGGCACAGTCACTCCTCACTGTGCTCTTGGGCTTTATTCTCTTCAGGCCCTACCGTCTCCCCAACTCTCCACTCCACACCAACTCTTCCGCCACCACCTTCGCCCGACCATCCAGCACCACCCGTGCCGCCACCCGATGCCAACTCACATCTGCCGCCACATCCTCCAATGCCCTGATCACCACCTCATACCCATCCTGCGTTTTCTCTACAGTTGCCTTAGGAAATCGTGCCACAAGCAAAAATCTTTCTGCGGCCACCGTCTTCTGCGCCGCGTCTAACTCCACAGAGCTTTCCGGCTTATGCTGACACCCTGCTGCCTCTGCATCAAACGCCCGCCCCGGCCCTACCTCCGCTTCCACTTGGCAAATCGCGGTTTGTGTCTCCACAACTCCATGCCACTGGAATACCGACAGAGCATCCGCAAACGCCGCGACCCGCCGCGGAGATTCTCCCTTGTACGAGTGCGCATCCAGCTCTGCCACCGCGTTCCCATGCCACACGTAACGTGCTCCCACATAAATCAAAATCAGTGCCAGTGCCACAATCGCTCCGTTGCGTCCCCGCGGGCCTTTGTCTTTCGCCCCCATCTCCGATCCAACTAGAAGAAACAATTCCGGCACCACAATTCCAAAAATCAACAAAACCAGGATCCACGCATCTACACTTGGAAGCAGATCCGCAGCAAATCGCGCTCCGTTAAATGGCCAGAGCAGCGCCACTCCGCCCGATTGACACCAGTCCATCAGCACATGCACCGCTGCCGTCACCCCCATTGCCGGCGCAATCCCAATCACGCTTAATTCCTTTTGCTTGCCCAATCGCAATGCAACAATCGTCGCGATCGCCACGACCACTATTGTCCCTGCTAGCGAATGCGTATACGTGCCGTGCCAACTTAAATACGCGCTCGGTCCAAATAACGCACTCAGTCCATCCACATCCGCCAACGTCCCCGCCACCACCATTCCCACGCCAACAGGCCAGCCGCGCCGCGGAAAAAATCCCCGCATCAACGCCAACGACATAAGTCCATGTGTTCCGATATCCACTCTAGGCTGGCCACTTCTTTCTTGCGTAGGTGCCGGGCTTTGGCCCGGCCAACCTGCCTTCCGTTGAAACGACTCTCATGTCCTTCTTTCGTGGCACAGCCATTCCTGGCTGTGCTCTTGGGCTTCCTCTCTCCGTGTGTCCCACACGCCTGCCCCGAGCGAAGTTGAATGGGTCGGTTTCAGACATGGGGATTCTTCTTGCCGTTTCTTTCCTCTGTGTACTCCGTGTCTCTGCGTTATCCTTTTCCTTCCTTTGTCTCGTCCCGCGGCACCAACAACCGCAACGCCTTCGGCACAATCGTAAATTCCACCGGCAATCGCGCAAACGGCTCCCCATCGAGCTGCACATACACCGGCTTCGCATCCAGCGGTTCGCAGACCAGCGTATCCGCCTTCCAGAAATGCACCCCTTCTTCCTTCCGCAAATTCCCCATCCATAACGTCGGTAGATAACTCAAATATTTCAATCCGCTTTGCGTTTCCAGCGTCATCACTTCAAACTCATCCGAAAATAAATCCGCCTGATCCGTAATCTTGAACGGTCCTCCATAATTCTTCGTCCGTCCTACCACCACCAGCGTGCCTTCCACCTGCTGGCTGCCGGCGCGCACGCGAAATCGCGGAAACGTGTAGCGCAGAACCTCCCGCGCCCCTTGCCACCAGTACGCCAATATCCCCACACGCGCCTTCAATCCCAAATCCACCGAATACACGATCATCCCGTCGGGTCCCGCGCCCGCCACGCTCAGGAAATACCTTTTCTTTTCCGGTTGCTCCAGAGGCGTAGCCAGCCCCAGCGCGATCTCACGCACTTCCCCAGAAGCCATCCGCTTCGCCGCGCCCAAAATATCCCAGGGCACATTCAATTCTTTCGCCAGAATATTTGCCGTGCCCCCCGGCAACAACGCCAGCGGTACGCGATGTCCATTTTGCGAACCAGCTAATCCATTCACCACTTCATTCAGCGTGCCATCTCCCCCGCACGCAATCACCAACTGTCGTCGCTCTCGCGTAGCCTTCTGTGCAATCTCCGTGGCATGACCCGGCCCGGTAGTTTCCGCCAGCTCCGCCTCAATCCCGCTCTCCGAAAGCACGTGTCGTGCCTGCTCCAGCAGGCGTCGCCGCGCATTTCCCCCATTCCCCGCGTTTGGGTTATGTATTAGCAACGCATTCTGAAACAAGTTGTCGACTCCCGCCGGCCCTAATCTCCCGGCCAACACTCTATCTATATACTATCCGCCCTATTCTCATCATTAATCCGCATAGAGTTCTGCCGCGAAGTTGCCTATGCAGGTGCCGGGCTTTAGCCCGGCCTTCCTCTTTCCTATATAGGGGCGGAGCTAACTCCGGGCCTTGGCACAATTGTCATCCTGAGCGGAGCGGCCCGACTTTTCTTCGCGCCGCTCTCAGGCGCGTCGGGGCGCGTAGTCGAAGGATCTCAGCGTGATCCATCCATATCGCAACTCACCGTAATCACCAAACTCTGCGAAGTTTGTCATAATGTCAAAAGCTGTCGTACTACTCTTTCTCCGAGGCCCCGCATGTCGAAACCAGCTTCCACTGCCGTCAAGAAAGAAATCGCCAATCTTCGCGACAAAACTCGCCACCACGAATATCTCTACTACGTCGTCGACGACCCAGAAATCTCCGACGCTGCCTTCGATCGCCTCATGGTTCGCCTCAAGCAACTCGAGGCTGCGCATCCCGATCTTGTCACGCCCGATTCTCCCAGTGTCCGCGTAGGCGGCACGCCCCGCGAGGGATTCACCACCGTCCGCCATGCGCGTCCCATGCTCAGCCTCGACAACGCATTCTCCTACGACGCGCTCTGCGACTGGGATCGCCGCGTGCGCGAAAGCACCGGCCGCGAAGACATCGAATATATTGCCGAACACAAATTCGACGGCCTCAGCATCTCCCTCCAATACGAAAACGGCCTCCTCGTCCGCGGTGTCACCCGAGGCGATGGCACCACCGGCGAAGAAGTCACGCCAAACGTAAAGACCATTCGTTCCATCCCTCTGCGCGTCGATGCCACGGCCCTGAAAAAAGTAAAACTTCCCGCCAGTTTTGAAGTTCGCGGCGAAGTCATGATGACCCGCAAATCGTTCGACGCGCTTAATCGCCAGCAGGAGCAATCCGGCGGCAAGCTCTTCGTCAATCCTCGCAACGCCGCTGCAGGAGCCGTCCGCGTCCTCGACCCTTCCATCACCGCCAATCGCCGCCTCGATTTCTTCGCCTACTACCTCTTCGTCGATGGCAAAGCCCCCTTCGCCAAACATTCCGATTCCCTTATCGCCCTCAAGCAGATGCAGTTCCGCGCCTCCGACGACTGGAAACTCTGCGACGGCATTGAAGCCGTCACCTCCTACTGCGAAGCCTGGGACTCCAAGCGCGAAAAACTTCCCTACGACATCGATGGCGTCGTCATTAAAGTGAATTCCACCGCGCTCCAGAACGAACTCGGCTTCACTGCGAAAGCCCCACGCTGGGCCATTGCCTACAAATATCCGGCACGCCAGGAAACCACGGTCGTCAACGACATCATCGTCCAGGTCGGTCGCACTGGCACGCTCACCCCCGTCGCCGTTCTGCAACCAGTGCAAGTCGGCGGAGTCACCGTCTCCCGCTCCACGCTCCACAACATGGACGAGATCGACCGCCTCGGCCTGCACATCAACGACACCGTGCTTATCGAGCGCGCCGGCGAAGTCATCCCTCACATCCTTAAAGTCGTCAAGGAAGGGAAGTCGCGCAAAGCCTTCCGCATGCCCAAGGAATGCCCCGAATGTAGCAGCGCCATCCACAAGGTGGAAGGGGAAGTGGCCTACCGCTGCGTCAACGCCGCCTGCCCCGCCAAGCGCAAGGAATCTCTCTTGCACTACGCCGGCCGCCACGCCATGAACATCGATGGACTCGGCGACAAGATCGTCGATCAACTCGTCGACAAGGGGTTAGTAAAAGATGTTGCTGATCTCTACTCTCTCAAACTCGACGAAGTCGCCAATCTCGATCGCATGGCCGAAAAATCCGCGCAGAATCTCTTGGACGAGATCGCGGCCAGCAAGAAAAATTCCCTTTCGCGTCTGATCTACGCGCTAGGAATCCAGTTCGTGGGTGAACGCACCGGCCAACTTCTCGCCGAACAGTTTTCTTCCATCGAAGATCTAGCCGCCGCCAAAGCCGAAGATCTCGAAGGCATCCACGAGGTTGGCCCCAAAGTTTCCGAAAGCATCGTCGAATTTTTCTCCGAAGCCGCCAATAGCAACATCCTCAAGAAGCTCAACAAAGCCGGCGTTCGTCCCACCGCCGAAAAGCGCGAAATCAAAAGCCAGAAACTGGCCGGCAAATCCTTCGTCTTCACCGGCGGCCTCAATAACCGTTCCCGCGAAGAAGCCGGCGAACTCGTCCTCCAGCACGGCGGCAAAGTTTCCGGCTCCGTAAGCAAAAAAACCGACTACGTGGTAGTCGGCACAGACCCCGGCTCCAAACACGACAAAGCCAAGGAACTCGGCGTCGCTATCCTCTCCGAATCCGATTTCGAAAAACTTCTCGGCCTCAAGTGATCCAACGTAGCGCTGGCCTTGATGCCAGCGCTTGCACGGTCCGATTTTGATTGTGATCACTTCGAGGGGGTGGATCCGCCTTATCCTTATGTTCCACGGAGGTCCCTATTTAGAGGCGGGATGAGTGCTATGTCGAAATGATCCTGTTGGCAAAAAACTCTTGTTCGAGCTCGGTAAGTGAAAATTCGGATCGGTCCCGAATGCTATCTTCGACCATCCTCATGAGTGCGGAGGCTGTAAGTAGGCTGACACTTCTAATCGGAGAGTCAGCGAGGGCGGAAGTGAGCTATCTTAGATCACTTTCCTTGAAAGATGATCCGACGACAACAAAATAGATCTTCTCGAAGCCTTGGCGTTGTAGCTCGGTGCCGTGGCTACGCGCATACTCTAGAAACTTTCGATCTTCCGTGCCCATAACGTATCCGTCCATCCTGCGTTCTAGTCCCGAGTTCCCGCTGAGCGATTCTAAGTTCGGCTATAGTCGGGATTTTACCGAGATGGTTGCACACACGGGCGTAGTCCTCAAACACAACTTCGTCGGGCAGTTTCGACTGATACTCGTTGGGCAGCCCGCCAGCTTCCTCGGCGAGCGCGGAATGCCGAGGCCAATAGTATTTGACCTCCGCCGGCGTGACTCCACTCACCCTGCAAAAGGCAATAGCTCCGGGCGTTCTGCCGATGTTCGATTGGCAGGCACGAAACATTTCTAGAATTTCTTGACGACTGCGCCGTTTCTTTGTCGACACCGATGCTCGATTCTTCACTATGTACTTGATGCACATGATAGTACCGACGGGTCGCAAAACGCCAGTGCACTTCGGGCGGAAATGAACATGCGATGCGCCTCTCATTTTGCGAATTGCGCTACAATAAGGATTGGCGGGTGGGCTGGACAATCGCTGGTTCCTTTGCGCAAGCTTCGGAACGGGAGGAAAGTCCGGACACCTCATCTGCGCAAGCAGAGAAGGGCAATGCGCCTGGTAACGCCAGGGGAGCAGTAGCACAGACTTGAATCTGTCTCTTTTCCTGCGGCGCGGTTTCACGGTCTGCGGAACTCGGAGTCATCTCTTCCTTGGTTTTTAGGGGGTCGGAGCGTTAGCTCCGACATGCAGCCCGCTACACATCGGGGCTTTAGCCCCTGAGGAAACTCTTTCGCAGCCTGTCTCAATCCGTGCCACTTGAAGAACTCAAGCAGCCTCAAGCCTGTGCTACCGTTCACGGACAGTGCCACAGAGACTATACCGCCTGGGTCGTGAGACCGGTGATAGCTCGCAGGAAAACCTGCGAGACATCTTCCTTCGTTTCGCTTCTCCGGTAAGGGTGAAAAGGTGGGGTAAGAGCCCACCGCTGTCGCAGCAATGCGGCAGGCATGGCAAACCCCGCGTGGTGCAAGACCAAATAGGAGGGGAGAGCTGGCCCGGCTCACTACCCTGTACGCGCAAGCGAGCAGGGGCTTGATCGTTAGACTTCGGTCTACCGCTCAATGAGAACCCTCGGGTAGGTCGCTCGATCCTGGCCGCGAGGCCGGGGCTAGAGGAATGATTGTCACGCAGCAAAGCCGCAAGGCCCAGCCGCGTACAGAATCCGGCTTACAGGCTCATCCGCCACTTTCTTTGATCTGCACTCTACGTGTAGGTGCCGGGCTTTAGCCCGGCTTTCTTTCTGCCTCGTCGGAGAAATCTGTGGGTCACGGATACGCTTCAATGGCGGCCGCGAGCTCGGCTCGCGCAGTCCGCGAACCCGATGCGGGATAACGCGGCTTCAGCGTTTTGCAGTTCTTAGCCGGTTGCCCTTCGAACCAGTTTGCCCTCTCCGGTAAATGCTTCGCCGTTTTGCAGGAGTCATCCGCTCCTCGTGCCGATGAACACGAAATCTGGGATACTTTGCGATCCCGCAAGCTGGTTCTTTACGTTTTCTCCATTCGAATCGAAACCTATAGTATATTCCACACATGCAACGAACGCCCTGGAGCACAATTGCGCTCGGCTCGCTGTTGCTCATCTCGGTCTGCTCAAAAGGAGGACAGGAAGTGCAATCCCCACAACCTGAACAGTCGAAGCCGCCTGTCAAAATGGAGCAGCGCGGGCGCATCCTTGGAATCGGCGGTGTATTCTTCAAATCCGCGAATCGTGATCAGATGCGCGAATGGTATTCGAAGCACCTTGGACTCGCTGACAAAGGCCACGGCGCGATGCTTCCGTGGCGCGAACACGACGACCCGCAGAAGGAACACGTGACAGTTTGGAGTGTTTTTCCCACCTCCTCTGACTATTTCGATCCCAGCCACGCACCGTTCATGCTCAACTACATCGTGGACGATATGGATGCTTTGCTCGACCGCTTAAAACAGGAGGGTGTAAAGATTGACGCCAAACGAATGGATGAATCCTACGGTCGCTTTGCCTGGATCTATGACCTGGATGGGAATAAGATTGAGCTCTGGCAGCCGGTGTCCGCAAAGCCCTAAAGGCCTCTCTTACTCAATCGGTTTTCTGTAGCTACGGTCCCGTAGTCGTAGAATGGCCGGCTGGCCCTCTATCACTCACTTGGTAAGCTACCTGAGCCGGTATCAACCCAAGATTCCTCTGACGAGTCTTCTTTCTTCTGTAGTGGCCGGGCTTCGGACCGGTTCCTTCTCTTGCCCTAATTCCTAAAATACATCAATCGTCGTTACACTCAACGCCGGCAACGTTACCGTCATCGACGTCCCCGACATCGCCATCGTCCCTGCCGCTACCGGTTGAATCGGACTCTGCCCCGCCGCCGTACTCCCCGTCATGTGATAAATATGCGCGGTCCCCAAAAGCGCCAACCCATTGATCGCCGTAACCTGCGTCGCCGCCGATCGATTAATCGCCACAAAAACCGCGCGCCCTGCACTCCCGCTGTCTGTGCTCGCATACACCACCACATTTTGCACGTTGCTCGACGTGGCCTTCACCGACGTGTCTCCAAAATTCGCGCCGGCCCCGTCGAAATCCCGATACGCGCGAAATCCCGCCAGCGAATACGCCTCATTATTGCTCAACGGCCACAGATTCGCCGCGAACACTCCCTGGGCCCCGAAAATTCCCAGATTATCCGCTTCCGCAATCGTCCCCGCGATATGTTGTCCGCCGCCGAGTCGCCAATCCCGTCGCACTGGCTTCTATGCAAGCGCTATTCTTGCTTTTCTAGAGGTGGCTTTACGCCGCCTTCGGCCCTCTCCGTGTAGGCGCCAGCCTTCAGCCCGGCTTTCTTTCCTGCTCTGCACTATCTTCACTGGGACTCACGTCCTTCCCTGTATACCAATCGATGCTTGACTGTCTGGAAAACCCAGAGTACCGTACTGCCCACATGGGCAAGTCCCTGTGTATTGGACTAGACCCGCCCATGTGGCGTGTGTTCGGACGGATAGTTCGAAGTCTTTAGAAAAGCACTACGCAATAGGAGCTTGATCATGTGTCCACAATCGGAAAAGCATGAATCCAGGCTCTACGCGTTGGGAAAACACATTTCAGTTTTTGCAGAGCGGCTGGCGGTTAGTCCGCCGGAACGCGTCCACACCACTATTTCGGAAGGGCTCAAGGCAATCATCGAACTGGTGGACGCAGATCGCATCTGTTGGTACGAAGTTGACGCGGAATCAGAAACGTTGCTCCACAAATACACCGGCTGTGTCCGTGAGGCTCCACTCTCGCCCAAAAACATCCCAGCTGGGAAAATGCCCTACATGGCGCAACATCTAGGGCAACATGAAGTGGTTGTCCTGCGGGAATTGAATGATCTGCCGCCTGCGGGCTGTGCCGACCGCCAATTTCTCGAGGGGCTGGGAGTGAAGTCCCTGCTTCTGATTCCCTCAAGCTACAGCCAGCTTCGGAAAGGCGTGTTGGGAGTGTCTTCGTACTCGGTGGAAGTTATCTTTCCTGAGGAGACCATCAACCAACTGGCTATCGCGGCAAACATCATCGGTGCAACTCTCGAGCGCATGTACGCACAAACGGCCACCCAAGAGAGCGAGCACAGGTTCCAGTGTCTTTTTGCCCAAGCCTCGGTTGGCATTGCTCTCGAAACCATGGATGGCCGCATCCTCGAGGTTAATCCCGCCTTTTGCTCCATGATCGGCTATTCCGCCGAAGAGCTTTTGAACACTACTTGCTCAAATCTTACTCATCCGGATGACGAAAAGATCGAAAAGGTGCTTTTTGAAGAGCTTCGTGTCGGTCTCCGGCCTAGCTACAGCATGGAGAAGCGCTTCTTTCGCAAGGATGGCAACGTGATGTGGGGCCACATAAATGTATCGTTGCTCAATACAAATCATGGCAGCCCTCCCCTCGTCATCGGTACGGTCAGCGATATCACCGCACAGAAAATGGCGGAGGCTTCCCTGTCTCAGCGCGATCGGGAACTGCAACTGCTCGCGGGAAGATTGATCGAGGCCCAGGAAGAAGAACGCTGCCGCATCAGCCGCGAGCTGCACGACGATATTGGCCAGCGTGTCGCCCTGCTCACCAGCGAGGTTGGCGTGGTCAGCCAGGTTTCGCTTTCGGCCCAGAAGGAAAATGCACCCGTGCTTTTTCCCAAGCTGCACAAAGAGCTCTCCGCGATCGCCACCGACATCCACGAACTCTCTCATGAACTTCATTCTGCGCGTTTGCAGTATTGCGGACTTAAAGTAGCACTCAAAGATCTCTGTTTGAAATATCTGAACCATCATCAGCTTGAGGTTGACCTGTACACGGAAAATCTTGATCCCAATCTCTCGCCCGATGTTGCCCTTTGCCTGTATCGCGTGGCGCAGGAAGCTCTCGCCAACGTCCTGAAGCACGGCCAGACAAGTCAGGTTTTCCTGAGAGTGATCGTCGATTCAGATAAAGTTCGCTTGACCATCAAGGATCTCGGTGCCGGTTTCGACACCTCGGTGCATTCGGGAGGCATCGGCCTGGTCAGCATGCGGGAACGTGTGCATTTTTCTGGCGGTCTGTTCTCCGTGAAATCCGCTCCCAACCAGGGCACAGAGATTGCCGTAGAAATTGCCGTGGCAAAAAAACTCGCCGCCACCTCAAACGGCTGACTCGGATCGGTCCTGCTTTTCCAATCTTGCGGGTGCCCCACTCGCCGGTTGAAGCTGTGAAGAAACCCTCTGAATTTCATTCTTGCAAAAAAAGGAGTGTGTCGTAAGCTCGCGGCATGAGCCAAGAAAATGCCAACAACAAGCCTCTGATCCACTACGTGAACCGGCAGCAGATGAGCTGGCGAGCGGTGGATGTGGAGAGACTTATCGGCGAAGACCACGCGGCGCGGGCCATTTGGACCTTGGTTGGGCGTTTGGATTTGAGTCCGTTTTACCGGGCCGTCGAAAGCAGCGAAGAAGAGGGCGGGCGGCCGGCGTTCGATCCGCAACTGCTGATCAGTTTGTGGGTATACGCCTACAGCCAGGGGATCGGTTCGGCGCGGGAAGTAGCGCGGCGGTGCGAGTACGATCCCGCGTTCCAGTGGCTGACGGGGTTGGAGGAAGTGAACTATCACACGCTGGCGGATTTTCGCGTGGAGAAGCAGAAAGAGTTGGACGGATTGTTCACGCAGGTGTTGGCGGCGCTCAGCAAAGAAGGACTGATCGCGCTGGAACAGGTGATGCAGGACGGTACGAAGATCAAAGCGTTGGCGAGCACGCGGAGCTATCAACGGGAAGGAACGATTCAGGGACATCTGCAGCGGGCGCGGCAGCGCGTGGCGGAGATGGGCGATCCGCGGAACGAAGAGAGCAGTCCGAAAGTAAAGCAAGCGCAGGCTCGCGCGCGGCGCGAGCAACAAGAGCGGCTGGAGAGCGCGCTGGAAGAGTTGCAGAAGTTGCAGGAACGCAAGAGCGGAGAGAAGGCCAAGAGCGACACGCGCGTGAGCACGAGCGATCCGCAAGCGCGAGTGATGCACCACTCCGATGGGGGATTATCGCTGAGCTACAACGCGCAGATTTCCACGGACGCGGCGCACGGGCTGATCGTGGGAGTGGCGGTGACGCAGGAAGTCAACGACTACGGGCAGTTGTTGCCAGCGGTGGATCGCATCGAAGAACGGTTGGAGAAAAAGCCGCAACAGATGGTGGCTGATGCCGGCTACACCACGCGGGAAACGATTGAAGACATGGCCGAACGGAAAATAGATTTTCTGGGCAGCCTAACCGAAAAAGAGAAGCTGAGCCGGGCCGCTACCACGAATCGCCTCCCACCGAGCGCGTTTGTCTACGACCGCGAACGAGACGTTTACGTTTGTCCGGAAGGCAAGAAGTTGGTTTACGACTGCCTGCACACGAAGACGAGAGGCTTCGCGTATTACCGCTACGAGGCGGAATGGCGGGATTGCCAAAGCTGCGCACGCAAGCCGCAGTGTTGTCCGGAGAATGAGAAGCAAGGCCGTTCGGTGGTTCGCAGCGAAGAGAGTGCGGCCGTGCTGGCTTTCCGGCAGAAGATGGCTACCGACGAGGCCCGCGCGCAATACCGCCGTCGCAGCCAGGTGGTGGAGTTCTGCCACGCGTGGATCAAAAGCAAACTGGGCCTGCGGCAGTTTCATGTGCGCGGTTTGCTGAAAGTGCAAATGGAGATGCTGTGGGCCTGTCTCACCTACAACCTGCAACACTGGATTCGCCTGCGCCATCTCCAGGCAGCACTAGCGGACGGATGAAGAGCTTGATGAAAGAATCAAGATAACAACCAAAACAAAGAGAAGAACACGGCCATTCCCCTGACTGATAGGGGCACTGCCGCATCCAAAAACCTCCAGTGCCCCCCACTCCGTCCTTGCCAAGGTTTTTTCACAGCTTCGTTCTGCGCGTGGGGATTTTTCTGATACGAACACAATAAATTGTGCCCTCTTGAGTTCCGCTTCCTCTTTCTTTTTAGGGGGTCAGGGCTTTAGCCATGACATAATGCCTGCAAAACGAATTGGGCTTCAGCCCCGGAAGCCTCTTCTCATCGCCTGCAACAGTGCAAGACCAATCCCCACGAACCACAACCTGTTGACTTTTCCGCCCCTTTGTTTTCACAGGCCTGCGCACACTCATTCCCGCAACATCTTTCCTTTGACATACTTCCGCAAAATACCCAGGGAGAGGGGATACCTCGGTACGTTCGTCTCTGTTTCGCTATTTTCTTCCCTAAGTCCTTTGCTTCCACTAGATACGAAAATCAGGGGGGTAGGGGTGCTCAGCTTCGTTTGCCGGGGTTCACTCGCCCTTGCTCCTTGCTCTACCAATTCTGTTCTTCTGGCACATCTCCTTTCAAACGTGGATAATAGCTACACGCGCCACCCCGCGGCGCACACGGCCCGAGGCACCCTTGGAATGATCATCCAGCAGACTGATCCCTTAATCGTGGTTCGCCAGACCGATCACGCTTACCTGGCAGGTTTTTTTGCTCGCGAACTAGGCAACGAGGCTTTTCAGAAGCCCGAGCCCTTCACTTCCTTCTGCCTGGCCGCCGCCGAGCACGATAATGGCTGGCAGGAATGGGAACTGGCGCCCGGCATCGACCCGAAATCCTTTAATCCCTACACCTTCATGAGTGTGCCAACCGCGGAACACGTTGAGCTTTATCAGCGCGGCATCGAGCGCATGGTCAAGGCCGACCTCTATGCTGGCCTGCTCGTTGTTGGCCATTGCATGAGCCTTTACGACCGCGCCCACGCCACCATGCCTGGCTATTCCGCCAAATATGTAAAGAGCGAGGAGCAGCACACTGCCAACGATTTTGTCCAGCGGCTCCGCTTGCAGCAATTGCGTTTGAAAGTCGATATACGCGGCAATCCGGCGCTGAAGCCTTACACGGACGAAAAGGTGATCAAGGCCAACCAGCAACGGCTCGACGCGATGGACCGACTCTCTCTATATTTCTGCATGGGCTCGCGCAGCGATATCTCCATTGAAGCCGTTCCGGTGGACGACGAGGGCGGGGAAGTGGACTGGGAGTTGCGCTCAGCCGGCGGCAACGAATTTACGTTGGCCCCGTACCCCTTCCGCCGCGACCCGCTGGAATTCGCCATACTGGCGCGCCGCATTCCCAAGGCCCGCTATACCGACGACGCCGAACTGCAAAAAGCTTTGGCCGAGGCGCCCTTTTTCAATATGAATTTCCGGCTGCGTTCCGGAGCCGTCAGTGAGAGATCGTACGCGAGGGGCGCGTAACCAACGATTGAAATTGGTTTAGGATTTTCCGGGAGAAGAAGTTTCGCCGGGCACAACAAAATTGTCCGCGGCAGCAGCCGCCGTGGGAAAAATCTCCACTAGCTTATCTACTTTCGTCAGCTTCAACGTGCCTTCCAGCATCCCTTTGATGCCCGCCAGCCGCAGCAATCCCCCGGAGTTTTTCATTTGCGTATGACTGCGCACCAGCGATCCGATCGCCGAACTGTCAATGTGCGCAATCTCCGTGAAATCCAGAATCACCAAAGCCGTTTTCGCCGCGACCTGATTATCTACTTCCAATTCCAGCCGCCGGCAATCTGTGCCCGCGTGAATGCTGCCTTTCATCTCAATCACCGTGATTCCCGGTTTCAGTTGCCGTTTCGACAGATGAAGAATCATGCTTCACCTTCGTACGGAAATTGCCGGATCAGCCGCACGCAATCTCCCAGCGCGCCATAAAGCGTACTACCCCAGCCGCAAGGCGTGAACGGCGCAGTTTTCTGGTTCAATGCTTTGTCCGCTTCCGCGAAGAACTTCACGTGCTGACCCGGCGGAGGAACGGCAAATTCCTTGACGGTGATCACAAAACGGATCTCCGCACCCTGCTGCCGCTTGAGGATGGAGAAGTGATGCAGCATCGCCAATTGCTCTGCTGGGTTTTCCTGAACGTACTGCCAATCACTCATGCGTGAACACCTCGCGTTGTTCTGCAGGCCTGGAGAAAGTGAAAGAGTAGGGCGAATGTTAGGCCAGCAGCGCGCGCAAGTCAACGAGCGGCCAACCGCAAGGAGGCCCTTTGCACTTGACATTCTTCGACAAGCCATTCATCTTTTAGAGCTTTGTTCCTTCTGCCAACCGCACTAGTTAAGACTGAGGAACAAGAATACGACCTATGACTAAAGTCCGACTCTGCTTTCACGATCGTTGTTTCGATGGAACCGCTTCTGCCGCGCTCTTCTACCGTTTTTACAAGGAGTGCCACGATGAAAAGGCTGAGTTCCACTTCAGCGGGATGACCCACAAAGCCAAGCATCCCTGGGAAGAAGGACTGTTTGATGGCGACGAAAATGCCATCGTCGATTTCAAATATTCCAATTCGCCCAAAGTGACGTGGTGGTTCGACCATCATCAGAGCGCTTTTCTGACGCCTGCCGATGCGGAATACTTCAAGCGCTTTCCGGGCAAGCAGATGTTTTATCAGCCGGAATACAAATCCTGCACGAAATTAATAGCAGACGTAACCAGGGAAAAGTTCGGCTTCAATACCAAACCGCTGGAGGATCTGATCCATTGGGGCGACATTATTGATGGCGCGCAATTCCCGACGCCTCAATCGGCAACGGAGTTGGCCGATCCCGCAACGCAACTTGCCCTGGTCATTGAAGCTGCGCCAGAGGATGGCATCCCCGCCCAGTTGATTCCAGACCTTGCCTACAAGTCGTTGGCGGAAATGGTGCAATTGCCGCTGGTGGCGAAGCATTTGGGGCCCTTGTTGGAACGCCACCGGAAATCCATCGATATTCTGCGGCAGCGATGCGAGGCCAAAGACGGCGTCATATTTTTCGACGTCAGCGATTTGGACCTCGAAGGTTACAACAAATTCATTCCGTACCTGCTGCATCCGGAGTGTGTGTATTCGGTGAGTGTGAGCGCCTCGGCGGTGAGGGCAAAGGTTTCGCTAGGCACCAATCCGTGGAATCAAGCGACGGCGGACAAAAACCTGGCTTCACTTGCGGAAAAATACGGCGGGGGCGGCCATCCGCGCGTCTCGGCAATCTCGTTTGATCCCAAGGATCTGGAAAAAGCCAAGCAAGTAGCCCGCGACCTCGCGGCCGTTTTGCGGACCAAGTGAAAGCAAAAAGAATGAAAAAACCGCTGCCGCAGAACGTTCCCGCGTGCCTGTAGCCTGAAACGGGACGAAATTAGAATCTCGCGAGAAGTATCGACAAGAATTTCATAACTATGTAAAATAAAGAGTTGCTCGTGGTCCGGTAGCTCAATGGTAGAGCAGCTGACTCTTAATCAGCGGGTTGCAGGTTCGAGTCCTGCCCGG
>CAVVJG010000030.1:0-71606 GCA_963748365.1 Candidatus Acidiferrales bacterium
GAATCGTCCATTGCCCAATAGAACTCTTGCAGAGCTTCTTCGATTCTCCCTTGCAGCGCGTAATCCCTTCCCAATAGGTTGTGCGCAAGAGCACTGCGGGGATACGTCTGCTTATACAAAACCAGTACAGCAGTTTCTTTTTCCAAATTACCAGTTATAGCTGAATGATAAAAGGCAGTAGTCTGAAAATTCTCTTCTTGCGTGACCCGGCCATCCTTGAGCTCGAAGGCAGTCGCAAAATTTTTCTTCGAAGCTTGGCCATCCCCGATGGCGTAATACGCACTGCCGAGCATGCTGTAAGCGGAACAGAACTGTGGATCCAGTTCGACGGCCCTTTCAAAAAACGGAATGGTAGCTTTCCGGGCGCTTTCCGGAGCGATAGAGGGTAAGCCCGGAGCTGTAGGCTTGCAAAGCCTCGAGCGAACTGGTAGTGGCAAGATCAAGTGGCGCGTCAAATTTCTGGAAGAGAGCTTAAACCTTCGCCAAGCCGTTTCCGCAACTGCGAGCCAGCTTTGCCCAGGGCAGCGATCACTTGATCCTTGTTATTTGCCTCAACTTGCTGCCGCGCAATAACTCTTTGACTATGCGCATCAATCGCATCCAAGGTGATGACATAAGCGCTGCCGATCGCGGCAATTTCCGGCACGACCAGGGCCTTCAGCCCACGGCGTTTGCAGATTTCGATGCCCAGATCTTGAGTCACGCGCTCGTCGAGATTGCGACGCATCATCCGCATGGTCGAGGCGACGTCAGCTTCTGAAAGCAGGCTGAGGTACGGAGATTCAGTAAGTTTGACTTCAAGAGGTTTGTCGAGGGAGTTGTCAAAGATGGGGTCGCCGGTCTTGTTGACAAAACTCGCCAGAAGAATGACATCGCTCCCGGTCAGCGCGGGCCAAGCAAAGAAGACGCGCCACGTCACGAGGGCGGCAACAATGAGGACGACTGCGACGCCAGCTGCCATTAAAATGCGGCGTTTGTTAAGCAAGAATCAGGAGTTAGGCCCGACGGGGGAAACGGTCGCGACGCGTTTTTCGATGGGAACCGGACCAGCCAGATCGCCGTTTTCGACGTGGGCAATAAAGCGGTAACCGCGCCGGGGCAGAGTCTCGATGTAGCGGGGTTCCTCGGCTGAGTCGCCCAGCACGTCGCGCAACTTTTTGATCGCGCTGTTTAGACCGGTATCGAAGTCAACAAACGTGTCCGCAGGCCATAGTTTCTGATGGAGTTCCTCGCGTGTAACCACGTCACTTGCATGCTCCAGCAAAACGGCGAGCACTTGGAAGGGTTGGTCCTGAAGCTTCAGCCGGATGCCGTGCTTGTACACTTCGCCCGCACGCAAGTCCACTTCGAAGGCACCAAAGCGCGTCCTGGGGGCGGACGGTAGATTCCACAGGGCCTGGCCTCTCAAGTACGGCGGAGTCTACCACTGTTTGCTTGATTTGTACCGGAGCAATGCGCGTTTTGTACAAGCCCCCTGAATTCAGAAAGCTGCACAATCAGATACAAAACAGACACAGACAAGGCCCCCAACATGGCAACTCAATCCACTTTGTGCCAGTCTCGGGCCGACTTGAGCAAGTTCGCGATGCGGAAGCGCGCCGAAGAGGAAATCATGCAATCTCCACGCACGATTGGGCGAACCAGATTACTCCCGAAGGTGAGACTCCATCCCAGAACATTTGCCCTGGCTATCGCCGCGGTTATCGGCTTTTGGGGCTGCGGCGGAGGTTCAATTCCTCCGCGCTATTCAACTCCCACTCCGACTCCTTCGCCTAACATAGGTGTCACAGTCACACCCAATTCATCTACTTTGTCGCCAGGCACCACGCAATCCTTCACCGCCACGGTCACTGGGACGACCAACACCGCGGTCACATGGAGCGTCCAAGAAAGCCTCGGCGGCACGATTGAGAGCACCGGTCTCTATACGGCTCCGCAAAATTCAACTGGCACGTTCCATGTCGTGGCTACGAGCCAGGCCAATTCAACTGTCTCGGGTGTCGCTTCCGTGTCCGTCCAACAGCCCCAAATAACGATTACTCCTGCGGCGGTCACGCTTCCCCCCAACGGGACGCAGACCTTCACGGCGGCTGTCGCAGGGTTTGCCAATAACAGTGCCGGTGTGACTTGGAGAGTTCAAGAGAACGGTGGGGGTGTGATAAACGGCGCTGGATTCTATACTGCTCGAATGCTGCAGGTTTCTATCATGTAGTCGCCACCGATATCAAGGAAACAAGAGTCACCGCGAGTGCAACCGTTACCGTGATGACCCTTTCCGGTGGATTTACGCCTACTGGGAGTCTCCACGAGGCGCGTGGCCTGCACACTGCCACATTGCTACCAGATAACAAGGTGCTCGTTGCGTACGGCTCAAACAATAGGGCGTACAGCACTGCAACCGGTTACGTGGGCCTCTCTTCGATAGAGGTGTACGACGCTGGCACGGGCACGTTTACTGAAATCGTTGGAGAGGATGGCTCCGGGGTATTCGGTCACACCGCTACACTATTGCAAAACGGAAAGGTCTTGGTGTACGGGGGCTTTGTAAACTCTGTTTGGGACTACGGGAGGTAGTACGTCAAATAAGGAGGCAAGTCTCTACGACTCGGCCACCGGTGTATTCAGCGGGACGGGCAATATGACGGCCTCCCTGCGGCGGGCATACAGCGACTTTGCTGGCAAACGGCAAAGTCCTCATTGCGGGAGGGGCCGATCAGGATCCAACTGGAACGGGCTTGGCTAGCGCCGAGCTCTATGATCCAAGCACAGACACTTTCACACAAACTGGAAGCATGGCCGTGGGGCGCTTCCTCCACACCGCTACGCAGCTGAAAGATGGAAGAGTGCTCATCGTAGGGGGTGTCCTAAAATCTGCATCAAACCCGAATGCACGGCGAAGTTTTGGACCCGTCACGGGCATCTTCACTACGACGGAGGCCAGCCGCTGATCATGAAGCTCTCCGCCCCGACGGTCGGGTGCTGATCGTGGGAGGCAAAACCTCCACGGGCACAACTGCAACTGTGGAAGTTTACGACCCATCTACTGGATTGTTTTCGGTTACCGGATCAATTGCCGAAGCCCGAACTTTCCATACCGCGACGCTGTTACCGAACGGAAAGGTGCTTGTTGCAGGTGGCGGCGACGAAAATTCCACCGCGGAGATTTACGATCCGGCAACTAGTTCTTTCAGTATCACCGGTGGGATGGAAATCGGGCGCTCGGGACACACCGCAACGTTGCTCCCGAATGGGAGCGTATTGGTTGCGGGCGGCGGAATTTTTGCCGGTCTGCTCTATCCGCGGAGTTGTATCAATGAATACCAATTGTCTTTCTCCGCGGTATCAAAAAAAAATAAATAAGGAGGCATCAAATGCAAAAACGATTAGCATTGGTAACACTCTTTAGCGTCGCAATCCTGGTCACATCGCTGTACCAAGCTCGAAGGGTCCATGCCACGCCAAGTCAAGGGCATGAACGTGGCTGTAGCGTTGCTAACCTTAAGGGGAATGTACGCATTCCGCAGGACGGGCACGAACAATGTCGTAGGTGGTCCCGATCCGCGCCAGATTGGCATCGACGTGTTTAACGAATATGGGACGCGCGGCCTCATTCGCGCGACGGCACGTAATCGGCGATATCCGAGACTGGACTGATTTCCCGCCGAGCGGAAGCTACACGGTTGACTCGGATTGCACCGGGTCTTTCTTCGATGCAGACGGTACAAAAAGCAACAACATCGTTGTCCTTGACGGGGGCAAAAGATTCTTCTTGCTCAGCGTGGCGCCGGATACGATTACTACGGAAGAGGGGAAGAGAATCGAGGCGGAGGACTAACCCTCGTATTGTGCGACTCATAGCTCATAGTTGGATAATCCTGCCATCGTAGAGCGGCTGACTAACCGAGCGGAAGAAATCTTCAACGCGGGTGACGTGATCCTGGACAAAATTGAGGTTTGCGGCCTTATCGGCAGAGGTGGTTTTGGCGAGGTGTATCTAGTTTACGATAGGGAAGAGAATCGATATACGCGCTGAAAACTATCTGTCTGGAATTTCTGGCCGATGCCAAACGCCGCGAACTATTCAAGAGGGAGTATGTATGGGTGAGCATAGAAGTCCACCCATTTGTCTTAGCCGCCGACTGCGTTCTCCAGTATCCAGGCGGCATCCTAGTATTGATGGAGTACGTACCACCTGACGTGATGGAAAAAGTGAGCCTGGCTGATCATCTGGCAGGTTCAACAGGTCCACTGGATGCCGACCGTGTTCTTAGGTTGGCGATCCAGTCTTGCTACGGAATGGAACATGCCAACCGATGCGGCGTCAACTGCCATCGCGATATTAAGCCATCGAACATATTGATTACAGATGACGACACCCCGAAAATCACAGATTTCGGCCTGGCTAGGGCAGCAAATCTTGCAGGCGCAGGCACGACCCGTTCCCTCGTGACGCGAACGGAGGGAACAGGAGTAAGCTTTAGTTTTTTCCAAAGTAACGGCATGGGAATGTGTGGCACTCCGGGTTACATGGCGCCAGAAGTTTTTCTGGGACAAGCGGCAGGTTTAGAGAGTGACATTTATAGCTTCGGGGTTGTGCTTTGGCAGATGGCGAACGGTAGCGCCTCAACGCCTTTCGATGTCCCATATCGTGGAAACATCGAAGATTATATGCGAGAAGTTCTCGAACAACAACAAAAGGGCCAAGTCTCCCCGGTGGATGGTCCGTTGAACGCAGTCATCCAACGTTGCTTGATGCCAAATCCGTCAGATCGACACCGAAGCTTTGAGGAGCTCCGGGGGGACCTTGAACCGATCTTACGCCGCCTGACCGGTGAAGTCGTTGAACTGCAGCTGCGTCGTCGATATCGCGAACTGCTGCGATGCGAGGCGACTCCACCAGAAAGCAAAACTTGGCCTCTTCCATCGTAGCGCCGTGGCCGATTTTTTAGCTTCAATCCAATAAGTGGTGGCTATGGCTTCCGGGGGCTTCGGGAACGGTGATCCTGCTTCGCGCGGCGGGCGACAGTCCGAGATGTGCGGCCAGTTTTCCCATCGATGCGATGCTGTTCGTTCGTTGAGAGACGGCGGGATACTGCCTGATGTCGTATACCTCTCCCTTTTCGTTTTTCATCGGATAGTACGCCCCGCGTTCCTCGATGAATGCCTGCGCCGCCCGATACTCGGCGTACTCCTCGCAGAACAATTCAAAAAGTTTCAAGTCCAAGATTGTCAAAAGGCGAGCGCGACATAATTCCGGTGTCAATTCATTCCATGCTTCCTTCGCAAGTTTTCGGAGGTGCTTCGGCGGCTTCGGAAGATCGAGGGGCGCAGGTTGCGGTTCATTTTTGTTAAGTGGCCTGCGACCTGGATTGCCCTGCAGAATTTTCAGCATTCGCGGCTTCGGTGGTCGTCCGGCTCCAATCATTGGGCACCTCAAGGATGATTCTAACGCGAAAAATCTGATCGTAGTGGGGGGGGGGGTGGAATTTCGCGCTTGCGTGCGTATTGGCCGCGCGTCGGTTCTTCTTTAAAAAGCTGTAGTGATTCTGAGGGGGTATATCCCCTGGCGCATCCTTCTGCTGCACAACGACTTGCATGCCTTCGAGTCCGCTGAGACTCCCATCCGTTCGCGCCAAAGGGTCGCCCTTCGCGACGGTGAGTACGGGCGTTAATCGGGACTTTTGTCCATTCATTCACAGGGAGTTCCGTTCTGTCGGCTCGGGTTCCTTGGAGCAAATCCGTATGGAGACTGTGACGCATTACCTTGACAGATAGAGAAGCGGTTAGTACTGTCGCCCTGCGTTTTTCCCGCAGACGCTTCAAGGGTGGAGTTTAACTATGAGAAAAGCACTGTGGATTACGCTTGTGACACTGTTCGTGGCCATCGGGGCGCCTTACGCCCACGCTGACCCTTTCGTAACTCTCAACTCCTTTTCTCAGATGCCAACAAACAATACAACTCTCCTGCTTAACTACGGCGATCCAATCTTCGGTAACAATGGACTTGTCTCAAATCTTGCCCAGCAGGGAATAACGATCAGCTACTTCGATGGGACTCCGTTGAATAGTTTCGCTTATCAGAATAATGCGTACGGCACATCTCCCATCGCCCCGGCGGGGACTGCGATAGCGTTCACCCCGGTCCTCTTCACGTTTGCTAATCCCGTGTATGCGGTTGGCGGAACATTTTTTGCTTCTCAGAACGATCCCAACCTGCCCGACGCGGTATTCGAGGTCGATGCTTTCGGCAAGAACGGGAAGCTGCTCGGTCCGGCAGATTCGAGCTCTTTTACGGAAAGAAATGGGCCGGCAGCAATTTACGTCAATGTCGGCGATGGCGAGGCGATAGCTTCATTCGCAGGCATCTGGTCGAATCTTCCGATTAGCCAAGCAGTGTTCATGCTTGCCGATCCCATGGGGGGGCAGCAGCGCGCCGACTGGAGTGCGTTCTCCTATTCCTCGACCCCCCTTCACAGGGTTCCAGAGCCATCTACGCTGCTCCTACTCGGCACGGGCTTGCTAAGCCTAGTAGACGCGATACGTCGGAAGCGGTTCGTGTAACTGTACCCACGTTTCAGCTCTTCCCAGTTCGGTATCTCTGCGTTCCAACAGTAACAGCTGATGTTCAGCGCCGAGTCTCTGCGAGACTGCGGTACTCACTTGCTATTTCCGCTGGTGCCTGGTAAGTCCGGGAATCGAACAGGGGCGGCCGGAGCGTGGCGTTCCTGGCGAGACCCTGGGGGGTTTTTCTTTTGCGGGGAGAGATCGCGATTCAGAGAAGCGCTTGGAAGGCGGTTACTTTGGATTCGATTCGAGTAGATTCACTTTCTATCTTTGCCAGTCAATCGACGAATGGCCGCGACGTCGTTTTCCACAGACTCGTAGATTTCCTGCAGTTGATCGGGCTTGCGCCATTTCTTGATTGTAGTCGTCGATACGCCGAGGAGTTTCGCGAGCCTCTTGGTCCCAAACCCTTCATCAAGCAGATCGACAAAACGCTCCCGAATGTCCGCGAGCTCACGTTCTCGTTGTAGCGTTGACTCGTTTTTGTCCGTGGGCCAGAGTTCACGATTGAAGTCCAGAAGAACGCGGGGCGTTGCCAGCCCACGTTTTGAACACTCACGCAGTACGCTGGTCCACCTGGCGACGCAAAACGGCCTCGCGGTCTGGGATCCCATAGCAGTCTCGAGCAGGGAATCACGATTGGGAGATTTTTCGGCAAACTCTTCAAAGGTTTCGCGACAGCCACGGACCTTCGCTTTGCGAAGCAAGTCCTCCATTTCTCGATATATTTCCAGTTGGTGACTGTAGAGCAGGACCAGAAAGCCCGGCCACGCTTGGCGCATTTCCTCATCTGTGATGGCAGGCGGCGCGGAGGTTTTACTTGCTTGCGTTTTTTGTGGCCGTTTTTTTCGCGATGGCTCCAGAGCCCTCCGAATTTTTCAGTTGCTTCGCGTTGCGGTTCCTGCGAGACGTGTGAGTAGCGTTCCGTCGTGCTCATCTGTGTGTGGCCTAAAAGTTTTCCGACGACTGCGAGTGGCGTGCCGCTCGATACCAGAAGCGAAGCGAAGTTATGTCGCAAATCGTGGATGCGGAGGCCGGGCATTTCGCACGTTCGCGGATGACGGCCCAATGCGACTTGAGGTCTTGGAGCGGCCGGCCATTGATATGTCCTGGGAACAGGAACTCGCTCTGGTCGTTGCGGGATTTTTTCATCCGCTCGAGCAACTTTCAGGCGTCAGAACTGAGCGGGACAAATTCCTCGCGCTTCTGTTTCGTGTGAGCGGATGGCTTGCGCCAGAGGCGGTTCGTGAAGTCGATGTCTGCCCACTTCGCTTGGAGCGCCTCGCCCTTGCGTGAGCCGGTGAGCGCGATAAGCTGAATCGCGTTGGCTGATTTCTGATCCTCGTAGGAGTGCAGTACGGTTTCCGCAGCCGCTTGATCTCTTTCTCGTCGAGCCAGCGCGAGCGTTTTTCCTCGGGGTACATTTTCACGCCGAGGGCGGGATTGGTGGAGCACCAGACCGGGTTCGTGGCGTGCCATTCGATCGCCAGGTTGAACATTTTGCGGAGCAGAGCGAGAACACGGTTTGCGCGATACGGGGTCGCCTCAAGGTCAGCGTGCAATTTCTGAATGTGCTCGCGGGTGACTGATGGGACGGACAGGTCGCCAAGTTTGGGGCGGATGATCGTTGCAAGCATGGAGCGGTCGTCATCCAAACTCGATTCGCGCTTGTAGCGCTCGGCGTGTTTCTCGAGGTACTCCTGAGCTAGTTCGTGAACGGTCCGCAGATCGCGGCTCTCGTTGCGAGTGAGAAGGGGATCACGGTTCTCCCGAACATCACGGCGTGCCTCGACTGCGGCATCGCGGGCTTCCGTGATGGACGTTTCGGGCCAGTGGCCGAGCAGCATGCGGCGATTGCGGTTAAAAATGCGGTAGTCTAGGACGAAGGACTTGACGCCGTTCGGTGTGACGGTGACGCCGAAGCCGGGCGGGTTGCCATCGCGGAAGAAGAGACGCCCGCTGGCAGGCGGCTTGAGTCCTTGTAGAAACCGATCACTAATGGTCGGGCGTTTCTTCACCGGGTCGGACTGGGTCGGAGGCGATTTTGGGGAGGGTCTCGAAACCTGCTGATTATCGGTCAGCGGCTGAGAGCGGGGTTTTCGGGTCGGTTCTGGGTCGGTATTTTGTGGCATTTGAGTGTACCTCAGTTGGACCCATTGTAATCCAACGTAATCGAGGTTGGCAACTAAACATAGGTATTTGAAAGAGTTATGGACTCAATGTAATTGAAAGGGAATCGGGCTGGATTGGATGGGAAAGGCGAAAAACTGACTCTTAATCAGCGGGTTGCAGGTTCGAGTCCTGCCCGGATCACCACTCTCCTGTAAAGACTTAGCTCAAAATCGGTCAATGTCAGTTTTTTCCATTGTGGGGACTTTTGTGGGGACTCAGTTCAAGAAACGCGCCTTGTCCGCCGCCGGGGGAGAGTGTAAACCGCATGAGAAAAAAGCGTAAAAATAAACGCCAAGGAACTGCACCGAATCTCACCAAGCGCGAGAGTGCTCTCATCAACTACGTTGTCGACCATGAGCAATATGGTTTTAACGCTGGGCGGTTCCGAACGAATATATACCGTCAGTCGTGTCCCCCTCTTATCCGTTGGTCGTTCGCCGTTTTTTGGAACTGCAGGCTTCGCGCCGGTAGTGGCATGTGTCGGCAGCTCCGGCACTTTCATCCCCTTGTTGCCATTCGCCTTCACCAGAGCGTAGTCCGGTACTTTCATCCCCGGCTTGATATCCATGACGGGCATTGATCCATCGCGGATCAGGCCGAGGTTGTTGTAGATCACCTTCACGCCAAAATGTGCGGCCTCTTTCGGATCGCGTGGCGCATACGATCCGTGCAGCAGGAATGCCAGATCGAGTGCTCTGATCTGCGTTTCTAAGGCGTCTACCGTGCGCTTGGCAGTGAACTTCCCGTCTTTCTGCGCGTGGACCGTGCGCTTGGCAGTGAGCAGACGGCGTAAATGTTTATCAATTAACTCTCGTTCGGAGATTCCGATTCGGTCCATCAGCTCTGGCACCCTTCCGCGCATCTGTCGAAGTGCCTGGTACGCAGACTGGGCTGCATTCTTTGCAGGGTAGCCTGCCTTTATTGCGGCTTCGGCATGGCTCTCGGAAATAGGGATATTCTTGACGAGCTTCTTCTGCCGCTCAGTCCACGCTTGGCCGTTTTTCCCGAGTGGGCCCTTGCCCGATTTCTTTGACGCCATGATTGGGTAGTCTACTACGGTTTCTTTGACCTTCTTCAATTCCCTTCAACCACGGGCTGGTGGCTCGCCAAAAGAGCCAGAGCATGGTCAGTTCACCCACTTGTTCGTAGTCCGAACGACCGCTGCAGTCTCTAATCCAACTGCTTGAACGAACGTCAGGATGACCGCACAAAGGCTGCGCCTAGTCTACTGTTTAACGGCGTCCTTGACCTTCTCGACTGTCTCACCGGTCTTCTTGGCGGCTTTCTTGGTCCCGGAAGCTGTCGCGTCGGCAGCTTTCTTTGTTCCTGAAACTGTCGTGTCGACAGCTTGCTTTGCTCCGGAAGCCGTAGCGTCAGCCACTTTCTTTGTTCCTGAAACTGTCGTGTCGACAGCTTGCTTTGCTCCGGAAGCCGTAGCGTCAGCCACTTTCTTTGTTCCTGAAACTGTCGTGTCGACAGCTTGCTTTGCTCCGGAAGCCGTAGCGTCAGCCACTTTCTTTGTCCCTGAAACCGTCGTGTCGACAGCCTGCTTTGTTCCGGGAAGCCGTAGCGTCAGCCACTTTTTCCGTCCCTTGGGCGGTCTTCTTGACCGCCGTCTCCGTGGCATGGACGGTACTCTTCGCCGCTTGCTCTGTGTCTTTAACCAATCTCCTGCGCATCCGAGGTCGCGCTAATCAGAAGAGCCGTCGCCGCCGCAAGCAAAAGTCCAGATTTCATTGCGTCTCCTACGAAAAGATTCTAACCAGGAGTTCTATTTGGTCCAGCAAACCAAATTCTCGGCTGTTTTCATTCGGAAAACAAGCTGCACTTCCCCCGTCTAATGAGAAGTTGCGGCTTGACTGGCGCTCACACACAAACATTGGGTCGCCGTCATCACTCCGGTTGCAGCTCCATTTGAATTGAGTTGAAGCTGGCAGGTTCGACAGATGGCCGGTCCGGTGCATAGGACGGCTCAGGAGCGGTCGAAGCGCGGCGGCAGGATTAGGCTCATGGCGGCTCAGAAATGCCATTCCTGAGCGACCGCCCTTCGGGGCGGTCGTCAACGCAAGTGGCTAAGAAGCACGGAATCTCCCGGGTAAGTGTTCGCCGCTTAGTCACCGAATCTGGAAGACTGAAGAAAGCCAATGTGCCCCAAGTTGGTAAAAAAGAAAGAGTAGTTCCCTTCGTGCTGGCAAACAATTCGCAGGTTGGGCGATTTAAACGCGAGTATACTCTGAGTCGTATAGGCGAGTAGGTACCCTTCTGAGAAGAGGGAAAGCCGTGTTAGTCGAATCCATCAGCAAGGAAATCAAAGACCTCTACAAGAAGCATGAGGCGAATGGAGAGGTGCTCACTAGCGCCAAACTCACTGAATGTTACGAGACCTTTCACAGGAAATTCGGCCCGGAGACCCTGGCGAGCCTTGACGGCGAAGCACTTCTCACCACGATGCATGAGCACGGCCAAAAAAATAGTTTGGTTTATTGGCTGGAGTTTAAGGACGACCAAGAGCTTCCCGGTGACCGCCGTCACAGCGGATCTTTTCCCGACATTCCACTCTGATTAGCAAGGGGCGCATACGTCCTCCCTGCTCACGCACCTGATCCTCGTTATGCGTCCCACAAAGAATGCTGAACTGACGCGAAAATCTGCCCACACACTTGAGTCAGTGATGCTTCTCTATAGGAGGAAACGTGATGTTCAGAACGTGGCAAAATTTGATGAAGGGAGCGAATCGAGGGACCAGCACTTCCCCCCAACTATTGCACACGACCATTGAGCGGCAACTCTCAGTCGTGTTGCTTTTCCTGCTCTGCATGGGAGTTGCATTAGGCGTCCCAACGGCACTGGCTCAAACTCGCGCCTACGTAACCGATTACAACGGTAACACCGTCTCAGTCATCGACACCTCGACCAACACCGTGGTTGCGACCATTCCTGTTCGCGCATTTCCTTCATCAATAGCGATCACGCCAGATGGAACCCGCGCCTACTTCACCAGTAGCAATAGCGTTGACAGCAGCCTCTCGGTCATCGATACCTCGACAAACTCCGTGATTGCGACTATCGCTGTCGGCGTAAATCCTTATGGCGTAGCGATTACGCCAGATGGAAGCAAGGCCTATGTGGGGAAAAATGGCGGCTCGAACACTGTGTCGGTCGTCGACACTGCGACCAATACAGTGATGGCGACCATCGCGGTTGGCGTAAATCCCACAGGCGTAGCGATCACGCCGGATGGCACCCGCGCTTACGTGGTCAACGCCAGTAGCAACAACGTCTCAGTCATCGATACCTCGACCGAAACGGTGGTTGCGACCATCCCGGTTGGCATAAGCCCCGTTTGCGTAGCGATCACCCCGGATGGAGCACGCGCCTACGTGACCAACGCCATTGGTGCCGGTTCATCTGTTGGTACCGTCTCAGTTATTGACATCTCCAGCAACGCTGTCGTGGCGAACATAAACATGGAAGAGCCGATTGGGGTAGCCATCACTCCGGACGGGAAATATGCCTACGTGACCAATCAAAACGTGGGCAGCGTCTCGGTTATCGATACCTCTACCGAAACGGTGGTTGCGACCATCGCGGTTGGCCCAATTCCTCAAGGCATAGCGATCACTCCGGATGGCACCCGCGCTTACGTGACGGCAGGAATTAGCGTCGTAGCCATCGACATCGCGACGAATACCGTCGTCGCGATAGTTCCAGTCGGGCTAGAGCCTAATGCCATAGCCATCACGCCTGCGCCAAGAGTTCCGACTAGCAAAGAGCAGTGTAAGGATGGTGGGTATCTGAAGTTTGGTCCGCCTGCTGGACCTTTCAGGAATCAAGGACAGTGCGTCAGCTATGTTGAGCATCATTAGTGTCACATTTTTCAGAGCGATCTCTGATGGGAGCACGGTCACGGCTGCCCACTAAAGTGTTTTTCAGTTACCGGAGAAGTTGCTCACGGTACCCGCACTGAAAACTGCACAAGTGTGCAGACGGAAAGAGGAAGCAGATCGGAAGTGAATCGGAAAGGCGCGGAAGTTCCATGACCTGCACCCCGCAGTCCGCAGGAAAGTGTATATGATTCTGCGGAAGGAGGAGGAGCATCATGTCGAAGGGAAAGCACTGCGAAGCGGAGATCATCGGGGCGTTGAAGCAGTTGGAGGCGGGACGGACGGCGGAGACGGATTGCCAAAATAACGGATGTCATCGGTCACGTCTTGGCCAACATAGATTTTGCCATTGGGGTACGTGATCTTGTAAATGCATTTCACTGTAGGTTCAGGTTGCTGATTCATTTCAGCTTTCTGCTAGGGCTATGGATACAGACGCAGACATTCTGCTGTCGAACACTTGGTTGTGCTGTGCGCGGCGTCACGGGCAGTGGGTTGAAGTGGAATAGCCTGTGATGGATAATAGGCCCTACTTCCCTTCTCCTCTACCGCAAATTCCTGCGGAGCCAACCATGAACGAAAAACGTAAGCACGCAATTCTCTTTGCAACAGCTTTATTGTCTGCGCGTCGATTGATCGAAAACATTGATTCGGACACTTGAGGCAATGTCGCCGCTCGGGAACCATTACACTGTCGATTTTCTTAAAAATGACAGCCAAAAGGGATTGGTCGTGCACATTACTGTTTTCAAGGCGCGAGATTATAGACAAATATCTACACCGTCAGGTCGGCACTTCCTCGCACGGTTGCGCTTCAATGCCATCAGTTTATCGTCCGATTCCTCGCTACCGACTCGATGCCCAGCGGTTCCCTCCCACAGCACGACTCGTGTACCGCCAATCCATCGGGCATGATCAAGAACGGTAAGAACGTTTTGTCGCCGTTCACCGCGATCTCCTCGGTGCAGACGGCACAGTGAATGGGGTCATCTGGAAGTCTAACGTTGGTGCTCGAAACCCACTCAGGTCTACTGCAATGGAATGCGCCGCACGTCCCACAAGGGCCGACCACGATGTCGCCGTGGTACGAAGTATTCTTAGGGTCTTGAGCGAACTTCTCCGCTTGCTCTCGACTGAGCCAGAATCCCCGCAAACTTCCATCACTTCGACGGCATCTCATTTGGCCTCCTTGTGCTAATGGCATGGAGCGTCACCACCGCGAGAAGTCCCGCGCAGACGCCGACAAACTGGCAGGAAACAAGCCCTCGCCACTGTTATCGGGGTCAGTTTCCGGCTGACACAATACTGTCAACTTTCGGCTGAGTAGCGAATAGTACGAGCGTACTTTTGCTGGCATTTTTTGAGCACCTGTTCACTGCTGTGGATCGCGCCATTGACCAAGCGAAGTTCATTCTCGACCGAATTGACGAGAGGTGGAAGACAGACCCCGCGTGATACGATTCGGCTGGTTGCACAATGGCGATCACGCTTGAAGACGCGCTTCTGACTGTGTGGCGGCAATCACTCGTAGAAAACAAACGCAGTGTTGTGCTTGAATCTGAGAGCTTCCCCGTTCGCACAACAGCCAGACGCAAACTTAAACAAGTTGATTTTCGATTCGACGGACGCGATCTGCGTGGATTGGAGCAGAACCCCGAAACCAAATCCCGCTGGGCTGCTCTGGCAAGATCAGGAAAGAAAGTAATGCAATTCTTGGAGGCTGGTCGTTACATTGCCGTTGCGGTTGATGGGAAACTTCATCTCTACACTCGTCGGGACTGATTGATTCCGGGAAAAACCAGTACTAATACCCGACATATCAGGAGTTGGCCCGTGCTCAGTGAACTTGTATTACTCTGATTGAGGGCCAACCATGCTTGGACAGTTGAGAAATTAGTCGGCCTACTTGAGCATTAAGGCGTGCGAGGTGATGGCGTGGTTTATCTCTGTGTAGGACTTGCAATTTGGATGTCCTATCACACATGGCGCGGCACCGTTCCTAATGTGTGGAACCCCGGAGAAAAGAATGAGCCGGGTCAACCTATGCGTCGGGGCCAGCGATTTCTATTTGGAGCGGGTGCACTACTCTTCGCAGCCCTTGGATGGTTTTTCCTTCACCCATTTCCATGGTGACACACTCCCGAAACCGAGCCTGATTACCTGACAAGTGGATTTGCGGGCCTTGCCGCATTGGACCATGTTGCGATTCCAAAGGCTTGCGGCATGATACTGTCAATTGGACCGTCAGGCAGATAGACTACTGAAATTAGGTTTCAATATGAGCGAGTTCGCGACAATCGTAGGATTTATTGCAGGATTGGTGACCACGGCAGCAAACTTCCCGCAGGTATGGAAAACTTACCGCACCAAATCTGGTGAGGGGCTTTCCTTCCGTACGCTGCTCACGCTCGCCATAGGTCTGGGCATCTGGATCATCTACGGAATCATGATCAAGTCGCTACCGCTCATCGCGACAAATGTTGTCGTGTTCCTATTGATATCGTCGTTGATTGCGATGAAGTTGAAATTCGATCGTGCGCCCACAAAAGACTGACGGAACAGTCGTTTCCAAACTAGAACAATGATGTTCAGCGACTAGGTCCTGATTAACGCAGCGCAAACGGGACAAGTGGGTCCGGGTACCCAAGTTTTAGGTACACCACGACTGACGGGGACTCAGTGAATCAAAGAACAAGTTCTATTGACACGGTCCATCGCGGAAGTCACGCTTGGACAGTAAAGCATCTATTCCGCCCCTGTTGTTCTATTTAGGGGGCGCTGTGTCTGAACCGAAGGCCAGGAACCACACACCGAACAATCCTATCCTCTCTATCGGTCGGCGAAAACACCTGCGGAATGAAACCGTGGAGACAGTCCTCTGCTCAGCGTTTAATTCCGAAGACGCCGAGCTAGATCTGATTTTGCACGCATTGAGTGATCTCTCGAAGAGTATTAGGTTAGGAACTGTCAATCCCAAGTCCGCAGACGCCACGCTCACACACGCTGCTTTCTGGGCCGTGCAGAAGTCGCTGCTCGATCGCGAAGTTCGCTCACTGGCCATTACTGACGATCTGACCGGGATCTTCAATCGCCGCGGTTTCCTAGCTACCGCTACACAGCAATTGAAGCTCGCACATCGCGATATGCAGAGTGTTCTGCTCTTCTTCCTTGACCTGGACAATTTGAAAGGTATCAATGATTCTTTTGGCCATCGCGAAGGAGATTTGGCGCTCATTAGAACTGCCGATGCCTTGGAGAAAACTTTCCGGGAATCCGACATTCTAGCGCGGCTTGGTGGCGACGAGTTTGCCGTTTTAGCGTTGGAAACTTCCATCCCGGACGTACGACTCATCAAGTCCCGCTTGGAAGAGAATCTAGACCAGGCGAACGCAGAGGAGTTCCAATACAGGCTGGAGCTCAGTTTTGGGGTTGCGCGATACGACCCTCTATCTCCTGTCTCCATTGACGAACTGATAGACGCCGCCGACCAGGACATGTACAAGCATAAAAACCCGCGACTTCGCACTTTCGGCGCAGCGTCAGGACATTAATGGACAACCTCGCACCTGAGGGCCTTCCGAGTCCGACCGACACGGGCCAATGCCTGGTAACGCGCAAACCGGCAAAGTCAATTATGCGGGGCGAACACGCTGGCCGTTCTACTCGACAGATTCAGGACTTGAGCCTCCAACGGGCTGAGGGCCAATTTCATGCCCTCAAGTCTGGCGTTGAAAACATTCTTTAATGTTTATTTGGATTGAGAGCCCCTCTGTTGGTGTAGGCTTTCATCGTATGGGTTCGGCTTGGGATACCTTCTTCGGAACGAATTGTGGCAGCAGCGAATCGACGAATCGCTTTGATCCGTTTTCGGTCAACGCTATGCCGTTAGGCGGGAGCTATCCAAACTCCAGCGCGTAGTCGCCCAGCATTACTTCATCGCGATCACGTGCTCCACGAACTGATCGACGGCGATCTCGGTGCCCTGGTAAAAGCCCGACGCTTTGTTTTTCTCGAGGTCCGCTTCATCCCGGTGCAGCGCCGTGAAGACGTAGCGAGTGCCGGTTCCCACGGGTTCCATCGTAATGATGGCGGTGATCGGAATGTCGTCAAAGACAGCCGGACGATAGCCGGGGAACAACATGGAGGTCCAGACAAGTCGCTCCATCGGAATAACGTCCAGGAAACAGCCGAGGTTGGGAGACTCCTGACCGTCTCCCACTGCGATGTCGATGCTGAAGATGCCGCCCGGTCGCACGTCCATTTCGGTTCGCGACACACGCCCCCAGGGCTTGGGCATGTACCACTCCTTGAGATGCTCCGGTTTCGTCAACGCTTCCCAGACGAGCCGCGTGGGAGCGTCGATGAACCGTTCGATCGCGAAATCAAGTTTCGGATTGAATCGTGAATTGCTTGCTCATGATTCTGATTCCTTCTCCTTGAGTTGTTTGACGTATTGGTCGAACCGGTCCAGTCGAGCTTCCCACAACTGACGACGCGCGGTCAGCCAGTCTTCAACGACCTTGAACCGTTCGGGTGCGATCTCATACGTCCGCACTCGCCCGCGCTTTTTCGACCTCACCAGTCGGCTCTGTTCGAGCACCGAGAGGTGCTGCACGAACGACGGGAGTTGCATGTCGAACGGTGCCGCCAGTTCGCTGACGGTGGCTGGTCCGACAGACAGTCGCTCCAGGACTTTCCGCCGAGTCGGGTTGGACAAGGCGTGAAAAACTTCGTCAGCGGCTGCGGATTGAACCATTTCCGACACCATCCAAATGCTCGGGTTATCCGATCTGACCGAGGGATTCTACAGCCGCGGAATACTTTTGTAAATACCTAAGTATTTGTTATTTTGGAAGCGGCGCGGCTTTGGTGACCAATAGTTCCTTTCACAGTCGCATCCAAGGCCCCAATCAGTTGCTCTGGACAGTTTAGCTCGCGTGTAGTCGCATCGTGTAGAGCTATGTCCGAAAGTCCGCCCGACAGATAACGGCTGCTCGGAAAATCATGCCCTCGAGAACCGACTCCGGCGTCATTGTCGCGAAGTCCGGATCTGGGAAGCGAGGTCTCGGCAGGGATCGTTTGCGCTCTCATCTCCGCGAACGCCGTTTGCGGCCAGCCCCTCAGAGACCCAAGTATTTAATCATCCCCTCGTCACTAGGAACGTCGTCCACGGTTTGGAATTTTCTGGGGAGATTTGATCCTAGTGGGTCGCCTTCTGGTCTGTGCCACGAGCCGAAACCAAGGGAATTTGTGATGTTCTCGAAGACCGGTACATGCAGCGTTCAAGGGTGCTCTGCCTCAGGTGCTCCACCAGCGCTCGGTGCGCCACAGTCGCGAAATGGTGTTTCAGTTGCGCCAAACCCACTCTTCTACTTACCCGTTGATCTCTGATCCGTATGAACTTGCACCTCTGCAGATTCGCGATTGCCATGGCTGGGACTACTGAAACTCCCATCCCTGCGGATACCATTCCAAGAATCGTTGAAAACTGATCACTTTCAAAGACCAGGTTTGGCTGCAGTTTTGATTCGCGGCAAGCCATGATCACATTCTCACGAAAACAGTGGCCTTCTTTTAGAAGCAAAAAAGGATCAGTTCTAATCTCATGCAAATCAATCATTTTTCTTGATGCCAAATGATGCTTCGGTGGTACAACGGCAAAGAACGGTTCGCGGAAAAGATCCTCGCAAATAAACTCTCCTCCTGGTACGGGCAGCGAAAGTAAAGCGAGATCAATCCGCCCATCGTGCAAGCGCTCCAGCAGAAGGGGAGTGGTTTCTTCCATAACGCTGACAGCTATTGTCGGATGTTGGCGCGTGAAACCTGTAAGCACTGGGGGCAGAAAATACGGCGCGATGGTCGGAATCGCTCCGATGACTACTCTTCCTTTTTCCGCCCCCGCCATCTCCTCAATTTCGGTTATTGCCTCGCCGATCTGTCTGAGGATGGCCTCCGCCCTGAAGAGGAACGTCCTTCCAAATTGAGTTAATCTTGCAGAGCGCGGGAAACGATCGAAAAGCTTGGCGCCGAGTTCAGCTTCAAGCTTCAGAATCTGTTGTGATAGTGAGGGTTGCGCCACATTCTCGGCTTTGGCGGCGCGCGTGAAGTTACCGTTGTGGGCAACCGCACAAAAGTAGCGCAATTGATGGAGTTCCATGTTTTAGCTCGGTCGCCCGGGAGTTTTGGTTTCTTTTCCCTATGGGTTTCATAGCGACGGTATATTAGACCTTGGGCAGGTATGGGTCTAGGCTTTGCGCCGGAGGAACCCAACATGGCTACAGGTGATAGTCAATACGGCATCCGGCAGTTTTCTGCTTGCTGCAGCAACCAAAAGCATAAGTCTTGACTAAATCTCACATTAGACATAGTCTAAAATATTGATGGACGCCAACGCGATCAAACGGTCCTTCGACGGCAGCGGGTTGCGGTGCACTTCGCAGCGCTATGCCGTGATGGCATTCTTGATGGAACACAACAGTCATCCCACGGCTGCCGAAATCTTCAAAGCCGTGAATCGCGTGGATCCGTGCTCTTCCAGGGCTACGACTTATAACAATCTGCGGGATCTGGTGCAGGCGGGTTTGGTGCGTGAAGTGGCTGTCGAAGGCCGCGCCGCGCGATTCGATGCGAAAGGTGTCCGGCATCACCACTTCATCTGCGACCGCTGTGGCAATGTTGAGGATATGGTCTGGTACAACGTGCTAAGGCCCGCTTCGCGCACCCTCGGTAGGCGGATTCTTCGCGAATGCGAACTTATTTTCCGCGGGCTCTGCACGAGGTGCGCTCCACGGCGCACTTCCCGGTAGTTTTCGAAGGCGCGTGAGCAAACGTGGCGGCGATTGCGCGAATGGGGAACCGAGAGTGAATTTGAAGTTCGTAACAGTTTTTGACCAATTCGAAGGAAGGTGAACACATGGACAAAGAACTCAACACCGCAACAGGAGTGCCAACCGAATCCAAGTGCCCGTTCGCGGGCGGAGCTTCCGCGCACACGAACCGCGAGTGGTGGCCGAACCAGTTGGACCTAGCGATTCTCCATCAGCACTCCAACCTGTCCGACCCGATGGGCGAGGAGTTCGACTACGCTAAGGAATTCAAGAGTCTCGACCTGAATGCCGTGATCAAGGACCTTCATACCTTGATGACCGACTCGCAGGATTGGTGGCCGGCCGACTTTGGCCACTACGGCGGGCTGTTCATTCGCATGGCGTGGCACAGCGCCGGCACGTACCGCATCGCCGACGGTCGCGGTGGCGCAGGGGCGGGCCAGCAGCGCTTCGCTCCCCTGAATAGTTGGCCGGACAACGTCAACCTCGACAAGGCGCGACGCTTGCTGTGGCCGATCAAGCAGAAGTACGGCCGCAAGATCTCCTGGGCCGACCTGATGATTCTCGCCGGCAACGTCGCTCTCGAGTCCATGGGCTTCAAGACCTTCGGCTTTGGCGGCGGCCGTGCGGATGTGTGGGAGCCCGAAGAACTCTACTGGGGCCCGGAAAACAAGTGGCTAGGAGACGAGCGCTACACCGGCGACCGTGATCTTCAGAATCCGCTCGGTGCCGTGCAAATGGGTCTGATCTATGTAAATCCGGAAGGACCGAATGGCAAACCGGATCCCATCGCGGCGGCCAGGGATATCCGCGAAACGTTCCGCCGCATGGCCATGAACGACGAAGAAACCGTTGCGCTGATTGCTGGTGGTCACTCCTTTGGCAAAACCCATGGCGCCGGCGAAGCCGCAAACGTAGGCGCGGAGCCCGAAGCGGCCGGCATCGAGGAGCAAGGCCTCGGTTGGAAGAGCAAGTTCCGCTCCGGCAAGGGAGGTGACGCGATAACCAGCGGCCTGGAAGTGATTTGGACCGAGACGCCGACAAAGTGGAGCAACAACTTCTTCGAGAACCTCTTCGGCTACGAATGGGAACTCACCAAGAGCCCGGCCGGCGCGCATCAGTGGACTCCGAAGAACGGAGCAGGTGTCGGCAAGATGCCGGACGCGCGCGATCCGTCCAAGCGTCATGCGCCGACCATGCTGACCACGGATCTCTCTTTGCGGCTCGACCCTGCTTACGAAAAAATTTCACGCCGCTTCTACGAGCATCCGGACCAGTTCGCCGACGCGTTTGCCCGGGCGTGGTTCAAGCTGACGCACCGTGACATGGGCCCGATCGTGCGTTATCTCGGGCCGCTCGTTCCGAAGGAGACGCTGTCATGGCAAGACCCGATCCCCGCTGTGAATCATCCCCTGATCGGGGAGCAGGAGATTTCCGCTCTGAAGGCGAAAATCCTCGCATCCGGTCTATCCGTTTCCGAACTGGTTTCGACGGCTTGGGCGTCGGCGTCGACTTTCCGCGGGTCCGATAAGCGCGGTGGAGCGAACGGCGCGCGCATTCGCCTGGCGCCGCAAAAGGACTGGGCAATCAACCAGCCGGCACAGCTGGCGAAGGTGCTGCAGAAGCTCGAAGCGATCCAGAAGGAGTTCAACGCTTCTGCATCTGGCGGAAAGAAGGTTTCGCTGGCGGACCTGATCGTTCTCGGCGGCAGTGCGGCAATCGAGAAGGCCGCGAAGGCTGCGGGGCACGACGTCAAAGTCCCCTTTACGCCGGGGCGCATGGACGCGTCGCAAGAGCAAACCGACGTGGAATCCTTCGAACCGCTTGAACCGAAGGCGGATGGGTTCCGCAACTATATCAACGGCAAGCAGCGCGTGTCGGCTGAGGAGCTGTTGGTGGATAGGGCGCAATTGTTGAAACTGACGGCGCCGGAAATGACCGTTCTCATCGGTGGCCTGCGTGTCCTGGGTGCAAATACCGGGAAGTCCACACACGGCGTCTTCACCAAGCGTCCGGAAACCCTGACCAACGACTTCTTCGTCAACCTGCTCGACATGGGCACGCAATGGCAGCCATCCAACGCATCCAATGGCTCCGGAGACCTGTACGAGGGGCGCGACCGCAAGACCAACGAGCTCAAGTGGACCGGAACGCGTGTCGACCTGATCTTCGGTTCGAACTCCCAGCTGCGCGCTCTCGCGGAAGTCTATGGGTGCGCGGATTCGAAGGAAAAGTTCGTGAAAGACTTCGTGGCGGCGTGGACCAAAATGACGACCCACGATCGCTTCGACCTCGCCTGAGCTCGGCGAAAAAGAAAGCTGTCAACTTCGTGCTGTTGCCGTTGTTTGGGTCGGTAAAACCGAAATTGTCGCTTTTCCTGGCTCGCGAGAGCGCATCGCGCGCCCCCACGCCGCTACTGCTTGTCGTACATCGCAGTCGTGGTAATTTTGTTGCCATTCGGATCGGTCCCACTCAGCGTGACTGTACGACTCTTGCGGTCCGGGGAAACGACAATGTGCCCGCTCATCGTAACCCTTCCATCCTTCTTGGCGGTTAATTCGAGGGTGCAGAAGTTCAGCTCGGCGCAGTTGGTAGAATTGTCAATCTTCTTGTAGGCTCGGGTGTCTGAAGTCGAATCGCCGGTGACCGGATAGTCTTTGCCATCAAACTTGCCGCTCCATTCATTGTGGATCGGTTTTCCATCGGCGTCCGTACCGTCAACAGTGACCTTCATGTTGGCTCCCGCTGCTTCGTAGACAACGGTGTGGTTCTTGGGCGCTCCCGGACTCAATCTGGACTTGGCTTCGTTCAGCTTCCAAGTGCCTAGATTGGCGTCCTTCGCCAGGCATACGACCGATCCGGCAAAACACAGTACCAATACAAGGACTGCTGTTTTCGTTTTCATCGAGCCTCCTGGTGTAAGAAGCAGAAGCGGCCTCGGCTAAAAAAAGGGGACCCAACAACGGGATCGCTCTCCAAGGGCGGACGCCCATCAATCGGTAGTTCAATCCCGCCATCCACGGGGCCGATTCTTATGGTAACTCCTTAACAACGACTGCGAAGAGCGCCCACATTGCGATAGCAGCAATGGCGGCAGCACGGAAACCGGGAGCGGTCCGCCCCGCAGTGCTGCCGGACTCTCGCTGTCCATTTTTCCGGTCCATCGAGCAAACTCTTAATTGTCTTTGACCTCGAATGTCACCGTGCCCTCTTCTGCCTGCCTGTTGGCTCGCCCGCTGCGGTGACGCTGACACGCCAGTCTGAAGAGACTAGGCTTGACCCGGTGTCTGCACAGCTAGGGAAATCCCTAATGCCGGGAGCGCATCGCCTAGCTACCATCGGCCTCAACGCGCCAAGAAGCGTTGGAGGAAAAGATGGAACCTATCAAAAAGATTTCTTTCGGATACGGCGAAGCCGAAGAGGCCACGGGTATATCACCGCATCAATGGCGACACCTTGTGAAGTTGGGAAGGGTTCGCGTTGCTCGCGTGGGTCAGCAACGCACGTTTCATCGGCGTGAGTTCATCTAGCGATGACGGGCAGCTGGAATCTCGAAACCAGCCGCCCGTTGCTTTTCCTGAAGTACAATTCGATTCATCAATGGACGATTGCCCACACTGCAACGGGCCTTCAAGCCTCCCGCGGCAAATCAGTTGACCACTCGAACCCACCTCAACTCTGACTAACGCTAGTGATTAATCAGACGCGCGTTTCACCGAAACGTAAAATTGGGCAGGATTTTCCGAGCGCGTTTGATTAATCCGTTTGCACTAAACCGCTAGCGCGGTAGTGGTGGCGCTTGCGTTTGCGGCGGATGAGGCAAACGGCTATGGGAATTCAATCTTTTTGCCCATCTGTAAGCTATTGGTTTTATCGTACTTACAAAATGAGCATGTACGAGAACCGCGATTCGATGCGTTACGTTGGGGCATGGCGTGCGGAGCATAGCACGCGAAGCGTCCGCCGCCTGGCGGCTACGTTCTAACGCCCTAACCACTAACTTCGGTACTGAAACCGTGAGTTTCAATTTTTCTCAGTCAGCGCTGAGGCTTTGCACGTGCCTGCATGAGGGGGAGGGGGTGTTCCCACCGGGGAGGCTCTTGGGGCCCCTCGGTTTAACTGTGCCCAGTTTTGTGCCCTATCTCCATCATAAACCATAGCAAGTGGGCACAGTCGGGCAGAGCAGCAAATAGCCTGTAGTGGTGCGGCAAATCAACGCGATAGCAACCAATCGCCACTCCATCGTAGATCACTCAGGACGGTCTCTTAATCAGCGCGGTCGCTGAGTTCAGTTTTTGTACACCAAGCGCTCCTCCCTTGACCTATACATTCAAACTAACCGTTCTGAAGCTATTCCAGCCGGAGATTTTCCTAATATCTTACAAAGACTGTAAGAACTAACAGTTTCTTTGTAATAGCAGACTCGTTAGCATCTGCATAAGAATTGATCGGTGTATTGCGCTCCGTGCAATGCCTCGATCACCCAGGATAGCCCGAATGGCCATCCCTCATGGTCCACTTTCGGGCAATCCTGCGTGGAAATCTTGGCGGTACCGGTGAATCAATAAGCACGTTTTTCACGGGGCAGCGAAGTTCTTGGGATGTCTCGGGCGGGAAATCCCAAGCTACGCAGGGTTGCTCGGCAGTGGACCGACTTTACAGGAGCGTAGAAAGGGCACCATGATGCGCCAGGATCTCCAAGCAATCCAGAAGGAAGCAAGAGGATTGTTCCGCGCTCTACAACGAAACGATTTCGCTGCAACCAGGCTGTACCGACATTCTGATGTCGTAGAGGGTAATTTCCATGCGAGGCTTGCCGATGCCCAGTACATCGTAGCCCGGCGCTATGGCTTTAAGAGTTGGGCGAACCTGAAGGACAGTCTGAGTCCCCGCCGCACGGATATACCCGCCAAGTTCACGACCACTGCCCGATAAAACTCGTTTGCCCGATATTTCGGGTTCTGGTACGGAAGCCGACCAGATGGGCTTGACCCCGCGCAAGCAGTTCACCTAATGTTTGTCTGGGCAACACCGGGTGACGCCGGGCATTGACGCGATACGTTGGTAGTGATGTTCTGAGAACGTGACTTAACGCATTGAGGGGGCAGTATGCCCTGCAAGTCGTGCGGGTCAGTCATCCAGAAGAAATTCAGCGCGGAGATGGCCATCCATTTTCCCGAACTGAAAAATATTGATAAGCCCGTCGTGTGGGTATTTCCTGAGGTTGTTGTCTGCTTGGATTGTGGCACCTCGGAATTTGCACTGCCGGAAGCTGACCTGCGCCAACTCGCAAAGGGAGACGCCGCTGCCGCAGATTAATCTAGAATTGAGTCTTACTTCTCACTGAGAATAAACGGCCGAGTGTTCCGCACAGATGCTCTGGAAAACGTGCTCGTCTTTCTCGCCGTGAAAGCTGCTCAAGGCGTACCCACAGAGGATATCCACACCAACGGTTTTGCCTACCTCGTCCCAGAGTTGTTCAAGCCGAATCGCGGCGTCGACCTTGCCTTCTACCCACAAGACAGGTGAACATTCTCCGCAAGCCACAACGCCATAATGCTCTTGCCTCGTCGCTTTGGCTGCTGCCTCAATGAGACCACCTACAACCTGGAAAAATCGAGCCGAGTCAGGCATATCATTGACCATAAATGTGGCGAGCGTTTTGTTAACATCCAACTGAATGTAAGTCCCCTCTTGGGTCGCGGAATTAACATCTACACCTTGTGCCTTCAATCTCGAAACGAGACTGTCGCGGTGCGACTCGGTAATGACAACGATAGCCGCACGCCCGGACTCGAGGGCAACAGCGATAAAGCGAGCAAAGGTGTCAAGAAGAAGTGCGTCGTCGGAATAGAATTGAACCTCATGGCGGTGAGCGGCTTTCTCCGCTGAGGTGTCGGTGAACTGGTGGCCTTTTACGCTGCTACTGAAAAATTGCTTACCCCCAAGAACTGCGTCCACGCCAGACAGGAGTTCGCGTCCGGCATCTGTCTTAAGAACGTAGCCCAACGCGCCCGTGCTCAAAGCTGCCCGGACGACGTCGAGATCACGGTTCTGACTTAGGAAGATAATTTTTGAGCTGGGGGAGCATTGTCGTATCCGCCGGGCGGCTTCGATTCCATCTAATTTGGGGAGGCCGATGTCCAGCAGAATTAAGTCCGGCTTCAGGTCTTCCGCCTTCTGAACGGCTTCTGATCCGTCCGACGCCTCGGCGATGATTTGCCATGTGGGTCGTGCCTGAAGCAGTGAATGGACTTGGCGTCGCCAATTTTCGAAATCATCAACTACGAGAATGCGAATTAATGGCAAGTCGCTACTCCATTTCTGTTCTTGTTATGAGCGTGGCACCGCAAATTAGTTGCACGGAATGCCCCGAGTTCCTGCAGCTATGAAAGAATCGTGTGACGGAGTAGTTCGGGATAGACCAACGCTATCGCATTTGCACCATTCACAGCAACCCTTACCGTCCCATGTCTTAACGGCGTAATCGTCTTTCCAGATTCCTTAACAGTAAGCATCACATGCCAGCTGGTTGCCGTCGTTGCCTGCACGCAACCTTGGGCTTGCTCTAGTGCAATTTCGCATGTCGGTTGGTTAACGAGATGCAGCACCATCAAGCCGGTAAGCCTATCAACACACCTGTACCTTCGGGCTATTCACGGTTTACTGAATGAACTTCAGACTTAGGTGCATTGAGCCTTCGACCGTGACGAACACTTTGTGAGGAGACAAAAATGAAGAGGGTCTTTTTATTGGCGTCCGCATGCATCCTGTTCACTATTGTGGGTTGCTCGGAAAATTCCCAGGAAGCCGCCTCGAAGAGCGCACCGGCAGTTGTGCAAGCATCGACTGTGCCAGCCAAAACATCTTCTGCTGTAGACCCAGCAGCTGCGTTTCCTGTACCGTCGCTCGGACAGGCAAAGCAGCAAGCCTGGAGCTCTGAAAAGGTCAACGACCAACTGGGCAACGCCATTGCAGTGAAGGGGACTTCGCTAGACGGCAAATTCGATCTGGTCATCCTTCAGAAGGGCACGCATTCTTTTTTGTCATTCGTCAGGCACTCGCGCTGGGAGTCTGTTTATAACCAGCCGGCCAAAGGCAAGTTAATGTATCTCCGTGCAAAATTTGAGGACGGACAGGAAAAACGCATCGAGTGGGACGAACTGGGATTCGCCACGGAGAACCTATACAGTGTCCTTTGGTCCTATCCCGCCAGGACAGACGCTCCCATCGGTCCCGTGCTGGTAGGCTCCACAGGTGATTCTGTTGGGGTGACCAAGAACTTATTCAGGACATGATGAAGCACGAGACGATGCTTTTAGAAGTCGAACCGGGGGTCACGACGCAGTTCGATATGACCGGGCTTGCGCACGAAATAGAAAAGGTTCGTACTGCCAAAACGCAGCCAGTCCTTGAAGCCGGGCAAATTGCCGAGTAGGTCAACCCAATCAGAGGTAATGCGTTGGTTCTTTGAATGGACGAAGACGTTAGCAGTCAGTGGCGCTTACTCGGACTGGTATTCCTGCTCTCATATCATGTTCCATTCCTCTATGTCGTACCCAAAACGTCATGAGGAAGGAACATGTCGGGTGTAGATTTGGAGCCTCCTTTTAAACCCATCGTAATTGCTTTACGCGCCGCTCAGTATTGGGGTGCCGGTTGGAGTTGCGCCACCGCGAGTTTTGATGTCTTCTCTGCCAGGGCGCGACTTTGCGCGTGTCCGTGAGAGGGGGGAGTGTTCCACACGGGAGACTTGCCGGGCCTTCGAATTTAGTTGTGCCCAGTTTTGTGCCCACCCTAGATCAAGAACCATAGCAGACCATAGTAATGAAGCAAGGAAGCGAATCGCCTGTACTGGCGCGGTAATCCAACACGATAGCAACCAATCGCACTCCATCGTAGATCACTCAGGACGGTCTCTTAATCAGCGGGTTGCAGGTTCGAGTCCTGCCCGGATCACCAAAATCCCCCGTAAAAACCTAGTTTTTCTCCTTGCGGAGCCGGTGGCTTGTCAACCATCTGGCGGAAGTCAAACTCAGGTGCAGCTTGCGGAAGATTCTCAGATGCGTTGACTAGCCCCAGATCAGCGCATATCTCTTGGTTGGCCTGTAGAGGCGAGGACGCTGCTCCACAGCGTGCCTTCCGGGTCGATGGTTTTCCGTTTTGCAGCTGCGAGGGAAATGGGTACGTGGGTGAACTGGTGATTCCAGAATCCGACCACCATGTTCGTCCTTCCGGTCATGCCGGCATGCACGGCGCTGTGGCCGAGGAGCAAACAAAAAGCGGAGTCATGAGAATTTGAAGGCACGCTACGGATGGTATAGCTGGGATCGATGTACTTGAGGCTGATTCCAATCCCGGCGTTCTTGAAGTGTTCTTTGATCGCGTCTCGCAGAAACGCGCCGATGTCTCCGTATTTGACATTGCCTGAAGCGTCGCGGTCGGTCCTTTTCTGCATGAGGTCCTGCCCCGCACCTTCCGCCACGACGATCACGGCGTGCCCCCTCCGCTCAAGCCTTCCCTTTAACTCAGCGAGAAATCGCTCGAGGTTGAAGGGAACTTCAGGAATTAGACAAAAGTTGGCTTGAGTGTCCACAAGGGTCGAAAACGCCGCAATGAATCCCGAGTCGCGGCCCATGAGCTTTACCAGACCGATTCCGTTGCGTGCGGCCTCCGCTTCCGTATTTGCCGCGTAAATTGCGCGCCGTGCTTCAGCGACCGCGGTTTCAAAACCAAAAGTCTTTTGAACGAAAGAAACGTCGTTGTCGATTGTCTTCGGGATGCCGATTACGCTGAGGGCCATCCCTTGCCGGGTCGCTTCTTCGGCGATCTTCTGTGCCCCACGGAGTGTACCGTCGCCGCCAATGGCGAAGAGAATGCCAATCTTCAGATCCACTAGTGTCTTGGCCATCTCTACAGGATCTTGGGGACCGCGCGAGGAGCCAAGGATCGTCCCGCCATTCTCATGAATCCGGCCGACCGTGGCGGGCGTCAGTTTAAGAGGGTGGTGGCCATAGCGACGCACCAGACCCTCAAACCCATAACGAAATCCAAATACCTCCTTCACACCGTAGTGATGATATAGGCTCATGACGATGGCGCGGATCACATCGTTCAGACCGGGGCAGAGCCCACCACAGGTCACGATTCCGCAAGTCAGGTGGGGGGGATTGAAGAACAGTCTTTCTCGTGGTCCCGAAGCTTCCATAGCTGGTGGATCCTGGCCTTCGGCAAGCCATGGTTTCATGTCCTCGAGCCGCGAGTGAAAGAGCACACGCTCGTCATCGCGGGTAAACCGGCCTCCCGCCATGGGGGAGGGGAAACGGCATTCGCCTAGCCGATCAATCGAAAAATCGAGATCACTGTTGTTCAACTGAATTCACCATGTCTGGTTTCACTCCGCCATTGTAGTTCGAGAGACAGTCGCGTGCTTCATCGCTCACCGTTCCCCGCACTACTAACACGGGCTCGGTAAGTTTCAGATAGTAGGGCATGTTGGCCACAGGTGTCGATGTTTCTCATCACAAGGCTTTGGTCCAAGGCCTTATGAGTTAAGGCGGCTGATCTACATGAAATTTCTACTAAGTGAAATTCCAAACTCATCAATCCCGGAGAGAGGAACACCAGCCGTTTTCCGGCGCCGAAATCGCATCCGCAGTGAGCCCTCGCGTGGCAACAGTGTGATGCCAAGCACGGGCACGGCTTCGCTGCCTTCGACGAGCTGCAATTCAAAGCGACGAGTGATTTCGGATACGACGCGCACCCCTTCATGCAGGCCGAAATGATTTCCAATGCAAATGCGCGAACCACCGCCAAAGGGAAAATAGGCGAACTTGGGCAATTTTTTCATCAGGTCAGGCGTCCAGCGATTGGGTCGAAATGCGCCGGGCTCTTCGAAATTTCGAGGAGAGCGATGCACGGCCCACTGCGGAATCACGATCTCGGCCCCCGCGGGAACATCCATCCAGCCCAGTTGACAGGATTTGAGGACTGTTCGGCTAACACGGTAGGCGGGAGGGAAAAGACGCAGACTCTCATGAAGAACTTTGTGTACGAACGGACTGCCTTCAGGTTCAGAAGCGAGGCGAGCGGCGATGTCCTGATGCTTGGCGAGAAGGTAGAGCGTCCAACTGATCGATGCCGCGCCGGTTTCATGCCCGGCGAAAAACATGGTGACAATTTCATCGCGAATCTGGTGACGTGAAAGAGGAGCGCCGTTTGCGTCCCTGCCGGAAAGTAGCAATGAGGTGAGGTCCTGGCGCAGCGGCCCACCCAAGCGGCGGTCGATGAATTCGTAAACAAATCGGTCGAGCCGGGCAACTGCCAGCCGCAATCGCTTGGCGTATTTGGTTGGCAGAAGGGAAGGGTCGAAGAAGAAATCCGGGCGACCGAGCAAAGTGGATACGGCGCGCATTGCGGAAACTGCAAGGCCACCAACTGCGACACCGCGACTGAAACTCTGATGAAAGTCATGCAGTGTGGCCGCAGCTGCAGTGACTAAAGGGCGCACCTCTGACATGTCCTCACCGAATAGAGGCATGGCGAGAACTTCAAAGCAGAGGTCCGTCATTTCGCTGTGAATGTCTCGAGTCCCGAATTTTCCCCAGCTTGCGAGTACGCGCTGCATGGCCGCGTCGAGCCAAGGCCAATAGTTATCCAGATTTGAGGCACGGAATGCTGGCTGCATGATTTGCCGCTGGCGTTGCCAAAGCGTCCCGTCAGACGTCAGCAGGCCGCGTCCAAAGGCCCGGCGATTGGCGCGTAGTCCCGCCGACTTCACAAAGCAATCTCTTTTGCGAATGAATATGTCCTCGATGAGCATGGGATCGGTGACAATGAAAACAGGCAACCCCCAGCAATGGGTGCGCACAATGCCGCTGGTGCGCTCGCACTCCTGGTAAAAAGTGAGTGTGTCTCCCGCGAGGGCATGGGCGCTGCCGGATATTCGTTGGAGGAAAGTTTTGGGCGGCATGTTTCCCTTTCTGAAGTTGCCGGAGCTTGCGATCGCCATTCCAGAAAAGCTGGCCATTGCGCGGATGACAATCCCGATTCGTAATTCGCGGCCTGCTCAAAATATCGGACACACACCCGACGCGGCTGAGACAATCGCACAGCCAGTTTTCTGTTTAATTTTGATGCGGTGCTTTTGGACGAGTTGTGTTTCGCGAGGCGAAATTACCAAGAAGTGAAATTATTTTACGTGTAGGAGACAGCGAGGTGACAGTTAGACCTGAAGAACGTCGCCTTCACGTGCAACCAGTTCATAGAGAACAGGATTGACAAAAAAGCCGAGCAGCAAACGAGAGAGGAGCCCGGCGACAACCACGATCGCAAAAGGTTTCTGTGTATCGCTGCCAACTCCGGTGGACATGGCCGCGGGAAGCAGGCCGAGGCAGGCGACAAGAGCGGTCATCATGATGGGGCGCAGGCGCAAGAGAGATGCTTCCCGTGTGGCTGCACGCACGGTTTTACCTTCCAGCCGGAGCTTGTTGATGTAGCTTACAAGAATGACCGCGGTTTCAACCGAGACGCCGAGCAACGCAAGAAGTCCAAGAGCGCTGGAAACACTGAGTGGAGTGTGCGTGAGCTTCAAAGCAATCAAAGCACCGACAGGTTCGGTAAGGATGACGCCAAGAGCGATGGTGACGGGGAATTTGAAATTTCCGTAGAGAGCAAACAGGATTAGGAAAATCAGAAAGAGTGCGAGAGGACCGATGATGTAAAGTTGCGCTTTGGCATCGAGCAATTCACTGTACTCACCGCCCCAATCAAGATGGTAGCCCTCCGGCAAATTCACACCTTTCGCAATTTGTTTCTGTCCGGCCTTGATGATGCCTTCCAGGTCGCGGCCCTCGATGGAAAATTGGATGCCGATGTAGCGCGAATTATTCTCGCGATAGATGAAGGAGGCGCCGGAAGCCTCCTTGATGAAAGCAAGTTCAGAAAGAGGAATCTGCTGGCCGCCAGGCGCTGGAACGAGAAGGTTGCCGATTTCACGCGCGTCAGAACGGAACTTGGGGTCCATGCGAACGACGAGGTCGAAAAGTTTTTCTCCCTGAATCACTTGCGTGGCGGCCTGGCCGCCAACCGCGGCTTGCACGACGGCTTCCACATCGGCGACGTTGATGCCGTAGCGTGCGATCTTTATACGATTGGGCTCGATGAGAAGGCTGGGCTGGCCAAGCTCGCGCACCACGGTAAGTTGGGTGTAACCAGGAATCTTCTCGAGCACGCGTTTGATTTCGACGGCCTTCTTTTCGAGGACTTCCAAGTCGGGGCCAAAGATCTTTACGGCGAGGGCGGACTTCAACCCAGTGAGAGCTTCGTCGACAGCATCTTCGGCAGGCTGCGTGAAATTGAAAATCACTCCAGGGTAGGCATCGAGCTTCTTTACGAGGTCCGCAACAAGTTCTTCTTTGGTGCGAATCGGAGACTGCGACCAGGACTTGTCATCGTAGGGTTTTAATCCCACATAAAATTCACAGTTAAAAAAACCAGTGGGGTCGGTGCCATCGTCAGGCCGGCCGAGTTCTGAACCGGTGACGGTGACCATGGGATACTCGATGAGCAGGTTGCGGACTTGCGGGGCAAATTTCGAAGCTTCCTCAAAGGAAATGGTGTAAGGCATTGTTGCGCGCACCCAGACGGCGCCTTCGTCAAGATGAGGAAGGAATTCTCCGCCGATCAGCGGGATGAGAAGAAGTGTGAGACCGAAAATAAGAAAAGAAAGGGAAATGGTGAGCCAAGGGTGATTAAGACACCAGTTTAGCCCGCCGGCGTATTGATCGCGAATCCAATTGAAGATGGGATTCTGTTTTTCCTTGACGCCGTTTTTGAACCAGTAGGAAGCAAGAACGGGAACGACGGTGAGGGTGAGGATGAGGGCGCAGATGAGAGCAAACCCCATGGTGTCTGCCATGGGATGGAACAATTTCCCCGCAGGTCCTTTGAGAGCATAGATAGGAAGGTATCCGGCGATGATAACGGCCACGGAATAGAAAATTGGTCGATCAACGTCGCGGGCGGCAGCGAGTATGACATCCTTCAATTTGTATTTGGTGCCGTGGCGCAAGCCGAGTTCGCGATAAATGTTTTCGACCATGACGATGGTGCCGTCGATGATGATGCCGAAATCAATCGCGCCGATGGAGAGAAGATTGGCCGCTTCTCCCGTCCAATGCAGAAAGATAAAAGCAAAAAGAAGTGCGAGAGGAATGGTGAGAGCGGTAATGACGGCGGCGCGGAAACTGACCAGGAAAAAGACCAGTACGACGAATACGAGCATCATGCCGCGGAGCAGATTGTTCTCAACCGTGTCGGTGGTGACACGAACCAGATCGCTGCGGTCGTAATAGGGCCGAATCTTCACATCTGGCGGCAAGAGCGTCTTGTTGATTTCCTCTGTTTTCTTTTCCACCGCTTCGAGGACGTTCTGAGCCTGCTCGCCGCGGCGCATGAGGATGACACCTTCCACGGCATCATCATCTTTTTTCTGTTTCGTCTGGAAGCCAAAAATTCCGAGGCGTGGTGCGTGGCCAATTTCCACCCGACCGATATCTTTTACGCGGACCGGCACGCCGTTCAGGCTGGCTACAACAACTTCACCAATGTCTTCCACGTTCTTTATCAGGCCGAGGCCGCGCACGTAGTAAAACTGTCCACCTTGCGTGTAGAAGCCTCCACCGGCGTTGGCGTTGTTTGCGTTGAGTGCGGCAACCACCTGCACGACCGGCAGGTGATAGTTGTAAAGCTTCACGGGGTCGAGCAGAACGTGATACTCCATCGTTGGACCGCCGAAACCGGAGTCATCGGCGACGCCGGGAATGCTTTTATAAGCGCGCTCAATGGTCCAGTCTTCGAAGGTGTGCAACTCCATCGGAGAGCGGTCGGGACTCTCCAGCACGTAGCGATACACCAAGCCGCTGGGACTGAACAGAGGGGACATGCTGGGAATAATGCCTTGCGGGAGCGAGGCCTCGCTGATGCGCTCGAAAACAATCTGCCGCGCGAAGTAGGGATCGACGCCTTCATCAAATGTCAGGCGGATATCAGACAGGCCGTAGAGAGAAATGGAGCGCATCACTGTCAAGTGCGGCAAGCCATTCATGGCCAGTTCCAGAGGAAGGGTCGTCAAGCGCTCTACCTCTTCGGCAGCGTGGCCTGGCCACTGCGTGACGAGTTCCACTCTGGGAGCCGAAAGATCGGGGTAAGCGTCAACGGGCATCTGTCGGAAGGACCAGGCCCCCGCGATGACAATTAGAAGCGAGAGCATCAACACGAGAAAGCGCTGTCGAAGAGCGAATTGGACGATGCGATGAATCATGAAGATGCCACCAAAGCGCTCCTGTTAGTGCTGAATGGAATTCTGGAACTGAAGGAACAGGCTGCCGTCGCCAACCACGTGTTCTCCTTCCTTCAAGCCGCTGGTAATTTGCGTGCGCCCTTTGGAGCTATCGCCGAGTGTCAGAAGGCGCCGGGCAAACTGATTGTTATTCCGTGTCTGCACGTAGGCGAAAGGCTGGTTTTCCGTGTCGCGTAAAATGGCGGAGTCCGGGAGGGTAATGGCGTCGGGAATGGAGCCGGCCTTGACGAGCGTGGTCACGTACAAGTCCTTCTTCAATTTTTGACCGGGATTCTGGGTGACGATGCGCGCCTGTAGGGTTCTGGTGCTGGGATCCAGAGCAGGAGCGATGTAGGAAATTTTTCCATGGAAAAGTTTCGGGTAAGCGTCGGTGTTGATTTCAACGGCGTCACCAACGTGAACGTAAGGGAGATCGTTTTGGTAGACATTTACGAGAACCCAAACGGTATTGGTATTGGAGATGGTGAAGCATTGTGTAGCCCCAGTCTGGAGCAATTGCCCGGGACCGACGAGACGTTCAACAATTTCACCAGTGACCGGCGCGACGACAGGGATTTCGGCCCTGGGATGGACTGTGTCTTTCAGCAAAACTTCGGGATCCCCGATGCCAAGAGCGTGAAGGGCATCTGTGGAAGATTCCAGGTCTGCGTGAGCCTGCATGCGATTGGATTCCGCCTGTTGCAGGTCTGCCTCTGAAATAGCGCCGTGTGCGTAAAGGTCTTGCGCGCGATTATAGAGTTTATCGCTAAGAGCGGAAGCCGAGCGAGCCTTGATATAAGCGGAGCGAGCGGAAGAGTAGTCCGGGCTGGTGACCGTGAGTAGCGTCTGGCCGGCTTTCACGAATTGGCCCGGAGCCGCAAGGATTTCGTGGACCGGGCCTCCGACCGCCGCGAATACGGGAGTAGTTTCAAACGCGTTGTAGGCGACAGAGCCCGCCAACCGCAGAGTGCGCTGAAGTGGCGCCCTCTCTGCGGAAACGATTTGCAGATGCGGCAGTTGCTCTTTAGGGACGGTAAAGAGTTCAGCGGTGTCTGCTTTTGATTCTGTGGCGGTGAACGAAGTCATCTTGGATTCGGAGTCACCTGAGCTGCAGCCAGAGAGCGGGCAAACAAAAAGCGCGGCGACACAGATGGAGCGGAAATAATTGCCAAGCGAGTGAGTTGAGTAGTTCATGGCAGTTTCCTCGTCCCCACGGCCTGGCGCATCTGTTCGAGAGCAAGCATGTAATTCGCGAGGGCCTGGCGGTAAGCAAGCTGGTTGGCACGGTAGGTTCGTTCGGCATCGAGGTAATCGAGAAGGCTGGCAGCACCTTTACGGTAGGCATACTCGCTGATGTCCCGCGATTCTTTGGCCTGGTCAACGTACCCGCCCTGATAAAGCAGGACAATCTGGTTGTTGGTGAGCAAGTTTTCGTAGGCCTGCATCACATCGGTGGAAACCTGTTGCGATGCTTCGCTGGCTTGTTCCTGCGCTTGAGAAATTGCGTGCCGCGCGCGAGCAATCTCACCCTGATTGCGATCGAAAATGGGAAGCGGCATGCTGAAGAAGAACGCACCAGTGCTAAGGCCGATGGTGTGGGTGTAATTAAAAGTGCCAGTAAAATCCTGCTTGCCATTTGCTTTTTGCAGAGCTAACTGGCTTTCCGCGGCGACCACGGTTTGTTGCGCGGCACGAAGATCGGGCCGATTGATGGCCGCCACTGACTTGAAGCCACTGAGGTCGGCGTGAACTGGTTGATAGTCGAGCGTGCCCTGCACGTCGTAGTCGTCGGGAACGGACTCGAAGCCCAGCAACTGGCGCAGAGCGGCGAGGCTCTGGAGCTTGGCGAGTCTTGCGCCGGAAACGTCTGTTTGGAATTGCAGTAGCTGGAGTTTTATTTTCAGGAAGTCGCCCTCGCTCAGGTCTCCGACGCGAAAGCGCTCGTTACTGATGTCCACGGTCTTATGGAAGCCGTCGAGGTCTTGCTGGGCGAATTCCAGAATCGATTCGGCGAGGAGAACTTCGATGAATTGTTGACCAACGTTGAAGACGAGCAGGCGCTCTGCGTCGTCAACCTGAGAACGCACCACGGTGGTCTGGTCTTGCGCAGCTTGAAAACGGTGCTGGCGCTTCTTGCCGCGTTCGAAGAGGTAGCCCACTCCGGCATCGAATTGCGCATTCTGATCGATGTAATCGGAGCTGAATTTATCGGGCTGGAAAATGGGAAGGAACTGGGCGTCGAGACCCAGCGTGGGATTGGGACGAAGATTGGCGGTGATTTCACTCGCCATGCTCTGCTCGATGGTGGAACGCAGCGCGAGCAATGCGTGATTGTGCAGAAGCGCCAGACGGATCGCGTCGTCGAGAGAGAACTGAGCTGAAGGCGCTTGCGCCGTTGCGAAGGGTGGCAACATGGTGGTCGGCGCGGGTGTAGCGCTCTGCTGGGCCGCCAAGAGCGCTGGCAGCGCAAGCAGTGCCGCGGCCAATGCGGATCTTCTGTTCAAGTGGATACTCCTCTTGCGTCCCTGTCAGAGGGACGTACATTTAATTGTGTTTGAAACCCAGGGTGTAAGACGGAGGTTAGGAAACGGGAGGCGCGCGGGGCGCAATGCTGCGGAGGACTACTGGAGGAACTGTAACGGTTACGCCAGCCAATTCCACGCGGTCAACGGAAGGGACAATGGTAATGTCTGGCGAGGGAGTCGCAATGGCGCTGCCTGCCGTGGAACAGACCGGGCAGAAATGGGAATCTACGGTTCTGGAGTTCAACTCCAGACAGCAATGCAATTGCGCCGCGAAGAAGACGACCCCGAGGAGCAAAGCCAGGAAATAGATTCGCTTGGACTTGCCGTGCATTGAACCGGATTTCCCTCTGGTAAGGCTCCACTTATAATACACCCGTATAGCCAGATTGAGGGAAGAGGGGTCGATTGCGTTAATGACTGGGTGGGAGCACTTCGCTCGTGATCCGAGAACTGAAACCGCGTTTTACAGCAGAGCACAGGGAAGCCTGGGTCGATTCCGTTGGCCCCCATTTTGTGAGCACCCGCGAGCACCCGCATCTAATCCGTGAACTTGACCAGAACATAACTAGGCGCTAATCTCTACATTCAACTACGAAAACTTTGCTCCGGTGTGGAGAGACTACGTTGAAACTGTGCCCAGACCCGCGCTACGTCCTATCTCTTGCTGCGTTTCTCATCGCGAGCTGCCCTCTTTGGGCACAAGACAATTCCAGTGTTGATGGAGGCGTTTCGGGGGAGAACGAGCACATGCTCGGTGTTCGTCAAGTGGTAACAATAATCGTGGGAATTCGTGATGCTCGAGGACTACCCCTGGAAGAGAAGGCTTCTGTGCGGTTGGTATCAAGGAGGAGCGCCTATGCGCGAACCATACCCACCGAGAGTGATTCGAGCGCAACTTTTCCTAACCTTTGGGACGGCCCGTATGACGTCGAGATCAAATGTCCCGGCTACCGCCCGGTAACCGAACATTTGGAGGTAAGTGGCACGCTAGCTTTCTTTTCGACTTACGTCTATATGCACTCGGAAAACGAAGCATCGCCGAGTAGTGGCCCCGCCAAGGGGCTCGTTCTTACTCCAAGACTCGCAGCGGAAATTGACAAGGGGCTGGCGTCGATGCACAAACACCAGTACGAATCCGCGAGAAATCACTTTGACAAAGCGGACAAGTTGGTTCCGAACAGTTCGGATGTTGCCTATCTGATGGGGACAGCTGAGCTCGGGCTGACGCAGAAAGATGCGGCGCGACAAAATTTTGAAAAGGCTGCGTCGCTGGACCCTTCCAACGATCGGGCACTAGTGGCATTGGGAGAGTTGCAACTTCAGTCGGGCGACGCTGCCGGGGCCATCGTGACGTTGAGCAAGGCCTACGCTGCAAATGGAGCGGGGTGGAGAACGCGCTACCTGTTGGCGACCGCATACGCAAAAACAGGGAAGTTGGGTGACGCGGAGATGCAGGCAAGCAGCGCGGTCCGTCTGGCACACAAGAATAATGCAACGGCGTTGCTGCTGCTGGGCGAAATCCAGGCTGCAGAGGGAAAGTGGACCGAGGCAAAACAGAGCTGGGACCGTATCGTGACGGAATGCCCGAATTGTCCCGAGGTTAATGAAGCACGCAAGAAAATCAGTGAGGCTGCGAGCGATCACTCCGCAGCAAATCCGGTTAAGAAGGGGAAGTTCACCAATTTAGCAGTTGAAGCGGAACTGCCTGCGAAAGTGGCAGACCGGCCATGGGCTCCACCAGACATTGACAGCAAAGAGTATCCGGTGGCACCGAAAGTGTCGTGCAACGCCGAGGAAATCATTCCGCGAGCAATGGGCCGGACGAAAGCGCAATTGGAAAACCTCGAAAAATTCGCAGCCACCGAGCACATCGAGCATCAAGAGATTGACAAAGCCGGAATACCGGGACCGATCAAGCTCCACAATTTCTATTACCTGGTGTTCGTTTTTCCGTACAAAAGCGACTCGGTATTTCTGGAGGAAAACCGCGACGGTGGCAGCGGAGTTGCGGATTTTCCGACCAGTCTGGCGACCACTGGCCTTAATAGTCTCGGAATCAATGTTCTGCAGCCGGCATATCGCAGCGGATTCAACTATCAGTGCGAGGGTTTAACCAGCGTGCGTGGTGAAGGCGCCTGGCAAGTGCGGTTTGAAGAGAAGCAAAATGCGAATCTTGATGTGCGGCGCTGGCAGCGTGCGGGGACGATTTACAATATCCCACTTAAGGGTCGCATCTGGCTCTCTTCCACAAGTTATGACCTGTTGCGCATCGAGACGGACCTGCGCGAGCCAATTCTGAACTTGGAGCTCGCCCGCGACCACCTGTTAGTCGACTACGGCCCAGTGAATTTTGCCGAGGGCAAGACGACATTATGGTTGCCATGGAGCGCGGAAATGTTTTTGGAACTCCACGGCAAACGTTACCATCACAAACATATCTTGTCGAACTACATGCTCTTTGGTGTGGATACTTCTCACAAAATTGGTCGTCCCAAGAACGCGCCGCCGGAAGAGGCTCCGCAGGAAACACCACCGCCGGTCGCAACACCTCAAGCCCCCACTCCGAATCACTAGCTGACTTCTGCTTATCCGGTTGTTTCAGCCAAAACCGGATATCTTGGGCGTCGTCGAACCCAGCACCACAACGGCTGGTGGCGACCTGAACCAACCGGATAAGCAAGAGCTGACTAAATTCTGAATGGGGAACGGCGAGGCACGCGGTGTCTGGTGCCGGTCCCTCGGATTTTCATAAAACTACATACGATGAAATACGTTATACGATACTTTAGAGCCAGAAAGGTTCGTAAACTACGACTATGCGCGCACTCGTTTACACTGCACCCGAAAAAGTTGAGTTGGAAGAAAGACCGCGCCCCACAGTGGGGAACGGTGAGATGGAGATCGCCATCGAGTATGCCGGAGTTTGCGGTTCAGACATTTCCGGCTTCCTGGGGCACAGCGCGCGTCGCAAACCGCCGTTGGTCTTGGGCCACGAATTGATTGGCCGGCTGGGCGATGGGCGCCGCGTGGTGGCGAATCCGTTGATCAGTTGCGGACGGTGTACTGCATGCCTTTCTGGAGCGCAGAATTTGTGCGAAAGCTGGCGGCTACTGGGAATGGATCAGACCGCCGGCTCGTTCGCAGAGTATGTGGCGTTGCCGACGACACAAATTTTCGAGATTCCGGATTCCTTGCCATCAGCGCGGGCAGTATTGAGCGAACCTTTGGCCAATCTGGTGCACTTGTTTCGGCTGCTGTCGCCGCCGACATTTTTCCGGTTGGCCATCGTCGGCGGTGGGACAATGGGCGCGCTTGGACTGCTCGTCAGTAAGAAAATTGGCGTCAGCGAGGTACTGGTTGTCGACGTTAGCGACCAGCGGTTGGAAACCATCAAAAAACTGGGTGCCTCTGCGGCAATAAATACTGGAACCCCCGAGGGTGTAGCGGAAGCACGCAAATTGGCTGGACGTGGATTTGATGTGGTGATCGACGCGAGCGGCAGCGCTCCAGCGCGACAGATGGCGTTTGATTTGTGCAAGCCTGGCGGCTGCGTAGCCCTTTTGGGAATGGGTGCGCAGCGCAGTGAGGTGGATTTTGTCACCAGCATCCGGAAAGAACACCGTGTGGTGATGTCGTTCGCTTACGCACCGGTGGATTTTCAGCGCTCGCTAGACTTGCTTATTTCTGGCGCTGTGGACCTGACGCCGTGGACGGACAAGCTACCTCTGGAAAAGGGCCAGGAAGCCTTGGATCGCATCAGTCACCGCGCGGGGACCACTCTGAAGATGCTGCTGGAAGTATCAGCCAGTCGATAAGCTGACATTCTGCGGATTCCCAGTTCGCCACCGTCAATATATAAGGATATGAACGGTTGCAGGTTTTTCGAGAAACGAGGTTCAAAATCCTCATGTTTCGCACTTTACGCTCCGCCGGAATATTGGTCCCAATTATCGCCGCGGTATTTCACGTTTTCACTCCTTTTTCTTGCGCGCAGAATTTCACGGACGTGAAACCTTCGCCTCAGCAGGTAGCATGGCAAGACCTCGAATTCGGAGTCATCATCCACTTCGGTACGAATACATTTCTCGATCGTGAATGGGGCGATGGGACGGCCAGCCCTACAGTGTTTGCTCCCACGCAGTTTGATCCGGAGCAGTGGATGGGCGCGATTAAGGCGGCGGGAGCAAGGTACGTTGTGCTGGTGGCGAAGCATCACGACGGATTTTGTCTGTGGCCAACAGGCCAGACAGACTACAGCGTCAAGAGTAGCAACTGGGAGAACGGGCAAGGTGATGTTGTGTGGCGCGTGTCTGAAGCCGCGCGAAAATATGGGCTGGCGTTCGGAGTTTACCTTTCACCATGGGACCGGCACGAGCCGAAGTACAAGAATTCCGCGGAATATGACGACTACTACATCGCGGAAATGGTAGAACTCGCCACAAGGTACGGCGACCTGGTGGAATTCTGGCTGGACGGAGCGGGCAGCGCCGGGCACGTTTACAATTTCTCGAAGATTGTCGAGAACTTGCGCGTTTACCAGCCCAATACGCTGATCTTCGCCGACGCAGCGCTACTTGAATTTGCGGATATCCGCTGGGCTGGGAATGAAGAGGGAACTATCCCTTACGAAAACTGGAACGTGCTGGACAGGCACGGGTACTTGCGCTGGAGGCCCGTGGAAGCGGACACTCCGCTGCATAAGCAGCACTGGTTCTGGCATCCCAACGACGAAAGTTCCCTTAAATCATTGAACGAGTTAGTTGCTACGTATGAGGCCTCCATCGGCCGGGGAGGACAGTTGATGCTGGGCTTGGCACTCGACCGCCGAGGATTGCTGCCGGACGCCGATGTAAAACGACTAAAAGAATTAGGATTGGCGATCGAGACGCGCTACGGGAAAAACCAGATGGTGAAGGAGCATTTGCACGGTGAAGCAGGGAAGGAAGCCGCGCTTGATGGCGATCCGAATACGTTCTGGTCCGCACCGACCGGGTCGCACCACGCAGTGCTCGAAGCCAATTTCGCCAAACCTGTGACCTTTGATTGTTCACTGTTGATGGAGTGGCTTAACGATGGGCAGCAGATTGAACGCTTCCGCATTGAAGTGTGGACTGATGGGCAGTGGAAACCAATTGTCGAGGGCGGCCCTATCGGACACAAACGAATCGACCACTTCGCGGCAGTAACTTCTTCTCGCGTGCGGCTGAATATCCTTTCATCAGCCGGGGAAGCGTATATTCGGGAATTTCAGGTATTCCGCGTGGGGGCGGATGACACCAAGCCTTGATTCCCGAGAGCGACCCGGGTGACGAGAATTGGTCTTGATCGATTGTCGCACTTCCCGTCGGCAGAAAAAGAATTGTCGGGAAGATGTGTCGACGCACATTGACTGCCTTCATCTCGTATGTTAGAAACGCACTAAGCGATCGTAACTGGCTGCAGATCGCGGATGAGTTTGTCCGCCTTTGATGCAGGTTTGCGCGTTTCGCTCCATCCTCTCGCGCAATCATTAGTAGCGTTCTTGGTAAGACTTAGCTCAGGATTTGCTTGCGAAATTTGTGAGCAAAATATGCAGCCCAACGGTCCCAGGGTCCATGGCAGACGAGTCCAAGGCACCCCAATCGCCCGATAGTTCGAAGCCGGAGGCACCCGGCGCTCCAACAGTGCCGCCCGCTGCGCCGAAGGCCGCAGTCGCGGCACCGTCTCCTGCTGCGGCGAAGCCCGCACCACCCCCGCCCAAACCGCCAGTGGTTTTGCAGACTCCCCTCGACAACGAGTTGACCAAGCGCTATCGCGAACGTTTCGGTGTTGGAATTCTTGATGCTTTGGAAGACCGCAAACAGCCCTACCTGGTTGTCGACTTGGCGCAACTTAGCGAAATTGCCCGTTATTCTCGAGACGAAGAGAAATTCGATCTACTGGAAGACTACACAGCAGTGGATTGGCCACGCCGCGAGAAGCGCTTCGATCTGATCGCTATCCTTTATTCGTTTCCGCATAACATTCGTTTGCGGCTGAAAATTCCAATTGCCGCGGCGGAAGTGGCGAACAGCCTTGTGGATATCTGGCCAACCGCGAACTGGCTGGAGAGGGAAATTTTTGACATGTTCGGAATCGTCTTCAAGGGGCATCCGGACTTGAAGCGCATTCTGTTGCCGGAAGAGTGGCAGGGGCACCCGTTGCGCAAGGATTACGACATTCTGAAGCAGGACGAAGCCTGGGTCCGTGAGAATCTAGGCATCGAGAGCGGGCAATAGGTTTGAAAGAGTGAGCGATACTTTGTTCGACGACACAACATCAAAGACGAAGACGCTGCTGGGCGCCGATGAACTGGTCATTAATATGGGCCCGCAGCATCCTTCCACGCATGGCGTACTACGCGTCAAACTGAAGCTGGACGGTGAACGGGTTCGTGGTTCTGAATGCGTGATTGGATATCTTCATCGCGGAGTGGAGAAGATTGCCGAGCATCGCTCGTACCAGCAGTTCGCGCCCTATGTCGACCGCATGGATTATGTTGCGGCAGTCAGCAACGGGTTGGGCTACTGCGAAGCGGTCGAAAAGCTGCTGATGGTGGAAGCGCCACCACGCGCGCGAGTAATTCGCACTATCCTCACCGAACTGCAGCGGATCGCCAGCCATTTGTTGTGGCTCGGCACACATGGGTTGGACATCGGCGCTCTGACTCCTCTGTTTTACTGCATGCGCGAACGCGAAGAAATCCTGAAGATTTTCGAGAAGTATTGCGGTGCGCGGCTGACAACGCACGCTTTCCGCATTGGTGGCCTGCAATACGAGGCCTACGACACGTTTGAAAAGGATGTCGAGCGTTTCTGCAATGATTTTCCGCGCCGCCTGCAGGAGTACGAAGATCTATTGACCGGAAACAGCATCTGGATTGGCAGAACGCGAAATGTCGGCGTGCTCTCAGCAGAAGATGCGATTGCGATGGGCGCCAGTGGACCGGTACTCCGCGCCAGCGGTGTGCGGTGGGATTTACGCAAGGCCATGCCGTATGCGGCCTACGATCAGTATAAATTCGAAATTCCCATCGGTACCAACGGCGACACGTACGACCGGTATATGGTTCGCATGCAAGAGATGCGCCAGTCTCGATTGATCTGCTTGCAGGCCATCGAAAATATTCCCGCGGGGGCGATCCTGGGGAAGGTTGGCAAAGTCTTGAAGCCGCCTCCAGGTGAGGTTTATCACTCCATCGAAGCGCCAAAGGGGATACTTGGCTATTACATCGTGAGTGATGGAACTACGCAGCCCTATCGTGTACGGATTCGTCCGCCATCCTTCGTAAATCTGCAGGCATTCGACAGAATGGCGCGTGGCCATCTGGTGGCCGACGTGGTCGCTATTATTGGGACCTTGGACATCGTGCTGGGCGAGGTGGATCGATGAGCCCGGCCATGCAGGGCATTCTTGTTTTTCTGCAGACCTGGTGGGTGGAACTGGTCAGCGGCGTGGTGATTGTCGCGGTTGTTCCACTGATCGCGGGTTATGTCGTTCTGGTCGAACGCAAGCTGATGGCAGATATGCAGGCGCGCCTGGGGCCGATGCGTGTGGGCCCGCATGGATTGCTGCAGCCGATCGCGGACGCGGTGAAGTTGCTGATCAAGGAAGACATTATCCCCGACGACGCCGACAAAGTGATTTTCTGGCTCGCACCGGTAATTTCTATGACCGCCGCACTGACGGCCATGGGCGCCATCGCGTTTGGCCCCACCTTTCAAGTGGCGCGCGACATCAATGTTGGTTTGCTATTCATTCTGGGCGTCAGCTCGCTCGGTCTGTTCGGCATTGTGCTTGGCGGGTGGGCATCGAACAGCCACTACTCCATCATCGGAGCGATTCGCAGCACCGCTCAACTGGTGAGCTATGAGACCGCAGCGGGATTGGCGCTGATTAGCGGAGTGTTGCTGGCCGGTACATTGAGAATTCACGGTATCGTCGAAGCGCAGCAAACCAACGGCGTCTGGTTTATCTTTCTAACGCCCGTCGCTTTCTTCATATATGTAGTGGCTTCGATTGCAGAGACGAATCGAGCTCCGTTCGACTTGCCGGAAGCAGAATCCGAACTTGTTGCCGGATACATGACGGAATACAGCGGCTTCCGCTGGGCGCTCTATTTTCTGGGTGAATATGCCAACATGATTGTGGTCGCGTCGGTGGCCACCACGTTGTTTCTCGGCGGATGGCTGCGGCCGTTTCCGAATGTGCACTGGCTCAAGGTACTGGATTTCTTTCCGCCGCTGCTCGTAGCTCTAGTCGGCATCTACTCGATTTACCGGGTGGGGAAGCAGCCTGTACGTGTGCAGAAACAGTTCATGTGGGGTGTTGCGTTTGGGTGTTTCGCGGTTGCCGTGATTCTTGCCCTACCACTTTTCCCTGGGCCGCTGCGGGCTGTGCTGCCCGGTCTTCATGGCGCATTCTGGTTTCTGCTGAAAGTCTCGGCATACATTTATTTGTTCATGTGGCTGCGATTCACTTTGCCACGCTACCGCTTTGATCAACTGATGCATCTTGGCTGGTACATTTTGATTCCGCTGGCCATCGTGAATGTCTTTGCCGTGGGCATCGCGCTGGTGCTCGAGTCTGAGTATCACTGGAACCGCTGGGTTGCTTTGGTGATTACGATAGTATGCACGCTGGCGGCGGCCGCATTTCTTACGCATTTGCATGATAAACGGACTGAGGCGGCATCTACGGCCGCGAGAGCCACAACGGATTCTTATGCTGGATAGCGTGATCTTCTACTTTTTTGCCGGCGTCGCCATTTTGAGCGGGGCGATGATGGTTACGCGGCGCAACGCGATTCACAGTGCGGTATTTCTGATTACCGCGTTGCTGGCCACCGCGGGGATCTTTCTGCAGTTGCGTGCGGAGTTTCTGTTTGTCGCGCAGATCATTCTGTACGTCGGCGGCATCATGGTCCTCTTCGTGTTCGTGATCATGTTGGTACGGCTGGACGTTGCGCTGCATCAGATACAGTTCTCGAAACAAAAATGGGTTTCTTTGCTGGTTGCGATTGCTCTTGGTGCCCAAGTTGGCGTGATGCTGTGGGCCACGCGAAAAATGCCTGGCCAGGGTTTGTTTGTTCAAGAAGCGTCGCCAGCGAATAAGCTGCCACCCAATTCCGAAGCCCTCGCGCAGAGTCTGTTCAGCAATTATCTGCTGCCATTTGAAATTGCCAGCGTACTCCTGCTGGTGGCCATGGTTGGGGCAGTGGTGATGGCCAAGAAGGGCCGTGAACCACAATGATGCCGATTGGCCACTACCTGTTTCTGAGCTTGGCGCTGTTCATTATCGGGACGATCGGCGTGATCACCCGCCGCAACGTGATTATTGTACTGATGTCGATCGAACTGATCCTTAACGCCGTAAACATTAACCTCGTCGCGTTTTCGCGGATTTTCGGCGACGTTGCCGGTCAAGTCTTCGCGCTTTTCATTATTGCCGATGCTGCCGCGGAGGCTGCCGTTGGACTCGGCATCATTATTGCGTTCTTCCGTAATCGCGAAACGATTCTTGCCGACGAAATGGACCTTTTGAAATGGTAGCGCATAGCACATTCGGGCTGGTCTGGAAGGAGGAGTGCTCGTGACGCCCTCCGGATACTTCCTCTCTCATCTTTGGCTGATTCCACTTTTTCCCTTGATCACTGCGGCGCTCATGCTTTTTATTGGACGCCACATTCCAAAGTTCGCCGTCAGTTTCCTTTGTGTCGGCAGCGTATTTCTCTCATTTGTTCACGCCACCGGAGCCGTTTTGCAACTTCTTTCCTTAGCTCCGGAGAACCGTTTCATTCAGGTAATCCTGTTCCAATGGATTACGCCCGGGGCGATGCCGACGCAGGGGGGACTGACGAATTTCGTTGCTGACTGGGGCTATCTGCTCGATCCGCTTTCCTGTGTGATGGTGCTGGTAGTCACCGGTGTCGGCTTCCTCATCCACGTTTATTCCATCGGGTATATGAGCCACGAGGGTGGTTATTACCGCTTCTTTGGTTACCTCAATCTGTTTATGTTCTCGATGCTCACGCTGATTCTTGCTAACAATCTGCTGCTTCTCTTTGTGGGGTGGGAAGGCGTCGGACTGTGCAGCTATCTGTTGATCGGTTTTTATTTCCTGAAGAAGTCGGCGTCGGATGCGGGCAAGAAAGCATTCATCGTCAATCGCATCGGCGATACAGGGTTTCTGCTGGGAATCTTCTTGATCTCGACCACGTTTGGCACGGTGCGTTTCACTTCGCAAGGGCTGGCGGATCCGATTGCGTTCTCCGGAATTGTGCAGTCGCTTGCCGCAATGATTGATCAGCATGCCTTGGCGTTTGGCGCGCCGATACTGACGGCGATTGCGCTGCTACTCTTCGTCGGCGCAACCGGAAAATCCGCGCAAATTCCTTTGTACGTCTGGCTGCCCGACGCTATGGAGGGCCCGACGCCGGTCAGCGCTTTGATCCATGCGGCGACCATGGTCACCGCAGGCGTGTATATGGTGGCGCGCATGAATGCGATTTATCAGTTGGCGCCGATTGCCATGGATCTGATTGCTGGGGTGGGTGCGGGCACCGCGATCTACGCCGCGTCTATGGCGCTGGTGCAGACCGACATCAAGAAAGTGCTCGCGTATTCCACCATCAGCCAACTGGGTTACATGTTTCTTGCGCTCGGCGTCGGCGCATTCTCGGCGGGTATTTTCCACCTGATGACACATGCGTTCTTCAAGGCGCTGCTCTTTCTCGGCGCCGGCAGTGTTATTCACGCGCTTTCGGGTGAGCAAGACCTTCGTAAAATGGGCGGCTTGTGGCGCGCAATTCCGGCAACCTATTACCCCTTTCTCATCGCAACGCTGGCCATTGCCGGCATTCCTCCTTTTGCGGGATTTTTCAGCAAAGACGAAATCCTGGGCCACGCGTTTCACCGATCTGCGGAAATTGATCGATACCTTTTCCTTTGGATCGTCGGATTAGTCACTGCCGGCCTCACTGCCTTCTACATGTTCCGCTTGTTCTTTCTCACCTTCCGTGGACTCTCACGCGTACCACCTGAGGTGGAGAATCACATTCATGAATCGCCGCAGACCATGACCGTTCCGCTGACGATTCTGGCGTTTTTCTCGATCGTTGGCGGCTGGTTTGCGCTGCCTGTCTTGTGGGGAGAGAAAAACACGTTCGGCCAATTCCTTGAACCTGTCTTGCGAGGAGTAGTGCAAGAAACGTCCGCCGTTGAATTGGGAAGCCACTCGATATTCAAGGAATATTTGTTGATGGCAGTTTCCGTGGCTGTTGCCGGCGCGGGTATCTGGCTGGCCTACCAGATTTTCCTGGTGAAGCCCAAGATGCACGAAAAGATTGCGGCGGCGTGGCCCCGCCTGCATAGCGTTTTGCTCCACAAGTATTACGTCGACGAGATTTACGATGCTTTGTTCGTGAATCGCATCAAGGACTTGAGCATCGCGCTAGGCCTGGTGGACGCCAAGCTGATCGATGGCGTGGGCGTCGATGGCGCCGGCTGGTTGACGCGTTTCCTCTCGCGAGTTTCCATGTGGTGGGACAAATGGATTGTCGACGGACTGGTCAACTTCACCGGTAAATTTACGCGGTCGCTCAGCGTTCCCATTCGCATGCTCCAGACGGGCGTTTTTTCGTCTTACGCCATGTGGATGCTGCTGGGGTTGGTGATTTTATTAGGCTACTATGGCCGTCACATGCAGGTTTGGGTGCGCACTCTGCACTGAAAGGTATAAGGCATGCAGCACTTTTTTGCTACACATCTACTCAGCGTGATCCTGTTTACGCCGCTAGTGGGCGCGCTATTACTCATGTTCGTCCCGCGCGAATCGCTGTCTGCTCATCGCTTCGTTGGGAATCTGTTTGGCGTACTTGGGTTCGTGGTTTCCCTTCCGTTGGTTCTGTGGTTTCCGGTTGGCAGCTCGGGGTATAACTTTGTGGAATCCTCGAATTGGATTCCTTCCATCGGAGCGAAATATTCCCTGGGCCTCGACGGCATCAGTTTCTTGCTTGTTATGCTGACTACTTTCCTTGGCATGATCGCGATCCTGTCTTCCTGGAATGCCATCCAGATGCGCACCAAGGAATACTACATCTTGCTGTTACTCTTGCAGGTTGGCATGCTGGGCGTATTCATGTCGCTCGACTTCTTCCTGTTTTATGTTTTTTGGGAAGTAATGCTGGTGCCGATGTACTTTCTGATTGGTGTTTGGGGTAGCGACCGCCGGCTGTATGCCGCCATCAAATTTTTCCTGTACACGCTGGCAGGCTCAGTCATCATGCTGCTCGCCATTCTTGCGCTGTACTATAACTACGCCAAGACGCTGCCACAAGGCTCGATCGGCACATTCGATATTCCTACTCTGCTGGCCGCCGCACAACAATTTACTGACCCGCTCCGGGTGTGGCTCTTCTGGGGATTCTTCTTCGCTTTCGCGATCAAGGTGCCGATGTTCCCGTTCCACACCTGGCTGCCGGATGCTCACACGGAAGCACCCACCGCTGGCTCCGTCATTCTGGCCGGCGTGCTATTGAAGATGGGGACATACGGCTTCCTGCGTTTCTCGCTTCCGCTGTTGCCCACCGATCCTTATATGCGGTCGAAAATTATTCATATCCTTATCTTTCTTTCCCTGGTGGGAATTATTTACGGCGCGGTTGTCTGCCTGATGCAGAAGGATATGAAGAGGTTGATTGCGTATAGCTCCGTCAGCCATCTTGGTTTCTGTACCCTGGGAATTTTCGCGCTGACGCCACAAGGCCTATCCGGCAGCGTGTTGCAGCAGGTCAATCACGGAATATCCACCGGCGCACTCTTCCTTCTGGTTGGATTTCTTTATGAGCGGCGACACACGCGCTTGATATCCGAATTTGGCGGGCTTGCTACGCCAATGCCAAATTTCGCCGCCATCTATTTGATCATCACACTCAGTTCGCTGGGTATGCCGGTGCTGAACGGGTTCATCGGAGAATTCACGATTCTGCAGGGCGCATTTGTGGTGAACAAGGCGTGGGCTGCGTGGGGCTCGCTTGGCATCGTGTTAGGGGCCGCGTATTTATTGTGGCTCTACCAGCGCACCATGTTTGGCTCAGTCACCCACGAAGTGAACAAGACACTGCGGGATTTGAGCCTTCGCGAGTACGTGGTGATTCTGCCGCTGGTTTTTCTGGCGTTCTGGATCGGCATCTATCCCAAACCATTTTTTGCGTATCTCGAAAAGCCCGTCCAGAAGATTGTTGAGCAGGTAAACCCACACTTTTATGAACAGGCTAACCGCGCAGTGCTCCCCGTACCGGTCTCGCCGCCGGCCGCTCCCGCCAATGTGGAGGTCAAGTAGGGAACTTCATGCTCTCCTTCCTTGATCCCATCCTGAATTACATCCACGGTGACGGCTTGGTTGTCCTGCCGCAGATGGAACTGCTGTTGTTTGCACTAGGCATCCTGATTTTTGACTTCCTGTTGGAGGAAAAAGAAAAGCATTTCAACGCGTATCTCGCACTAGCGGGCGTCGCGGCCAGTGGCCTCGGGCTCTACATGCAGTTCAAGAAATATGCCGCGCTTGGTGGCAGCCCCATGGGCCCAGCTCCCCTGATCGGCTTCCACAACACGGTCATCGTGGATGGGTTCGCGCTAATCTTCGCGGCCATTTTCCTGGCTGCTACGGCGCTGGTCATTCTGCTCTCCATGCGTTTTCTGGATATCGAACAGGAGCAGGAGGGCGAATATTACGCGCTGATACTGCTGGCGTGCATCGGCATGATGTTCATGTCGTCGGGAATTGACCTGATCGTACTTTTTCTTGGGCTTGAGACCATGGCGCTTAGTTTCTACGTGCTTACGGGCTTCCTGCGCCGTGAAAAGCGTTCCAACGAAGCGGCCCTGAAGTATCTTCTTCTAGGCGCATTCAGCACCGGCATCCTCACGTACGGTTTTTCGTTGCTCTACGGCGTCAGCAGCTCCACAAACGTGATTCAGATCGGCGACATTCTCGACCGCCGTCTGCGCTATACCTCCGCGCACAGCCTGATCGATTGGCTGGTCATCCTGGCCTTCGTGACCGTGGCCGCGGGGATGTTCTTCAAGATTGCCGCGGTGCCATTCCACCAGTGGGCGCCCGATGTGTATCAGGGAGCGCCAACGCCGATCTCGGCGTACGTCAGTGTAGCTTCGAAGACGGCGAGCTTTGCAATGTTCCTGCGATTGCTGACCAGCGTGTTTGCCGCGTCGCAGCCGACGTGGATCTACGCCATCGCTGGTGTTGCCGTTGCTTCACTGACGTGGGGGAATCTTGCCGCGCTTACGCAGAATAATCTCAAGCGCCTGCTGGCTTACTCTTCCATTTCCCACGTGGGATACATTCTGCTGGGGATTGTGGCGTGGAATGAAATCGGGATTGTCGGGCTGTTTTACTACCTGATCGCTTACGCGTTCATGACCATTGGAGCCTTTGCGATTATCGTGTTGCTGCGCAAGCGCGGCCTGATTGGCGATGAGATCGAAGACTTAGACGGGTTGTACCAGCGAAGTCCCGGCGCCGCGCTGCTGTTGCTGGTATTCATGTTGTCTCTCGCTGGCATTCCGCCCACGGCCGGATTCATGGGCAAGTATTTTATTTTCCAGGGGCTCATCCAGTCGCATCATACGATTCTTGCTATCTTCGCGGCCCTCTACATCGTGCCAGCGGTTTATTATTATTTCCGGATCATCGTTCACGCCTGGTTGAAGAAGCCCGGAGTGGATTCGCCAATTCCAGTGATCAGCTTTGCACAGCTCTTTGTGCTGATCGTGACGGTGTTTGTAACCCTTGCCGCGGGCCTGTATCCTGAACCTTTCACGCACCTGGCTCGCTATGCCCTCGGACAATAACGAAACGCGCGACCCTAATCTGCCACCGGCGGTTGAGAAGGCCAAAACCGTTTCTCAACAATTTGCGATGGCCACGGAGCTGCCCTTTATCCTCGTCGGCACCATCGCGGTTGGCGGATTGATCGGTTATTTTCTGGATGGCTGGTTGCACACTAAGCCGATTCTCATGATTGTCTTGGGCTTCCTGGGATTTTTTGGCGGCCTTCGCGAAGTTCTTCGCCGGCTGCCGAAATAGATTTCTGAGCAACACCGTGCCAGACCAATCCTCCGACATCACCCGTTACCTGCTCTCCGAAAAACGGATTTCGCAACTGACGCTGATCCTGGGCGCTGTCGGTGCAATTCCTGTTGGCTATTTCCATGGATGGCGCTGGGGCCTGGGAATCTTCATTGGGGCAGCCCTGGCATGGCTCAACTTTCGCTGGCTCCAGAAGGGGTTGGATGCGCTAGCGGCCTCCTCCATGGCGCAAGCCACGCAGGAAAAGGTGGTCGTTCCGTTTGGCACGTATTTCCGCGCGGTTTTCCGCTACGTATTGATAGCCTTGGCCGTGTATGTTATTTTTAAAGTACTGAACGTTCCCGTATTAAGCATGATTTTTGGATTGTGTGCCCTGGGAGCGGCCACTTTTGCGGTTAGTGTGCACGAAATCCTGCATTCCCCGGACTGACGATGGATGAACACATAAGCCCGATAACAGAATGGTTTAATCACCTGTTCGCGCCGCTGGCACTGCGCCTTCTGCATTTCTTGCACATGCAGCCTGTCGATTACGAGCGACCCATCCCCGAGTATCTGGTGATGTGCATTATCACGCTGATCATCGGAACGCTGTTGGCGCTTCTGGTGCGCTCAAGGCTTTCCGTTGATCGCCCCGGCGCCGTTCAGCAGGTTGCCGAAATGCTGCTTACAAATCCTTTGGGCTTCGGCATAAAAGATCTTTTGGAAGAAAACGCGGGGCATCATGCCTCGCGATTTATTGCGTTTACCGGCTCCATTTCGATTTTTATTTTGCTCGCAAATCTGCTGGGCCTGCTTCCGGCTTTTACGTCTCCTACGGGCAGCTACATAGTGACTCTGGGCTGTGCCATCCTCACCTTTCTCTATTTCAACTGGCAGGGTTTGCGGCATCACGGCCCCGTCGGCTACCTGAAGACATTCACCGGGCCGGTCTGGTGGTTGTCCTGGCTGATTGGTCCGGTGGAAATCATCAGCGCTACGGCGCGCGTTCTTTCCTTGACGGTTCGTCTCTGGGCCAACATTTTCGCCAGCGACCTGATCTATATGATTTTCCTGGGACTGCTGATCAGTCCTGTTCAGTGGGGTTGGGCAAAACACCCCGTGGTGGGTATTGCGTTTGCGATATTCCCGGTGCTCATCCCTATCATTTTTGTCGGTCTGCACATTTTCGTTTCGATCATTCAGGCCTATGTGTTCACCGTGCTGCCATCGATTTACATTGGCCAGGCCGTAGCCGAAGAACACTAGATTTTGCCGTAACAGCGTGAGACCGGTCGTAGAGCGCAGGGCCGGGAACCACCCACTGGCGGTAATTCCAAGGAGGAAGTAATGAAGAAGTCAGCAATGATTCTGTCGGCTCTCACAGCAGTTGTGCTGTTCGCACCCGCCGCATTCGCACAGGAAACTGGTGCAGCAGTATCCGGTAAGGGAACCTTGGCCATCGCGGCAGCGTTCGGTATGGCGCTTGCTGCATTTGGCGGAGCACTCGGTCAGAGCAAGGTCGCGGCTTCGGCTTGCGAAGGCATGGCCCGCAATCCCGGCGCTTCGGCGAACATCCGCACGGCGATGATTTTGGGCCTGGTGTTCATCGAGACGTTGGCGCTGTTCACCCTCGCGATCATCTTCGCTAAGGTTTAACTAGCCAGTCTGGATTTGGAATTAGGGCCCGCCTCGATCACTCGAGGCGGGCTTTTTCTTTTCTGTAGGGGCTGCTTTCTGAGGCGACCCGCTCGCTTCGTTTGCGCGGCGCGAACTTTCCGGGTGACCATCAATACAGACGTTAGCCTCCTCGATAGGCGATAATCGCCAAAGGGTTCGAAAGCAGGAGGCTCTACGAATAAATCTCTCCTCGGTATCCTGTTCCTGATTGTCTATCTTGCCGTTTGGGCGGCGATTTATTTCGTGTGCGCGGGCCGCACCGATCTTCCCTTGGCGTGGCTGTACTTTGGGTTCAACTTGGGGCTGGGGCTGTTCTTTAGCATTCTAATCGCCCGCAGCAACCCCGACCTGATCGGTGAACGTATGAAGCCGGGGCCCGGCGAGCAGGACAAGGTATTCAAGATAGCCAGCACGATCCTGATGGTGCTTATGGTGGTGCTGGCGGGCCTCGACGTGGGCCGCTACCACTGGACAGCCCCCGTGACTCTTGCCACGCAGATTACTGCGCTCATAGTAGTGCTGCTGGGGTATGCCCTGCTTAGTTGGGCGTTGCTGATCAATCGATTTTTTTCTTCCGCGGTGCGGCTGCAGCCTGATCGCCAACAATCTGTCATCGATAAGGGACCCTATGCGTACGTTCGTCATCCGGGCTACGCGGGCGGCATTCCGTATATGGTGCTCACCGGACTGGCACTGGGATCGTGGCTGTCCACCCTGGTCACGGCCATTCCCGTTGTGCTTTTGTTTATCCGGCGCACGAAGCTGGAAGAAGCGATGCTGCGCAAAGGATTACCTGGGTATGAGGAGTACGCCGCGCGGGTGCGATACCGATTAATTCCCGGCGTTTGGTAGTCAAGGCGCCCGCCTCAGAAGGCGGCCCTACAAGGCCCGGGCCATATTACGTTTGACCAATTTAGCGAGCGGAGAGCATCAGGCCTTGCGACAGCGCAAGCCCCAGCACGTGATTTGGCGCCAGGCCAAGGTACAGAGTGGCCAACACAGCGACGGCGACCACCATTGCCGCTGTCACGCTGAGACCGCTGGGAGCATCCGCCGGCAGCGGACCTTTGTGATCGTGCATGTACATCACTACGATGATGCGCAGGTAATAATAAGAGCCGATGATGCTGTTGATGGCCATCAACACCGCCAGCCAGATTAGATTGGAGTGGATCGCGGCGGTAAAGATGTACAGCTTCCCGAAGAAACCAGCAGTAATCGGCAGGCCAAGGAATGAAAGCAAGAACAGACTGAGCGCCGCAGCGGTGAACGGCTGGCGCGTGCCAAGGCCGGCGAAATCGTCTACGTTGAGATAGCGCTCTCCGCGTCCACCCAGATCGGAAACGATGGTGAACGCTCCGACGGAGACCAGCGCATAGCTCAAAAGATAAAAAAGCACGGCGGCGTAGGCGCGCGAAGCTCCACCATCGACATCCGCCTTCACAAACGTAACCGCTGCCAGCGCCACAACGATATAGCCCGCGTGCGCGATGGAGCTATAGGCCAGCAGACGCTTGATGTTCGATTGCACCAGCGCGCCAAGATTGCCGACGAACATGGTCAACGCGGCGAGAATCCAGAAAGCCCAGAACCAGTAGCCGGTGGCCGCATCAACGCTGGCAAAGATACGCAGCAGCAATGCAAATGCAGCGGCCTTTGGCCCCGCCGAAAAGAGCGCTGTGACTGGCGTCGGTGCGCCCTCGTAAACGTCTGGCGTCCAGATCTGAAATGGCGCGATGGCTACCTTGAAGCCCAGGCCGATGAGGATCAGAGTCAATCCCAGGCGCAACATGGTACTGCCGGAATCCGCCGTGGCCAGGTGCATCAGATTCGTTGAGCCGGTAATGCCGTAGACCATGGCGATGCCGTAAAGGAAAAACGCGGTAGCGAACGAGCCCAGCAGGAAATATTTCATCGCGGATTCGCTGGACTTGATGGAATCGCGGCGATAGCCCGCCAATATGTAGCTGGAGATTGAAGACATTTCCAGGCCGATAAAGGCGGTCAGCAATTCTTGCGCGGAAGCCAGTACGCCCATTCCGGCGGTGGCGAACAGAATCAAGGCGTAAAATTCGGCCGCTTCCAGATTTTCGCGCCCCAGATACGAATCGGATGCCAGAATAACGAGGAAAGCAACCAAGCCGACTAGCCAGTGGAAGAATAAGCTGAACAGGTCGAACTGAATCAGTCCGGAAAAACCTGCGCCCGGGACACCGAAAAAGGTGCTGAGCGTTCCCATGGCTGTGCCCACCATGGCGAAAAGAGTGAGGCCCTGGCGATTCTTCAGGACTGGCTGCAGCAGCATCAGCAGCACACCAAAGCCGCACCAGATCAACTCCGGCAATACTCGAAGCAAATCTGCCGTTTGCGGAATCATTTAGCGGCCAGCCAACCTTTCCGTCAACAATTCGGCCGCGTTCGCGGCGGGGCTGCCAGCGGGTGGCGTGGCCACGGGCGGGGCAGCGGCTTCATGCATCACGTTGTGATTCATCTGATGCAGAACATTTTTACAGGAATCGGCAATGCGGCGCGTGAAGAACGGCGACTGCACGCCCATCCAGATGGTGACTACCGCAAACGTTACCAGCAGCCACTTTTCGCGGGATGACGCGTCTGCCAGTTCGCGGTTCTTGGCGTGCGTCACTTCGCCAAAGAAGACGCGCTGGTAGGCCCACAAGAGGTAGCACGCGGAAAGAATCACGCCCGTTGCGGCCAACGCGGCCCACTTCCAATGCCCTTGATAGGTACCGAGCAGAATGAGGTATTCGCCGACGAAGCCGTTCAGCAGCGGCAATCCCAACGACGACAGCGAGACGAACAGAAAGCACGCCGCTAGTTTCGGCATCGGCGTAGCCAAACCACCGTACTCGGAGATTTCGAAGGTGTGGCGGCGGTCGTAGAGCATGCCAACCAACAGGAACAACGCACCGGTGGAGATGCCGTGCGCCAGCATCTGATAGACCGCGCCTTGCATGGAAATATTGTTGAACGCAAATATGCCCAGCACTACAAAGCCCAGGTGGCTCACCGAAGAGTAGGCCACAAGTTTTTTCAGGTTCGGTTGTACCAGCGCCACGAGTGCGCCGTAAATGATTCCGATGATGGCTAGAGTGCCGACCCACGGCGCCGCGCGATGCGATGCGTCGGGGAAAAGCGGCAGACAGAAGCGAATCATGCCGTAGGTACCCATCTTCAGAAGCACGCCAGCCAGAATAATTGAGCCGGCCGTTGGCGCTTCCACGTGGGCATCCGGTAGCCAGGTGTGAAGAGGGAAGAGCGGCACCTTGATGGCGAACGCCACGAAGAATGCCAGGAACAGCAGCATCTCGACGCGCGCCGGAAGCACCAGCGTACCGGTTTGCAACAGATGCTGGATGGTCGGCAAGTCAAACGTGCCGGTGGCGTTGTAGAGCCAGACAATTCCAATCAGCATCAGAATGGAGCCCGCCATGGTGTACAGGACGAACTTGACGGCTGCGTAAATGCGGTGGTCGTGACCCCAAATGCCGATCAGGAAGGCCATGGGAATCAGCATGATTTCCCAGAAAACAAAGAAGAGGAACATGTCCAGCGAGAAGAACACGCCAACCACGCCAACTTCGAGCAACAAGAGCATGACGTGGAATTCCTTCAGGCGGTGATGCACGCCTTTCCAGGAAGCCAGAACGCAGATGGGAGTCAGGAAAGTGGTGAGGATGACCAGGAACATGCTGATGCCGTCTACACCCAGATGATAATTGATGGGAGGCGCGACGATCCATTTGTGGAATTCTTCAATGGCATAGCCTGGCGTGCCGATAGGCACGGCCCACAACAGTAGCAGGGAGAACACAAACTCCACCAGCGAGATCACAAAGGTCAATTGGCGAATCCACTCTTCGTCGTCGGCTTTTAGCAGCAAAAGCGCGAGCGCGCCAAACGCCGGGAAGAAAATCAGCACGGAGAGGAGATGTCCGCCAGGAATCATCAGCGTACCCCTCCAATCACCGGCCGCAGGACAGGCCAGAAGATAATGCCGAAGACCAGAATTGCTCCGATCACTACCCAGACCGCGTAGCTGCGCGTATTGCCGGATTGCGTGTGGCGGACGGTGTCGCCCACGGAAGTTGCACCGTTGGCGATTCCGTTGACGGTACCGTCGATGATTCCCGTGTCCACAACTTTCCAGAACACGTTTTGCGACAACCACACGAGCGGGCCAATCACTGCGGTCTGATAAAACTCATCGACATAATATTTGTTGTAGAGGATCTTGTGCAGGCCTGTGGACGGTCCTGCTTTCGCGCCCTTGCCATACATGCGCCAGGCAATAACCAAGCCGATCGTGGCCGCAAGCACCGCCACACCCGAGAGCATCAGCTCAAGAGAGTGCGCCGCTGCTGCATCCATGCCAGCAACTTCCTCCGCGCCGAAAATAGGGGCCAGGAAATCTGCAAAGTAGTTCTTGCCGCCCCAGAAGGAGGGAAGTGCGAACCATCCGCCTATCAGGGAGAGCACCGCAAGAATCGATAGCGGCACCGTCATGCTGGCCGGTGACTCATGAACGTGTACCTTCTTCTCGTCGTAGCGCTTCGTTCCAAAGAAGGTAAGCCAGATCAGCCGGAACATATAAAACGAAGTGAAAATTGCCGCCAGCAATCCGACGCCGTAAAGAATCTTTCCGCCGGGCTCCGAAGTGTACGCGCCGAAGAGAATCGCATCCTTGGAGAAGAATCCTGCGAACGGAGGGAAACCTGCGATGGCAATGGTGCCCGCCAGCATGCAGTAAAACGTAATACTGATCTTCTTCCAAAGCCCGCCCATCTTCCACATATCCTGTTCACCACCCATGGCGTGCATCACGCTGCCAGCGGAAAGGAAGAGCAAGGCTTTGAAAAACGCGTGCGTCATCAGGTGGAAGATTCCGGCTCCAAACGCCCCTACGCCGCAAGCCAGGAACATGTAGCCGAGTTGGCTGACCGTGGAATAGGCCAAAACCTTCTTAATGTCGGATTGCACCAGACCAATCGTTGCCGCAAAAAATGCTGTGGCACAGCCGATGATCGCCACCACATACATTGCGGTGGGCGCGTGCGTGAACAGAACGTGTGAGCGGGCCACGACGTAAACGCCTGCGGTCACCATCGTCGCCGCGTGGATCAAGGCACTGACCGGGGTGGGGCCTTCCATCGCGTCTGGCAGCCACACATACAGCGGAATCTGCGCGGACTTGCCGGTGGCGCCCATGAAGAGGAGCAAACAAGCTACCGTCAGCGTTCCGAACTGGCCCATCGCATCGGGCTGCAAGCTGTGGGCCGCATTGAATACTGCCGCGAAATCCAACGAGTGGAACGTGCGGAACAGCAAGAACATTCCCAGCATGAAGCCAAAGTCACCGATGCGATTAACAATGAACGCTTTCTTGCCCGCGTCGGATGCCGACTTCTTCAAGAAATAGAAGCCGATCAACAAATAGCTGCACAGCCCGACGCCTTCCCATCCAACGAAGAGGAGTGCGTAGTTGGCTGCCAGCACCAGAATCAGCATGAAGAACATGAACAAATTCAGGTAGGAGAAGAAACGGTAGTAGCCGCCCTCGTGTGCCATGTAGCCCGTGGCATAAATGTGGATGAGAAAGCCGACTCCGGTGACTACGAGGACCATGACGACGGTGAGTTGGTCCATCTGAAGGTCGAAGCCGATGCGCAGATCGTTGTACGCCACGATCCAGTCGAAAAATTCCTTGCGGAAGGGTTGCTGACCGTTGACAAAGAATTCGCGCACGGCTTCCAGCGCGGCCAGGAACGACAGTCCCGTGGAGCCAAGCGCAACCGTGTTCACGATATTCTTCGGCCACTTAGACCCAAGCAGGCCGTTGATGGCTGAGCCAAACAGCGGCAGCAGCAGGATAATCCAGAGATTTTCGAGTATCGGCATTAGAGTTTGAGAAGGTTCGCGCGCTCCACGTTGAGCGAACGGCGGTTACGCGCAGTCAGAATGATGATTCCAAGCCCCACAGCCGCTTCCGCGGCCGCCACCACGATCACAAATAAAACGAAAACTTCGCCATCCGGTTTTCCCAATGCCCGGCTGAAGGCCACGAATGCCAGGTTGACGGCATTCAGCATCAGCTCAATCGCCATGAAAATCGTGATGATGTTGCGCTTGAAAATAAAAGCCACGATCCCCAATCCAAAAAGGATGGCGCTCAGAATCACGTAGTAGTTTGTCGGGACCATGTCAGTTCTCCCGCTGGGCCAGCACAATGGCGCCCAGAATGGCTACGAGAATCAAAAAGGATGTCAGCTCGAATGGATAAACGAACTCCGTGAAAAGCAGCATCGAAAGCGTTTTGGTGTTCGTCAGCGTGGCGTTGGCAGTGGCTGTCGGCATGGAAGCGCTCGAATTCACGATGGCGGCCCCAATAAGTCCGGCGATTGCCAGGGCCAGCGGAATGCCAGCGAACGTGGCCAGCTTCGAAAAGTTCGTGCGCTCTTCCTCGCCATCATTCAGAAGCATGATGACGAACACGAACAGCACCATGATGGCGCCGCCGTAGACGATGATCTGTACCGCGGCCACGAATTCGGAGCCGAGCAACAGGTACAAACCGGCAAGGGCCACCATCACCACAATCAGCGAAAGCGCGCTGTGAATTGGATGCTTCTGCAGAATCAAACTTATCGCGCCCAGAATGGCGATCGTGGCGAGCACGAAAAAAATCACGAGTGGCGCAGTCATCAGTGCTTTCCCCAAATAAGAATGGCAACGGCCGTGAACACGACATTGGCGATGGACACCGGGAGCAGGAATTTCCAGCCGAAGCCCATCAACTGGTCATAGCGGAAACGCGGTAGCGTGCCGCGCATCCAGATATATACGAACAGGAAAATAAAGACCTTCGCGAAGAACCAGAACGGCCCCTGGATGATCTCGTTGACTCGCGGGAATAGCACAAAGGCCGCGCCGATGGCGGCGAACGCCGTTCCGACGCCTGGCAACAGAATACGTCCGAATAGATCCTCATAACGGATGCCGTCGTAGAACACCCAAAGCCCAAAGGGAATCAGAATCAGCGAAGGAAGGTAGTGCGTGAATCCCCACGAAGCAGGGAAGGGCGAGAGCCATCCGCCGAAGAATAGAATCGTTGCCAGGCATGAAACGGCAATCATGCTGGTGTATTCGGCGATGAAGAACATCGCAAACTTCATGCTGGCATATTCGGTGTGGAATCCCGCGACCAGTTCCGATTCCGCTTCGGGGAGATCGAAAGGCACGCGGTTTGTTTCCGCGATGGCCGAAATGATGAAGCAGGTGAATCCGATGATCTGCGGGAAAATATTCCAAGTTACAAGGCCCATTCCGGAGGTGCCTTGCTGTTCCACGATTCTGCGCAGGCTGAAGTCTCCGGCGATCAAGAGCACTCCGACCACGGACAAAGTCAGCGAAAGCTCATAACTGATCATTTGCGCGGAACTGCGCAGCCCGCCAAGCAACGAATACTTACTGTTGGAGCCCCATCCGGCCAGCGCGATTCCGTACACGCTTAGGGCCGTAATCGCAAACAGTACCAGCAGGCTGATGTTTACGTCCGCGATGCCTAAGGTCGATTCATAACCCCAAATGGTGAACTTTTGTGGCCCGAAGGGAATTACCGCCAGCGAAGTAATCGCCAGCATCAGCGTGATGAATGGCGCGACAAAATACGCGATCTTGTCTACGTTTGCGGGAATCGGATCTTCTTTGAAGATGAACTTCACGCCGTCGGCCAGCGGCTGCAGCAAACCATGAGGCCCGACGCGGTGTGGTCCCCACCGGGCCTGGATATGAGCAATCACTTTGCGTTCGAGCCAGGTCAAATAAGCGTCGACAGTCAGGACCAAAAAAACCAGAATCGCGATCTTGATGATCGGAACAATCAAGTATGCGTATTGGGTGAGAAATTCGCTCACGGCTTGGCTTCAGCCTCCGGCAGGGATTGCATCATGGTGCAGAAGCGGCCGAGCGTGCCGCTGGTGAAAAGGGTATCGTTCGCGGAGCGAATCAGTTGGACCGGCACATTATACGCCGCGTGGCCATTCTTCGAGAAATGCAGTTTTGTTGCTTCCGCGCCGCCTGTCAGCAACCCCGCGGGCTGCACGTTGTACCCCGGCACGGTCTTGCGAATCTCTTCGAATACCGCCGCGGGATTCTTGTAATGGAATGCTTTGCCGAGTGCCAGTCGCTCGAGCTGATGAGACAAGATGCGCAGCAAATCAAAATCGGAGCGCGTGCCCATCACTTCGCCGGCTTTGCGCAGCAACTGCACTTCGCCGGAGGTATTCGTCACCGTGCCGTCTTTTTCGTACGCCGATGCCGCCGGAAAAACGATGTCTGCCTGCTGCGCCGTTTCCGTCAAAAACATTTCGTGCACGATCAGCAGCGAGAGTTTGCCTCTTCCGGCGCCAGACTTGCCAAAATGTTTAAACGGATTTGCGCCGACGACATAAAGCGCCTGCAACTTACCAGATTGTGCCACTTCCACCATCTGTGGTGCCGTCAGACCGGCGTTTGTTGGGAGCTTGCCGCCCCAGTGATTGACCAGCGAACCTGACGCGATTGTGTTATCGAGGTAGGCGTAGCCAGGCAGGCGGTCCGGCAGCATGCCCATGTCGGCGGCCCCGCGCGAATTCGCGTAATCACCCAGCGCCATGTAGCCCACACGGCCCTGCAGCTTCGAGCCAAACTCCACGAGATGCGCAATCGCAGTGCCTGTGATTTCCGAACCGAACACGATGGCAACTTCCGGCTCCGCTTCCAGCGTCTGCTTCAGCGCACCAAGCTGTTCAACCACTTCTTGTGCGAATTGGCCTTCACCAGTTGCCAGCCAGCGAACGGCGGCGGCTTCCTGTCCTGCAGCGAGCTTCACAAATTGCGAAGCCTTGCGCTGTAGTTTGATGTCGCGCGAATTCAGAACGAACAGCTTGCTGCCGTGATGGCGGATTCCCGAGCGAATCTGCCACGCCGCAAGTGGATTCTGGTTGGAGGGATCGTTACCGATCACCAAAACCGCTTTCGCGTCGTAGAGCTGCGCCATCGTAAGAGTTGCGTCGCCCGCGCGATCGCCGAGAGCGGTAACCAATCCGGTGTAGTCCGCGGTGCGGTGATGATCAATGTTATTTGTTCCGAAGGTGGACCGCGCCAACCGCTGCAGCAGGTAATTTTCTTCGTTCGATGTGCGATTCGAACCAATGAAGCCGATGGAATCCGGCCCGTTGAGCGCGTGAATCTCTTTCAACTTGGTGGCGGCAGCCTGCGCAGCCTCTTCCCACGAAACGGGAAAGAGCTTGTCGCCCTTGCGCAGCAGCGGCTGTTTGATGCGCTCGGGATGTTTCGTGAAATCAAAGCCGAAACGGCCCTTCACACACAGAAAATCCTTGTTGATGCCAGAGAGATCGCGATTGTTGGCGCGCAGAATCTCGTGATTGCGCACGCTAAGCGTCGTCTTGCACCCATTTGAGCAATGCGTGCAGATCGTGGAGACGTATTGCATCTCCCACGGCCGCGTCTTGTACCGGTAAGTGCCGCTGGTCAGAGCGCCTACGGGGCAAATATCGATGCACATTCCGCACTCTTCGCAATCCAGGTGATCGCCGCCATTCGGGATGATGAGGGAGTTGGCTCCGCGCATGCCCACACCGAGCGCCTTCACATCCATGCCTTCGTCACAAACGCGCACGCAGCGGAAGCACAGAATGCAGCGCGGCGCGTCGTAATACACCAGGTCCGACCATTTTTCTTCGGGGCGATGAATCTTTTCCTCGACGAAGCGGCTGGTATCCGCGCCATAGCGGAAAACCATATCCTGCAATTCGCATTCTCCGCCCTTATCGCAGACGGGGCAGTCCAGGGGGTGATTGGTCAGCAGGAATTCCAGCATCATCTTGCGGGCGCTGCGAACCTGCTCGGAATCTGTGCGCACCACCATGCCTTCGCTTGCTACCAATGTGCATGCGGTTTGCAGCTTCGGCATTTTTTCAACTTCTACCAGACACATACGGCAAGCCGCCTGTAGCGACAATCCGGGGTAATAGCAGAACGACGGTACTTCCGTGCCCAGGCGGCGCGTCGCCTCAATCACCAAGGTCCCCTGCGGAACCTGCACGTCACGGCCGTTTATTTTCAACGTAATTAATTTTGTTTCTACCATGGGTCCCTATCGCGAACCGACGAGCGTTTCGGCGGATTTATACGCGCACTTTCCTTGCAAATGTTCTTCAAATTCATTGCGGAATTTCGCGACAATGCTGATGGTTGGCATGGCCGCGGCGTCTCCCAGCGGGCAGAACGTGCGCCCGAGCATGTTTTTGGAAAGCTCGCCGATCATGTCGATGTCTTCCGGTCGCCCCAGCCCCGCATGGAAGCGATCCAACATTTTCTTTAACCACGAGGTGCCTTCGCGGCACGGGATGCACCAGCCACAGGATTCATGCGCGTAGAAATGCATGATGCGGCGCGCCATATCCACCATGCAGGTGTCTTCGTCGATGACCACCATGCCGCCAGAACCCAGCATCGAGCCGGCCTTGGCAACACTGTCGTAATCCATGGCGACGTCGATTTCGTCGGCTTTGAATACGGGACAGGAACTGCCACCGGGAATCACCGCCTTCAATTTCTTGCCGCCGCGAATTCCGCCCGCCACTTCGTCGATGAATTTCTTCATGTTCATACCGAGCGGAATTTCGTAGATGCCGGGCTTGTTAATATGGCCGGATACGCACAGCAGGCGCGTACCGCCATTCTTCGGCGTGCCGCGATTCGCGTAAGCCTCCCCACCTTCCAGAATGATGGAAGGCACGGCGCTCAGCGTTTCCACGTTATTGATGATCGTGGGGCAACCGTACAATCCCACGATGGCAGGGAAGGGGGGTTTGATTCGTGGGTTACCGCGTTTGCCTTCCAGCGATTCCATCAAGGCCGATTCTTCACCGCACTCGTATGCCCCGGCGCCGGTGTGAATCAGCAAATCGAAGTCGTACCCAGTGCCAAGAATATTTTTGCCCAGGTACCCGCGCGAATACGCTTCTTCAATGGCTGCGTCGACGATGTCCAGAACGTAGCGATACTCGCCGCGAATGTAAATGAATCCGTGATGCGCATTGATGGCGCGGCCCGCAATGACAATTCCTTCGATCAACTGGTGGGGGTCCATTTCCATCAGCGGACGATCTTTGCAGGTGCCTGGCTCCGATTCGTCGGCGTTACAGATTACATACCTCGCCTTTGGCGAATCTTTGGGTACAAACGACCACTTCATGCCGGTCGGAAAGCCGGCTCCGCCGCGGCCGCGCAGGCTGGACTTTTTCACTTCATCGATAATCGAGTCTGGCGTCATCTCCCTCAACGCCTTTTCCAACGCCTGATAGCCGCCGTTTTGCAGGAAAACGTCAATTTTGAACGAATCCTTAATGCCCCAGCGCTTACTAATCAGCGGAGTCTCGTGTTTGTTGCGCTCATGCAACGCGCCGGTAATCACTCCAACTGGTGCCGGTCGTTGCCCCTTGTCCAGCTCTTCGATCAGTCGATCAAAGTTGCGCGGTGTTACGTTTTCGTAAAAATCGTAGTTTACTTGCACGGCAGGCGCGCCAGTGCATGCACCAATACATTCCACTTCTTCAAGGGAGAAAACGCCGTCCGGCGTGGTTTCCTTGTGCCCAATTTCCAGTCGCTTTTTCGCGTGCGTCAACAATTCCGTCCCGCCACGCAGCATGCAAGCAACGTTGGTGCAAACCTGCACATGGTGTTTGCCCATCGGCTTGCGGCGCAGCATGGAATAAAAAGCCAGCGTTTCCTCCACCTGCACGTTGTTCAGGTTCAGGCGACCGGCAATCTCGCTCACCATCTCATCGGTGATATACCCGTATTCATCCTGCGCGTACATCATCATCGGAATCAGCGCGCTGCGCTTCACCGGATAGCGATTTTGCAGTTGCTCGAATTTCGCGGCGAGTTTGGGAGATAGTTCCATGATCTACCTGTCCACTTCCCCGAGCACGATATCGATCGTGCCGATGCTGGCAACCACATCTGCGATCAACTGGCCTTGTACCATGAACGGCAGCGCTTGCAGATTAACGAAGGAAGGGCCGCGGAAATGTACCCGCAAGGGTTTGGGCGAACCGTCGCTGGCTACGAAACAACCCAACTCGCCACGGGGAGATTCAACGGCCACGAATGCCTCCCCCGGTGGCGGCGAGAAACCTTCCGTGAAAATCTTGAAATGGTAGATCAGTGCTTCCATTTCCGTTTTCATCTTCTCGCGTAGAGGTGGCACGATCCCAGGGGCATCGGACCTAATTGGTCCCTCGTCGGTAATCTTATCCATCGCCTGACGCACGATCTTAACGCTTTCGCGCATCTCGGCCACGCGAACGAGGTACCGCGCGTAGCAATCGGATTCCGTCCGCGTCGGCACGGCAAAATCAAATTCTTCGTAGGAAGAGTACGGGAACGCCTTGCGATTGTCGTAGGAAACGCCCGCGGCGCGCAGGCCCGGCCCCGTCGTGCTGAGTGCAATCAATTGATCGGCCGAGAGGTAGCCTACGCCCTTCAACCGCCCCTGCCAGATGCGATTAGTGGTCAGCAGCGCTTCATATTCATCAATTCGCGCCGGCATCATATCGACAAACTTCCTGACCATCTCGCGCCAGCCTGCAGGTGGCTCCAGCGCGATCCCGCCGATGCGAATGTAACTGGTCATCATTCGCTGGCCGGCAAATCGTTCAAAAATCTTCAGGATCTCTTCCCGTTCGCGGAAGCAGTACAACATCACAGACATCGCGCCCATATCCAACGCGTGCGTGCCCAGCCATACCAGGTGCGATGAAATGCGTTGCAGTTCCACCAGCATTACGCGTACATACTGCGCCCGCTTCGGTACTTCCAGCCCCAAGAGCTTTTCTACCGCCAGACAATACACGAGGTTGTTGCCCAGAGGATTCAGATAATCCATGCGGTCCGTCAAGGTGATGGCTTGTGAATAAGTCTTGTCCTCGCAGCTCTTTTCGATTCCGGTGTGCAAATAACCGAGATCAGGAACAGCGGTTACGACGTTTTCGCCGTCTAATTCAAGCAACACGCGCAACACTCCGTGCGTTGACGGGTGCTGCGGCCCCATATTGAGGACCATTGTTTTCGCTGTACCGATTGCAGTTTCAACCGTTGTCATGATTCACATTCCGCGGGCGCGGCCACTAGCGTTGTCCCTCCGTCGGAAAATCCCGCCGAAGAGGAAAGCCCTGAAATCCATCGGGCAGCAGAATGCGCCGTAAATCCGTGTGCCCTTCAAACTTGATGCCAAACAGATCAAACACTTCGCGCTCCAGCCAGTTTGCGCCCAGCCATACCGGCATCAGCGAATCCACCACCGGGTTCGGTGCGGCAACACTGGTGCGCAAACGAATGCGCTCGCGGCGTGGAATCGACACAAGCTGATAATTGAGCTCAAAGCGGGGTTCCATGGGGAAGCGGTCAACGCAGGTCGCGTCGCTCAAGAGATTAAAGTTCAGCTCCGGGGTAACTTTACAGAAGTTGGCGGCAGCGCGCAGCAGCTCTTTGGGCACGACGATCGTGATCTCGCCACGATACTCAATAATTTCCGCTACTGACTGGGCGTTCCAGGTGCGTAGGCGCTCACCTACAACCTTAGCGTTTGCGTTTGCAAGCTGCGTCACGTTTACGAGGTCCTCGACTCGAAGGGCTAGCGCTCTTTCTGAGACTTATGCCAGTCCAACGCGCCCTTTTTCCAGAGATAGATATACCCGACCAATAGAATGGCCACATAGAACATCATCTCTATGAAGCCGAACCACCGAGTCGCCACGTTTTGCGCCAAATCCTTGAAAATGTAGGCCCACGGATAAAGGAAAATCGCTTCCACATCGAACAAAATAAAGACCATGGCAACGAGGTAAAACTTCACGGAAAAGGGTTCACGGGCGTCGCCTGTGGGTTCCACACCGCACTCGTAAGGCGCATTTTTGGCCTTACTTGGGCGTCTCCACCCAATAAATGTGGATATCCCAATCAGTGCTCCCGCAAGCACGGCGGCCACGACCAGGTGTATTAGTAGTGGCAGGTAAGCATGTAGGCCAGGGGAGGTCATAGTCGAAGGGTTATAATAGCGATTCGGGAGCCACCCGGTCAAATGTTCCGGTGGAATTTGAAAAAAAGCCCGATAGAAAATTGTTGTACCCGGGGAAGGCCCAGCGCAATGGTCTTTGGTCACAACACAAACGTGAAACTTGGCGGAGTCACCTATCACGTGCAAACCGAAGACCGCGGTGAAACCCATGCACTGATCGACACCACCGTCTATTTTCGCGGCCGCGTTTTGCATCGCCGCACCAACAATTATTTTGACCTGCTCCCGTTGGACGACGATCGCCTGCAGGCTTTGAAGCTTCGTCTGGACGGGCAGCATCAGAACGTGCTCGAAGAAATGCACTCCGGCGCGCTGCAAGTTGCTGTTCCACAGCCGACATCGGCCATGTCTGAGGCACAGCACGTCGCTGGCGAGGCCCTAAATCATCCAGCGCAAGAACCTCATCCAGCACTGGAGGAGCGAGCCCCCGTCCCCGCGGCGCATGCGCCGCGAAAGCTAGCCATTGAATTGATGAACCCCAGATCGTGGCTTTCCGGCAAACATGCCTCTTTGCAATTAATGGTAAAGGAAGAGAATGGCGATCCGGTTGCCGGCGCAAAGATTGATGTGCATATCGACGGCTGCACGGAACATCAGATCTATAGCGCGGTTTCTGGAAGCGATGGACTGGCCGTGGTAGAGTTTGCCATGCCAAAAATTACCGCGGCGGAAGCGGCGATAGCCATTCACGTGGAAGAAAAGGAAGCACGAGGGCACCTGCGCTTTGCTTTGCGTGCGAAACCTAAAGTCTCTGCGCTATGAATCCTTCTTTGAACAACCAGATAACGGTTCTAGTCAATGGCGAAAGCCGAGAAACGCCTGCCGGCACAACCGTTCGCACTCTTCTTGATCAGTTAGGCTTGAACGCGGGCCGCGTCGCCATCGAATACAATCTGCAAATCCTGCCGAAAACGAAATGGGAAGAAACTACAATCGCTCCTGGTGACCGCCTTGAAATAGTCCAATTCGTTGGCGGCGGCTAGCCTGTGTAGGGGCCCACTCTTTTGGGGTGTACGAAATCGAACGGACTGTCGAATGAATCGATGTCATCCGTCCTCCACCGCCACGCGAACCCTACAATCCTTGTAGAAGATGCCCCATCTTACGTTGCTTCGTTTCCAGATATGCCCGCGAGGTTTTTGAAATGCGCGGCTGGCAGGGAACTCGCTCCACGACTTTGATTCCCCCGGCTTCAAGTTGAGTGACTTTGTCCGGATTATTCGAGAGCAGTCGGATTCGCGTCGCACCCAGTTTCTTAAGAATCTTGGCAGGGAAGTCATAGTCGCGCGCGTCCGCGGCAAACCCCAGCGATTCATTAGCCTCGACGGTATCCATGCCGCCGTCCTGCAATTGATACGCGCGCAGTTTATTCATCAAGCCGATACCGCGCCCCTCTTGCGGCAGGTACAGCAGGATTCCGCAGCCGGCCTTGTTGATTTTCTTCAGCGACAATTCAAGCTGTGCCCGACAATCGCACCGCAGCGATGCCAGCACGTCGCCCGTCAGGCACTGCGAGTGTACGCGCACAAGAGGGGCCGTGCGGCCCCGTACATTTCCGCGGACCAGCGCGACCGCTTCGTCCTCCGGTCCATCGCCTGCAAATCCATAAATGGTGAACACTCCGAATTTCGACGGTAATGCCGCCTGTGCCACCTGCCGCGCCTCGCCAGGTTTTCTGCCCTTCGCTCTGCTTGCCGTCTTTTTTTTGGCCATAGGAACTTTCAGTATATCAGTTCGCGCAATGCTTCCTTTCTTCGCACCACCATTCCGGAAATTACCGTTTCACCCTTCTTTACTTTCCACCGTGGTTTGGCTAGCGTAAACGCATCGCCCTGCAACTATGGACACTGGCGCATCACTTCGCGAAATACTTTTCACCCTGCTGCTGAAGGTCGGCGTGGCCTCCTCCATCGCCGCCCTGCTGGCACGATGGAATACGTTTCGCCGCGTGCTCTTCACCGAAGAGCGCGACTCCGATCAGAAGCTGAAATTGATGCTGTTCATGACGCCCGCGCTGATCGTCGGCGTCACGCTGCGACTGGTCAGCCGGGCCTATCAATTCGCCGACCTATCGCTCGAAGGCGCGTTCCTTATGGGACTTCTCGGTGGCCGCGTTGTTGGCCCCATTGGCGGGGCCATCATCACCATTCCCGCGCTCATGGCCCACGAATGGTTGGCCATGCCCGCGGCCGCCACCGCCGGGCTGCTAGGCGGACTGATTCGCCAACTCATCCCCGACAAAGAAACACTCTGGAATTTCGGCCCATTCACCTTTTTGAATATTCCTAAGGCCATCATGAGTCTGGTGCGGCAAGCCAAAATGTCGTGGGAAATGTTGCCGCTACTTACTTGTGTTGGCTTGGAGCTTGGCCGCGTGGCCCTGGTCCTTGCCACAAAACCGAAATGGCTCTTTGCCATCGATCCTCAGTGGAACTGGCTTCTCGGTCTGGTCATCATCGGCACACTTATGTCCGTGGCGGCACCGCTCAAAATCTGGAATAACACGCGAATTGAGATGAACCTGGAACGCCACCAGCAGCTCCTGTTACGCGCACGCATGGACGCGCTTTCCAGCCAGATCAATCCGCACTTCTTGTTTAATACGCTGAATACGGTCACCGCGTTGATTCGTATGGACCCGGATACAGCGCGTGGCGTGGTGCTGAAACTCAGTAACATCCTTCGCCGCCTGCTGCGCAAGCATGAAACCTTTGTCCCACTTCGCGAGGAACTATCCTTTATCGACGACTACCTCGACATCGAAGTCGCCCGCTTCGGTGAAGACAGTCTCGACATCATCAAAGAAATCAGCGAAGACACGCTGGAGACCTTCATTCCCAGCATGCTCCTTCAGCCCATGGTGGAGAACAGCCTGAAGCATGGCCTTGCTCCCAAGCTCGGAGGGCGGCCGCATCTGCTTGCGCACTTCCAACCGGGATGGCCGCCTGCATATTGAAATTGAGGACAATGGCGTCGGCATTTCCGAGGAGAAGATGCCGCACGTTTACGTCGAGGGAATCGGCCTCAGCAATGTTCGCGAGCGACTGCGCGTGCTCTACGGGACTGATTTTCACTTGGAGATCGAAAGTCACGCCGGGCAGGGAACTCTTATCCGTATTGACGTGCCGCAACTTGTTCCCGTTATCCCGGAAGTCAGCGTTTTCTAACCAGGCTCGCCGGCCGCAAACCCTCCCTAAGAAACCTCTCGACTGCATTCTAAGTATACTGTATATTCTGTTATAACAGAATTGAATGACGAAACAAGAAGCACTATTTCTTTCAGAAAGAAGCACCGACGCACGAAACCCACCCCGGAGGCCGCTGTGACCGAACAGATCCGAACCGCACCAGAGCCGCTGACACCCGTTGCCCAGAAGTTCATTCTCCACTGGGGCGAAATGGGCACCAAATGGGGCATTAATCGCACCGTGGCTCAAGTCCACGCGCTACTGTTTTTATCGCCCAAGCCGCTGCCCGCCGACGACATCTCCACCACCCTGGCCGTAGCGCGCTCCAACGTCAGCACCAGCCTTCGCGAGTTGCAGGGCTGGGGTATCGCTCGGGTGGTACATGTCCTGGGTGACCGCCGCGACCACTTTGAGACCACCAAGGACGTCTGGGAGATATTTCGAACTGTTTCCGAAGAGCGGAAGCGCCGCGAGATCGATCCCACACTTCGGGTACTCGCCGAGTGCGTCCAGGAGTTGAAGCCCAACGCTCAGAGCGACGCTTACACGCGCGAGCGCCTGGAAACCATGCTCGAATTCCTGACCACCATGACCGGCCTGTTCGACGAAGTCCTGCGCATGCCGGTGGGTGCGCTCAAGGGTGTAGGGAAACTGCGCGGCAAGGTCATCACCCTGCTGGGCAACGACAAAAAGAAAGTCGGCTAGTTGGGCGGTGATGTAGGGGCGCTTTACGCCGGCTTCTGAGATTGGTCGGAATTCAACGCGAGGAGCAAAACAATGATCTCCCTCACCAGCGAATACACCGACGGAAAAGGCCGCCACGCACGAGGCTGGCTCTTTTACGACGCGGATTGTGTCTTCTGCACGCGAATCGCCCGCTGGCTGGAACCGGTCTTAGCCAGCCGTGGCCTTGCGGTGGCCCCGCTGCAAGATCCGCGGGTAGGCTCATTGCTAGGCTTGTCACCCGACGAATTGCTCCGCGAACTGAAATTCCTGCTCAGTGATGGCCGCCAATTCGGTGGTGCTGCTGCCGTCCTCGCCGTCGCTCAGCAGATCTGGTGGGCCCGCCCGCTTGTCTGGTTCTCCAAAGTTCCCGGGATGATGCCCATACTCGACGCTGCCTATCGCTGGGTTGCTGCCCAGCGCAGTTGTGCCG
>CAVVJG010000031.1:0-20180 GCA_963748365.1 Candidatus Acidiferrales bacterium
AATGATGGAAGGCACGGCGCTCAGCGTTTCCACGTTATTGATGATCGTGGGGCAACCGTACAATCCCACGATGGCAGGGAAGGGGGGTTTGATTCGTGGGTTACCGCGTTTGCCTTCCAGCGATTCCATCAAGGCGGATTCTTCGCCGCACTCGTAGGCGCCCGCGCCCGTGTGAATCAGCAAAATCGTAGTCGAAGCCGGAGTCGAGAATGTTTTTGCCCAGATAGCCGCGCCCGTAGGCTTCGACGAGGGCTTGTTCGACCAGGTCGAGGACGTAGCGATATTCGCCGCGTATATAGATGAAACCGCGATTTGCCCCAATGGCGCGGCCCGCGATGACCATGCCTTCGATCAGCTGGTGCGGGTCCATTTCCATGAGCGGGCGGTCTTTGCAGGTACCGGGTTCGGATTCATCGGCGTTGCAGATGAGATAGTTGCTTTCGGAGAATCTTTCGGGACAAACGACCATTTCAGGCCGGTTGGGAAACCGGCGCCACCACGTCCGCGGAGGCTGGACTTCTTTACCTCGTCGATGATCGGTTTCTGGCGTCATTTGCTTCAGCGCTTTTTCGAGCGCCTTGTAGCCGCCGTTTTTCAGGTAGACGTCAATCTTGCGCGAATCCTTGATGCCCCAGCGTGCACTGATGAGAGGCGTTTCAAGCGGATGGCGATCGTGGAGCGCGCCGCTGATGACCGGCTCGGGAGCCGGCTTGCGGCCCTTGTCGAAATCTTCGAGGATGCGGTCGAATTTCAGGACGGTCAGGTTTTCGTAGAAGTCGTAATTGACTTGCATGGCCGGCGCGCCGGTGCAAGCGCCAATACATTCGACTTCTTCGAGGGAGAAGACGCCGTCCGGTGGTTTCCTTGTGGCCGATTTCGAGGCGCTTTTTGGCTTGCTCGAGAATGTCGTGCCGCCGCGCAGCATGCAGGCGACGTTGGTGCAAACCTGTACGTGATATTTGCCCATGGGCTTGCGGCGTAGCATCGAGTAGTAGGCTAGCGTTTCTTCAACTTGAACGGGTCGTTCCCAGGCGACTTGCAATTTCCGTGATCATTTCGTCGCTGACGCAGCCAAACTCATCCTGCGCGTACATCATCATCGGAATGAGCGCGCTGCGCTTCACCGGATAGCGTTCTGCAATTTCTCAAACTTCGCTGCAAGTTGGGGAGAGAGTTGCATGGTTACCGGTCCACTTCTCCAAGAACGATGTCGATCGTGCCGATGCAGGCAACGACGTCTGAAATCATCTGGCCTTGGACGATGATCGGAAGCGCTTGCAGATTGACGTAAGAAGGGGAACGGAAATGTACACGCAGGGGTTTGGGCGAACCGTCGCTGGCTACAAAGCAGCCCAGCTCGCCGCGGGGCGATTCGATGGCCACGTATGCCTCCCCGGGTGGCGGCGAGAAACCTTCCGTGAAAATCTTGAAATGGTAGATCAGTGCTTCCATTTCCGTTTTCATCTTCTCGCGTAGAGGTGGCACGATCCCAGGGGCATCGGACCTAATTGGTCCCTCGTCGGTAATCTTATCCATCGCCTGACGCACGATCTTAACGCTTTCGCGCATCTCGGCCACGCGAACGAGGTACCGCGCGTAGCAATCGGATTCCGTCCGCGTCGGCACGGCAAAATCAAATTCTTCGTAGGAAGAGTACGGGAACGCCTTGCGATTGTCGTAGGAAACGCCCGCGGCGCGCAGGCCCGGCCCCGTCGTGCTGAGTGCAATCAATTGATCGGCCGAGAGGTAGCCTACGCCCTTCAACCGCCCCTGCCAGATGCGATTTGTGGTCAGCAGCGCTTCATATTCATCAATTCGCGCCGGCATCATATCGACAAACTTCCTGACCATCTCGCGCCAGCCTGCAGGTGGCTCCAGCGCGATCCCGCCGATGCGAATGTAACTGGTCATCATTCGCTGGCCGGCAAATCGTTCAAAAATCTTCAGGATCTCTTCCCGTTCGCGGAAGCAGTACAACATCACAGACATCGCGCCCATATCCAACGCGTGCGTGCCCAGCCATACCAGGTGCGATGAAATGCGTTGCAGTTCCACCAGCATTACGCGTACATACTGCGCCCGCTTCGGTACTTCCAGCCCCAAGAGCTTTTCTACCGCCAGACAATACACGAGGTTGTTGCCCAGAGGATTCAGATAATCCATGCGGTCCGTCAAGGTGATGGCTTGTGAATAAGTCTTGTCCTCGCAGCTCTTTTCGATTCCGGTGTGCAAATAACCGAGATCAGGAACAGCGGTTACGACGTTTTCGCCGTCTAATTCAAGCAACACGCGCAACACTCCGTGCGTTGACGGGTGCTGCGGCCCCATATTGAGGACCATTGTTTTCGCTGTACCGATTGCAGTTTCAACCGTTGTCATGATTCACATTCCGCGGGCGCGGCCACTAGCGTTGTCCCTCCGTCGGAAAATCCCGCCGAAGAGGAAAGCCCTGAAATCCATCGGGCAGCAGAATGCGCCGTAAATCCGTGTGCCCTTCAAACTTGATGCCAAACAGATCAAACACTTCGCGCTCCAGCCAGTTTGCGCCCAGCCATACCGGCATCAGCGAATCCACCACCGGGTTCGGTGCGGCAACACTGGTGCGCAAACGAATGCGCTCGCGGCGTGGAATCGACACAAGCTGATAATTGAGCTCAAAGCGGGGTTCCATGGGGAAGCGGTCAACGCAGGTCGCGTCGCTCAAGAGATTAAAGTTCAGCTCCGGGGTAACTTTACAGAAGTTGGCGGCAGCGCGCAGCAGCTCTTTGGGCACGACGATCGTGATCTCGCCACGATACTCAATAATTTCCGCTACTGACTGGGCGTTCCAGGTGCGTAGGCGCTCACCTACAACCTTAGCGTTTGCGTTTGCAAGCTGCGTCACGTTTACGAGGTCCTCGACTCGAAGGGCTAGCGCTCTTTCTGAGACTTATGCCAGTCCAACGCGCCCTTTTTCCAGAGATAGATATACCCGACCAATAGAATGGCCACATAGAACATCATCTCTATGAAGCCGAACCACCGAGTCGCCACGTTTTGCGCCAAATCCTTGAAAATGTAGGCCCACGGATAAAGGAAAATCGCTTCCACATCGAACAAAATAAAGACCATGGCAACGAGGTAAAACTTCACGGAAAAGGGTTCACGGGCGTCGCCTGTGGGTTCCACACCGCACTCGTAAGGCGCATTTTTGGCCTTACTTGGGCGTCTCCACCCAATAAATGTGGATATCCCAATCAGTGCTCCCGCAAGCACGGCGGCCACGACCAGGTGTATTAGTAGTGGCAGGTAAGCATGTAGGCCAGGGGAGGTCATAGTCGAAGGGTTATAATAGCGATTCGGGAGCCACCCGGTCAAATGTTCCGGTGGAATTTGAAAAAAAGCCCGATAGAAAATTGTTGTACCCGGGGAAGGCCCAGCGCAATGGTCTTTGGTCACAACACAAACGTGAAACTTGGCGGAGTCACCTATCACGTGCAAACCGAAGACCGCGGTGAAACCCATGCACTGATCGACACCACCGTCTATTTTCGCGGCCGCGTTTTGCATCGCCGCACCAACAATTATTTTGACCTGCTCCCGTTGGACGACGATCGCCTGCAGGCTTTGAAGCTTCGTCTGGACGGGCAGCATCAGAACGTGCTCGAAGAAATGCACTCCGGCGCGCTGCAAGTTGCTGTTCCACAGCCGACATCGGCCATGTCTGAGGCACAGCACGTCGCTGGCGAGGCCCTAAATCATCCAGCGCAAGAACCTCATCCAGCACTGGAGGAGCGAGCCCCCGTCCCCGCGGCGCATGCGCCGCGAAAGCTAGCCATTGAATTGATGAACCCCAGATCGTGGCTTTCCGGCAAACATGCCTCTTTGCAATTAATGGTAAAGGAAGAGAATGGCGATCCGGTTGCCGGCGCAAAGATTGATGTGCATATCGACGGCTGCACGGAACATCAGATCTATAGCGCGGTTTCTGGAAGCGATGGACTGGCCGTGGTAGAGTTTGCCATGCCAAAAATTACCGCGGCGGAAGCGGCGATAGCCATTCACGTGGAAGAAAAGGAAGCACGAGGGCACCTGCGCTTTGCTTTGCGTGCGAAACCTAAAGTCTCTGCGCTATGAATCCTTCTTTGAACAACCAGATAACGGTTCTAGTCAATGGCGAAAGCCGAGAAACGCCTGCCGGCACAACCGTTCGCACTCTTCTTGATCAGTTAGGCTTGAACGCGGGCCGCGTCGCCATCGAATACAATCTGCAAATCCTGCCGAAAACGAAATGGGAAGAAACTACAATCGCTCCTGGTGACCGCCTTGAAATAGTCCAATTCGTTGGCGGCGGCTAGCCTGTGTAGGGGCCCACTCTTTTGGGGTGTACGAAATCGAACGGACTGTCGAATGAATCGATGTCATCCGTCCTCCACCGCCACGCGAACCCTACAATCCTTGTAGAAGATGCCCCATCTTACGTTGCTTCGTTTCCAGATATGCCCGCGAGGTTTTTGAAATGCGCGGCTGGCAGGGAACTCGCTCCACAACTTTGATTCCCCCGGCTTCAAGTTGAGTGACTTTGTCCGGATTATTCGAGAGCAGTCGGATTCGCGTCGCACCCAGTTTCTTAAGAATCTTGGCAGGGAAGTCATAGTCGCGCGCGTCCGCGGCAAACCCCAGCGATTCATTAGCCTCGACGGTATCCATGCCGCCGTCCTGCAATTGATACGCGCGCAGTTTATTCATCAAGCCGATACCGCGCCCCTCTTGCGGCAGGTACAGCAGGATTCCGCAGCCGGCCTTGTTGATTTTCTTCAGCGACAATTCAAGCTGTGCCCGACAATCGCACCGCAGCGATGCCAGCACGTCGCCCGTCAGGCACTGCGAGTGTACGCGCACAAGAGGGGCCGTGCGGCCCCGTACATTTCCGCGGACCAGCGCGACCGCTTCCTCCTCCGGTCCATCGCCTGCAAATCCATAAATGGTGAACACTCCGAATTTCGACGGTAATGCCGCCTGTGCCACCTGCCGCGCCTCGCCAGGTTTTCTGCCCTTCGCTCTGCTTGCCGTCTTTTTTTTGGCCATAGGAACTTTCAGTATATCAGTTCGCGCAATGCTTCCTTTCTTCGCGCCACCATTCCGGAAATTACCGTTTCACCCTTCTTTACTTTCCACCGTGGTTTGGCTAGCGTAAACGCATCGCCCTGCAACTATGGACACTGGCGCATCACTTCGCGAAATACTTTTCACCCTGCTGCTGAAGGTCGGCGTGGCCTCCTCCATCGCCGCCCTGCTGGCACGATGGAATACGTTTCGCCGCGTGCTCTTCACCGAAGAGCGCGACTCCGATCAGAAGTTGAAATTGATGCTGTTCATGACTCCCGCGCTGATCGTCGGCGTCACGCTGCGACTGGTCAGCCGCGCCTATCAATTCGCCGACCTATCGCTCGAAGGCGCGTTCCTTATGGGACTTCTCGGTGGCCGCGTTGTTGGCCCCATTGGCGGGGCCATCATCACCATTCCCGCTCTCATGGCCCACGAATGGTTGGCCATGCCAGCAGCAGCTACCGCTGGGCTGCTAGGTGGACTGATTCGCCAACTCATCCCCGACAAAGAAACGCTCTGGAATTTCGGCCCATTCACCTTCTTGAATATTCCCAAGGCCATCATGAGCCTGGTGCGACAAGCCAAAATGTCGTGGGAAATGTTGCCGCTACTTACTTGTGTTGGCTTGGAGCTTGGCCGCGTGGCCCTGGTCCTTGCCACAAAACCGAAATGGCTCTTTGCCATCGATCCTCAGTGGAACTGGCTTCTCGGTCTGGTCATCATCGGCACACTTATGTCCGTGGCGGCACCGCTCAAAATCTGGAATAACACGCGAATTGAGATGAACCTGGAACGCCACCAGCAGCTCCTGTTACGCGCACGCATGGACGCGCTTTCCAGCCAGATCAATCCGCACTTCTTGTTTAATACGCTGAATACGGTCACCGCGTTGATTCGCATGGACCCGGATACGGCTCGTGGCGTCGTGCTGAAACTCAGTAACATCCTGCGCCGCTTGCTGCGCAAGCATGAAACCTTTGTCCCACTTCGCGAGGAACTATCCTTTATCGACGACTACCTCGACATCGAAGTCGCCCGCTTCGGTGAAGACAGCCTCGACATCATCAAGGAAATCAGCGAAGACACGCTGGAGACCTTCATTCCCAGCATGCTCCTTCAGCCCATGGTGGAGAACTGCCTGAAGCATGGCCTTGCTCCTAAGCTCGAGGGTGGCCGCATCTGCTTGCGCACTTCCAACCGGGATGGCCGCCTGCATATTGAAATTGAGGACAATGGCGTCGGCATTTCCGAGGAGAAAATGCCGCACGTTTACGTCGAGGGAATCGGTCTCAGCAATGTCCGCGAGCGACTGCGCGTGCTCTACGGGACTGATTTCCACTTGGAGATCGAAAGTCACGCTGGGCAGGGAACTCTTATCCGTATTGACGTTCCGCAACTTGTTCCCGTCATCCCGGAAGTCAGCGTGTTCTAACCAAGGTCGCCGGCCGCAAACCCTCCCTAAGAAACCCCTTGACCGCATTCTAAGTATACTGTATATTCTGTTATAACAGAAAGGAATGACGAAACAAGAAGCACTACTTATTTCTGAAAGAAGCACCGACGCACCAAAACCCAACCCCGGAGGCCGCTGTGACCGAACAGATCCGAACCGCACCAGAGCCGCTGACACCCGTTGCCCAGAAGTTCATTCTCCACTGGGGCGAAATGGGCACCAAATGGGGCATTAATCGCACCGTGGCTCAAGTCCACGCGCTACTGTTTCTATCGCCCAAGCCGCTGCCCGCCGACGACATCTCCACCACGCTGGCCGTAGCGCGTTCCAACGTCAGCACCAGCCTTCGCGAGTTGCAGGGCTGGGGTATCGCTCGGGTAGTCCACGTCCTGGGCGACCGCCGCGACCACTTCGAGACCACTAAAGATGTATGGGAGATCTTCCGCACGGTTTCTGAAGAGCGGAAGCGCCGCGAGATCGATCCGACACTTCGGGTCCTTGCCGAGTGCGTCCAGGAGTTGAAGCCCAACGCTCAGAGCGACACTTACACGCGCGAGCGCCTGGAGACCATGCTCGAATTCCTCGGCACCATGACCGGCCTGTTCGACGAAGTCCTGCGCATGCCGGTGGGTGCGCTCAAGGGCGTTGGGAAACTGCGCGGCAAGGTCATCACCCTGCTGGGCACCGACAAAAAGAAAGTCGGCTAGTTGGGCGGTGTTGTAGGGGCGCTCTACGCCGGCTTCTGAGATTGGTCGGAATTCAACGCGAGGAGTAAAACAATGATTTCCCTCACCAGCGAATACACCGACGGAAAAGGACGCCACGCACGAGGCTGGCTCTTTTACGACGGGGATTGTGCCTTCTGCACGCGAATCGCCCGCTGGCTGGAACCGATCTTAGCCAGCCGTGGCCTTGCGGTGGCTCCGCTGCAAGATCCGCGCGTAGGCTCATTGCTAGGCTTGTCGCCCGACCAATTGCTCCGCGAACTGAAATTTCTGCTCAGTGATGGCCACCAATTCGGTGGTGCTGCCGCCGTCCTCGCCGTCGCTCAGCAGATCTGGTGGGCCCGCCCGCTTGTCTGGCTCGCCAAAGTTCCTGGCATGATGCCCATCCTCGACGCCGCCTATCGCGGGGTTGCTGCCCAGCGCAGTTGTGCCGCGACAGCATGCGAGTCATCGTCCCGGACCTAATTGCAACTTACGCTGGGAAATGAGGTGTGCGGATGACGGAGAGTTTTCTGGATATCTGGCGTTGGAATGGCAAGATTAGCCGGGAGAGATTTGCGCTCATTGGCATTTTGCTCTTCCTCGTCAAACACAATCTAGACCGCCTTGTGGCCGTTTTTGGATTTGGAAAAAAGTGGACCCTGTTCAGCTACTGGATTCCGCTTGGTCAATGGACGGCTCTAGATCAAATCTCTCCTGCGAATAAGAAATTCCTCGTGACCATGGTGCTGTTAGCGCTGCCGTTTATTTGGATTGGAGTGACTCTGACCAGCAAGCGTCTCCGTAGCGCGGGATTGCCGCTGTGGCTGGTCGCGCTTTTTTTCGTGCCTTTCCTCAACGTACTCTTCCTTGCTTTTTTGTGTCTTGCACCCGAGCACGAACCCCTTGAATCGGGAATCTTTGAGTGGAGAGCGGACCAGCTAGCGAGAATACTACCTCGTGGACGGATCGGAAGTGCCGCGATGTCGCTATTACTGGTTCTGCCCTTTGGGATGGGACTAACGTATCTTGGAACAAATGTTTTTCGGACCTACGGGCTGGGGTTATTTCTGGCATTGCCATTTGCAATGGGTTTGAGTTCCGTGCTGATTTATTGTCATCGCGAACCCCGCAGTCTTGGGAGTTGTATGTGCGTTTCGGTGTTGGCAGTTGCCTTGTTGGGGCTTGGACTTGTGGGGGTAGCGCTGGAAGGCGTGATTTGTATTCTGATGGCAGCGCCGATTGCATTGGCCCCGGCTATGTTCGGAGGGTTCATTGGTTACTGCATTCACTCCATTCAACAGATAAACTCTCGAAGTGCCACGACAACTCTGTCGATTTTCGTGCTTTCGTTTCCGACCCTTATTGGTCTAGAGCACGCATTGAACCTCCGACCACAGACTTATGAGGTGCAGTCGGAGATCATCATCGATGCTCCACCAGAAGAGGTTTGGAAGGGTTTTGTGGCGTTTACGGAGATTCCACCGCCGGCAGAACTACTTTTTAGATCCGGAATTGCTTACCCGATCAGGGCGGAGATACACGGACAGGGCACGGGAGCAGTTAGGCGCTGCATTTTTTCTACTGGCGCTTTCGTCGAACCAATTGAGGTGTGGAATGAGCCACGACTGCTCCGCTTCAGTGTGACCGAGAATCCGGCACCTTTACAGGAATTGAGTCCCTATGGACGCATCGAACCGGCGCACTTGCGCGGATATTTCGTTTCGCACAAGGGACAGTTCTTGCTCACAGCGTTGCCAAACGGTAAGACAAGCCTAACCGGCACAACCTAGTACAGTAACGCTCTCTGGCCGGAACAATATTGGCACTTATGGTCGGATTACATAATTCATCGGATCCATATGCGCGTGCTGCAACACATTCGAGACGAAGTGGAACCTTCTACGACAAAACGTGGGATTGACTAGTCAACTGCTACAGCCTTCTTATCCAATACCAGCTCGTAATACCGTTCGTACATCGGAATCACATCGTTCGCGCAATACTTCTTCCGCGCATTCTTTCGTGCGAGTTCGCCCATCGCGCGCCCTCGATCGGCTCGCGACAGTATGTCAATGGCATGCTTGGCCATCTGTTGTACGTCGCCCGGTTTCACCAGAAATCCGTCCACGCCGGATTCGACCACCTCTGGCAACCCACCAACATTCGTTGCAATTACCGGCACTTCGCAGGCCATGGCTTCCAGAGCCGCTAAGCCGAACGATTCCAACTGCGAGGGCAGCAGGAACAGATCGGCCTGACTGAGCTTGCGCATCACTTCGTTCTGTTTGCCCAGGAACAGCACATCGTTCTGAATGCCATGTTTCAACGCCAGTGCCTCAGCTGCATCGCGGTCTGGCCCGTCGCCAATCATCACTAATTTGGCTGGCATCTTTTCGCGCACCAGCGCAAATGTTTCCACGGCATCGAGAATGCGTTTCACCGGCCGGAAATTGGAAAGATGCATCAGAATTGGCTCGCCATGAGGAGCCCATTCTGCCCTCAGTTGCGGATCGGGCATCCGGCAGTACAAATCGCAATTCACGAAGTTGGGGATTACTTCGATCGGCCGCTTGATGTCGAACTCTTCCAGCGTCCGTTTCAATAGATAGTTCGAGATGGAAGTGACACCATCGCTCTGCTCAATGGAATATTTCGTAATCGGCAAGAAATTGTGGTTGTTGCCCACCAGCGTGATGTCCGTTCCGTGCAATGTCGTAATAAACGGCAGTCGACGGGGCGCCGCCATCTGACGAGCAAGCAGGGCGCTCACCGAGTGAGGAATCGCATAGTGCACGTGCAGAATGTCCAGGTTTTCCTGCTCAAACACTTCCAACATCTTCACGGCTAGCGACAATGTATATGGCGAGTGGTCAAACAGGGGGTAGGAAACGACCGCGGCCTGATGAAAGTGAATGCGGGGATGATTCAGGTTAATGCGAATTGGCGGCGCATAGGTAATGAAGTGGACGTCGTGCCCTCGCGCAGCAAGTTCCTGGCCCAGTTCGGTGGCCACTACACCCGATCCGCCGTACGTCGGATATCCAGTGATTCCAATGCGCATGGACCCTCAAATATTCTTTGTGACCGGCCAACTCTTTGCGCTTCCTTGCAGGGCGGCCAATACGGATGTTACATTCACGCCGTCGCGCTTTAAGGCGGTTAGCTACGGCATGGTACACCGATTAGACGCGCGAGTGAGGAATAACGTGACAAGGCTCGAAGACAAAGTCGCCATTGTAACCGGGGCAGGCACGGGCATTGGCCGTGCCATTGCCATGTCGTTAGCGCGCGAAGGCGCGAAGGTTGCCCTTGTTGGCAGGCGCAAGGAAAAACTCGAGGAGGCCGCCAACGAAATCCGCGCGAACGCGGCGACCGCAGAGCCACTTGCCGTAGTTTGCGACATCACCAAATCTTCAGATACGCGGGAAGCAGTAGGCCAGGTCGAAAAGGCCTTCGGTAAGCTCAATGTTCTGGTCAACAATGCCGGTGCCCTGAGTGTTTCGACCGTCGAATCTATCTCCGAAGCAGAATGGGACAGCCTGATCACCACCAATCTCAAAGGCCCCTTCTTAATGTCCCGCGCCGTCCTGCCAGCAATGCGGCGTGCCAGTGGTGGCTCGATTGTAAATATTGGTTCCGTGCTCGGCCTGGTTGCTGTGAAATATCGCGCCGCCTATTGCGCCTCAAAAGGTGGAGTCACGCTTCTCACCAAGGCCATGGCCCTCGATCATGCCCACGACAAAATTCGTGTCAATTGTATTTGCCCCTCAGTCGTCGAGACCGAACTGGTTCGCGACCTGTGGGACAGCTCGGAAGCGGGTCGTAAAGCCAGGGAAGCCCGCATTGCCACCATTCCCGCCGGCAGATTCGGGCAGCCGCAAGATATCGCCGGACTAGCTGTCTTCTTGGCCTCCGATGAATCTTCCTGGATGACGGGCACGGCCATACCTGTCGACGGCGGCCTGACCGCTTACTGAAGGAGTTTGCAAAGTATGCCGCGAAAAACTGTTCCGCGAAAACTGGGCCTAAAGAAACTGGGCCCAAAAAAACTGAGCCCTAAGAAACTGAGCAAGGAAGAGAAGCGAATCACAGAAATGGTCCGTCAAAGGATGAAGGAAAGCCAGTCCAGCGAGCTGCTCGGCTTCGACGTGGAGAGTGTCCACGACGGCCGCGCAGTATTTCGCCTGGAAGTACATCCTCGGCACAAACAGATTCATGGCGTAGTTCACGGCGGCATCCTCGCCGCGTTGGCAGATACTACCGGTGCGATCGCTGCGTATACCGTGATTCCCCGGGGCGTGGAACTGGCGACCCTAGAACTGAAAATCAACTATCTGGAACCCGTGCCGGGAGGGACGGTAAAGGCGGAGGCTCGGGTTTTACGCGCTGGGCGAAATTTCATCGTCGTGGAATGCGAGATATTTAATGAGTCGGGGTCCTTGGCGGCAAAAGCCTCTATGACCTTCACCGCTGCGGCAGGCCACATCCTCAAAAAACAACAGTAAACTTCTATTCTTCGTTACCGCCGCGGGCAGACTCTTCATCGTCCTTGTGGACATATTTTATGAAGCGTTTGAAGATCATCAGGTTAGGCGCCCCTTGCCTGGTCAACTTGATGCAATCGCGGTCGTACCATTCGATAGTTCCGCGCAACTCCTCGCCCGATTCCAGCACAATCAACATGGGTGTGCGGCTCTGCATTTGCTTTACCCAATAAAAATTTTCAGCGTGGGTGAGTTCAGGTGGAGCGGGCTTTTTGCTTGGTGCTGGCCCGCCATTATGTTGAGGCCGTGGCATCGACTGTTCCTTGGCTTCAGCAAAACTGGGACGGAACATCCGGCGATTTACCATGTTGACTGCTCCTTGGGGGCAGAGGGGTTTGTCTACCTTCTTAGATGCAAACCATTTGAGTTCGGTTTCGCTGGTAAGCTTATTATGCCGCTTTTTCTTCTCAGGCTGCCAACAATCTATTTGTCTACAAATTGTCTACTATTTTCGTACTACTTCCGCGTCGCTACGGTTCTGGCTTCGCTTATGGAAAGAGAGGCAGCCATCGCGTCCAGTCCAAGTTGTCGATTCAAGTTTCGGCGGGCCCCTGCGGCCACGTCATCCACGGCGGCAATGGCACGAAACACCCACGAACTATCTACTGATTTCGCCAAGTTTTCGAGTTCCTTCGTCATATTCGGATTACGGAGCAGCGGCGTTTTCATCCCCGAGGTCAGTTCAAGCAAGTCCGAGAGCAACCCGTAGAAAACTCCTATCATCTCTTCGAAGGAGGACTCCCGATCCTTTCCCATCGTCGCCGTATCTGCAAATAATTGAGAAAATCCCTGGCCCCGCGCCGCTCGCTCCAGAATTCGGTAGGCGGTCCTGCGCTTTTCCACCACATCGTCCACATTCATTTCCATTGCCACGCCGGGACTGCCTTCCGAGAGTTGCGCGGCGAGCTTTATTTCCGCAGGCTTACGGTCCGAATGCACTTTCAATACACGCTCCACTTCGGTCTGCGGCAGTGGTGCGAGGTGAAACTGCATGCATCTTGAAACAATTGTCGGTAACAGGGCGAATGGAGAGGACGCCGTCAGAATCAAGGTTGCGTTTCCCGGAGGCTCTTCCAGAATCTTCAGAAACACGCTGGCCACGTCCCAGCGCATCGTTTCCGCATTGTCGAGAATGAATACGCGCCGCCGCCCCATCGGTTGGAAATAGGCGGCGCGCTGTACTGCGCGAAGTTGCCCGATGCGCAGCACCGGGCGCACTACGGGGCTTTTCAGCCTTACCGGGTCCGGCACCAGAGCCCACACATCGGGGTGGGATTGCAGAATCAAGGGTATACGTTCAACTGTCGCCGCATCTGCGCTTTCGCCACGCTCGGTGAGGCCTTGCTCAATTAATGGCTCCAGGTTCGCCATCGGCGCAATCGTCAGACAGGTGGCACACTCACCGCAGAAGTCGTCCTTCAGTCGTTCGCAATTCGCCGCTTGCGCAAACATGCGGGCCAGCGTGTATTTACCCACGCCCTTTGGCCCGGTAAAAAGCAGTGCATGCGGCACACGCCCGGAGCGAAATGCGCCACGCAGTGCGTCTACAATTTTCTCGTTCCCGGAAAATTCAGAAAATCCCATTGATTACGTCGCACCTTTCGCAGTCAGAACGCCCTGCACTGCCGCCAGCATCTCTGCCGAAATCTCCTCCGGCAGCCGCATCGACCTCCGCTGCGCGTCGAATGACTGGATGGTGGCCCACGGCCGGCTGCGCGAAAGCATATCGTACATTTCCGCAGCCTCTTCCAGATGACGCAGATCACTTTCTTGTAAGTCGTGTTTTGCGGTGGTGTAGCCGCGAACCGGCTTCCGCGCGATCAGTTTTTGCGCCTCTGCGGGAGGCACCCGCAAATACAAAATCAGATTCTCTCGAGGCAATCCATAAATCGAATATTCCAGATGCTCAATCCAGCGCAAGAGTTCGGGCCGCTTCTCGACAGGCGCCCTGGCCACTTGATGAGCCAGGTTTGATCCGATGTAGCGGTCACACAGAACGATCTTACCTTCGGCAAGCGCGCCATCCAGTTGCGATTTAGCCTCGAACCGATCGCCCGCATACAACAACGCCGCGAAGCGCGGGTCTACATCCTGCAGCGTCCCCAATTCTCCATTCAAATATTTGGAGATCATCGTGCCGAACCAAGAGTCGTACTGGGGAAACCCAGCAAAGTATACGGAGTGTCCAGCGGCGGTCAGCGAGTGTTCCAACAGTCGCGCCTGCGTGTGCTTTCCACTGCCGTCGATTCCCTCAATTGTGATTAGTATTCCGCGAGTTGTCATAGCACCGATCCGTGGCCGAGGGGGGGACGCCACAATTGTTTTTCAGTGTACCCGTAGAATGCAACGCCCGCAATCCGCGGTTCCATGTTTCTCTGTAGCTACGGAATTCCATGGAGGGCTTTGAGCCGCCCTTCTGGGTCTGCTATTTTTACGGGTTTCTGGCTGGCTCTGCGTCGTCCGATGCCTCCGTGTTACGATTTATTCCGGAATCCATCCCGATGACTCCGCTCTCCATTGCCGACAATTTATCGCGTATCAACGAACGCATCGCGGCTGCGGCCGTAAGAGTTCATCGCCGCCCCGAAGAAATCACGCTCATGGGGGTCTCCAAAACCCACCCCGCAGGCGCAATTTGTGAAGCTTACAACGCCGGACTTCGCCATTTTGGAGAAAATCGCGTGCAGGAATGGGAAGAGAAGCGCGCCGCACTCGCCGATCTCGCGCTTGACTGCACCTTTCATCTGATCGGGCATTTGCAGAGCAATAAGGCTGCGCGTGCGGCAAAATATTTTGATCGAGTGGATTCCGTTGACGATCTATCGCTGGCGCAAAAATTGGATCGTGCCGCAGCTGAAAAATCGCCGTCGGCGAAGTTGCCAGTGCTTATCGAAGTTCACCTAGGGGGCGAAGAAACCAAGAGTGGTGTTCCCGAAGCTGGCCTCACACAACTCGCCGAACAGATAGTGACTCTTCCTCATTTGAACCTTCAGGGGCTGATGTGCATCCCCCCATTTACGGATGCCCCAGAAGAAGCGCGTCCTTACTTCGCGCAACTGCGCGCGCTGTTGGAAGAATTGCGGTCGCATTTGCAGCACAATCTGCCCGTGCTTTCCATGGGTATGTCTCACGATTTTGAAATCGCTATTCAGGAGGGTTCGACGGAAGTACGCATTGGCACGGCGTTATTCGGCACCCGCCCTGCAACCTGATGCATCTAACGCCTATCTAAAGAGAGCGGTGAACCTGGTGAAATTATTTCTTCCTCTTACCTTGCGCAAAATCGAGTTCAAGAATCGCATCGCAGTTTCGCCGATGTGCCAATATTCGGCCATCGACGGGCATCCTAACACCTGGCACATGGTTCATCTCGGGAGCCGGGCTGTAGGCGGAGCTGCCTTGGTCATGGCCGAAGCTTCGGGAGTCAGCGAAATTGGACGCATTTCTCCTGGCGACACCGGTTTCTATCTCGACTCTCATGTCGATGCCTGGCGCCCAATCGTGCAGTTCCTGAAAGAACACGGCACTGTCACGGGCATCCAACTCGCTCACGCAGGCCGCAAAGCCAGTACAGATGCACCCTGGCACGGTGGCAAGCCGCTCTCCTCCGCAGACGGAGCTTGGACTTCCGTTTCGGCCAGTCCGCTGCCCTTTGACATGGGCTATCCCGTCCCAAAAGAATTGTCCATCGCAGAGATTGATGGAATCGTGAAAGAGTTTGAAGCCGCCGCTCATCGCGCCCTCGCGGCAGGTTTTCAGGTGGTGGAAATCCACTCTGCCCACGGTTATCTGCTCCATCAATTTCTTTCACCACTTTCCAATCACCGCATCGATTACTACGGCGGGAACTTCGAGAATCGCGCGCGACTCTTGCTTCGCGTTGCCAAGTCTGTGCGTGCAATCTGGCCGGAATCACAACCGCTCTTCGTTCGCATCTCCGCCACCGACTGGGTGGAAGGCGGTTGGGATATCGAGCAAAGTGTCGAACTCAGCCGCCACCTTAAGTCGCTTGGCGTCGATCTCATCGACGTTTCCAGCGGAGGCACATCGGCGTCTGCGAAGATTCCTCTTGGGCCCGGTTATCAGGTGGAATTTGCGGCGGCCATTCGCAGCCAGGCGGGCATTCCCACAGGCGCTGTGGGCATGATCACCGATCCCGCGCAGGCCGATACTATTCTCACCACTGGACAGGCGGACATGGTTTTTCTCGCGCGTGAAATGCTTCGCAACCCGTATTGGCCGCGCCACGCAGCCAAAGCACTTCGCGTCGAACTGCCTCCTCCGCCGCAATACGCGCGCGCCTGGTGAACTATTCGCCTGTAAACCCGGTTAGTTGATCCGCTTTCTTCCGAAGATGCGGCCATACACCGTCCTCCCCGTTTATTCATTATAACCAGGGTCGAGCCTCTTTCCCTTTACGCTGGTCATTGATATAGATTTATGGTATATATCAATTGGAAGAGGAGCAAATACATGGCAAACCAGAAAAAAGGAGTCGCTAAACTGTTTCGCAATGGCCGCAGCCAGGCTGTCCGCCTTCCACGCGAATTTCGCTTCGAAGGTGATTGCGTGCGTATTCGTTCAGTGAAACAGGGTGTCCTGTTAGAACCTGTTCTTTCGGATGCCCGGCAATGGTTTGCCGAGCTCGACAAGGTTCCGAACAAGCCCTTCATGAAAAAGGGCAGGAAGCAGTCAATTACGCCTCGCCGCAAGATTTTTGAATGAACATCATGCCTGCGAGGACTACTTCCACCTACCTTCTAGATACCAACGCCTGCATCGGGCTAATCAACGGAACTCCCTCTTCAGTTCGTGCCAACTTCCAGAAAAAGCTCGATCGTAACGCCCTCATTTTTGTCTCCAGCATCTCCACGTTCGAGCTATGGTATGGAGTCGAAAAAAGTGTTCACCGGCAAGTAAACACCGCCCGATTGCGGACCTTTTTCTCGGGCCCACTGCAACTTCTTTCGTTTGACGACGAAGACGCCAGAATTGCAGGCGCGCTTCGGGCATCACTGGAAAAGATGGGCAAGCCAATCGGAGCTTATGATCTACTTATTGCCGGCCAAGCGGTGCGGCACGAATCCACACTCGTTACCGCTAATGTCAGAGAGTTTCGACGCATTGAGAGTCTGCAGTGGGAAGACTGGGCAAAGTCCTGACAAGGCAATATGACACAGCCTGACATCACCGAGAATCCGGCCAATGGCACGGTGGTCATCTCCGTCCGCGTGCAACCCCGCGCCAGTAAAGACGAAATTGCCGGCACCATGGATGGCGCTCTAAAAATTCGCCTTCGCGCCCCAGCTCTTGAGAATCGTGCCAATGAAGCGCTCGTCGAATTCCTCGCCGATCTTTTGAAAACCTCAAAGTCCGCTGTTAGAATCCAGAGCGGCGCGCAGAGCCGCATCAAACGCGTGGAGATTCGCGGCGTTACCCGCCAGCGAATCCTGAATCTTCTTCAGGAAGAGGCTTGAAGCGGTTCCCCTCGAAGCCCTGAATTACCGGTGTTGCGTCGGAGGTTCGAATGAGTCTGAAGATCGAGGATGTCCAGAAAGACCTGCGCGCCGCCAAGCTCGATGGATGGCTCTTCTATGATTTCCGCGGCCGTGACCCCATCGCCCATCGCGTGCTGCAACTCCCCCCCAGCATGCGCACCCGCCGCTGGTTTTATTTCATCCCAGCCAAAGGCACGCCGAAGAAGCTTGTGCACAAAATCGAGATACATTCCCTTGCGGTACTGCCCGGGGATACCTTGTATTTCTCCGCCCATAGCGAGCTCATCAGCAATTTGAAGAAGATCCTTGGCCGCGCAAGGACCGTGGCCATGCAATACTCCGCGAAAAACGCTATTCCGTACGTTTCCATGGTCGATGCCGGCACACTTGAGCTCGTGCGTAGCACAGGCGTAAAAGTGGTTACCTCTGCCGACCTGGTGCAGAAATACGAAGCGTGCTGGACGAAAGCGCAGCTCGAATCTCACCTTGCGGCGGGGCGTGCCATCGATGCAATCGTTCAGGGGGCCTTTGCCTACGCTGGCAAATCCGTACGCGAGAAATCGCCCATCACTGAATACGATCTTCAGCAGTGGATACTTCGCAAATTTGCCGAGGCGGGCCTTGAAACTGAAGAGGGTCCCGACGTGGCCGTCAATAAAAACGCCAGCGATCCCCACTACGGCCCTCCGCCCACAGAATCTTCCAGCATCAAGGAGGGCGATCTGCTTCTCCTCGATGTTTGGGGTAAACAGAAATCTCCGGACGGCGTCTACTACGACATTACCTGGGTCGGTTATCTCGGCACGAAGGTCCCCGACAAATTTGCCAAAGTTTTCAACGTCGTCCGCGAAGCGCGCGACCGCGGCGTGAACATGATTCTCGACAGTGTGAAAGCTGGAAAGCCCATTCAAGGCTGGCAGATCGACAACGCCGTGCGCGCTGTGATCGATAAAGCTGGCTACGGAAAGTATTTCTTTCACCGCACCGGCCACAATATTGGCCAGTCCGTCCACGGAAACGGTGTCAATATAGATGGCTTGGAAACACGCGACGAGCGCCACCTGATTCCGGGAACCTGTAATTCCATCGAACCCGGCATTTATCTTCCGGAATTCGGCATCCGCAGCGAAGTGGATGTGTACATTGGCGAAAGGGAAGCGCGCGTGACCGGGGCCGTGCAAACCGAGATTCTTCCGCTTCTGGCTTAAGGAACCGGCGCACCCATTATGACCGACGACGCTCTTCAATCACTTCCTATCGAGCCAACGCCTGCCGAGCCTCCCGCGCCGCCGGAGCCAACTCTCCAGCGTGAAATTCGCTCGTGGGCTTTTGCCGTTGCCGGGTGGATCGTTCCCGGGCTCGGTCATGCTCTACAAAAAATGTGGGGGCGCGCATTCGTTGTGTTCACCGCGGTGGGTCTGCTCGTTTTCACCGGCGCCTCGCTCAAAGGCAACGTCTTCACGTCCAATGGCGGCGACGCGTTTGACACTCTCGGTTACATTGCCGATATGGGGACAGGTTGCTTCTACTACTTCGCGCGCATCCTGGAACACACCGGCGCCGATGTTTCTCGGGCGCAGGGTGACTACGGCACGCGTTTCCTTGCCACCGCGGGGGTCCTCAACATTCTCGCGGCTCTGCACGCTTATGAAGCCGCTCGCGGGAGAAAGGCATGAACCCCACCTCTGGGTTTTCCCTTACGCATATACAGGCATTTCTCTTTTTTGCCGCCGTGATCTCCATTGCCTTCGGCTACCTCGGCCGTCGAAAGCCCAACGATCGCATCCGCTACATCCTGTGGTCTTTCTTTCTTTTCCTCATCGTTGGAGTAGGCATCGGCTGGGCGATGTACCCCTTCTCGCGTTGATTTGATCCTTTGGAAAAAAGAAGGCCGCCGGAGCGGCCCTCGTTTTTAGAGAATGCCGCCGGTGACTCGGATGGTTTCCCCCGTCAGATACTTCGCGTCCGAACTGGCCAGATAGACCGCCGTTGGCGCGATATCGTCAGACTGGCCAATGCGTCCGAGCGGTGATTGCGACTCGATCCACTTGCGGAAGTCTCCCTCGTCAAATCCTGCGGTGTACACTCCTTCGGTCTCGATCATTCCGGGGTTGATGGAGTTCACTCGGATTTTCCGCCCGCCCAGTTCCTTTGCGAGTATCGCGGTAATCGCGTCGACGGCGGCCTTCGTTGCCGAGTACACCGAAGTGTTTGGTGGCAACATCGTGCTGACGCCAGAACTTATGTTGATAATGCTGCCGCCTTCGGGACCAATCAGTTTCACCGCTTCCTGCGTAGTCAGGAGCAGCCCCAACACGTTGAGATTGAACTGGCTGTGGAAGAGATCTTCCGTGATGGCGTCCAGTGGCGCGAATTTATAGATGCCCGCGTTGTTCACCAGAATGTTGAGCTTGCCGTAAGCTTTCTTCGTCTCCGCAAACAGCCGCGTGATGTCTGCCTGCTTGGAAACGTCGCCTTGCACGGCGATGGCCTTGCCACCTTTTTCGGTGATCTCTTTCACCACCCGGTTGGCGCCTTCTTTGCTCGACGCGTAGTTAACGACGACGGATGCCCCTTCAGCGGCCAATGCTTTAGCAATCCCCGCGCCGATGCCCTTCGATGCACCGGTTACCACCGCAACCTGATTCGTGAGCTTTCCCATGATGCTTTCCCAGCCTTTCCCGAATACGTTGGTTAGACGACCGTCTAAATAGATGAAGGGGAGGCGAGAAGGTTACCTTTATTTTTTCCGACGGACTGCCTCTCTAAGGGGTGAAAACGCAACAGTGCGTTACTCAAATAAACCCGGCGAATTGACAGTCATTTTCAGCGGATGCTATCGTGAATAAACAGGGCCGAGGTAGCTCAGTGGTAGAGCAGTCGATTCGTA
>CAVVJG010000032.1:0-548714 GCA_963748365.1 Candidatus Acidiferrales bacterium
ACCTTACTCCAAAGGGGCGCCCTTTTTATATTGCGTCGGGACTTAACAAAAACGCGAGGGGGCAAAAAGAGGCAAATAACCCCTATGATCCGGTTCGTGCAAGAATTCTCAGCGGCACGAGTGACAACCGATCGCACCCATTTCGGCGTTCGATCAATATTCCTGAAGCTCTCTATTGTCCGACTTCCGAATCGCGACTGTGCGTCCGGCCGGTCAGAGCCTAGGCATAATCTCGCCGTGTATACTGCACACATGGCGAATAAAGGCGATGCGAAACCGGAACCAGGAAACCGCGTAATACTCATCGAATTGCCGCCAGGCTTTCTCAACGATTTGCCCCAGGAAGACCAGCATGCAATCGAAGCTGTCGTGGGACAGCCAATTCGATTGAACGAATATGACGCAGATGGGAGGGCTGAGCTTGAGTTCAGGGACCGCACGGATGCTTGCACAAAGTCTACGTCGGCCTTGAATTCATAAGAGTGATGAACCAATCCGAGCGCGACAAATTTGAAAGCGGCATGCAAGAGATTAGCAAGGTGTTTGACCATTACCGCTTGAGCGCGAGAACAATATGGAACACGGCGTTCTGGACCGATCCAGATTTTCGCAATTGGGATTCGATTGATCAATTCCATGAAATTGAAAAGCTCCTCTTCCAAGAGCTCGTGTCGGCAAAGGTCGATAGGGACTGGCCGCTGTGCGACCTTTTCGTGAATGCCATCCCGTTTTTTCGGATAGCTCCGTCGCATATGCACGGAACACCGATAATGATTCAGAGACCTCGACCGGAGGCACCGACGGGCTATTGGGATGACCCGGTAAACCTTATTAAGCCACAGCAAGCCGAATTGCTTTTTATTGCGTATTTCGATTGGAATGAGATGGATTACATCGACCTTCGATATTACCGTGTCAAAATCGTGAGCTTCGACGGTCACCCTGAACTCGTGGGCCGTGAGGCTCTGATCGAACGCCAACATGCCACAGTCCATCTCACCAAGGAAATCGGGTTCGCACCGAGCCGGAGCGGAGCAAACTCGCGATAACGGGCAATCCATGAGTTGACCCGGGCTGAGGTTCGTTTCTGACGAGATTCACCTTCGCTCACGGTTATGAGCCGGACAAAACACTACCCCGTCTTTGCTTGTCGACGGCTTACCTATATGTTGATCGACTTGATTCACCGGTGTTCTCGCCAACTGCAACCCCAAGCTATGGGATTGGACTGCCTTCAGCATCGCAGGGCACAGCTTCAACGATTTCGATACGCAAGCAGGTAAACGTAGCGTCGATTCCGAAGGATGGCTCGAAATCGACCGCGAAGTATGGCGTAGGGCCTTCGTCTCGTGTCTTTTGCTCGATTCCCAACCCAAAGATTGCGTTTTGATGATTGAAGCCTTCCATCTTGAAATTGTCCACATCATAGAATTTCATCGTCGTCCTGGTATGCTTCGTCGAGACGTAGTAAACCGTCCATGTGGCTCATAGTACCCAAGCAGACGATTAGCGTTTATCAGATGGAAGGAGTTGGCGGGACGGAACCGTGAACTGAAGAACTACCGTGGTCCTAGCGACTTTCCCTGAGGACGCAGGGTGAACCGAGCAGAAGAAGACGCAGTTTGGTTTGTGTCTGGCCCTCGGCTACCTTGAATTTTTGACTCGGAGTGGCCAGCCGCTGTTCTGGACCAGCACGACCCACGCATTCGACCTGTGCGTTCGCCACGTACTCGAACCCCTGCGCCAAAGCTATCGTTCCGACGCCGTTTTCTATTTCCTCAAAACCGCCAAGCAGCCCCCAGTAACGTGTGTTCTGGACGAAAATGTCGCTACGTTTTGGACGTGAGCGGTCTTCCCATTCGACGCTGACCTCAATTGTCGTGAACTTTGCATTGCGCAACCTTACAGGAAGCAGATTGGTCGCTGAGGACTGAATCACTCTCACACGCTCGGCACCCGACTCATTATCCGCCTCGCGGTAATAGCGTGTTTCAAAGGGGCATTCTTTGGCAGGTCCCGGTGATGACTCGAACGGATTTACAGCCAGAATATATTTGCCAGAATCAATGCCATTGAAATTGTATCGTCCCTGCTTGTCTGTCCACTCGCTCTTAGTTCCAAACCGTCGGGCATCCCCAGTCTTGAACGTGGAAATTAGATTCACTTCAACGTGGATGACTGGTTTTTCGTTTGCATCCGTTACGGTACCGTGGACGCAACCTAATCGGCGCAGCCGGTCCGTTTCACAATAGTTTGGGTCGGGCGGAGGATTGATAGCGCGGTCAAGATACGAAATCCCCGCCGCGTTAAGACAGAGGATAGCGGCACACAAGAAATATGTTCGGTAACCGATTGGATTGGGAACTATTGGAGGCGGCTCAAATCGGATGAGGCGGATTGCGGAATGAACAAAGGCACGGGCCAGAAAAATACACCAGAGGATTGGACCAATGGCCCGTAACAAAAGAATCCCATAGATGGGCGAGTGGCCCGGCCAATATTGCTGGAACAAACGATATTCATCAAAGCCGACATGCGCCGCTAGAATGAGCAGGACAATTCCACCTGCTAGCAATATCCCCGCAATCGGTTTTCGGTGGTTGTAGCTGCGACGGGTGAGGAGGCCGAAATCAATACACGTTCCGGTCCACCACCACATTAAGATTATAGCGGGAAACCAAATCGCGTATTGGAGTGAATTGTTGTGAACATCGAGAAGTTTGAGGACAGGCCACGAGATTATGTAAGCGGGTCCGTTAACTGCGAACGAAAATAACGGTACAGCTCGATATGGCCAGACTGGTTGACCTGTATCCCACCCCATCCCCATGGAAGCAACCACGCGTTCGTTTTCGTAATCCCATGCGAAAAGCGCGAGGGCGAGAAGGCCGAAAATTATGGGTAGTAATACACGAAAGCGAATGCTCCGCATACAGTATTAGACACCGATGGAGCCGTTTTTGTGCAACGGTAAAGAGTGGTTCGAGTCCATGTGCCCGGTTAGTCCATGTGGGTACTATGAGCCGGTAACCGCGTTTGGACTTTGACATTTATTCCACCGTTGGGACCTTAACCTTCGGCATCTCAATCATTCCCGTCCATGTTTTCTCTTTACCCGGCGCAGAGGAAAATCTTCCGCGTAAGTAATAGGAGTGTTTATCTCCTGAACTGAACACCCAACAGCTTAAAACTCCGAGGTCCAGTAGAGCACCTTGGTTTTTGGAGATACCAGCACCATGATGGGAAACATTGAAACGCAAGTAACTGTCATGAGGCAGTCGCAGCGTCCCGACTTCGACGGTAAGTTCATCGTAGGGACCCGTGTTTGTCGGTGCTACGACTTTGTCTTGTTCGTCGACAACCTCGAATTGGATTAATTCAGGTTTAAACGGAATCTCCATCACGTTGGCGACATCCGCCACATTTCGCAGTTCAAGATAAGTTGCTATTAAGGGAGTCCCGTTGAAAGATTGCTGACGGCTAAAACTCAAGCGAGTCTGCAGACCGTTCACAGGTGACGACCAGCCGATATCATCGTTGTCACCCGTGGGTCGTAGAGTGACAAAGTAGAAAAGTGCAAGCGCGAAGACAAACATCCGTTTCATACCAAATCCCTTCTGCGAATGGAAATCGCACATATCGGATACTACAAATACCGCAAAACATACTGGCGCGAACTTTCGGTCAATTACGTCGTGGATGCGGTCCAAATAGACTGCACTGACCATCGATGAAGCGGCTAGTGCCCATGTTTCCGGCAAGCTCGTTACCGGGACCAGAGTGAGTTTGGTATGCTTCAATTTCAGTGCTAGCTCATCCGGTTCCAGACGATGAAATGGATTCGCAAAAGCCCTTTTGCTCGCCAAGCAGCAGCAGCAGCAGCAGCAGCAGCAGCAGAACACATGGTCGAACTGCTTTCTCAAGAGGCAGACAAGCATGGCACGGCGCTAAATGATTTGGAAAAGAAAATGCTCGGTGGCGAATTGGGTGGCGGAGTTCCAGAAGACTTGCGAATACGATCACACAAGTTGAAAGAGGAGATTCTCGAACGAGAAGTTCTTATTGACCAGTGTGTATAAAGTGTGTATCATAGGATATGTCCAGCCGAGAGGTTATCCAGCGTCTGAGGCAGGACGGCTGGTATGAGGTTGCCCAACGTGGCAGCCACATCCAAATTCGACGAAACCCGGTCGGGTTACCGTGCCGCATCCGGTTCGAGACATACCTATCGGCACACTGAGAAGTATTGAGAAACAAGCGGGCATAAGGCTGAGGTGAGCATGAACTACATCGCGTATCTACATAAAGAAGCTAAATCGGATTATGGCGTTAGCTTCCCAGACTTCCCCGGGTGCGTCACTGCGGGTCGTAGTTTGGAGGAAGCCAGCCGGAAAGCTGGGGAGGCCCTGTCGTTTCACATCCAGGGTATGTTGGAGGACGGTGAAGCAATTCCCGAGCCCTCGACATTGGATGACGTCAAGAAGGACCCAGCTCGGAAAGATGCGGCGGTGGTGTTCTTGGTCACCACACACGACGTCGATGAAACTATTCGAATAAACATCTCGGTGCGAGAGAGTCAGATAAAGAAGATAGATAGATTAGCTGAAAACGCCGGAATGACGCGATCAGCATTCCTCATTCAGTCGGCAATTCGTAAACGCTAACGCAGTCCTAAGGCATTTCTACACGCAAACTTAATAACCAAGTTTGAAACTGGCCCGTATCTAGAGCCGCTTTTGCATTTCACTAGCATATGACCAATCAGGGAGAAGTAAACCTGCCGAATAATGGCGGGACATTGCACGTGTATCCGGTGACTCGTTTGGCTTGGTTATAGATAACTTCTGGAATCGGGCTAGGGTAAAGGCACAGTTGCGAATGCGTCAGGCGGGCAATTCTCATGCCAGCTCCGCCAGGCGAAATGATCAAACTATTGTAGAGAACGATTTAACAACATTTGACAACGATTGAGAATCGGAGCGGTCGGTAACGCCTTCTATCGATGAGTCTTAGAATGTAGGGATGCAATTTCGATCCCCACCGCCACTACCAATATCCACATTATTTACATGAAGTTGGAAAAACTCGAGGGCGCTTGAGGGCGCATTAGCAGCGCCCTCTTCGCCTTCCTCAAGCTACTTGCGCTGGAATCACCAAACGAACGACTTTGCTGTTCGCTTCCCGAAGAGCACTCGGAACGGCCTGGGTGTAGATATTCATAGTGGTTCGGCTACACGAACAACGTTTCAGGATCGTTCTCCAGCCGCTGTTTATGCGACGCTGCTCGATGAAGGCGAGTATCACTGCTCGATTCGCACCATGTATCGTTTGCTCGACGAGCCAGGCGAGGTGCGCGAGCGTCGCGATCAGTTGACGCATCCGCCCTACCAGAAGCCCGAACTCATGGCCACGGCTCCGAATCAACTTTGGAGCTGGGATATAACCAAGGTACTGGGTCCCGCGAAATGGACGTACTTCTACTTGTACGTCCTCCTCGATGTGTTCAGCCGTTACGTCACCGGTTGGATGGTCGCTTATCGCGAAAGCGCGGAGTTGGCCAAGCGGCTGATCGAGGAGAGCTGCAAGAAACAACACATCCAGCCCGGTCAACTCACCCTGCATGCCGATCGTGGCACCTCGATGAGGTCCAAACCGGTAGCTCTTTTACTCGCCGATCTGTATGTCACGAAAACGCATAGTCGGCCGCACGTCTCGGACGACAATCCCTTTTCCGAGAGCCAATTCCGAACCCTAAAGTATCGGCCGGAGTTCCCGGACCGCTTTGGCTGCATCCAGGACAGTCGTGCTTTCTGTCAGAGTTTTTTTCGGTGGTACAACGACGAGCACCGTCATTCCGGCATCGGCTTGTTGACGCCAGCCACGGTTCACTATGGCCAAGCGGAGAACGTCTTGCGGCAACGCCAGAATGTGCTCGATGTTGCTTACCAACGTCACCCGGACCGCTTCGTACGAAGCGCTCCCAAACCACCGGCACTTCCCAGCGAGGTCTGGATTAACAAGCCGATTTCCACTCCGGCATCGCTGCCTGCTGCACCTGAGGAGCAACAAAAGTGGGGATGCTGTGGGTCGACCGAGTTGCCGATCGTCGTTGCTAGGCGATCCTGGGGCGAAATCTCTGGTGAAAACTGGTGACCCTAATCGCCCAATGAAAAACTCACTAAATTATGTGAGCACCTGTCTCAGAGTCGTTGACACGCGCCGGCAGCGTGCATGCAATGCAAGCGGATGGTCGGCGAAAGACAATGGTATTGGAACATAAAGGGTTGGGGCCACTTCGTGACGTTTTTCTGGGTTAACTGCTCACATTTCATATATTTTGAGCGGCACCACTGTGAACAGATTGTGGTGCCTTTGTGGTGCCGCTCTTGAAAGGGATATTTTGTGAATACAAACGCCATTTGGGGTAGGATTTGATAGCCTTCGAGCCAATTGCGAGAGAAAGTTCGCAGGGTTGTCGAGGTACGCTGCCTTCGTTCTGAACCCTCAGGGATCACCCAAAACCGGCCAATGAGGGTCACCTGAAAACCGGCCAACGATAAAACCCGGGACATTGACACTGACGAGAGGGCCTATAGCCTCTGTCAGCATGAGCAATGTCTTGAGCGAAGAGAAGAAACAACAAGTTATCGCACTGGGAAAGCTCGGATGGGCCTTGCGGCGCATCGAGCAAGCCACCGGTGTGCGTCGAGAAACAGCAGGCGCTTATCTCAAGGCGGCCGGGATCGCGGTACGACCGCCGGGTGCCTGGGGACGACGAGCGCCGGCAAAACCGGCCAATGAGGTGACCCCCGACCCGGCGGATTCAAAACCGGCCAATGAGGTGACCCCCGACTTTAGCCTGCCGATTTCACCTTCCACGGGAAACCAGGATCAAGCTACCAGCGCCTGCGAGCCGTACCGCGAACTGATCGATCAGGGGCTCCGTCGTGGACGCAATGGCAAAGCCATCTGGCAGGACCTGGTTTCCGATCACGGATTTTCTGGCAGCTATCAGACGGTGAAGCGCTTTGTTCGCAAGCTCCATGGAACAACGCTGCCAGAAGCCGTGGGGATTATCCAGACCGCGGCTGGTGAAGAAGCCCAGGTCGATTACGGATCGGGTCCGATGGTGCGTGATCCACAAAGCGGAAAATACCGACGAACCCGACTGTTCGTGCTGACTCTTGGCTATAGCCGCAAGTCGGTACGCTTGCTGTTGTTCCGTTCGAGTTCCCGTGTCTGGGCCGAACTGCATGAGAAAGCGTTTCGTCGACTCGGTGGGTGTCCGCGTCTGGTAGTTCTCGATAATCTGCGCGAAGGAGTCATCGTTGCGGACATTTACGATCCCACTCTCAATCCGTTGTTTCGAGATGTGCTCGCACACTACGGCGTCGTGGCTATGCCGTGCCGGATTAAAGATCCCGATCGCAAAGGAAAAGTAGAAGCGGGTGTCGGACACGCGCAGAAAACTCCGCTCAAAGGTCTGCGCTTCGAGAGTCTGGAAGAAGCGCAGGCTTATCTGGATCGTTGGGAAGAACGTTGGGCCGATACGCGCATTCATGGCACCACGAAACGGCAAGTGGCAGCCATGTTCGCCGAGGAAAAACCATCGTTGCTCCCTCTGCCGCTCGAACCCTTCCGCTACTACCAGTATGGAGAACGCGTCGTTCATCTGGACGGCTGTGTAGAAGTCGAAGCTGCTTATTACGGATTACCACCGGGATGGATCGGACGAAGCGTCAAAGTGCAATGGGATGCGCTGCACGTGCGCATCCTGCATCCCGGTACGAATCAACTTCTCCGCGAGCACATTCGCCAGAAACGCGGCTGGTATCGCATCAAGAGCGAGGACTATCCAAAGAAAATGCCGTTCAGTACCGCTCAGCTACTGCATCGAGCGGGCCGCGCCGGAACCCAGATCGGCGTACTCTCTGTGACCATCTATCAGCGACAAGGCGAGGCGGGCATTCGCCGCATCCTGGGGATCCTCTCCTTGGCCAAGAAATACGGCACGGCGGCGCTTGAAGATGCTTGTGCCGCGGCTATCGAGATCGGTGTGCCGGAGTATCGCTTCGTGCGCCGTTATCTCGAGCGCCGCCCACAACTGACTCTCCGGCAAGTCGATCCGCTGATCCGTGAACTCACCGAGTATCGCGACTTCATCAATCTCAAACTCAAGGAGCAAGCAGAATGAATTTAATCGAACTCAATCGTGCGTTAAGACAACTGCGCCTCGGCGGCATCGCTGCCGTGCTTGAGACGCGTCTGCACCAGGCCCAGGCGGAACCGATGGCACCCATCGACTTCCTCTCCTGCCTGGTGTCGGACGAACTCACGCGCCGAACCGACCGGCTGCTGGAGCGACGAAGAAAACAAGCACAGTTTCGCGATCCGCAGAAAACTCTCGACAACTTCGATTTCAACTTCAACAAAAAGATGAATCGAAGTCTGGTCTTCGATCTGGCGACAGCGGCGTTCATCGCTCGCCGCGAAGACTCACTTTTCCTAGGCCCACCCGGCACAGGCAAGAGCCACTTGGCCCAGGCCATCGGACAAGCGGTGATCGGACAGGGCTATCGAGTGCTCTACCGCGAGGCCCACAAGCTGCTTGAGGAAATCACGGAAGCCACCATCGACGGAACTCGCAAGGAGCATATGGAACTCCTGGCCACCGTGCCGTTGCTGATCATCGATGATCTGGGCATGCGCAAGCTAGCGCCCACCGCGGCAGAAGAACTGCTGGAAATCGTGATGCGCCGTCACGAGCGCGCCAGCACCATGGTCACCTCGAACCGCCCTGTGGAAGACTGGGGCAAACTACTCGGAGACAGCGCGGCGGTTACCGCCATGCTCGACCGCCTGCTACACCACGGTCACATCCTGAAATGCGGACCACGGAGCTGGAGAACGAAAACAGACTTGCCGGATCAAGAGAAGATGGGGTAAAAGAACCAAGTCCCGGGCCACATCCGTTGGCCGGTTTTGACATGATCCCCGTTGGCCGCTTTTGACCTGACCCCTGAGGAAATAAAGGCGTTAACATCTGCGCCGAAGGATCGATGAGCCGAATCGAAGTCCGTCGTGGGCCGCCAGGACCAGTATGAACTCGTCCGATAAGCGACTGATCAGGGGAAGCTGAAACCAACGAGAGATTAATCTCAGAATTTTGTTCACTTACGGCCTGCTCCAGGCATCGGGAATTGGAGAGATTGCAGATTACTTCTTGGAAAGCAAGGAAGGCCAGTTGGTGATGAGGCTGATGGACGATGGTCTGGGATTTTCGGCGACCTGATAAATAAGAATGCGTTGGCCATCGGGCGAAATGTCGAAATCAGGTTGTTGCACCTTGAAGAGCGGGGTGGTGCGGGCGATCTGCAATCCATTTTTGCCATGTTCGAGGGAAGCGACTGTGATGGTGCCGTCTTCTCTCATGTAGAAAAGTTCCTTTCCATCGCTTGACCATTTCGGACTGAAACTAACCCCGCTCGAAACCTGAATCTTGACGTTGGCACGAGGAAATGGGGTGAGGTAAATCTCGGTCCTACCGGATTCATTGGATTCGAAGGCCAGCCAATTACCATCTGGCGAGAAAATCGCCCCCCGTTCCGGAGGGTGGCTTGCGGTAAGCAATGGATAAAGTTTTTTCTCTCCGAAATTCTCGTAGATCCAGATTGTTCCCTTCAATTGGTCGCCACCTGGCTCTCGGTTGAAAACCAGGTAACGTCCATCGGGCGACCACGAAGTGGGAAAGTCAGCCTCGTCGGAGGCGAATAGGCGCTCGACTTGCCCCATGCCGGAAGAGGGAATACTGAAAACTTGAATAAGTCCAAGGCGGTTCGAGGCAAAGTCGATTCGAGCGTCGTCTGGCGACCATACAGGGAAATCGCCGATTGCGGACTCAAAGGTCAGACGGGTTTTCGAGTGACTACGAATGTCGTAGGACCAAATGTTGGTGGTCTCATCATGGGAGTCCTCAATGACAAATACGATTTTTTGGCCATCGTGTGAAACATGACCCCCGCTGCTTTGTCGAATTGCCAACGGAGAAGTGATCGCGGACGGCTCGGAGAGCGACTCGAGAATCTTGCCGGAGCGGTCCGTCCAGACGGGCTGCAACAGCCGATCGATTCTCGATTGAAACGCCAAGCGGCCGTTATTCGAGGTGGAAAAGAGGGCTCGCTGCCAGAGGTTGTTGGTGCCCACATCCTGTGCGATGGACACCGGAGTGCCAGAAAGCTCAAGTCGCTGGGCGTCGAACGGCTGAGCCATTAAATTGCCACTTCGCTGAAAGAGTAGGAAACCGGGCGGGGAGTAAGCGGCATTAGTGGAGTTCTTCAAGATCAGCTTGCGCTCGGTGGAGCCGAGAGACCCGACGTAAATCGAGTTTTCCGGGCCGCGTGCGAAGAAGAGAAAGTGCTTGCCGTCCGGGAGGAATTGCGGCCAGCGATGAGTGATTTCCTGTCGGGATTTGTCGATCTGGGTTATTGGCTGGGGCGTTCCCCCGTTCGAGGAAACAGAGTAAACGGGGGACGCGAAACCGGGAACAAACAGAATCGTTCCTTCGGGTGACCAAGTGCCACCGCGGTTACTTCCGCCGTCACAGATCTCGAGAGGCGCCCCGCCGTCAATGGAGATCTTTTTTAATTTGCCGCCCGAAGTAAATGCAATCCATCGGCTGTCAGGCGACCAGAACGGATTCCTTGCTCCGTCCGTACCGGCAAGTGGTTTCGCCGCCGAAGAGTCTAGACGACGAAGCCACATCTGACCGGCCCATCCTGGTTTTGCTGCCGAGAAAACCACAAATTTACCGTCCGGTGAGATGGCCACTGGCGCTTCTGGAACGAGTTCCATTTGCTCTGGCGGGAGGATAGAAGCGTTGATGAATTCGTCGGCAGGGGTCAATTTTGAACTGGAGCGCAAGAGGAGAAATGTGGCAGCGAGAAGCGCGAGAGCGGCGACAGACCAGGCTGCGAGTTCGCGAGAATTTTTGCGGCGCGAGATAGGAACCGCGACGCCGGATTGAGAGGAAGAGGGGGCGAGCGAGGAGACGGCTTTGAGTTCGAGGGCCAGATCGCGGGCGGATTGCCAGCGGTCGTCGGGATCTTTGGCGAGGCAGCGGCGAACGATATGATCGAGACTGCGAGGAGTCAGCGGCTTAATCGTGGCGATGGGAGCGGGCTCTTTTTCGAGGATGGCGGAGGCGACGCTGTGCTGGCTCTTTCCCTGGAACGCGCGCTTCCCGGTGAGCATCTCGTAGAGCACAGCGCCGAGCGAAAACAGATCGCTGCGTCCATCCAATTCTTTTCCCTCTACTTGTTCTGGAGACATGTATTGAAAAGTTCCAACGATGGTGCCTTGTTCGGTTAGAGGCGAGTTCTGCGTTGCGTAAGTGAGCGTTACGGCGGTGGCCCGCGGCACAGCAGGCTTGGCGAGGCCGAAGTCGAGGAGCTTTGCCCCTGTGGGTGTGAGCATGATGTTGCCCGGCTTCAGGTCGCGGTGGACCACGCCGTAGCGATGGGCTGTGTCTAGCGCGTCAGCAATCTGTGCGCCGAATTTCACGACTTGGTCGAGCGGCAGTGGCCCATTCTCCAAACGCTTCGCCAGCGTCTCACCCTCGAGGTATTCCATCACCAAGTAGTCGATGTCATCGTGATGACCAACGTCGAATAAAACGCAAATGTGTGGATGATTCAGGCTGGAAATGGTCTTGGCTTCGCGGTCGAATCGCTGCTTGCGAACGGGATCATTCGAGAGTTGCTGTGGGAGGATTTTGATTGCGACGCTGCGATTCAAGCGCGTATCCTGCGCGCGATACACCTCGCCCATTCCTCCAGCACCTAGCGGTGACTGAACTTCGTAAGGGCCAAGTTTGGTGCCTAGAGCGAGCGGCATAATTGGCAGTGATTACTTAGCTTACTCCAATCGCTTAATGTCGGATTTCAAATTTAGATTCCGGATTAGCCGGTGCAAGTACTTGGGGTGAATGCCCAAGAGGCGGGCTGCCTCGACGGGGCTGCCGTTGGTTTCCTCCAGCGCCGCAAGAACGAGTTGTTTTTTCGTCTGGGTGAGGGTGTTGTGGTATCGCGCCGCGGTCAACTCCAACGATTGTTCCTCCAGTAACGCGGTGGGCAGGTCTTCGGCGAGAATTTCGTCGGTGGGTCCCATCACGATCGCATGTTCGATGGCGTTCTCCAATTCGCGAACGTTGCCCGGCCAACTGTATTGCATCAGCAAAGAGCGTGCTTCCGCCGTCATGCCTTTGAACCCACGCTTGCATTTAGCGGCATACTTGTTGGCAAAATGCAGGGCCAGCAATGGAATGTCTTCGCGATGCTCACGCAGCGGGGGCAGGGCTACGGAAACCACATTCAGTCGGTAATACAAGTCCTGCCGGAACTCACCTGTCTTGATCGCCTGCTCCAAGTCTTTGTTCGTCGCGGCCACGACGCGCGCGTTGAACGGCAGCAAGCGGTTTCCTCCGAGCCTTTCGAATTCACGTTGCTGCAAGACCCGCAAGAGCTTTGCTTGCATCAGAGGAGGCATCTCCCCGATTTCGTCTAGGAAAAGTGTCCCATCTTCGGCGAAATCGAGTTTGCCCTTTTTGGTCCCAATCGCGCCCGTGAAAGCACCCTTTTCGTGGCCGAACAGTTCGCTCTCCAGCAAGGCTTCCGGTATGGCAGCGCAGTTAATGGCGACGAATGGCTTGCCAGGCCGCAAGCTGCTGGCGTGAATCGCGCGAGCCACGAGCTCCTTTCCGGTTCCGCTCTCGCCGCGAATGAGTACTGTCGAATCGCCTTTAGCGACTCGCGAGATGAACTCGCTGACCCGCGCCATCTGCCTGCTCTCACCGACGAGGGTACTCGCAGTTTCTACGTCCTTACGGAGGCGCAGATTTTCGGCCCGCAGAGAATCGAGATTCGACAAGTTCTCCAGCGTGACCGCGGCGATGCGGGAAACCGAGCTAAGGAAGTAGGCGTGTTCCTCGCCGAAGGCGGGTGAAGAGGAAGGTGAACTCAGATAAATCACACCGAGGATTCTATCAACCGCCACGAGGGGCACGCACAACACATGCTCCGCGAAAGGGGTGTCGATTGGAGCCGCGGTGAAGACCGCGCATCGCTCCCAGGTCGCCTGCTGAACCAACTGCTCCTGGATGAGCATCTCCTGCTGCGCCAGGCCCTTTCGATTCCAGGTAGAGGGCGGGCACGCCTCCTCATTCCGCGTTGCCTCGAAGCACGATTGCAGCCTGCGCGGCGGGAATCACTTCGCATATCAGTGCCAGCAACTCGCGTTGCAAGGCTGCGACGTCGCGGGTGGAATTGATGACGTTCGCGATCTTGAAAAATGCTCCAAGATCGCGGGCCATTCGGCCGACCCTCGAGGTATCTGTCGGCAGGCCGGAGCGATCCAGGGACATCGTTAGAAGCTCGGCGCCCGATTGTTGGGTGCCTTGGCGCGAAGACAGCGGAGCGGCCTCATCATCAGGGCCGGTTCGAAACTCAAACTCGCGGCTCCCGATACGAATCCGATCGCCATGTTGCATGGTCTTGCGGCTCACTTTGATTCCGTTGACGAAGGTCCCATTGTGACTGTCGAGATCGCCGATTTCGAAAACACCGCTCGAGAGTTCCGTGATCGAGCAATGCTTGCGCGAAACGGCGGGATCTTCCACCTCCACCTGGTTGGAGGAATCCCTTCCTAGAAACAAAGGGCCATCCTTTATGGCCCAGACCCTTCGTTTCGGGAATCCGGAAATTGCCAGCAACCTCGGGTTAATCAAGTCCGCCTCCGGTTGTTCAGTGTATCCGAAAGCGCCGGAGAAGCGTCATCCAATCAACCCCAACTGCTGCAGAACCAATCGGCTCCCATCGAGTAGCCGATCAACTACCGCTTGACCGTTTGCTGAGAATGCCCGCAAGGACGGCCAGCGCCTATGTTGTTGCAAAACCAGCCGAGTAGTTCGGGGAGGAACTCACATTCGGTTCTGGCCGAGAGCATGCATTACCTCATCGCGTCACAGCAAGCTTCCAGCAAAGGCGCTGAGGAGTTTGAGAGACAACTTCAGTTTGGGTTCCACCGAAAGGAGCCCCAAGGAGAATTTTATGAAACGCAACCTTATCGGGGTCTGGTCGCTAGTGGTGCTGTCCCTGTTGCTCAACTCCACCGGCGCCAGCGCGCAGTCTGTGGCGAAGGCCGATGTGCCGTTCGCCTTCAAAGTAGGAGAGGCACAATTGCCGGCCGGCTGCTATGAAATCACCCAGGAATACTGGAGCAAGATCATAATCCGAAACTGCAAAACCGGTGTGGCTGCGCTGTCGCTGGTTCGTCAAGAACATCCGGGCAAAGGCAGCCCCAGACTGGTCTTCTACCATCTCGACAACCGATACTTCCTGACCGAGATCTGGGGAGCAGCGGGCCGAGCAGGAATGACTGTTCCAGCTCCAAAACTGGAGAAGGAACTTGCGATCGCCAATGGCCGACCAGACGCCGGCGAAAAGGTCGTGATTGCCCTCAAGTAGCCTATGGGTGGCTAACCAGAACGAAGTAGCCGGAACTCGCGTTCCGGCATCTTCGTTTTGAGATGCTGTCGAGATCGGGGGAGTATTCCAGTCAACCGCACATCCGCCGGGGGAAGATTCGGTTCGTCATGATGCTCCTTTGCTTGTATGCTTAGAAGCGCGAGCGGAGTCCTGAAGGATTTACCGGCAACCTAAAGATCGCGATCGAAATCATGATCGGACTCCGAAGCTGTAATCCTGAGGCCGAAGCGAACGTTTACAGCCTCTGTGTCAGGAAGTTACTTAGCGCAGATCTAGTTCCTCATACCTGCTTTTCCTCCTACACGGCCCGCCTACTGATCCACATTGTCTAGCACCCAGATGCTGCCCGAAACTTCCTCCGTGGTCAGAACCAGCTTGTCCTGGCTGAGCGAAAGCTCGACTAGATTTATTCTTTGAGGAATCATGAGGGATGGCCCTTTAAACGCCGAAAGTTGGAAAGGTTCCCCGACAGGTTGGCCCGTGGATGGATCAAAGTGGATTCCCCATAAATTGAAAAATCCACCAACGCCCGAAATATAGTAAATCGTCTTCCCATCTAGAGACCAACGAGGCTTATCGTCCCAGGGTTTTCCTTTCGTTATGCGGGTCCATGTACCACCTTCCACTGGCACCACGTAGATAGATGATTCCAACGAAGTCGGCAAGTTGGCGACGGCCTCAAACGCGATCCACCGACCATTCGGGGAGAAATGTGCCTGCCACAAATCGTATTTGGGATCGGAAGCAATCTTTCGCCCCGCCGTTTCCGCGTGGGGTGCGGAAGCAAGGGGCAGCATCCAGATTTCCTGACGAGTGTCGCCACCAGCTTTCGACACGAGAAGCCACTTGCCGTCCGGGGACCAATCGTTAAGAGCTCCGCTGTCTGAGGAGGTACTTGTGAGCGGCTGTTCACTGCGACTTTGGCGTGACCAAACCATCAGCTGGCTTTTGTTTTCGTTGGTGTTTGAGCGATTGTAGGCAAGTTGCGTCCCATCGAACGACCACCGCCCGGGTGTACGAGAATAATCATCGGTGATAACAGGACCTTCTCGCCCGTCTACCAATGATTTCTGCCAAAGTTCCCATCGGCCGTTGTCGAGCGGGGTAGAGAACGCAAGCCGATTGCCATCTCTCGACAGCACCGGGTAGGCGGCCGCCCTTCCAGCTGCAGTTATTGGTTGACCTTCGCCACTGAGACGGCGCGTCGAAGCATCGAACGGAAAAAGCCGGGTCCGCCTATGCTGCGACTTCGCCGTAAAGGCCAGTCTCTTGCCATCGTGCGAAATTGCAACTCCGACATCTGGTCCTGGACCGGTAGATAGGCGGTCAAGCGCAGTCGCCTGTAGTGATCGCGGATCGATGGTCATCTTCCAAATGTTTATGGTCCCTCTAAAGAGCCTTTCGAAATATATCGCGTTGCCAGACGGTGACCAGGAGAAAGACACCCATGGTAGTTGGAAATCCTCGGCTGTACCTTCTGTAGGTGCGGCTGCGAAAGGGAATTTCGGTCCAGTTGATACTTCCACCTGTTTTTCGATTGTAGGATCGATCTCGGTCTTGATTGCGGTCCCACCTGCTGTTGGTACCGTCCAAAACATGATGGAGCCTGGATTGGAAATGAAGATCGATATAGAAATCCTCTTACCGTCCGGATGCCACAGCCGCTGAAATCGGATCCAGCTTGTACTCTGCAATGAAGTCGGCCAGGACTTCGCGAGGAGGCGTGCCGTCAAGACGGACCACATAGAACTTGCCAGAAAAGCCTAGTGGCAAAAACTGGGTTTGAAACAAGACTTGCGAGCTATCTGGAGACCAACGAGGATGATATCCGAACGATGCGATCCGTCTTTCCCTTCCATCACCGCCAAAAGCAGGCACAACGAACAAGCCGCCATCTCCATCTTCGGAACGATACACAAGGTTCTTCCCATCGGGTGACCAGTCCGGCTGCCAGTTTTGCCCTGGTCCCTTGGTGATTTGTACCGGATCGCCGCCACTTACCTGTTGGACCCAAATATCAGACTTTCCCCCGCGGTCGGAGCTATATGCAATGAAGCGGCCGTCGGGTGACCATGTCGGCTCACTCTGCAAGCCGTCGTCAAAGGTAATCCGCGTTAGGCCGTGTTGCACTGGTGATGGAGCAGCATGCCGATGATTGTAAAAGAACAACCCCGCTCCTGTAACGCACGCAACCAATAACAGAACGGAGATACCCAGAGTCAAATGACGCCCTGATCTCCAACTTGGGTCCCTCCCTTGTGGCTCTTCAACCGGTGCGCGATTTGAACTTGAGTCGCGTTTCAATCGCTGCAAATCGGTACGAATGTCGGCGGTACTTTGGTAACGGAGCTTGCGGTCCTTCTCCAACGCCTTGTTGACGATCCGCTCTAATTCCGGCGGTAGGTCAGGATTCACTCGCACCATGGGAGCAGGTGCTCGATTCAGAATTGCTTCGTGTACGATTGCTGCCGTACTGCCGGGGAATGCCATCCGTCCAGTTGCCATCTCGTAGAGCACCGCGCCAAACGAGAACAGGTCCGTCCGTGCATCTAACTCTTCGCCGCGTGCTTGCTCCGGCGACATGTAAGCAATGGTGCCCATTGTCGCGCCGGGACTGGTTAAGAATTGTTCCAGTGTGACGGTCGGCATCTGTGAAGCCGCGCCACTCGAGCCAGACGGGAACCACTTTCGCTAGTCCAAAATCCAGAATCTTGGCGTGACCGCGCTTGGTTACGAAAATATTTGCTGGCTTGATATCCCGATGGATGATGCCTTCAGCATGGGCAGCTTCAAGTGCATCGGCTATTTCTATCCCAAATTCCAGAACTTGTTCCGAGGTCAACGACTGACCGTCAATCATGTGCTTTAGCGTCTGGCCCTCGAGAAGCTCCATGGCGATGAAAGGCTGGCCGTTGTGTTCACCGATTTCATGAATTGTGCAAATATTCGGATGGTTTAGAGCAGAGGCAGCCTGCGCCTCACGGTCGAAGCGGCTCAGAGTTTGCGAGTCTGGCGCAAACCCGTCAGGAAGGAACTTCAGCGCAACAAAACGGTGGAGCTTGGTGTCCTCGGCTTTATAGACGACACCCATTCCGCCACCGCCGAGTTTTTCGAGGATGCGGTAGTGCGAGATGGTCTGGCCGATCAGAGATGCGGATTCTGGCATTCGCGCTCATCTTAGGTTGCGCACAGAGGGCAAGTCAACGAACCCAAACTTCTCACCGGGCCTTGAACTGAAGCAGCAATCATTTTGTTCTTTGGTAGCCCAAGTAGCCCAACTGAGGGACTGAAAATCAGCGTCTTTCCCGGTAAGCGACACCAAACAAGGCATTTAGATTTTGAATTCTTCGGCTGTTAACCGAAGGGTTGCTAGTTCGAATCTAGCCCGGGGAGCCAAATTCTCCTTCTTCTTCAATTAGTTAGGGACTGCCTTGCCAGCGAACCTAAAGTCAGAAACAATACTCGTAATTTAAGTGAACTACCGTTCATTCCGTTTCTCCTTTTTAAAATGATCGAAGAACACGAATGCCCACGCTCTCGCAGCACCGGACGAAGAGCTTTCTCTGTCGATTACGAGGGAGTTAGTGAGCGTTTTAAACGCTTGCTGTACCCCGTCTCATGAAATGCAGCACAAGCAGGATCACGCCCACTACTAGGGCGACGTGAATGAACGAGGTGGTAACATGAAATGCAAAAAATCCGAGCAACCAAAGAACGATCAGTACTGCCGCGATTATCCCTAGCATTTGTTCGTCTCCTTTTTTCTGCCCGCGAGAATACCTGCCATCTCGTCCCTCTAAACTGTGCTAAGTCTTATTCGCACGCGAGGGAACATTGCAGACACATCACGTTAGTCAAAGACTAGGCCGACTTCTGTACCGTTATGAACACTTTGGATTTTTGCGGTGGGATTTAGCTTCCACCAGCAACGGTTTGCGAGCGTGTTAACGCAATCAGGCCCTTCGGTGTTTCAGCGCGCGAGTTGCGACTTCTTGAGTAGGACACTGATCGCGAGGCACTGCTCGCGAATGCCTGCTTTTCAGGCAGTCGTTTATTACGGCAGACAAACCAGCAAAGGGACAGCCACCAGTCACCAAACCCAATATTTCCAGGAATGACTATTCGCAGCCTGCGCTATTGTTTGCAGCTTTCGCTGACCATCTTTAGATTTGTGACTGTCATGTGACCATGTTCAGTGGAATCTTGATCCATGCCGTGCTCTTTCGCCTCGGCCTTCGCGTCTTCCTTCATACCGTGCATTTCGGCATTCGAGACCGTGCCGGTAATCGTAACCGTATGGCCGACATGAGTACCCAGCTTGTGGCCGTTGCTCTTGAGCTCCCAAGTGCTGCCCTTCGCCGTGGTAAGTCTGTACTCGTTGGCGTCGTCGCCTTTTTGCAGGCAGCCCGTGAGCGTCCGTGTCTTATTATGGGTGGTGCTTGTTGTATCCTGCGCCTTCGTCAGGCCGGCTGTGCCGGCAAACAGGAACAACGCAAGAGATGCCATCGCGATCTTCACTTTCATGTATTACCTCCAAAATTTGGACTTGAGAAGTGGGAGTGCCGACTAAGCCCTCCTCGGATTGACTGAACTTCTAGAAGAATCCGCAGACTTATCCGGACAGAATCGGTCGACCTACCCAGCGGACAAACATTAGCGCCATCGAAGACGAGCGTCTGTCTTGTTGTGCACACCATTTTCCGTGTCTTTCCAAAGTGATTCAGGCAGGCCGCAAACTGGAATCTCATGCATGAAGTCCGCGGACGCCGTCGTCGTTCTGTTGACGAAGGAGGAAAGCTGGCGCTGGCTCATGTCGGGCGATCCTCAGGATTTCTTAGATCATTCGAAACTCATCCCACTATCCGTGTAAGTCTCTGGGAATCGGTGTTCATGTGGAAATACTTCAGGCGACCAAGTGTTGCGGCGGTTCTACGAATACGCAAGCTTTCTTGAGTTCCGTTATAGCGTAGGCAGCATTCTGCAGGTCGAGAATTTCATCCGTTTCAACCGACGAGACTAACAGCTCTAAGAAACGGTCAACAATCGCCCGTTCTGCCTCGGCAATGATCGTTCTCCGTTTGGGCTCATCGGTTCCAAAGAAAGCTTCGACGTAGAGCCTATGCCACTCCTGGGACACAGAATAGTCTTTGAAGTGGGCCCTATTTTGAGCGGGAGCAGAGTCATGACACTGAGCGGAGGATGCGTAGAGGCAAATGCTAGTAAGAGATTGCAGCGCAGGTTCGATACTATCGATGGATATTTGGCCCAGGTAGTGACGGTCCGAAGGGTTCTGCGTGGTAAGCATTCCGAGTTCGCGGGTATTTTTTCTTCGCAGCATAAGAACTCCCAACAAGAACTAATAGCAAGGATGGCGGATGGACTTTCTGTCCTGTTCAGTACACTGATGGAACAAAGGAATCGGAGCGCGGCCGCGAAGTTGAAAATTAGGTATTACGGATTAGCCGAAACGCTACTGCCAACGGCAATGCTTGGAATTTCAAGGTAAACTGGCTAGGGATGTGTCGCTTGTGGGGAGTTATTCGATGTTAGATGAAGGTGTCTGGGCTGAAGTCAAAGTCGGTGCTGAACACCTGAGGCTATTCTCGGAGCACAGCGCACAAGGAGTGCAGGCTTCCGTCTACAACGTAAATGCAAAAAACTGGATTGCTCCCTCCGAGGTCGTGGACGATATCGAACAGGGGAAAGACCGCGCGGCAGCACATGCACTGGCATATCTGCGCCGCGTTACCAACTCAGAGCTGCCTTCGTTGAATTGGAAAAAATCTCGCTCAGTATAGCTCACGCGGTGTTGATTCAATCCTCTAGCAAACTGGCCCACTCACCTCCAAGCGTCGGCGTGTCGAAGTCCAGAAACTGGTGGACTTCTTGCTGTCGCGGAAGTCTCTTAATGTCTCGAACTGGCGATGAACTCTACTTAGCGGGCGCAGGAATGTTCCGATTCAGATTGGCAGAACGGCGAGAGGGGGATGCCGTACGGCCCGCCCAAATATCCGCTCAGTATCGCTCTCTCTCGCCGTCCAATGCGACATTGTTAGAGAATGCTATGCGTGCGCGCTGTTCACTTTTGCACAGTATTGCAGAAATCTTCTTGGTAGGTTTGACCGGATTCGGAGGCAGCCTCGCGGGGGAGGCGCGTCCTTTCGTAAGGTCATCACAGCCTAGAGACTAGGAAATACCATATTCAGTGCTGGTCTTGAGTATGGTATGATGAGATTCTATGGAGACAGCGCGTAAGATCACCGTGGAAGTACCGCTCGAACTTCTCAAGAAAGCGCGACGAGCCAGCGGAACCGGCATCACCCAGACCGTTCGTACCGGGCTGCAGCTAGTGGCGGCCTCGCGCACCTACGCTCGCCTACGCCAGCTTCGAGGCAAGGTTCGCTTCACGCGCACGTTAGCAGAACTGAAAGCCGACCGATGATCGCGGCCGATACGAGCACATGGGTTGCTTTTTTAGAAGGTGTCACAGGCGAAGATACACAGCTTCTCGATAAGGCACTGGAAGACCGGCAAGTGGTTATGGTCCCGGTTGTGCTCACCGAGCTGTTAAGCGACCCGAAGCTTCCTACAGGCGTCGCCGAAACGCTCTCAGAAGTGCCTTTGATCAAGCTCGGATCTGGCTATTGGCAACGAGCAGGAGAGTTGCGAGCGAAAGTGCTGGCGAAGCGTCGCAAGGCACGCCTCGGCGATGCGCTGATTGCCCAAAGCTGCATCGACGGAAGCGTTCCTCTGATCACGCGAGACCGGGACTTCCGAGTGTTCGCCGAAGCTGCGCGCCTAGACCTGATACTTGGGTCGTGAGTGGACGGACGGAGCCCCATCCTTTGACAGGGGCCAGCACGTCGGTATCGTGAAGTGCTTTCGCGTTTTCTGCAAGAGGTTTCGCGGTTCGAGTGCAGGATTGGGTGAGGCCAGAGAAAGGGAAAATGCCTCACAATTCCTATGAGCGGCACGAGATGGGGCGTTTCGATTTTCGATCATTTCGGCTATCAACCGAAGGGCTAGCCCGGGTATCATACCTCTCACAAGTAACTCATAAACGCCCACGACACGACTTCCGGGCCACGTCCTAGTCTTCAATGAAGTCCTTTGTCATACAGTGCTTAGTTGGGGAAACTCCATCCAGGCTACGTCTCCGGCACAACCGTTCACATGGATTTCAATTTCTCTTCGACATACAGCGAGAGCTCAATCATGCGCTCCACGACTTGTTCGACCGGTAGGCCCGCAAAGTTCTTGAGCACTAACTCCTTGACATAGAGGCGCACAAGATAACGCAGCTGGAGCGCACGACTGCGCGTGGCGAAAACAAAATCGCGATGACCGCTATTCACAACGATCAGGTTGCGCTCAGCATCGAATCGCGAACGCCACAGTTCTCCGCCAGCACGTTCAAACGTGTAGCCCGGCAAGCCGCGTGCATTGACGACAGCTGGGCCGATGGCCGCTTCAAGGCTGTCGGTGACGGTGATAAGAGCCTCGGCACTAGAGCGCAAGTCGCGCTGTGAAACGGCGAGGGATAAACGCACGAGAACTGGTGACGAGGGAGCCTCGAAGCTCACTTCTTGATCGGACGTGGACGATAGAGTGCCACCTCCTTCGGCGATCTCCCAGGCAAATGTCAAGTCCTGCTCAACCCGCCGGCGCGAACGATCCCGGGGCAGCGCGCGAAGGCGCCGGCTTTGGCTCACTGACAAGGTGCTTGCTGCTGGTGAAATCACGACGGTGTGCAAAGGCCCAGCATGGTCGAAGAATTGGCGCTGGGTAGATTCGCATACACTTGGTTCCGGAACGCCCCCATTGTCCTCTGCACTTGGGCCCGCTCCGCCTCGCACCGGTGGCACTCCGGCCCCGACTGCTTGCGACGAGCGTGACTGGATGTCAAACCAGTCGTATTCCTCGCGCGGCAAGACCAGCATGGCCTCGCGAAACGCACGTTGGATAGCCCGTAGGGATTCCCTGTTTGCCTGTTCTTGCTCGGCCCGGCGCTGCGCGTCGATGAGTCCATTAAGGTGCGCTTCGAGAGGTACCACACCCTCCACGAAGGCCCCATAGCGTTCATCGTGCACGATCCCGGAACGCGTGCTGGGTGTGAGGTTAAGGTAGGGCACGTCGATCAGGCCCTGCAAGTAACGAGAACTCCACGGCGGGCGCTCCAAACCAGGCAGCGTTCCGATATTAGCGATCACCCGCGTGCCATCTCGCGTCAAGGCGACCCAGGAGTCCTCGGCCGGTTCGGTGAGATAAAGTTCTGCATAGGCCTCGCCGAAAGGCGACCGAATCATCGGCAGTTGGTGGAGTAAGCGGCCTTCGAACTGTCGCGGCTCAACCTGGTACTGCTTGCGCGCAAGTTTATCGATCACCGTTACCCGAACCTGCGTATTACGAATACGGTCGCGCAGCTCTGAGGCAAGATACCACTGGATCTTCTCGCCGCTTAATCCGCGGATGCCCTCGAGCAAGGGCCTGATCTTGAGTTCAGTCCCCCGCTCAGCAAAGAGCACCCGTCGAAGTCTCACGGTGTAGCGCGGATCCCCTTTGCTCATAACCATCTGATAGACCCGCTGATCGGCACCGGAAGAAGTCATCGTTAGCGTGTCGCCCACGATCCAGAAGCTCAAGAGACCGATACCGAATTCCCCTTGTAAGCCGCCTCCGGCGCCGTCTGCTTTCAAGCGTCGCTTGATCGAGTCGCATATATGAGTTGCGACGTACTTGAAGTCAGGCAGCCCGCTCAGATCGCGAGGGACGCCGTCGCCGTCGTCCTTGACCGTTAGATAGTGCTCGCCTTGCTCGCGGCCGCGCGTGATAGTAATGTTCTTGGCACGCGCATCGATGCTGTTTTCGACAAACTCCGCGATGGCCTTGAGTGGATTGCTTTGCGAGAGTGCAATGATACGGATAGCATTCCAATCATCGCCGATCCGCAATTTACCTTTCTCTGATTCCTTCGACTTGGCTGCGTTCGCATTGGCCACGGTGACAACGAACTCCTCATGTCGAGTGTAAGGCAGGGGGGACCGATCCCAGCCTGCCAACAGCCAGCTACTATATCGAGGTCTCTAGCTGTCGGGCAAGGTTGGCTCAGCAGCGGGCACGCACGTCAACTAAGTAAGGATGTCCTCCAATTCATCACGGATTATTTCGCCGCTCGTGTATTTTCCTCCCGGGGGATCTCTACCACACCGGGAGTTCCGTCGCCCTCCTAACTTCACTTACAGCCGCTCCGGGTTTCTAGGTGGACACAGGTTGGTGTCATGACAGTGTTATGCAAATTGTGATTAATCGCGCCAAATTGCAAACAAGAACTGATAATAAGAGAAGGTGAATCTGAATTGTCCCGTTTAGTTAGAACTTGTCCATTCCCCTAGATTTGTCTCGGCTCCGGCAATTTGCGATGAATTTAGTTTCAAGGTTGTTAACCGAAGGGTTGCTAGTTCGAATCTAGCCCGGGGAGCCATTCTTTACGTTCTGCGAACTTGGGCAGAACCTACCTGACTCGAATATTTCAATCGGAGAGTCCTGATTCTCGCAGTTGTCGAAACCAGATTTTGGGTCCTCACTATCAATGGGTAGACGACGAATCGAGAGATACGGCGCGTCAGGTCCGTCCAGCCTTCTGTCCAGTATCGGTCATTCTCGTGGTCAACACTCATTGCTGTCCTCTTTTGCACAGTACTGCGGAGCCTAGCTTGGTAACATAATCGTGGACTAATGACACCCAGGAGGGGGTTGGTGTTTCACTCCAGCTATGAAACCAAAGACACTCAAGAAGAATGGAAGTGGAAAGGCTGGTCCATTTGACCCCCAGGTCTTTCTCGACACAGCTGGGGTGTCGAGAAAAATTGCTGAATTCCACAGAGACGAGTCGATCTACAATCAGGGCGACTCTGCGGAAAGCGTCATGTACATCCAGAAGGGCGGAGTGAAGTTAGCCGTGGTAAATGGATCTGGGAAAGAAGCGGTTGTCGCAATGTTCGGTCCCACAGACTTCTTTGGCGAAGGTTGCATGGCGGGCCAGACGATTCGCATGGGCACGGCTACCGCCGTTACACCCACCACTTTGCTGGTCATTCAGAAAAAGGAGATGTTGCGCGTTCTCCACGCGGAGCAGGAATTATCAGACCATTTCATCGCGTACATGCTCGCTCACAACATCCGTGTCGAAGAAGATCTGATCGATCAACTCTTCAACTCAAGTGAAAAGCGTCTGGCGCGTACCCTGCTACTGCTGGCGCGCTATGGCAAACAAGATCAGCCGGACGGAATTCTGCCGAATGTCTCCCAGGAGACCTTGGCTGAAATGGTAGGAACCACGCGGTCGCGCGTCAATTTCTTTATGAACAAATTCAGAAAGCTGGGCTTCATCGAATACAACGGCAGAATTAAAGTCAACAAATCGTTGTTAACCGTAGTCTTGCACGATTAGCGCGATACCGGCCGCTCTGAAAACTACCACCCGATTCTGGTTCCACCGGAATTGCGGGCTGTACAAGCACCTCCAAGGCGATTCGTTCTTGGGTATCCTGGCGAAGTTTCTTTCGCGAGTCATGAGTTCATCGAGAATCCAATGTCGTTACCGAAAACTCTACCGCTTACAGAAATTGTGACTCACATTGAATTACAGTCGTTGGCCCTTGAAGGCACACCGCTTGTATTGCCACCTGCGCCGCCGCGCCCTGCACTTCCCAATCGAATCGCGATCGTGGGGAATTACCTTCCCCGACGCTGTGGAATCGCCACGTTTACAACGGACTTATGTGACGCCATTCACGAGGAATACGGAGCCACCGAATTGCTGGCCCTCCCCGTGAATGACACGGAAGAAGGCTACAGCTATCCCGCCAGAGTGCGCTTCGAACTTTCCGAAGATAATTTGGCTTCCTACCGGCAAGCCGCCGACTTCTTGAATTTCAGCAATATCGATCTGGTGTGCCTGCAACACGAATATGGGATTTTTGGGGGCCCCGCCGGTTCACATATCCTGGAAATGCTGCGACGCCTGCAGATGCCGTTCGTGACGACGTTGCATACCGTCTTGCGCGAGCCAGATCCCGATCAGCGCTCGGTGATGGCGGAAATTGCCGCACTGTCCGATCGCCTGATCGTGATGAGCCAGAACTCCTCAGATATTTTGCAGGAAGTGTTCCACGTTCCCCTTGAGAAGATCGACCTGATCCCCCACGGAATTCCCGATCTGCCGTTCACCGATCCCAGTTTTTATAAAGATGGCTTCGGAACGGAAGGCAAAGACGTATTGCTCACCTTCGGGCTACTTTCTCCCAATAAGGGTATTGAGAATGTCATTAAAGCACTGCCTAAAATCCTTTCGCGTCACCCCAATGTTGTCTACATGGTCTCTGGTGTCACGCATCCTCACATTCTCCGCCGGGAAGGCGACCATTACCGCGTACATTTGCAAAACCTCGCTAAGGAACTCGGGGTCGAAGACAGCGTGATTTTCCGCAACCGGTTCGTGAGCCACGAGGAATTGGTCGAACTGATCGGCGCGGCGGACATCTACATCACGCCTTACAAGCATAAGGGGCAGGTTGTTTCAGGAACCCTCGCCAATGCACTCAGCGCCGGGAAAGCCATTATTTCAACGCCTTATCTTCACGCCATCGAATTATTGGACAACGAACGCGGCGTTCTTGTGCCGTTCGACGATTTTGAAGCCATCGCGGACAAGACTCTGCAGTTGCTTGATAACAGCACCGCCCGGCACGCTATGCGAAAACGTGCTTATCTGTATGCAAGAGATATGGTCTGGAGCCGGGTGGCGCAGAAGTACATGCAAAGTTTTGAGCGAATCTACAACGAGCGCCTGCGAAATCCCCGGGCTACATTCCTCGCACAGAACACCGAAAAGAATCTCGACAGGCTTCCGGCGGTGAAGCTTGATCACCTGTATCGCATGACCGACCACACTGGAATCGTCGAGCATGCCGTGTTCGTCATCCCAAATTATCCCGAAGGCTATTCCACCGATGACAACGCACGCGCGCTTATCGTCGCGATACTTGCGGAAGAATTTGGAGCCGGCCCACGAGCTGGCGCAATCGATCTGGCTTCGCGCTATCTGGCATTCCTGTGGCTTGCGCTTGATCCCGTCACCAAACGCTTTCGGAACCTACTCAGTTATGAACATCAGTGGCAGGAATCGGAAGGTTCCGAAGACAGTCATGGCCGTGCCCTGTGGGGACTCGGAACAGTTCTCGGCCGATCGCATGACGCTGGATGGCGGGGGGCTGCAGGACGAATGTTTGAACTGGCCGTGCCTGCTGCCACGGATTTCAAGAGTCCACGCGCCTGCGCATTTGCCTTATTGGGATTGCAGGAATATCTTGATTCGTTCCCCGGCGACCGCGCTGCATTGGGTGCTTCGGACATACTCGCCAATCGCTTGCTCAACGCATATCGGTTACACCGCTCAGATGACTGGAATTGGTTTGAAAACAGCCTCACGTATTCCAACGCCCGGCTACCTCAGGCCTTGATTCGTGCGGGGATGCGCGGGGCAAATGAAGAAATGGTTTCGGCTGGACTCGAATCATTGGATTGGCTACTCAGCATTCAACGTTGTGAAGTGAGAGGTCACTTCGTGCCGATTGGTTCAGAAGGGTTCTATTCGAAGACCACAGAGAAGGCGCGCTTCGACCAACAACCGGTGGAAGCATGCGCCGTGGTCTCCGCATGTTTGCAGGCCTATCGCGCAACGGGAAAAGGCCGTTGGCGCAAAGACGCTTGGACCGCCTTTAACTGGTTTCTGGGCGATAACGATCTTCAGATCGCACTTTACGACCCTACTACCGGCGGTTGTCGCGATGGCTTACACCCCGATCGAGCCAACGAAAACCAGGGCGCCGAATCAACCTTGTCATTTCTGATGGCGCTCCTCGAAATGCGCAAACTGGAAGATGCCGACGGGACAGCAAACAAACTCTGAACCATCGCGCAAAATTCCATCACCAGGCCAAACTTTAGATTTTTATTTTTATTCCAAAAGAGCGGACTCATTCACCATGAAAGCCATGATGACACAATACGAAACTCTGTTTCACCGGCACACCGCCAATCCCATCCTCACCGGGAAGGACTGGCCATACTCTATGAACAGTGTATTCAATGCCGGTGCGACATTGTTGTCCGATGGGTCCACTTTGGTGCTCTGTCGCGTGGAAGATCGCCGCGGACTTTCTCATTTGTGCGCCGCGCGTTCTGTAAACGGTGTGGACAACTGGCAAATTGATCGCGAACCCACTCTCTTGCCCCATCCCGAGCATCCTGAAGAGATATGGGGTATCGAAGACCCGCGCATCACCTTTGTGCCTGAACTTAAGAAGTTTGCTGTAGCCTACACTTCTTATTCTCGAGGCGGGCCCGGCGTTTCGCTTGCACTCACGGAAGATTTTCGGACATACGAACGACTCGGGGTGGTCATGCCACCGGACGACAAAGACGCCGCACTGCTGCCTCGCAGGATTGGTGGATTATGGGCGATGATCCATCGGCCCATGACGCCGCTGGGCGCGCACGTTTGGATTTCATACTCACCCGACCTTCGTCACTGGGGCAATCACAAGCTTATGCTTGAAGCTCGCAGGGGTGCCTGGTGGGATGCAAACAAGATTGGCATGTCCCCGCCACCCATAGAGACCCCCGAGGGTTGGCTGATGATTTACCACGGCGTACGCAGAACACCCTCAAGTTCTATCTACCGCCTTGGTCTCGCGCTCTTCGACCTTCAAGAGCCTGAAAAATGCCTGGTACGCGGAGATTCCTGGATGTTTGCACCCGAAGCTGAGTACGAACGCCGGGGAGATGTCCAGGATGTCGTGTTTCCTTGCGGCTACACCATCGGTGCCGACGGCGACACCATCAATCTCTATTACGGTGCCGCCGATTCAAGCATTGCTTTGGCGCATGGCAGCATTCGCGTTCTTCTGACATGGCTCAAGGCCAACGGTCATTCTGAACACACTCACGACCGCCGACACAAGTAATTTCGACTCGATTTTCTGGCGCGGCACCCCGGTAAAAAGGAAAGAGCCAAACTGCGAAGATTTGGTCAGGTGTAGCGACCCTCGCAGTTTGGCATGCTTAAACGGTAGGGCGGAACTCTACACCGCACCGTTTTGCTGAAGATTGGCAGCTCAACGAGAAGTATGATTCCCGGCAAGCTGGGTAGTTCGTTTTACCGGCTCGCCGATTGTTCGGATTCGTTACGCGGTGCACTCTTCTGCAAGACATTGACGAGGGCACGGCCTGAACTGGGCACGTGTACGCTTGTTCCTCGCACAATGTTCTTCGCCTTTACTGGGTGCCCGTACACATCCGCACTCGCATCATCGTCCGGGCGAATCGTGGAGCCTTCCAGGGATACTCCAGCGAACAAACCCTGTGATCGTGAGTAGCTCAGAATCTCTGCTCGCATCCAGGCGTCCGTGGCTGCTGTCGCCGTACGTCCCTTGGGGCCACCCGCAACGGATGCATCTGCGCCCAACTTAACTTTGCTGCTTAGGATGGAATCCATTCCGCGGTCATTCATGACGAGCAGAATCAAGTCGGTCGCTTCGCCACCGATTTGGAATCCGATGCTTGCACCTTCCAGGGCGTACATCGCGGGTGATCCCCACGGGCCTCGGAATTGTGCCCCCGTCCGGCAAACCATGGCGCCGCGTCCGTAATCTGCTCCGACTCCAAACGCGAGTTTCTTGACTGACGGAATTACGATTACGCACTCCGCCTTTTCCAAGAGCTCGTGCGGAATATTTTCCGGTACGTTCAGGACTTCCTGCATCACCGTGCCGCATTCTTCCAATCGCTTCTGTTCCTTGTTCAATTTCTTTGCGTAGACTGCGCCTGCCACGAGCGTGAGACATGCTGCGGCAACTAGATATTTCTTCATCGTTGACCTCCATGGTCAAAACTATTTCACAAAGGATTTACTTCATTGCAGATCAGCGGCTGAAAGGCTTTCAAGACGTTCAGGTAGCGAGAGGGTTATGCGTAGCCCGGCTCTCAAGCGGGACACTTTGTCAGTTTGGGATTAAGAATTCTTTCGGGCGCCCACTAAGAGAATGGCAACCCCCCCAATCAGAGCTAGCCCACCCAGTATTGGTGGAATCGAAACGTGTTCGTGCTTTTCGGCGGTCGCGTGGATCGGCCCCACGTCAAGAACCTTTTCTTGCCGGGTATACGTAAATCCCTGATACGCAAGTGTCAGCGCACCCAGAACTATCAAGACAATTCCGATCAAGTTCGTTGATTTCATATTTCCTGCTCTCCGAGCTAGACCGTTCCTCTTCGTCCTTGAATCAAATTGATTACGAAAATGGCCAAAGCCACCACCAACAGGACGTGAATGAGTCCCCCGAATGTGTATGACGTAACTACGCCCAGCAGCCACAACACACACAACACTACGAGTATTGTCCAAATCATCGCTATTCCAATCTCACAAAGAAAATATGTTCCGGCGATTGTGACGCACCTGGAGATAATTTGTATTGTTTTCCAGGTGGCTCATCGTAGATGTTTTGGCGCTTTGTGTCTGTTCACTTGCGCACACTCTTCCGTTTTTATTCATTGTTTTAGTGATGGTCTTAAAACTCACAAGATAACTCACTTGGTATGGCCCGCTGCGAGTAACGGAGATGGGGCGAATAGCTTCAATTGTTCTAGGGACGACAATACACTTTGCCAGTGCGCCGCGTCTGTCTTGGTTTCAAGCGGAAGAGAGAGATCCGAGTAAAAGCTCAGAATGTTGTCGCGCAGTTCTGGCGAAGTTAGGTCGAACCTTCGGCTGGCCAGTTGGCCCAATAACTTGGCATAGGATTCATCGGTCAACGAGTATTCAGCTGCCTTGGTTTCCTTACCCGTGTCGAAGTCACAATTGGCAAGTACCAGTTTGTCTGTGGAAACTTGCTGGAGATAGATACGATATTGGTCGACGGTGGTGTTGATGCTTTTGAAGTACAGGTCCTCGGTCTTCGGCGTGGGATTATTGAACGCCAGCGCTTTGAACGGGCCGATCTTGGGCATGTAAATCAGGACCACGGACCAGAAGCGTGTGCTAAAGTTGGGCTTGGTGTAATCCTTCCCCCACTCTTTCTCATATTCAGAGCGCGACAAACGGTACAGGAATTTCTGTTTCGCGAAATTTGGTGTCTCCTTCACTATCTCTTTCTTATGCGTCCGCAATGCAATCTGGGTCATCTCCGGAATCATGCGGCTGACCGCAAAGCGATACGAACCAATCGCCAGATCTCCATGTGTTAACACGTCTTTCAGTTCCACCCCATACACGATGGGGAAAGTCCGCTCCAGCAAACTCTTGGAGACTTGAAATCCGATGAAATCGTGATATTGCTGCGAGGCGTAACGATTCTTCGCCACTTGCACCATGTCGAATCCAAACTCCGTTTTTAGATGTGCCGTGTGATCTTCCGCGTATCGAACGGAATTTCCGTACTTTGCCCGGAGCTTGGGATATTGGATGGAAACGGCCGAATTCACGGCCGGGTGTCCGGCTATATCTGACGCATAGTGAGCAAGCGCACCGAGCGCGAATGCGTATTCGTTTACGTCTTGGCTTTGCAACAAAAGTTCCCGAACGAAGTCCCCGCTGCGGACGTAGTGCACCAGATTGCTAAACTCCACACTTCCGAAAGGGTAGTAGCCGAGGTCCTGAATCACCGCTCCGCCATACGCGTAGCTGTGCGCCTCCTTGAGCTGATCTTCAGTGAGAGTTGGAAATCGCTTCAGAAGAAGAGGGCGAAGTTCATCGCTCCACACCAGATCCACAATTTCTTCGTGGGCGAGCACCGAATATCCAAACGACCCCCCGGTACACAGCAGCATGACGAGAATTACCGCGGCCATGCGGATACACAATGAATCCAGGCTATTGGCGGTCGCCCGATAAGAGACCTGGACCCTAATTTGGTTTCCTGAGTTCATGGACAAGTTTCTTCGCTTCCTTCATTCTTTCTTCATAAAAGGCTGGACTAATCAGCACTCTCTTTTCTCCCACACGCACATGTTCTTTGATGCCTCTCTTCACGAGGAACAGTGAAAGTGCTTCATAGGTCTTAATCTCTTTTTCAAGAAACCTGACTACACGTTGCCTCGACTTATCCATAGCTCAACTCCGATCCAACGCGCCAATTGGAGGGAATGCGGCATCGCATCCCCATGCGGATGCAAACTAAATGCGGCCAAGAAGAACGAGAACAACGACGATGAGGAGTACCAGTCCGATTCCTCCCGTGGGTACATAGCCCCAATCGCGGCTGTGGGACCAGCGGGGAAAAGCTCCTAGCAAAGCCAGGATCAAAATGACGATCGCGATGGTTCCAAGCATTTTTCACTCTTTCTAGACCAAATTTTATTCGGTATTACTTCCGCTCTCCGACCCAGCGGTTTTCTTGATGTTTGAAAGCTGTGCACACCGGGTCGGAGATGGGTTCATTCGATAGTTCTGCTAAGCGTTCAGTTCGCGTAAACAGTCATTGCGATTCGATCTTGGGGGTAACTGCGGTTGTACAGGTAATAGCCGTCGCCCGCGTTGTCGATGTACATATCGTCGTTGTCGTACCAGTTGTCTGACCAATATTCCGGCCATGGATCTACGACGCTGAAGGAAAGGCCACCGTACTGGAAGCGGGGATATCCGCCAACCATGTTTACCGGATAGCTGTTCATCCGGAACCCGTGATCCGGACCAAAGTAACCACGATAGCTGTCCTCGGGAATCCGGTAGCCGTTGTAGCCGCCGCGTTGTTGCCAGTCGCGGTGCTCATTCTGCCAGTTGTGCGCGCGGTGCTGCTGCCACGCGACTCCCCATCCACCATTCTCCCCACTGCCTATGTTGACGCTGATCGCGATGCGATCCCGCGGATACCTTCGGTTGTGGAGGTAATAGCCGCCCCCGTAGTAGTCGACATACACATCGTCGTTTGCGTACCAGTCGTTTGACCAGTATTGCGGCCACGGATCAACGACATTGAAATAATACCCACCGTACTGGAAGCGCGGATACCCGCCAACCACCATCACCGGGTAACTGTACATACGGAACGCGTGGGATGGACCAAAATAGCTGGTGTAGTGGTCCTGAGGAATGTTGTAACCCTTGTAGCCACCACGTTGCTGCCAGTCGCGATGCTCGGACTGCCAGTTCTTTGCGCGACGCTCCTGCCAAACACCCTGCTGTTCGACCTGCTGCTGGCGCTGCGCCTGCGGAGATTGCATTTTGACTTGCTGCGGGCGAGGTTGCTGCTGCTTGTTCAGATTCTGGTGTTGCTGCTGCGCATACTGTTGTTGCTGCTTGTCAACTTGGGCCTGCTGCGCATGTTGTTGCTGCTGTTGTTTCTGCTGCTGATCCTGCTGACCCTTGGCCTGTTGCTGCGCATGCTGTTGCTGCTTGTCAGCTTGAGCCTGCTGTGCGTGTTGTTGCTGCTGAGGCTTCGCCTGCGGCTGCTTTTCAGGTTTAGCCGGCTGTTCCTGTTGTTGAGGTTTGTCTTGCTTATCCTGACGTGCATACGCTGGTAGACCGATTCCGAAAAGAAAGATAACCGTTGCGGCACTTATGATTTTCATTGGTTTCACGTGTTACCTCCATTGCATGTACTTCTGCGCCCGGCAATCCTCAATTCAGGCGTCTGCACGTTCGGGCGTATGCTTGCGTTCCCAATCGAGCTTTCACATTTGGGCTCTTTGCGGATCACCCAACATGGATCCGAGCGAAAGAATGAAATAGTCCAAATACATTTAGGAGCCACAACACCACGAAAATTACGACGACTGCGTTCAAGATCGACTTGATGCTCCCGGCCATGGGGATGAACCGATTCACCAACCACAACAGAACGCCCACTACGACCAGGGCCAATATGATTTGAAGCAAAGGCATGTTTTTTTCCTTTCTAACCGCAGATACTTCGGAACTGGGTCCCCGGATAACTGCCTGCACAGACTGCTGTGCAGGATGGGTTGAATCATTGCGATTCAATAATCCAGTCCGTCTGTTCGAATAAATTGTTGGTTCGAGATCCTCAGCGCTATTGCGATTGATGGAGTGTAAGCGAAAGGGGATGGACTGGCCAACAAATCAGTCCCTACTGCAACCCAATCATAGGGTTTCTGAACGCACCTGTCTGTTCACTTGTATACACATTTGAAGTTCCCCAGTTATTTCCGTGCTCGGGGACCTTGCCGACTTTGAATGCGGACATCAACAGTATTCACGTCATAATTCGCCTTGGACCATTCATAATTGGTAACAACTCCTCAAAGGACGACCATCTTGGTCAGGACTTGCTGTGTTCAGGCTGCAGAGTAGTCTCCTCAATCTGTGCAAAAGTGAACAGCGTGTAGACTCAACAATTTGTAGTATTTCTTGTTGCACGGCGAGAAAGCGCGATATCGGCCACAAGCCTGGGCGGGATTGATGGGCGGTATCAATTTTCTCGCCGTTTTCTCTTCAGATCCTTGCAAAACGGCCTTCCAACTAGGATTACTTGAGCTGGAGAAATCGTTGAGCCAGTTACGAACAATCCACCAGGTGTCCCAATGTTCCATTTTGTTCCTGGGGCTCGCACTGAGTCTGCGTTCGTACTTTGTACGGGAACTTCTGGTTTGCTGGCTATTATTCAGCCTAGTGTTTATGTTGTTGATTATTTTGATTTTGGTAGGTTGGTTCGCAGCACGGGCGGGGAACCTCATCATCATTTGGGCGAGTACTGCACGCACTAGGGCATCGATTCTTTCGCTCAGTCCTGTGAGACTTCCCATCAAGATAGCTTCAGTCGGCCGGAAGGCAAACCGATTTTCATCAGACCACTGGTAGAGACCGCCAGGAAGTGAGTTCGTCAGGAAGGACGAATACTCAGGCAGGACGGCTCTAACCTCACGGCGCTGCCCACACGTCACACTCGTGCGTGATGCAAAGTACAGACCCATGTGCTGTCGGTCTGGGAGATTCAGAGGGTCACTCGCGAAAGGACCCCTCCATGTCTACCGCTACTTCCCCCAAACTCGAGACCCTGCGCACTTTGCCCACCGATGCTGCCCGGCATATTCAGTGGCGCTTCGCAGATCGCTACGATTTGCAGATGCTAATGCAGTCGGCGCGTGCGGTGGCCCGGGGGCCAGTGGCTAAGTTGGTAGCCCAGGGGGGACGTAATTCGCATGAATGGACTCCAGGAAAGGCAGAGCTGTTGGATGCTTTCGATCGTTCCGGCTTGACGGCTGTCTTCATGGACCCAGAACAGGGCGGACTCATTGTGGGGCCACGGAACCTGGCGCTATCTCTGGTGGCGTTCGAGCTAGCTTGGGTGGACGGTGGAGCGGCGACGTCGAGTTTGGCTGGATGCCTTGCTCTTGCCCCGATTCACGAGCGCGGCACTGCGGAGCAGCGGGACCACTACATGAAACTCGCCGCGCCGGCGCAGCCTGGTGAAGACCGTAAACCGTGGCGCGGGGCCTTCTGTCTCACGGAGCCAATTCCCTATGTTGGGGTCGATACCGGTATGTTGGATGGAAAGATCAGCATCGTGGAGTGGAACGAAGGACAAGAGCCCATGCTTCAAGTGGAAAAGCGTGGCCGCTTCATCACGAATATCGGATTCGCAAATTTCGTTACGGCTGCGGTGGACTCGGCTGATCCTCGCATAAAAGGCAGTTGCATGGTCATTCTGGAAGAGAGTGATCCAGGTGTGTTTGATCGTGGGACCCCCACAAAAAAACTAGTCCATCAATTGTCTTCGACAGGCGATCCAATCTTCAGTTTGCGAATTCCCGCTAGCAGGATCGTGGGTGGTTACGAGATTAAAGACGGAATATTGATTCCGCGGCACACTCATAGTGAAGTGATCGAAGCGGTGTTTCGCCGGACGCGGGTGACGGTAGGCGTAATGACCGCGGCAAAATTGCTCTCCGCAGTTGAGCCCATCATCCGGTATCAACGCGGAAGGTTCCGCGGGGCTGCCACGGCAACACCGGGATCGGTCCGCTATCAATTAGGACTACAGGCGCGAGAAGATGCGCTTCACCGGCTGGTGGATGTTTGGGCCACGGGGGAAGCGAGCGCTTCATTGGCGTTTGCTGCGGCGCGGGCATTTGATGAACTCGACCCTCTGGAAAAAGAAGCGCAGGCAATCCTTGTGAATCAAGGCGCAACCGGCACACGCGCTCAGGCCAAGCTGTTGCGACAGGCTTCCGAGGAAGCTGCAATGCTCCTTAAGTTGCCGGCGATTGATTCTAGAAGAGAGAAACTACAAAGCGATCCACTCCTGCGATTTCTGGTGTTGGATTCGCAAGCCGACATTTTGTGCCCAGCTGCAAAACTGTGGAACACCGGTTGGGGCGCCCAGATGATGCGCGAAGCGGTAAGCCTGATGGGGGGATACGGCATAACCGAGGATTGTCCAGGTTATCTCGGGAATAAATGGATGGACGCGCAGCTGGAAGCAACCTACGAGGGTCCAGAGGCGGTGCAACGCCGACAACTTTCCATCACGATGATTCACCCGGTATTTTTGGCGCAATTTAGAAACTGGATCCGGGAAATGCGCAGTATCGCCTCAGAAAATCCTGGCACTGGTGCCTGCACGCTGGCCACCGCGATGACCATGTGGTTGTGGACGTTAGAGCGGCTGCAGCACTCCACGGACGGCAATGGTGAAAAACTTTATCAGAGCGCCAGACAGGGAGTAACGTTTCCGATGGCCGACGCTCTCTGTTGGATGCTGGCGGCGCGATGCCAGATTTTGGATGTGCTGGAACTGAAAAATCGCGGAGCCGAAGATGCTTCGGTTGCCGAAGGGCTGGACGGTTTAGTGAATTTCATGACGGATCTGTGTCACGTGCAGTCGGCGCGAGCGAGCGGAGAAATCGCCAGGATTTGCGCGGAACTGGTGTTTGGCTACAACCGTCATCCGTCCTGGGACGAAGAGGGAGCCCATGGCTGCTTCATTCAGGAAGAGATTGATGAACTGGAAGGATTCATTCCCGGAATCGCTGCGTGCACGATTGATATTCTCGGCGACGATGGATCGCATCCGAAAAAGGCCGGGCCCTGTGCGAAGTGCAACGGTGCGGAAACCTTTCTCGCGTTGCACACCAAATTGGACACCTGCCTGACAGGTACGCGGTTGGCAAAAGACCGTGCCGCTGACGCGATTTCGAAGCTCATGATCCCGGAAGTGTTGGACTATCCGGTATGAGTTCTGTAAGTCCTGAATCAAGTGCCCACCTAGAGCGGCAGCGGATGACCGTGGACATCGCTTGTGTAGGTTTCGGTCCGGCAATGGGTGGCTTCCTCACCACACTTTCGCGCATGCTGCTCAATTCCGATGGCACGCCTCGATTTGAAAGTAAAAGCCTGCCTGGTGCTCCGTTGCAGGTGATTTGCTACGAGCGCGCGGATGGGCTTGGATTTGGCGTTTCGGGCGTGGTTACGCGCGGGCGCGGGATTCGCGAGAGTTTTCCCCAACTTGATCCAGTACAGATTCCAATGGCAGTTCCGGTAAAGAGCGAGAAGTTGGTTTATTTACTGGACCCCGGCAAGGCTAGCCGGCGTTCCCCTGCGCTGCGCGCGATCGACAAATTGATTCGCGTATTTGGTGGGTTAGCTCGTTTTGGAAATGAGGCAATTGAGTTACCCTACATTCCTGATTTCCTGCGGAAACAGGAAGGCCTGGTGTTTTCGTTAGGACAATTCAATCAGTGGGTGGGCGAACAGCTTACCTCTTCCGGATTGATTCAAATCTGGCCGGGAATGCCGGCAAGCGGTGCATTGATCGAAAACAATTGCGTAAGCGGCGTGCGGCTTGTAGATCAAGGTACGGATTTGACTGGATCAGCGGCGGATGGATTCATGCCTGGCATGGATGTCCAGGCGGCCCTAACAGTTGTGGGCGATGGCCCGGTAGGAGCTGTCGGTCGCGAGATCGATGCACATTTTGGATTGCCTCAAGGGAATGAAATTCGCGAGTGGGCCTTGGGCATGAAAATGGTGATCGATCTTCCGGAAGGATGCCGTCTGGAGCCGGGGGCAGTGTTTCACACATTTGGATTTCCCGAACCGGAAATTTTTGGCTTTCTTTATGTTCACCCGAACCGTTTGGCGTCGGTTGGGATTTTCATTCCTTCGTGGTTCCAGAGCCCGGTGCGAACTGCCTACCGCTATCTTCAACATTTCGTCCTCCATCCTTATATATGGCGCCACGTGGAAGGAGGGACACTCAAGTCGTGGGGAGCGAAATCCTTACAGGAATCTGGCCGCCATGGGGAGCCCTTCCTAACGGGAAACGGATACGCGCGAATCGGGGAAGGCTCCGGGAGCACCAACGTCCTTGCCGGATCAGGCGTCGATGAAGCCTGGACCACCGGCGTGCAACTGGCAGAAGCAGTGGGGCAACTTCTTGAACAAAAGCGCGCCTTCACCAAAGAGAATCTCGAGGAATCTTATGTGGGTCGCCGACGTGCAAGCTGGGTGGACCAAGAATCTCGTACTGCACGCGACTCGCGAAACGGGTTCCCTTACGGCATGATCCGCGGCCTTATTGGAATGGCAGTCGCAGGATTCTCAAAAGGGAAGTTGTCAATCCCGGCTCGGACAAACTCGTTGAACAAGCAAGTTTTGTCCCTGGAAGTACTTTATGCCGATAGATTCTCGGCCGCAGAATTGAAACGCATGGCAGAGGATGCTATCGCTCACGGTTTACCTCTTCACGATCAGATTATGAATCGCTGTGGTTGGCCAGAGATTCCACTCGACGGCAAATTATTGATTTCGCAGCAAGACGCTCTTTTGATGGGCGGCAGTGTGCAAGCTCCACCGGGCTATGCCAATCACGTCGTTTTTGTTCGTCCAGAAGTTTGTCGTGAATGCGAGCCGAAACTGTGCGTGGAAATGTGCTCTGGCCAAGCTATTACGAGAGGCGAAGCCGGGGTTCCCAACTTCGATCGCGATAAATGCATATTCTGTGGCGCGTGTTTGTGGAATTGCCAAGCACAAACGGATGGACAACCAGGCAATGTGGACTTCCGAGCCGGAACGGGTGGATTGCACTCTGCACTGAATTAATTTGAAAGAGTTGAAACACGATCTGTATTGAAATAAGGATGCCATGAACATGAACACCGGCTATCAAATTGTCGTCTGTGCCAGCATCGTGCCTGACCCGCTGCAGACACTTGAGCCGATCGATACACCCACTGGGCCAGGCCTCAAAAACGAAATGCTTTTGCCGGCGGTTCTTGATCCGTGGGCTGGCCACGCGCTTTTCGAAGCCGCAGATCTGGCATCCCGCGTGCCCGGGAGCAAGGTTTGGCTTGTGAGCCTGGGCGCGAAGACCAAGTTGCAGCAAGTCATGATGACCATCGCGCAAAAGGCAAGTTTCGAATTAATCGCGATTGATGGCCCTACGAGTGGATTCGCGGATGCGCACCCCGTTGCCAAGATTCTTGCGAAAGCAATCGCTACAATTCCCGGACTGGACCGCTCGCAGTTGTTGCTGTTTGGAGGATGGGAATCAGCCTCACGCGGCGCCGGTGTGACACTTCAATTGATTGGTGAGCATCTGGGGATACTGGATCAGTTTCAGGGAGTGGACCAAGTCAAGGTACAGACCGACGGGTCACTCGAGATCCTGGAGCGTGTCGAAGGAGGGTGTCACCAGGTTTCAACTTGTCAGGGTCCTCCTGCCCTGCTCGGTTGGGCGACGGGCAACCTTCCGGAACCGCGCAACAATCCGCAGATCGGAATGGTTAACATGCGCACGGTTATGCCTGCTTTGCAGCGTGCCAAATCCGTGGTGGCAGCGCAAGACGGGTTGCACTACCAGAGCGTTTCGCCCCCGAAGCAGAAGCGGCAAACGCGAATCGTAAAGGATCGTTCGGCAGATGAGATTGCGAGTGAAATCGTCGAGTGGATTTCAGAAAAGTGAACCTAGGTCTGGTCCAGATACGAAATGCGAATTGACTGTGCCTCAAGAGAAAAGTGAAGCGGGCACGCGAGGGTGATGAATGACGGAAAGTATCTTGTTTCTGGCGCACGTAGAAGAAATGGCATCTGTGCTGCACAAAACAGCGTTTGAGAGTTTGGGTGCTGCCCTTGATTTGGCAGAACAACTCGGATCGCCCCTGGATATCGGACTAATCGGCGAGCACGTCCAGATTGCGGCGGATTCGCTGGCGAACGTTGGCGCACGACGCATTCTTGGAGTTTCAGGGTCCGATTTTGCCAAGCCGAGATTTGCGAGCGATGCCGCAGCAGCACAGGCTCTATGCCTGGCGAGCAAACCGAGCACCGTACTTGCTCCCGGAACATCGCGATTCATGCGTTCCCTTCCGAGCCTTGCCCAACGATTGCACGGTCAGGTCGACACTCACATTACTTCAGTGAATGGAGAAAGGGAGGCAATCTTCGTAACACGTTGGTTTTACCGCCAACGTTTGGAAGGAATTATTCGCCGAGATGCACGGCCGTGGATCCTGTTGCTCGATTCGGGATGTCACGAGCAATGGCATGGAGCGCCTGGTAAGACAAAACTGGAAGAAGTGGCAGTGTCTTTACCACCGGAAGCGAAGCGTACAATGGTCAAAGGGATTCGCACTCCCAAGTCGGATACCCAGACAATCCGGCCCGATGCAGGATTGCTCTTTGTCGCGGGGGCCGGTTGGACGAAAAAGCAATCTGACGGAGAGGTTCATCCCAAAGAGGCTGAGACTCTGATTCTAGATTTTCTCAAAGCTTCCGGAGCCTCACTGGGAGGAAGTAAATCGCTTGTGGACCAAAGTGGAGATAATCAGGCGGTGCTAGGTTTTATGACCCACCTGAATCAAGTGGGGCAGACTGGTGCTACACCTCGGCATCCGAAGGGCCTCGCCTCTTGTTGCCACGGAGAGGAACCGCACGTAGTCGGCTGGCGTTTCATCAATGAGCGCCGCGCGATAAATCTCGACCCTAACTGCGGATGGGCGCGCGGGAAGGCCGATGTTCTCTACGTTGCTGATGCGTTTCAAGTCATGAGGAAGGTCAATGCACTTTTAGCGAAGTGCGTGGCGGCCGCGAAATAAGCACGCCTTAGGGAATTGGCCGACGTCCTTGGATCACCCGGACCAAGATCACGATAATCGCCAACACCAGCAATATGTGAATGAAACCTCCCAATGTGTAGGAAGTCACAAGGCCCAACAGCCACAGAATAAGAAGGACAACACCGATTGTCATAAGCAGGTCCATGGGTTCCTCCATTCGATGTGCATGCCAACAACTACTTCTATCACCAAGGACGAAATGGAATCTCGTGAGCAATACCACAATAGTTACGACGCGGCGTAATTCCTATCGAGCAAAGCTAGTAGTCTGAGAGCAATGTAAGTGTAGGCTTCAGTGAAGGCGCTGAAGGGTGTTTCTGAAATTGCTTCGCATTTTATTGCGTCCACCAGTGCACCCCCTCTTTGCTGAACTAGGGCAGAAACAAAATCCGGGGCAGGCCATTGCCCACCCCGGATTTTGCATTGTTCGCAGATCGGTTGCGATGCCGCGAAGCTCGAATGATTAGGAGCCCGCACCGTGAGCCTTCTGAGATTCACGGCGAATATCAGAGTCTGCGAATGAATTGGTGAACTCGTCGATTTGTTTTTCGGCCTGGTCCTTTGCCAATCCATAACGCTCCTGGAGCTTGCCGACCAATTGATCACGTTTGCCATTAATGGTGGTAATGTCGTCGTCGGTCAGTTTTCCCCACTTCTCCTTCAACTTCCCTGAATATTGCTTCCACTTCCCTTCAATCTGGTCCCAATTCATGTGTGTCTCCTTGATGTTTAATCTTTCTGTTCACCACTGTCTGTAATGACGGAAATTCAGACGGGCACTTCCATGAAAGCGCTGACAAATAGAGAAGCATATACACCAATTCATCGGGAGAGAGAGATGAAGTACCTGAGCAACAGAACGCTCCAGCCTGCTGCAGGGATAAACAAACTGGAATACTGCCTTCTGCGGATAGCGGCAAAAAGGCCCACAAGGTAAAACTCTCTTCATCATGGAAAAGCGTGAAATGCTGCACCATGATACGGCCCGCAACTAATGTTCAATCGAGACGAATTAGGATGAGGAGCAATCGATGCTAAGAATGGCTTTGGGCTTCTTCATTGTGGCTTTGATCGCAGCCGCGCTGGGATTCTCTGGAATCGCCGTAGCCACGGCTGGGATTGCCAAGATTCTCTTCTGCATTTTTCTAGTGCTTTTTCTGCTGAGTCTGCTAGGTCATTTGGTTCGGTGGCCTTGAGAGAATAACGAACACAGATGCGAACGGTCAAGATTCAAGTTTTGAGCGAGCAAGTGGGAGGAGGTTACAAAATGAGTGGAAGGTCAGTACTTGGTATTGCTTTAGTTGTGTTGGGGATTCTTGCCCTCGCGTATCAAGGGTTCAGCTATAGCGTGCCGAAGAAAGCTGTTGATCTTGGCCCGATTCAAGTGACGAAAGAGGAGCGGCATACGATCCCGCTGCCGCCAATCCTCGGGGCTTTGGCCTTGATCGGTGGGATCGCGGTGCTGGTGACTGGTCGGCGAGATTAATGCCCCATAGGGATTGAACGAGAATATTCAAAGGAGATAACAAGATGAATCGTTGGAAGACATCTTTATTGAGTGCTCTTATGCTCGCCTCATTTTCGGTTGCAGCACCCAAAGCAGATGATGTGAAAGAGGCCGACCGGCTGCAAAACGCAGGCACGGTGATGCAGGAAATTCTCGACATACCAGATGACATCCCGCAAGACTTGATGGATAAAGCTCGATGCGTGGTTGTACTTCCTTCAGTACTCAAGGCTGCATTCATTGCGGGAGGAAGCTATGGACGTGGAGCTATGGTGTGCCGAACGGGCATAAATTTTACCGGTCCTTGGGGTGCACCTGCAATGTATGCGCTGGAAGGTGGGAGCTTGGGATTCCAAATTGGCGGAGAAGCAACCGACTTCGTCATTCTGGTTATGAACAATCGAGGTGTGGATAGTCTGCTTCACAGCAAGGTGAAACTGGGAGGAGATGCCTCGATAGCTGCTGGCCCAAAGGGACGGACGGCATCAGCAGAAACAGATGCATACTTGCGTTCTGAGATGTTGAGCTACTCGCGCTCGCGGGGAGCTTTTGCCGGAGTATCGCTTGAAGGCACAACCTTACGACCGGACGAGGGCGCCAACCATCGCCTTTATGGCAATGACGTCACGGCAGCCAAAATCATCACGGAATCCAAAGTACAAGCCCCGGTCGCTGGCAAGCATCTTGTAGAGCGGCTGCAAAAGGCGAGCCCACAACTCAAACCGTAAGCCGTGCTGAATTCAGCGCGAGGGTTTCCAAAATGTAAAATACAGGGAAACTGGTATTCAACTGATCAGATCAATGGTTTTAACTCAAAGAATTAATTTAGGGAGACTTAGGTTTCCAATTGGAGATAACATGCCAGGGCGCGCAATTGTCGAAAGCGAGACAGGTATTTCTCCCATGTCGGTTAGACCAAGTATGAGCAATCTCAAGATTCTAGTCGTGGATGATCACGACATTATCCGGCGCGGTCTGAAGGGCTTGTTGACCGCTAAACCGGGCTGGGAGGTATGTGGGGAAGCGAAAACGGGCAGAGAGGCTGTTGCCCTTGCAGAGCAGCTAAAACCCGAGATTGTAGTCATGGACATTAGTATGCCGGATTTGAATGGGCTGGAAGCAGCTCGCCGGATTAGCAAATCGCTTCCAAAAACAGGTATTCTGATATTGACAATGCACTTCTCGGATCAATTGGTGCGCGATGTCGTGGAGGCTGGCGCACGCGGTTACATACTGAAGTCGGATGCTGATCGTGATTTGGTTACAGCAGTCGATTCTATCGCCAACCGGAGAACGTTTTTCACCACGCGCGCTTCGGAGATGCTTCTGGATGATTTTTCAAGGCAAACAGCCGGTTCGGAGCCAAGACTTCCTCAGCGGAACAGGTTGACGACTCGCGAACGGGAAATTGTGCAGCTTCTTGCGGAAGGAAAGAGCAGTAAGGAAGTGGCCGTTGCGCTTGGCATCAGCGTAAAAACTGCGGAAACACATCGAGCAAATATAATGAGGAAGCTCGAAATTCATTCTGTCAGTGAACTCGTGCGGTACGCCATCAAGAACCAGATTATCGAGGCTTAGACTATTTTGTTGCGAATCGACAATCAACCCGTTGCAAGTGAATTCGACGCCTCTGACTCCTTCGCTGGATTTTCTCGCTCTCCGAGTAATCGCGCCACAACGCAATGGCTCCAGGAGACCACCCATGCCCCGAGTACTTATCGTTGACGACCATGCGTTCATTCGACGCGGAGTTCAATCCATACTTCAAACGTTCCCGGAATGGGAGCTGTGCGGTGAAGCAGGTAGCGGAACAGACGCGATACCTTTGGTGGACGAACTTAATCCAGACGTGGTCCTGATGGATGTAACAATGCCAGGAATGAATGGCATTGATGCGACACGAATTATCCGCAAGTCGCACCCTCGAGTAAAAATCGTACTGCTCACGCTACATGAGTCCTCAGAGATACTCCGGAGTGGTTTTAGGGCTGGAGCCAACGGATATCTGTTAAAGGCGGATGCCGAGGAAGAGTTGCTTAAGGCGATGCGCGTGGTGGTTGGAGGCGGCTCCTACATAAGCCCCAAAATAGACAACAGCGTGGTGACCGAGGTAGTCAAGGAAATCCGCTCGGATCAATGAACAGTACTAGCCAAGTTCGCATGTGAGCATTAAATTCAGCCATTCAGGAGTTGTCCCGCCACTCTAGGGGTAATGCCTGATTGAAGTGCGTGTCGGCCGTCAGACACGATAGGAATTGAGAGTAGTGAAGGAGGGAACTGCAGATGCCAGAACGAAGCACACTGGACAGGGCGCTCCGCGATAAGAGACAAGGCAAGGCGCCTTCCACACAAGCCGGCGAATTTGTTCGTGAAGAAATTGAGCATATTCGACATGGAGTCCACGGGGCGAAATCCACCGCGCAAGCTGTTGCGATTGGACTATCCAAGGCTCGACGTGCAGGAATCGGCATTCCGGACTATGGCAAAAAGAAAAAGTCTGGGCGCCAGCGATCGTCGAGCAAAAAGCGTGGTGTAGCCGATCGGTCGTCTAGGCAGCGTGCCGATTCAGCTTTGCGCGTTTTGCAGAGAAAAAGTACAAAGGCGGCATCGCGAGGTGCACTTTCTAGATTTGCCAAAGCTAGCGCAAGGAAGTGGCGGTTTGCAAAGTCGCCGCCGTGCTGCCGCAAAAGCAGCTCTAACGAGGAATCGGCGACGAAAAATAACAATTAGACCCTAAATTACAAATGTAGAGTACACGAAAATACATCGACGGCTACTTTTGGCACTCGATGGAGACTGCTGTCTTCCGGATTCATAGTGATTCAAGAGCCTGGTAGGGTTTTTGGGATCGGCGGGACCGGGCAAACGACCAGTGTGTGCTTGATTAAAGGAGAACTATGAAATTCCTTAAGTTATTGCTAGCGGTTATCGCTCTCACTACCATCGGAAATCTTTCGGCCTGTTCGGACGCCCAGACCAAATCGCCAGATGTGGCGGACAGCATCCGACGATCGCTGGACCAAGCGGGACTGAAAGATGTAAGTGTTAGTCAGGACCGAGAAAAGGGAGTAGTGACTCTAACGGGCGCCACTGCATCTGATGTTGAAAAAGCACAAGCGGAATCCTTGGCAAGATCCATTGCGTCCACGCAAGTTGTGTCGAATCAGATCGCCGTTCGACCACCGGGGGAAGAGAGTGTTGCGAAGAAGGTAGACTCCGACGTGGACAAGGGTATCGAAAAGAATCTGGATGCCGAGCTTGTGAAAGCAAAACTAGACCAAGCAGTGAAATACGACGTCCAGAATGGTGTGGTCACACTCAAAGGTGATGTTAATTCTCAGTCAAAACGATCCTGGGTAGAAAAGATTGCAAAGAATGTTCCAAACGTCCAGCAGGTTGTGAACGAGCTGGATGTAAAAAACCAAAAGGCAACTTCTTCCAAGTAAAAGGGCAGGGGCCACTAAGCAGGTTAAACAATGCTGCACACCCTGGAATCGTGGTCCTTGGTGGTTCGGCTCAAGACGAGGTCGCGGATTCGTGATATACAAGAGTTTGGATGACCTAGGACTCTCCCGCCCTCTCTCAATCTGGAAGGACCATCATGCCGGTTGCTGACGCTCCGCAACGCCTCGTGCCTACGTCTATCCGCCCGCCAGCCATTCGATTCGGCTCCCTCGTGATAGCTGTTGTGCTCCTGGCAGCAACGGGCCTGATCGGAATCGTGACTGTAGAACGAATGAAGGCAAGTCGTGACTTGGTCTTACACACCTATCGGGTGCATGGATTGTTGAAAGACTTGAGATCTGAAATCGATGAAACCCACGCGAATTTTGACATGTACCTTTTGGCCAAAAGCCCAAAGGAAATCTCCCAATTAGAACAGCAGACTCAGCACGAACTTCTGATACTCGCAGACCTGCGTACCCTAACGATGGACAATCCCGCACAGCAGCAGCGTTTGAGGCCTCTTGGGCCCCTCCTGCAGCATGACATCGACCAACTAAATGGCTGCGTCAAGGGACAAGATTGCCCGGATTCCGGAATAACCGCGCGAACAGACTTCTTGCTGGAGCTTGCGGGTCGTCGGAGAAGCATGTCCGCGATGCTTCGCGAAATGGAAGGGATGGAGGAAACCCTTCTTGAGAGCAGGCTTAAAACGTGGGAACGACTCTTTACACGGATGATAATCACATCTGTAGGTTCATTCAGTCTTGCACTGCTTCTACTTCTTTACAATTTCAGGTTGTTATTTCGCGAGATAGAGCGAGGAAAAGCACAGGAGTTGATTGAAAAAAATAACGCCGAATCCTACCGGATGCTAAGCGCCCGTATTCTTGAATTGCAGGACGTCGAACGGAGAAAGATCGCTCGGGAACTTCACGACAGCGTGGGGCAATTCCTTGCAGGGCTCAAGATCAATCTGGGCCGGCTACAGCGGCGCGAGGCAGTGCCGGGTATTGAAAGCCATCCCTTATTGTTGGAATCAATCGAGTTGACAGAGCGCGCGATTGGAGAAGTTCGAACCATTTCGCACTTGCTTCACCCTCCACTGCTCGATGAGCTCGGGCTCTATTCTGCCGCCAGGTGGTACACAGAAGGCTTCGCCAAGCGTAGCGGCATCCAAGTGGAGTTGCAGATGGCAGAGATCACAGATCGTTTGCCGAAAGAAATTGAACTGGCTCTCTTTCGCGTCCTTCAGGAGTCTCTTACAAACGTTCATCGCCACGCCAAAGCTAGCCGCGTAACTGTCGAGATTCAGTGTACGGACGACGAGGTAATTCTGTTTATCTGTGACGACGGAAAAGGCATAAATCGTGACACACTCCTGCGATTTCGCGGAGGTCAGGCTGGGGGCATCGGATTGGCAGGAATGAGGGAAAGGCTGGCCGAGCTTGGAGGAACGTTGGAGGTTGATTCGAGCCCCGAAGGCACACAGATTCGAGCTACTCTCCCTACAAATGAATGCGATCCGGCAGATAGACCAACGGAAAATATCTCGATTTCTCCGCGTTGAATATCTGACGCTGCCCTATATGGCTCGTTGAACACGCGTTACTCACCCTGCGTGAATACCGCCTGTCCTTTGGCAAAATTGATTCTCTGTTTTGCTACGCGCGAACTATGAGCGAGGGCTAGTAAATCAGCTGGATACATCGACATCAAATTGCGGCGACCAAGAAAAAAACACGTTTCTCTTTTCTGCCGGAATGACACTTCCATTTCTGGTGTCATAGATGAAATATTCTCCAGGCGATGCTTTCGCTATCTGGGCAATTTCCACCCTGGCTTCTTCCAAACCCTCGACCGCCTTCATCCACACAGGATGGCCGTCGGTTTGTCTTCTAAAGATATCGAACTTGACTCCCATCGGCGCCACCTCCGAGACAATTGTTTTTTCAGCGAGACAATCGGCAAATATGTGACCATCCGGACAGGCATTTCCTATTGGCTATGAATTCAAGCACTTACAATTCTTCATACAAAAAGTAAAGTTCCTTTGGTCAGGCTAAGCGGGAACATTTTTCAGGGGGTTTTGTACATTATTCACTCCATGCGGGTACCATGACTAGCGGGCCTTCTTGCATTTATCTGCGCTCTTCTCCCCTTTTTCGATCCAGGAGTTCGCGCCGTCACACTGCTACGTTTGATTCTGGACACCGGACGACACATCGCATAAAGCCTAGCCAGTGAGTGCACTCTTATTCAGCTCTGATTGACAGCAAATATTTGTAAAATCCTTTCACATCTTCGGTGTATTTAAATTTACAACTACGCACTACTCACACACTTTCCAGCGTTCGATCATCGCTGTAGTCCTAATTCGGAACGGACGGCACGGAGACATACCTCAATGGGGTCTGCAACTTTGCTGTCTTGTGTTGAGTTTGGACTTGCCAACAAACGGCGCAGTCGAACTTTCGAGCTGGTCGATTGAGAGTCGCCAGAAATTCGAAGGCCGCTGCGCAGCGTCGCTGGGCTCACCCGTTGTACAAACGAAAACCAGAGAGGAACAAATATGGAATCGCGAGGCAAGGCTTTAACATTGATGAACCTATTCGCAGCAGTGATCTTCGCTTATCCCAGTGTAGCTTTCGCGCAGCACTACACTCAAACCAATCTCGTCTCCGACACGGCAGGCGCAGCCGCAATTCCAGATTCAAGTCTAGTAAACCCTTGGGGCCTTAGCCGCAGTTCCACCAGTCCTTGGTGGGTGGCAAACAACGGCACCGGGACTTCCACCCTCTACACAGGTGCCGGACAAATCGTTCCCATTAATGGAAATGGAATCGTCACCATTCCACCGCCGAAAAATGCTCCCGCAGGCACGATTTCCAAACCAACAGGCACGGTCTTCAATGGCAGTTCTGATTTTGTGTTACCAGCGCCGAATGGCAAGCCGGCAGTGTTTATATTCGCAACAGAGGACGGGACTATTTCCGGATGGAACGGTGGACCGTCCGCCTTTCTTGCTGTCGACAATAGTGACAACGGTTCCGGAAATGGTGCGATCTACAAGGGCGCGACCACCGCGAACCTTAACGGGAAAAGGTTTCTTTACGTGACGAATTTCCATAGTGGCCGCGTGGAGGTGTACGACACAAACTTCACACGCGTACACCTCTCCCAACAGGCATTTGACCCAAACGAGGATGATAACGAACGGGATCACGATCGCCGAGATGAACACATCCCACGCGGTTTTGCTCCCTTCAACATCCAGAACATTGGCGGCAGCTTGTTCGTGACATACGCAAAACAAGATGCCGCTCGGGAGGATGATGTGGCTGGCGATGGGAACGGATTTGTTGAGATCTTTACCGCGTCCGGCAGACATATTGGCCACCTCGAACATGGACCGTGGCTTAACTCCCCTTGGGGAGTGGTCTGGGCACCCCGTGATTTCGGCGAATTCAGCAACACCATACTCGTCGGCAATTTCGGTAGCGGGCACATCGCGGCGTTTAACGGATTCACGTATAGATTTATTGGATTTGTGAAAGCGACCGATGATTCGGTTCTAACTATCGACGGACTATGGATGCTGGCCTTCGGCAACGGCGCGGCCGCGGGCCCATCAACCACCCTATTCTTCACAGCGGGCCCGGACGATGAATCGCATGGTCTTTTCGGTACGCTGACCGCTATCGCATCTGAACAGGATGGCGACAAGCAATAAGGACCGGGGAATGCCGGCGTTCCATCACAAACGCAAACACACGGCGGGGAACGACCGGGGCGGCAGGGGAGGGCGAATCCCCTGCCGCTTTACCTTCTTCGTGGCGAGGAGCTCGCGAGGCCTAGTATTCAGCAAGAGGGCAATGGTAGCTCGTCTCTTGGTGTCACCCACGGTCATCATTAAAAAGCGGATGAGGTGTAAACGAGTCCGGCACTTTCTGTTCGTACCGAAATACATCCGAAGGTGTGTAAACATAATCTCTGAGGCAGACATCACAGCGGACGGTAAAAAAGTCAGCAATCAGCGAGTACTGCTGGGTGGTATTTTGCAAGAATTGGTTATTTCACCTTAAGCAGAATCTAATTTACGTCATCGAATAATTCTCGCGGAGACGGATGCCGTCGCTCCACGACCACTGTTCTCCCACATTTTGTTCTCCTAACAGGAAGCTGCAACATGAAGCTGTTCTGATTTGTGACTGATGGCAGCTCACATTTGGGCTCTAAGTAGGCTAGTCTGAAGTCTCCTGGCGAGGCCCAGGTATCTACTTAGCGCTTGCGAATCCTGCCGGCAAGGATCACCGGATTCGGCAATGAGTTGAATAGCAAGCCACGCACGGAAACAGTAGTCCCTTGGGTCAGCCCGCTGACACCGTTTGCATTGTCAAAACTGGTGTCAGAGCTGGTTTGAACCTGGATGAGGCTCACTCCATTTGCCGTGAAAAGCCCCGACAAGCTGCCAATACTGAAATTTGCTCCTGATGGTGCCCCGGAAGGTATTGCGGTTAAGCTGGTCGCTCTTAGACGGATACGGTCAGTAGTAACAGTAATCGCGACGGGGGCTGGCCCGCCGGAAAGGCCGCGCTTGCGTACTTGTACCGTTTGGCCCGGCAGGAGTTGTGAAGTATCAGTCTGATTTTCAAAATCCTGCTGCAACAAAGCTGGAACAGTCGACCCGTTTGCATCCACACGGAACGAAGTGCCTCCGCCGGTGGTAGTAAGCATTACAGTAATGGGGTCTCCAACGGAAACGTTAGTTACAGAGCGAAGCTCATCAACCACGACCATCTCAAATTGTGCGGGTCCGTCAATTTTGGAGATGATGCCGTCTAGTTCGTCATCAGCGGCGGTTTGCATGTCGTCCTGTAACTCGACTCTCTTTGCAAGAAGGCTACCGTCGGCAAGGAGCATGAGATCGACCTCGACAGATTGACCGCTCTGCACGCATGTGGCGTTCGCCGCAGCGCAATTGTCGAATCCATCGAACTTCGTATTTGAATCAATAGCCACCGGAATCGCGCCCAATTCTGCCGTCTGCAATGTGAATTGACTTGCCGAGGGACTTGCCACGATGCCGTTCAGGTCGTCGATATCTTCTAGTTGGCCTTCGGAACCTTTGATTTGTTGGGTCGCTGTCACCGCCGAGGCGTTGCTAAAGTCGACGCCCAATGAGGGTGTGAGCAAATCAGCAAGATTTAAATCAACCAGCACGCCGGTCTGTGTACCCATCGTCGAGTAAAACAGTCCGCTCAGCGTGGAAGTTAGTGCCCCAGATGGTTTGATTTGGCAAACGCTCCCGGAAGCACAACCTGCCAGCGTTGCACCGCTATCGTTGCGAAATGTAAGTTCCGGGTTGGAAAAAGTCAGATTAAGGCTCGTGTAGTTCCCTGCAGTGATATTCGCGGTGCTCAGAAAGGCGTTCCGAGTCTCCAGTTGTTTAATATCAAGGCGAACAGGACTCCTTCCAGCCAGCAGGTCTACATTGCCGGGATTCAGAGTCGCTCCCGAGACTGTTACTTCAAACGAAAATATGGTCACTCCGGCAGGCGGAGCATCAGTCACGGAAACACTTACCTGCGCTGTTTGAGAGCCGGGTCCCGGACCCGGAGAGGGGGCGCTGTAGGAACCACCACAACCAGCAAGCAAAAGTGTAAATAGCAAGTTCAACGAAAATAATGTCGAATTGCGTCGCATTAACGTCTTCCTCCGTGTCAAATTAGAAATGATTGCGATAAAACGAGAAGCGCTTGAGTTCTTGCATTCCGGCGACTCAAAGCAACTCAGTTGCGTTTCAGGTTCAGCTAGGGTAGACAAGTGGGGAGAGTGAGTTGTCCCGTGGATGTCACCGTTAGGCAAACTGATTGTTCTCCCTATCGGCCGACGGAACTTATTGAGTGGGGCGCATTTAAGGCTAAAAAGGGCCGCTGGCGGGTGCGTACTTCAAAGTACTCTCTGCTGTTCTCCGGATCAAACCGTTACCCGGCATAAAAAGTTCATCTTTACTCTTCGGACTGAGCTTGGTCGGAAAATTGTCAACAGTTTGCAAAATCACACGGAATCCAGTGCTTTGATGGTTTTCAGAGACTACGATGGAAAGTGACGTCATGGCCCGAAAACAGGCCTTGCCGAAACAACGCATTTCAGAACAGGTTTTTAGGGATGCATCGAATTGTCCTCAAGGACTCTGCCAATAATCGCAGTCGAACTGCTCTATCTGGAGGTATCATTATGAGAGAAAATGGCTTATTGACACCAGAGATTCCGTATCAATCGGCGCTGAACCATCGAGGAGTGGAGAACTTAACAATGAACACTGTCCTGATTGTGGAAGACAGCCGCCCGATGCAGCGCACGCTTCAACGCTTGTTCGAATCGGATTCGCTTCAAGTGCAAGTTGCGTCTGATGGTCCCGCTGGCCTTGAATTCTTCCGCAAACAAACACCTTGTGCGGTTGTTCTGGACCTGAAACTCCCAGGCATGTCCGGCAAAGAGCTTTGCCGGGAATTTAAGGCATTATCTGCATCGGTTCCGATCGTGATCTTGAGCGCAAATGCAGAAGTTGACGATAAGGTTTTGCTTTTGGAACTGGGGGCAGATGATTATGTGACCAAGCCGTTCAGCCCAAAGGAACTTCTTGCCCGTGTACGCCGCGCAATGCGCCGTCAACTACAAAAACCTCGGCGACCCCAGAAGTTGCCGTGAAGAATGCAAGCCACGAAACGCTTGCCTTTGGCGATGCACAAATCAACTTTACGAGTATGGAAGCGTCCCGATCCGGCAAGGTGGTCGCGATGACGACCCAAGAGTTTAAGCTGCTGAAATATTTGGCTTCATCCGCTGGAAGAGTTATTTCTCGGGAAGAACTGCTAAACGAAGTGTGGGGTTATCAGAATTACCCTTCCACGCGAACAGTGGATAATCACGTTCTCCGTCTGCGTCAAAAACTTGAACCTGATCCTGCCGAACCGCGATACTTGCTAACGATACACGGTGCGGGATATAAGCTCGTCCTGGACGCATAGCTTCCGGAGACGAGAAATGAACAGACCGCAAGACGTGCCATGACCACATACCGACTGCGCTCCCAGCTCTTCATTGCTGCCCTACTTATTATTCTTACCTTGGCTGGTTCACTTCTTCTATTTGTTCGCCACACCGTGAACGTCGAAATTCAGAAGCAGGTACGAAACGGGACCGATGAATCTGTGCGCGCCTTTGAGAGTGTGCAGAGGCAACGAGAATTGCAGCTTTCAAGGACCGCGGCGATGCTTGCAGAGTTGCCTACACTCAAGGCTCTGATGTCGACAGAGCACGCACCGACGATTCAGGATGGTTCCGAGACATTCTGGCGGCTGGCCGGAAGCGATCTTTTCGTTTTAGCGAAGCCAAATCGAGATGTAGTTGCGCTGCACATGACCAAGGCGGGATGGTCTCCCGATGCGGCAGAGCAAGATCTTCGACACTCGACCGACCTCGGAGAAGATGCCTCCTGGTGGTATCATGACGGTCGCTTGTACTGGGTTTTCCTGCACTCCATTACTTCTGGAACTGGAACAACAGCGCAACAGTTGGGATTGCTCGCCGTCGGTTACCAAGTCGATTCTGCAGTTGCACAACAACTTGCCATTGTTGCCGGAAACCAAATTGCCTTGACCACTAGTGATACGGTAATTGCATCTACACTCCCCTCTGGCGACGAAGGTGAGCTTCAGCGCCAGCTTCGCGCCGGCCTTGTCTCTGTTAATACGACTTCTGGCGAGCTGACTCTCCAAACGGATCAGTATGCGTTCTCTACTGTGCTACTCCATGGCTCTTCACCCTCCCCGGTACATTGTTATGTGATGATGCCGCTGGTGCCAGCGAATACTTTTGTCAAGCGGTTGAACTTCACCATCTATCTTGTGTGCGGAATGGCAGTGCTTCTGGGCGCTTTGCTGTTCGGATTTGTTGCTCGAACAGTGACTCGTCCCCTTGACAATCTTGTCGACGGTGTAAAAGCTCTTGCCGCAGGAGACTTTACTTTCTCTATCACGCCGCGGGGGAGCACGGAACTCGTCGAGCTAAGCACATCGTTTGCAAAGATGCGCGGCCAGTTGCAAGCGTTACAGCAGCAGAGAATCGAGACCGAACGGATTGCCGCACTCGCCCGCGCTGCGAGCTCCATCTCCCATGACTTGCGGCACTATCTGGCCGCCGTCGTTGCGAACGCCGAATTCCTATACGAAGCAGATCAGTTGAACATGAAAAAAGATGAAATTTACGAAGAGATAAAGACCGCAGCGACTCAGATGACCGACTTGATCGATTCACTGCGTGAGTTGTCTTACCAGCGAAATGCAATCACCCCCACTCGCACACAAATTGACGTGCTGATTCGTCGGGCAGTCGAAGCCGTTCAAGCACGGCCTGAATTTCGCAATTCCAAGATTGCCCTCGTAGCGCCGGAAGGGTTGGAAGGGATGTTCGACCCGAGAAAGTTGGAGAGGGCCTTTTTTAACCTCGTTCTAAACGCTTGCGAAGCCGCATTGCCAATTGATGGGACCGTCGCGATTATCGCCAAGAATGCCGGAGAAACACTTGAAGTAAGGATCAAGGATGATGGCCCGGGCATTCCCGAATCTATTCGCACCACTTTATTCGATCCATTCGTCAGCTGCGGAAAACCTAATGGCACGGGTCTGGGGCTCGCGATTGTCAGCAAGATTGTCCAAGACCATGCGGGCAGTGTTTCGGTGGAAGAGACTTCTGAGCGTGGAACAGTTATTCTCGTGCGACTTCCGTTTACGGTGCAACCTTCCTGGAGTGAAGTCCAATTTACACGCAATTGAAAAGTTGCTACGACTAGCCGTATCTCATAGTGGTCCAAAAGGTGGGAAGAATTGCCGAGCTGCAGATTCCCTATGGATGTGAATAGGCGGGCGCTGGAGGTGGCGAGTAATCTTGCCCGTACTTATTTTTGTGAGATGCCGAGAACGCGGAGTTCTCAGGTATGCTGATCGCCCCCAGGTCTCTTGACCCAGAAGAGATATTCACAACTCGCGTGAGTGGTTTCAGATCTTCAGGCAGACTGCGCTCGTACCAGACGTGTAGTTCGTATTTGCCATCTGGCACGTCGGATATAGTGAGATTTCCGTTGCGCCCGGAAACTCCATAGTAAGGAGTATCCACGGCAACGACGACCGCACTCATCTCCGGGTGGATATTGCAGAACAGGAAGCTAACCCCGACACGATCGAATCGAACGGAGTTGGACGCGCCGGCCTCATACAAACCGAGATCAAATCGTTTGCCATCGAACAGAGAAAACACATTATGAAAGAAGGGATCATGATTGGGGAAATCGACTGCGGAACCGACGGGTACGACAAGCAAGTGTGGCTGAAAGCTTTTATTCTTTTGACTCAGTTGTAAACGTTGATGCGGCTGTCCAGCTACATTGACGCTTGAGCGATCCAAGGGTTGCAGCCAGGCGACAACATCCGACAAGTTGAGAGAGTTCACGGCGGACTTGTCTGGCTTGGGGTTGGCTTTCTGCTTGATCTCAACGCGAAGATTCACTGTGTTTACTTGCGCAGCAACGGGAGTGCAGAGGCACACGAAGAACCAACAAATTAAAGCCGACAACTTACTTCGCCTTGCCTTTACGAAAAGAGTGGTCACTAAAATATGTACCCCACGCTGAAATTGACCAGGTTTGCCGAGTTAGCACTGCTATCCAATATAGATGTTTTCAGCTTTCTGTACTCTAAGGAGAACACGAAGTCGGATCGAGGCTGATAAATAAAATTTACCAGGGCGGTTTGGTTCTTCGAATAGATCTCGCTATAGAAGTTTCCGTTCCCCCCCAAATTGCGTAAGTCGGAGGCAAACGGATTCTCCTGTCCGAAGGCCCCATTGAACTGCAATTTTGGCGTGGCTCTGTACTTCAGTTGCGCCCAACCACCGACGGAATTGAGGCCATAGACTTCGGTCTCCGGGTCAGATAGGGGTCCGTCCCAAAGCGCACTTTGCCCCAGACCTCCGCCTATGCCGCCTACCCCGTGTCCCCTGTAAAATTGACTGGTGAATTCGAAAAGTCGTCCCAGCGGCATGCGCAAATCAATCGTACCCGCCCAGCCATTGACGCTGCGGCCGAATCCCCAGAGCTGTCGGCCGTAATATCCCCCGCCGCCAATTGTAAGATCCTGGCCGTGAAGCCTCTGCGTCCACGACAGCCGAGCCGCATAAGCAGGCTGGCCGGAATCTTCGCCCCAACTGGAATATCGATTGTATTGAGAAGGCGGCACATCTCCGCTCAGGTTGTCCAAAATCCCAACTTGCACCGAAACAGTGGAGAACTCGGATACGTTAAATTTGTGCTCCACACGAATCTGGGGCGTCCAACTCCAGAGATTTCCTGAATAGGCCAAGGCAGGGATGGCCAGGGTTGCTATCGAAGTGGGACTCAACGGGGCAAAGAAGAGCGAGTCTTGCCCACCGACGATAGAAGTATCTGTCCAATCGAATCGGACTGTTCCGGTTCTCAGGCGCATGATCCCAAACGACACTCCATTCTGCGTTTCAGGGAATCCACCGGCAAAATCAAATTGGACGTCCGCACTGGTGCGGGCACCGGCGATAGTTGGGCCAAATGCTTGAATGCCGATTTGTGATTGGCGAACGGATGCGCCAAACGATCCGTTAGAGGAAAGGAGTCCAGGGTGGATGGAAAGCTCCGGAAAATCCGAGTTATCTACGTGGCCGCGCTCACCATAGGTATTAAATAAAACAATTCCTGACAATCGAACTCGATACTTGGATCCACTTTCAACTTTGGTTTGATTTTGTTCTGCGATCTTTGCGTCAGCTAGTTGCTGGTCCTCCTCAATTCGGGAGATACGCTCCTCTGTTGATTTTTGGGCAGTGAAAGTCCCTGAGACCATTTGCTCCGAACTGCCGGTCCGCAAAGATTCTACAGGAGTGATAGATTGTGCTTTTGTTTGTTCGAGTTCCTTCCGCAATTCCGCGGTTTCCGCTTGGGCCGACTCTTGCTTTACCTTCAACTCCGTTACTTGCCCGCGAAGTTTCTGCACCTCTGCTTGCAGCTGATGCAGTAAAGGTCCGATCGTGGCGAGATCCACTTGCTGAGAAGGTTGCCGTGAATCGTTTACATCGGTGCTTCCCACGTCTTGTGCGCGGACGGATGGTGCTCGCAACAACAGCAAGGCCAACAAAGCGCTTATTCCAAGTTTGTGCCTCACGGGGAATATACCTCGCATGACGACCTCCTTACAGGCTGCAGGTATTCAACTGTTGCGAAATCCTTTATGAGTACAGGAGCAAATCTGGCATCCGATCGGTTCATCCAACCGCGGGAACTACACGGTTGTGCTGGCTGTGCTTACTATCGCGTGTACTTTCTCCAGTAGTGTGGACCGTGAAAATGGCTTTTGCAGAATCTTACCTTCTGGGAACGGATTATCCCCATTTTTGTCCGGGAACTCTGCATATCCTGTCATGAACAGGACTCGAATTTTAGGCCGAAGCTCGCATACTTTTCGGGCCAGATTTCGGCCGTTTATTCCCGGCATGACCATATCTGTTAGCAGCAAATGAATCGAACCGACGTAATTCTTGACAATCGTTACTGCGGCCGCTCCATCGCCGGCCTCCAGGACTTTGTATCCCCCAGCCCTTAAGAACTCGGATGCCAGTTCTCGCACTCCCGTTTCATCTTCGACCAAAAGAATAGTCTCGCTCCCACTGGGAATAGCTTCAGATTTGCTCTCATGACCTGTATAGCCAACGGATTGTGCAGAGACGGGAAGATAGATCTCAAATGTGGCTCCGCTGCCCGGTGCGCTCTCGACCCATATAAATCCTCCGGTCTGCTTCACGATTCCGTAGACGGTGGCAAGCCCAAGACCGGTTCCTTTCCCAACCTCTTTTGTAGTGAAGAAGGGTTCAAAGATGCGTGCTTTCGTTTCCGGGTCCATGCCGTGACCGGTGTCGGAGACCTCAAGCAATACGTAGGCGCCAGGAGGCATGGGGGGGCGCTTTCGCGCTTCAGCCTCATCAATCACTGCATTGATTGTTCGAACGGTCAGCTTCCCTCCGTTCGGCATTGCGTCGCGTGCGTTTACGGCGAGATTCAAGAATACCTGCTCAATCTGGCCGGGATCCGCAAGCACGGTGGCAATGTTCGGCGTTGCAGTGAAGTTGAACTCTATATGCTCCCCGATAAGACGGGGAATCATCTTGTTCATTTCGGAAATCGTGGCATTGAGATCGAGTACGCGCGGTTGCAGGACCTGCATACGGCTAAATGCCAACAACTGGCGAGTCATGGCGACCGCACGGTCAGCAGCCTTTTGTATTTGTTCAACATATTTTAGCTGTAGCGGATCGGAGACAACCACGGTCTGTTAACAAGTCTCCGTTGCCGCGTATGACAGTCAGAAGGTTATTGAAGTCGTGGGCCACGCCGCCTGCCAGGCGTCCCACTGCTTCCATTTTCTGGGACTGGCGAAATTTATCTTCAAGCTGTTTCTGCTCGGCCAGTGTGTTGCGAAGATTTGTGCGCATCCTGTCAAAAGCCCCGGTGACTTCCCCGACTTCATCTCCTCCGTTCTTCGCCAGAGGATAATTGTAGTTGCCGTCTTCTAACGCATGCACACCAGCTACCAGGTTTGAAAGCGGTTTGGTAAAGGTGTGAGAAATTAGAAAAACGAGGACCCCTCCGGCTACGACGCTAATCAGGCCGAGGCTTAGAAGAATGCGATTTAGGCGGCTCAGGAATACTGTCGCTTTGTCCAGCGATTTCAAAACGCGCAAAGTGACAGGGAACTCGCCGGGCTCGGAGAGTCTTATGGAGGTCTCCAAATAACGCTCATCTCCAACTTGCAGTTCTTGGAACCCATCTGCCGAATCACGGGTGGGAGACAGGCCCGCAGTGAACTTGGTGCTTGCCACGTTATTCACTAAAGTACTCGCGACGACAGTGTCGCCGCACTCGAAAACGACTTCGCTTGAAACAATATTGCTAAAATCCTGCGCCTTATTGGTATCAATTTCATGCCCGACGCCGAGAATCCCGATAACCTCATTCTGCCCCACTGGACCAAAATAGATTGGTTGGAGCCAAACTTGATAAAGTTTTTTCCCTCCAAACCACCAGGACCTGGATCTTCCCTGTTGCATCGAATTGAGGATAAGTTCCTGAATCTTGTCGTGACTCAGACCTGCTGATTTGGTTTGCAGCCCCACTACCACTCCAGACCGATTTGCTAGAACCAGCAAGTCGCTGCCGGACAGTCTCCAAATGTTTTCAGAGGCATCCTGGATGGTAGCGGTGTCTTCGGTGGTCATTAAGGCTCTAACGATCGGCAGATTGGCTAGCAGTTCGGCTGAGCGAGAGAGCGCGGCCTCACTTTGTTGGTCAACTGTCTGGTAAGTTTTGACGGAGTCCCGTAGCTCTTCGCGTAGACGACTCTCTAACCCGCCGCTGTACGCTGTAACTGACGACGAAAAGCGTGGCCGCTGTAAGGCCGGTAGAAATTGCCAGAAGAGAAAGAAGGAATTTTGTTCTCAGTCGGAGCCCTCGGTTCACTTGCACGCACCTCCGCCTGAACTACTGGATATACCGGTCCACAGCTTAGCGAAGAACTGAATTAGCCCATTTTTCTTAATCTAACATGCTCACAAGGACCCCAATCACATGGGAGTTCGGGGCGTATCGAAAGATGTATTGGCGGTGAAGCGAACGCATGGGGCGGGTTCCAGTTCAAGGCTGAATGCCAAGAATCCTGAACTTAGGCAAATAAATATTCCGCCTTCTCGCGGCAGAAGGCGTCCTCCGCATTGCATCCCGTGAATTCAGAATGCTTTTCCTGCAGTTGAACACGATGCGACATGCATCGTTAGTGTCCGATTTATCGCGTCTGAAATTGTCCGGTGGTTCGAATCATCTCAACGGCGTCGTAACGGCTTGCGGCTTCTACCTGACGCATTACCCGTCGTATGTGATTCTTCACAGTGAACTGGGATAAATTTAGATTTGCGGCAATTTCCTTGTTCGTCAGTCCTTCGGCAACCAGGCTCATCAGTTGCACTTGCCGGTGCGTCAGTCGATTCTTGTTTTTTTCTGCCGAGCGGAGGAGCAGAGCATCTCTTTGTGCCTTGCTCGAAACATGTTCAATCAGCTTCATGCACAGACTTGCGGGGCAGGCCGCTTCACCTCGGGCGACTCCTCGAACCGCCGTCACGATCTCGCCAGCTGAGGCATCCTTTAACAGATAACCCCGCACTCCCAGGTGAACGGCCCTCAGGAAAATCTCCGTTTCGCCATCCATTCCAATAAGCAAAATCTTACATGCACAATTCTCTTGTTGCAGGCGGGAGAAGAACTGAGAATGTGCTGAACCTGGAACGCAATCAGTGAGTACGATCTCACAGCAGGATTCAATGATCTGATCGTAGGTGTCCTCAGTATTGCGAATTACGCCGGCCACGGAAATTCCCGCTTGTTTTCTGAGCAGTCGAGCCAGGGAGTCCCTGAGCAAGCGATTGTCGGTTACGAGGCAAACTCTAAGGTCGCCAGATTGCGGAACAATATTCGACACTGTCATGGGGACATCTCAAAGAACCCGCTCTCCGCCAAGTATTAGCGTTCCAGGCGTAGCGCACAAACAAACCAACTGCAGCTGAGATGGGGAGTATAAAAATAGTTAGCTTATATGTCAAGTAGCATCAGGTCAAGGCGTGGTATTTCATTGAAATGACGAACATTTAACCGAATACGGGTAACAATCATAGCGCCAGTGAGATTCTTTGAGTCTCGAACTTGTCGCGTTCACATTAAATTAATGAACTCCGAGACGGCACTAATTCGCTTAGTCTTTTGGTCCCATCATCGGTTCAAGTCGGATAGTCCATTCTTGGTCCCTTCGATGGGCGGCGTGGCCCACCAATTTTGCAAATTGCGCGTTGATTCCTTTTTGACCCCACAGTGGACCTTCTATTTTCTGGGTTTGCATTAATACTCGTTGGGCAAGAGAGGCAATCATGGTCAAGACCTTCCGAGTCCTTGTCGCGAACAAGCCGAAGTTGATGCGTGAATTGCTTCGCGAAACTTTCGCAGAGCAATCTTGGATCGACATTGTAGGCGAAGTGTCAGACGAAGCAGAGATTCGCAGTCATGTAGAAAAAACGTCGCCTGATCTTCTTGTGGTCACTGCAGAAGAACGCGGGAAACGACCGGAAATCTGCGACTCACTTCTTCGTGAGTTCCCAGAACTCCGGATTATCGCAGTCGCTCCACGCGAAAATTATACCGTTTGTTACTGGGCATCTCTCGACATTCATTCAGGCGATATCGAATCTTCCGAAGAAGGGTTGCTCACCGCCGTTCGACAGATGGCGGAAACGCAGTGAGGGATGTCGCGATGGCTCAAGATGTGCAGTTGAACAGTATGGCGACCAATTCAGCTCCGAAGATTGGCAAGTGGAATCTTGCCTGTTTATGCTCGGCTGCGATCGCCGGGATTTTTGTTTCCACTTTTTGCATGCCTCTGATGGCACAGCAGTCCGACCGAAAGCAATTGCCCGCCTCCGATTCTACGTTGTTGCGTCAGCAGGTGGGGAGGTCAGAGCTGGAAAAAGAAAACTTGGCACGAGTGGCCGCCTCGTCAGCACAAATACAAGCGGTTTTGATCAAAGACCCTGGACTGTTGGTGGAACTGAAACGATATGTCGCCAAAGAAGCGGCTGACAATGGGCAGGTTGTTCAGGACTCGGATCTAACAGAGCAGGGAATTCTAGATCGCTTGAATCGAGACGTGCAGTTTCGGTCGATTGCCACCCGGCTACTACAGCGATACGGCTACCTTATCCCTTCCGCTAATCCCGAATCGAACTTAGGTAAAGAAGAAGAACTTGTCCTCAAGGAAAGGGCAAAGCGAATAGTCCAGATTGAGAATCAGGAAGATTCTGAGACATTGCGCCGGAACACAGGAGACCAGACGGAACTAGAACATACCGCAAAATGCGTAGACTCTTCTAGCACTGATCGCTGTGGGCAGAGGCAAAACTCCGGAACCCGACGAGAGTCTGTAACTCCAAACTACGATGTGCCAAGGGCCCCCTCTGACCAACAGGATCTTCCGGACGCATTACCGCCGCCGCGTGGTTCACAACTCGTCCAGACGGCAAGCTCGAGCATGGATCAAGGGATGAATCCGGCAACAGGGGCGCGCCGAGGAGACCCCGAATCCTATCTCAAGTTCAGGAAATCTCGAGGGTGAGTATGCGGGCGACAAGTCGTTATCTCGTGGTTCGACGGGATTGCGTCTCTGGTGCACCCCGAGCCTTTGGTGGCGATGTCTCCTCGAACATGAATTCGACAGTTCAGCCTGGATCAAGAGGAGAAGCTGTCCTTCCCCGAAGGAATCGAGCCTCGTCGGAACGTGAAACTGCGAGAGAAGAGGAGTTCGCACCAGTCACGATGGTGCACAAGTCGAATCCCTTTTCAGATGTTCCTTCCTTGTACGAGATGTACATGCAGGCTGAGCCGCGGCAGAAGCCACAACGATTCGGACTGGATGTGTTTCGGAATGATTCTCGACTGACAGACGCCGTGCCAATGGATTTGCCCGTGGGTCCGGAATATGTAGTGGGGCCGGGAGACGGCTTGGCAGTGGATATCTGGGGTGGTGTTTCGCAGCGGCTCACGCGTGTGGTGGACCGCGAAGGACGCATCAATTTGCCAGAAGCAGGTCCGATTCTGGTAAGCGGGAAAACGCTTGGAGAAGTGCAGCTGGCGGTGCAACAGGTTTTGCGCACAGAGTTCCGGGATGTATCTGCCGATGTTTCATTGGCCAGATTGCGCACCGTTCGGATCTATGTTGTGGGAGATGTGAAAGAACCGGGGGCGTATGACATCAGTTCGCTATCTACGCCGCTCAACGCAATTTATGCAGCGGGTGGTGTAACCGAGCGAGGTTCGCTGCGCTGAGTTGAAGCATTTCCGTGGCAAGAGTCTCGTGCAACAGGTAGATGCCTACGATTTGCTGCTCCACGGCGTGCAGACAAATTTGAAGCATCTCGAAAACGGGGACACGTTGATCGTGCCACCGCTTGGTCCCGAAGTTACGGTCGACGGTATGGTTCGCCGGCCGGCGAATTACGAACTGAATGGTGAAAAAAACCTGGCAGATGTGGTGGAACTGGCCGGAGGAATTCTTCCGACAGGGACGCTCAGTCATATCGAGGTGCAAAGGGTCGAAGCCCATAAGAAGCGCACCATGCTGAGTTTTGAGGTTTCGCCAACGGATAGCACCGAATCTATCTCCTTCAAGCTGAAGGAATTTCAGATTCTCGACGGAGACGAAGTACACATCTTCCCAATCGCGCCATACAACCAGGATGCCATCTTTTTGCAGGGACACGTGATCCGGCCGGGAAGATATTCCTACTCGAGTGGCATGAAATTAACCGACTTGGTGAGCTCGTACAAAGATTTGTTGCCCGAGCCAGCCGGAAATTATGCTGAGATTATCCGCATCAATCAACCTGATAACCATCCGACGGTAGAGAGTTTTGATCTGGCAGCCGCGCTGGACCATCCAGAAACAGCGCCGAAACTGCAGGCGTTGGATACGGTGCGGATTTTTGGCCGCTACGATTTTGAGGCGGCACCCGCAGTTTGGGTAGGTGGCGAGGTAAGGCAACCCGGAAAATACAACACCAGCGGACAGGTCCATCTGCGCGACGCCATCTATCTCGCAGGGGGATTGGCACCAGACGCGATGCAGGGAAGCGCGCAGGTGTTCCGGATTCAGCCGGACGGAACGATGAAGATTTTGAGCGTCAACCTGAAAGAAGCGATTGGTGGAAATCCCGTGGACAACATACTTCTGATTCCACGTGATCGCTTACTCATTCACAAGAGCCCTGCACGTGTCGACCCGGCGACGGTCTATATCAACGGAGAAGTGGCCAAGCCCGGCCGCTATCCGCTGACAACGAATATGCACCTGGAAGATTTGATCCAGGTTGCCGGCGGCCTGAAACGAGCTGCCTTCACCGAAACTGCGGATTTGACGCGATATCCCACAACGCAAGCGGGAGTTGTTGCTGGTGAACATGTCACTGTAAATCTTGGTGAGGCATTGTCGGGCGAGTCCAAAGCGAATCTTCCTTTGCGCGAAGGCGATGTTCTGACGATCCAGCCCATTCCAGGATGGAATGACATTGCGGCCGCCGTGACAGTGCGCGGCGAAGTAGAGCACCCGGGAACTTATGGAATCAAACCAGGCGAACGATTGAGTTCAGTCTTGCAGCGCACCGGAGGATTCAGTGCAGAGGCTTCACCCTACGGCGCTGTGCTGATGCGCCGGGAAGTGCGCGAGTTGGAAATGAAATCGCACATGGAGCTCGTCGAGCGAATGAAAGTACAGATAGATCAGCTGAAGGCTTTACCGGAAGGCGATGCGGACCAGAAGAATGCAAAATTGAACGCAATAGCTAGAGCGCAATCGACTCTCCAGCAATTGCAATCAACCGAGCCGATCGGCCGCGTTGTGGTTCACGTGCCAGCAGACAGCAAGCAATGGAAGAGCAGCGCAGCGGATGTGGCGATGCGTGATGGCGACGTCCTGATCATTCCGAAAAAAGCAAATTACGTGATGGTGAACGGACAGGTATTCAACCCAACGGCGGTCAGCTTCCTGCCAGGTCGTTCGGCAAGGTGGTATCTGAGCCAAGCAGGCGGATTGACACCCGTTGCGGATAAGAAAGCCGTGTTTGTGATTCGCGCGGATGGTTCTGTCATTTCCTCGAAAAATAACGAGGCTTCTTGGTGGTCCGGTGACCCGCTGAGCGCAGTGCTGAAACCGGGCGACGTGATCGTGATTCCTGAAAAGGCGCCAAAGATAGGAGGGTGGAACCTCAACAACACTTTGCAGCTTGCTCAATTGGCAAGCTCCATCGGGTTGGCTGTGGCCTATCTCCACCCATGAAGCTGAAGTTCATCGCGCGTAGCTTTTTGCTGGCGGTCTTTGTGGGGGTCGTGGGAGCAATCACGGCGATGGCCCAGACGCCAACTGAGGAAAAGGAAGTAGCAGCAAAGGACTCAAAGGTGCCAGACGAGCGAACATTGCCGGAGACATCGAAGCCCAACGTGGAGAAGCGGAATGCTCTGTCAACCACGTCAAGCCAGAAAGATCCCGCGGAAAAGCCAGACGCGCCTGATCCCCAATACGATGGTTACTCCGACGCGTGGAACACTTCGTTGAAGAATCCAAAGCGACTCGGCACGCAATTTCTAGAAGATCAAAAGTCAATCTGGACGAGCCCCGCAAAACTTCGATTCACTGACCTGGGATGGATTATTCCGGTGGGCGGGATTACTTCCACGATGTTCTTTACCGACCAGGATGCAAGTGGCCATATTTCGCATAATCCGGGCACAGTAAACCGCTACAACACTATCTCCAATGCGAGTGTTGCCGCTTTGCTGGGTGGTGCAGCGGGAATGTGGGCGTTCAGTTATCCCAAGCACAACGAACACTGGCGAGAGACAGGCTTCCTGGCCGGTGAAGCCGCCCTGAATAGTTTCATCGTAGTTGAGGCTATGAAATACCCACTGGGTCGGGAACGGCCGTATCAAGGAAACGGATCGGGCCCATTCTTTAGCGGTGGCGTCTCCTTTCCGTCGGAGCACGCCACGGCAGCATTTGCCGTGGCTGGCGTGATTGCACACGAGTATCCAGGCCCGATCACAAAGATTGCCGTGTACGCGCTTGCGGGCCTGGTGGACTACTCGCGCTTCAGGGCGAGGCAGCACTTTCCATCGGATATCTTTGTCGGGAGCGTAATAGGAAATCTGGTCGCCCAGAATATATATAGCCGGCGTCACGACCCCGGATTGGGCGGCGAAGAATGGATGTCGGCTTCACAATTCATGCGGGAGCATTGGAAGCCTTCGCCGGAAAGTATGGGATCGCCGAACGTTCCGGTGGGCTCGTGGATCTATCCAGCGATTGAACGACTAGCAGCACAAGGATTGGTGCACTCGGAATTTCTGAACATGCGTCCCTGGACACGTCTCACGTGCGTGATGCTGATGGACGAAGCGGCGTCTAATCTGGATGAGAGTGGTCCGCACGGGCAAGAATTGGCCGGAATTATCTCTGCGCTGCGCGTTGAATTTGCAACTGAGCTTCACGCTTTCGAAACGAAGGTCGAAGACTCTTTTCGAGTGGAATCAGTGTACACGCGGATGACTGGTATTAGCGGAACTCCTTTGGCCGATAGCTACCACTTTGGACAGACCATCTACAACGACGAAGGACGTCCTTACCAGGAGGGATTTAACAACATTACTGGTTTTTCCACCTATGCCACCTCGAACCGGTTTGCTCTCTATTTCAGCGGTGAATTTCAGCACTCCCCTGGCGCTCCAGCCTACTCGCAGCCGGTGCGAGAAGCGATAGCCACCGCCGATCAAAATCCCGCACAGCCCGCGACACCATTTGCGGAAGTTAACCGGTTCACGGTCCAGAACGCGTACATCAGCACAAACATCGAGAGTTGGAATTTTTCCTTCGGAAAACAGGACTTGTGGTGGGGGCCCGCGTTTGATAGCTCGTTTCAGTTCAGCAATAACGCGGAACCGACCTATATGTTCCGCCTAAGCCGCACTAGGCCATTCACGCTGCCCTGGATTTTTCGTTATCTCGGTCCTATGGATACGAGCCTCTTTGTTGGACGAATGCGCGGCAACGACTTTCCACAACGGCCATTTTTCCACGGCGAGAAGATCGCCTTCAGGCCAACCAGGAATTTGACGCTAGGGTTCAGCCGCACTGTCCAGTTCGGCGGCGAAGGGCGCGCTATGACTTCGGGTGCGATCTGGAATAGTTATTTTAGCTATACGACCTCTGTGGATTATCCCGCAAACCGAAATCCGGGGGATCGCGTTAGCGGATTCGACTTCTCTTATCGCCTGCCGTTTGTCAGAAATTGGCTGACACTGTATGCCGACTCGATGGCGACCGATGATCCCTCGCCGATTGCTGCGCCGCGTCGTGCTTCGGTGAATCCCGGTTTGTATCTCGTGAAATTTCCGGGCATTCCTAAGACTCTCGCTCCGGGTCGAAGGAATTTACACCGACTCATCCACACACAGAAGCATTGGCGGTCAATTTTCTTATTGGGAGCTTTTCTACCACGACGCGTACACAAACAATAATTTCATTATGGGCAGTTGGATTGGTCGCGAAGGTGTCGGCGAAACGGGACAAGCCACGTACTGGTTCACTCCCAAAAACAGTCTGCAATTAGGCTACAGGCACCAACGGGTATCCAGCGACTTCATTCCTCATGGCGTGACATTGAATGACGGCTCAATGAATCTTAACTTCTGGGTAACGCGCCGCTGGAACGTTGCAGCGTCGGTCCAATACGAACAGTGGCGCGCTCCTCTGCTGGCCACTGGGCTTCAGAAAAACTGGACGTCTTCGGTCGAGGTGCTCTTTTCGCCCGATGCCTGGAAGAAATGAATTTGCAGGCGTTACGCGTCACGGCGAATTTGAAGAGGTGGATTTCAGGAAAGGCATAACACGACTGACAATGAACGAGAATCACATGGCGAAACCACAAGCGCGGACAGGAGGGTTGTCCTTGAGTCAGGAGCGCTATTTCACGGTACTCCAAGAACCGCTAGGAAATCTCCCACCGGAAATTGATCCGGCAGATGCGCGGGGAAAGCGTGTGGATCGTATTCGACTGCTCTGGGAACAGCGGAAATACCTGCTTCGATGGACGGGAATTGGCATGGCGGTCAGTATTCTGATCGCGCTATTGATACCTTCGCGCTATCAAGCAACGACACAGTTGATGCCCCCTGACGGCCAATCCGGTTCGGGAATGGCCTTGCTCTCTGCGCTCGCGGGAAAAGCAGGAGGAATGGGAAGTATCGCCGGTGATTTGATCGGAATGAAAAATTCAGGAGCTTTGTTCATCGGAGTGTTGAACAGCCGAACTGTGCAGGACCGGATGGTTGAACAGTTCGACCTGAAGAAGATCTATCAAGCATCGAAAATGGAAGATGCCCGGCTTGCGCTTAGTGAACACACCGGTCTTGGCGAAGATCGTAAAAGCGGCATTATCACCATCACGGTGACCGACCACAGTCCCCAACGCGCGGCGGAAATGTCTCGGGCATACGTGACCGAACTCGATCGTGTCGTGGCGGACGTTAGTACTTCGGCAGCTCGACGAGAGCGAATTTTTCTTGAAGAACGCTTGCATGCCGTTAAGGCGGATCTCGACGAGGCGTCCAAGAATTTCAGTCAGTTTGCCAGCAAGAATGCGGCAATTGACATCACGGCTCAAGGTAAGGCCATGGTCGAGGCGGCAGCGGTTTTGCAGGGTCAATTGATCAGTGCCGAATCGGAATTACATGGTTTGGAAACAATCTATACGGATCAGAATGTTCGAGTCCGTTCGTTGCGTGCTCGAATTGCTGAACTGCACGCGCAGTTGCAGAAATTAGGCGGAGAAAAAGAATCCGGCACGCAATCTGCGTGGCACCACCGGGTCATCCGATTCCGGTTCCTACCCCACCATTCGAAAACTACCCTTGCTGGGTGTCACCTACTTCGACCTATATCGAAAGACCAAGATTCAAGAAACCGTTTTTGAGCTTCTCACGCAACAGTATGAACTCGCTAAGGTTCAAGAGGCAAAGGAAATTCCGAGCGTCAAACAGCCATCAAAGGTCTTTGGTCCATCTTTTCACCATGGGTCACAAAACAACGCAAATAAGGGAGGCGTGAATTGAGCGCCCCAGGGAAAGTTCCAGTCTTGGAGGCCCCTGCCGATGGGCAGGGAGGCTTTGAATTGGAGCACTCACTGCAGCCAGAACCTGTCGACACAGAACTAACCCTTTTGCCTTACCTCCGGTTATTCTGGGAGCGTCGCAGATTTCTCTTCCGCGCCGCAGCGTACGCTCTTGCTGCAAGTGTGCTTATTGCCTTGTTGATTCCCGTCCGTTATCAATCGGCGACTCGCCTAATGCCGCCAGACAGCCAGTCAAGTTCAGGACTGGGAATGCTGGCCGCGATGGCTGGACGCAACAACGGGGCTGCTGGATTTGGAGGGCTTGCGGGCGATTTGTTGGGAGTGAAGAGCTCCGGCGCGCTCTTTGTCGGCGTTCTCAGCAGTGAAACGGTTCAGGATCGGCTAATCGATGAATTCCGCCTAACGAAAGTTTATCGAGATTCGAAAATTGAGGACGCGAGAAAGGACCTCGCGGAGCGCACCGAAATATCTGAAGACCGCAAAAGCGGAATCATTACGATCGGGGTGACGGACCATGACCCCATGCGCGCTGCGGCAATGGCGCAAGCCTACGTTAGAGAGTTGGACCGGCTTGTGGCACAGGTCAGCACCTCGTCCGCACGTCGCGAGCGCATCTTCCTTGAAGGACGCCTGGAGAAGGTGAAAGGCGACCTTGATTTGGCGGCAAAGAATTTCAGCGAGTTTGCTAGCAAGAATTCAGCCATCGATATACCCGCTCAGGGAAAGGCCATGGTGGAAGCAGCAGCGATCCTGCAAGGCCAATTGATTGCCACGCAAGCGGAGCTCAGCGGACTGAAACAAGTTTACACAACGAATAATGTGCGGGTGCGTGCCACAGATGCGCGCGTGAACGAGTTGAAGAAAAAGCTCGACGAGATAGGCGGCGCTGGAACTCCCATGGACCCCAAGGAAGAGAATCCTCTTTACCCCTCTATCCGGAAATTGCCAATTTTGGGCGTTACTTACGCTGATTTGTTTCGCCAAACGAAGATTCAGGAGACTGTCTACGAATTGCTGACGCAGCAATACGAACTGGCGAAAGTGCAAGAAGCTAAGGAAATCCCTACTGTTAAGGTGTTGGATTCTGCGATCGTTCCGACGAAAAGATCATTTCCTCCGCGTACGGTGATAGTGCTTCTGGGAACGATGCTGGGTATCGCAATCGCGATGACGTGGATTCTCGGAAAAACGCGTTGGGATGCAGTATCTGTATCTGATCCACGACGAGTTTTCGCGACCGAAGTTTTTACCACGATGCAACAGCGCATGGTGAAGCTTTCCCGAAACGGGGCGAGTGCAAGATCGAACGGCAATCGAATCTGGAGTTGGGATAAAACGTCCAAACCGGCGAGCGATCAACGAAACGGGAACCCCGAGCAAGACGGGCAATAACGGCGATTTTTGGCTGTAAACAATTGATGCCATATGGGTTAGGTCACAAATGCCTCTGTAAGTGACGGGGCGAAGCTCTATAAGGCGCACTGGAGAGTAACGAAATGGCAATGTCAGAAGCCTTGGGCCATGACTTAAGTCCAAGGATATTCCCACCAGCGCCGTGGGGCGAGGTGCGGTGGTTTGCGGCCTATACAAGAGCAAACCACGAAAAGAGTGTAGCGGAGCAATTATGTGTGAGGTCGGTGGAGAATTTCCTGCCCTTGTATGCGTCAATGAGGAAATGGAAGGACCGGAGAGTGAAGCTGGACTTGCCTCTGTTCCCGGGATACGTTTTTGTGAGAGTGGCACTCCAGGATAGGCTGCGCGTGCAACAGGTTCCAGGAGTGGTGCGATTAGTCGGATTTGGCGGGACGCCCGCCGAGTTACCCACCGATGTTATGGAAGCACTACAAATGGGTTTGGCGCTTGGCATAGACGCCAAGCCGCATCCTTTTTTAACGCGTGGTCAGAGAGTGAGATTGAAGAGCGGGCCGCTCCAAGGGATGCAGGGAATTTTCTTGCAGAGTAAGGGGAAGTTCCGGGTAGTGGTTTCCCTTGAGTTGATTCAACGATCGCTTGTTGTTGACGTAGATTCTGCCGACGTTCAGGCATTGATTAGCGGGATGGGCAGATAGGGCACATGAATTAGGGATTGCGATAGGATGATAGAGTGGTGTCACCCCGCAAATACAAGAATGTTAAAACATGGGAGTTAGAGCGATGATCTTGTGCGGGTGCTAAAAGAATGCGATATGTGCGAGACGTTTCATAACGATCCAGGCTAGGGCTCGGCAATTGAGAAGGATCTCACTGAGGCCCCCTGCCAGTTCGCCCCAAGGAGGCGGGAGGCCTGACTGGCAACTGAGAAACGTAAATTGTGATAAGGGACGGCAACCATGGCAAGGGACACGGCGGGTGCATCGAGATTAAGGGAAGACGGGGCGAATCGAAGCGGGTTCCGCCTAATCTGGTATGAATGAGTCCACTAGAGCTGTGCAACTATCGCTGAGCGCAAAAATCCTCCGGAGTGTATTGTTTGGAGGGCTCCGCTCGCTGGTAGTGGCGCCAGTTCCGTTTCTCCTAACCCCTCTGATCCTGAGGAAGATCGGTGCTGAGGGTTACGGCACGTGGGCCGTTTTTCTTGCGATCAACGGTATGACGTCTTTGGCTGACCTGGGCCTCGTCGGCACACTCAGCAAGTTTGTCGCGGAGTATTACGCACACCGAGACTTTGCCGCTCTGAACCGTCTATTGAATACGGGCCTTGTTCTGTTCGGTGCCCTTGCGTTTGTAGTCGTCCTTTTGCTTTGCGCAGGAACCTCATTAGTCGTGAGAGTCATGTTTCGTGGGAGTTCCATAAGTGGCCCAGCACTAAGCATTTTCTTTCGATATTTTCTCGTGATCATCATCCTAAACATTTCTATTCTGCTCTTTTCTTCTGTGACCACTGGAATGCAGCGCCTCGACTTGACCAATCTTATGAGTGCCTTCAACATCCTCTGCGCCGCAATCCTAAACGCAATCCTTCTGGTACGTGGATGGGGACTGCGCGGGTTGCTGTACGGGCAAGCCTGCGCAGGGCTTTTGACCCTCCTCGGCTATTTGGTCCTGGTCAGAAGGCTGCTTCCGCAGGTCCGCTTCAATCCGGTAGCTATTGACCTTATCGAGGCGAAGCACATTCTCGGCTTTAGCCTTCGGTTTTATTTCACTCAGGCGGCGGTCGCCGTGCACAACAATGTCGAAAAGATTCTCTTGGCCCTATTCGTGGGTGTGTCGGCAGCGGGTTGGTATGATATTGCGAACGACCTGGCCCTTAAAATCCGGAACGCAATAGGAGTAGTGCTCAGCCCGATTATGCCAGCCGCAGCCGAACTTGGGGCACTTGAGGACCACCGCCGACTTGTTGAGTTATACTACCGCGCTCACAAGTATCTTGCTTTCATTAGTGTACCCACCGTTTGTTATGTTGGGCTTGTGTCCTCGCGATTTGTACGACTTTGGATCGGACCCAGTTTCAACATGATAGCCTTGCCTCTGGCTATACTCGTCTTTGTTAATGTCTTCAATTTGACCAGCGGCCCTGGCTTCCTTATTCTTGCTGGCAATGGAAACTTGGAAGCGGGCATGCGATCGGCGCTCGTAGGCGTTATTCTGAACGTGGGTCTCAGCTTGGCGTTGATCTACAAGTACGGATTTCCGGGTGCGGTGCTGGGCACCTCTGTGTCGCTCATAATTGCCACCGGCTATTTCATATATCTATTTCATCGTGAGACAGGAAACCCAATAGGAAGGCTGTTGCGCGAGAGTTATGTGCGCCCAATTTTATGCTCGGTAGGTGTTCTCGCTCTTTTGAAAGTCATTCAACCACCGGAAGGCCTGTCATGGCTGGGACTTGCGGTAGAGGGTCTCGAGTTCGGTTTTCTTTATGTAGTTGTTATTTCATTTAGTCGATTTTTCGATCGGTACGACTGGGGCAAGATCGAGAGCTTAGTACCGGCAGTACGCTATGCGAGGAGGATTATACCGGTTGCTTAATCGTGCCGCGCGCTATTTCCCGATCCTGAGGGAAATGCGAGAGTTTCATGGAGTGCAGAACGGCTGTCGAGTTTTGGAAGTCGGATCGGGACCAGTCGGGCTCGGGGAGTTCTGGCCACATCGCTTCGTGGGATGCGATGTGAGTTTCCCTGAGCTGCCCCATGCGCTGATGATGGCGGTGAGATGTTCCGGCGCTCGGCTGCCTTTCGCAGACCGTTCATTCGATGTAGTTGTGCTCTCCGATGTACTGGAACACATTCCACCGGACGGGCGCTCGGCCGTAGTGTCAGAGGCCTTGCGCGTATCGCGCTCAATGGCGGTGTTCGGGTATCCTTGTGGTCCTTCGGCTCAGGCCTTGGACCAAAAGCTTCGAGAGCAATACTTGTATCGGAAAAAGACTCCTCCGATCTGGCTTGATGAGCACATGATGTACCCATTTCCCGAGGCGCAGTTGTTTTCCGAGCTACCTGCAGGCTGGAAAATCAGATCGATGCCGAACGAAAGCTTGGTGTTTCACAACCGAATGATGCAATTCGAAATGTCTAAGCCACTGAACTATCTCTTTCGTACGGGTTTGCTGGTTGCACCTCGGTTGATCGGAAAGTTGCTGCACCGTGCTGACCGTGAGCCGTGCTACAGGATGATTTTTGTTTTAAGCAGATAATGATGATGGACGCGCTCACAGTCGTGATTCCTACCTATAACAGGGCTGGGGTACTGAGAAAGGCGCTGGAAGGTTACCGAGAGCAGCTCGCGCCGCATTTGATCCAAGAATTGATTGTGGTTGATGATGGTTCGACCGACGGTACAGAGGCCATGGTTTGCGAATCGATCCAGCAATCACCATTTCCCGTCCGTTATCTTCGGCAGACCAACCAAGGTCCGGCGGCAGCACGGAACTACGGAATCAGAGAGGCACGCTCCCGGATAATTCTTTTCACCGACAGTGATATTGTTCCGAAACGCGATTTTGTCTCTCAGCACGCCAAATGGCATCGCGAGAACCCGCAGACATCTGCCGCGGTTCTGGGGTACGTAACATGGCCGGCGGATCCGAAGCCAACTCCCTTCATGAGATGGTTCGGCGAGGAGGGTCCCCTGTTTACCTATGGCCGGCTTCAGCACAGTCGAGAGGTCAGCTTCTCAAACTTTTATACTTGTAACGTAAGTTTGAAAGCGGATTTCCTAAGGAATCATGGGCTGTTCGATGAGGAATTCAAAAGCGCTGCATATGAAGATACTGAGCTTGGGTACCGCCTTTCCCGTGCAGGTTTGACACTTCTCTACAATCCAAATGCAGTTGCTTACCATTACCAGTATTTTCTCTTCGCAGACGTGTGCCGCCGGGCTGAAAGTAGCAGAACCGCCGCGGACGTTTTCTATCGAAAGGAAGCCGGACAGCATATTTTGGAACAGCAGAAAGCAAAGAAGTCACGCGTGACGTATATAATTGCGAGGACATTAGCGATTGGAATCGGCGCTGCCCTCGCGCCTGGACGACGGTGGATGGACTCTTATATCCGTCTACCATCGGTCTTTTATCGCCTGATGCTCTGGTACCAAGTGACCCGTGTGGCTGAGTGCTCGGGATGCAGGTCTGCCCCTATAACGAATAAAGATAGTAACACATGAGGCTACAGGGTATCTGAAGTCTTGACGACGGATTTAACTGAACTGATTTAGATATGATATGCACGCTGACCTCTATATAGGTCATTTGCGTTTCCCGTGCTTCCTCCTCAACTTGTATCTTTAGCTTCAACGTGAAGTCGATTTTTGTTAGCTGTTTTTTTCTTGTTCTAGAGATGTACCCGGAGCTAGAGCTCCTGGAAAGGCCATCCTTGTGAGACGCTTTGTGCAAAATCTGTTCTTCGAGCCCCCGATCCGACTCATGGTTAAAGGCGCGCTCTCGAACACCCTGGCTCGTCGTTGGGCGTTCAACTGGGCGGCGCTCTACGATGCCGTGCGATATCCAGCGTACGCGCTCGGGTTACAGACAGCGTGTCGCTATGCTCAGCTTGGCCAGGCAGCGGGATTCACTGCCATCGAATTTGGTGTGGCGGGGGGCAATGGACTCCGGGAGCTGTCGGCGTATGCCGAAAAAATCTCCCGACAAAGCGGGCTGGAGATCCACGTTGTTGGTTTTGATACGGGCCAAGGCCTGCCGCCGAACTCGGATCAACGTGACGCTCCGTGGCTCTGGAAGTCTGGGGATTTTCCATGCGACCTGAAGCAACTACGAGAGTCGATTCCACCGTCTACTGAACTAGTGCTGGGGCGGATCGAGGAGACCTTCACTCGGTGGTTATCCGGGGGATCGCACTTACCAATTGGTTTTGTCTCCGTAGACGTAGATTACTTCTCAAGCTCGCAGTCAATCCTGAGAATTTTTGAAAGCCACGAGGTACGTTCATTTCTTCCATTCGTGTCTTTCTATTTCGATGACATGCTTCAGTATCTGACACCTAGGTCTACCGGGGAATTCGCGGCGGTTACGGAGTTCAATTTATCGAGCCTTCGGAGAAAGTTAGACCGCGATGACTGGCTATCCGAGGCCCGCCCATTCATGGAACGGCTTTGGCTAAAACGCATGTATTCGCTTTGCTGCTTTGATCACCCAGAGTTAAGTCATCGAAATCGCGACGATGTTGCGCGCCTCGATTTGGTCGGGATGTGACTCGAATCTGAGCTGTGGCGCGCCCCGAGTAGAAGCTATCTTGTACTCGGATGCAAAGAAGTCACGATTCGCGGTTCTTCCGTAAAACTCTTTGTTGCTGACATTGGTATCAAGTTTGGAAGAAGGAATGGATTTTCTCAACTCTCAATACAGCGAAATTGAAGCTCACCACACTTCTGCGCCGTTTCTGGCGTTGCTGGGAATAACTGTGGTTCTGGCAGGACTGCTGGTCTCGCAATTCATCTCACCTTTGTACGTTTTTGGGAGCATCGCATTTTTAGCTTCGTGCGTAGCAGTGCTCGCCTATTGGCCGCACGGAGGCCTTCTCATCATCTTGATTGCAAGCGTTATGCCTAGGCTGAGCCTCGGTATCGGAGGCTGGAATGCCAGGCCTGAACATTATGCAGCGGGGCTTGTGGTTGTGGTGTCTGTAATCCGATGGTTATTTGGAGAGCGACCGAGACTTGTTTTGAATCGTGCCGACTACTATGTGGCAGCATATATTCTCTGGAATTATTTGAGCTCGTTTCTAACATCTCCCGACCCCAAAATGACCTTGCGTTGGGCCCTTCTTAACAACCTTGTGATCTTGCCTTATTTTCTTATTCGTTTTCTCGTGCGAGATGAAGGGACTCTTCTATGGGTATTCAGAGCTTTCTTGGGAGTTGGAATTGCAGAATGCGCATACGGAATATTTTGCTTCGTATCTCGTCAGCTGCTTGGAACCTCGTTCGGTGTCGAGGTGGGGCAGTATTCTGCTGGTTTTGAAGGAGTTTACGGAACCCAATTTGAACCGAACCTCCTGGGTAGCTGTTCCGCAAGTTTGGCTATAGTGCTTCTAACACTTTACTTTTTGAGTAAAAGACGCTCCGCCTTACTTGTCGGAGGCGTCGTCATAGCCGTCATTGCTATGCTTGTGTCTCTCGCCAGGGCGGCCTTTCTGAGCTTTGTGGTGGTGTTATTTCTACTCGCCATTCTTGGCGTTGTAATGAAAATCGTCCGCTTCAGGAAATTGTTGCCGCTCTTGGTTTCTCTGATTCTCTTTGTGCCCGCGATCGCATTCACGAGTGGTCGAAACCTCGCTGAACGCTTTGCGAACTTAAGCAGCGACAGATTGCAAGGCGATGGCGAAGCAGCCGTCAGACTAATTGCGTGGACGGCGGCACTTGGGGATATTTGGCAGCACCCCATCCTGGGAAACGGTACCGCTAGCTTTCAGCTTTTGGCGGAAGCCAAGCAGGTGCCCATGCTTGGTGATCGACCGTGGGTTGGCAATTCTGTGGTTCGGATATTGCATGACGCCGGTGCGGTCGGCTTGGCGTTGTTTGGACTCCTGCTCATTGCAATCGGAAGGCAGGTTGCCAACAGAATCAGGAACACAATTACACGGAAAGAGATCATTGTGGCTCTTTCGGCTGGTTGTCTGGTATACGCCATTTCATTCATGGCTACAGAGGCAACAATGCTGGCGTTTTTTTGGGTGCACTTAGGTGTTCTTGTGTCGGCGGCGATTTTTATTAACAACGATGGCCACGCTTTCCTTACGCAGAGGGAGACATGAAGACTATTCCCAAGGGGTTTCTGATTTTTCTATTGATGGCGTTTGTTACATTTTCTTGCGACGCGCAGTGTACGAACGGCACCAGTTCGTGCACCGAAGGGGTACCGCATTTCGTCAAGTTCAATGGAGCCCTCACGCATTTAGCTCACACTTCCCGTGGGGGCGTGGTCGCAATCCGGTTCCTTATCTACGGCGATTCGATTGGCGGGACACCGCTGTGGCAGGAAATACAAAATGTGCCGCTCGATGAACAAGGGCACTACGAGGTGATGCTCGGATCGACCGGAAGCGAAGGAATTCCGCTTGATCTGTTCACATCTGGAGAGCAACGTTGGCTAGAGATACAAGCGCTGTCGCCCGGAGAGGAAGCCCAACCCAGAGTGCAGTTGGTTAGTGTACCTTACGCGTTGGAATCAGCGAACGCGCAGACATTGGGGGGATTGCCGCCGTCTGCGTTCGCGAAAGCCACTCCTAGCTCCGAAGTCTTAAATACTTCGTCAGCAGCCGTCACGCCCGCCAGCTCCGCGAGCTTACCTGTTGCTGGAACGGGTCTGATGGCGGGTGTACCTTCCGCTACCTCCGTCGGTCAGGCTGTTACAACCCCCGGCGGGACCGCCAACACAGTTCCGATGTTTTCAGCCGCTGCCTCAATCGTCAATTCGCAGATCACGGAACAGAACAAGGTAGTCAGTGTGGAAAATCTGTCAAACATTCTCTTTGCCGACCGATTTCAGGGTGGTGTCCCAGACGCAGTGGCGGCATGCCCAACGAATGGGTGCATTATTTATGCGGTTTCCCCTAATGTGAATCTGAATCTAGGAAATATCGATCCCGGATATAAGGCCATTACGATCTACCTTGGTCCATACACATATACAGTGAAACAAATCACCTTACGCAAGGCTCTGAAAATTATTGGCATGGGCGCGTCAGGAGGCGTGAACGGAAGCGCGACATGCAGCGTCGCAGCTCCATGTAATGGAACCACACTACAGTCCATCAACGGAAATAATCCAGTTATTGTCATCCCGCAAGAAAATAACGCTCCGGTAGCGAATGTGCAACTTTCCGGATTCATCCTCTTAGGTGCAGTCGGGAACACCAGCGAGGATGCCATGTTCCTTGATACCAGTTCGACGGTAAATTCAGGTTTGTGGTATTCGACCCTTGATGACATTAACATATATGGCTTCGCGGGGATCGGGATACACATAAAAGGACGTAACAACGATTTCTTGGCCTTGACCCAGTGGGTTCAGTTCAATGGCGTTAGAGTATTCCGTACCGCAGGGGGCGGAAATGCTTTAAGGATGGAAGGTGCAGTGTTTCAATTGCGCTTCAGAAACTGTCAGTTTGACGGACAGTCGGCCGGTGACGGCACAAATGTTTATTTAGGTGGACTCGCCGGCGGGGTCAGCGGATATCCCCTAAGCATCGTGTTCGAAGGAATGGTTTCCCAGGCTGCGAATGTGGCCGTGCAGATCGACGGCGGCGTAAACATTACGTTCTACGGATCTCACCACGAGAAACTCTGGGGGGCGTATAAGGTAAGCAGCGAGATCGACTTCATTGGTACCAGGGGATTGATTATCTCTGACTCCTATTTTGCAGGCGATGTTGGAATTAACGGCGGGAAAGGCTATGAGTTAAGCATCGAAACGACTCAAGCCTTCGGTATAGTCTTCACGCATAATCAAATGTTCGTTCCTGACGCTGTCGTCAGAGGCACTAATCTCTCAAGCGTAGTTTACCAGGACAATTTGTATTCGGGACCGGCAATAGTTCCACCTACCTCCGGGATCACTACTCAGCTGGCTCCAGCACCTTCGATCAATATTCAGGGGGCACATTCCATTGGTTTAAATCCATCCTCAACACCGATCACTACGATCCAGAGTTCGTTGGGCCCTGGCGAAATGGTCACTCTGTTTACGTTCGCCGGTTCTGTGGTATTCGGTGCGGGCGGGAATATCAACCTAATGGGCCTCGGCACACTGACGGTCAACGGGTCAATCACCTTCATTAGGAATGATTTGACGGGAGGTTTGCTGTGGACACCTGTGTCGCAATGGAGCCCTCCTGCGAGTCCCACGAGTCCGACAACTTAAATGGAGGAGCACAGCGCAATGCAGCAGGGTTTTCAATCAGGGTTACGAGAACGGAGTCGTCCTTTGCAATGGCCAAGAACTCCCGAGTTTTACTTTGGGCGAAAATCTTGCCGAACCGCTGCTCTCGCCACATTGCAATTCCCGTCTCGCCTGCCCATGCGAGGAGCGGATGGAACGAGGACGTGGCCGAGTTTCGCCAGACCATTTTCATGCGGAGGGGTTTCGGAGATACTGGAAAAGGTTCGCGACTCCAATTATGGCGAATGCAACAAGCTGACCAAACTCGCAGCCTGGACTTGGTGTGCTTGCAGGAAGCAACACATGCTTAAATAGAGCGACCATGCAGAACTCTACTCGTTGGAAGGTAAAAATTATCAATAGTCGCCTATGGACAGCCCAATTCTATCTATACTCGTCTTAACCCACAATGACCGGAAATATCTGGAGGGATGCCTGCAGTCGATCCAGGAGCGGGTTTCTTGTTCATTTGAGGTCATTCTCGTCGAAAACGGATCTTCGGAATCTGTTCCCAGCGAAATCTTGAAGCGATACCCATGGTTAAAGTTGATCCGAAGCGAGAAGAATCTGGGCTTCAATGCAGGAAACAATCTTGCCGCCGCAAACGCCAAAGGGAGGTTCATCCTACTTTTGAATATAGATACAATCCTCATGACGGATGTTGCGCCGGCGCTTCAGGTGCTGGAGTCCAACTTGAATATCGGAGTCGTCGGAGCTGAAGCTCACGACAATTTAGGAAATTGGCGACCATCGGCCGGCCATTTCCCGAGGTGGTGGCGACTGTGGCGTTTCCGTAACCTTTGGATTAAGCCAAGAGTTCACTATGGACCGATTGAATTGCAAGCTTTCCTTGTGGATTGGGTAGAAGGGTCCTTCTTGATGACAAGCCTGGAAAACTGGAAGGAAATTGGCGGCTTCGACGAAAAGTATTTTCTTTTTGGGAATGATCTGAACTTTTGCAGGAGCGCGGCCGAACGAGGAATGGAGGTGGTGCATTGCGTCGCGGTACAATATGTGCATTATTGTGGGTTTGGAATGAGTCGTATTGGCAACCTCTACGCGGGATTCCGTGAATATCATAAGAGATTTTCTGGTCCTCTTGAACGCGGGATGGCCAATTTTGTTTTGCGGGCCGGCCTGATTGCAAGAATCCTAGCCTATGGATTGTGGTACAGGCTGACGAAGAACGCGGGGGCTGGTGATAGATTTAGGCGTTTTGCCGAAGTCCGGCGCGATTGGGCTCAATTAATGCCATAAAGGCAGTTACTATCAGTTCTTGCAGGCAAATATTTTGGGAATAAGCGCAATTTTGTACAAGAGTTTGGATGCCATTGTGAGCTGGTTCAAAGGGTACGAATACCGGTTCGACCGCTCTGCCCCTTTCAGCTTGCTCTTGATGATGTTGCTCCGGCGTGCCATTTGGTTGGTTCGAGGCGCAGGTAGATGTCTTCTGCTGCAGCGAAAGTTTCAGTTCATATATATGGCTCCACATGTAAACCTTCGGAACGCGAGCCAGATTCACTTTGGGAAAGGCGCCACGCTCGAGCGGGGAGTGATCATAGATGGATTGTCTCGCGATGGCATGAAATTCGGAGACAACGTGGTTATCGGGCCCTATTCTGTAGTTCGTGCAAGTTCACCGTCGAACATGGGAGTCGGAGTGCGAATCGGAAAGAATTCTGCAATGGATGCGTATTCGTTCATCGGCGCCGCAGGGTTCGTCGATATCGGTGAGAACGTGATTATGGGGCAACACGTTTCGTTCCATGCAGAAAACCATAACTACAAAAGGACGGACATTCCCATCAAACTTCAGGGTACTCGGCGAGAAGGCATCATGATTGAGGACGACTGCTGGGTGGGATCGAATTCTGTTTTCTTGGACGGAGCAGTTGTGCGGCGGGGATGCGTAATTGCGGCGGGCTCTGTGGTCCGAGGCGAGATACCTGCGTACTCCGTTGCGGCAGGTGTTCCAGCCCGGGTGCTGAGCTCCAGGCTGGAAGTTGAAGCCGCGTTAGGCCAAATTGATGCGGCGACAGATAGCATATTTGCAAAAAGGGATTCCTAAGGTGAGAGTAGGGATTGACGCGCATTGCCTTGGGCAGAGAAAGACCGGGAATGAGACCTATACACATAGTCTTGTAAAACATCTTTCACAACTTCAGCGAGACGGTGTCGAGTACACAATCTACGTGAGCAGTGAAAGGAAAGCCGATGCTGAGCGGTATTCCGAAGAATGGTTTCGATCCAAACGGATTCGACCCGCAACCCCACTGATTCGAATTCCGATAGGTTTCGCAATTGAAAGCCGAGTACAACATCTCGATGTTCTTCATACGCAGTATCTGCTTCCCCATCATCTGAAGTGCCGGACAGTACTCACTGTCCACGATGTGTTATATGAAAGATTTCCCGAATACTTTACAAAAACCGACTATTATCGTCACAAGCTTGGAGTTCCCAGGTCGTGCCGCCGTGCCGATCACATAATCACTGTTTCGCAGTCCAGTAAGCGTGATCTGATGACGCTCTACGGATTGACTCCCCAAAAGATCAGCGTCACTTACTTGGGGCCAGAGTCGTGTTATCACCCGATGGATACGGGCGAAGCGAAGGAACATATCCGTGAAAAACATGGAATAGAGGGGGAGTTTCTTCTCTATGTCGGGGCGATTCAACCGCGCAAGAATATTCCAAGATTATTATCGGCGTTCGCGAAAGTAAAATGTGAAAAGCGCATTCCGCACAAATTGGTGATCGTGGGGCCTAGGTCGTGGCTTGCAGAGGCGTCATTCTCCTCGCTAGAGAAGAACGCTGCGAGAAAAGATGTAATCATAACCGGCTACGTACCGAGCGAGCACTTGCCATATTTCTACAACGCTGCAGCCGCGTTTGTGTACGTCTCGATGTGTGAAGGCTTTGGCCTTCCGATAGTGGAAGCGATGGCGTGTGGGACGCCGACAATAACGTCGAGAGGGTCCTCACTCGAGGAGATAGCCGGAGATGGGGCAGTTCTGGTTGATCCTTTAGATGAGGATGCAATTGCCGGTGCCATGGAAAGCGTGGTGTCAGATTCGGATCTACGAGGGAGGCTGCGAGAACTTGGATTGGCAAGGAGCCGAGAGTTTAGCTGTAGAAAAATGGCCATGCAGACGCAAGACATCTATCGGAGTCTAATGTCGTGAGCGAGCGCGCAAAACAAAAATTGCGAATCGCGATGCTAGGGTCGCGGGGGATACCCCACACATATAGCGGATATGAATCGTTCCTCGGCGAAGTTGGGCCCCGACTAGTGGATCGCGGGCACGAAGTGATTGTGTATTGCCGTAAGAGTCTGTTCCGCGAGCGGCCAGAGACATATAGAGGAGTTCGGCTGATCTACTTACCAAACTTTGAAACGAAAACGACCGGAACACTGACCCACACGCTCGTGTCCATGGGTGACGTATTATTCCGCGGAGTTGACGTTATTTTCGTAGTGAATGTGGTAAACGCGTTCCATTGCATTCTGCCGAGATTATTGCGAAAACATGTTGCGATTAACGTGGACGGGCTCGATTGGAAGCGAGGCAAATGGGGTGCCCTGGGGAGGAAGTATTTCTACTGGAACGCGAAGTGGGTAGGGAAAATTTGTCCAAAAGGAGTGGTGACGGACGCAGAGGAGATGCGGCGGATTTATATGCAAGAGTTCGGGACGGCGAGCGTCAGCATTGCCTACGGGGCGAACATCGAAAAGTCGGTAAACCCAGAGGTTGTAAGGCAGTACGGGCTTGAACCGTCACGATATTACCTGGTAGCAAGCAGGCTTGTTCCGGAAAACAACGCCGACCTGATTGTGCGGGCGTTCGAAAATGTAAAAACCACACGGCTATTAGCGATTGCGGGTAATGCGAATTACCGAAGCGACTTTGTGGACCGCCTGAGGGGAACCAAGGACGTGCGTGTGAAATTCTTGGGCCACGTCGGCAATGCCGACCATGTGAAAGAGCTTCATTGCAATGCGTACGCCTATGTGCACGGACATAGCTTGGGGGGAACAAATCCGGCGTTGCTGAAGGCGCTAGGATACGGGAACTGCGTGTTAGCGTTGAGCACAGCCTTCAATCGAGAAGTGCTGCAGGATTACGGAATATTGTTCAACGATGACCCAGTCGATTTGGCGGCCAAGCTACAAGAAATTGAAGACCGACCAGTTATCGCGACGAGCTATAGGCTTCGCGCACCAGAGCGAATTCGTGAAACCTACACGTGGGAGAGAATTACAGACCAGTATGAAGAGCTTTTTCTCGAGTTAACAAACGGATTAGATCCCACTAAGGTGCACTCCACGGTTGCTCAACAGTTGCGTGAACAAGAGCAGTGCATGACAACAGCCACTAATTGAATGAGAGCCCGTATCTAAGAAATTTCTGCGTATCGAATTCAGCCAAACAAGTTCAACATGAGCTTTGTTAGCCCGCCGAAGTGCTAGTGTACTGACGCGCGCCAATCCTTCCATTCTAGCAAAAATGAAACATGGTTCAAATTCAGAATTCATTGGGGGGTAACGGATATGGCGTTTGAGGTGGAATCTCGTCATCTGGGAGAAGTCGTAGTGCTGGTGCCTAAGGCGTTCGCGGACCAAAGGGGATATTTCATGGAGACATACCGGGAGGACCAGTTCCTGGAACTCGGACTTCCCGGAAGTTTTGTGCAGGATAACCACTCGTGCTCGAGGAAGGGAGTGGTGCGCGGACTACATTTTCAGTGGGAGCCACCAATGGGGAAATTGATGCGCGTGACGCGCGGCGCTGCATTTCTGGTAGCGGTTGATCTGCGATTGGGCTCGCCGACGCTTGGGAAATGGGTGGGAATCGAAGTCTACAGCAGAAAACCGGAAACAAGTCTGGGCGCCGGCAAGTTTTGCGCGGGGATTTTGCGCACTCACCGGATGAAGTGGAAGTTCAATACAAATGCACCGGAATATACAACGGAAAAGCGGAATCGGCGATTCGATGGGACGACTCGGGGATTGGGATCGAGTGGCCGCTTCGAGGAGTAATTATTTCGGAGAAAGACAGGAATGCACAGACGCTAGCGAAATGGCTGGCTTCTCCCAACGCGCGGAACTTTGTGTATCCGGCGCAAGCATTGAGTGCATGAGAGATAGAGTCTAAGAAGGAGAGAAACAATGCGATTGTTAGTGGCGGGTGGGGCAGGATATGTAGGCTCTGCGCTGATTCCGAAACTGTTGGAACGTGGATATATGGTGGACGTGGTGGATCTGTTCTGGTTCGGAAACAATTTGCCTTCGGAGACAGGCTTGCTGAATAAGGATCTGTTCGACGTGACGGTCGAGGACTTGAAAGACTACGACCAAGTTATTTTTCTGGCAGGACTCTCGAATGATCCGATGGCCGAGTTTTCGCCGAGCAAGAATTTTGTCTACAACGCGGCTGCGCCAGCGTATCTGGCCTACACCGCAAAGAAGGCAGGTGTGAAGCGGTACATTTATGCCAGTTCGTGCTCGGTGTACGGCTACACCGTGAACGAACTTTACGACGAGACGCGTCCGGTTGCCTCTGCGTATCCGTATGGGATATCCAAACTCCAAGGCGAACAAGCAGTGATGAACTTGTTGGATGACAAGTTCTCGGTAGTGGCTTTGCGTAAGGGGACCATATCCGGGTACAGCCCGAGGATGCGCCTGGATCTCATCGTAAACACAATGTTCCGCACCGCCATGCAGGACGGCGTTATCACGATCAGCAATCCTTCGATCTGGCGGCCAATTTTAGCTATGGAGGATGCGATCAGCGCTTATATTCGGGTGATCGAGGCACACGAAAGCATTTCCGGAATTTTCAACGTCGCCTCAGGAAACTATACAGTTGGCGAAGTGGGCGATTTAGTGAAGGCGGAAATCGAACAGCAGCTTGGGGCAAAGGTCAATTTGATAATAAGGCACGTACAGGACTTTCGAAACTACAAGGTAAGCTTCGAAAAAGCGAAGAACGTGCTGAGCTTTCATCCGCAACACGAGGTCCGCACAATAGTCCGGCAGCTCGTGAACGAGATGGACAAGTTTTCCGACTGGAGTAACCCACTCTATTACAACATCCAAATGTTCCAGGAATTGGAAGGCGGAATCTCCAATCACGCTTTGGGAAAGCGAGTCGGAGCGGGACGATGAAAATAGCGATAATCGGATCAAATGGGCAGTTGGGGGCGGACGTCACCGCCGAGTATCAGAGGGCAGGCGAGACGACTATAGAACTCACGCACGCAGGCATAGATATTGCGTCGCTCGAATCGACGCGGAAGGTGCTCAGTCGCATCCGCCCCGAGGTGATTGTAAATACGGCAGCGATGCACCACGTCGAAAACTGCGAGAACGAACCGCTGCGCGCGTACGAAGTGAATGCCTTGGGAGCCCGAAACCTGGGAGTGGTAGCGCGGGAGTTGGGCGCAAAACTAGTGCATGTAAGTACGGACTATGTATTTGATGGCACAAAGAAGCAGCCATATGTGGAAGAGGATCGGACCGTGCCACTCAACGTCTATGGTAATACCAAGCTTGCAGGAGAAGCATTTGTCCAGGCAACGGCAGAGAAGTACTTCGTTTTGCGCACGTCCGCCTTGTATGGAAACAGTCCGTGCCGGGCAAAGGGTGGAAGAAACTTTGTTGAGCTAATGCTCAAACTGTCGGCCGAACGCGATGAACTTCGGGTGGTCGATGATGAAGTTGTTAGCCCGACTTCGACGGAAGAATTGGCCAGACAAATCGTGGCCATCAGCCGGACGGATCACTACGGTTTGTATCACGCCACCTCGGAAGGAAGTTGTAGTTGGTACGAATTCGCGAAGAAAATACTTGAACTTAAAGGTATAAAAACAAAACTGAGTATTGCTTCGAGCAGCGAATTTCCCTCCAAAGTGTCACGCCCCAAGTACTCCGTGCTGGAAAACCATGCACTAAAAGTCGTAGGCCTGAATATATTTCAGCCATGGCAAGAAGGCCTCCGCACTTATCTCAATTTGCGTCATCAGTCCGATTCGCCCTATTCCAATTCATCGTCCAAGATACCCGCAAATCTTTGATGTAGGCGAGAAGTTGGCACAGTTTGGATACCCGCAACTCATGTTGGTCTAGAAGAGGAAAAGTTCAATGAATGGCGCAGCGACACGTCGTTCGCTTTTGAGTACTCACGCGGAGGATGCTCCGCCACTTGAATTGTTCACGGAGGGCGTACTGCCTGTTCAGTTGGTACCGAACGGCCACGCCCGAGGTAGAAATCTAGTTAGGGGATTGTCGGTTCAGATCGCCTACGGTGTTATCGATGCAACCTTGGTGTGCATGGTGGGAGCATTTCTCACATGGATACGATTCGGTCTGCAGCTCCCATTCGTGACTTGGCTCTCGGTATACGATCAATTTGCAGGGCGAACCTACGTGGGATTCTTCCTCTTATATGCCACACTCGTAATTCTAGGATGCGCAAACCAGAGCCTTTATCGTACCCCGCGCGATCGGGCTGTCCTGGACGAAAGCTTGATGGTTGCAAAGGCTGTTACAGTTGCCACGGTACTTCTAGTTCTGTTCATTTTTATCTCCGGTTACAAGGACATTTCCCGCCTGGTGATTGTCTCGGCAGGTGTGCTGAACGTGTTAGCTCTATCGGGTTGGCGGTATTTCAAAAGACGCCTAGTTTTACGTCGTTCAGTGGAAGGAATCGGAGTTTCTCGCATATTGATCGTGGGAGGAGGGCGGATGGGTCGAACTTTGGGGGCGTGGCTGGAACAGAATCGCCACTTAGGCTATTTGGTTTGTGGCTATCTTGATTCGCAGCCGTCGAACGATCCTCGAGTGCTCGAGACAGTGAATGAGCTTCGAAAAATAGCTCTTACGGAATTCGTGGATGAATTGTTTATTACATTGCCTGCCGACAGGGAATTCGTAAAGAAGACAATCATCCAGGCGCGCGAATTGGGGATCGGACTGAAACTAGTGCCGGATTTGTACGATGGCCTTGGCTGGAAGGCGCCACTGCACATGATCGGCGGGTTTCCAATCATGGACCTGCACTGGCAGCCGATACCGGCGATAGGGCTTGCGGCAAAGCGGCTCTTCGACCTGATATTTTCTGCAGCCGCATTGATTGTCGCAGCTCCGCTATTTGTGGTACTTGCGATCCTCATCAAATTGGACTCTCCTGGACCTGTGATCTATGCTAGCGAACGCGTTGGCCGAAAAGGAAACAAATTTAAATGTTATAAGATGCGGACAATGGTAGCGGATGCAGATCTGCAAAAGGATAAACTGAGGGCAGCTAACGAACGTGAGGGACCGTTCTTCAAGCTCACCAACGATCCTCGCGTCACTCGAATAGGTCATTGGCTGCGAAACTCAAGCTTGGACGAACTACCTCAACTGATAAATGTACTCCGGGGAGAGATGAGCCTTGTGGGGCCGCGGCCGCATCCGGTCGACGATGTTGAACTTTACTCCATTGAACATCTGCGTCGTCTCGATGTTTGTCCAGGGGTCACGGGATTGTGGCAGGTGACGGCACGCAATGATCCTTCATTTGAGACCAATATGGCGCTCGACCTCGAATACATCGAGAATTGGAGTTTGGGATTAGATTTTAAGATCCTGATCAAAACAATTCCGGCGGTGTTGCGTGCGGAGGGCCGATAGAGCGTACATGTTTGGACCAAACTCACAATCCCAAATGAACCGCTATTTGAGATGATTGAGGAAGCAAAGCCAATGGATTTTTGGTGCTACTCGCAGTACTACAGAACAGACTGCTTACATGAAGCAGGCTTCTGGTGACCAACCCGAGTTTTATACCGGTTTCAATGAGAGAGTTAATATCACAGCCCATGGCTGTGGTATAAAAACTCTCTCACTTCTCCTGGACTAACAAATCGGCGCGGTCAGTACCCATCACGCATCGTGATAGCATGCGACGCAGGGCCTCCAGCCAGTCGGGAGAGTCTCATGGGATTCTTCACTCACTACAGAGATATCCTTAGAGTGCGCCGCACCAGCACCTGCAAAGAAATGATGAAGTCCTAAGATGGGTTTGCCGTCGCCACATTCACTCTAGTCGCCAAGAAGTCACAAGAAGGTATATGAGAGTTCGTGCAAAAACTAACCGATTGAATCAAGCGAGTGTTTTTGGCGAGGTCCCGATAAGTCGTGCGGGCACTAAAACGGACTGCTGCAAAGTCGCTTGCCGAAGCCAATAAGCTGATTCGACGAATTCCGCACGCTTCTCATGCGTCAGGCGAGAGATATCGGCACTTGCCGGCATTCCGTCTCAATCCCTGCAACGTAGTTCTCGAACTCCGGCAGGCCGCGCAGATTGCTTAGACAAGGATCGATCCGGAAGAACGGCCAGCATCTAAATCCTGTAGCCACGGCTCGCTCGAGCCAGGCCAAGGCCTGTTCATTGTGGCCACTAATCGCGTAGATACACGCTACTTGGTACAGCGTGTGGTGCGTATGACCAAACGAACGTGAGGACTCGCAAGCCCTTCGGGCACACTCGAAGGCTCCTTCATGTTCACCTTTGAGTGCGCTCAGTATGCCGTCCATCGAAATAAACAACGGCTCTTCTGGATATTCGCCAAGATTTTCACGAAGAGATTTTTCCGCCGCCTTAAAATCGCTCATTAACAACAACGGCTGGGGACGCAGCCAAAGGGCATACTTACTTCCAGGAAACTCGCGAAGCCAGATTTTCGCTTCACGGTTCGCTGCTTCGGACTCTCCTCTCCTAAACGTAGTTATTATCAGGCAGTGTAACCATGCTGTCTCATTGCCCGCCCAATCGGAAGTCATCTGCTGTTACCTGGATTGCCTAAACTCGAACGATCATCTGATTTTGCCTTCTGAAAAGTGGCGTCCTTTATCCTGAGTGACTTCAACAAGGCGCCTGTCCAAGAGGCCAGTGTACTTGCAGTGGACATATTTGTGGTCAGTCCTTGCGGCGATAAGTGGACCGCGCTGAAATGGAAGCATGAGAATCACAAAATTGGCCTTATTGATCGGGTTTTTAGTACTGGTGGGCTTTTCGGGACTGTGTTTTGGGCAGCAGCCAAAAGTCTTCAATTGGCTACCCGCCAATGAGGAAAGCCTGAGGCTGGACCCGGCGAACTATCATACGGCGCGCACCTATCACCCGAGATCAAATGGCGGGAATATTCACGTCGATATCAAGGCGGGAAAGCCGGTTACAATTTTCCTGACTAGCGAAGAAGAATGGAATGCGGCAATCCAGCATCCAGAGACGCTTGCCAACTTGCGAACACTTTGTTTGCGCGAGCATGTGTTGGAAACCACTTATCTGTGTGACTTGCCTCCCGCCGCCATGACGCTCATTGTTCGCGACGAGCGAAACAGTCCCGACGCAGCAGTTCGTGCTGGGATCGGATCCGTGTTAGACCCTAACGAGAAAATGGATCGCGTGGTGGCCGCGGGCATCGCCACAGTTCTGACGGGGCAAAATTCGGCCACGCACCGATTCTATGCTCCAAACGATGTTCATATCCAATATTACCGTTGGGATTGCGTAGAAAATTGCATCCAGCCTGAGTATCAGTGGATTCGTGGGGTCAAAGAAAAGTATGATCTCACTTCCTTTCTGAAAGTTTATGGCGGTTTCGTTTCCGACCACGATGGCGAACAGGTCAGCATAAAAATAAAATCGCCTGTGCCGATGATCGTGGCGATGTTGCCAGCGCAAGTTGCGGGCCAATTGCACGCAAAGCCGGAGACGCTCGAGACAGTGCTTCAGAATATCCCCTGCCAGCAGCGAGGGGCTCAGTCTCTACAGTTCGAGTGCACTTTCAACCTGGCTGATGGCCCCCAATCGCTGATCGTTGTCCCGGAGCCAGGAGCAAATGTCCCTAATCACAAGAAAGCTGAAGTCGAGATGTTGGCGGCGAAATGCGTCGCAAACTGTGCACCGCCCGAAGACAAACGATAAAGTTTGGCCTCTACTGATTCATTCGCGTCCCCTCCGCAAACAGCAAGTTGGTTCCCGGATTGACAAGACCAAGCCTTCGCAAACATTCCCTTGACCGAGAATCTGGGAAGTTAATCTTGCAGGCAGTCGCGAGGCCGGTGTCGTTAAGCGACCAATCGGGCATTGAGCTCAGCGATCTGGAAAGATGGCCCACCCAGTAGACCAACCATAAGCTCCAGGCAGGTTGGGTGGGGTCGAGCTATTAGGAGAATTTGGCTTGACAGAAAAGGGATAACGCGTTTGACTGTCGGCCTGTTCAGGTTACTTCGGCGTGGTGCCTCGCGGAAAGGTAGCAATAATCGCCGCTGGGTTTTGAGATCGTGCCGCGAGACCCGCAGCCGAGCAAAGGCTAAAGACCGCCGGGTCGTTGGCCATGCATCGAACACGATTCATCTGCTTGATTGTGCTGGCGTGGGTAGTACCAACCACTGAGGCTAACATGTGTGCGGCGCAAAATCCTTCGGTCGCGCCGCTGACGTTACCCGATAGTTCTTCAACTGCAACCGCAATTCCCGCGAGACAAATTGCGGATGCATCCTTAAAGGTGAGATTGCGCCTTGAAGACGAGAGTACATTTCTGGGCGGTGCGGAAGTGCGGCTCATGCCGAATGAGGGTTATGAGGTGGTCGGCAAGTCGACAGAAACAGCAGGAGAGACTCTCTTCCCTGGATTGTCGGCGGGAACTTACATAGTGGAAGTGAGATCGCCCGGATACCTGGCCTTGCGGATGCACACCCAGATAGAAGCGGGCCACCTTCAGCGAATCATTTATGTAGTCATGAAACCGAAGCCCATCGCCAAAGAGGTGTCAGACCCCTCCGAAGGACGAAATGCCGTAACCCTTCCAGTGGAAGCAACCACGCTCCGGGGAACGCCACCACTAGCCACAACGCCTGAGAACAACGTTTGGGTCGACCATGTCCTGGAGACAAATGCACCGCCAGTAGATCCGAACGTGGAGTGTCCGACGCCACAAGTGTTGCACGGTGTAGCGCTAAAGATGGAAGAGTTTGTACAAAACCTGGAGAAGTTCTCGGCGAACGAAGAATTACAGCACTACAGGATCGAATTCGGAAAGGAACGCGGGCAACCGGAGACGCGACGATTTACCTATGTGGTAACTGTCGCGCGGGATCGATCCGGAACATTTATGCTGGAGGAGTATCGAAATGGGAGTGTAGACCCAGCACAATTTCCCGACAACGTAGCGACGCATGGACTGCCCGCATTGGACTTGCTGTTTCACCCATTGCTCGCAGAGGATTTTACATTTGTTTGTGAAGGGCTTGGACAATCGGATGGAAAACCTTCCTGGCAGGTGCATTTTGCCCAGCGAACTGATCGGCCCGTGCGGATTCGGTCTTACAGGATAGGTGGGGCTAATTTCTCCGTGTACCTAGAAGGCAGGGCTTGGATAGATCCGGGAAATTTCCAAGTGGAACGAATTGAATCCGAATTAGAGCGGCCGATCCCTGAAATTGAATTGAAGCATGAATACATTCTGATCAAATATGCCCCCGTGCAATTTAATTCACTAAAATTGCAAATCTGGTTGCCACAAGAAGCAGATCTATATGTAAAGAGAAAGGGCCACCAGTATCACCGCCGGCACATATTCACGGATTTCCGGGCCTTCAATGTAGAGACAGCACAGAATATTCAGGCCCCAAAAGGAGCCTACACATTCATCAATAGTTCGGATCACGAAATCGCAGGGGTACTGACCGTCGTACCAAGAGAAAGCGCAAAACTGGAAACGGTATCCGTGAACGTCCGAATCCCGGCCCGAGGCAAAGTGTTTAAGGTTGTGGGGCCAGGCAAGGACATCAACCTGTCTTTGACAATGGTGGCCACAGCGACATTTGCACACAACGGCAGCTCCGATGCCGTGAGGGTGGAAGCGGACTTGGGTACCGAGACAACTCTGGACGTGATTCCGGAGGCTTGGGTGACGCAGAACAGTGGACCGAACTGAGCATTCAGAATGTTCTCGTCATGGGGCGACCTCATGGATATCCGGACAAAGAATAAATCTATGTCAGGAGAAAAGGGTTCCTCATGAATCGGACCATCGCTGGCAGAAACCTGAAAGTGGGCGGCAACTCTAGGGCTTTGGCGGGGCGACATTTAGATATTTGATTAGCATGACCTCATTGCCCTTCTGGTCATATAGGAGATTATCGACGAGTTTTTTGGTGAGCAAGACGCCATAGCCGCCTGGGCGCAGACCTTTCGCCTCGCGGCTTGCCATGTGGCGAAAGGGGTCGTCCTGCGGATTGGAAACAGCGGCATGTTCGATTTCTTCAAGGGTGAAACCCTCGCCCGGATCCTTAACTCTGCAAATCACCATATGTTTGGTACGGACGTAAGAGATTTCGCAGTTCCAGCGGTCGGGTCAGAACGAGGCAGACAGCGGAGCGAGTCAAGGACCGTTCATGGTATTGATAGGCGCCAAAATGCCTGCTGTAGTTTACGTTTGCCAACAACTCGGATGAAGGGACCACTCAGTTTAGCAGCGAGCAGCGCCTGCGCGTCGCCGAAGGGATGTACGGCGGCGTTGCAAACTATCTGGATGGCCTACGCAGCGCCTCCCGCAATCGACAGAAGCTAGCGACTGAAAACCACTTCGATTCCCCGTCGGAATTCGCGATATCAACGGCCAGAATCGCACGAAATCCAGCCTGAATTGATTCACGTCAATCCAACAATAAGAACAATAGCTGCGGTTTTTATGCTCTGTTAAAACTACGAGTTTTCTGCTATGGCAGGCTACGCGAAGCGTGATCAAGTTAGCTTGACTACCACTTCGATGACATCAGTCACTCCGATCATGGTGATGGAATGAGTTTGAGAGGAAAGAGGATCGTGCCCGACGCTTGTTGATACCAACCCGCATCATGCCCAAACGAAGTTAGCATCCTTCTCCGCTTGCTCGGTGCCCTGATTCCTTCGCGGTATCCCTGGATAGCGTTCCTGGTCGCGTGTTGGCGAAAGATAGTGACCGTCAGGAATAACATGCCCACCAGAAGCAGTGTTTTCGTACCCGGCTCCGGACTGGCAACCACTGACTCCCTCGCGTCAGCATGATCCCAGCCTCTGTCGCCGTGTTTCTCGCCTCCATCATCGTTCCAACCAAGAGGATTTCCATGCTTCGAACCAAATTCCGCAATACTTTCTTTGTGCTCCACTGAGTCCGCTTCGAAGCACAACGTCTCACCAGTCCGAGGATTGCTATCTTTTTCCATAACGCTAAGGATTTGCACTTCATCATTCGCTCCACGCACGACCTCGCCTTCTCTAAAGGTACGCATGCTGGAGTTACGTTTAAGAGAGGCATCCAGTACGGTTGCCTTGTGGGAGTGTAGCGCAGTCGCCGCGGATCCTCTGTCTCCGACATTGGAATCCGCAGGGATATTGTCGGCAGTGGCCAACCCTGCGGTCACGAGCACTGTGGCGAGGAGCAACAAACTGTATTTGATCTTCAACTGACCTCTTCCATTTCTACACTTCTTCTGGTAGCTCGGAAATTCTACGCTTCGCGAGCGGGAGAAACTGCCCAGTATTGCACAACTACTTCTAGATTCAGGTTTCTGGTTTTCTTAGGACTTCAGATGCACGGAGCCATCCCTCTCGGAATGGCGAGTGGGGTCTTGAATCTTGTACCGTTCCTCGGTCTGATCTTTTCCCTCGCCCTTTCTCTTGCCGCCGCGATCCTGCAATTCAACACACCTGAACCGTTCGTCATCATCACCCTCACGGTGCTGTTCTTGCATATCGTATCCGCAAATTTTCTGATCCCGAAATTTATTGCTACTCGCGTGAGTATCGGGCCGGTTGCGGCAACAATTGGACTCCTGGTCTGGGGCTGGTTGTGGGGCGTGATGGGTTTACTGCTAGCTGTAGCGCTCACCGCCCTGGTCAAACTCATCGCAGACTTACATTCGTCCCTGCACCACTTCTCCAACATGTTGGCGCTGACCCCCGGAAGATTCCCCGTTGGGTGCGATACGATACGGCGAAACCATCGTGGGGCGGGCGATTCCCTACTTCCGCGACCGCGGGGGAACATTTCTGTAAGTTTTAATCCTCCGGCAGAGCTTGAGAAAAACGGAAACTGCAACGTGCACTCAGTTAAGTCCCTCAATATCTGTGACTTGCACTATTAGAGGTTGCCAACCGAACACTGTTTTCCAGAGGGTTGGTGATCCTTACCAAAAGGAAGGCCGTGTTCTTTTCTCTGAACTTCTCTTGGCCTGGGAAGCTTGTCTGGTCCACTCTGGTGTATCCTTAACCTCTTGACCAGGTCAATGGCAGGCATCTGCGCAGAGCTCTAGCGAGGTCGAAGCTCTGAACTCTTGATCCTGATCGGCACGGGAGACCGAATGTCGCAAGAGACATCAAAAAAGATCGTCGTGACCGGAGCGGGTGGCTTCATTGGAGGCAGTCTAGTATCCAGACTGCGTGCCCGCAGCCGTTGTGAGATTCGTGCTGTCGACATCAAGCCCGTCGAAGAGTGGTACCAGAAATTCGACGATGTCGAAAACCTTTCGCTCGATTTGAATCTGAAGGAAAATTGTGAAACTGCCGCCGATGGCGCCTATGAGATATACAACCTGGCGGCAAACATGGGCGGCATGGGTTTCATCGAGAACAACAAAGCTCTTTGCATGCTCTCGGTCCTTATTAATACTCACATGCTGCAGGCGGCTGTTAAGCACCGGATTCAACGATACTTCTACTCCTCTTCGGCTTGTGTCTACAACGCCGATAAACAAAAGTCGTTTGAAGCCCCTTCACTTAAGGAAGAGGATGCTTATCCCGCGATGGCTGAGGATGGCTACGGGTGGGAAAAATTATTTTCAGAGCGTATGTGTCGTCATTTTCGCGAAGACTACGGACTGAGAACGCGAGTTGCGCGGTTTCACAACGTCTACGGCCCATGGGGCACATGGTACGGTGGGCGAGAGAAAGCCCCCGCCGCAATCTGCAGAAAAGTGATCGAAGCAAAAGTGAAACAGCAAAATGAAATTGAAATCTGGGGCAGCGGCATACAGACTCGAAGTTTCATGTACATCGACGATTGCATCAAAGGTATCGACATGATCATGAACTCCGATATTCTTGAGCCAATCAATCTTGGCTCCAGCGAAGCCGTAACGATCAATCAGATGGTGGATATGGCTGAAGAAATTGCCGGCATCAAATTGAAGCGCAAGTACGATCTGAGTGCGCCTAAGGGAGTGAATGGCCGCAACAGCGACAACACTTTGATTCGGCGGCATCTCCACTGGGAACCCAGCACCTCTCTGCGCGCGGGTTTAGAAAAAACCTATGGCTGGATTTACGATCAATTTCTGGCGCGCGAGCGTGGTGGTTCAGGTGTTGTTCGAGAGTATTCTGCTGGTTCTCACTAGGCTTGCTAGTTTGATGCCTTCCGATCCCTTAACCGCGCAGTTACTCTGACCATTTGTTTTTTTGAGGTGTTCGATGGCGGCGAAAACCATTCTTCAGATCAACGGCCAACCATACACAGTCGATACCGAACCGGAGACCCCACTCCTCCTCGTTCTCCGCGAGAGCTTAGACCTCACCGGCAGCAAATACGGCTGTGGGGAAGGACAATGTGGTGCCTGCACCGTGCTTATTGATGGAAGAGCTCGGCGTTCCTGCATTACTCCGGTTTCTTCGGTTGTGGGGAAAACCGTTACCACCATCGAAGGTCTTGCAAAAGGAGAAGTTCTCCATCCCGTGCAACAGGCGTTTCTGGATGAAGACGCCATGCAGTGTGCTTACTGCACCTCGGGTATGATCCTCTCTGCCATCTCGCTTCTAACTTCGCAGTCAAATCCTTCAGATTCAGAAATCTTTACCGCCATGCAGGGAAATATTTGCCGTTGCGGCACCTATCCGCGGATTGTCGCCGCAATTCATCGAGCCGCTTCCGCGATGAAGGAGTCTCACTCGTGACCGCCGAAAGTGAAATTTCCGCCTCCTTCGAACCGGAACGTTACGAGCTTGCCGCGCTGCCCTCCTATCATTTTGAAATTGATCGTCGCGGATTCTTTAAGTTGTTGGGTACTGGCATTTTTATCGTAACCGGATTCTCAACTTCGGTTGTAGCTCAGGAATCCGGAGGCGCCCGCAGCTCCGAAGATTCGCTACCGAAAGAAATCGGCGCTTGGCTGCACCTCAACGAAGAAGGTGGCGTCACGGCATTCACGGGAAAAGTGGAAGTCGGGCAGAATATCCGCACGTCCCTCACTCAGGCAATTGCGGAAGAACTCCGTCTCCCCGTCAGTTCCATTCAGCTCGTCATGGGCGATACGCAAATTGTCCCATTTGACTTGGGAACTTTCGGTAGCCGCACCACACCGATTATGAATCTTCAGTTGCGTCGTGTCTCTGCGGCTGCGCGAGAAGTCCTGATTGGCCTCGCCGCCAAACAATGGACGGTCGATCGCGCCAGGCTTACTGCTCGTGACGGAAAAGTCTTTGACGGCCAGTTAAAGCGCTCTCTCGCCTACGTTCAACTGCTTAAAGGACAGCAGATTAGCCAGATTCTGCCAGTTAAAGAACCTCTCGCACCTGCGACCGATTGGAAAGTCGCCGGTCAATCCGTACCAAAAATAGAGGGCCGCGACTACGTAACTGGAAAGCATCGCTATCCCTCGGACAAGACTCTCCCTGGCATGTTGTACGGAAAAGTAGTGCGCCCCACTTCCTTCAACGCGACCCTTCTCTCTGTAGACACTCGCGTGGCGGAGCAAATGCCCGGGGTCTCCGTAGTACGCGATGGGGATTTCCTCGCCGTAGCTGCTCCGACATCCGGCTTGGCCACAAAGGCGGCTCTTTCTATTGGGGCAGAGTGGAAATCCGATCCGCAGCCCTCCAACAAAGTCCTCTTCGAATATCTCAAACAAAACCAACTTCCGCGCGAAGATCGAAATGACAGTTCTAACTTTGCGGTTGGCGATGTTCAACAGTCCCTTTCTCCTGCTACACACCGCCTTCAACGGACTTACACTGTCGCTTATATCGCTCACGCTCCTTTGGAACCTCGCGCTGCCCTCGCGAATTGGGAGGGCGACCAACTTACTGTCTGGACCGGCACTCAGAGGCCCTTTGGAGTTCGCAGCGAATTGGCCAGCGCGTTCCACATGTCCGAAGAAAAAGTCCGAGTGCTTATGCCAGACACCGGCTCGGCTTACGGTGGAAAGCATACCGGCGAAACGGCGCTGGAGGCGGCGCGCCTCGCCCGTGCTGCAAAACGTCCCGTCAAAGTCTGCTGGACGCGCGAAGAAGAATTTACTTGGGCATATTTCCGTCCGGCAGGAGTCATCGAAATTAATAGTGCGGCAGATTCTGATGGGAAACTGATGGCCTGGGAATTTCACAATTACAATTCCGGTGCTGCCGGTATCCGGACCTACTACGATGTTCCCAATCAGAAAATTGAATTTCACGCCGTTAAATCTCCACTCCGGCAAGGTTCTTACCGCGGCCTCGCCGCCACTGCGAACCACTTCGCCCGTGAAGTCCACATGGATGAAATTGCCCATTCTCTTCAAATGGACCCCCTGGAGTTCCGCCTAAAAAACCTAAAAGAAGAGCGCCTGCGCTCCGTCTTCGAACAGGGTGCTGCAAAATTTGGATGGGGAAAGCCCAAAGTCGCCAATCATGGCTTTGGTTTGGGCGGTGGTTTTGAAAAGCTTGGTTACGTCGCGACTCTTGTGGAAGTTGTTGTTGATCCGAATTCCAAAGACGTCAAGATTCTCCGCGTGTTAACCGCCTTTGATTGCGGGGCTGTTGTCAATCCAGATGGCCTCCGCAATCAAATCGTAGGTGCGAACATCATGGGGCTTGGCGGAGCCCTCTTTGAACAGATCGATTTCGAAAACGGACGCATCTTGAATAATCATTTTGCTGACTACCGCGTCCCTCGTTTTCGAGATATCCCCTTGATTGAAACGTTGCTCATTGATCGCACTGATCAACCCTCAGTGGGCGCCGGAGAGACTCCCATCGTGGGTTTGGCTCCCGCGATTTCCAACGCCATTTTTGATGCCAGTGGAGTCCGTCTGCGTTCCCTGCCTCTGGTTCTACAGGGCCCGGTTCGCTCGCAGAATGAATCCTCCAAATGAACTCAAAACGGGATCCTAACCGCGTTCTTTCTCCCACAACCGGAACCCGCCCACAAATGCGTTCTCGTTCTTGCCAATCCGTGCGCCAGCAGGTGTTTCCTTAAGTTTCTTGTTGTTTCCCCCACCCAGAACAACGTAGTCAGCTTCCAGTGCGGTCTTCAACGCCTCTACAATCTCCGCTACATAACGCCGCCACTTTTTCTTTCCCATTCGTTCCAGGCCACGTATTCCCAGATAATCTTCATAGGTTTTACCTTTTTTGTAGAGGAGGTGTGCCAATTCCATCGGCTCCAAGACACCATCCACAATCATCGCTGAACCAAGCCCAGTACCAAGTCCAAGAAACAACATCCGTCCGCCTTCATAACTCCCCAGCGCCTGCATTGCCGCATCGTTTATTACTTTGACGGGGCATCCGAAAGCTTTGCCGAAATCAAATCTCATCCATCCCACGCCGAGGTTATGTGGCTCCCGAAGCGGATGCCCGTTGATAATCGGCCCCGGATAGCCCAATGAAATGCAGTCAAACTCCCAATTCTTTACGTTCTGCTTTACCACGCTCACCATTTTGCTCGCGGTCATGGAAGGTCCCGAGGGAATCTTGAGCGGCTCTTTTTGTCCTGTTGCAAACAGTTTGACGTTTGTGCCGCCAACATCGATGACCAGTACTTTCCGTGCCTTTGTCGTGGAAGCAGATTTCATGTTCGTGTAAACCCCCGGGGCGCAAGCCTATTGTTTTTGCGCTTGTCTTCGCAAGTGGATTCTAATTGTTTAGGTTTCCCTTGATTCAGCGGATTTAGTGCCTTCCCGAATCCTGCAAAACGGCTACTCCGTATTGTGATAGCTCGATGCTTTTCACTTCCTTCTGATCCAGAAGCGAGTTCATCATCCGCGGCAGATTCACGGTTTGTTTTTCTTGTTTGAAATTGATCAGCACAAATACATTTGCACCTTGGCCCACCCTGCGCGTCACTTCGATACCCTCAGGTACGGGCCCAAAGACTGGTGTCACGCCGCTGCTCTTCACTAGCCAATCAGCCATGCCGCTCATTAACTTGTTATCGAGGGCGGTACCCACATAGGTGATTTGTCCCCGCCCAAAGTGCCTCGTAATCACGCAGGGCTGTCCGTCTAGCCATCCATTGCTCTTCCCATATCGCAACAACACTTCGGTATCGGCTGAGGTAGTTTTGAGCTGTTCTGCCCACAAGGTTGCTTCGCCAGAGCCCAGAGTTCCGCTTGCAGGAATATTGTTTTCCAGCGCGTAATACTGTTCCACTTGTCCGCCAAGCACTTCGGCAAGAAATCCTGGCTGTCGTATAGGCAATAACGCGTTGTATTCATCCTTCTGGCCAGAACGAGGACCAAGCACCAAATGCCCGCCGCTCTTCACGTAGGCCGAAAGGCGCTCGGCAAGTTCTTTCGGCATCAGACTCAGGTCCGGCGCCACCACTAGTTTGTAACTCTCCAGTGGTGCGTACGGGCTCACGATATCAATCGATTGAGAGAGTTTCCTCAACGCACCGTAGTAACTCTTCAGAATTCCGAACTGATCATACTTCGAAGTGTGCTTCTGCCAGTCAATCGACCACCTGCTGTCGTAATCCTGCAGCAGCGCTACTTGCGATACCACCCTCGTTCCGCGAAACGCTTCTTGTGTCGAAACAAACTCTTTCGCCGTTTGCGCTACTTCTGCCAACAGAGGCACACCCTCTCCATCTACTCCCACAAGGGTCCCGTGTATCTCCTCTTGTCCATTCAAGGCGCTACGCCATTGCCAATAACCCACTTCATCGGCGCCGTGTCCGATGTCATGCCACGCCATCGCCCGCACTTCGCCTTTATCCAGAGCATTATTCAGGTCAGACCAGTTCACAAAACCCGGCTGCGTTTCTATGACCCAGAAATTCTCTCTCTTCAATCCTCGCATCCCATCATGACTGATACCATTCGCAGTTGGATCCAGATGCCCCTTTCCAACGTAATCGTCCCAGGAAACAAATGTCAGCGGGCGAGTGATCAGAAAGTGATCGAATCCATCAAAGCCATAGCCCATGAAATTTCCGGTGATGAATTGGCGAGGATCGCTCTGCGCACGAATCATATCGATCTGATCCTGCTGATAGCTGGTCCACGCAAATGTTACAAATCGCTTCCAATCCAGCATTAATCCAGGATTGTGACCGCCCACCGGAATCGGGATTTCGCCCCAATTGTCGTAAGTCTGACTCCAGTAAGATGTTGTCCAGTGCTCGTTCAAAGCATCCAGCGTTTTATATTTTGCTTTCAGCCATTCCTGAAATTGTTGCCGGCCCTCCGGGTTATACGACATCAACGCGTATCCATACTCGTTGTCGATCTGCCAACCAACCACATTTGCATCATGTCCGTAGCGTTTTGCCATTTCCTGTGCAACCCGTTTGCAGAACTCCCGGTATTTCACGGAGGTCACGGAGCCATGTGCCCGATTGCCGTGTGTGGAAATCTGCCCGTCAGATTCCACGCGCAGTGTTTCTGGATATTTCTGCGTGAGCCAAGCAGGAGGGCCGGCCGTCGGGGTTCCCAGCACCACCGCGATGTGATGCTTTTCCGACAGGCGAATGGAGCGGTCGAGCCAGTCGAAATCGAAATGTCCTTCCGAAGGTTCCATCTGGCTCCAGGCAAATTCCGCAATGCGAACTACCTTGATATGCGCCGCCTCCATCATCTGCAGATCAGTTTCCCATCGAGATTCGGGCCACTGTTCCGGATACCAATCTGTGCCCATCAGGATCGCGTCTCGTCCTGGAATCTGGCTTGATACGGAGTTGTCGTTGAGAGTCTGAGCCGATAAATATAGAGGTGTGAGAAGAATGGAAAAACTTAACAGTAAGAAACTAAACCAGCGACATCCGCGATGCAAAAACACGTGGCGCCTCCGCAAGAATTCAATGGTCGTTGTGATCTAGGGTGTGACGGTCATCTTTTTTCCAGAATAAGAAATTGTTCTATCCGCCTTCTCTGTCAATGCACCGCCCACTCCGTGATTCTTGTCGACGAACACAATGTGAAACGTTCGCTTTTCCAACATCCCTGGGTAAACACCGGCACGATCGCCGATTGTGAGCGTGCCTGCCGAATCATCCCACTGAATCGGAATGGTCGCATGTGCTCCCTTTTCGTAGTTGTACGTATCGTTCTCATCTTCGTATAGTCTGAAGCTGCCATTTGCTCCGCGATACACGCGGATTTCCAGCGGATCGGCCGTCTTCTCGCTTGCGTATTGCACATCAGGGCCGAGCGGCAGAATTGATCCGGCCCGCACGAACAATGGAATTCGATCAATGGGTGCCTGGACGTCGACGGCTTTCCCGCCCGCAACGACTTCACCATTCCAAAAGTCGTACCACTTCGTTTCCGGCAGGTACAGATGCCGTATTGTGGCCGCCTGCTCAGTCACCGGCGCTACCAACAAAGCAGGTCCGAACAGGAATTCATCCCCCGTGTGTTGTGCACGCACGTCGTCGCGGAAATCCATCACCAGCGGCCGCATGATCGTATAGCCTTCGTTCGTCGTCTTCCAGGCGAGTGAATATATGTAAGGCATCAACCGGTAACGCAATTTGTCGTACGCCACCAATGTTTTCTGCGCCTCGGGTCCATAAGACCATAGCTCATTCTGATTAGTTGTCCGTGTGCCGTGGACGCGAAAGATCGGACAGAATGTTCCGAATTCGAACCAGCGTACAAATAATTCTCGATACGCCGGGTCATCTGGATTCGCAACGACGAATCCTCCAATGTCTGTTGTCCAATAAGGGATGCCTGAAACCGACAGGTTCAGGCCTGCAGGAATTTGCCGGCGGAAAGTCTCCCAGTTCGGGTTAACGTCGCCCGACCATACTGCAGCTGCATTCCGTTGCACGCCTGCATAGCCAGACCTGGAAAGTATGAATACTCGCTTCTGATCGGAAGCAGCACGCTGCCCGTCATAAACCGCGCCGGTTGTTAGAACAGGAAATTCATTGGTATAGCGAGCGCCATTTCCCAGAGCCGTCTTATTGGTCACCAATATATTCGTTTCACGGCCTTCAGTTTCGGGTTCAGTCGTGTCCAGCCACCAGGCATCCGCGCCAATCTTGAACAGCGCATCATCCATCAACTTCCAGTAGTATTTGCGCGCCTCCGGATTGTATGCATCGTAGAGCCCCATCCCGAGGGGATGAAAACCGCCAGCTTTGGTGCGGTCGACAAGAAATCCCTTCTTAAGCATGTCGTCATACACGGGCGAGCCGGGTCGAAAATAGGGCCATACGGAAATCATCAGATGAACATTATTCTTGTGCAGGGCATCGATCATTCCCTTGGGATCGGGATAGTTCTTGTTGAAAACGGGCTCGCCCATGATGTTCCACCAGAACCAGTCCTGGACGATGTTGTCGAGAGGAATATGCAGGTCGCGGTATTTCTGCGCAATTCCTTCCAATTCCTTCTGTGAATCATACCGATTCTTGCATTGCCAGAACCCGTAAGCCCATTTCCCAAACATTGGTGCAGGGCCCGTCAGCTCTCGGTAGGTGGCCACGATCTTGTCGAACTCCGGACCGTAAATGAAATAATAATCGATGGAATCCGCAACTTCTGAACTCAGGTAGAAGGCGTGGACGAATCGGTTGTTGAAGCGGCTGCGCGATCCGTTATTCCAGAAGATGCCATAGCCGTTGCTGGACAACAGCATCGGCACGGAAATGTTTGTATTATCCTGCGAAAGATCGATGGCCTCCCCCCGATAATTCCACACCCCTGCTTGGTGCTGTCCCAATCCATAAAAGGATTCTTGGCTGTCCCACATGTTCACAAAGCGTTCGGCGTGCAGCGTCTTCTCGCCGTTCACTTCCACGGGAGTTAGTGTGTGCGACGTTTCCTGGGCCAACTTGCGTCCTACGGCATCATAGAAAATCAGCGAGCTGTCCGCTCGCATGATTTCTATCTTGAGTTTCGAGGTGGTCAGGCTCAACAGCTTTGCGTCGTCAGAGTGAAAAGTAAATTCAGCCTTCGTCCAACTCTTCTTCACAATCAAAAAATCCGGCCGTTCTGGAACGCTTCGTTCCAGGCTGTACACAACATGTACCACAGTGTCGGAGCAGACTTGGAATCGCAGGTATCCGGATTCCAATGCCACTAGGACGCCGTCGGGTTGCGGTTCCGCACTTTTGACCGGATTTAGAGGGATCCACTGTGCGGACACCGTGCTGCAGGCAAACAAGGCAAACAGGACAAAAAGGGCGAAAAAGTAGCTAAAGGACCTTACGCGTAAAGCCAAGGATTTGTGCATGGGATTGGGTTGTGCTCCGTAATCGTTTACGGCTCTTTCGCGACTCTGGCACCATCTTCCTCCCCTGTCAACTTGTAAACCCCACCTTATATGTCTAATTCTCAATCTTAGCGATGTTGCGTACCATACTTTCCAGTTGACCGGGTTAACTCACAAGATTTGTTTGTAGTACGGACATCACTCGCGTAAAACACGGTTTTGTGATAAAACCCGCTGGGGTATGCCGCTCCCTGCCAAGCGGCTCTTGGAGGATTCAGATGCAGGTTTGGAGTCGAATCGGCCTCTCCTTGGCCGTAATCGCTTTCGGGTGTTCAACTATGACAATCGCAAAAAATAGTGCTTCAGCAGCCAGTCCGAAATCAACAGTTCCCATCGCAAGGGCCTCATTTGGCAAAACGCCAGACGGTATAGAAATTGAATCCTACACGCTCCATAACGCACAGGGCGCCTCTGCTAAGGTCATTACTTTTGGCGCGACTCTCACGGAACTCATGATGCCCGATCGTCACGGTAAGATGGGCGATGTGGTCCTGGGTTTCGACAACCTGGCGCAATATGTGGCCAAAGGTCCATTTTTTGGTGTAACTGTTGGCCGTTATGCGAATCGCATAGCCAAAGGCCATTTCACATTGGATGGAAAAGAATATCAGTTGGCCATAAACAACGGCCCCAATTCACTCCACGGCGGGGCAGTCGGTTTTGACCACAAAGTATGGAAAGCCGAGCCAAAGGAAACCCCTGGCGGACAATCGGTTCGGTTTACGTATGTGAGCAAGGATGGCGAGGAAAATTACCCCGGCACACTGACCGTCAGCGTGACCTATACCTTGACTGACAAAAACGAACTCAAGCTTGATTACACGGCGGAAACCGACAAAGCTACTGTGTTGAATCTAACCAATCACAGCTACTTCAACCTTGCCGGTTCGGGCAACATTTTGAAATATATTCTCTATCTCAACGCCGATAAGTTTACTGTGGTTGACGACACCCTGATCCCTACTGGCGAAATCAAAAGCGTGGCCAATACGCCTTTGGACTTCCGCAAGCCAACAGCCATCGGTGCTCATATCGCCGAAATTAAAGATGTCGGCGGCTACGATCACAATTATGTTCTGAACGGTAAGGCTGGAACTCTTCGAGTGGCTGCCAAGGTTGAAGACCCTTCCACCGGACGGCACATGGAAGTCTTGACTACGGAACCCGGCATCCAATTCTATTCCTCGATCCATTTAGATGAGACTATCGTTGGCAAGGGTGGCAATAAGTATCAGAAATATGGAGCCATTTGTCTGGAGACTCAGCATTATCCGGATTCCCCCAATCACCCGGACTTTCCTTCCACAGTTCTGCGTCCCGGCGCAAAATTTGCTTCCGAGACCATTTACAAATTCTCGGCTAAGTAGTACATAAGCGGATTCGATTTAATGTTTTGCAACAGTCGCAAATAGAAAACGGTATTTGCTTATCCGAGAGGAGCCAACCAATACCCTATGCTTCCGTTACTAACATTTCTCGATACCACTCGGCTCGTTCATTTGTCCCTGGTGGATATGGTTATCATCGTTTTCTATTTTGCGCTTGTTCTGGCCATTGGTTTTTACCTAAAGGAACACGCGAATACTGGCGAAGACTTCTTCATGGCCGGCCGCGAAATGACTGCGTGGATCGCAGGCCTTAGTTTTCTCTCCGCGAACCTAGGGTCTTTGGAATTGATGGGTTGGGCAGGTTCCGCGTATCAATACGGAATCTTGGCGGCCCACTGGTATTGGATTGGCGCCATTCCCGCCATGCTCTTCCTTGCGCTGGTGATGATGCCCTTCTACTACATCTCCAAGACTCACTCCGTTCCTGGTTACCTGAAACTACGATTTGGAGAATCCAGTCGCACACTTTCCTCGGTTAGTTTCGCCTTCATGACCGTGCTGATGAGCGGAATCAACATGTATTCCATGGCCCTGGTCCTGAAAATTGTCTTGGGTTGGGACATCAACCTTAGCATCTGGATTTCCGCCGGCACCGTTGCCATCTACGTGGCTCTAGGTGGTTTGCGGTCCGCCATCTTTAACGAAGTCTTGCAATTCATTTTGATCTGGGCTGGGGCACTGCTAATCCCGATTCTCGGACTTTATGAAGCAGGTGGGTGGACTGCACTCAAACTCAAGATTGCGGCAAACGCTTCCGCTGAATATACCCATCTTTGGAGCACCTTAGGCTCTTCCGGTAACAATCCCATGGGCATCCATTGGACCGGCATTGTCTTTGGCCTTGGCGCGATCATTTCGTTCGGTTACTGGACCACAGATTTCCTTGTTGTTCAGCGCGTTCTGGCCGCGAAAGATCTCCGGGCGGCAAAAATGGCGCCCATCATTGGCGCCGCGTTCAAAATGTTTGTTCCTTTCATCGTGATCCTCCCCGGACTTCTTGCCCTGGCCGTGCTCCCGATGAAGTTGATGCCGGAAGCGCAAGCCGTAGCAACCGGCGGCCACAGCTATAACGAAGTATTACCACTCATGTTGGCGCGCTATTGTGGTCCTGGTTTGCTCGGACTGGGCATCACTGCATTGATTGCCGGTTTCATGTCCGGTATGGCTGGCAACGTCAGCGCTTTCACCACCGTGTGGACTTACGATATTTATCGTGCGCTCATTCGGAAAGACGCCAGCGACGCGCACTACGTCAGCATGGGCCGTTGGTGCACGATCCTGGGCGTGCTTATCAGTATCGGCACCGCCTATCTGGTCATGGACTTCAAGAGCATCATGGACTACGTCCAGGCCCTCTTCAGTTTCTTCATTGCTCCACTCTACGGCACTGTCATTCTTGGCATGTTGTGGAAACGAGCAACCTCCGCGGGCGGATTCTGGGGTTTGCTTGCCGGTACCGCTTCTTCCGTTGGACTTTGGGCTTGGGTGAAAGTAGACCCGTCGGCTTTGCGCTACGTTGCGATGTCTGATCAAGCCAAGGACATGGCAGAAAACATGTATCGCGCACTATGGTCCTGGGTAGTTTGCGTGATCGTTACCGTAATCGTGAGTCTGCTTACCAAGCCGAAACCAGATGCCGAATTGAAAGGTTTGGTGTACGGTGTGACCGATATTCCTTCCGAAGGGCAAGTGCCACTTGTCCACAAGCCGGTGTTCTGGGGAGTAGTCGTGGCGGCTCTCTTCGTAATCGTCAATGTTCTTTTCTGGTGAGGACTTATGAAACCTGGCGGCTCAATTTCAATCTGGTTTTTCATCGGGATCTCGTTGCTTGTTAACGGGATCCTGATCTTCGGTTCAGGGATATACGAATATTTGCATCCACCGCTTCAGCCTGTCGTGCTATTCAACTTGCATGCCAGTATCTGGTGGGGTGCGGTCCTGGCTGTGCTTGGCGCAATCTACTCTTTCTACTTTTCGCCCAGCCGCTTTAAGGGCTAACCTCGGCAACCAACGTCAGTTAAAGATGGAACGCAGGCCTGGATAGATCCGTTTGTAAATTTCGTAACCCACTTGCATTCGTTCACAATTGTTCTTGTCGGGTGAGACACGCTTCGCCACGCGAACAATCGCGTCGCTCGCCTCGTCTATGCTTCCCCAACATTTAGCTCCCACACCGGCAAGAATTGCTGCGCCGTAAGCCGCACCCTCTTCTGCTTCCACAATCTCAATTTCGTGAGCGTAAGCATCGGCTTGAATCTGTCGCCACAGAGGCGAGCGAGCACCGCCGCCGCCGAGTCTGATCCGTTGCACTGGTACCTTAATTTCGTCGAATATCGTGAACGTATCCTTCAAGCTATACGCCACGCCTTCCATTACTGCGCGTATCAAGTGCGCTCGGGTGTGCGACGCGGTCAATCCTACAAATGCGGCCCGTGCCGAGGGATCGAGGTGGGGCGTTCGCTCGCCCATCAGGTAAGGAGCCCAGAATGCTCCCTCGGCGCCCGCGGCCACACTAGCCGCTTCCTCCGACAACCGTTCATACGGATCTCGTCCATCGTCTTTCCCAGATCCGAAATTGTCGCGAAACCATCGCAGTGACAAGCCCGCAGCTTGCGTTACACCCATCACATGCCAGCGTCCTGGCACCGCGTGACAAAATGTATGCAACCGCCCCTTTGGATCTAATGCGGGACGATCTGTCGCCGCGAATACTACCCCCGAAGTTCCGATCGTCGCGCTGACAACTCCCGGCCGCGTAATCCCAATTCCCACTGCTCCTGCGGCTTGGTCCCCTGCTCCTGCCACCACCGGCGTTCCGTGTTTTAATCCCGTTGCCTTTGCTCCTTCTTCGTTGATCGCGCCACATATGTCCTGCGACTCAAACAGTTTTGGAAGAAGGTTCACGTCAACGCCCGTCTTGCTCAATACTTCTGTTGACCATTCGCGTTTGGCCACATCCAACAGCAACGTCCCCGATGCATCCGCCACGTCGATCGCCGAATCGCCGGTTAGGCGCAGCCGAACATAGTCCTTGGGGAGCATGACTTTTCGAACGCGCGCCCAATTCCCTGGCTCGTTTTGTTGTACCCAAATCAGCTTAGTCAGCGTGAAATTTGTCAACGGAGGGTTGCACGTCAACTTGATTATGGTTTCGATGCCAAACAATTTCTCCAGATATTTCGACTGCGCTTCAGTCCGCTGATCGCACCAAATCAACGCTGGGCGTATCACTTCGTTGTGCTCATCAAGGAGAACCGCACCGTGCATTTGTCCCGAAAATCCAACGCAAGCGATAGAGTCTGCGCTCATTCCCGACGCTTGAATTGCTTTGCGCACGGCGATTGCCGCAGCGCGCCACCAATCCCGCGGATCCTGTTCCGCCCAACCTGGTTTCGGACTGGCAAACGGTACATGTTCTTCAGTGCCGGAACCCACGATTCGGCCCGCCTCATTCAAAATGACGGCGCGCGTTCCACCCGTTCCAACATCTATGCCGAGGATGTGAATAAAGCCTCCAATTTGTTGGAACTGGCTTCTCTATGTCGCACTAGAAGTTCGATGGGTTCAGCCGAACGAATATCCTTCTAAATCAGCCGAGTCGATGGATTCATCCCGGCCCGTGTCGATAGTCGAGCCCAACGATTGGTGCCGCTGAAAGAAATCGAGATTCCCGCGCATTACCACGTGGGGTGACAACATCACCTGGTAACTGGGGCACGATCCTTCCACTAGAAACTGGTGAAGAACGCGGAAGGCCAGTCGTCCTTGTGTGAAAGGCCTCTGATCGATTGTCCCGATTACGTCGCCTTTCTCAATGTGGCCGACCAGTTCGGGAAACAGATCCGTCGTAATAATACTCAGTCGCCGTAGCATCCCCGAATCTCGTGCGGCGTTCAGTACCGGGATTGATGCTTCTGTGGCTACGTATATTCCAGCTAGATCCGGATGCGCGTTAAAAAGTGCGCGGCACTTATCGTACGCTTCCGTCTCAATGTCATGATCTTCAATGATTTCCACTACGCGTATACCGGGGTGAAACTTTTGTAATGTTTCAGCGAACGTATTGGATTTCTCGGCGTGTTCGTTGATGGCCAGGTCGCTGAGGGTTACGGCCACTTTTCCCTCTCCTCGCAATATCCGGCCGAGCAAGTCGGCGGTCAGCGATCCACTCACCATAGTATCGATTGACACCACCGCCAACCGCCCGGTGTTGGGTGCGTCGGTTGCCACGCAAACCACTGGAATTTGAGCCTTTACGGCCCGCCTCATCCAATTCCGCATCTGCTGCGGCCGACTGGGAAAAGTGATTATCCCATTCACCCTGGACACCAATGCGGCCTCAAAGGCTTCCGCTTCCCCCTCTCCCAGATTTGGATAAGTGCGAAATTCGATTTCCGTACCGCCAGTATTATGGATTTCCGCTTCTCTTTGTATCCCGGCCCGCACTTCTTCCCAGAAAGATGTTGTCCCTTTCAGCGTATTTACAGAGATTCTCAGGTGTCGGCGTCGGGCCAGATTCCGGGCCGCCACATTTGGGCGGTAGCGCATGGTTTTGGCCATCTGCAGCACCCTGGTCTTTGTCAGTGCATTTACGTCCGGATGATTGTGCAGAGCGCGGTGTACTGTGCCCGTGGAAATTCCCAGCGCCTCAGCAAGATCCAGGAGTGTGGCTACTCTTTTTCTCACTTTTTACCCCCGATGTTGGGGCGGTTCTGTGCTCTTTCGCACCGGATTGAAGGTAAGCACTACCTGCAGGGCGGTCCGAGCGTAAACGATTACGGTGCTCATTTAAAAACACTTCCTGTACCTTGTCAACCGTCTGCCGCCACTACTCCATTGTCCTTGGCGTCACCTAGTGTTTCATTTTCGTACCACGTGTAATTGGCCGCCCTGCGTGTGGGTGGAACTGTTGCCTACATAGATATCGAAAGTTCCTGGCTCAACCACCGGCTTCATCATTTCATCCAGAATTGCCAGTTTCTCCGGTGTTAAAGCGAAGGTGACTGTCGTCTTTTCTCCCGGGCGAAGATGAACTCGCTCGAATCCGCGCAGTTCCAGCACTGGTCGAGTCACGGAACTTACCTTTTGATGGATGTATAGCTGTGCCACCTCATCTCCTTCTCGATCCCCTGAATTGGTCACTTCAACGGTCACCTTTGCTGTTCCCCCAGGAGCAATCGTGGAAGGTTCCACGCGCAGATTTTCAATCGCGAAGGTCGTGTAGCTCAGACCGTGGCCGAATGCAAATAGCGGTTCGCGAGAAGTAAAAATATAACTACGATTGCGCGAAGGCTTGTGATTGTAAAAATCCGGCAATTGTCCCACCGACCTTGGAAAGGTAATCGGCAATTTGCCGCTGGGGTTCACGTCGCCAAAGAGCACTCGACCCAGTGCCGTGCCACCTTCCTGGCCCAGATACCATCCTTCCAAAATTGTCGGCACATTCTTAGCCACATAGTTGATCGACAAGGGCCTGCCATTAATCAAAACGACTACCGTCGGTACTCCAGTCTCGACTACGGCCTGGATCAACTGATCTTGCGCACCTAGTAAATCCAGGGAATCCCGGTCGCCCAAATGGTTCTCCGACCACGCTTCTCGATTTGTACTCTCCGTTTCTCCCACCACTACCACTGCGACGTCTGCCTTCTTCACCAATTCTGTTGCTTCCTTGATGCCTGCTTGCTGATCCTCTGGATCTGCCAGTTTCGTGTCATCTTCATACCAGCCGTCCCATCCCTGTTTTCCAGTGGTGATCTTGCATCCTTCGGCGTATAAAACTTTCACCGAAGATCCCGCACGATTCTGTATTCCTTCCAATACGCTTACGCCACGTCCTGGGTCTCTGGAGTAGCCGCCCAGATGCACATCTTTTGCGTTCGGCCCGATTACCGCGAGGGCTTTTATCTTCTTCGAGTCCAGTGGTAATAAATTACCCTCGTTCTTCAGTAGAACGATCGCTTCTTCAGCCACTTTCTCCGCCAGTTTCTGATGTTCCGTGTTGTTCGTCATTTTCCTGGCATATTCAGGATCAACATAGGGACTATCAAATAACCCCAGCCGGAATTTGGCCGCCAGCACACGTCCAGCCGCTCGATCTACTTCTGTTTGCGGAACGATCCCAGCCTTCACTTGTTCGACCAGCGTCCGGAATACCGAGCCATCCGACAGGTCGTAGTCCACTCCTGCGGCCAGCGCCTTCCGAGCTGCCTCCTCCTTGTCTGCCGCTATTCCATGCACCAGATAGAGCATCTGCAGGCCGTCTCCATCGGAAGTCACATAGCCTGGAAAGCCCCATTCCTGCCTTAGCACTCTATCCAGGAGCCAGTGATTGACATGCGATGGCACGCCATCGATTTCATTGTAGGAAGCCATAACACTTCCTGCCCGTCCCTCGCGGATCGCCGCCTCGAATGCAAACAAGTAAGATTCGCGAAGCACACGCTCTGAAAAGTTGGCTGGTGCAGTGTTCGTTCCACTTTCCGGCTGACCGTGCGCGGTGAAATGTTTTGCGGTAGCCATCACGTGGTGCCGGTCTATCAGAAATTCATCGCCCTGCAATCCCTCTACTGCTGCCACTCCGATTCTTGAACCCAGGTAAGGATCTTCACCGTAAGTCTCTTCCGTTCGGCCCCACCGTGGATCGCGCGCAAGATCGAGAACCGGGGTGAACGCTTGATTCACGCCAGAGGCTGACATCTCATCAGCGGCAGCATCAAAAACCTCTTTCACCAGTGCAGGATCCCATGTGCTAGCCAGCCCTATTGCCTGAGGGAAGCAGGTGCTGCCATAGGCCATGAATCCGTGCAATGCCTCCCCAAAGAATAGTTTGGGAATTCCCAATTTTGTTTTTTCCATCTGGTAACGTTGAAGCGCGTTGTGCGCCAGTGCCCGCTCTTTCGCGGTCATCTTGGTGTCCAGCTTGTACATCTCTTTGTAAAGCTCCTCGACTGTTTTGTAGGGAAGTTTGCCGGTTCTATCGACCAGACCCTGTTCGCCTTGTCTGCCCCCCGTGATTTGCCCCACTTTTTCTTCCAGAGTCAGCCGGGGCAGCAGATCCGCCACCCGATCTTCAATCGATAACTTTGAATTCTTGTACGGTGGAATTGACTGTTGCCCTTGAAGGGGTATTAACACCACTGCGGCCAAAGCCGCAAATCTTACCATCGCTCGCATAAGCTTTCCTCGCTAGGCGCTTTCGTTGGCCCACCATCAATTTGTCGTGCTGATCAACTCGGCCGAGAGGTTTCGCAGAGGTAACGCAAAGCTCGCCCAGACCACCAGAATCCACCAAGTTATGCCGTTCTCTCGGGTGCCAGTTAGTGGACTGCACTAAACAGGTTGGGATACTCAACTCTGCTCGTAGCCCGTTTTGCCACGACTTGCGGCCATCGTAAGCGTTTACGGCGACTCCTTCAACATGTTATTGTTCGTCCCGTGGCCCACCGCCCACAGATCGTCGACTCCCCCCGGCCCATTGCCCCCTGGCTACCGCCCTCACTTTGGACCCGGACAGTTTGCCTCGGCTTCTCTGAGTCCTGCCGTTGGTGGTTTGTAGGGCTTGCCCGGGTCTTGCGGAAAGCGATCCGGCGGTGGGGAACCTTGAATTGCAGGTCGCCCTTTTTCAATATTTTAGCTTCGTCGGACAGCAGGCTATGGTCGCTCACACTTGCTTCCGGATAGCGAAATTTTACAAACATGGAGAGCAACGTGACTAAGAAGAAAATGACTATGGGCTTGATTGTTGGCAACCGTGGTTTCTTTCCAGACCATCTGGCGAAATCTGGCCGCGATGAGATGATTCAGGTCTTCCAAAAGGTTGGCATCGATGTCGTTGCTCTCACCCCAGAACAGAGTAAGCACGGAGCCATCGAAACTTACGAAGAAGCCAAGCGCTGTGCCGATTTATTCCGCTCCAAAGCTAAAGAAATCGATGGCTTTATCGTAACCCTTCCCAATTTCGGCGATGAACGCGCCATTGCCGACGCTCTCCGGCTAGCAGCGCTTCGCGTTCCTGTTCTCGTCCAAGCCACCCCCGATACTCCGGGAAAGATGCTGATCACTCATCGCCGCGACAGCTTCTGCGGCAAAATGTCCGCCTGCAATAATTTACGGCAATACGGAATTCCCTATTCGCTGACCACTTTGCATACCGAAAGCCCGGACTCTCCAGAGTTCTCTAGGGATCTGGAGTGGTTCTCTGGCGTTTGCCGCGTGGTGAAAGGCCTTCGCAATCTTCGCATCGGAGCCATTGGCGCTCGTCCCACCGCCTTCAATACGGTTAGATACAGTGAAAAGCTCTTGGAAGCCAGCGGGATTTCTACAGAGACCCTGGACCTTTCCGAAGTCTTAGGCCGCATTAGCCGCATGAAAGATACTGACGATGCGGCGGTTCAAAAACTCCAATTGATTCAGCGATATGTCACTACCGCGAATGTGCCGCAACCCGCACTGATGAAAATGGCTAAGCTTGGCGCGGTGATAGACCAGTGGATGAAATCCACGGACGTGCAAATCAGCGCGGTGCAGTGCTGGACTTCCATGGAAGAGAATCTCGGTGTTGTCCCATGCACTGTAATGAGCATGATGAGCGATTCGCTCCTTTCCAGCGCTTGCGAAGTCGATGTCTGTGGTGTCCTCGGGATGCATGCACTCCAACTCGCCTCCGAAACCCCTAGTGCTTTGCTCGACTGGAACAATAATTACGGCGATGATCCCAACAAGGCTGTGTGTTTCCACTGCAGCAACCTTCCGAAGCACTTCTTCAAGGATGTTCGAATGGACTTCCAGGAAATCATTGCCGGAACAGTGGGTAAGGAGAACACGTTCGGAACATGCGTGGGACAGGTAAAAGCTGGCGCCATGAGCTTTGCACGGTTCTCGACCGACGATGCCGCTGGCAAAATCCGTGGATATTCGGGCAGTGGCCGCTTTACAGACGATCCGCTAAATACGTTTGGCGGAGCGGGTGTTGTGGAGATTCCCGGCCTGCAGAAACTTCTCCATTACATTTGCGAAAACGGCTTCGAACATCATGTGGCCGCCAATTTCTCCAACGTGGCTCCCGTGGTGCACGAAGCCGCCACCCGGTACTTGGGCTGGGAAATGTACGCCCATTCTGCTTAACTGATCATCGCAAAGAAGGACCGGGAATATGCCGACCGTAGCAGGTGTAAATTTTAAAACGTTCAGGGTGCGTGTCACCTTAGTGGACCCCAGTGGGTGGCATGGGACCAGGAACTTCGAGAGATTGCCGCTAGGGTAAGAGGAAACGCGTGAAACTGAAATCGTTGCGTGAGGAAGTGCTCGAAGCGAATCTGGAACTGGTTCGACGCGGCTTGGTGCTCTACACCTTTGGGAATGCCAGTGGGATCGCACGAAACGAAGGATTGGTCGTCATCAAGCCAAGTGGTGTGCCTTATGAATCCATGAAGCCTGAAGATCTCGTCGTTGTGGATCTCGATGGTGCCACGGTCGAAGGCATTCTACGCCCCTCTTCCGATCTGCCGACACATCTGGTTCTCTACAAATCATTCAGCACCATCGGTGGCGTTGCTCATACCCATTCCCGCGCGGCCACCTCCTGGGCCCAGGCCAGGCGAGAAATTCCCTGCTTTGGCACAACGCATGCCGACTACTTTCACGGTTCGATTCCGGTTACGAAACCAATGAAGCCCGCCGAAATTCGTAACGATTACGAACTGAACACCGGCTTGTCTATTGTCCGCGCCATTGGTAAACGCGATCCGCTTTACACACCCGGCATCCTGGTTGGTGGCCACGCGCCATTCTGTTGGGGAAAATCACCGGCCGATGCGGCCCATAACGCGGTTGTGGTGGAAGAGATTGCCACGATGGCACTGCAGACGATCACCGCGAACCCGAATGCGAAACCTCTCGATAAAGCTCTGCATGAAAAGCATTTCTTTCGGAAGCATGGAAGTGCGGCTTATTATGGACAGGGCGAGAAACGCTAAACTTTTCTCCTGGTTCCATGGTCGCATTTGTTTTTTGCTGAATTGTTCTAAACTTCAGGCAATTTGACTGCGGCCCTTGCTCTCTTCTTCCAAGACTTCGATGTGCCGTCGCAACCATCTTCCTAACGCGGCTTCCAATTCTTCTTGTGTTCCACACTCATAAAATGAGCTCACTGTCTCTCCCAGTTCAGTGAGCGGAATATGTCTGCACGGAAACTTCGTCCGCCTACGATCTTCGGGCACGAACGCCATCAGCGCGCACTCTGAGCAAGGTTTTGGCTGCACCTGGCTGTGAAAATTTATGCAGGTTGGTGAATCTTCAAACACAAAATTGGGTCGCCATGGATTCCCAGGGCTCCCGCGGTAACCGCCATTTTCCAAATAGGTGAGTTCAGCCTTCAGCAATTGCATCAACTCATTGGCCGCAAGCATAAACATAACCCCAACGTAAGTCTTAGCTGGTGTGAGCCATGCCACCGTGACCTAAGTCACGCGGAGGAGTGACGCGAATCACGGGCACCCTACACATCAATACGTTATTAACGTCACAGCTATGGGTGATACAGATGCTCTCTGATTGGCGTCGCAACGGTAACCGGTTTCAATTTGTAACCCGCGGGGAAGGCATTCTTCCCCATGACAGCGCGTCCACGCGCTCTCCCTACGGTCTGGAAATCATCGAAAACTGCCTTGCCTGCCCGCACCGGGAAGAACGCCTGTTCTGCAACCTTCCAGAACCAGCTGTAAAGTCTTTGTCGGCCATCACTTCTTCGGCCTCCTATCCCAAGGGTGCCACCCTTTTTGTCGAGGGCCAACCCGCCCGTGGCGTCTTCATCCTTTGCAGTGGCCGGGTTAAACTTTCTACTTCTTCCGCCGATGGCAAGACTCTGATATTGCGTATTTCTGAACCTGGAGAAGTCCTCGGGCTGCCCGCGACCGTGACGGGCACCTGTTATGAGCTCACTGCCGATGTGATTGAGCCTGCTCAAGCCAATTTCATTTCTCGCAACGAGTTCTTGAATTTTCTTAAGGAAAATGGCGAAGCGGCTCTTCGCGTTGCCCAACAGCTTGGCGAAACTTATCATGCCGCTGTTTCGGAAATGCGTACGATTGGGCTTTCTCATTCCGCGGGAGAGAAACTTGCGCGGTTCTTGCTGGAATGGGCTTCAAACTACCCCGAAGAAAAAGGCCAAATTCGCATCAAGCTGACCCTTACTCACGAAGAAATTGCTCAGATGATCGGTTCATCGCGCGAAACGGTCACGCGACTCCTTGCCGACTTCCGGAAAAAACAACTTCTTCAGGTGATGGGCTCTACCTTGATAATCAAAAACAAAGCCGCCCTCGAAAGCATGATCAGCGGCTGACTCCGGCCTACTCCGTCCCCAAATCAGTCGGGTGATCGTAACCGGTCATTTCCAGGTATCCCACTCCCCCTAGCCTGTTTGCACCCTTACGTCCGGTCAGGCCTATCGCTCCTTCCCAGTAACTGGGCGCAATCTTTGATTGCCCCGAAATCTCCTGCGTTTTCAGCTCTGTACTCGTTTCCAGTTCAATCCCCAATTTTGGAATGGAAATTCTCCATAGAATCGGATAAGTTGCCGCTGTGACAGGGCTCTTCCAGATTTTGCCTTCTGGTGCCAGGACAAAATCCGAAGCACGTAAATGCAACGATTCCCCGCGCTGATCGACATACGTGCCGGAAGAATGCGGATCAACGGAGCCGTCTTTACGCCGAATCTGATAGAGCATCAGCTCTGAATTGTCCGAAAGTTGGATGCTCAGCCAATCCCATCCAACTTGATTCGCTTCCAGTTGATGTGTGAAGAATTCGTGGTCCATCCAGCTATCGCCATTGACACGAAAAGTATTCTTCCCAACCTCGATGGTTCCGTTTGTTTTCAACCGCGTGAGCGAGATGTAGTGCGACGCTCTTCCCAGCCCCTCCGCCTTTTGACTGACTCCGTTTTCCCCGTGAATCACAGGAGGTTTTTCCGGATGCAGAGTCAACAAGAGTCGAAAACGCTCGTCTACTGCCTGAAGCTTCTGATCTGCTCCCGACCACAATACATTCCAATTCCCGTTCCAGATTCGCTGGGCTGCCTCGTCGATTCCGGCGATTCCAGGCCCGGCACGGTTGGTCCGTTCCGTGTGATAAAACTGGCTTCCGTCGATATCGCTCAAGGCCAGATGGGCAAGATAAATATCTTCAATGTCCCAAGTTTCGCCCTTCTTCGCCTCCCGATTTAGACCCTGTCGAAAAAAGGTCAGCTCATAACCGAATCGATGGCCATCGTCGCTTGTTACATTTCCGGTGAAGTACCACCATTCCGTCTGAAACTTGGGATGATTGAAATGATCCTTTGGAAACTCAAATCGGTAGCCAGGCAGCGCTGTCTTATATTGTGCTCCCGCCGGATGTGCGAGGAGCAAAAATATCAGCCACGCAAGCGCCTTAATCCTCATGAACGACCTCAAGAGGATTGAGCTTCACCGCCACCCTGGCGGGGTACAAACCAGCCAGCACCGTCGCCACATAAACAACGGTCAACGCCCCTAGGAGTATGGCCACAGGCCAGTGGAACCGAATGGTCCAACCGAACGACTGTTTATTGATCACAAATACCAAAATCAGCGACAAAAAATAGCCCAACAGTAACCCCATCAGATTAGCTAGCAATCCAAGCAGTCCCGCTTCCACCAGAATCAACTTCCTGATCTGACCGCCTGACGCCCCGAGAAAACGCAACAGGCCAAGTTCGCGACGCCGATCGATCACCAATGCCAACATCGCACCCGCGATTCCCATTACCGCCACCACGACTGCTACTGCTTCTAGCGCATAGGTAATTGCAAATGTTCGGTCAAATATGCGTATTGCTTCTGTCCGTAGGTCGCGGTCAGAAAAAATCAGAATAGAGTGCCCCGCAGCGGCTGCCACAATCCTCTTGCGAACTTCTTCTGCGTTTACCTGTGGGACAACAAAAATCGCCAGATTGGATGGCCTCGGATCTGGCAAATAGCGCAGCATCGTGTCCCTGCCCATCAGGATATAGCCGCGTTCGCTGGCATAGTCGTAATAGACATCGACGATTTTGAAATTGCCCCGTGATTCTCCAAGCGCCAGCGCGATGGTGTCGCCGGTCTTTACGTGATGCTTATAGGTGAATGGTTCGCTGACGATTACGCTGTTTGATCCCCGCAATTCGCTCAGAACCCGTTCGGTTGGACGGCCAGAGAAAAAATCAGAGTTGCGGTACGACCGCAAAACTCGCAGATCCACGGATGCCAAAGTCGCGGGCATTCCCTCATAACTGATTTCATATGCGCGGAGCCGATCCACTGACTCAACGCCTTCGACGTTCGCTATCTTCTCCGTTAGCTCCACCGAGATTGTCGGATGCCGGTCCGCCGCGGGCCCGCCTGTGGGACGTATATAAAGGTCAGCCGGCAGTTGATCGTTCATCCACATCGACACCGTTTGCCGAAAGCTCCCTACCATTATTCCGACGGAAACCATCATGGCTATTGCGGTGGAAAGTGCACCCACCAACACAGAAGTTCGTCGCAACGAACCTGCCAGGCTGCGCGACGCCAACAGCCCTTCCACGCCCAGCATCTTCCTGACTAACTTCGTAGTCGTCAGCGAAAGAAAATTCACTACTGCAGGGATGGCAAACGCTGATGCCGCAATCAACAGGAGCGTGGCTAAATAACCGAACAGCGCCTTGCCCGCGACCGCAGGCAGCTTTGCAACTGCCGCTCCTGCTATTGCCAGTATCAAGGCAATTAGTAAGTCGCGCTCTTTGTGGGTTCGTGCCGCGTATTCTCGTCGCCCCCTGGCCATTGCATCCGCAGGTGCGACCTTCATTGCTTCGCGCGCCGGTGAAATCGCCGAAACCACCGCCACACCTATTCCAATCAGAAACGCGAGCGCCACAGACCATGGTGTCAGCGCAATCGGCCCAGGTCGACTGCTCACATACAGCGCTTCCACCGTGACCGCAATCAATTTTACCGTACCCTCCGCCATCAAGCGGCCAAGTGGTAGTCCCAACAACGCCCCAGCTATCCCTAGGCATGCGGCTTCACTCAGAAACCCCGTTAAAACCATTCCTTGCGTGGCTCCCAGTGCGCGTACGATTCCGATTTCACCTCGGCGCCGCACCACGGAAACCGAGATCGTGTTGAATATCAAAAAGGCCCCAACTACCAAGGCTATGTAACTTAATAGCCGCAGGTTCCACCGAAACGCGGTTAACATTTTTCGATTTTCGGCTGTGCCTGTCCCTTGCGCCCGAACTTCCACACCAGTCGGAACAATTTCCTCTATTCGTTTCCGCCATTCTTCGAAATCGCCTTCCTTTGGCAGCTTCACCAACACCCGATCAATTCGCCCAAACCGCCTCAGCGCGCGTTGCGCCCCGGCAATGTCCATCAGGATAACGCTTTCGCTCCCGCTGGAATCTGGATACATGCCTCGAACTATGCACAAATACGACTGATCATTGATTAACAATGCGACGGTGTTCCCCGTCCTTTGCTTCAGACTGCTTCCCACCCAGATGCTTGTGGGCTCTTCGAGGTGTCTTAAGAACTCTTTCGCCGAATCTTTTTGGTTACCGCCGTTAGTATCTGCAGCACTCTGACTGACGTAGCGACTCCCCTCCGCGATGAAATCAATTCCAATCAGCGACAAAGTTTGTTTCGTCTCTGCAACCACTGCATAATCTTCAATTCTCGGTGAAAGGCGTAGGGAATACGGTTGCCTGGAGAGCATTCCAAAGACACTTTCCGGGACACCTCCAGCGGCGACAATCTCAAGATCATTGTCTCCAGCTAGCGTTTCCATCGAACTGTGAAATGAACCGGCCGCGGCATTTCCTGCCAGGTCGATGGCCAGCACCACCGCTACTCCCAAGGCAACCGCAAACACGGTTAGTGCCAATCGAACGGGCTCTCGATAGAGCGGCCGCACCATCAATCGATAAAAAATAAGCAATCGAGACATGCTAGCGCCGCGCGATCTCTTCGATTCGGCCATCCCGCATTTTTACTAGCGTGTCACACGCACTGGCGGCTTCCAAGCTGTGGGTCGCCATAATTGTGGCCGTCTTTTGCTCTCGCGTAAGACGCAGCAGCAATTGCAGAATCACACTGCCCGTGGCCGTGTCCAGATTCCCTGTTGGTTCGTCGGCCAACAGGATTCGCGGCGAATGCACGAGCGCACGCGCGATGGCGACGCGCTGCATTTGCCCTCCAGAAAGCTGGTGAGGGAAGCGGTCACCAAGTTCGTCAAGTTCTACCCAATGCAATCGTTCGCGCACAGCTTCACGGGCATCGCTATATCCCGCGAGCAAGAGCGGCAACTCAACGTTTTCTACGACCGTCAGTGTGTGCAGCAGTTGAAAGGACTGAAAAATGAATCCCACTTTTCTTCTGCGAAGCTCAGTCAGTTCCGTGTCACCAAGCACTGAAGTTGTACTGCCATCAATGCGTACTTCTCCCGCGGTCGGAAAATCCATCGCTCCCGCCAAATTCAGCAGCGTTGATTTTCCGCATCCGCTGCACCCAACCAGCGCCACAAACTCACCTTCGCGCACGTCCAGGCTCACTCCGGCCAGTGCTTGCACACGCTGTCCGTCCGTCAGGTACTCCTTGAAGATATTCCGAAGTGAGAGAATTGACATGAGGCTTGCGCGGCGCAGAGCGGGGAGCCTTACGACCGCATCATTCTTTTTGATAAGCTTCGGTAGTGCCGGTAACCTAGGCCGTGGACCAAGAGTCTATCTCTTATACTCACCGAGACTTGTTCCCGACAACTACTTCTTGATAGCTACTATTTCCGGCTCGCCAGTGTTTTTTCAATCGCCGCCGAAACTTGTGGAGATTCCGGTTCGACTGCCGAATCAAACCGCGCGACGACTTTCCCATTCCCGTCTACCAGGAACTTTGTAAAATTCCATCCAATCTCCCCACCCGTATTCGGATTTGCTGTCTTGTCCGTCAGATATTGATACAGCGGTGTGATGTCGCTCCCTTTTACCGATACCTTTGCCATCATCGGAAAGGTCACATGATACTTCGATGTGCAAAACGTTTTGATCTCTTGGTCCGTGCCTGGCTCCTGGGCCCCAAAGTTGTTGGCGGGGATTCCCACGATCACGAATCCGCGGTCTTTGTATTTTTCGAACAATGTCTCCAATGCCGCATATTGCGGTGTGTAGCCGCAACGGCTTGCGACATTCACAAGCAACACTACTTTGCCCTTGAACGTGGAAAGCGGCGTCGCCTGTCCATCAATCGAGTTCAACGTAAAATCGTAAACAGTTTTCTCGGCGGCCATTAGTGTCATCCCCATTAGTGCGATCACAGCAAACAGCATTCTTGGTTTCTTCACGGGTTCCTCCCCATCCTTGAATTGCGCGTATTCCGCCTCAGACAAGGCGTCATCTTGTCTATCCACCCTACTCGGGAAATAACTATACGGGATGTGGGCCCGTCGGCGCGAGCACATCCTCCTTTCCCCTTGTTCAATTTTCGAAGCCCGATGGGCACCGCAGGGATAATGTTATGCACTGACCCTCTGCCTGGCATCTTTATACTTAGATGTACCAACCTTCTGTGGCCATTGAGCCTTGTCCGCCCCTGTTATAGACTCCGCCGGACATTGTGCTGTTGACCTGACACTGCCCGAGCGCTCCTTGGAGGCACGTTTGTTCTTTGCCGCTGGTCTGGCTGTAACGCACCGCACCTTGGCTCCTGTCGATCTTGTCATCATCGGCATTTATTTCATCATCGTTTTCGGCATTGGCTTCTATTTCTCGCGCAAAGAACGTACTTCGGAGGATTACTTTCTTGCTGGGCGCAGCATCGGCTGGTTTGCCATCGGCACTTCGCTGTTCGTCTCCAATATTTCCACCGAACATTTTATCGGCTTGGCCGGTTCTGGGGCCGCCGTCGGCCTGGCCCCGGGCCATTTTGAATGGCAGGCCTCTCTAATCTTGGTTCTCCTTGGCTGGGTATTTGTGCCTTTTTATTTGCGGTCAAACGTGTTCACCATGCCGGAATTTCTAGAACGCCGCTTCAACCGAAATTGCGCCACTTATCTCGCCAGCATCTCCATCATCGCCTACATCTTCACCAAGATCTCCGTTCACCTCTACGCTGGTGCCATTATCGCCGAGAGTGTTCTCGGTTGGAGACCCATGACCGCCGCCATCATTCTCGTCATCGCAACCGGCATTTATACCGTTGCTGGCGGCCTGGCTGCTGTCATTTATACGGATCTTGTCCAGACCCTCATTCTTCTAGCCGGAGCCATCGTCTTAACCGTTATTGGCCTGGAAAAGGTCGGCGGTTTCGCAGGACTCCGCGCGCTTTTACCGCCCGATTATTTCCACATGTTCAAGCCCGTCAGTGATGCCAATTTCCCCTGGACCGGAATTGTCTTTGGTGCGCCCATCATCGGAATTTGGTATTGGTGCACGGACCAGATGATCGTGCAGCGCGTGCTTTCTGCTAAAGACGAAGCCCATGCCAAGGCCGGCACAATCTTCGCTGGTTTCTTGAAAGTGTTGCCCGTCTTCATTCTTGTTCTGCCTGGCATGATCGCATTCGCCCTCTTTCCCCAGATGTTTCCCGTTATCGATGGAAATGTAACCAACAGCAACAGCGCCTATCCGTTAATGATCGTCAATCTGCTTCCTGTGGGACTAGTCGGGTTGATGGTTGCAGCGCTTTTGGCAGCATTAATGGGAGCCATGAGCTCCGTGTTTAATTCTGCCTCCACCATGGTTACGCTGGATTTCTATAAAAAGTTCCGGCCCGGCGCCACGGAAGCTCAATTGGTCTTTTTCGGCCGCATTGCAACAGTTCTAATGGTTGTGCTCGGAATTCTTTGGGTTCCGTTTATCCAGTCTCTGAACAATCAGCTCTGGCTATATCTGCAGAGCGTACAGGCCTATATTAGTCCCCCGATTTCCGTTTGTTTTATTTTTGGAATTCTGTGGCCTCGTCTGAATGGCGAAGGCGCTATCACTTCGTTATTGGTGGGGTTTCTTCTTGGTGCCGTACGCTTCATCGCGGAAGTTTTCGACAAAACACATCAGTTTCAATCCGGGGCTCTTCGCCTCCTTGTGGACATGAATTTCCTCCACTACGCGATTCTCATGTTCGTCGTCTGCGCTTTCGTGCTGGTCGGTGTTTCCTATATGAATCCTGCGCCGGCCCGCAAGCGCCTTGCCGGACTCACCTTTGCCACTGTCGACGAGAAACTGGAAACCGTCAGGGCCGATTCTCCCCACCTGGCAAGAGAGACTCCTCGTGAGCGCATCATGAACCTTGCGTTTAGCGCCCTTCTTTTGATTACGGTGTTTGGGTTGTGGATCCACTTCCGTTGACCCGACGGTTTGCCGATGAACGAATTACGTCACAACTCGACAATTCTCACTCTTCGGGCGAACCTTTCGGAGTCGGATGCCTTTCGTGAATTCCGATCCGCGCGTTTTTCCTCCCTGGTTTGGCGGCTTGGAAATGGTCCGCTACGAAGAATTGCACCTGCATATCTGCCTTTCGCTCTTTACCGGCTTAACTACGAAATGGGGCGGGTTCGTCAAACTCGTTTTGTTGCCCTCGATCAGGTCGCCGGAGCTCTTGACTTGTTTGAATTCCCCCAAGCTATTAAGGGAGACGACTTGCTTCAGATCGAAACCCGAAACAGGATTGCCCCCACGCTCACCGTTGATCGTGCCGAATCACTCTTGCGCGAAAAAGCTTTGCGCTTGATTTTTCAACAAGGGTTTTTTCGCCTGCGAAGTCCACGATTAGAAGTCGACTCCATCATCAAGCAATTCCACATCCCTTATTGGCTGGGTTTCTTCGGCAAAGATGGCAGCCTGCGGTGCCGGGCGCTTGACGCAGTGCGCAGACGCATAGAGGGTCGGAAAGTTACTCTACTATTCGAAAGTTGGCTTACAAACTGAGTTTCAACTCATCACCGGGGAGTTGGTTCAACGGAAAGTAAGTGTCCCGAACGCAGTCGGTACATGAAAATTAGGTTCAACCGTGCGAGTCGGACTCCACGCAGAGTAAAATCGCGGCTCCGTGGCCCCTTCTACCCGATAGAAATTCACCCGCCAGTCACGGTGTGGATCAAATGCTGCCGTCAGGCTTTTCATCGGTATCGCCAGTTCTGCCGTCCAGGTTTTGCCCTTCTCATCCAGCGCGACTCGTCGCCTCAAACCACTTCGTAGCTCTTGTTTGGCCCCATGCGAAATATCCAGGTCGATCCAGAATCCATTCGGCCCGACCTCGAATTCTTTGTACTTCATTGGGTCGCTGTAGTCAGGCTGCAGAAACGTTTCAGCTACATCGCGGTCCCAAAGATGGTCTCGCCACCCATCATTCCTTGCGTCAGCGAACACATTCAGCGATTGGTATTTCGACAAGAATCTCAGATACAAGATCTCCGGTGTCCAAAGCAAGCGCACTTCCGTCGCCATCGCTGGCGTGGGATTCTCACCTTTCCAGTCTTGATCAAATGAAATCGCGCTGGCTATGTTCCAGGAATTTGTTGCTGGAAATCCCATCTCATCAGTATTCTCGCTGAGTCGCGTTGCCACAGCTCTAAAACCGTGTTTGCTGCTCGCCATAGAATTGGGATTCATCGTCCAGATAGTGTAATTCAGGGCCGCCGCAAAGCTAACCCACAAAAGGCATGGTACTAAGAGCGCCGCCCCCGCACGCTGGAACCTCAGCTTCAAAACGATGAACAGCAGCAAACACGCTCCCAAACCGACGATCACAAAGAACCCCATGCAAAGACTCCTGCAACACCATTCTGCAAGTATCTCTCAGAATTCCCGCAATCGCGCTCACTCGTTTGCTTCAACGCTTCGAAGTTGCGTCCTCGCCTACTTAAGTGGCATTCCGGCCAGCAGACTCATTGCGCACCAGCGCCTCAACCCGTTCCACCACCGCTGAAAACGCGTGCTAGCATCAGTTTTAGCCTTGTATCTGTCCCTTCGAAGGAGTGCACATCGTGGAACCCCGTCATTCTGTTGAGGTCTCGACTCAACCCAAACGGCTCAAGCCCGAAGACTTTCAATTCATCAAGCTCGTTATGAGTGCCGGCGTCGCCCGTATGACCCTCAACCGGCCCGATCACAATCTACTCAACGAAAATATGTTGCGCGAAATGTCCGACGGCATCAGCTATGTCGGCCAACGCGACGACGTGAAGCTAATCGTTCTGGACTCCGCCTGCAAAGTGTTCTGTGGTGGCATCGATGTTGGGGAATACACATCTCAGCGCGTCTTTCAAATGTTAGACGCCTTTCACTCTGTATTCGCGGGCATCTTGGAAACCTCAAAACCCGTCTTGTGTGTTGTGAATGGCCCCGCAATCGGCGGCGGCGCAGAATTGGCGGCCTTTGGCGACCTGGTTATTGCCACGCCGCGCGCGCGTTTTGCTCAGCCGGAAATCACCATCGGTGTTTTTCCACCCCTTGCATCCACCATTCTTCCTTTTCTGGTTGGTCCTAAAGTCGCTCTCGAGCTTGTCCTTCTTGGCGAGCCTGTCACCGCTGAAAAAGCGCTGGAACTCGGCATGATCAATCGCCTCGTTCCCGAAGCGAAGCTGGAATCCACCGTCAACGACCTGATCGCCCGCGTTACCGGACACTCCGCTCCCGTCCTCACCATGGCCAAGAAAGCGATTCTTGGCGGCATGGGGCTCTCCTTGCGCGACGGCCTGAAGAATTCCATGAATATCTTCCTCAATGAACTCTATCGCCTGGAAGATTCTCAGGAAGGCGTTCGTGCTCTCGTCGAAAAACGAAAGCCCAACTGGAAGAACCGCTAATTTCCTGACGGGAAAAAGTCCCCGTTATCGTTGACACTCCCGGCACCCGGCCTTAAACTGTATTTTCAATTTGCAGGCTAGGGAAGTGGGGAAGTGCCGTTCAAATCGGCCGCGGTCCCGCCACTGTGATCGGCTTCACCGCCGTCAGCCAGGCTACCCTCCCAAGTCGCAGAGGTTGCGTGTCCTTCGCGAGAGAGGCCACCGACAAATAACGCCCCAGGATTCTCGTGGGGCTTTTCTATTTGCATCCTCTCGCACAACTCTCGTCAGGGGAGATTCGTGTCTTACTTGCAGTGCTACTCCAACCCGCGCTCGGCAATTTTCTTCATTGCTTCGCTTTTCCTGGGCGTGATTGATCTTTCGGCTCAAACACCCCCGGCCGCTCCTTCTTCCTCTCCAGCCACCAGAGAAGTCGTGGATGAAACTGGGCGCTCCGTGCGCGTCCCACTCGTATCATCGCGAATCGTTTCTCTTGCACCCAGTCTGACGGAGACCGTTTATGCACTCGGCCTCCAGGATCGCCTCGTGGGCGATACTGATTTCTGCGATTATCCTGCTGACGCTCTAAAGAAGCCCAAAGTCGGCGGTGGCATTAATCCGAATCTTGAAGTAATTGCCTCGCTCCATCCTGATCTGGTGCTGGTCGTAAAAAGTTTCAATCGCCTGGAAACGGTTCGCGCATTGGAGGTACTTGGAATTCCCAGTTACTCCACCGACCCTCATACCGTCGACGAAATCGTCACTTCCACCGAAAAACTTGCCGATGTACTCGGGGTTCCCGAGGCAGGCAAAAGTCTGGCGACGGATTTACACCATCGCTTGAGCACACTGCGTGAGAAACTGGCGCCTCTTCCGAAAACACGTGTGCTGTTCGTTGTCTGGACAGAGCCGCTCGTGTCCATCGGTAAGGGCACGTTTATTGCTGACGCCCTCCACAAAGCCGGCGCCAACTCAATCGTTGACTCCGATCACGATTGGCCTCAGATGAACTTGGAAGAAGTAGTTCGCCTTCAGCCAGACTACCTCGTTTTTGCTGCGTCTCACTCCGATGCGGGCGTTCACGATTTTGAAACTCTTGCGGCAAAGCCTGGATGGGTCCTGCTCGATTCCGTCCTCAATCGTCGATTCGCTGTCATCAGCGATGCCGTCAATCGGCCGGCTCCGCGCATCGTTTCCGCGATCGAGGATCTTGCCCGGCAGTTGCATCCCACAGCCTTTCAGGAATCTCCCGCCACAGAGAAAGAGATGGCTCCTCAAAACCGTATGACTTCTCCACATACTTCGCTCGAGCCTCATCAAAACAATCTTGCTGACTTCGCTAGGCTCACGGCGGTCTCATGCGCCCGTTAACACTGGAGCGGCTTGTCCTCCGCTGCCTCATTCTTGCCGCGATTCTTTTCGTCGTGGTCGTTGCCGCACTCAAAATGGGCGCCGTGCAGGTCTCGCTCTACGGACTCGCAAAAGACCTTCTAAGCGTTCTCTTTGGTCGCACCAGTGCGCTCACTACCGATTACGGCATGATCGTCATGAATATTCGCCTGCCGCGCATCCTTCTCGGCTTGGTCGTGGGTGCGTCCCTCGCCGTTGCCGGCACCAGCTTTCAAGCATTGCTCCGCAATCCACTTGCTGATCCCTATGTCCTTGGCATTTCTTCGGGTGCTGCTGTTGGTTCCATCCTCGCCCTGTTTATCGAAAGCCATCTGTCCTTCTCTCCTGAAATCGCAGGCCTTATCACCCCGCTCGGTGCCTTCCTGGGTGCGGCTGCCACGATTGCCGCCGTGTATTTCCTCGGTCGCCGCGATGGTCAAATTGATAGTGGTACTTTGCTCCTTGGTGGCATTATCACTGCTTCCTTCCTCTCTGCCGTAATCATGTTTCTTCTCTCTAGCATCGCGGGCAGTAATTTGCGCGGAGCCACCTACTGGCTTATGGGCGACCTTTCTACTCCTCAGCCGAAGAGCCTTCTTTATCTCCTCGGTGTTGGTTTCGTCGTTGCCGCAGGCGCCATTTACACCACTGCGTCCGATCTTAATCTTCTACTCGCAGGCGAAAAAGAAGCCATGCATCTCGGCGTTGATGTTCCCCGCGTCCGTATCGTCGTCTATCTCGCCGCCTCCGTATTAACAGGCCTCGCTGTTTCTGTAAGTGGTGCCATCGGCTATGTTGGACTTCTTGTGCCCCACGTGATGCGCCTTATTTTTGGTTCGGACCACCGCATGCTCATACCCGCATCCGCATTTGGGGGAGCCATCGCAATCGTTGTGGCCGACACCATAGCCCGAACCATCACTGCTCCAACAGACCTACCCGTAGGGGCCGTCACCGCGCTGGCCGGCGCGCCTCTTTTCATTTACTTGCTTCGCAGGAGGCTCGCATGAGCACCCAACTCCATCCTCCACTCGCGCACAACGCCTTTGTTGATTCGGACCAACGCGCAAACTCAGACGTCCGCCTGAGCGTGGAACAAGTCAGTTATGCCTACTCGTCCAATCCCTCGCAAGCCCCGCTCTTTACTCTCGAAGCTCTCAGTTTCCAGGCCAAGCCCGGTGAGCTTGTCGCCATCCTTGGACCCAACGCCTGTGGCAAATCCACGTTACTCAAACTCATCTCCGGTTCCCTTGAACCCCTTTCCGGCCGCATCTTTCTTAACGGTTTTGCAACCCATGCGCTTCCCACGAAGACCCGTGCGCAGCGTATTGCCCTCGTTCAACAGGAAAGCCCACTCCTGTTTCCTTCGCGCGCCTGGGAATTTGTCTTGCAGGGTCGCCACCCCTACGGACGTCCCCTTCGTTTTGAATCCACAGACGACATTCTCATTGCCAATAATGCTCTGGCACAGGTGAATGCCTCGCACCTCAGCGACCGCTGGATGGACAAAATTTCCGGCGGTGAAAAACAGCGTATTGTCCTTGCCCGCGCGCTCGCGCAGCAGCCGCTGCTTCTCTTGCTCGATGAACCCACTCTGCATCTCGACATTGGTGCGCAAGTCGATCTCCTTGTGAATCTGCGCCGACTCGCCGCCGAGAATCGCTACACGGTAGTCGTCGTCACGCACGAACTGAATCTTGCCGGTGGATATGCCGACCAGATCGTGCTCCTGCAGAAAGGGAAGTGTCTTCGGGTTGGTCCGCCCGCGGTCGTTTACCAGCGCGAATTGCTCGAACAGGTCTTTCAAGCGCCGCTTTCTGTGGAGTTAACCGCTTCCGGCCGGCCGCGCGTGACGCTTTTGTCCAACACTTAGCAAGTCTTCTCGTTTACCTCAACCTGGCCACCCATCGTGGCCGACTTAGTAACCAATAGCGGGCATCGCGCCCCTCCACATCCACCGCGGACCTCGTGTTCGGGAAGACGGTGCAAATCCGTTGCCGCCGCGCGACTGTTAAGCGGGCATTCGCTCGCCAGCCACTGTAGCCTCAACGCCGCTACGGGAAGGCTTCGAGCTTTTTGAGTTTTCCCCGTTCCCCACTTCCTTTGGGTTACGCAGAACTCATCACCGCTGAGCCAGGAGACCGGCGAGGTCTGCAGCCAGTGCATTTCATTCTCTGTACTGGCCAACCTTTGCACTCCCGCGCGTGAGGGAGGAGAGGAACCATGAAAACTATCCGCTCCGCATTTCCTTTTGTCGTCTTGCTTTCACTTCTGGTAACAGTCTTGCCCGCTTTTCCTCAATCACAATCTTCCGACGCACATCTTTCCGGTAACCTCACCGATATTTCCGGCGCCGCCCTTGGTGGTGTTCGTGTTACCGCCCTATCCCTGAATTCGCCCGGCTCTTCTGTGCAATCTGCTACTACTTCTGTCGACGGCTCTTACAGCCTTTCACTTCCCCCGGGTGAATATCGAATCCAGTTTACTCTGGCGCCCTTTGCTTCTCGCGATCTCACTGTCGATCTTGCCAGTGGTGCCCCTCGGACCATCAATGTCCGTATGGAATTGGCTGCGCTCTCCGACCAAGTCCTCGTCACCGGAAACTCGGAACCTATTCAGGGCCAACAGTCTTCTGCCCCGAACTCCATCATCAGCCGCGAAGAAATGGATTTGCGCCAGTCCGTCGGCCTCCCGGATCTCCTCTCCTATTCAACCGGAGTTGTTTTTTCACGCACTGGCGCGAATGGTGGCACAGCCTCTCTCTTTCTCAACGGGGGCAATTCTAATTTTGTTAAGGTCCTTGTGGATGGCTCCGCTATAAATCCTCCCGGCGGCGCGGTCGATTTCTCCATTCTGACTGCTGACAATCTCGACAAAATTGAAATCGTGCGCGGTGCGGAAAGTGCACTCTACGGCACTGACGCCGTCTCTGGCGTCGTCCAGCTTTTCTCTCATCGAGGCACAACCACCGTTCCCGCGTTCTCTATTTTTTCCGAGGGCGGAAGCTATTCCTCGGGCCGTGGCGGGGGAGAACTTAGCGGACTTCTCGGCCGCTTTGACTATTCGGGCGCCGCTTCCTATCTCCAGACCGAAGGGCAATATCCCAACACCGATTTCATCAACCGTACCCTCTCAGGCAGCTTCGGCTACAGCTTCAGCGACACCAACCAACTCCGGCTCTCCCTCCGAAACAATGATGCGGACGCCGGCGTTGCGGGCCAAACCGTTTTCACTCCGCCCAGCCTCCACCAGCGCTACAATCAGGAACTTTTCACCGCCAATGCTCGATGGGATTTTGCCACTGGCACCCACTGGCAGCATCAGTTGATGGGCGCGGAATCCTACACCCGCCAGCACAGCTTCAATCCCGAACAGAGCTTCTATATCAGCGGTCCAGACTCGTTCTGTCCCCAGACCAGTCCAGCCGCGGTACCCACCACGCAGTTTTGCGATTACCTTTTTGACTCCCGCTATCAATACAATCGCGCCAGCATCAACGCGCAAACCACCTATAGCATTCACAATTTTGCCGCAACTGCTGGTTACCAAAATGAAGTCGAAAACGCCTCAATCTATTTTCTTCAGCAACCTCACGTTCGTCGTAATAATCAAGCGGGCTTCCTCGATTTTCGATATTTGCCCATCTCGCGCTTGTCACTCGATTTCGGTGTACGCGTTGAAGGCAACGACTATTTCGGGACGCGTGCCGTTCCCCGCGTCGGTGGAAATTTCCTTCTTCGCCGGGGCCAGGAAACCTTTGGCGATACCCGCTTGCGGGCTTTCTATGGCCAGGGGATCAAAGAGCCTCGACTAGATCAAACTTATGGCACCGATCCTTGTGATCCGGGGAATCTCTCGCTCAAACCGGAATCCAGCAAGAATTGGAGCGTTGGCATTGATCAGAAGCTCGCAGGCGATCGAATTAAAGTTGGCGCCGACTATTTTTCCAATCGTTTTTACGACATTGTCAGCTTTGCCTTCTGCCTGCCAGACTCTCCCTGTCCCGTGACGCCACCCCCTGGCTGCACTTTTGGCTATGGGAATTATTTCAACACCGATCTCGCGCGTGCTCGTGGCACCAACATTGACGTGGAAGTCCGGGCCACCAAATGGCTTTTTGTCCGTGGCAACTACACCTACGACGATAGTCTCGTCATCAAGTCCCCAAACGCCTTTGATGCTGCTTTATTCGCTGGCAATCGCCTTCTCCGCCGTCCAACAAATTCCGGTTCCGTCACGCTCAGCGCCACTTTCCACCGATTTAATGCCACTTTCGCTGGCTTTTTTGTCGGCGAACGCACCGACAGCGACTTCCTTAATCTGGGCCTGACGCGCAATCCCGGCTATGCACGTTTCGATATCTCCACCAGTTACAACTTCTACCGCGGCCTATCCGTTTATGCCCGCGCCAACAATCTCTTCGACAAAACATATCAAGACGCTCTAGGCTATCCCGCACTTGGTCGCGATGCGCGTATCGGCCTTCGCTACCAGTTTGCAGGTCGCGACTAATCCCATGCCACTGCCTGTTGTCTTTGCGTGGAGCGGTGGGAAAGACAGTGCCATGGCTTTGCACTCGCTTCTGCGCGATCCCCAATACCAGGTGATTTCACTGCTGACCACCGTTACCGAAGGTTTCGAACGCATTAGCATGCACGGCGTTCGCTGTGAACTCCTCTACCGGCAAGCTCAATCAATAGGCCTGCCGGTGGAAGAGGTTCGCATTACTCCCCAGTGTCCCAACTCCATATACGAATCTCGCATGGCCGAAGCCGTTGCCGGCTTCCACGATCGCGGCGTCCGCCATTTTGCTTTTGGTGACATTTTCCTGCAAGACCTCCGTGCTTACCGCGAAAGGAATCTCGCGCGCCTTGAGATGGCCGCCGTTTTTCCCTTGTGGGGCATTGATACTCGCGAGCTTGCTTCTGGTTTTGTTCAGGACGGCTTCCGCGCCTTCACTGTTTGCATCGATCCTGGCAAACTCGACAGATCTTTTGCCGGGAGGGAATTGACTTCCGAATTCTTCCGCGATCTTCCCGCTGGCATCGATCCCTGCGGCGAAAATGGTGAATTTCACACCTTCGTAGTTGACGGGCCCATATTTAATTTTCCAATTCTTGTTCGTACCGGCGATATCGTTCAGCGCGATTCGTTCATTTTCTGTGATTTGCTGCCAGAACCCCAAGGAGAAAAACCATGTTCCGCAAAATGAATTCTGACGCCACGCTTAACATCCTTCGCGTCTTGTTGATCCTCTGCTTTATTCTGTTTGCCGCGTCTGTCCGCATCCTTCCGCATCCATGGAATTTCACCCCTATTGGCGCAATGGCTCTTTTCAGTGGCGCCAAACTCAATTCCAAATGGGCCGCATTCCTCATTCCATTGTCTGCGCTATTCCTCGGCGATCTCTTCGTAGGCATCTACAAGCTGATGATCGTTGTCTATCTCAGTTTTTGTCTCAGCGTGCTCATCGGCCGCTATCTGCGTCCCCATCAATCCTTTTTTCCTCTCTCGTTTGCCACGCTTCTTGGCGCCGTTCAGTTTTTCCTCGTCACCAATCTTGCGGTTTGGGCTTTTGGCTACACTCCTTTCCCCAAATCCTTTGCTGGCCTTTCCACCTGCTATATCGCCGGCATTCCTCTTTTCTTTAACACTCTTCTTGGCGATGCTTTCTATACAACAGTCCTCTTCGGCGGGTTTGCTCTTGTGGAACGGTTTCGCCCAGCCGTTCGAACCACCGATTCGCCCATCCCGGGTTGAGTTGGCCGCGCACTTGGCCGCCCCTCCTCCTCTGCTATACTTTTCTACTGACCAATGACGAAATTCGTCACCGAATCCGCGCTCTCTCCTGAACTCCTCGCCAAATACGAGGTGGTTATCGGCTTGGAAGTCCACGCGCAACTCCTTACCCATACCAAGATCTTCTGCAGTTGTTCTACGCGTTTTGGCGACGCGCCAAACTCAAATGTTTGCCCAGTCTGCCTCGGATTGCCTGGCACCTTGCCGGTCCTCAACAAACGTGCCGTAGAGATGGGTATGCGCGCTGCCCTCGCTCTCAATTGCACCGTCCACGAACACTCTCGATTCGCTCGCAAGAACTACTTCTATCCCGATCTTCCCAAGGGCTACCAGATTTCTCAGTTCGAGCTCCCTCTAGCCACCGGTGGCTGGATCGAAATCGAGCACAATGGCGGAACCAAGCGAATCGGCATCACCCGGCTTCACCTTGAGGAAGATGCCGGGAAATCCCTACATGACGGCTTCCCGAACTCTAACGAAAAAACCTATGTCGATTTCAATCGTTGTGGCACCCCACTAAGCGAGATAGTTTCAGAGCCGGACATGCGATCCTCCGAAGAGGCTTACAACTACCTCACTACACTTCGCCAAATCCTCCTGTACACCGGCGTCAGTGACTGCAACATGGAAGAAGGTTCACTCCGTTGTGATGCCAACGTCAGCGTGCGCCATCGTGGTGCCAAAGAATTTGGCACCAAGGTAGAAGTTAAGAACCTGAACTCCTTTCGCTATCTCGCCAAAGCCCTGGAATTCGAAATTGAGCGCCATGTCGGTGTCGTTGAATCCGGGGGACGCGTCTCTCAGGAAACGCGTTTATGGAATCAAGCGGAAGGCCGCACAATGCCCATGCGTTCCAAGGAAAAGGCGCACGATTATCGCTATTTCCCGGAACCCGATCTCCTTCCCGTTCACCTAAGCGCTGCTTGGCGTAAGGAGGTCCAGGATTCGCTTCCCGAACTTCCCGCTGCCAAGCGTGCCCGTTTTGTGGCTTCGTTTGGTATTACCCCCTATGACGCCGCAGTCTTGACAGACACGCAGGAGTTGGCCGCCTATTTCGACGCAGTAGTGAAGGCGGGCGCGCCCGGCAAGGCTGCCGCCAACTGGATGCAGACCGAGCTTCTTCGAGGACTGAATGATTCCGGGAAAGAGATCTCTGCCAGCCCTGTTTCTCCAACCGCTTTAGCAGAGCTCGTCACGCTGGTTGAATCAAAGAAAATAACCGCCACCATCGGCAAGAAAGTCTTCGCCGAAATGTTTGGTTCCGGCCGTTCCGCTGGCGACATCGTGGCAGCGCAAGGGCTCGGCGCGCAAATCAGCGACGACACCATCGAGCAAGCTGCCCGCGAAGTCATCGCCAAGAACCCGGACAATGTCGCCAAATTCAAATCCGGCAACGAAGGCGTCTTCAACTTCTTCCTCGGGCAGGTTATGAAAGCCACCAAGGGTCAGGCCAACCCCCAAACCATCAACGCCATTCTCCGCAAGCTTCTTTCCTGATCCTTCCGGACGCAAATCATTACGCTGAAATTTGTGGCGTGACTTGAGGAATCAGAGCGCCACTCGTTTAATCCTCAAGAGCCAACCTGAAAAAGAAAAAGCCCCCAAAAAGCTGGGGGCCGTTTTCTTGAGAGATAAGTGAAATTTACGGCTTGGTCGGGTCTGGTGGTTCGCCCGGTTTCACATCTTGAGGAGTTGCCGCGCTGGCAGCTACGGGCTTCCCGGAATCCACTCCGTAGCGCATCAGGTAAGGCATGAACGGCGTGACTTCAAATGGCATCTTCTCGCGTTCTGCCACAGTGCCAACCGGCTTGCTCTTGATCATACTGAGGTAGTCGTTCCACGGATCAATCTTCACTCGCCCACCGAGGGGCAGGGCGGCGATCTTCTGTGGATTCGACTTGGGATCCATAGCCATCGTGGACTTCAGGTCATTGATCTCAGGAACGCGGTTGCCAAGGTGTCCGCTGATGAGGTTAGGAATTTCCTTCTGGCGGGAGTCCAGGGCTTGCAGGAAAAGTCCCGCGTTAGCCAACTGATTCTTGTATGGCGAATTGTTGAGCATCGCAATCGCCTTCTCGTTGGCTTGATGCTCCTCTTCCGGCGTGCGTGCAAATCCGAAGTGGCGGAAGGTATCCTTGTCATCAACCATCAACTGATCGAAGAAGGCATATTGCGAGTCGATCCGATGGCCCAGAACGACGTGGCTGAGTTCATGCGCGATCATTGTGGCCAAGCTGGCTTCGTCGGGTAACACGTCGATCAGCCCGCGGCTAAGTACGATCGTATGGCCAACCGTGAATGATTCGAGAGTGGAAGTCATCAGCACACGGCAGCGAACTTCCGGATCAAGGTCGATATTGTTGGTGACTTCCAGGTTGTTGACCACCGTCTCCAGAACTTTATCGACATCGCCCTTGGGCGCCATCAGGCCGATGCGTTCGAACCGATCAGTGATGTTGTCTTCTGCCTGGCGATCCCATGAGCGCTGAGCCTGAATCGGGGATAGATCATTGTTGGTCTTGGTGTCGTCGTTGACAGGAGTCTCGACGAGAATCTTGCTGAGTTCTTGCTCCTTGGTGCTGGAGCCCAGGTTGTAGCCCCACAGGCGAGTCTGCGCCTTGAAATCCAACTTCTTAGAAATGGCATAATGTAGATCTTTTTCTTCGCTGTAAACGAAGGCAGGCATCCACAGCCCAGGCTGCACGTTGGTGCGCCAGCTATCAAAGTGGAAATACCAGCTGGAATGCCCGTTGCCACTGTAAGAACCATTGAAGCGAACAATCTGGAAATCCTGATCCTCAACCCAGATGCGTCCCAGGAAGCGGCCCTTATTATCTTTTCCAGCGGGAGTAACGTCGAAAACTAGGCAGCGCACTTCACCAAGAAATTCGCGGCGAACGTAATCAAACTTGTAGTGCTGGCGGTCAAATCCGTTTGTGTCGATAAAAATCATCTGCAGGAAACCATCGGGCAGGAACTGCATGGCAAAGCTGAAGAAGTTGCCAATGGAGCCGACCACCTTCCTGCCCTTGCTGGAGGTGTCGGTGAGAGGAACAAGGGTAATACCCTTACTGAAATTGGCTCGCCCTAGAAAATATTTGTCACCGGCAGGAACCTGGCCAAGATCCTTGTCGGGTTTCAGGTTCTGAATGTAAGTCTCGACGAGCGGCGAGTAATTGCGCATCTGGCCGTAGAGCCGCTGTTCATTACTGATAAATCGGTCGATGACCTGATCCGGGGTCCGTGGCTGGTCCGGCGCCGGAGTTGCTGCCGGCGTGGGTGCTGCCAGGGCCGCTGCGCTGACGGTTGCGGAGAGCGCCAGAGTCAGGATGTGTTTACACAGCATTCGCATGTTCATTCTCCCTCAATAAGCCAGCCGGAATTCGATACGTACGCGGGCCGGAAAATCCACCGGCTCGCTTTGCCGCAGCGCTGGTTTGAAATGGATACTTTGCGCGGCGCGCGTGGCCGTTTCGTCCAGCCCATGTCCCAGGCCACTGACGACGCGGTTGATCTGAACGGTGCCGTTAGCAAGGAAAACCAGGTCGATGACCACGTCCCCTTCAATCTTTAGACTACGCCCTTCAGCGGTGTACTCCGGCTTGGGCTTGTCTAAAAGTTGAACAGGGATGTCAGCAGGACCACCGGTTTGGGACTTCTTTTTTACGGGCTCTGCGGTCGCAACATCACCAAAGCCGCTGGCGACAACTGTGCCCTTCTTGCCGCCTCCGCCTGCTGGAGGTGTAGCTGTGCCATTTCCGAATCCAGTGCTCGCCACAGTTCCCCGAATTCCCTCTTTCCCACCTGTGCCGTTGCCATACCCTTCGCCACCCGGAAGCGCCGGCGAGCCAAGCCGGTTGGCGTTCGTGGGATGGTTCGGATCACCTTTACCGGGTATGCCATTGGGATCGCCAAAGCCACCCGTTTGAACCTTCGATACCGGAGCGTTTACCGTGGCAGGAGCAGCGCTACCGGAACCTATCAGTCCCACCTTCACGTCCTCTTTAGGACGTTTGGGACCGTTGTCCTTGACGTCGATTTTGGCCTGTTCGAAAACGGGCGCCATGTCCGGGACTTTGACTTCGACCTTTTCAACCTTCGGTTGAACCACTTTGGGAGCCAGGTTCGAGAAAATGTGTGGTTGTTGTGGATTGAGCTTGACGGGTGCCACAACTTCCGGCTTCACTTCAACTTTAGGTGGGGCTACCGCTTTCGCCTTTGGAGGGGGTGGTGGCGGAGGAGCCACTGGAATCTCGGTGACCGGAGTCGTCATCGCAAGGTTGATGAACGTCAGTCCCGTCTTCATCTGATCCGGATACAACAAGGGAATGATGATCAGAGCGACTAGCAAGGAAAGTTGGATGAGGGCGCTGATTCCCAACCAGTCCCAACGAGGCTTCGCTTCGGGAAGTAAGGCAAGGCGGGCGGGTACCGCTCTTGTTCCCATATGCTGTTTCCAAGCTTCTGGGTTGGGCCGGCTGCGACGAGCATCGAAGCCGACGCCAAGCGAGTTGCTCGATGGTGAATCTGCGATCATTGTGGTCATCCGCTTTACCGCCTCTGGCAGATTATTCATCCTCAACTCGATCCTATAGAATCGAGCTGTTCAATTTGTCAGGACGTGTGAGTTACCAGTACGAGAGTACTTGGGGAGAGAAAGTGCCCGAATAGGACTTTCGTACTAACGTCGCGTAATCGCTACTGTCTTAGCGAGAGCACCCTCACACGCCTACTTTTACGGGAATAAACCCGCCGAGGCGAATTTCGTTGCGGGACGGGTTGCGCAACAGACTTATAGGATACCGCATTACGGGGTAGCGGTATCACCTGATTTCGCCACGGTTGACTCCCGTAAGGTACCCTGTAGGATGCACAGAGATACCGTCGCGTTGGTTGAATCTAGGTAAGTGTTAGCGATATGGAAATAGGGACTTTAGTGTAGAGCACACGAATAAAATGCCCCGCCCTCCTGATGAAAATTCGGCTCACGATCCAGTTTCGTTCCTCGCACACGCGAGTGAGCTCGTGCGGTCGTTGTTCCTGCAATCAAGAGCTAAGGAATGGGGACTGACTACTGCCCAGTTTTCGGCCGGGTTGGAACGCAGCGTCCGAAAGCGCTTTGCGGGCGGAGGTTGTACCCCGGAGCTATTCGAGGAATACCTACAAACTCTATATATCGAGGACCTGGCACTTGCTTGCGCCTGCATGGCTGGATCGGAGGTTGCTTGGGAGGATTTTGTGCAGGAGTATCGAGCTTACCTCCGTGCCTCGGCCGGGGCCATTACTAAGAACAGTCGCGCGGGGACGGATGCGAGGGAGTTGGCGGATTCTCTTTTCGCGGAGTTGTACGGCCTCGCGGATGGAAAACTTGGTGACCGTTCGTTATTTCGCTACTTCCACGGACGCAGTTCACTCAAGACCTGGTTGCGAACTATTTTGGCACAGCGCCATATTGACCGTTTGCGGGAGAGTCGTAAGTGGGAAAGCCTGGATGGCGAGGACGGCGAGCAGAAGCCTTCCATCGTCGGACGCGAAAAGTCCGTACAACCAAACCTCGATCCACATCGCGACCAATACGTCAGTTTGTTTGTGGCAGCGCTGCAGACCTGCCTCGCATCGCTGGCAAAGGAAGACCGTGAGCGCTTGGAACTCTATTACGCCAGAGAGATGACTCTCGCGGAAATTGGGCGAAAGCTCGGAGAACACGAGTCCAGCGTTTCTCGCAATCTGGAGCGCCTGCGAAGGGAACTTCGTGCTGCGGTAGAAGATCATTTGCGCTGTAACCAGGCGCTGAGCGAAGCCGAAACGCTGTTATGTGTGCAGTATGCCGCAGAGGATTCCCCGATCGATTTCCGAAAAATGTTTCCAGAAAAAGATACAGGAAAAGCAGGAGAGGAAAGAAAGGGAACATCGTGAGAAGGTGCAAGAAAAGAGTCTGCCGACGTTCTAAGAAGGGAGTGAGCTATGCCGTCTGACGAACGCGAGCGGCAATTTGAGCGGGCGCTACAGCGGCATATGCGCGAATTGTCGCCGGACTCGGCATGTCTGGATGCGGATACTTTGGCCGCATACCATGAGCGCACGCTTTCTCTGGAAGAACTCGCGAAATGCAAGGAGCACATCGGCGGGTGCCTTCGCTGTCAGGAAATATTGGCGCTGGTGGAAGAGACCAACTCCATTGCAGCTCATGATTGGGAAGTGCAAGAGACTGCGAGTGGGATGGGAAATTTGGGGAGTGCCGCTAATCCGCCCGTCGTCTTGCATGTTTTGCGAGAAGAAGCTTTCGAAGGTTCGGAAGACCTGGCATCGTTATCGCTGCCGCCTCCCTCGCGGAATAAAGTTGCTGCGCGTTCCTCATGGAAATGGATGGCTCCCGTGGGAGCATTGGCGGCAGGACTGCTTCTCTTTGTGGCTGTGCGAGAGCGCAAGGAACAAATGGGACCTCAGCAGACCTCTGTAGAGGTGGCGCGAGACAATAATGAGCCGCAAGTTCCCATGGCAACTCAGCAAAATATTCCGCAATCGCCGCCGAGCCGCGAGGAGTCACCACTTTCGAAAGGCAACAGTCAGGATTCCAAATTGGGGGCTGTTAAGCCACCGATGTTATCGGCCACTCCCCCCGCATCCAAGCAGCCTTCTAGCCAATCCTACAAGTCCGCCACTCCAGCGAACGAAACCGACAAAGTTTTGAAGGATGAAGCATTCGCTTCAAGGGAGCTCCAAGTTAAACCAGATTCATCCGCTGCGGCACGATTGCAAGCACAGAGTCGAGCAGATCTGGACGCCACCAGAGCCAACTCGGAGGCACATGTGAGTGCCCCTGCTCCGAGTGCCATGGGCGAAGTTGCCGCGGGAAGAGCTCCTGAAATCAAGAAAGAGAGTGGAATTGAAGCAAATAAGGCGAAATCAGCGGCCGCGACACCGACACCAACTGCTGAGGCCGTGACGGTTCCAGAAGTTTCCGCCAAAAATACGGCGCAATTCTCTACCGCCGGGAACTCTCTCCTCAAAAGTGCGGCAAGGGATTCGCGCATGATTGTCGCGCCAGATGGCAAACACGCATGGCGAGTCGGGGCGGCAGGAAAGATTGAAGCAACTACGGACGGGGGCAAAGCGTGGAATTCACAGGCGAGCGGCTTATCCAAAGATCTGGCCAGTGGCTCCGCGCCCTCCGAAAGCGTGTGCTGGATTGTTGGAAAAGCGGGCACAATTTTGCTGACGACCGACGGTGGCATGCATTGGATTCAGATCCCCTCCCCAGTGCAGGATGATTTGGGCGGAATCCACGCGGTGGACGCGAAACATGCCAGCATCTGGAACCTGAGAAATCGTAAGAGCTTTGAAACCGCGGATGCTGGTGTCAACTGGACGCCTACGGCTAACGAATAAACTCCACTGCAAGAAAAATCACTGGCGCCGTTCTAACTCCGAAGGCAAATTCAACATGAGGTGGTGCCATGGAGACTTCGCGAGCAGCAAAGACCCGGGGATTACGCTGGATAGGTGGAGCGGCAGCCATAACATTGGCAGGAGCCGCGACATTTGTGCCGACTTACCAGGCGGGAAAGAAAGCCAGTCCGCAGGAGAGGGAGGCGGCGCGCGCGGAATCTGACCTGACCACTACCCTGAATGATCAGACGGAACTGGCCGTTACCGTCTACAACTCCAACATTGCGCTGGTCCGAGACGCCCGCCAATTGCAGATGCCAAACGGCGGATTTCGCCTCAAATTCATGGACATCGCCGCGACCGTGAATCCCGCAACAGTTCACTTCCGCTCTCTGACTGAGCCGGAAAAAGTGGGCGTGATTGAGCAAAACTATGAATACGACCTGCTGGAGCCCGCGAAGCTTCTCAACAAGTATGTCGGTAAAGAAGTGACCCTGGTGCGGTCGTACATGGAGAATGGCACCACCAAGCGCGAGGAAGTGAAAGCAACTCTGCTCGCGAATAATAACGGGCCGGTATGGAAGATTGGGAATGAAATCGTGACCGGTATGTATGCGGAGAGTTATCGCTTCCCTGGAGTGCCGGCGAATCTGTACGATCGGCCCACGCTGTTAATGTCGTTGGAAAACTCGGGAGCAGCAAAGCAAAAGATTGAAGCATCGTACCTGGCCACAAATCTGACCTGGAACTCGGACTACGTGCTGACCGTAGCCCGGGATGACAAGAACGCGGACCTGGATGGCTGGGTGACCGTGGTGAACAATTCGGGGACGGCGTTTCATAACGCCAAGCTGCAGTTGGTAGCAGGAGATCTGAATCGCATACCACAGGGGCGAATGAGAGATGCAAACGCGCAATACGAAATGGCCGCGAAGGCAGCGGCACCGGCCCAATTCCAGCAGGAGAATTTCAGCGAGTATCATTTGTACAGCCTTGGGCGGAAGACTTCTGTTGAGGATAAAGAGACCAAGCAAATCAGTCTGTTGCAGGGCAGCGGTGTGCCGGTGGAGAAACAGTTTATTGTGAACGGGCAGAATTTTTACTACCACAATGCGCAGAATCCGGGATCACCGATCAAAGACGATGTGATGGTCTATTACAAATTTAAGAATGAAGAAAAAGCCGGGCTGGGGATTCCACTGCCGGCCGGCAATTTTCGGGTGTACCAGAAGGATTCCAAGGGTGGGGTGCTTTTTGTTGGAGAAGATCGCATCGATCACACCCCCAAGGACGAATTCCTGAATATAAAAATTGGCAATGCTTTCGATGTTGTTTCCGAACGCAAACAGACGGACTACAAAGCGCTGGGCAGTCGAACCTGGGAAATGGAATTTGAGATTAAACTCCGGAACCACAAAGACACGCCCATCACCGTGGAAGTGAACGAGCCGATCGGAGGTGATTGGGAGATGCTGACCTCGAGTTATAAGTATGAAAAATCAGCGGCGTTTGCGGCGCGCTTTGAAGTGCCCGTGAAGGCCAATGGCGAATCAGTCCTGCGGTACCGCATTCGTGCACACTGGTAGAAAGAGCTGACAATGTGTTGCTGGAGGCCCGTCTGCAAAGGCGGGCCTTTGCTTTTTAGCATGCTAACCCTCAACGATTGCGTCGGCTTCAATCTCCAGAAGTATTTCCGGCGAGATCAATTTGCTTACTTCAACCATCGATGTGGCCGGACGTATATCCTTAAAAAATTCACCGTGAGCGCGGCCAATCTTCTCCCATTCACCAATATTCGTTACGAAGATACGCGTACGCACAACGTCTTTAAGACTGCCGCCTGCGCGGTTTAGCACCGCCTCAATGTTACGGATAACCTGAACGGTCTGGGCGTAGGGGTCGTCGATGCCAACGATTTTGCCGTCCGGGCCGGTGGCGGTGGTGCCAGATACAACGATGTGATTGCCGATGCGAACAGCACGCGAGTAGCCAACGATGGGCTCCCAGGGTGTACCGGTCGCGAAGTTTTGGCGTGGCATATAAGTCCTCTAGAGCTTGTGTTTTATTGCCTTCTTACGCTGCATGTTAAACTTAAAAGAAGTATGCCATAGGCTTGAGCACGCTCGGCATCTTCCAAGAGACGAAAAATGCGCTGCAACAATATTCTCGAAGCCGTAGGTCACACACCTCTCATCCGGCTGAATCGGATGAGCAAGGACTTGAAGCCACAAATCTGGATCAAGGCAGAGATGTTGAATCCCGGTGGATCGGTCAAAGACCGTATCGGCATCACCATGATTGATGAAGCCGAAAAGAAGGGACTTCTCAAGCCCGGCGGCACGATTATTGAAGGCACCTCCGGAAACACTGGAATGGGCCTGGCGCTGGTGGCGGCCGTGCGCGGTTACAAATGCGTGTTCACGACTACGGACAAGCAATCGAAGGAAAAAGTCGATCTCCTGAAGGCATTGGGCGCGGAAGTGATTGTCTGCCCCACCGCGGTCGAACCTGAAGACCCGCGCAGCTACTACAGCGTTGCCAAGAAACTGGCGCGTGAAATTCCCAATTCCTACTATCCCAACCAGTACGACAATCCCAGCAATCCCGAAGCCCACTACCAGACCACCGGTCCCGAAATCTGGGAAGACACGCAGGGAAAGATCACCCATTTCGTGTGCGGTATGGGCACAGGCGGAACCATCAGCGGGGTGGGCAAATTTTTGAAGGGAAAAAATCCGAATGTAAAGATTGTGGGAGTCGATCCAGAAGGATCCCTCTATTATGATTTTCACAAAACGGGAAAGATTGCCAAGGCCCGAACCTACGTGGTGGAAGGAATCGGCGAAGATTTCTTCCCGACAACAATGGATATGCAAATTCTGGATGACGTGATCCAGGTGAATGACGAAGAGTGCTTCGTGGTGGCGCGCCGCCTGGCAAAACTGGAAGGTCTGTTCACCGGCGGCTCAGGTGGTGGTTGCCTTTCCGCAACTCTAAGATTGGCGAAAGAACTTGGCCCGGAAGCCTACATCGTGGCGCTGCTTCCAGACACTGGCATGCGCTATCTCAGCAAGGTCTACAACGAAGAGTGGATGCGCGAGCGCGGTTATACCGAATCCAGTGTGCCGATCACGGCCGAAGAAGTGGTGCACGCCAAGACGCAACTCGGCAAGGTGAGAGAACTCGTTGTCGTGCGGCCTTATCAGACTGTCTTTCATGCCCTGAAAACGATGCAGGAGCAGGATATTTCGCAGATTCCCGTATTTGAAGAAAACATTCCCATTGGCACGGTGTACGAAGATCAGATTCTGATGTTGGCGTTGCAAGGCAAAGACCTGCGCAAGCTGACGGCTCGAGAGGTGATGAGCAAGCCGATGCCAACAATTCTAAAATCCGCGCCCGTGGAGCGCATTACCTACATGTTCAGCCACGGAGATCCGGCCGTTTTTGTCCAGATGGAGGAATCAAAGTTCGAGATCCTCACGAAATACGATTTGATGAGCACGGTAGCGAGCTTGATGGAACAAAAACGCTAGGGGTGATGCAGCATGCCAATGGGACCCGCGCCACTGGGTTTCGCCTATTTCGTGGGAATAAAGTTTATTGGATATTCCGGTGCGGCGGTTTTGCTGAAAAAGGTGTACGTCGCAAGCTCACATAACCCAATGAAGGTGGGCGCGATTCGCACTGCCATTGGTATCGGGGCTGGACTGGCATACGGCATGATTTGGATGTTGTACTCCCAATCCCATACGCAAAGGTCAGATACGGTTCTCTACCTTTATTTTGCAGGTTTGTTTCCCGTAAGAATTGTCGAATGGTTATTCTTGATTCATTTGTATTTTGACCACCGATTGACGAATAAGGATAAAGCCGTTGGTGCAGCCATCGGAGGGACCATCTGGTCGTACTGTTTGGATGCTATTGGAGTCGGTGCGGCGCTTGTTATTCCAGGTGGAATTTGGGTTTGTTGAGAATCTGGTGAGGACAGAGTGAAAATACAGGATTTTAACGAGCGATTGAAAGATTCGATCCTGATTGCCGATGGGGCCATGGGATCGCTCTTGTATGAATCAGTGGGAGCGGTACGCTGCTTCGATGAACTGAACATGACGGAGCCGGAAGCGGTCTTTCGTGTTCACCAGGCGTACATCGAGGCCGGGGCGCAGATCATCGAGACAAATACATTCGGTGCGAACCGATTTAAGCTCGCTCCCCTGGGATTGGGCGAAGAGGTGCAGCGGCTGAACAGCCGCGGCGTGAAAATCGCCCGCGAAGCTCGGGAATCGGCGGCCCGCGAGGTGATCATTGCGGGATCCATCGGCCCGCTTGGAATTGGCGTGCAAGCGCGGCATCCCGAACCGGAAGAAATTCTCTCTGTCTTTCACGAGCAGGCGCTGGCCCTGGAAGAGCGCGGCGTCGACATCTTCATACTGGAAACATTTTCGTACGTAGAAGAACTAATGCTGGCGATTGACGCCATCCGTTCTTTTTCTGGATTGCCAATCGTGGCCCAACTCACCTATTCAGAAGAGGGCACTACCTACGGCGACGTGCGGCCGTTTCTGGCGGCAACTCTGCTGAAAGACAAAAATGTGCAGGTGATTGGCGCGAACTGCACCCTCGGCCCTCAATCGCTTTTACCGATTTTGCAGGAACTGGCCAATGCAGGAGACATCCGCGTTAGCGGTATGCCCAACACCGGCTTCCCTAAGCGTGAAGGCGACCGTATCGTTTATCCAAAATCTTCACCGGAGTATTTTGCATCCTTTGCACGAGACGCGGCGGAAGCCGGGGTGCGAATCCTTGGCGGATGTTGCGGCACCACTCCGGCGCACATTCGGGCGATGGCGGACGCCGTGAAGTCGTTGAGGCCCGTGGAGACTCTCCATACGACAGTGGCTGTGGCTAGAACGCAAGTAGCTGCCCCGGCGAAAGAGAAAGATCCTGAAAGCCATTTCTGGAAAAAACTGCAGAAAAAAGAGTTCACGGTTTGTGTGGAAATCGATCCTCCAAAAGGCATCGCGCTCGACCGAATTTATGAGCAAGTAGATAAGGTCATGGCGTCGAAAAAAGTCGACGCTATCGACATCAATAGTGGAGCCATGGCGCGGGTTGGCATGGATGCCCTGATCGTGGCGGGTGCTTTGGAGGCTCGTGGCGTGGAGACGGTTCCCCACCTGACTACGCGTGATCAGAATATTATTGGATTGCAGGCGATGCTTCTTGGCGCTTGGACCGTGGGTGGCGTTCGAAATGTTCTGGCCATCACCGGGGATCCCCCGTCGGTCGGCGACTATCCCGAAACCAGCGGAGTTTACGAAGTGGATTCCGTTGGATTGGTTAAGATCTTACACCGACTGAATCAGGGCACGGACTGGGCTGGCAAAACTCTTGGCGGCCAGACGAATTTCACAATTGGTGTGGCATTGAATCCGGTTGCCGATGATCTCGATAGCGAGATTGAACGGTTTCATGCCAAGGTCGAAGCCGGAGCGCATTTCGCAATGACCCAACCACTATTTGATCCAGAGCACTGGAACGGATTCTTGAAGAAATTGGGCGGCAAGCCCGCGATTCCAGTGATGATCGGCGTTTGGCCACTAAATAGCTACAAACAGGCTCTGCGATTGAATAATGAAGTGCCGGGAATCATGATACCCGGGCCATTGCTGAAATCGATGGAAGCCGCCGGGGCATCGGCGCGGGACCGCGGGTTTGAGGTTGCGCGCGAGATGTTGAAATGGGCGCGAACAGAGATTGCGGGAGCTTATTTGATTCCCCCATTCAAGCGCTACGAGGAAATCTTGGAGATCTTGTAGAAAGAGAATCGCGTGCCTCAAAAGGCAACTTTTTCGTCGGGAGCTGGAAGAGGTATATTCTGGTGCCGAAGAACGCGACGTAACAGCGGAACGAGCAGCGCGTAAAGCAATGCTGTAAGAAATGGCGCGACGAGAACCCAGACAGCCATTGCATGCCAGGTGGTGCTCCAAAGAAATTTGATAGCGCCCCAAAGATTAGCGTGCGCCATAGCGTACATTTGCGAGACGGAAATCGGTAGATGCGGTGCACGAAACAATCTTTCGCCAAGACGAAAGAACGGAAGAATGCATGCGATTTGTACGGGGTACATAAAATAATTGACGATCTGGATAGCGGGAAGGTTGAGGCGCCAGACAAAGGCGATGACCGCGCAAAGCGCGGTGGTCCAGCCGAGCGCGGGAAATATACCGAATACAGCGCCCAGTGCAACGCTCAGAGCGAGCTTCTCTGGCGTCACTCCTTGCTTGAGAAGATCGAGCAGCGGCTCTACCAGCCGGCGATAAAAGAAACCGTTCCTCATGCGGCCACGAATCACCTGCGCAAAGATTCTGCAACTATGGTTGATGCTGCACCACTTGACTGGTATGGTCGTGAATTATCTTCCACCCCTCGGGAAATCGCTGGAACACAAGGGTAAACACGCCGCCGATATCTCCGGTATCTCGTTTCAGATGCCATTTGCCCAGCACTAGGGCCGCGGCGTCGCTCAGAGTTCGCACTTCAATGTCACTGAAATCCAGATGGCCCATAGTGACCTTGTCCGGGTAATTCTGCTTATAGCGGGCCAATACCTTGTCCCACCCGCGAGAAACGCCATCAGACCCCGAGAACGACAGTTCAGAAGACTTCCAATAGCCCCGCATAAATCCCGGGATGTCGCCGTTATTCCAGGCGGTCTGCTGCAGCGTCAAAACCTGCGTAATTTCGGCGGGAACGCGGTCCCCGGTGGGTTGCGAAGTCTGGGCAGCATTGTCGGGAATGAATGATAAGCCAAGCATAATCAATAATATAGAACAAAGAAAGGTATTTGCCGCGCGGGTCATAAGCTCCTCCGAAGAACTGTTCGCAGGAGTATAGGGGAGCTATGCAGGCTACACAAGCATCCCAGGGTCGCCTAGCGCTAGCGGAAAGCCTTTGGTAGCGAAATGGCTACAGGGTTAGGACTACCCCCGCTGGTACCGGCGGGCTATTGGAGAAAAAGCCGTATGGCGAGATTATGCGTGTGGAGGCTGAGGGATGTTCGCCGCCATACTATTTACGATCGCGACCCTGGCGCTACTGCAATTTGCGCTGTATTACTGGCGCGCCTTGCTGGCCGGAGTGGCCTCTCAGCCCGTCTCTGAGCGGGTGCTGGAGGCGGCGCATCTCGAGGATGATCAGTTCTGCGGTGCCGACTACCAGCGGCTCGCCAATTTGCATGAGATGACTCCAGAGCTGAAAAGTGGGAACAGTGGCCTTGGATTGGCAGGCGCCTACTTTGAGTTTGTGCGGACCTTGGGCGCAGCTTTCGGCAAAATGTCGCCTGCGGTGATGAATTGGAGCGAGCGAGAAAGCGCCCTGTGCGCGCGTTTTGCGGCTGTCCAAATCGACCGGCGGTTACAGGCGAATTTGGTGCAGGCTGCGTCGATCCGTTCGTGCTAGGACCTTGCGCCCGCGAATAACGCAAAAATGCCCACCTTGCCGGTAAATCACTCAGGCTTAATGTTTAAATCTGCAGACTAGGCACTGCTGTGGGACCAGTCGTAGGTCTGAATGGCGCCCCCATGCACGCGCCTTGCTGTCATCCCCTTCCCACACCATAGCACTGGCATTCTCTTAGTGGTATACTCCGGCCGAATAAGCCTTGCTCGTTTCTCGGACGGGCATCGAGTGGTTCCCTGGGGAGGTTGCTATGGGACCCTTAGAATATCTGCTATCCGGGCCACTTCTGTATCTTCTGATTGTCTGGAGCATCGCCACCGTCATTTTCATCGGGTTGCTGATCTGGCGAAGCCTGTTGTCCAGCCATGAAGATGATCAGATCTTCCTGGATCCTTCAGAAGCACATCTTGTCGAGGAGCAGCGGCAACTGGTCGGCAAGATCGATATGCTCGGCAGGCCGTTGCTGACCACAGGCATAACGTCAGGAGTTTTGCTGCTAGTGATGGCAGGGATGGTGGTATACCACGGACTGAAGAGTTTCTAGCTCTTCAGTAAGGCAACACTCGCCGCGCTTTGCATCCTGATAATCATGGCTTAGCTGCGGGGGCAGGTTGCGCTTGCGGCACTGTGCCCACAGGGACACCGGTCTCCACAATCGAAGTGTGATTGAGGATGATGATCCATTTGTCTGAGCGCTTCTCCAGCAACAGGGTGGTCTGGCCGCGCGCCCCGCTCTGTTGCCCGTCGACCACTGCATTAAATTCCCACTGATAACATGCTGATGCGAAATTTCCGGTCACGCGGATCAATGTGTTGTTGCGATCCATGCGAATCTGCTGTGTCCGCGCGCGCTGCGCCTGGTAGCTGGCAAGATAGTTGTTCCATCCCACCACCGGTGGTGCCCACATTCCGTTCACCACGATCACGTCATCGGCAATGTCTTTGTGTAGCTTTTCGATGTCGCCGATCTGCCACGCACCGAGCATTTCTGAAATTACGAAATCAACCTTCTCCTGATCCGGCAACTTCTGGATCGCGGCGTCAGTGGCCGCTTGTGCGCTGGCAGCCTCTTCTTTCTTCGATTTCTTCTTATCTTTTTGAGCAAAAACGCTGAGCCCTAGCGTCGCACTAATGGCAAGAACAAAAATAATTTTAGGAAACTTGCACTGCCTGTAGGTCATTTCACTTTCCTCACGCTGCTGATCTGTCCATCTGCTTCGCTGTAATAATTTTTCGCTGCCACGTAGGGCAAAGCCCTCGTCGTAATTCTCGTCTACTGGACACCAAGAGCATAGCGCACTGGAGAAATTGCGGCAGAGGATGTGCCTAGTTGGTTTATCCAAAAAGGAAAAGGCTAGTTGCCTCTGGAAGCGCACAGCAAGTTCACGAACAGGCGATAAGCCCCGGGGACGCCTTCTGGCAATTGCCGGAAAAAAGCAAGACCAGTGTAAATGTACGTACCCTTGCCATAGCGGGTGTAAACAAGCGCGCCCGTGAGATCGGATTCTCCGGGATCATTCATGGCCAGCAGTGGCGTGTACTTGGAATCGAAGTCAGACCAGTAGTAGAGCCCGCGCTCCTGAACCCAATTGTCAAAATCGCCCTGCATGATTTTATTCGGCCGATTGAGTAAAGGATCGCTGGCATTCAGAAATTTGACCGGAGAATGTTCGTCCGTGGTGCGCGGCGTGGGATTGCCGATTTTTGTGAGATAGGGCGCGGGTTGCAGCTTGTCCCACACATAATCGCGATTGTATTGAACGATCAGTGTTCCGCCCTGTTGCGCGAAGTCCAGAAGGCGCTTGTTGGCGCTGGTAAGTTCAGGGCGAAGCTCGTATGCCCGGACGCCGACAACGATGGCGTCGAATTTCGAGAGATCGCCAAACGCGAGCGCGCTGGCGTCGAGGAGATCCACCGAGATCCCAAGGCGCTTCAGTGCATCAGGAATTGGTTCGCTTTCGGCGGAGATGTAGCCGACGCGAAGATTAGCCGGTACGTTGATGTCGAACGCATGCACGATGGTTTGCGCCGGCTCGCTCCAGAGAATCGTTGGCATAGCGGGAAGTGGACTGAGAGATGTGGAGAATTTCTCGTCGCCGCGTTTCGCATAAGCCGTGATCGTGAAGTTGCCCGCCTCGAGTTTTGCCGGCTGGGTGACAGTGAGCTTGGCATAGCGATCGCCAACGCCGTCGAAGGCGAGTTCAACCGGAGCTCTGGCGCGGAGTCCATCCGGTACCTCGAGGCCCGCGGTAATTTTCGCTGGTTTTGTGGAATACGAATGCACGCGAAGCAGCACGTCGAAGGGTTTGTGCGCTGCGTTAAGAACTTCCACGATTTGTTCCGGTTCAACGCCAAGGGTGTAGGCGGGCACAAGACGGACCGCCACACGACTCACACTGGTCGAGGTCGCTGCCGTGTTCGTTACCGGCGCGATAGTGGTGAAGTCATAGCCCGCGACCGCAATTTGTTGATCGACGGCAATCAGGGGAGGTGGCACGGCTTTGAGTTGCGAAACGATGTCTGCGCTCGCCGTTAGTGAACTCTTATCTCGATCTGCGAGGGCGACATTCCATTTTATGACGCCCGATTTATCTGTCTCCTGCTTTACGTCCCGCAATGAATGAGTACTTCTAAGCGTCGCCGTTTTCCACTGGCAATCGATTTGCGGCCTGCAACGAGCATGGAGCGTGATTGTGAATTGGTCCCCGATTGGAATCTCGGCACGCTCAGCCTCGGCACTCATTTCGATTCCAGCGGCCAGCGTTAGCGCTCGATTCACCTTTTCGCGCTCTCCGTGCAGAAAATCGAGCCGTTCGGCGAGATCTGCTGGCACTGGAATAGGAATCGAAAGCATCAAAGCTCTGTCGATCTCCCTCTCCGCTAAAACGAGGGCTGCAACTGCCGCCGGCCAATCGAGCCGCAGCGCGGCCTGAACGGCAGTTTCTAGATACTTGTCGGCGCTCTTCATCTGTTCGTCACACCCGCATGGTCCCTTCTTTCCAGCGGCGCTGGCGAGGCTGACAGCAAGGGAAGCAGGGTCAAACGGCTTCCCGTCTTCGCGAGACAGGGCGATGGGTCGTCGCAGGAACGGCGAGTTCAGAAATCCGGCGATTCCCTGCGTGCGATGATTCGCAAAAGCGTCAATCCCAATTTGTCGCCAGCTTTTTCCGTAGAGCGGAGAGACTTCGTCAAGCGGTAGAACGTAGCCTTTAGGATTTTCACTTCCACGATCGAGGCCCAGAATTTGCACGCCACCCTCTCCACCATTCCACGGGAGCAATTTTTCTTTCAAAAGCTCCGGAAATGCTTTTTCATCGGCCGCCAGAGCAACGGCTTTGGGTGTCAAAACCCCTGACGCTTGGTGGTGCCCGTGGCCGCCATGGACCCCACCCCAGTTGTTGATGACAATGTTCGGCCGAAATTCGCGAATCACGCGCACCATGTCCTCAAGCACCTGGTCTCCCCAGATTTTTTCTGTTTCGGCCGGTGTCTTGGAGTAGCCAAAATCTTTGGCCCGCGTAAAGTAGAGTTTGACGCCATAGCCACGAGTGGCGGCGAGCAATTCTTGCGTGCGGATGAGGCCGAGCTGCGGAGCCTGTTCCGGACCAAGCGCATTCTGCCCCCCTTCCCCTCGCGTCAGGGAAAGTAGCGCGACGTCTGCGTGCAGTCCGCGTGCCAGATATGTGAGCACCGAGGAGCTTTCGTCATCGGGATGCGCAGTGACGTAGAGAATGCGTGTGGTCACGCGGGCGGAGTCGATGGCTTCGATGGTCTCGGGCAGTCCCGTGCCCGTCCCTGGCGCAGCAGGAAACTGCGCGCGCGAACACGAACCGGTTAACAAAGCCCCAATTAGAATCAGCAGCCATCCGGAAACAAAGCGCTTCACGCACCCTCCTCACTATTACTTCTTGTGTAAGAATTCGAAGCACTGGGCCTAACGAACGGCCAGAAACCCTTCACGCGCGCCCAAACCATGTACGCCGTAACACCTAATGCAATTTCCATCAAGCCGTATTTGCGTGCCGGGCCAGTCTGCCAGAACAGCCACGCCCAGCCCAACATGGTGAGGACCGCGGGCAACGGGTACAAACACATTTTAAACGGCAAGCCGGCGGAGCCCAGCCGTTTTCGCAAGAGCATCACCCCGACGGCCTGGCCGATGAATTGAACAATCAGGCGCATGGCCAGGATGCCGGTGATCGCCGTCTCTAATTTCAGCACGATGCTGAAGGTGAAGGCCAGAGCGCCGAGGGCCAGCAGCGAGACGTGCGGAAAGTGTTTTGTTGGATGCAGCTTGGCAAAGAAAGGAAAGAAGTTTCCGTCCAGTGCAGCGGAATAGGGAACGCGCGAATAGCCCAGCAGTAGGGAAAAGACGGAGGCGAGCGCAATCCACAGAACCATCCAGGTGACGAAATGAGCGGCGCCGGTTCCGTAGAGTTTTTCGACGAAGAGGCTGGCGATGAAGGGAGAATTCTGCGCCTCGCGCCAGGGGATGACACCGAGAAGGCTGGTCTGCATGGCCAAATACAAAACCGCGATGCCGAGGATGGAGAGAAAAATGCCCCGTGGAATATTTTTTTCGGGCTGGCGAATTTCTCCGCCGAGATGGCAAATGTTGTAGTAGCCCCAGTAACTGTAAGTGGTTTTGACCATGGCGGCGCCAAGTCCCGCGAACCATAAGGAGTTCAGATGAAATGCCCCGGGCGGGAAGTCGAACGCGAGTTTGGGATCGAAGTGGCGGATGCCACCCCAGATTAGCCACAGCATGGTGCCGACAACGCCGACCCAGAGCAAAACGGAAATCTTGCCAATGGTCTGGATGCGGCGGTAGAGCAAAATAACCAACAGAATGACGAGGCCGCCGGAAACCGCTTTTGCTTCCCATTTCGTCAGTGGATGCAGATAGCCGGCGTAGCTCGCAAAACCGATGGAAGCGGAAGCGACAGAAAGCGGCGCGGCCACAAACACTTGCCATACAAATAGAAAAGACATCAGGCGGCCCCATTTGCCGGGGCCGTAGGCTTCACGCAAAAAGATGTAAGTGCCGCCTGCCTGGGGCATGGCCGCGCCAAGTTCCGACCAGACAAATCCATCCAGCGTCGCAAGCAGAGCACCTGCGAGCCAGGCGATCAAAGCTTGCGGGCCACCCATCGCTTTGATAACCAGGGAACTGACCACGAACGGACCGATGCCCACAATCTCGATCATGTTCAGGGCGACGGCTTCTTTCAGCCCGAGACCGCGCTCCAATTGAACTGGCTCAGCCGCCGCAGTCGTCAACTTAGTGGGTTTTTGCTCTCCAGGCATGCTTTGCGAGAATAGCACGCTCCTCTCGCTGCATTCGAACCACGGCAACGTGTGCTTTCTCGACACGCAGGGCCTTCTTAATCCCATGCCGCCGGTCTTGCAGTGATAACGTACTCTTTAGCTCGCCTCTCCCCTCTCCACGTGAGCGATGCGTTTTCCTTTGATTCATTTCAGGGATTCCGCAGGATATTCGCCCTTCCGGAAAGTCAAACAGGCCGGCGCCTGGCAAAGTTCCAGCTTGACTGCCGGCTTTCCGCCTAATTCATGCTCAGAGCCAAAACTGTTTCCAACACAGCATCGGCGAAATTCCTCACTTCCGATAAACGAATCGTGACTGCAGTCTTGTGTCTGTTTGGTGCGGCAGTGCTCGTCTTCTCGCACATACTACTGAGCGGTGATTATCTGCCACATCAATTTTGTTATGCGGGAGACAAAAAGCTGGTCTCGGCCAATGCCCTGGGCGATACCGTAATTGGGCTTGCCTATCTGCCTGCTTATTTCCGTGACGCTGTTGTGGCTGGCGCGCCGTTCCGGGCGCGGACTGCCGTTCGCAAACCTCTTTTGGCTGTTCGGAATTTTCATCGTAAGCTGCGGCGCGGTTCGTTTCTTGGAAGTCTTGACCCTGTGGAACCCACTTTACTGGCTGTTGACGGCAGCCAAACTGCTTATTGCGCTCACTTCGATTGTCACCGCAGCGGCGTTGTTGTTTTTTGCCGGTAACATTCTGGAGTTTGCGCTTGGCCATGCGGATATTGCCACGCTGCGGGGCAACGAGCGTTTCCGCGCCGTCGTGCAAGCCGCACCGATGGCCGTGATCGCGGCAGACCGCGACAGTAATGTCACCTCTTGGAATCTTTCCGCTGAAAAGATTTTTGGCTGGAGCCAGAACGAAGTTTTGGGCACGAAGGCGATTACCGTTCCGGAAGACAGGAAAGAGGAACTGTTCAGGCTGATCGAAAGGTGCTCGCGCGGAGAAGTCATCAAGGGATCCTGAATACTGGTGACTGGAGTTCGGCCAGCCAACGGTTGCTTACCTTCGCTTGCAACGCACGGATAGTAAGTTTGGATTTCTCGGCGTCGTGCTTGATGGTCCCGTGCTCCGCGTCCTGGCGCATGCAATTGGGGCGCCTGCCGTTGTGCCGACCGCAGGCGTTCGCGAGCAGATCACCCCTCTCGAGACGGGGAAGTTCACCATTCTCCTCGCTGATGACGAGACAGCAATCCGGCAAGCCATCGCAGAATTTCTTCGCTCCGCCGGACACATTGTTCTCGACTCCCATGCTTCCCTGGAAGTTTTGGAAATGGTGCGGCGCCACAAGGGCCATATTGACGTGCTGCTGACCGACGTGGTGATGCCGGGACTTCGCGGACAGGAACTTGCCCAACAAGTGGCTGAACTCCACCCGGGAATTCACGTCATCTACATGTCAGGCTACGCATCTGGATTTCTTGATACCCCTATCCCCTCCGATGCTGGATTCCTGCAGAAACCATTTCGTTTTGCATCTCTGCTCGAACAGCTTAAACTTGTGCCTCGAAGGGTTTAAGCCGCCACCCTTCTCTCAAGGCCATGCTGCGATTCCTCACGCTCCTGTTTTTGTCTCTCGCCGCCACTGCCGATTCTTTTGCCACACCAAATCTCACACTGCCCGGCAACACTCAGTCAATTTTGGATCATATCTATTCGGGCCGGAGTGATCTCGCGATTCCGCAGGCGCGCCAACTTCAACAGCAATCGCCCGAGCTTCCACTGGGGTACATATTGGAAGCCGAGGCCCTCTGGTGGAACATCTGGTGCTCTTCCGCGGAATTCAAATACGGTATGACCATGCCGCGCCGCCGCGAAAAATTGCCGGCCGACCAGCATTACCTGGAGCTTGCTGCGAAAGCACTCTCCCTTTCTGAGTCAAGGCTCAAGAATCATGAATCTGCCGATATGTATTTTTATGCGGGAATGGCGGAAGCGCTGGAGGCACGGCTTTACGGATTGCGTTGGGAAAATCGCGCCACCGCTCGCATGGGCGTGCATGCCCGGGAAAATTTTACCCGGGCATTGGCTCTCGATCCTGGCCTCGCCGATGCCGACATGGGACTCGGCCTGTATGATTATTACGTCGACACGTTGTCGACCATGGCTCGGGTTCTGCGTTTCTTCATGGGCATTCCTGGTGGCTCGAAGGAAAACGGAATTCGTTTGTTGCAGCGCGCGATCCACGAGGGTCAACTTACTCCCGCGATTTCCCGCTTCTATCTGGCCAATAATCTGCACAACTACGATCAGCGCTATGAAGACGCACTCCAGGTTTTGACTCCGCTGGTCCAGCAGTATCCGGGCAATCCAATTTTCTTGCTTTCGCAGGGTGATCTATATGCCAAGTTGGGGCGTAGGCCACAAGCGCTCGAGGCTTATCGAGCGGCTGCCGTTGCAGCCACAACTTGCGACCCCGCTTGGCGCAAGAAAATCGAACTGCTAGCGCAAGACTCGATCGCCGCCGTATCGAATTCCCCCTCCGCGAAGCCTCAAACCCGTTTCGCACCTCGGACAGACATTTCGCAAATGACGGCAATGAGCAATAATAGGAGTGGTAGGGTAGCCTACCTGCGCCGCCGGGCAGCTCCCGGACCGGAAGGTTTGGCGGTCAACGCCAGCGGCAGATTTTGCATCTCAACCCAAACAGGCGCGCCACTCCTTAGCTTTCCCCTAGCGGGTGCTAATCTGGCGCAATTCTTTTGTCTGCAGGTGAAGGAGTCAGGATGAGGCGGTTTTTGACGGCTTGCGCTGTCGCACTATTAGCACTGGCCACTTTGAACAGTTGCAGTCAGGGAAACAATTCGATTCAGTCTGCCACCGGCGCCACCATCACTAGTCTGGCCCCATCCGGTGTTCTGCTCGGCGGCGGGGATTTCACCATCACCGTTACGGCCTCGCCTTTCAATGGCTTCAAGACCAACACGGTAGTCCAGTGGAATGAGAAGACTTTGGTTTCTACGCCCTTGAATACCACAACGATTACGGCCGTTGTACCTGCCTCCTTGGTTGCCAAATCCGGTACCGCCTACATCAACACGTTCACTCCACAATCGGGGACCGGCCAGAACGGGCTCTCCAACTCCTTGGCATTCCTGATTTATGGCTCGCCCAATCCTGTACCTTCGCTGACTGCGATAAATCCTGCGAACGCTCCGTCATGCGCCTCGAAATGCTCAAACGTGAACATTACCCTGACGGGCACGAATTTCCTGCCCTCCTCCACGAACGGCCCTTCTAAGGTAACCTTCACTGGATCAGCCACGGGGCAGATCGAGACTGCGATTAATACTCAGAGCATCTCTGAAACTGAAATAAAGGCCATCATTCCAGGCTCGTATTTGGCTGCTGCCGATACGGCGCGTATCAACGTAATTAATCCGCCCAGTGGAATTTGCGTTGTGCATTGCCCCGATTTGGGCGGTGGCGACACCGGCAACGGAATAGGCGGAAACAACACTACGCAGACCTTCACCATTACCGGTTCTGGCGCGGCCACAACCTCTTCTGCCGTGGCGGAAGAGACTCCGGCGCTCAGCCAGGATGGACGCTATGTGGTTTTCACTAGCGTGCAAAACGATTTGGCACAAGTGGTACTGCGCGACACCTGCGTCGGAGTGGAAAAAGACAAGAATTGTTCGCCCACTACAAAAACAGTTTCCGCGACAATCGACGGGGCGGTCGGGAATGGCGACAGTCACAACCCCGTGATCAGTTCAGATGGTCGCTTCGTTGCCTTCAGTTCTGCAGCAACAAACCTAATAGAGGGTTCTCCGAAAGGAAAGCAAGTCTATATTCGCGACACCTGCGTTGGCGCAGTGTCCGGCTGCAAGCCTTCGCTGGATCGCGTCTCTGTAGATCCAGAAGGCGAGTTAAACGGAACGGAGGCGATTCTCCCTTCCATCAGTTCGTCGGGAAGATTTGTGGCTTTCGTCGCCATAACACCAGATGCAAATGCGAAAATATCTCCGTCGGTCCCTGCCGATGCCACCAACAGCGGACTTCGTCAGATTTTTCTACGCGATACCTGCTTCGGTGCCGCGAATTGCACGCCTAAGACCACGCGCATTTCCCTCCAGCCCGGTGATGCCCCTGCGAATTCCACGAAGCCGGCAGGGCCAGCGCTTAGCGGGCTAGCCAAACAGATTGCCCTGGCTAGTGGGAAGAGTTCAACCGTGTTTACTCCGACGGTTCCTGTGGATGATCGCGTCTTTCTGGCGCTACCCGAAGAGAAAAAGTAAGTAACTTTTTGTGGAACGCAAGAAATTGCGTTCTCTCTGTTTCACTGCATTGCATTCTCAGCTTAAAAATAAGGCGCATCGTGGTTACGGTGCGCCTTATTCCCTCTCAAGGTACCCATCCGCACTGTGTGTTCTTTTCTTCTAACCCATGAACCCCAAATTGCTCGTCGGGAAATTTGTCAGGTTGGGGAATATCGTTGGCAGGCCCGTATCGGGCACGCCGAACCACGTCGCCAAAGTCGCAGCAAATTGATCGAGCGCCGTGGTCGGGATCCAACGTCCGTTGTTGCCGGCATCGTCGGGACCGTTGAGCGCGAGCGTGGGGAAAGTCCCGTACACCGTGTCACCTTTCACCGCGCCGCCCAGGATCAATTGGTGGCCGCCCCAGGCGTGGTCCGTGCCAGCGTTGGTTCCAGGTTGCAGCGTGCGGCTGAATTCGGACAGCGTGAAGGTGGTTACTTTATCGGCGACGCCAAGCTCTTGCGTGGCCTGATAGAAAGCAGCCATGGACTGGCTAAGGTTGCTCATCAGGCTGACATGCTGTGGCAGTTGATCAGCGTGCGTGTCGAAACCGCCGGTGGAGCAGAAGAAAATCTGGCGGCCCATGCCCAGGGCGCTCCGCGCGGCGATAACCTGTGCGACTTGGCGTAACTGCTGAGCGAGATAGTTGTTGGCGAACTTGGTGGTGAGCGGCGTGATGTTTTTTAGTGCATCCGCAAGCGTCACGCCATATTGTACGGCTTGCCCTGTGACGGTATTTGCCGACTGCACCAGAGACAACCCGCTGTCGAAGGTCAGCAATTGTTGGGTGGCTTGGAAGCGCGCTTGCGACGCTGCCGAAGAATCAAAGCCCTGCAATCCCGGACTGGAGTAGGGATTCATTGTAAAAGGCCTGGTGGTATCGCCGGTACAGAAAATAGCGTTGCCGCTGATGGACAGGACCGGAGGAAACATTGCCCCGGTGTTGTAAGCGCCTTGAACGTTGTCGGCGACCTTACCGGCCCAGCCAGCGGTCTGCGCGCCGGAAAGTTGCGCGCTCTGCCACTGATCCTGCTGGTCGGAATGCGAGTACAAGTTCGAAGGAAGATTTTTGTAAGTTAGATACTGTGCCTTGGTCGTTGGCTGGACAAGCGTGCCAACGTTGGCAAGCACGGCGAGAGTTTTCTGGTTATTGAAGAAGCCTTGCATCTCTGGCATGTTCGGGTGCAGCCCGTAAATCGCCTGACTGCCGGTCTGCAACGGCAGCAATTGCCCCTGCGGAAGTGCGATATTGGCTCGCGCTTGCTGGTAAGCGGCGTAACGCGTGTCGATCGGCACGATCACATTGTTCGAGTCGTTTCCGCCAAAAAGGAAAATACACACCAAGGCTTTGTAGTCCGTCGCCCCTTGTGCCATGGCGCTGACCAGACCGAATTTGCTGAGCCCGCCAACCAGCGCCGCCCCCGCCGCAGAGCAGCAGCTCAAGCGCATGAAGTCTCTACGTGAATGGTGCTGCGTCATCTCTTTCCTCCGAATTAGTGCTGCACCTGATACATCGACGACGACGTCACCAGGTAAATTGCTGCTTTAGCCTGCCCCTTCAAATCGCCGGGATCCACGGCGCTGACTGCCGTTGCAATGATGGACTTCATTTCGTCCGGCATGGAGCTGTGCATGAGAATGGTGTCCAGCCACGCCACCATCTGATCCGGCGTGCCGGCATTCATTACTGGCGAGATGTCGAGCTTGGTTTTGGAGCCGATGGCGCCATACGCGGCGTCATCGATGAAATTGACCCGCTCAAGGCTCGAAACTGTATCGAAGATGGCGAACTCCGGACCGTTCAACGTGCTGCCCTGAATTGGGCTAACCGGCGGGAAAAAGTTGAAAACTGTCGGCGGATAAAAGACGTTCTGTTCCATGCGGTCACCGGCGTTGGAGAAACCCGCGGCATCGGTCTGCGCATGGAACGCACGGGCAATGCTGGCGATCATGACGATCGGTTCGCGGAGCTTGCCGTCCGTAGCAACGGCGGTAGTGGAGGAATCGCCCTGGCGCGCCTCGGGGTCCAGCAGGATGGCCGCGATGGTGGCTTGCATGTCGCCGCGCTGCCCAGTCCCGTAGGAATTAAAAGAGCCGGCGTTAAACGCGGTCGCGACGCGTTGCACATAACCCGGCGAGGGGTTGCTCGTCACCAGCCGCAAAATCAATTGCTTGGCAACGAACGGGCCGACGTTGGGATGATTGAAGATGATGGTCAGCGCCGAATCGAGATTCGCCTGCGCCGTCTGGCCTGCGGGAATGCTTTGGCCCAGCAGTGTCTTCGTTTCAACGTCGTGGTTAGAGTCCACCGCAACCATGGGCCCGCCGTAATATTCCGGGTTGTGTTTCTGCACTGCCTTTCCCGGCTGCGTTGGATACGTCCATCCCGTGAAGGCAAGGCCGAGCGCCATGACGTCATCCTGCGTGTAGGAAGGAACCGGATTGCCGGTGCCATCCAGGACAGGCGTTCCATCGATGTTCAACTGGTTCAACCCTAGGCAGAAGAGCTGCATGATTTCGCGCGCGTAGTTCTCATTGGCGTGCTGCCCGGCTGCTGGCTTGTCGTTGTTGACCATGTCCAGGTAGTGGCCCATCGCTGGCGTCAACGTGATATCTCTCATAACGTTGTAGTAATTGCCGAGCGCGTTTTTGTCGAGCGTGCGCAGGTAGTTCGTGTAGCCCAGCGGATCGCCGATCTTGTCCGCGCCAACCACCCATAGCTCGTTCAGCGCCAGACTGGTTCGGCCGCGAAGCTGATCGCCACCTGCTACTTCGTGAAGGAAGAAGATGCGCTGCAGGTCGTAGATCGACGTCGTCGGCGTCGGGTCTTTGTAGGCACTAAGCGCTGCGCCAAATTGCGTTTGCAGGTATAGATCGAAGCCAGTCTCCTGAACCTGATTCAACGTTTCCGAGTCCGGGCCGAATGAAGCCTGCTCCAGGAATCGATCTGCTGCCGCTGAAGAAACCGGAGTTCCACTGCTAGTCACATGCACAACCACCCCAGCAGAAGTGCCCCCACCCGGGGCAGGGTTGGTTACAGTGACAGTCACGTCGCCCGCCGAGGCCACGCTACCGACTGCCGTGATTAGCAAAGGCGAAGCGTAAGTGACCTTGAGCGGTGTACCGCCGAAGCTGACTGTCGAAGTATTCACGAAGCCGGTGCCGTTGAGTGAAATCTGAAACGCGCCCGTCCCAATCGTTGATGGCGTAATGGACGTCAGTACGGGAACGGGATTGATGAATGAAACGGTTGCAGTGCCTTTCTTTGTTGGATCAGCGACGCTGGTGGCCGCAATAGTGACCGTGTTCGTGGACGGCAAAATATCGGGAGCCGTGTAGTTGCCGTTCTCATCGATGGTGCCAATCGACAAGTCGCCGCCCATTTGATTATTCACCGACCACGTTACGGCCGTGTTGGTCGTGCCGGTAACCGTGGCGGTAAACAATTGCATCGTGTTGAAAACCAGAGCCGCAGTTGCCGGGGCTACCGTCACCTTAATGTTGGAATTCGGAACCGTGACCAGCACCGTTTTGGCGCCGGAAACGGCGGAGCCTGGATTCGGGTTTGTCACTGTGACCGAAACATTGCCGACTTGGCTGGCTAGTGCTGTACCGGTGGCCGTCAATTGTGTGGAGGAAACAAACGTTGTAGCGAGCGGCGTTGTACCAAAATTGACAACCGCACCATTCACGAAGCCAGTGCCGGTCAGGGTGAGAGTAAACGCTCCAGTTGTCACGGAGGAAGGTGTAACCGTGGTCAGCACCGGCACCGGATTCAACAGCGTGATCGCCGAATTCCCAGATTGCGTGCTGTCGATGACGCTGGTGGCAGTCACCGTGATGTTATTCGCTGTCGGGACGGTGAGCGGCGCGGAATAATTTCCGTTGCCGATAATTGTGCCAACCGTGTCGTTCCCGCCCGGAATTCCGTTGACGGACCAACTCACCCCGTTGTTCGACATTCCCGTCACTGTCGCGGTAAACAGTTGCGTGCTGCCGACCCGCACATTTCCGCTCCCAGGCGCTACGCTGACCAGCGAACTGGCACCCTTCACTTGCGCCATGATTGCGCCGGAAACAGCCGTGCCGGGATTTGGATTGCTGACCGTGATCGGGATATTGCCGACCTGTGCATTTGTCGCCGTTCCCGTGGCCGTTACTTGCGTCGACGAAATTCGAGTTGTGCTAAGGACCGTGGAGCCAAAATTTACTGTCGCACCCTGTGCGAAATGAGCCCCCGTAAGAGTGAGCGTAAAAGCGCCTACGGGAATCGTCATGGGAGAGAGAGTGGAGAGCTGTGGGGTGGGATTCTGCAGAGTGACCGCGCTCGAACCGGATTTTGTGCTGTCGTTCGTTTCCGTGGCGGCGATGGTGATGTTATTGGGGGAGGGAGGAAATTCGGGCGCGGTGAATAGGCCAGTGGTGGAGATCGTTCCAGTTGTTGCGTTGCCGCCCGCGACGCCATTGACGCTCCAGCTCATTGCAGGATTAGAGCCGTCGTTGGCCTTTGCTGTGAACTGTTGCTTAGTGTTGCCCAAGACGATGGTATTAGCAGGCGAAACAGCGATGGCGAACGGGAGTGGGCCACCTTTGTAGCCGTTGCCGACCACCGTAGCGCAGCCTGCCAGCAGCCATGCGGTGCATGAGAGGAGGAGGAGCTTGGATCGGTTCACCGCAGTTTCTCCCTTACAAACGTTCTTGAGATAAGCGCAACTCATACTTTGAGTAGCTTCCAGTTTTTCTCATTTTTTATTTAAGGCGGGACGGGTTAGGGAAGAGTAGAAGCATTGAGCAGTTCACTCTACTGACCAAACGGCCAGATTGGGGGCACCTGTCCTCGTGTTTTCGCGCGGTGGCCTGTGTAGCGGCCGCCAGCGGCAAGAGACTTCCCACCAAGGTGAGATGGCAAAAGGACCCGCGCTGGAACTTTAAGTAAAAGGGACCTCTAGTTGAATCGGACTTTGATGTCCGCACGCTTTTCGAGGTGCACGGATTCGATAAAGCGAACCTGGCGCTCGTCAAGCGTCAGTATCATGGAAGACGTACGCACACCTTCGCCGAAGAAGCGCACGCCCTTTAGCAGATTTCCGTCGGTAACGCCGGTACATGCGAAAATGATTTTCTTGCCAGGAGCCAGATCTTCGGTGGAGTAAATCCGCTTGGGATCCTTCACGCCCATTTTTTCAAGGCGCTCATGGTGCTCCGGTTTGGTCACCACCAGGCGAGCCAGAATCTGCCCGTTCAAGCAACGCAGCGCCGCGGCGGTCAAAACGCCTTCCGGTGCGCCCCCGGTGCCCATGACCATGTGAACGCCGGTTCCCACTACAGCGGCGGAAATGCCGGCGGACAAGTCGCCGTCGCCGATCAGTCGAATGCGCGCGCCCACGGCCCGAATTTCGCTGATAAGCTTTTGATGGCGATCGCGGTCCAGCACCATCACGACCAAGTCTTCCACGTCGCGGTCCAGCCGTTTGGCTACAGCTTTCAGGTTGTCTCGTACAGGCGCATCCAGATCAACCGCCCCCTTACACGAAGGGCCGACAACAATCTTCTCCATGTACAAATCCGGTGCGTGCAGTAGTCCGCCTCGTTCGCTCGCGGCAAGAACGGTGATGGCGTTGGGTGCACCCGTTGCGCAGAGGTTTGTGCCTTCCAGCGGATCGACAGCGATATCAACGGCAGGAAACAGCGACTTCGGCGCATGCGTGGCCAGTCCAACTTTTTCGCCGATGTACAACATCGGTGCTTCGTCGCGTTCCCCCTCGCCGATCACGATGGTGCCGTCCATCTCTACCTGATCCATCGTTTTGCGCATGGCCTCCACGGCTACTTCATCTGCTTTCGGCCGGTCGCCAAATCCCATGGTGCGTGCCGACGCGATCGCCGCATTCTCCACCACGCGCAAAAATTCCAGACTGAGACGTTCTTCCATGAAAGCACCCTCCGCGATTGCTTATATTAGGGGAAAGTTCTGCTTATAGTCGAGCGGCGCCACGCACTGTGCGGCCAATTCGTCATCGGAATCCCTCGAACGCGATCTGTCAATTATCGGAGTGAATCACGCGTCTCAACCGCCTGGATCAGTCCATTGAGAAACCTGGAATCGCTGAATTCGGTGCGCTCGCCCGCGTGTTTGCCCGCAATGGGCATCAAGCGCGCGGAAAGCGGCTTGTTCCACTTCACCGAGAGTGACGCCACATCTCCAATGATGCGCGCCAGTGTTTCTTCACTGATGTTGCCGGGCAGGGGAATGGTATCCAGTCCCGTTCCGCAAACAGCAGAGTAACTCATCAGCGAGTCGAGAGAAATCAGTCCGGCGTTCCAGCGCTCGGCAAGTCGCGAATCCTCCAGCACCGGAAGCATCAGCCCGGAATAGCCGACTCGACGCGCCCCAATTTCTTTCAGTGCCGAAGTGATGACTGCGACGGCGGAGAGCGTTCCACTCGTCCCGAACGGCTGCTTCGAGAGGGTTTCAATCGCCGCGCCGATGGAAGCATCCGTTCCCGGTGCGGGCGAAAGATCTAGTCCCAAATACGTCCATGCAAACATGGAATCCAGCTTGCCGCCGAGGTCTTCCACATCGAACGCTTGCTGGTAATACATGTCGATCAAACGCCGCTTGGCATTGGCAGAATCCGTTGCGCCATTGAATGCGGCTGACACCGTATTCGCGGATTCCAGTCCGACTGAAAACCGATGCCCACCACCAGTGTCGTAAGCAGCAGGGAAAAACGGTGACCCCGGCGGTACACTCGCAATCGCCGCAAAACGAAAATTGCCTTGGCTATGCGTAGTTTTCTCAGAAAGTTGTTTCACCACGCGCGCTGCGGCACGCGTCGCCGGCCAGTTCACGCCATCTGCGCCGGTAACCACTACAGTTCCGTAAAGCGAATTTGTATTCTGCAGGATGTCCGCAAGCAGCGCAGCCTGCGCGTCGCCATCTTCACCGGTGAGATACGCCGGCCCAATTGAAATCATTATCTTTTCCTGCTGTGCGATGCCGTCGAGGTTCTTGAAGAAACGCAGTGCATCCTCACGTGGCATTCCCTCAACGTATTCGTTGAATGGCTGCGTCGCGATACGCAGCGTCTGCACCGTATACCCCGCTTGCTCGAAAGTGATCTGTGCCTTACGCAAGAAAGCTACCGCTTCAGAGAAATCAATCTGGTAGCGCGTACGATCCACGTTAACGAATGCGGTTATCGTGCGCACCTTCGGTTTCGGCGCGACCGGTGTTTGTTGCGCCGCCGCTGCGCTGCACCAATACAACGTTGCCAATACAATTACCGAAAGCAGCCTGCTAATACGATTGGTCATATGCCTCACTCGAATGCGGCGATGCCGGTGATTTTTTCTCCGATGATCAGCTTGTGAATGTCGTTTGTGCCTTCGTAAGTAAATACGCTTTCCAGGTTGTTCATATGCCGCATCACGCAGTAATCGTCCACGATGCCGTTGGCGCCCAAAATATCGCGAGACTTCCGTGCCGTCTCCAGTGCAATTGCCACGTTGTTCATCTTCAACATGGAAATATGCGACACATCGGCTTTACCTTTATCTTTCAATCGCCCCACGTGCAGCGCCAGCAGTTGCCCTTTCACGATTTCCGTGATCATCCATGCAAGCTTTTCCTGCACCAGTTGATGTGACGCGATCGGCTTGTTCGCAAATTGTTTGCGCGTCTTCGCATATTGCAGCGCCGTGTCATAGCAGGCCATCGCCGCTCCCAGCGCGCCCCATCCAATCCCATAACGCGCTTGATTCAGGCAACTCAGCGGCCCACGGAGCCCCGTAACGCCGGGCAAAAGATCTTCTTCTGGAATTTCACAATCGCTGAAAGCCAAGCCGGAAGTCACTGAAGCTCGCAACGACCATTTTCCGTGTACGTCCCACGCTTTATATCCCGGCGTGCCTTTTTCCACCAGAAACCCGCGCACTTTATTGTCTTCGCACTTCGCCCACACCACGGCGACGTCCGCAATCGATCCGCTGGTAATCCACATCTTTTCGCCATTCAAAACGTACTTGTTGCCTTTCTTCACCGCCCGCGTCAGCATGCCCCCGGGATTCGATCCGAACTGCGGCTCCGACAGCCCGAAGCAGCCTATGGCCTTGCCTTCCTGCAGCAGCGGCAGCCACTTATCTTTCTGGGCCTCCGACCCGTACGAGTAGATCGGATACATCACCAATCCTCCTTGCACGGAAACGAAGCTGCGCAGCCCGGAATCGCCACGCTCCAGCTCTTGTGTCATCAGGCCATAAGCTACGTTAGACATTCCTGCGCACCCATAACCCTGCAGGTTCGCCCCCAAAAAGCCCAGTTCGCCCAGCAGTGGCACCAGGTGCATCGGAAAAGTCGCCTCCCGGCTGTGTTTTTCGATGATGGGGATGATTTCGTTATCCACGAACTGGCGAGCCGTCTGTCGCACCAATTTTTCTTCGTCGTTCAACTGAGAATCGAAATCGATGAAGTCAACACCTGCAAATGATGGCATGAATGAACCCTTCGCAATCTAAAACGAGGCAAGCAAAGTGTACCGCGCCCCTTCGATGCACAGCAACCGGAGCACTGGTGCAGGTACACTAGTGGAAGCGATACTGAAGCGATCATGCTAAGGCGGAGCAAAACAGGCGAATGTCCAAAAAGATAGACCCCAAAATTCTCATATTTGACGTGGACGGCGTGCTGGTGGACGTCAAGGAAACCTACTGGCGCTCCGGCCTGCAGACGATTCACAAAATCACCGGGAAGAAAGCGACCTGGGCCGAGTTCTATGAGTGGAAGCGGCAGCCTGGGAATAACGACGACTGGATGATGGTCTCTCGCTGGGCTACAGCCAAAGGTTTTCCGACCACATATGAAGAGGCGCGCGTCGCGTTTCAACCCTTCTACTGGGACGAAAATGGCCGGCCGGGAAACGTGCGGAAAGAAAAATTGCTGGTCAATCCGCGCCTCATCCGGAAATGGGCCAAGCGGCGTGAACTGAATCTGTTTACAGGTCGCACCCGCCAGGAATTTACTTACACTTTCGAGAAGTGGCCCGCGGCAAAAAGCTTTCGCAAAGTCGTCACCATGGACGATGCTCGAAAAAAACCGCATCCGGACGGTCTCCAGGACATCCTTGGTAAGCGTAATCCGAAAAGCGCCCTCTACTTGGGCGACAACATCGACGACGCAATTGCCGCGAAGGCCGCGGGCGTCCCCTTCATGGCCATTTTGCCGAAGTCGTCGTACGACTTCCGCCAGCGCGCAGAGGCTTTTCGAGACTTGGGCGCGCTAGCTTTGCTCGAGCGGGCCCGCGATCTGGACCGTTGGCTCCTATAGTCATTCATCAGCAGACCCTGCAAGCAGCCTTTCGCAGCGCTGATGAATCACAAGGTAAGACAGGCCGCGCCCGTTCGCGGGATTCTTTCGGATCTATGCAGCAGGAAGGTACACATAAATGCGAAGGCTTGGTCTCTTATTATTTTTAATCGGATTTGGATTGCTGTCCGCTGGATTTGCTTGCGCGCAAGCGCCTCCGGGCCCGCTACAGCCTGCACCATCGTCTGCCTCGTCCAACGCTCCTCCACCGCCGCCGGTGAAACGCGTCACCCCGCGTAAATCCATCATGGGCGATTGGAAGTTGAATCGCGAGGACAGCGATGATCCACGCAGCAAAATGCACCAGGCAACTGCAAAAGGCGATGGCCCTCCTCGAACGAGCGGTCCGCAAGTAGGTTGGCCCGGCGGAGGGATGGGTGGACCATATGGCGGACCCCGCACTGGGAACCCCAATAATTACCCGCAAAGCGATCCCAATCAGGCCTACGAAAAAGTTCAGAACTTGATTGATCCCTCCATTCGAGTCCATCTTGCGCAGCGTGATCCAAAGGATCCCCAGGTGGAATTGACCGGCGATCAAGGCAAGAAAATGCTGTTTTGCACCGACGGCAAGCTGCCAGACAAGCCCAGTGATCCGAACCTGCGCTTGATTGTCGCCCGCTGGGATGGCAACAAACTGGTCACCGACGAAAAGCTCGAAAAGAACGGAACGCTCAGCCGTACCTACGAACTGTCCGAAGATGGCCTGCAGCTTTTTGAGGAAGTCCATTTGGTGACTGGCAAAAAAAACGATCGTCCAGTTACCATCCGCTACGTCTACGACGCCACCAACGCCGAAGTGGAATATTAGAACTCTGAATTTCGTTCGTGCAGAAATCTCCGCTCCGGTTCCAAACGTTACCTGAACATCCTGAACGAAGAGCCGCGCACTTTGCGGCTCGCAGTCGAAGGATCTCAATCGATGAGTTCACCGATGACGTTGTTGTTCGGCATTATGTCGAGGAGCGGACGCACTGCCAACTACGCAAGCTTCTTTAGCGCCTGCTCCAGATCACTAATCAAATCCTCCGTAGCCTCAAGTCCGATATTCAGCCGCACGATCCGATGCTCGTACGGCGGCCGCCCCGGAATACGCCCGATATTGTAAGCGACGGCGAGACTGGTCACGCCAGCCCAGCTATATCCCACCTTGAAAAGCCTCAACGCATCGACGAACGCATGAACCTGCTCTTGGGTCGGCCCCGGTTTGAACACAATCGAAAACACTCCCGATGACCCCAGAAAGTCGCGCTTCCAGTATTCGTGCCCCGGACAAGATTCCAGCGCTGGATGAAGCACGCGATCGATTTCCGGCCGCGCCGCAAGCCACTTGGCAATCGTCAGCGCGGAAGTTTCGATGTGCGATAGCCTTACCGCAAGGGTTTGCAGGCCGCGCAGCGCCAGGCTGCAATCGTCCGGCGAAACGGCGCAGCCCACGTTTTGTTGCGCGGCCCCTAGTTTCTGATACAGCGATTGATCGCGCACGGTAATAGACCCGAGCAGCAAATCGCTGTGCCCTCCAATATATTTGGTCACCGCCTGCATCGTGATGTCCACCCCATGTCGGAACGCGTCAAGCAGAACACCTGCGGCCCAAGTGTTGTCGAGCACAACGAGAATATTTCGAGCATGCGCCGCCGCAACAATCGCAGGAAGATCCTGCACCTCCATGGTGATCGAGCCGGGACTCTCGCACCACACCAGTTTCGTGTTTTCCTGCAGCAACTCCGAAATCCTCGCGCCGATACCCGGCTCATAAAATGTGGTCGCGACGCCAAACCGTGAAAGCAGCCGCGTAGCCAGTTGCCGATTAGGGTAATAAACGCTCGCCGGCACAAGAATGTGGTCGTCCGCCTGCAACAGGGCCAAATTAATTAACGAAATAGCCGCCTGGCCGCCGGGTGTCAGGATCGTGTGCGCACCCGATTCCAGTTCGCAGATACGTGCCGCAAGTTCGAGCACCGTCGGCGTGCCGTAGAGCCCGTAAGTGTAGCCAACGCGATTCTGATCCCATGTGTCGCGTACCGCTCCTGCCGAAGGGAAAACGGTAGTCGATCCGCGATACACCGGCGTAGCCAGCGACTTGTACCCCTGTGGGATCTTCGCGTCCGTATGAATCAATTTTGTCTTCCAGGATTTGGTCATAACCATGCCTTTTCAACGTGTTGCCGGAAATACATCAGCAAAGAGTATAGCGAGGTTTGAAAGATTCCTGACCGTGGGCGGCTTCCACAAGACACATAAATCCATCATCCAAGAACAGTTTGCGTTCGTTGACGGAATTCGACGCGGAATGTTATAACTGACTACTCTGAGTGGCGGCAACTAGCCCACCGTACGCTCCTAACCGGGTCGGGGAAACGGCGTGGCAGTTATCCTGAAAATTTTAGGCGAAACATTCCCATGTCAGATTTGGTTCACCAAATTGGAGAACTGTTCCTTCGGGCTGTGCCTGTAGCCCTGATCGTTCTCCTTTTTTACTTCATCATGCGTTCCATTTTCTTCCGTCCCTTGCTCAAAGTGATGGCGGAACGCGACGCGCGCACCCAGGGCGCACAAAAAGCCGCCGAAGCCGCGCAGAACGCCGCCGCCGAAAAAATCAAACAATACGAAGAAGCCCTTAAGCAGGCGCGCTCCAAGGTTTATGCCGAACAGGAAGCCGAACGAAAGAAGTTGTTGGATGAGCGAGCTGCGTTCCTGAAGGACGCGCGGACCAAAGCCAACGTCGAAGTGAATTCCTCCAAGGAACGCGTGGCAGGAGAAGCTACCTCTGCGAAGAAGGAATTGGAAGCGATCACCGCGCAACTGGCTGCAGAAATTGCCAAGCGCATTTTGCAGGCCCCGCCGGGTCCCGGTAATCCAGCAAGAGAGGCCCGATGAGCCGCAAAGTGAGTATCTATCTGGCGTCCCTACTCCCTGCGTTTTTTCTATTTCTCACGAGTGTTGCGCGCGCAGAAGAAGGTGGTAACGCCGCGGAATCGCACCTCGGCATTATTTTCAAATGGATCCACTTCGCGATCATTGCCGTGCTGGCTTATTGGGTCTTTGGCAAGCTGTTGCCTCCCGCGTTTCGCAAGAAGGCCGACCTGATCAGTGAAGCGATCGAAAAAGCCACGGCCGCGAAGGCGGAAGCCGAACGACAATTGGAGGAAGCTGAAGTGAAGCTGGCTTCGTTGGAGCAGGAAGTCGCTGCGTTCCGCGTCATGGCCCAGAAAGATGCCGCTGCGGAAGTGGAACGCCTCCGCCTTGCAACCCTTAGTGACGCAGAGAAGATTGCCGCGGCGGGCAAAGCGGAAATTGCCGCGGCCGAACGCGCTGCACGTCTCGAACTGAAAGAACTGGCCGCAAAACTTTCCGTAGACAAGGCTGAATCGCTGGTGGCCCAACAGATGACCCCGGCCGTGCAAGACGCATTGATCGACAACTTTGTGCAGAGCCTGCAAGGGAGGCCGAATTGAAATCGGCAACTCTGCAATACGCGAATGCGCTGGCCGATATCGCCCTGGAACAAGGCGCGGCGGAACCTGTGTTGAAGCAACTGCGGGATTTCAACGCTGCCTATCAGGAATCCGCGGAGTTGCGGAATTTTCTGGCCAGCCCGGCGGTGGATCGCGAAGCCAAGCACGGGGTCGTCGAAAAACTGGCCGCTCGTCTCGGCGCCAGCAAAATTATCCGCAATTTTCTGTTCATCATGATCGATAATCAGCGCACCATGCTGCTCCCACAAATGCAGGAATCCCTGCAGTTGGTGTTGCAACAGCGGCAGGGAGTGGCCGAAGCGAACGTTGTTTCCGCCACGACCCTGACCGACGCCCAAAAAACGCAATTACAGCAGACTTTTGAGAAATTAACTGGCAAGAAAATTCAGGCCAAGTATTCGCAGGACCCGGCATTGCTGGGCGGCGCGCTGGTGCGGATCGGCGACACGATCTATGACGGTTCGTTGCGCAATCGTTTGAACCAGATGCGCGCGCGCCTCGCAGCGGAATAGCTCGGAATTCGGGAACGGAGCAGGCATGGCAAATATCAAAGCGGACGAAATCAGCAAGATTCTGCGAGAGCAGATCGCCAATTACGAGCAGACCGTATCGGTCGATGAAGTCGGCGCCATCATCAGCGTGGGTGACGGTATCGCTCGAGTCCACGGCCTGCAAAAAGCCATGTCTGGCGAGATGCTTTCCTTTCCTCACAACATTTTTGGCCTCGCTCTCAACCTCGAAGAAGAAGAAGTCGGCGTCGTGCTCCTCGGCGAATCTTCCGAACTCAAGGAAGGCGACATTGTTCGCCGCACCAACACCATTATGTCCGTGCCCGTGGGCAACGAACTAATCGGCCGCGTCGTGAATCCTCTCGGTGAGCCGCTCGACAACAAAGGGCCCATTGCCACCAAGCTCCGCAATCCCCTGGAGCGAATTGCTCCCGGCGTTTTGGACCGCCAACCGGTCCGCGAACCACTGCAAACCGGTATCAAGGCCATCGACTCCATGATTCCCATTGGTCGCGGCCAGCGCGAATTGATTATCGGTGACCGGCAAACCGGTAAGACTGCCGTCATTCTGGACACCATCATCAACCAGAAGGGCAGCGACATGATTTGTATCTACTGCGCCATCGGGCAAAAACGCTCGACCATTGCGCAGGTGGTGAAAGTCCTCACCGACGCCGGTGCCATGGATTACACCATCATCGTCGCCTCTTCTGCCGCAGAGCCCGCCTCGCTGCAATACATCGCTCCTTACGCTGCCTGTGCCATGGGCGAATTCTTCCGCGACAATAAGCGCCACGCGGTGACCTTCTACGACGACCTTTCCAAGCATGCCCAAGCCTATCGCGAAATCTCCTTGCTCCTCCGCCGGCCACCCGGTCGCGAGGCTTTCCCAGGCGACGTTTTCTATCTGCACTCCCGCTTGTTGGAACGTGCGGCGAAGCTCAACGATAAGTTGGGCGGCGGCTCGCTGACATCGTTGCCGGTGATTGAGACTCAGGCCGGCGACGTTTCTGCTTACATTCCCACGAACGTGATTTCCATTACCGACGGCCAGATTTATCTGGAGTCGGACCTTTTCAACGCGGGCATTCGCCCCGCCATCAACGTGGGCATATCAGTCAGCCGCGTCGGCGGCAACGCCCAGATCAAGGCCATGCGCCAGGTAGCCGGTACGTTGCGGTTGGACATGGCCCAGTTCCGCGAATTGGCGGCCTTTGCACAATTCGGCGCGGACCAATTGGATAAGGCCACGCAAGCACAGTTGGCACGCGGCCAGCGCCTCACCGAAGTACTGAAGCAAGACCAATACGCACCACTCTCCGTCCAGCAGCAGGTGCTGGCTCTGTTCGTTGCTACAAGTGGATTTGAAGACTCCATTCCTGTAAACGAAGTGCGGCGTTTCGAAAAAGAATTTCTACAATTCGCGGAAACGAACTACGGCAACATCCTGAAAGAGATCGCCGAGAAAAAAGCGCTCGACGACGGCATCAAGGCCAGCATCAAAAAAGCCGTGGAGGCGTTCAAGGAGCGCTTCACGGCTACGCTCGCTGCCACCGCAGCCAAGTAAATACAGATCATGGCCACATTACTCGATTTTCGGCGACGCATCCGCTCGGTGAAGAATACCCAGCAGATTACCCGCGCCATGAAGTTCGTCTCCGCAGCCCGTTTACGTCGTGCGCAAGAGGCTGCACTGGCTGCGCGTCCGTTCGCAAAGGAACTTCTGCGCGTACTTCGTTCCACGATGGCACGCATCGAATCGCCTCAACATCCTCTTTTGGCGAAACGTCCCGAAGAACGCATCCTGGTCATGGTGCTTGCTGGCGAACGTGGATTGGCTGGCGCTTTCAATTCCAATATTCTCAAAAAAGCTGCCGAATTTGTCCGCTCCAAACAGGGCAAGAAAATCGTTACCATCCCGGTGGGCAAGAAGAGCCGCGATGCGTTGCGCAAAGCTGGCTTTGAATTTGCCGCCGAATACGTGAACGTGCTGGCGCGTGTCGACTATGGAGTAGCGCGAGACATCTCGAAGTTGATTACCGAACTCTATTGCCAGGACAAAATTGACGCCGTATACATCGTCTTCAGTGAGTTTCACAATGTCGTTTCTTCGGACCTGAAAGTTGAAAAACTTTTGCCCGTCGAGCCCATGGAAACAGAAGCATCCACCAAAGCCACGGAAACACAGATCGATTACATCTACGAGCAGCCGGAACAGCAGATCCTGGACCGCCTCCTGCCGCGCTACATTGAGACCCAAGTCCTGCGCGCCCTGCTGGAATCTTCCGCTGCCGAACACGCCGCGCGCATGACCGCCATGGAAGCTGCCACAAAGAATGCTGGCGAAGTGATCGAAGGCCTCACCCTGCACATGAACAAAGTGCGGCAGGCGGCCATCACTAAGGAAATTATTGAGATTGTCAGTGGAGCGCAGAACACGGCGTAAGCCGCGCTGGCAACGCGTTCTGGGACCAGCAGGATTCGCCAACGCGCACGAAGTTGGAATTTGAGGAGTGAATGATGGCAGAGAAATACGCAGCAATCGGACACGTAGTTCAGGTCATTGGGCCTGTGCTCGACGTTCAGTTTGAGGCCGGCCATTTGCCGGCGATTTTCAACGCCGTCCGCGTTACCAGCGAGGGCTTCAACTCCCCCGAACCGCTCGACGTTACCGCCGAAGTGCAACAACATCTTGGCGAAGGTCGTGTTCGCGCGGTTGCCATGGAGCCCACCGACGGCATCGTGCGCGGTATGAAGGCTTTCGACACCGGCGCCCCTATCACTGTGCCCGTGGGACGCCCCACCCTCGGCCGCGTGATGAACGTCCTGGGCAAGCCTGTCGACCAGCTTGGTCCCCTCACCAGCGCAAACAACTATTCCATTCACCGGCCTGCCCCGAAACTGGACGAGCAATCCACCACACTCGAAATGTTCGAAACCGGCATCAAAGTTGTCGACCTGATTCAGCCCTTCTTAAAGGGCGGAAAAATTGGATTGTTCGGCGGCGCCGGCGTCGGCAAAACGGTTTTGATCCAGGAATTGATTCACAACGTGGCTATGCAGCACGGTGGCGTCTCGGTTTTCGCAGGCGTCGGCGAACGTACCCGTGAAGGAAACGACTTGTGGCTGGAATTCCAGGAATCCGGCGTCGTCGTTCCCGGCGACTCTGAAAAATCGCGCGCCGCCCTGATTTACGGCCAGATGACCGAGCCGCCTGGCGCTCGTCTTCGCGTCGGTCTCACCGGCCTCACCGTTGCGGAATATTTCCGCGATGTCGAACACCTCGACGTCCTTCTCTTCATCGACAATATTTTCCGTTTCGTGCAAGCCGGTTCCGAAGTATCCGCGCTGCTCGGCCGCATGCCCTCTGCCGTCGGTTACCAGCCGAACCTCAACACCGAAATTGGCGAATTGCAGGAGCGCATCACCTCCACCAAGTCCGGTTCGATCACTTCCGTCCAGGCGATTTACGTCCCTGCCGACGACTACACCGATCCGGCGCCGGCCGCAACGTTCACGCACCTCGACGCCACCACCAACCTTAGCCGTCAGATCGTCGAACGCGGAATATATCCCGCCGTCGATCCGTTGGCCAGTTACTCCCGCATTCTGGACCCACGCGTCGTCGGCCAGGAACACTACGCCGTGGCGCGCTCGGTAAAATCCGTGCTGCAGCGCTATAAGGACTTGCAGGACATCATCGCCATTCTCGGTATCGAAGAACTTTCCGACGAAGATAAGCGTACCGTTGCCCGCGCTCGCCGCATCGAGAAATTCCTTTCGCAACCCATGTACGTTGCCGCCCAGTTCACAGGCCTGGAAGGCAAATACGTCAAGATTGCCGACACCGTACGAAGCTTTAAGGAAATCGTGGAAGGCAAATACGACGACATTCCAGAGCAGGCGTTTTATATGGTCGGCACCATCGACGAAGTTCACGAAAAGGCCGAAAAGATGAAGGCGGGCGTTTAGAGAACGAAAATGCTTCCGGAATCGATACAACTCATCGTGGTGACGCCAGAGCGGCAACTGCTCCAGGAAACCGTCGTCGAAGTCACTATTCCCGGTTTGGACGGCGAACTCGGCATTTTGCCCGGCCACGCGCCGTTGATCACCGAACTGGGAATCGGCGAACTGCGTTATCGCACTTCGGCCAGCGGCGGGACGGTGCCACTGTCGATTCTACGAGGCTTTGCGGAAGTGCTTCCCGATCGCGTTACCGTCCTGGCGGAAACTGCCGAGCGGGCAGTTGAAATTGATTTGTCCCGCGCGGAAGCCGCCTTGGCCCGCGCGCAAAAGCGCTTGGCCTCCAACGATACCAATATAGACTGGGACCGCGCATCGATCGCGTTGCAACGCGCCGTTATCCGCATTCAGATCGCCCGGAAATATAAGGGTGTGCCTGTTGACGCGCGATAAGCCGAAATTGTCCCCCAGCGCACACCATAACCCTCCTATTCCACTACTCATCTAACCTACTGGAGCCCAGCATGGAAGAGATCACCATGTACAGCACGGTGTTTTGCCCCGACTGCTACCGCGTCAAGCGTTTTCTCAAGGATCGCGGTGTCGCCTTTCACGAGATAAATATTGAAGAAGATGAATCGGCCGAAGAAATTGTACTCCGCGCCAACAATGGCAAACGAAAAGTGCCCACCCTGAAAGTCGGTGAACGCTATTTCGCCTGCAGTCCATTTAACGCCCGGCAGCTCGCCGACGAACTGAATATCCCTCTCAACAGGTAGCTAGATCACTGGATACCAGGCGCAAGACGTAGCTTAGTTGAACAACGTTGTCATCCTGACGCGATCCGATAAGGATAGTCGAAGGATCTCAAGATAGGAATATTGCACTGCGGTCATCGCTCGCCTCTTATCACCTACACAGACTGTTGTGAAACGCCCCTCGTCCACACTCGCGTCACGTTCAATCCTTCGTCCAGCAAAACAATATCCGCATCCGCCCCCGTTCGCAGCGAACCCTTCTTAAACTCAATCCCCAATAATTTTGCGGGATTCAGTGTCAGCATCCGCAGAGCATCGGCCAACGAGGCGCCCAAATTCACAATGTTGCGAAGGGCTCGGTCCAGCGTCAGCGTGCTCCCCGCCAAGCGTCCCTCCGCATCCCGGCATACACCGCCGCTTACCGTCACTTCCAGCCCACCCAGCGAATATTTTCCGTCGGACATTCCGGTTGCCGAGATCCCATCGCTGATCAGAATCACTCCGCCAGCGCCCTTTGCCTGCAGCAGCAGGCGCATCGCCGTCTCGTCGACATGCACGCCATCCGCTATCAGCTCCGCAGTCACCTCAGGCGTGGTAAGCACTGCGCCAATTACTCCCGAATCCCGGTGCGAAAACGGACGCATTGCGTTGTACACGTGAACCGCATGATGAACACCGCGAGCTATCGCCGCCCGCGCCTGTTCATAGGTCGCATCCGTGTGCCCGATACCCACCACCAGTCCAGATTTGTGCGCAGCGTCGATGCACGGCATTGCTCCCAGCAGCTCCGGGGCGATCGTCAGGATCTGCGCATGTCCTCCTGCAGCCTCAACAAATTTGCCCAGCAACTCCGCTGAAGGTAGCCGAATAAATTGCGGCGGATGGACACCTCGCCGCGCCGGGCTGATAAATGGTCCCTCGAAGTGGATTCCTAACACTTCCGCCCGCGAATCTCCGGCCAGGTGTTGCACTCCGATATATTTGGAAATCCCCTCTGCGCTTTTGCAGATTACCTCCGCATCGGCGGTTACCGTGGTGGCCACGAAAGAGGTCGTGCCGTGGCTGCCGATCATTTTGCAGATAGCCGCCAAGGCCAGTTCCGTGCCTTCCATTACATCGTGTCCGCCTGCGCCATGAATGTGCACATCCAAGAATCCTGGCGCGGCCGTCTTATCCAGCTCCTGAATTTCCGTCGCTCCTTCAGGGAGCGACATGCTGCTGCGCGGCCCCACCGCTTCGATTACGCCATCGCGAAACAGGATTCCCGCATCATGGATTTCCGTTGTCGGGGTGATTGCTCGGTTTACATGAACAAGAGTCGTGGCCATGGTCAGAACTTCATCGTAGCGGAATTTACAGCGCGCGCAAAAGAAAATGGGCAGGGATTGATCCTGCCCATTCGCAAAATATGAAATTGCTGCTTACTTGGCCATCGCGACGGTGCTGACCTTCATCGAATCCCCCGTCACCGTTCCCGTCACGGTAACGTGATGTCCTGCGTGCGTCGCAACCTTGTCTTGCCCATCAATAGCGTAGACTTTCTTGTCTGCGTCATTGACGAAAACATACTTTGCGCCGTGATCCTTCACGCACTTCGCGGCACAATCCGCATGCTTTTCATTTGCGCCCTTCGCACCGCACTCGCTATCGGATATGTATCCGGTCCAGCTGCCGTCGGCCGCAAAAGCCAGTGCTGCCGCGCAAACCGTTAATGCCAATCCTGCCATGAATTTTGCTCTCATTTGCTTTCCCCCATGTCGTATTTACTTTTCCCCGCCGGAATAGCCCTAAGAGTGGCACAGGCCCGCAAAACTGTCCAGTCCGAGTGTGTAAACGCTCTGTCTCCTGTTCGCTCCCACTGCACAGCTCTCAAAACAAAAGGGAGGACTCTGGATCCTCCCTTTTGGTCGTTTCTCTCAAGAAAATACGCGAAGTCACATCAATCGCGCTGCCTTATTGTGCCGTTCCGTTGCTGGCTGCCGCGGTTCCGCCGGCGGTCTTCGGTGTGGAGAGATATCCAGTTACCTGGCTCTTTCCAACGTCAAACACCACCAATTCGTAAGGAGTTGAATGCGCGCTGCCCTTCACGTAGAACTGCACCGGTTCGCCAGCCGTTTTATCTTTCTTTTCAATCGAGCGGTCATCGGCCAGCACCGTCATCGTGTACTTGGACTTCTTCTGATCGGCCTTGTTCAGCGCAATCTGGACCGGCCCAACCTTCGATGGGTTTTTGGACTTCTGCAACGTAAATTCATAATAGTTGCGGTCGCCCCGGCGCTTCAATTCCTCCACGTCGTCATGGTTGCGTGCAATCAAGCCGCTCATTACCCCCATGTCACCCGTGGCCCGCTCCAGCTTCGCCTTGGTCACATCCAGGTCATTCTTCACGCCCGTCACATCTCCGCTCAACTTGTTGACGTCTTCGGCATTTGCCTTGGTCGCCAGTTGCGTGTTGACGGCGTTTACGTTCGATTCGATCCCGCTCAGTTTCTTTCCATAATTTGCGACTGCTGCGCTGGATTGCTTCCGCGCCTTTGCCAGATCTTCCTGTGTGACATTCAATTTATCCGTTACCACTTTCAGATCGCTCGTCAATTGCTGGTTCTGGTCTTCGGCCTTGCTCAGCCGTTGAGTCATTGCATCGTTCTGTTGCTTCAGCGAGGTCTGCGTCGATTGCTCGATCGCGTTGCCTTTGCTGAGCGCACTCCAGCCGATGCCTAGGCTCAACAACGAAATCCCACCGAGCGCGGCGATCGCCAGGCCCACCCAGCGTGGTGTTGCCGTCTCGACCTGATGAGTTTCTTGATACTCGCTCATTGAATTGATCTCCTTTGGGCTCCAGGCCCTAGTGCTTTAGAAATGGGCAACCGCATCGCCAGACTGCTTCGAAGACCACCATTTCGGCATAACTTCCTGAAACATATCAGGTTGTCCTTCGAAAAGGGTCCTGCGTGTAACAATTCTAAGTGTACTAGTACGAGTAAGGATTACATTCATAGTCCTACTGCGGTAATTTTTTCAAGTATTCACTTTAGTTGAAACTGCATTACCCCGAGGAATTACGACCACACACAGAGTGGTAGGCTTGCGGATTGAGCAGTTAAAAGTTTTTGAAAAAAAAGGACTTACGGAATGACCTAAGCAGCCTTGGGATCGGCCGCCGCGCGATTGGCGCCAAAATAGCGATCTAGTGTCGTGGTGGCAGCGTTCAAGACCAGTCGGCAATCACCGCAGGCGTGGAGGTGACGTTCAATCTCGCTTTGCACGCCGGGCGAAAGTTTGCCTTCTAAGTACATGCAAATCAAATGGATAGTGTCGCGACAAGTCATACAAACCGCCCTCAGTCCCTAGTCTTCAGAACCAAAATGCTAGCCGGGTATGGTGCATTTCGTAAGCCAAAGTGCGGCGCCGGCTGGTGGTTTTGTAATTTATTGATTCAAAACAGGTTAAAGATTATTTGACTTGGTGGCATTGCAACCAATGCCTCTTTTATTCGGAAATGTTTACCGCAGCGTGAACGTACTTTGCACTCTCCGTTACCTAGTGCAGCGGCATCTGCCGCAGCACGGCGATCCGGTCCTCAAGGGGCGGATGCGTACTGAACAAGGAAGAAAGCGTTCCCTGTCCGAAAAACGGCTTCACAATACACAGGGAAGAAGTAGAAGGCGAAATCGCGGACGTTGGTATCCGCTTGTTGTATGCTCCCAACTTCTGCAACGCACTGATCAGTCCTTGGGCGTCGCCCACCATCTTTACGCCCGTCTCGTCTGCGGCATACTCCCGCGTGCGCGAAAGAAATAGCTGCAACAACAGCGCCGCGAATGGAGCTAGGAAAATCATTAACAATGCCGACAGTCCGCCGCCACCGCGCTCGTCATCCCGGTTTCCGCCACCCATGCCACCAAAAATCATCGCCCACTTGCCCATCTGCGCCATGTAGGTGATCGCGCCAGCAATCGTCGCAGCGATCGAACTGGTCAGGATGTCGTAGTTCCGCACGTGCGAAAGCTCGTGCGCGATCACGCCTTCCAGCTCGTCATCATTCATGATTTGCAGCAGTCCCTGTGTCACTGCCACCGACGCATGTTTCGGGCTCCGTCCCGTCGCGAATGCATTCGGTGCCGCGTCTGGCACCACATACAGCTTCGGCACCGGAATATTTGCTTTTGCCGCCAGCCGCTCCATCACTTGATACAACCGCGGAAGCTCTTCCCGGCTGACCGGCTGCGCTCCACTCGATTTCAACGCGATCTTGTCCGAGAAAAAGTACGAAACGAAATTCATGACCACGGCAATCGCCAGGGCGATCTGCAACCCGCCGCGCCCCCCAATCGCTCCACCGGCCAACACCAGCAGCACGCTCATCACTATCAACAATGCACCCGTGCGCAAAATCTTCATCGTCTTTCCCTCGTGTGCAGACCCACCGAATCGTAAGGCGGCAGAAATTTCAGTCTAGGTCCCAGTCAGCAGAGCGTCAAGCCGACCCATTTTTCTTCGTTGGTGCGTCGGCTCCTCGCCTGGTAACCAGTTATTTCACGCCGTTCTCGGGATTCCAGGCTCCCTGCAACCTGCGAATCACCACAATTTGTCCAACGTGGTAAGCATTGTGCGTGCCGATATGTGCGATCTCCGAAGCATAGGCCTGCAACTTCTGTTCATCCGCAGTTTCGACAAACTTCTCTATTTCGGACATTACCTGATCGAGCTTCTTGACCGTGTCATTCCACGTTTTGCTGCCAAAGTCGTTGAAAGTCTCTTCATTGTTGCCGCTGAATTTCTTTTCCGGCTCGTCCTTGAATTTAGCCAGTTCCCGCTCGTTCCAGAACAGTAGGTGATAGGCGAGTTGTCCAACGGAGTGATTCCCGCTGGAATCTTTCCATTTGGCTTGTTCCGCGCTCAGTCCCGCCACGGCCACATTGATGGGAACGAACCAGTCCTTATCGCCATGCGTTGTTCGCAACTGCTCCAGCAGAATGCTCCGCAACGTCGCTGGCTTCGCGCTCTGTCCGTTAGCTGGAATCGCCAGGAGCACAAATAGAACTGCAAGTATGATTTTCATAGCCGCAAGACCCTCTTGCCCGCTGCATTTAGGATTAGAGTTTGGACGCTAGGCACGATCGATGGCTAGCAAGTTACGCCACAGCGCAGCACCCATCCTGCCACCTTGCGCATGAACTTTGGATGGATGCTGGGTCAAACTCGTTCGTACTCGTTTAGCTTTTTGCCGCAGCCGCTGGCGCCTTCGCCAGCACGCGCTCGAACTTCATCACGTCCTTCTTGCCATCGCGATCCACTCGAATGTGATCGCCCGGCAAGATCCTCCCCTCCAGGATCTGCATCGCCAGCGGATCCTGAATCATCCGCTGAATTGTCCGGCGCAAAGGACGCGCCCCATACGCAGGATCGTATCCTTCACTGAGCAGCAGCGCATTCGCCGCCGGCGTCAACTCCAGAGTGATCTTGCGCTCCTCCAGCAGATGTTCCACGCTCTTCAGCAACAGCACCACAATGCGTTCAAGCTGTTCCTTGCCCAGCGGATTAAAAATTACGATTTCATCGATGCGGTTGATGAACTCCGGTCGGAACGATGCACGCAGCGCTTCCATCGCTTCTTTGCGCGCCTTTTCCGGATCCTTGCTCGACAATTCAAAGATTGCCGTCGAACCAACGTTGCTGGTCATCACCAGCACCGTATTCCGGAAATCCACTGTGCGGCCTTTGCCATCCGTCAAACGCCCGTCTTCCAGAATCTGCAGCAGCACGTTAAACACATCTGGATGCCCCTTCTCGATTTCGTCAAACAGCACCACCGAATACGGGTGACGCCGCACCTGCTCCGTTAACTGTCCACCTTCCTCATACCCCACATAGCCCGGAGGCGCGCCGATCAGCCGCGACACCGTATGCTTTTCCATGTACTCGGACATGTCGATGCGGATCATCAGCTTTTCGTCGTCGAACAGGAATTCCGCCAGCGCTCGCGCCAGTTCGGTTTTCCCCACGCCCGTTGGCCCAAGGAATATAAACGAACCGATCGGGCGTTTTGTATCCGACAGTCCCGCTCGGCTTCGCCGTACTGCATTCGCTACTCGTGCCAGTGCATCTTCCTGGCCAACGACGCGCTGGCGCAAACGCTCTTCCATGTGCACCAGCTTCTGCGCTTCGCCTTCCAGCAATCGCCCTACAGGTATGCCTGTCCACTTCGCCACAAGCTTGGCAATGTCCTCTTCGTCGACCTCTTCTTTCAACATCCGGGCGCCGGTTTGCATCGAGTTGAAGCGTTCCTGGGCCGATTTCATTTCCTGTTCAACTTGCGCAATCTTTCCGTAGCGAATTTCGGCAACCTTGGCCAGCTCCCCGGCCCGCTCGTAGCGTTGCTCTTCGGCTTTGAGCTGTTCGATCTGCTCCTTCAACTTGCGAACTTTGGATATCGCTTCCTTCTCCGATTGCCAGCGAGCCTTTCGCCCACTGGAGTCTTCGCGCAGCCGCGCTAACTCCTTTTCCAGCTGGGTGCGCCGCTCCACGGAATGCGCCTCAGATTCTTTCAATAGTGACTGGCGCTCAATCTCAAGCTGTAGAATCCGCCGCTCAATCTCATCAATTTCCGTTGGCAGCGAATCAATCTGCATGCGCAAACTCGCCGCCGCCTCGTCAATCAGGTCAATGGCCTTGTCCGGCAGAAAACGGTCGGAAATATACCGATGCGAAAGCGTAGCCGCTGCAAGGATGGCCGCGTCCTTAATGCGCACTCCGTGATGTACTTCGTAACGATCCTTCAAGCCGCGCAGAATTGCGATGGTATCTTCCACCGTGGGCTCGTTTACCAGCACCGGCTGGAAGCGGCGTTCCAGCGCCGGGTCCTTCTCGATATATTTCTTGTATTCGTTCAACGTTGTGGCGCCAATCGCTCGCAGTTCTCCGCGAGCCAGCGCCGGCTTCAGCATGTTGGAAGCATCCATGGCCCCTTCCGCGGCGCCCGCTCCAACCAATGTGTGCAACTCATCGATGAACAGAATGACCTGTCCTTCAGCCTCCGATATTTCCTTCAACACTGCCTTCAGCCGGTCTTCGAACTCTCCCCGATATTTTGCTCCCGCCACCAGTGCCGCCAAATCCAGCGCCACCAGTTTTTTGGTTTTCAGCACGTCGGGCACATCACCGGAAATAATTCGTTGTGCCAGTCCTTCAACAATTGCCGTTTTGCCCACACCCGGTTCACCAATCAACACCGGATTGTTTTTTGTGCGCCGCGCCAGAATCTGCATTACCCGGCGAATCTCTTCGTCGCGTCCAATCACCGGGTCGAGCTTCGAACGTCTCGCCAGGTCCGTTAGATCGCGCGCATATTTTTCCAGCGAAGCATACGTAGCTTCAGGATTCTGCGAAGTCACTCGCTGGCTTCCGCGCACTCCCGCTAGGGCCTGCAGAATCGCTTCGTGCGAGGCGCCATTCTTTTTCAACAATCGCCCTGCGGGATCGCGATCCTCACCGGCAATCGACAGAAACAGATGTTCGGCCGAAACATACTCATCCTTGAAGTTCGTAGCTTCTTTGAAAGACCGCTCCAGCACGTCATTCAATGCGCGGCTCATATTCTGCTGGGCGAAACCCTGCACCTTGGGCAATCGCGCAATTTCTCGCGCAATCTCTTGCGCCAGCGATTCCGCCCTAATTCCCAGGCGCGCCAGCAGTGGCGGCACCACTCCATCGGCCTGCTGAATCAGGGCGGACAACAGATGCACCGGCTCAACCGCCTGGTTCTCATGGCTCGCCGCAATTTCCTGTGCCTGTCGAATGGCCTCTTGGGCCTTCACGGTCATTCTGTCGAAATTCAACATATTTCCCTCACGCTCTCACGGTCATTTCCTCAAAAAAAGGGGCCAGCTCGGCGCCAGCCCCTTATCCTATCCCACGGCGTTTCGCCGTTCCGCCTTTTCCTTATCGGCCAGCGGCTGCCGCCTTCGCCAGCGCTTCCACGTTCACCTTGATCTGCTTCGGCTTGGCTTCCTCACGTTTCGGAATGCTCAGCGTCAATACGCCGTTGCTGTAATCGGCTTTGATCGCCTCGCTGTTCACCGTGGTCGCCAGAGAGAAGCTGCGGGCAAACGAGCCATAGGTGCGCTCTACGCGCAGATAATTGTCTTCGCTCACTTGCTTCTCAAACTTGCGCTCGCCACGGATCGTGAGGATGTTGTTCTCGACACGAATGTCGAGCTCCTCTGGTTTGATATCGGGGATGTCTGCCTTGACCACCAACTCCTGTTCCGTCTCGTAAATGTCGACGGCCGGAGCCCAAGTGGTCAGACTGGCATCCTGCGCGTTACGCTCCCAGGCCTCGGTAAAGAGGCGATTCAGTTGTTCCGGAAGGGAAGTCCCGCGAAAGGGTTCAAAACGGCTTAGTGATGTTCTCATGAATTATCTCCTTCATGCTGATATTTTATACATCATAAAATATGAGTGTATTAATGTCAATGTATTTCTGGTGCTGCAATAAATCTTATTTAACTATTGTGAAATCATATACATACATTGTTTTTGTACCAGCCAATGTATCCCTGTTTTCTCTCTGAATCTTCCATTCCCATTGCAATTAGCCCATCTTTCCCTCCGCTTTGTTATAGTTAGACTCAATGCGTGTTGACGATTTCGACTACGTATTGCCTTCCGAGTCAATTGCCCAGCGTCCCTTGGAACGCCGCGATCTTTCCCGTCTTCTTTTGCTTCACCGCGAGAGTGGAGCGTACGAGGACCGCTCCTTCCTCGAGTTGCCGGAATTGTTGCGTGGTGATGAATTATTGGTTCTGAACAATGCGCGCGTCTTACCCGCGCGGCTTTTCGGGCGGCGGGTTGGCGTATTTTCCCAACAACCTTCTCGAGCAACCCGCGCCGAACATCTCCACGGCCAGGTTGAAATCTTTCTTACGCGAAGGATGGATGGCGACATTTGGGAGGCGCTGGTACGGCCCGGCAGAAAATTGCCAGTAGGAGAACGAATACTATTCGGAGAAGACGAACTGGAAGCGGAGATCCTGGCACGCGGCGAATTGGGAATTCGTACCCTGCAATTCGTTTCGTACTCTCAACAAAGCGTTAGCGATTCCATTCAAGAGTTGGGGCATATCCCTTTGCCACCCTACATCGACCGCCCCGACGAGACTTCCGATCGTGAACGCTACCAAACGGTTTTTGCTCAAAATCCCGGCGCGGTCGCAGCTCCCACCGCGGGCCTTCACTTCACCCCAGAAATATTGCAGGCCATTCGTGCGCGTGGCTGCGAAATCTGCGAACTTACTTTGGATGTGGGATTAGGTACCTTTCAACCGATCCATACGGAGACCCTTGAGGAACACAAAATACATTCAGAGTCTTACGAAATTGGCGTGGACGCCGCAAATAAAATCAACCAGGCGAAAAAATCGGGGCGGCCGATTCTCGCAATTGGCACCACGGTTGTTCGCGCAATGGAAGATGCCGCTACTAGGTCAGCACAATCAGGTGCAGAATCTGTAGTTTCTTCTGGCAGGGCCGAAGCCACCATTTTCATCACGCCGGGATATTCCTTCCGTGTGGTAGACACGCTGCTCACAAATTTTCATCTGCCGAAATCGACCCTCCTGGCCCTGGTATCGTCACTGGCAGGAAGAGAAAATATTCTGGCAGCCTACCGGCACGCCGTAGGACAAAAATATCGCTTCTACAGCTATGGCGATTGCATGTTGATTCGCTAGTCTAAAGGTCTTGAAGGATTGCCTGTGGAACCGCCCAACTGAAACTGCTGATGGAGAGAGGGAAGTTGCAATCATTAACACAGCTTCCCTCGGGTTCGATCAGTCACGGTTGGTTTGTCTCCCTTTACTGAGCCAGAACGAATGCGCTCTTTTGCCCTGCAAAGCGAAGTTCCAGAACCTTGCCTTCCGAATTGGAAAGAATCTCCGTATAGTCCGATTTCTTGTCGCGATCTTCCCAACGTCCATCGGCCTCTGCAACTACCTTTTTGCCATTCTGGATCGTCAGATGATTGCCATCAATCAGGAACCGGTATTCTCCCGCCTTCACATCGCTTTTCCCTATCTGAACGTTGTGATTGATGGGAATATTCTTGGACACCGGTTTCGCAAAAGCCGGAACGGAGATTGCCACTGCGGCCAGAAGAACCATGCTGCGGACCAACGATTTACTTGCCATGTGTGTCATTTCCTTTCGATGAGCGAGTCAGCCAGGACTGCAGTGGAAAGGGGCAGTTGACACACAGGTACGGGGAAGAGTAGCCTCACGTGGAAGGGCACCTCTTCTTCCTGGTCTTCGAGCCGGAAAGACTGTGTGTCATGACCCCGCGGCTGCTACCGCGGGGTTTTTTCTATCCAATCTCTTACCATCCCAGTCCAGCCCAAACTTCGGCTGCAAACATATAGACGAGTACCACCCCTCGAATGTTTCGCGCCATTTCGGCTTTTTATTTGTAAATATTTTCTCCTGGTAACCCCCTGGACCTCCCCCCACTTTGTCTTATGCAACCTTTCCCGCTTCATCTATACTCCTGAATACGGTTCGGACACGTAGCATGCGACTGTTGGTTCTTAGTGATATCCACGCAAATCTGACGGCTCTGGAAGCGGCGCTTGCTGCCGCCAAGGGAAGCTGGGAACGTGTGGTGTGTCTGGGCGATGTCGTGGGCTACGGCCCGGATCCCAACGAAGTTACTTCTCGTATCCGCGAACTTGGCGCCACCACCATACGCGGCAATCATGACAAAGCTGTTACAGATTTGATGGCCACCGATGATTTCAATCCGGTCGCCAAGGCCGCCGTAAACTGGAGCCGCTCACAACTCTCCAACGAGAATCTCGATTGGCTCGCGGCACTCCCCCAGGGTCCGCGCGAATCGGATGGCGTGGTACTTGTGCATGGCGCGTTCCAGGATGAAGATGAATATGTGTTTACTCCATCCCAGGCTTTGGAAGGGCTCCTTGATTCCACTTTGCCCGTTACCTTCTACGGCCACACCCATCATCAGGGCGGCTTTTCCTATCAGGATAATTTGCTCGAAGTCTTACAGCTCCACCCCCGCGACGGCGAACAACGCAGTGCTCTTCGCATTGAGCCCGACAAGCGCTATCTTCTCAATCCTGGCTCCGTCGGCCAGCCGCGCGACGGTGATCCCCGCGCCGGATTTGCCATTGCCGATCTCGATCATGGCATCGTCGAATTCTGGCGCGTTCCCTACGATATCGAAAAAGTTCAGGAACGCATGCGCAGCGCCAAGCTTCCGGAACCTTTGGCGTTGCGTTTGACCGTCGGTCGCTGAAGGAATTAGAACCGCACGTTTCTCGTTGTATTACCAATGAATGGTTATGCCCGAAACCGACCCTATTCTTGATGCGCCGGATATTCAGCAGAAGCGTCCTTTCATTACGGTCGTTCTTGGCGCCATCGTGGTTATTGCCATTTGTGCTAGTGCTTGGTTTCTTTTTCACACCCCCTCTCCGAATGATTCAACGGCCAACGAAGCAACCATCAAAATCAAGATGAATTCGGCCGAAACGGAATATCTCGCCAACATTCATGTGAAAGACGTCGCGCTCAGCCGCGCGGAAAATTTTCTCCACCAGGAGGTCACTATCCTCAGCGGCACCATTGTCAATAACGGGCCGCAAACCGTTATCGCACTCGATCTCACCATTCAATTTGCAGACCAGATGGATCAAATTGCCCTCCGCGAGACTCGTGGGATCCTGGGCTCACCCGCCTTACCCCTTGGCCCGGGCCAGGAACGCAAATTCGATGTTTCCTTCGATCGCGTGCCCCCTTCCTGGAATATGCAGCAGCCAGTCCTTCGCGTTACGCATCTATTACTTTCGCCGAGAAAATAACATATATTAACGCATTAGTTAGTTTACAATGCATGTATGGAGCTTGCCCAGGAACTGCACGCCAGCCTGCAGGACTTTCTTGCCGGCGCCACCATTGAAATTCGCGAAAATGGCAGCCGCATCACCGCTTCCACGCCACTTTCCTGGGAGGTCCGCGGCGAAGAGGCCAAGCCCTTGTTACATCTGTGGGCGGATAACTGCAACGTTACCCGTCGCGTCCTGGCCATCGCCGATCACACCGAGGCTCGCCTCGCACTTGCCGTGGAGCGTTTTGGGCGTGCCAAGCCGGAACGCCTTGAAATGGTGCGCCTCGATTTTGTCCCCGCCGCCAGGAAAATTTCCCGCGAAGAGTTTTGCGATCGACTGCGCCGCATCTTGGCCGAACAATTTCCCGACGACGCAGTAGAAAAGATATCCACTTCCTCTGACCTCAAACATTCCCTCTCGCGAATGTACACGCGGGGCATCATGCGGCGCGGCGCCATTTCATGTGCCTTCCTCGCGGTCCAGAACTCGGAATCGCCTGACACCGTGGAAAGCAGTTTGACCTGCGCGCTCTTGTGGGTGGACCGTGCTCGCCAGGTCGCCGGCGGCGCCAATATCTCGGCGCTTCGCCTCATCTTACCAAAAGGAAAATCTGCCGCGCTTGCCCGTCGGCTCGCCGCTCTTGGCCCGCGATGCCCGGTATTTGTCTTTGAACTCGATCCCATCAGTGAAAAACTGGAAAAAGCAGATCCTTGTTCCAGTGGGAACATCAACTCCTGGCTGGTGCCTCGTCGAGAAACCCAGATGCTTTTTGATCGCGCTAAGGACGCCGTCGCTCCCATCGTTGCACTTGCTCCTGATTTAATAACGACTCACGCTTCCGTACAAACCAGGGAAGTCTTCCTCCGTTTTCGCGGATTGGTTTTTGGACGCTGGCAAGACGACCGCATCTTTTTTGATGTACACGGCATGTGGCCAGAATTGGGGGCGCGCTCGGAATTGCCTCTCAGGCAATTGATCCTCAACCTGCAGAATTTTCGCAATCCACTGGCCAGTGATTCCCGTCATCCCTTGTAACGCGGTCAGCCGGAACGCTGGTTGCAAACTCCGGTCGGCCGGGATCTCAGCCGGGTGGACCTGAATCTGCACCCGGATCTTTGGTACGAGCAGGTGTTTGCGCAATCTGCCGGGCAACGTGGAATCCTGGATCTTCTCACCGTCACGCGCTTCGGCCGCCTTGCCATTATTGAATTGAAAGCCTCGGAAAATGTGGATCTCCCTCTCCAAGCTGCGGATTACTGGTCGCGCATCCGGCAACACCAGCAGGCCGGCGATTTCGCCCACTACGGCTATTTCACCGGAATTACTCTGCAATCTGCTCCGCCCATTGTTTACATAATTTCACCCGCACTCCATTTTCATCCTTCCACGGACGCACTTTTACGCTACCTCTCCCCCGAAATCGAAATCATCCGTATCGGTGTTGCGGAGAGTTGGCGCCGCGGTATTCGCGTGGTTATGCGCCAGTAGTTATTCAGCGTCCGGCAGATACCCCATTGCTAATCCTTCATCGACTTGTCATCCTGTAATCCGCCCAAACAATCTTTTCTACTTCGAAAAGGGTGGCTCGATTGACTTTTTCAGTTCGGATCCGGCAGCAAAACAAGGTTTCTCTGGTTGATGTAAAAGGGCGGCTCACTTCCTACGAATCTCAGGCTTTTCGCGATGCCATCCACGGCCTGGTAAAAAAGGGACACAAGAATATTGTGTTGAACCTGACTGCTCTCGATTATCTCGACAGCACCGGGGTTGGCGAACTGGTTGGCAATTATTTGACCGTCGTTAAAAGCGGTGGTGCAATGAAGGTTGTGGGGTTGGCCCCCAGAATCGAACAGATCTTCAAAGTCACGCAGCTCTGTCAGGTATTTCCGGAATTTCCGGATGAAGCTTCCGCACTGGAAAGTTTCCCGGTCGATACTGCAAGGAATTCCGTTAAAGACTGATCACGTTTATCTCTAAAGCTTCGGCCTGAAAGGGAGAGAAGCAGCTAAGGTGTTTACCCTAGCTGCCTCCCGGGGTGTGTCCTCGAAGTGGTATTGAAACATTAGATGCTGCCGCGCAAAAAAGGTTTCCCCCGGTAACAGAAATCTTTGTGAATAGAAATTTACAGTCCGGTAAGAAAATAAGTTTCAGTAAAACAAATACTTACGCCACCGCTCGTCACGATGGCCAATCAAGCGCATTAGTTGACGCGAAGTGTGTAGCGTAAACGGCCGCGGCCTCCGCGCCAGTTTCAATCCTGCTTCTTCCGGCGTGCGATCGCCCTTGTTGTTATTGCAGCGATAGCAGCAAGCCACCAGATTCTCCCAGGACGATCGCCCCCCGCGAGAGCGCGGCATCACGTGATCCAAAGTCAGTTCCGAACTTGGAAAGATTCGCCCGCAGAATTGGCAGGTGTTTCTGTCTCGCAGCAGAATGTTTTTGCGCGATAGCGCGCGGCTTTGTTGCGGAATGTGACGGTACGCCAGCAGCCGAATTACCGAAGGAACTTTGTGGGAATGTGCCGCGGAGTGCACTTCTGCGTTGTGCATCTCTTCCGCCTGCGCCACGCCCTTAAGCAACAGCACCATCGCCCGGCGCACCGCAGTCACATTAATTGGCTCGTACGTGGCATTCAGCACCAGCACGGGTTCTTGCATCAACGAAGCACGCCGGGGAGCTACTACAGGTAAGTGACGTCCGCCAGCCAGCCCCGAAGCGTTAGGCACAAGCGCGCCGCCCACTTCGGGGGAACGTCGCCCCCGGGGATCAATCGCCTCTGGCCTTCTTGCGCTCACCGCGCACCCATCCGTTCAAAACCTGACTACTTCGGGTCCAACCGCACCAACAGCTCGAGCCACGGTTAGTCCTAGGACCGAGCTTGCTCCTGCTTCAGGCAACGCCTTCGCACAGGCATCCAGCGTTGCTCCCGTGGTCATTACATCATCTAGCAGCAAGACTCGTAAATTGTCAACCCGACCCTCCCGTTTCATAGCAAAAGCGCCACGTACCGCTTCCCACCTCTCTTCATAATGCAGCAAGTGCTTCTCCGGACGCGGCCTTGTTCTCATCAACAAAATAGGCCGAAAGGGAACTCCCAGCCGTCGCGCCAGGGGTCGTGCGAACAGTTCTACTTGGTTGAATCCGCGTTCTTTCTGTCTATTTCGGTGGAGAGGGACTGGCACCACTACGTCGGCATCCAGGCACTCCGCGTTCGCGAGCACAATGCTCTCCAGCTGCTTGGCAAACCATTCGCCCAATGGCTCGATCCGCTCAAACTTCAGCAGGACGACTGCCCGAGCCAACGCGCCCTCGTATATACCGAAACTTCGCGCCACGTGAAACTTATGCGTTTGTTCTTGGCACGCCAGGCATACCGCAGTCGCTTCTGGAGTTCCACCCCTCATTGCATCAGGCTGGCCGCACAATTGGCAAATCGGTCCCTGAATTACCGCGAAACTCGCCAGGCATTTCTCGCAGATCAGAAGTCGAGACGCGTTGGTCAACAATTGTTCGCACAGCCGGCAATCACCCGGAAAAAATACACTCGCAAGTGCGCCAGAAGCGCTCCGCCACAGGCGCAGCAGCGGTTCCCTGTATAGTTGCAGTGGCATGAAGAAACGGATACACCCCTACCCTGCCTAACATGCATTAGTTATTTATCGTACCGGTAACTAATTTGTTGGTGGATTCTACAACAGTCCCTGTTCCATCTTTTCCTGGCAGGAGATGCAGTGCTTGGCCCAGGGTACTGCTTCCAGCCGCTTCTGCTGCATTTCTTCCTGGCAGCTCATACATTGCCCGAATTCCTCATTTCGAATTCGCTTCAGCGCCTCGTCAATCTGATGCAGCATGTTCCGATCCGTGCTGGTTTGCCCGAATAAAAACTCCTTGGTATAGGAGTTCGCTGCTTTGTCCGCCAAATCCACCGTCGGATCGTCGTCGGCCTGACGCCCTTCTTCTTCCGTCCGCGTGATGGTCTTCACCAATTCATCGCGGCGCGTCAGCAATTTTTTCTTGTAGTACTCCAAACGCTTCTTATCCATGTTCACCCTCCCCCATATAGTTCTTGGGGGTCATCTAAAAACTCCATAGTGTAGGCTCGCACTGTCACCATGTCAAGGCGAGGCGAGCAGGCGAGAGCACTTGTCTTTTGCTCTCGGTTTGTCTTTCTTATTTACTCCACGAAACGACACAAGCCACAGTTTGATGGCTTTTTGTCTGCTTGGTTACCTCCGCCAACCTCCCTTCTTTTCTGTGTCGCAAGCGTTACGCACGTCACAGCGCCCTTCCCCACAAAAGTGGTATAACCATCGCAGGGATCAAAGGGTAGAGGATTCTCCTGAGTTCACCGCGAATCTATCCCACCTTTAAAGGGAGGAATCCATGTTTAAAAAAGTCTTACTGATGCTCGGCACTCTGCTCGTTGCGACGACGGTTTGCTTGGCTCAAGAAAAGGCCGCAACCGCACCCGTCGTAAAGAAGGCTCCGATTCAGCCGACCAGTGCGGCTTCCGGTAAAGATATGTTCAATCAGTATTGCGCTCCGTGCCACGGTGCGGACGCTAAAGGCAACGGTCCGGCGGCAACTGCTATGAAATCTGCCCCCACCGATTTGACTCAGTTGACCAGGAAACACGATGGGAAATTCCCAGCCGCCAAAGTTGCTAGTGTTTTGAATTTTGGTAGCGAACTCTCCTCGCACGGTTCCGCAGACATGCCAGTCTGGGGTCCACTGTTCCGCTCTCTCGACAAGTATCATGATTCTGTCGTTCAGCAGCGCGTCAGCAACATCATCGGCTACATCGAGTCTTTGCAGGTCAAGTAGCCGCTCGTCATTCAGGAAATTCCGCGGGGCAGCCGCGCTCTACCTGCCCCGTGCTGAATGTTTCCCACTCCTTTCTCCTTCGCTGAGAGCCCCCTCCATGAGAATTTCGGTTTCCCACAACGTCCACAGGCATGTGGATAACCGCCGAAAAAAGTTTTTTCAAGGCCTTGACTTATTTTCTTGTTCTAGTAAGATTACAGATGGTTCGGCACTACCTCATAGTGCTTGGCCGTGCAGGGGATTCACAGTCGGGTCTGAGGTACTCCCAGGAGAAGATCCTATAGTGAGGAGCCTTATCAGCACAGGATGATTTACGTTTGAGCTTCGCGTGGAGCCGCTTATGACTAGCGGCTGTACCCGGCGCTCGGCGCCGGGTTTTTGCTTTTTAGGGCGACTTTTTAGCGGTTACTGTTGCTGAAAATAGCCCAGGTCCTCCGTAAGGAGGATGCTGCAACGCAAGTTGCGGCCCTCGATGGAATCGGGGCACACGATCTTTGACAACAGAAAGGTTGGCACATTCCCGCCGAAACTTTGGACGGATTACGGTCCGTCTGGGGAAGAGATGGTGGGAGTGATTACAAGTTCTGCTCGAGATGTTGAGCAGTACTGTGGATAACAAGGCGAACTTATTCATGCACCTGGGGAAGGCAGAGTCGACAGTCCCGGCGCCGCGTAAGCGGACCACGGAATAATGGATCTGCAACAAACAGGGCGAACGTACTGAAGAAATTTGCAGTTTAGCCACTGCAAAGAGTTTCGATCAACGCGAGTTTTTCGAATCACTATCAGCAACGACGTATTGAGTAGGTTTTATGATTAAGCTACTAAGAGCGTACGGTGGATGCCTTGGCGCTAGAAGGCGATGAAGGACGTGGCAAGCTGCGATAAGCCTCGGGGAGCCGCAAGCAGGCTTTGATCCGGGGATTTCCGAATGGGGAAACCCGACGAGATGAACTCTCGTTACAGCCGGCTGAATATATAGGCCGGTATGAGCTAACTCAGGGAAGTGAACCATCTCAGTACCTGAAGGAAAATAAATCACAGAGATTCCGAAAGTAGCGGCGAGCGAAATCGGAAAAGCCCAAACCCATTTGTTTACAAATGGGGGTTGTAGGACCGCATAAGTAGAGTTACCAATCCGGACATTACGCGAACCCGATGGAAAGCGGGACCGTAGCGTGTGACAGTCACGTAGCGGAAAATGGACCGGACTCGAAGCGGCATCCTGAGTACCACGAGACACGTGAAATCTCGTGGGAAACTGGGGAGACCACTCTCCAAGGCTAAATACTCTCTAGCGACCGATAGTGAACCAGTACCGTGAGGGAAAGGCGAAAAGCACCCCTGCGAGGGGAGTGAAATAGAACCTGAAACCGTATGCTTACAAGCAGTCGGAGGGCCATGCATAGACTTCGGTCTGTGAAAGCCTGACGGCGTGCCTCTTGCTTAATGAGCCGGCTAGTTATTCTTACGTGCAAGGTTAAGCGCAAGCGAGCCGTAGCGAAAGCGAGTCCTAATAGGGCGACAAGTACGTAGGAATAGACGCGAAGCGGGATGATCTACCCTTGGCCAGGTTGAAGGTTGCTTAACCGCAACTGGAGGACCGAACAGGTGTGAGTTGAAAATCGCTCTGATGAGCTGAGGGTAGGGGTGAAAGGCTAATCAAATTCCGTGATAGCTCGTTCTCCCCGAAATGTCTTTAGGGACAGCCTTACATGAATTGCTGTGGTGGTAGAGCTCTGAATGGACTAGGGACCAACTCAGGTTACCGAATCCAATCAAACTTCGAATGCCATAGACAAATATGTGGGAGTGAGACTACGAGGGATAAGCTTCGTGGTCAAAAGGGAAACAGCCCAGATCGCCAGCTAAGGTCCCTAACTGTATACTAAGTGGTAAAGGAAGTGTATTCGCTCAGACAGCCAGGAGGTTGGCTTAGAAGCAGCCATCCTTTAAAGAAAGCGTAACAGCTCACTGGTCAAGCGGATATGCACCAACAATCCAACGGGGCTCAAGTATACGACCGAAGCTGCGAAATTGTACTTTGTACATTTGGTAGGGGAGCATTGCGTGGGGTGTAAAGGTAGACCGAGAGGACTACTGAATGCCACACAAGAGACCCTGCCGGCATAAGTAGCGATAAACACGATGAGAACTCGTGTCGCCGAAAGTCTAAGGTTTCCTGAGGAAGGTTAATCCGCTCAGGGTTAGGCGGGTCCTAAGGTGAGGCCGAAAGGCGTAGCTGATGGACAACAGGTTAATATTCCTGTCCCGCCTGGCGACGTTTGACGATGGGGTGACGCAGAAGGATAAGGAATCCAGCTGATGGACATGCTGGTTGCTCAGTGTAAGCCGGTTCCCGTAGGCAAATCCGCGGGGGCATTCAACGGTGAGACTGGGGACGAGACCGTTAGGTCATAAAGTTTCTGATTTCACGCTGCCAGGAAAAACCTCTAAGGAGTTGGCCAGGTGCCCGTACCACAAACCGACACAGGTAGACGAGGTGAATATCCACAGGCGCTCGAGAGAACGCTTGCTCAGGAACTAGGCACATTAACCCCGTAACTTCGGGAGAAGGGGTACCGCTGTAGGGTTTATAGCCCGAAGCGGTCGCAGCGAATCGCGCTCTGCAACTGTTTAACAAAAACACAGCTCTCTGCTAAGTCGAATACGACGTATAGGGGGTGACACCTGCCCGGTGCCGGAAGGTTAAAGCAAGGGCTTAGCCGCAAGGCAAAGGCCTGAACTGAAGCCCCGGTGAACGGCGGCCGTAACTATAACGGTCCTAAGGTAGCGAAATTCCTTGTCGGGTAAGTTCCGACCTGCACGAATGGTGGAATGATAGAGCGACTGTCTTGGCAAGCGGCTCGGCGAATTTGTGGTTCCGGTGAAGACGCCGGATGCCCGCATCTAGACGGAAAGACCCCGTGCACCTTAACTGCACTCTGGTCATGAGTAACGGTCCGATCTGCGTAGCATAGGTAGGAGCCTGTGAACTTCTGGTTTCGGCTGGGAGGGAGGCATCAGTGAAATACTACCCTGATTGAACTGTCGCTCTAACCTTCCACCCGTGACGGGTGGAGAGACACGGCCAGACGGGTAGTTTGACTGGGGCGGTCGCCTCCTAAATTGTAACGGAGGCGCTCAAAGATCGGCTCAGGTGGATTGGAAACCCACTGTGGAGTGCAAGAGCATAAGCCGGTTTGACTGTGAGACTTACAAGTCGAGCAGGAACGAAAGTTGGATCTAGTGATCCGGTGGTCCCGCGTGGAAGGGCCATCGCTCAACGGATAAAAGGTACGCCGGGGATAACAGGCTGATCTAAGCCAAGAGTTCACATCGACGCTTAGGTTTGGCACCTCGATGTCGGCTCATCGCATCCTGGGGCTGTAGAAGGTCCCAAGGGTTAGGCTGTTCGCCTATTAAAGCGGTACGTGAGCTGGGTTCAGAACGTCGCGAGACAGTTCGGTCCCTATCTGGTGTGGGCGCAGGAAACTTGCGAGGAGTTGTCCCTAGTACGAGAGGACCGGGATGAACAGACCCCTTGTGTACGAGCTGTCACGCCAGTGGCACCGCTCGGTAGCGAAGTCTGGAAGAGATAATTGCTGAATGCATCTAAGCAAGAAGCTCGCCTCAAGATAAGGTTTCCCAAGAGATTAATCTCTATGAAGGGCAGTCGAAGACTACGACTTTGATAGGCTGGAGGTGTAAGCGCAGTAATGCGTTAAGCTGACCAGTACTAATCGCCCGTTCGGCTTAATCATAAAACTTACTCAAGCCGTCGTTAATCGAATACCGTCTCTTTTAACGCAGCCAGTAAGATTCACAAGCAAGCCTTGTGATTCACAGTACATTACGTTCGACCTAGCGGGCCGAACTTGTAAACGCCAACCTTCTGCTGTCATCGCCGCCCAAATGCGGCGTACCATTTTTCGGTAACGAGTTCGAGGTTTTTCGTTTCTCGGTTTTGGTTTACTTAAAACTAAAGACTGAGGACTTAAAACTTCAATGAGTTTCCGGTGATCATACCGCGAGGGTCACACCCGTTCCCATCCCGAACACGGAAGTTAAGCCTCGCCGGGCCGATGATACTGCACGGGCAACTGTGTGGGAACGTAGGTCGTCGCCGGGATATTTTTCAAAAGGCCCTGATCCAATGATCAGGGCCTTTTTCTTTTGGTGGCACAGTAACTCTTGACTGTGCTCATGGTTTGGCTTTTCGTAGCGCCGGCTTCCAGCCGGCTCTGCTCTTTGCAGTGTCGGCTCCGCATTTCATCCATTCTCAGCGCCAGAGGCGCGGCAGAAGATAGCCCATGGGCGTAAGCCGTGGGAAACCGCAATATCAAATTGTCAAGCGCCGTAGGTGCGACAGAATCCCTGGCGTCGACCTTTCGCTGTCGCACATCCAACCGGGGAACCGCAGCAGAACGGATACGTCGAAAGTTTCAACGACAAGATGCCCGACGAATGTTTAAACGTGCGTTGGTTCGAGAACCTGTGGAACGCGCGGCAGAAGATCGCCGCGTGGCAAAAAGAGCACAACGAGGAGCGGCCGCACAGTTCGCTGAGCTATCAAACGCCAGCGGAATATGCCGGCAACTTCTCGCATCGTCTGGCTTCGCGCTTTGTCAGACGAAGGAGATCTCTCACAGGCTGCGAATCTCGTATGATCCACTCTGCGGATCCGGGGGGCAGGTCAGAAACGTGGCAGCAGAAATTGAATTTACCTGTCAAAGAGAATCGATTGTCGAAGCTTCTCGGGGGGAGTCGCCTGAAGAATCAAGAAAGCCGAAACGAGTAGAGTCTTGTACTAGCAGATAAGACTCCGGACTGCTATGTTGTAAGGTGAACAGCGAAGAATGGCGCACCTACAGGAGACCTCAGTCGCGACCAGTTCAGTCCGCCGTCGGCAGTCGCAAGAAAAAGAACGCCGCGCGCCGATGTGGGTACGTCCCTCGTGCCCACTGCCACTCCAACGGGACCACAGAAATTTAAATCGTAGAGCGTCATTTGCGTGTTGGTTTTATCTTTTCATATCTACCAGAGGCAATCGCCATCCTGAAACAGTTTCCGTTCGCTCCAACCATCCAGATAGTTTCTGCATGGGGCATGCAAAAACTCCGCATTCTGGGTTCAGATATCTCAAGTAGACTATTCCAAATAAAGCCCCCGTCATTTGTGACGAAAAAAGCCGAGTTCTCCCGTGCCTTTCGGTGTGGAATATTCTTCATCAATAGGAAACCATTCTTTTCATCTACGAAATGCAATTGCGCAGCTCGTCCGCGAGCTGGTAGCGGAACTTCTTCCACCGTAAAACAATGAACTCCTCAGCCCTGCCGATCGATGATCCTCCGCCCGCCGAAGAAAACCTCTCGGCCGAACTCGCCACTCCCTCCGGCGATTTCCTCACCCAAGTCGACATCAACCACGTCCTCGGCAATCTCTTTTAACTACTCGCCGCCAATCGCATCTCCTCCAAACGCGCTTCTACTCTCGCCTACATTTGCGCCACCCTGCTGAAATCCCAGGAAGGCATGCACGACCAGGTTCAATTCATGAACTGGACCGCCTACGAATTCCTCACCAAAGCCCTCCAAGAAACTTACGGATTACCCCGATCCCCGAGGGGCACCCCCAAAACTCCCGCCCCGAAGACTTCGATCACCAAGCCACCTGCGGCATGGCAACCATGTCCCTCAAGAACTCTTCTTCTCCGAGACTCTGCGTACTCTGCGTCTCTGCGTTAGGTTCCTTCCGGCTTTCTGCCCTAACTCCTTTGTTTCCCCTTGATACGAAAAACAGGGGGGTACCCCCCTCGCCTGCATTTGCATTCATCAAGCTGGCACCGCGACAGATCTTGCAGATCCTCGTACACACGCTCGAACGCCACTGTTTGGTGTATAGTGCCCGCACGAAATCTTTACCTGTGCCGTTGAACCATGAAGCGACTAAACTCCAAACCAGCAAACGCCAGGTCGCGACCAGACCGCGTCAAAGTGGCCGTTGTGCAAGCCGCATCCGTCACCTTCGATCGCGAAAAGACCCTAAAGAAAGTTCACACCCTGGCTCGCGACGCGGCTCACCAGGGCGCCCAATTAGTGGTTTTTCCCGAAGCATTTGTCTCCGGTTATCCCCGTGGACTCGACTTCGGCGCGGTAGTGGGTGCGCGGACAGACAAAGGCCGCGAAGATTTTCGCCGCTATTGGGAAAGCAGTGTGGATGTGCCCGGTCCCGCTGCCGACGAATTGGGTCGCGTCGCCCGCGACAACAAGATCTATCTCGTCGTTGGCGTTGTCGAACGCGATGGCGGCACGCTTCACTGTTCCGTCCTTTTCTTTGCCCCCGATGGCAGCTATCTCGGCAAGCATCGCAAAGTCATGCCCACCGCCTCAGAGCGGCTGGTGTGGGGATTTGGCGACGGCTCCACGCTTCCGGTGTTCGACACGCCGTTGGGAAAACTTGGCGCCGTGATCTGCTGGGAAAATTATTTGCCCCTATTGAGGGCGGCGATGTACGCGAAGGGCATCGAAATCTATTGTGCGCCCACTGCGGACTCGCGTGATTCCTGGCTTGCAACTGTTCGCCACATTGCGGTGGAAGGGCGCTGCTTCGTATTGTCCAGCAATCAGTTCAATCGCCGGCGTGATTTTCCCCAGGACTACGAAACTGCCTTTGGCAAGGATCCGAATGCGATCGTCACGCGCGGAGGCAGTTGCATCATCGACCCGTTCGGCAATTTCCTTGCCGGCCCCAATTTCGACGACGAAGCAATCCTCATTGCTGAAATTGATCGGGCTCAGATCATTCGCGGCAAATACGATCTCGATGTGGTCGGCCACTACTCGCGCCCGGATATTTTTCAGCTCATTGTCGACGAGCGGCCGAAACGCCCGGTAACGACCCAATCATCCCAAGCAACGCTGACGGAAACCAACAAGTCAAACACGAACGGCCCAGCCGTTTCACGCGTGAAAGATTCAAGATGACTTCTCGCTGCCAGATTTCTCATCGCACAATTCCGGCACAAGAACCCTTGCTTGCGAGTTTGTTCCAGTGATCCTTTCCTTCGCTGCCATCTGGCCCCAGCCCCTCGACCCGCTCAACTCGATCGCATTGTCCGCTTTCGTTGCCGTGCTTCCGCTCATTCTCCTGCTGGTTTTGATGGGCGGCCTTCGCAAGAGCGGCCTGTTTGCTTCCACTTGCGGACTGGGAGCTGCGGCCTTGCTGGCGATACTTGTCTGGCACATGCCCGTTTCTCTCGTGTTGTGGAGTTCTGCCTACGGATTTATCTATGCTCTGTGGCCCATCCTTTGGATCGTATTTGGCGCGTTGTGGCTCTACAACTTGACGCAAGACACCGGGAAGTTTGCCTTGCTACAGCGCTGGATGGCCGACCATGCCTCCGGCGATCCATGCATCCAGGCAATTCTGGTGGCGTTTTGCTTTGGCGCACTGCTCGAGGGCTGCGCGGGATTTGGTGCTCCGGTCGCCTTGACCGCGTGCCTTCTGGTTGGGATGGGTATGCAATCACGCCTTGCGGTGATTGTCTCGCTGATTGCAAACACGGCCCCTGTTGCGTTCGGCGCTTTGGGAATTCCCGTCGTAGCGCTGGCGGGAGTGACCGGCCTCGACCTTTCCAAACTTTCCTCCATGGTAGGCCGACAGGTTCCGTTTCTCTCGCTGATTCTTCCCGCATATCTGGTGTGGGTCGTCGCCAAAGGAAAAGGTCTGCGGCGCACTTGGCCGGCCGCTCTCGTGGCCGGCATCACATTTGCCCTCGCGCAGTTTCTTGTTTCCAACCTTTGGGGACCGTACGCGACAGACATCATCGCTTCCGTTACTTCGATTGCCGCCACCGTGGCTTTCCTTCGCTTCTGGAGTCCCACCAACACAGAAACCGTTTCGCAACACCAGAAATCTTCGATGCTAACGATCCAACAATCACTTGCGGCTTGGCTGCCATGGATAATTCTCTCTGTAGTGATGATTTTGTGGTCCTACTTCAAGATTTTGCCGATGGGTCAGTTTGTCGTTCCCATCCCCATGCTCCACAATGGCGTGCTGATCACGCTGTATCAAAAATCTTACGCAGCGTTGTACTCCTTTCAGCCTATGGGGCCGGGTACCGCCGTGTTGGCTGCGACAATCATCACTGCACTCTCCTTTAAGGTTTCTCCTCCGGTATTTTTCACCGCCGGGGCAAAGGCGTTCAAGCAGTTGCGACTTCCGGGACTGACCGTAGTGGTGATCGTCGGGCTGGCCTACCTCTACAACTATTCGGGAATGGCTTACACGCTGGGCGCGGCGGCCGCCCGGATCGGCCCCGCGTTTCCGCTGGTCAGTAGCTATTTGGGATGGCTGGCTTGCTTCTTAAGCGGCAGCGACACCGCCAGCAATTTATTGTTCGGGAATCTGCAGGTTGCCGCCGCTCATCAATTGAATTTGAGTCCGATTCTTCTTGCGGCGACAAATTCAACGGGAGCCGTTACGGGAAAGATGATTTCTCCACAAAATATCGCTGTCGGCGTAACCACTGTTGGACTTATCGGGGAAGAAGGCAAAATCCTGCGCGCCACGTTCTGGCATAGCGTCCTGCTGGCCGCCCTGTTGAGCATCGTAGCTTTTGCCCAAGCGTACTGGTTTCCGTGGATGGTGCCGAAGTAGCGAAACGGAAACTTCTTCGGTCGGCTTCCTTGCTCTAGGACATTGTTTAGTTCGCTGGTTCGCACGTAGAATGCGCATTTGTGGAGAAACCATGAACGGTTCACAAAAGGTTGTCTTGATTACTGGTGGCACGGACGGCTTGGGACGCGCCGCGGCGATACGATTGGCGGAGCGCGGCTATCGCGTCTTTGCCGCCGGGCGTTCGGAGCAAAAGCGCCAAGCACTGGATCTTCTGGCTGCCGCCAAAAAACTTCCTCTGGAAACTGTTGCGTTGGATGTTTGTGGGGATGCTTCAGTACAAACCGCGGTGCAAAGTGTTTTGACGAAAGCCGGTGCCATTGATGTGCTGATCAACAACGCGGGCGTTGGCTACATGGCGGTGGTGGAAGATTTGCGTCTGGAGGACTTGCGCCAGCAATTCGAGACGAATCTGTTTGGTGTGCTGCGCGTGACGCAAGCTGTGTTGCCGCATATGCGCGAAAGAAAATGCGGCCGCATTTTGATGATGAGCAGTGTGGCGGGCCTGGTTTCGCCGCCAACCTACGGAGCCTACAGCAGCAGCAAGCACGCGCTGGAAGGTCTCTCGAATGCCTTGCGTCTGGAAATGTATCCCTTCGGCGTAGAGGTAATTTTGATAGAGCCCGGATATATTGTCACAAATTTTCAGCAAACTGCAAAGGCACTGGCGCAACCCTACGTGGAAGCGGCTCCTAATGGACCCTACGCAAAGATTTATTCAGGGGCGTGGGAAGGTGCGAACAGAGGACGAGATGGCTCGAAAACAACTCCTGAGGATTGTGCCCGCGTAATTCAAGAGGCGATCGAAGCGCCACATCCGAAAGCGCGGTATCCCGTAACGCCCCTGGCCGGATGGGTTTCTTTCGGTCGCCGGATTTTGCCCGACACTCTGATGGACTCTTTTTTGCGGCGGAAATTCGGCATCACACGCGAAGCGTAGCCTGCTGTTTAGTTGGAAACCTGAAAGGAAAGGCTGTTCTCGCGCAACTGTTCCCATTTTTTGCGCCACGTTTCGTGCAGCGGGCTTTCCGCATAGTCCGCGGCGGCCTCCGCACTGACGAATTCGATTACATAAACGCCGCTGAAATCTCGGATCTGATTCCGTGCGGTCTTCAACCAAATATTCTTGATGCCGGGAATTTTCGCGGCCATATCCTTGATGCCCGCGATAGCCTCCTGCTGGTCGTTCAGCGAAGTAGCATCCTTGAACTTATAGGCGACGACGTGGACAACGGTTTTGGGCTGCCCAAACTTGTTGAGTGCGGAAACTTTTTGCGTGGCAATCGAGCCGACTGCAATCCCGCTTACGAAGAACGCGGCTGCGGCCGCGCACTGCAGCAATCGACGCTTAGAAAAAGACATGGCGTGCCTCCCGTGAAAAGCTCAATCAGTGTAAGCAACTCGAGTGAGCCCGGCAAGGCGAGGCAGTGATAGAAAATATTGCTTCAGACCCGATTGTTATCCGATTGCGGGTCGACTACGGAGCCCGGGTGTGTTTGCCCTTCATAAATCGGGGCGGGAATCAGGCGTCCCGCAAGAAAATGGAGCAGAAACACGGTCATCAGTCCGCCCGCGAGTCCGAGCACGAACAATTTCATGTCTGCAAGTGGATAATACAAAGCGTAGAGCACCAGTATCCAAAAGGAAGTCGTGAGCATGGGGATTCCTACCGCGATGAACATGGTCCCCGAGAAGCCCGGTAGATACCACGGAAATTGATCGTGCACGGATCTGCGAGCCCACCAGGCCGTATTGATTTTTATGCCCAACCCTTCGGCAAGAGGCAATTCCGCTTCCTCTGGACCGTGCCGGTGGCCTAGCCTGTAAAATTCAAACAGGTGAGAGTCGATGGAAGTTACGCCGGGGATGGACTCTAACAATCTCAAGTACGCGCGCCAGAACTGGATCACGCGAACACCGCGAAAACCGAGTGAAATATAGAATAGCGAAAGCGCCAGGCCGAATAGAGTCACAATCAGGCTGATGTTGTGGGCCGTCGTTGTGGCGGAAGTTGTGAATGCCAGCGCGGTGGCGAGAAACGCCTGTACCGTCGAGAAGTTGTTCATGCGCGCGTAGAGAATGTGGTCTTCGTGATACAACCGCTCAAGGACCTTGTGCCAAGCCAGCTTCGGGTCGGGAAACTTCGAATCGTTGCTCATCGGCACTCCAAACAGCGCCCGAGTCTGAATTGTTCTCGAACCGGGATTGTACAACGCCATCCTACACCGCCACGTGGGTTAACAGCGGCGGAGTTGTAGGAGTGAAACCAACCCACTAACCACATGCTATTTGACGCAGAGGGCTGCTGCGATTAGGCTGAGAAATCTCAAGGAGAGTGGAATGCCCGTGAAATATCGCTGGTTGGTGCTGTTTGCTGGATTGCTCGTGTTCAGTTTTAGCGTGTTTGCGCAGAATCGCGAACAGGTCAATCAGGAAGCGCGCGCTATCTTCAAGGAATTGATCGAAATCAATTCCACCGATTCCGTTGGAAGCGTAACGGCGGCTGCGGAGGCCATGGCGAAACGGTTGCGGGCCGCGGGATTTTCAGAGAAGGACGTGCTTGTGGTGGGACCGAACGATCGAAAGAAAAATATGGTCGCGCGTTTTCGCGGCACTGGAAAAGAGAAGCCCATCTTGTTTATCGGGCACCTGGACGTGGTGGAAGCAAAACGCGAGGACTGGACCACGGACCCATTCCAGTTTGTGGAGAAAGACGGATTTTTCTACGGCCGTGGTACGCAGGACATGAAAGAAGGCGACGCGCTGCTGGTCCTGACGTTCATGAGATTGAAGCGCGAAGCCTTTATGCCAGAACGCGATCTGATCTTGGCGTTGACCGCGGACGAAGAGGGCGGCGATTACAACGGCATTGACTGGCTCTTGAAGGAACATAAGGATTGGATTGATGCCGAATATTGCATTAATCTCGATGGCGGCGAGTTCGAAAAATTGAAAGGGAAGCGGGTGTTGGCGGGATTGCAGGCCAGCGAAAAAGTGTACGCGGACTTTCAGTTTGAGACCACCAACCCGGGTGGCCACAGTTCAGTGCCTGGTGCGGAGAATGCCATCTACGAGCTTGCTGCGGCCTTGTCTCGGCTTCAGTCGTTTTCGTTTCCCGTCAGGATAAGCGAAATCACGCGAAACTATTTTGCGAATGCGGCTACGTTGACAACGGGAAAATTGGCTGACGATTTGCACGATGTGGCAAAGCAACCACCGGATGCCGGAGCAATCAAGCGTCTGTCGGCAATCCCGTATTACAACTCGTTGTTACACACCACGTGTGTGGCGACTATGCTTTCCGGTGGGCACGCGCCGAATGCGCTGCCGCAGACCGCAAAAGCTAACGTGAATTGCCGGATATTTCCCGGTGAGGATCCGGAAGAGGTAAGGAAAACGCTGGAACGGGTAGCGGTTGACCCGAAAGTGAAGATCACCTTGGTGCCACAGAAAACTGCGGACGGAAAGTTGATACCCATTGTGGCTGTTCCCGCGTCGCCAATACTGCCGGAAGTAACGACGACTTTGGAGAAGACTTTGGAAACCATGTGGCCCGGGCTTCCGGTGGTGGCGTCGATGTCCACGGGCGCAACCGACGGAAAATATCTGCGGTTAGCCGGGATGCCGACGTATGGAATTGCGTGCATGTTCTTTGATATGGAAGACCACCGCGCGCACGGGAAAGATGAAAGAATTGGCGTGGAAGATTTTTATGATGGAGTAGAGTTCAGTTACCGGTTCGTAAAAGCGCTTTCGTCCAATTAGGTTGAAAGCCTCGGCCGAGTACGGATTAATTGAGTCGCGATACGCATACAATCTTAACGGGGTTACACAATTTCCTGAGGTCACTATGCTCAAGATTGGCGATAAAGCCCCAGACTTCACGCTTGCCTCCGATGAAGGCAAGCAAGTTTCTCTTAAGGATTTCAAAGGCAAGCGCGTGCTGCTCTATTTCTATCCAAAAGCCAGCACGCCGGGCTGCACCATCGAAGCTTGCGAATTTCGCGATCTAAAACCAAAATTCGATAAAGAGGATGTTGTCGTGCTCGGGGTCAGCGCTGATCCGGAAAAAGCCCTGCAGAATTTCAAAACCAAGCAAAAGCTTAATTTTTCTCTCCTCGGCGACCCCACGCACAAAATGATTAAATCCTACGGGGTGTGGCGCATGAAGAAATTCATGGGCCGCTCTTTCAAAGGGATTGTTCGCAGCACGTTTCTGATTGGGCCTACTGGTAAGGTTGAAGAAATCTGGGATGAGGTGAAAGCCAAGGGCCACGCGAGTGAAACCCTCGCGCGGCTTTCCGCTTGAGTTAGCATTCGGTTGGGCCAACGACTTTACACGTCAGCTCGCAGTTCGTCGCCCAGTGGCTCAATCAGCATGTTGTCGATCAAGCGCGTTCTTCCAAGAAAAACAGCAATGACTACGTAGCAGCGCCGAGCCATGCGCACCACTGGCTCAAATGTTTCCGCATCCACAATTTCCGCGTAGTCTACCTTTGCCCTTGGTTCGGTGCCGATAGCCTGCAGCACTGTCCGCTGCAACTCCAAAGAATCCCGCTGCCCGGAATTCACTTCTTTTTCTGCCGCTCGCAGCGCTCTGTGCAGCACTGTGGCCGCCCTACGTTCCTCTTCCTTCAAGTAAACATTTCGCGAGCTCATCGCCAAGCCGTCCGGTTCGCGCACGATCGGGCAAACCACGATTTCCGTATTCAAATTCAAATCGCGCACCATTTGCTGTACGATGCGCACCTGCTGGGCATCTTTACGCCCAAAATAGGCAAAATGCGGCTGCACAATTTCAAGCAACTTCAGCACAACCGTCGACACTCCACGAAAATGGCCGGGGCGCGTTTTCCCTTCAAGCCGTTCGCTCAATCCATCCACCTGCACGTAGGTGGAAAATCCATGGGGGTACATTTCGCTCGCGTCCGGCAAAAACAATCCGTCGGTCATTTCTGCCGTCAATTTGTTGACGTCCACGTCCAGCGGCCGCGGATATTTCGATAAATCCTCGTTCGGGCCAAACTGTTTGGGATTCAGGAAAATGGAGGCATACACGGGGGAGCATTCCCGTTTCGCGCGCTTCACCAGCGCCATATGGCCGGCATGCAGCGCGCCCATCGTGGGCACGAATCCAATGATGCGCTGTTCCAGACGCGCTTCTTGCGCCTTTTCCTTGATCCACGCAATAGTTCGGATAATTTCCATCGACTCGTTTGCGAAGCGCTATCCCTTTACTTCAAATGCCCGCCGCATTCCTCTCCCGGTAAAAGGTGATTAGATCCGTTCCGATGCCCTTTGCTCCCAATTGTCGGAGCATGGCAATCACTTGCCCTCGATGGTAGGTGCCATGATTCACTACGTGCTGGATCATCTGCCAACGTAAATTCTTTCCCATCCCAAAGCTCAACGTCTTGTATTCCACCACTTCGTCAAGCTCTGTCTGTGTCAGCCTTTGCATATAGCTTTGCAGGCTCGCCTCGAGCTCGGCCCACCGCCGGCGCAGCGAACCAATATCCGTATAATCCTTAGCCGCGGGTATTGCCGCTGGCGATCTTCCCTGCAACCGTTCCAGCCATACCCATTCCACACCCAGAATGTGGGCAAGTGTGTCGCGCACGGAACTGAAGCTCGAGCCCAGCTCGCGCGTGAATTGTTCCAGGGCCAACGATTCTACGGCGGAGACCACTCTCTGGTTTGCCCAAGCGTTAAATTCTACCAGCGCTGCGATTTCTTCTTTCCTCATCCCTCACCTCAAGCAAATGGGGTGCATCCGCGTTGCACCCCATTCATGCTCTCAACTCAAATTGATCCAAATACTTTTTCTGGATTCCATACCGGCAATTATTGGGGTTTCGATTTACCGCGCCATCGGAAACGCTTTGCGGGTCTTCATCGCGCTCGGCGCATGATACGACTCCGCATCACTGGGGAAAGTACCGCTTTGCACGTCGTCGCAATATTCCCGTGCCGCTTGCGAAATCACATTTCCGACGTTGGCATATTGGCGCGCAAATTTGGGAGGCTCCTGGAACGTCAATCCCAGCATGTCGTGGAGCACAAGTATCTGACCATCGCAATCCGGCCCCGCACCAATCCCGATCGTGGGGATACGCACACTGCGGGTGATCTCCGCCGCAAGCTCCCGCGGAATGCCTTCCAACACAATCGCGAATGCCCCGGCCGCTTCCACCGACCGGGCATCGCGCAGCAGTTGCTCGGCTGCGCCCGGCGTTTTGCCCTGCACGCGGTAACCGCCCATGGCGTTCACCGACTGCGGGGTGAGGCCCACGTGACCCATTACGGGGATCTCTGCCTCGGTCAGGCGCGCGATCAGTTCCAGCCGCCGCTCGCCCCCCTCAATCTTAACCGCTTCCGCACCTGCTTCCTTCACAAAGCGCATCGCATTGCCTACCGCTTCGGCGATCTCCCCATGGTAAGTGCCATAGGGCATATCCGCCACGACCAGCGCCCTTTGAACGCCCCGACGCACGGCTTTGGTGTGGTGGAGCATCTCCTCGAGCGTCACGGGCAGCGTGCTCTCATACCCCAGCACCACCATGCCTAGAGAGTCGCCCACTAATACCACGTCTACGCCAGCTTCATCGACCAGCCGGCCCGTTGCGTAGTCATACGCTGTCAAACACGTGATTTTCTTGCTGTTAGGGGAACCTGCAGCCAAGGTCTTTCGCTGCAGCAGCTCAGGAACGGATACTTTAGACTTGCTATCAGGGGAACTGCTGCCCCCGTTCGGGATGATGCTCATGTCAGCCTCCGGTACCATTCCCTGACTTCGGGATACAGCCCAAGTCCCAACGAAATAACTATAGCAAAAAGTGATGCGAGTCACCACTAAATGGGATTCGCACGGACTTACCTCCTTTTTCCATGTGTTTTGTATCTTCTTAGGAATTCCACACTCCCTTGGTTACCGACCTGCTTCTTGCCTCACGGGAGTTTATTACCGTGCCTTCTGGACCAGACATCTCCGCCCAAACACCGCAAGACTGCGCAAAAGAGCTATTTCTGAAGGGGTGCGCGATTGAAGCTTCCCCGACCAATTCCGTAAATGGCTTTTTCCTGCACCCTTCTCACTCTGAGGAATATCGCCGTATCGGTCTACTGAAGTCCTAGCGTCTGCACTTGGCCACAATCAGGGTAATGTCGTCGTGCTGTTCTTGAGGGCTGAATTGCCGGACTTCTTCAAGAATTGAACCAAGTAGGTCCTGGCAACACAGCCCGCGATGTCGCAGAAGCACTTCAACTAATCGCGCTTCTCCAAACTCATCCCCCGCATCATTGAATGATTCCGTTACGCCGTCGGTGTAGAGAACGAATGTATCTCCGGAGAAAATTTGCCGTTCTGCGATCTCGCAATCCCATTCGTTGAAGACACCCAACACGGTAGCCGTGGAATCAAGCCGCTCCATCGTGCCCGAACTCCTCAACAGCAGGGCAGCGAGATGCCCACAGTTTGCGTAGCGAAGGCGTCCGAGGTTGTCGTCATACTCGGCGAAGAAGAGCGTCGCGAATGCGCCGTCAGGGGTGTTTTCGCGAAACAGTTGGTTTACCGAACGCAGCAGGTGCTGCGGTTGATCAATGGCGACACCACACTGGCTGCGCACATTTGCCTGCAGATTGGCCATCAACAGGGCCGCGGCGATTCCTTTTCCAGCGATGTCTCCAATTACCAGACCAAGCCGCTGCTCGCCTAGATCGAGAAAGTCGTAGTAGTCGCCGCCTACTTTGCGTGCCTGAATGCAAACGCCATGGTATTCAAGACCTTTCAGCGGTGGCAGCCTTTGCGGGAAAAGTCGGGCCTGCACTTGCTTGGCAATTTCCAGCTCCTGATGAGCGCGGCGTTCGGATTCCAACCGTTCGGCATCCTCGCGGCGCTGCACTTCTAGGCGATGAGTCACTTCATCAAAACTCACCAGCGAAAAGGAATTGCCGTCAATATCCCTGAAGCGCGCGAACACGCCGCCCCAGATGGGGGTCTGCTCGCCCAAAAGCATGGAGCCGCTAGCCCGCCTCGCTTGTGACTGAACATCAAACTTCAGGCGCTTCAACCTTGGCGTTTGCTGAAAGCGAACCCCTCTCTTGGACCACTCCTGGAATTTGGCGGTGACATCCTCTGTAACAAAAACCACGTGTGTGTAGCGGCCGATCAACTTGTACTCGGGAGAAGTTGGCTTGGGCACAATCAGCGAGAGAATTGCGGAGCCATCCGGAGGGGCAACCGCTACCCAGCGCTCTCCGGTTTGTAATCTGGTATCGAATGCCAGATGAAAGCCCAGTTGATCGAGGTAGAACCGCAGGCTGCGATCCTGGTTTCGCACAAAGATATTCACGCAATGAAGGCGCAGATATTGCTGCGGTCCGGCAGGTGGAAGATTGGCGCCGTTCGTTCCGCCGATTTGTGGGGAATTGCTCATCGCGGGAATTATAAGTCAGAACGAGGCGGCAGACTGCGGGATTGCAGGGCCCGGCCGATTTACGCCATGTAAAAAACTTCTTTCATCATCGCAAATCGCTCACCCGGCTGAAGGTCTGCGACCGGCTCAAAATATTTGGCCATTTCCTGCTGCCAGCGCAGATTTACAGGATCGTTGTCCAGTGCTGCCCATGCGCCGTCAAAATCCTCTACGCGCATCACCAGCAAGAGGTCCTGCCCTCTGCGGAAAATCGAATAGTCAGAGATTCCAACTTCTTTCAGTTTCGCCAATAATTCCGGCCACACATTTTTGTGATCGCGTTCATATCCTTCAGCCGCCCCGGGCTTGATGCGCAAGCGGAATGCAACTCTTGCCATGGGTACTCTCCTTGTGATTCCGATTCTGATGCTTTCACAAAATTCAACAAGCCGCGATCAAGCGCGCGCCTGCGCCCGGCCCTTCCATTGGCCACCTTTGCCCATCCAGTACCTCACCGACGAAACCCATGTGGCATAGGAATAGAATAGGGCAGCCAGGGGCAAAGTGGGGGCCCATAGCGGTGACAATCCGTAAAAACGCACTGTCGGCAAATAAGTGATGGTCATCAGCACCCACGCAGCCAAGCCCAGCCGCCACAAGAGTGGTTGCGGAATGAATGCAAATAGCACAGGAAACAGATATGTCACCATCATTCCAACTAGAGTTCCTAGCAGCACGAGCGAGGAATACCTGAGTTGCGTGAACGCTGTTCGCGCTATCAAATTGCGAATCTCGCTGAAAGATTCATACTCCCGCAGACTTACACTTTGCCGTGTCAGCCCCATCCAGAGTAAACCACCGTTTTTCTTCACCGCCCGCGCCAGCGCACAATCGTCAATCACCTCGCCGGCGATCGCCCGCAATCCGCCGATACGATCGAGCGCTGCACGACATAAGAGTATGCAGCCGCCCGCGGCCCCTGCCATTTTCGCGTTCTTGTCCGCAATCCATTTCGGCGGATAGAGTTTCAGAAAGAAATATAGGAAGGGAGGGATCAGCAATTTTTCCGCAAAGGAATTCGCCTGCAACAACACCATCAACGAGGTCAGATCTAACTGTTGTTTTTCGGCGCGCGATACCAGCCGTTCCAGCGTTTCCGGGGCATGCACAATATCCGCGTCCGTAAACCAAAAATGATCTGACGCAAACTCCGCCCCGAGTTCCACCCCCTGCTGCAACGCCCATAGCTTGCCGGTCCACCCGCTAGGTAGAGCTACCGCCGTTAAGACACCCAGCCGGGCCTCCTGCCCGATCTTTCGGGCCGCTTCCTGTGCTAACGAGGCCGTGCCGTCTTCACTGTGATCATCCACAACAATCAGCCGGAATTCGCCTGGGTAGCTTTGATTTAGTACGGAATCAACCGCGCGCGCGATGGTCGCTGCTTCGTTCCGGGCGGGAATAATCGCCAAAACGCGTGGCCATAGCACCGGTGGCTCCATCGGAACAGAATCGGCGTCGAAGCGCCGCAGTTGCCAAAAAGTGCCCCGAAAGAATGTAAGAACAATCCAAATCAGCAGGGAAAGAAGTACGCAGGTAAGCAGGATTGTGGGCACGCCTAAGTTTGCTACGAAATTGTACTTACCAGCTAGGCCAGATCTTCAGAGCGTATCGGCAGCCGGCGCACGCGCTTGCCCGTGGCCGCAAAAATCGCGTTGCAGACCGAAGCAGCAACCACCGGCAGGCCCGGTTCGCCAATGCCGGACGGTTCCTCGGTACTCATCACGACGTGCACTTCTGTTTTCGGGGTATCCGCCATGCGCGGCATTTCGTAATCATTGAAGTTGCCTTGCTCCACGCGCCCGCCGCGGACAGTGATGGCATCGTGTAGGGCCGCGGATAGCCCGTAGATCGCAGCGCCTTCCACTTGCGCTCTGACGCCCCCGGGATTGATGGGCCGGCCGCAATCGACGGCATAAACGAGCCTGTGAATTTTGACCGCGCGTTTCTCGACGCTCACTTCGGCAACGCAAGCGGTGTAACTCTCAAACGAATAATACCCGGCGATGCCGTGAGACACTCCCTTGGGCAAAGGCGAGCCCCAGGCAGCCTTTTGAGCCGCCAGCGTCAAAACATTTTTCAGCCGCGCCGTGTCCAGAGGTTTGCCTTCTTTAGGGTTGCCGAAATCCGGAATCTTGCGATCGTCCCCAATCAAACGCAAGCGAAATGCCAGTGGGTCCGCGCCCGCCGCGACTGCCAGTTCGTCTACGTAACACTCCACCACGAATCCACTTGTGGAATGCTCCACCGAACGCCACCATGCCCGCGGCACGCCCGATTTTGCCAAGGTGTACTCGACGCGGTAGTTCGGCGTGTGATAAGGAACATACGCGGCCGTCGCAAACTCTGAATTCTCGGGGGTCTCCCCGCCCTTGTCGCTCCACATCGCGTCAATCGATGTAGAAGTTTGAAAGTGTTTCCACGCGGCAAGATTGCCCTTCGCATCCAAGCCGCCTGTGAAATGGTGATACGACGCCGGACGGTAAAAATCGTGCTGCATATCGTCTTCGCGCGTCCAGAGAACCATGACGGGTTTGCCGGAAGTTTTGGCCACTTGAGCCGCTTCCATCACGAAATCGCCCATATATCTGCGGCCAAACGCGCCACCCATCAGCGTGGTGTGTACAACCACCGATTCCTTCGGCAGGCCGGATACCTGGGTGATGATGTCCTGCGCCCATTGCGGCGCCTGCGTGGGAATCCACGCCTCCGCGCCATCTTTGCGAATTTGCACCGTGCAATTCATGGGCTCCATGCAAGCGTGTGCGGCGAACGGGAACTCGTAGGTGGCTTCCACCTTTTTAGCGGCGGAAGCGATGACAGCGTCCGCATCGCCATCGTTACGCACAACTTTTCCCGGTTTCGCGGCGTTCTCCAGGAATTGAGCGTGCAGCAAATCGGAAGATTCTCCCGCGTTCGGTCCTTCCTCCCAGGTAATCTGCAGCACGCTGCGCCCCTGCATCGCGGCCCAGGAGTTATCGGCCAGCACGGCTACTCCACCGGCAGTGAAACTGGACGTTCCAACTGGTTCAACCGCAAAAACATCACGGATTCCGGGTACCGCCTTTGCTTTTGAGGCGTCAAACGATTTCAGTTTTCCGCCAAACGTGGGGCACCGTGCAATCACGCAATAGAGCATGCCGCTCGTGCGGGAATCGAGACCATACTTGGCCGAACCGTCAGTTTTGGCTTTGCCTTCGTAACGGCGCGTGTCGTGCCCAACAATTGAGAAGTCGTTGGAATTTTTCAGCGGCACGGTCTTGAAGTCGGGAATCGGCAGCTTGGCAGCGTCATTCGCCAGTTCACCGTAAGTCAGAAAATTCTTTCGTGCTCCGTGGAGCACTCCGCCATCCTGCGCGACGCAGGTGTCGCGATTGACGTTCCACCTCTGCGCCGCCGCGGTAATCAACATTTCGCGTGCTGCCGCGCCTGCCCGCCGCATTGGCAACCACGAACTGGAAACGCTCCCGCTTCCACCCGTTCCATGATTGTAAATTGCGGGATTGGTCGGGGCCTGCTCGACGCGCACTTTGTTCCAATCCAGAGAAAGCTCCTCAGCCAGAATCATGGGCAATGCCGTCATGATGCCCTGGCCCATTTCGGACTTGCCAAGGATTAAGGTGACTTGATTGCTCGGAGTGATCAGAATCCAGGCGTTGAACGGATTTACCGGTTTCTTCTCCTGCTGTGCGGCGTTCTCTTGCGCCTCGGTTGGCGGCAGGTGAAAGCCAATCAGGAGTCCGGCGCCGGCAAGAGTGCCGGTTTTCAGAAATGCACGGCGATCAAGCAGAATATTCGTGGACATAATGAACCTCACCTTAGGCCGCGCAGGTGGGCAAACGCGGCGGAAGCGAAATTACTTGGCAGCCTGAAGTGTCGCGGCGCGATGAATTGCCTTGCGAATACGTTGGTAAGTGCCGCAACGGCAGATGTTTCCGCTCATGGCATCGTCGATATCCGCGTCAGTAGGGTTGGACTTCTTGGAGAGCAGGGCGACGGCGGACATAATCTGCCCGGACTGGCAGTAACCGCACTGGGGTACATCTTCTTCTATCCACGCTTTTTGCACCGGGTGAGTGCCGTCGGCGGATAGGCCTTCGATAGTGGTAACTTTCTTCCCGGCAACGCTAGAGATCGCTGTGATGCAGGAGCGCGACGGTTCGCCATTGATGTGTACGGTACACGCGCCACAAAGAGCCATGCCGCATCCGAACTTTGTTCCGGTCAGGTTCAGCGTGTCGCGAAGCACCCAGAGAAGGGGCATTTGTGGATCGACTTCGACGGTCTTGCTTTCGCCATTTAGTGTGAAAGTAATTGCCATGACTTCCCTCCTTCAGGACGTTTCGGTATCGTACACCAGGTCTGGCCCGGAAGGAACTGTCCGATCAAAGAGGCCACCAGGTGTCAGGCGATCAATAATCCTTCAGAAACTGCCAGTTTTGTTTGACGCACATCAAAGGAATATAGCGTCCATGCTTGCAGAACGAGGGCCGAAGCTACATGCAACATATCGAGCGTTCGTGTGTCCAAATGAGGAGTCCGCTTTCGTGCAATCCGCTGCGCCCTCTCGTAGGCACTGGTTGGCCGCGCACTAATCTGGAACACGCCGTCTTCGACGTCTTTTCGAAACAGCGCAAGCGCTGCCTTGGCCTTGGATGGACTAAGCTCTTTTCGAAAGACTCGAAGAGAGACGGCGCTTGTTAATTCCAGTTCGCCAAGAGAAGTGAGCAGCACGGGAAGCTTCAAGTTGCTCATCTGGCGAGCAGCCGATCGCGAATTGGCATCTAAGACTCACAGTGATGCTAGAAAGCGGGTATCCGCATAGACGCTCAAAATCGTTCCCGCTCTAGGGGAGCAACTCGGCGCTGCTCACCTTTAACGACTTCCCGGAATAGAGCTTCTTCAGGCGCGCCAGAAAATCAGGGCGTTTTGCTGGCGTGGAAGGGGTAACCGGCAGAATGCGCGCAATGACGCGTTTTCGCTTGGTTATCTGGATTTCCTGGCCCTCGCTCAGAAGGTTTTCTACGACGGAAAACCGGTAACGAAGGTCACGCACTGTCGTTTTCTCATGTGATGCATTTTAGCATCACATCGGTAGTGCGTTCGCGGAACCTGGACCGGTTCCTCTTATGCCGTCGCCGTCGCCGGGGGACTGGCTGCCCGTCCAGGTTTTATCAATTTGAACAGCGAAGCGTTTGCTAGAATAGTGACGAGCGAGGCCGCCAAGGTGGCGGTGTAGATTTCCACGGAGATCAACCCGGCGTGCAGCGAGACTTGCGCCAGGATAAACGAGAACTCGCCAATCTGCGTTAAGCCGATGCCCACACGCAGCGCGGTGTCGTTGGAGTATCCCAACACTTTCACCACGCCAAACCAGATTACGAATTTCCCGATCAGCACCAATCCCACCAACAGGAGAATACTTCGCCAACTTGCTATCCAGCTATGCGGATCGATCAGCATTCCAATCGTCGCGAAAAAGAGCGCTACGAAAGCATCGCGGATTGATTGCGTCTGCTTGGCCAGTTTATGCGTGTATTCGGAACTGCCCAGGAATAGCCCCGCCAGGAACGCTCCCAAGGCCAATGACAAGCCAACCGCTTCCGTCAAGGCGGCAATCGCCAGGCAGATCATCAGCGCCAGCATTAGAGAGATTTCGTCGTTGCAGGTCTTCTCCACCCGGGCCAACAGCGGCGGCACCAGTTTCCATGCAGCCACCGCAATGGGAATGAGCAGGAGCAGCGACTTGCCGATTTGCCACGCCACTTGCCCCAGGTCGCCGCCACTCGTTGGCGAAATTCCAGGAAGCACAACCGTCAGGATAACCACTGCCAGATCTTCGACCAGCGTGAGTGTAATCATCACGCGGCCAGAGTCGGATGCAAGTTCGCCGCGGTCCATCAGCAGCCGCATCAGCACCATGGTGCTAGCCACGGAAATAATGCAGCCGACTGCGACGCCTTGCCTCCACGGCCAACCGAACAGCGCTCCCACTCCCGTGCCCAGCGCAATCGAAAGCGCGATGCCCAGCGGCGCGCCCGCAAGGGCCACCCACTTCACACGAAGCAGGTCGGGGATCGAGAATTCAATCCCCACGGAGAACATCAGCAGGATGACGCCGATTTCCGCCATAACTTCGAAGGTGTGCACGTCGGTAACATGCGGGCCGGGGGTAAGAGGGCTAAGCAGCAATCCAGCCAGGACGTAGCCCAGCAGGATGGGTTGGCGCAGCCTCCAGGCAATCAAGCCGCAGAAAAAGGCCGCGGCAAAGACCATGGCGATATCACGAAAAATCAACGAATGGGCCATCGGAAAGATTCCCCCGAGTCGAAATCTTGAGGGCAAAGTCTACCATCCTCGGGGCCGGTGATTAAGGAATGGCTCAATTCGAACTACGGACGAAGCTTGTCCAAACTGAGGAAAGGCCTTACTATCTCTCCATCAGGTTACAGTTGGGTGCACACGCAAATGGCAGTAGAGCTTGCACTTTTTCGTGCGTCCAGCTCACGCCGCCCCTGGGTTAGGAAATCGCTCCCGTAGTTGTTTGACCATTCGAAGAAACACACGCGAAGAGGCAGCAGCGGGCGAGTATGCCCAAACCGCAAGCCCCGCGATCGTAATTTAATTTAAGGAGAATTGACTTGAGAAAGACTCTGATTGGAATAGTGGTACTCGCAGGAATTTGTTTTGTGCAGGCCCCCAAGGCTCTGGCCCAGGCCGCCGCAACGCAGGGTTCGACTGCGCCTGCCGCAAAGAGCGGCCAGACGATGACGGATCAGGATATCCAGCTTCTACGCCAGGATATTCGTTCCAAGAAAAAGCAGTTGATTGCCGCAAATTTGACGCTGACAGCTGACGAAGCCACGAAGTTCTGGCCGGTCTACGATCAATACACGGCAGAGCTTGTGAAGATCAATGACGTCAAGTACGCCGCCATCAAGGAATACGCTGAAAAGTGGGGCACGATGACAGACGATCAGGCGCTGGCTCTGATCAATCGCTCGCTCGGTGTGGATGAGTCCGTATCGAAACTGCGCATCAAGTACGTTCCCATTTTCCAGAAGGTCATTCCGGGAACAAAAGTGGCCACGTTCTTCCAACTCGATCGCCGCCTGCAGATGTTGATCGACGCACAGTTGGCCTCCCAGTTGCCGCTGGTACAAGACCAAAAGTAGTTCGAGTATTTCGTTTTCAACAAAAGCCCTGCGAGTCTTTTGGACCCGCAGGGCTTCTTGTTTAAAGAAAAGGTTTTTGAGTAGGTTGAAATAAAAATCCGTGACGCTATCGCAATAACGTTGCGGGAGCCGGCGTCGGATGCGGTGGCTCGGGTTCCACGCCCTTCCAACCAACGGGACGGCCGCTGACCGCTTCCTTCACGGAACGGAACAGCACTATGTACATCAGTTGCCGGTAATAAAATCGTTGCAGCAGCACTGGAATAAGCAGTGACCAGTCTTCCTTGCGTTCCAGTGCAAAGGCGATCACGCATGTCAGGACGTCAATGATCAGAAATCCCAGGAAAAAGAGCACCGAGCGCTGCACATCCGCCGCAGTCCACAGTTGTGGAATCTGCGTGAAGTGAAGCTGGGCCAATCCCCAGAGCAGCAAGGTACCCAGGAACATCAGATCGATGATGGGAGAAATAAGCGGCAGCAATATCTGGAAAACAAAAATGTTGGGCAATGCTATGAATCCCAGTGTTCCGTACTTTGGCCGAAGCAGCGTCCCACTGTGTTTCCAGAATGATTGCAACGTGCCAAACGTCCAGCGGAATCGCTGGCGAATTAGGACTGACGGCGTGTCCGGGGCTTCCGTCCAGGCAACGGCGTACTCGTCGTAAGTAACGCGCCAGCCCAGACGACGAATCGCAATAGTCAGATCGGCGTCTTCCGCTACGGTGTCCGCGGTAATTCCGCCGGCTGCCTCAATCGCGCTCCTGCGCCAAGCGCCTAAGGCGCCGGGCACCACCGTGATGCAATTCAGCAGGTCGAACGCGCGCTTCTCCATGTTCTGGCTGGTGATGTACTCCAGGGCCTGCCACCGGGTCAGCCATTTTGAGCGGTTGCCAACTTTCACGTTACCGGCCACCGCGCCTACTTTGGGATCAGAAAAATGTCGCAGTAGATTGCGAATCGCATCGGGCTCAATTTCGGTGTCGGCGTCAATCGTAACCACAATTTCGGTTTGCGCGTGAGATAACGCGTTATTCAGTGCAGAAGCTTTCCCGTGATTCGTCTGATGAATGATGTGAACGTAGGAATTCCGTCCAAAATTGGATTGCAGCAGCTCCAGTGTGGCATCGGTAGAGCCATCATCCACTACGATGACGTGCATGTCCGCGTAGTCAGACAGCAGGACGGATTGGACGGTCTGCACGATTACGCTTTCCTCATTATGCGCGGGAATCAGCACGGTCACGCTGGGTGCGGGATCCGGCAATTTCGCGTGGTCGGGCCGAAGTTTTTCGATGATCGCAAGAATCCCAATGACCAGTGCGCGAGCGCTTACCAGAATTATTCCAAGAATAAAGATCGTGGCAATCAGGAAGCGAAACCATTGAAATATGCCGAAGATCAGTCCATCGGCCCGCGCGGAAAGCTGCTCTCGAAAGGACAGCGGCACCAATACGTCGCTGCGCTTCTTGCCAATCAGATCGGACACCGCGACAAACTCGTAACCTTCGGCGCGCAGCCGGTCGATGATCAGGGGCAATGCCGCCAAAGTCTGTGACCGATCGCCGCCCCCATCGTGCAGCAAAATGATATTTCCCTTGCCGGCCTGTTCAACAACCTCGTCCACGATTTCCTGCGTGGTACGCCTGTTTTTGATATCGGTTTCGCGCCAGTCGTTGGGGTCGATCTTCTGGCCAATAATCAGATATCCCAATTCCTGGGGATAGGGAAGTTGCGCCACCTCTTCCGCATATTCCGGTTGATGGTCGATTCCATACGGGGGACGGAACAAGATCGACTTGACCCCGAGGGTGCTTTCGATCAGCCGTTGCGTGAGATTCAATTCCCACCGGATCTGTGTCCGCGAAATGTCGTCAAAATTGCGATGCGTGAAGGTATGATTCCCAATCTCGTGGCCTTCCGCATATTCCCGTTTCAAAATGTCCGGCGCGCGGTTCGCTTCGTCGCCAATCACAAAAAACACCGCCGGCGCCTTTTCTTCTTTTAGAACATCCAGGAACTTCGGAGTCCATTTGCGATCGGGGCCGTCGTCAAATGACAAAACAAGCTTATTTTTCGAGGCGCCAAGCTGGTCGATATTATAGGAAAGCGGGTAGGCATCATATTTTTCGGAGGTAATCAGGTCCGTTGCCGAATCATAGGTAAAGCTGCGCCGCCCGCTCTTCGGCACGTCAGCGATATGCCAGATATCGCCTGCGCCTTCCAGGATCAGATCCGGTCCCGGCGGGATTTCCCGAATTTTCTCGCGCGACGCATTGTCCGGGTGGACCGTATCCCAAATCGGCCATAGCGACGAATCCGCCGAGCCGTAGCGCCATAACGCGGTGCCCTGGACGCCCATCCGTTCACAGGCGCGCAACTCGTTGTACGCGGTAACCGCATCCAGTATCCACACCTGGTGGGTGCGATCATTTTCGTCTGAATAGGAATAATGGGGATTCAGGGAGATTGGATCGAACTCCACGTCGGTCTCAGACTCGTAGGCGTGCAACAATGCTTCCTGAATGCTGAACTCTTCGGCGTGCTGCGGTTCCTTTTTTGTTGCTTCCGCCCAGTCGTACGCATAATTCGCGATGCCAACCACTATTTTTTGAGCTGGAACGATCTTGAGAATCTGGCGAAGATTCTCGACGAACCAGTCTTGCGCCGCGATCGGCCCCGGAGGAGAAGTCAGCCAGTGCTGGTCGTAATTCATCAGGATGATCGCGTCTGTTTCCCTGCCGAAAAACGCGTAGTCGTAGGCATCATCGCGGGCAGGCAGCGCGATCATCAGCTTCAGTCCAGCTCCATGAAGGACGGGCGCAAATTCTCCGATGAACTGCCGGAACTCCGCCTGGCTTTTCTCCGGAACTTCTTCGAAGTCCACAACAATGCCGGCCTGATGCGACTCAACGGCGTAATCTGTCACGTCTGTAATCAGCCGTCTGCGGGAAGCCGGAATTGCCAGCAGTTCGGCAAGTTCCGTTGAACGCCACACCTGACCGTCATAGTTATTCAGCAATCCCATCATCGGCAATTCCAGTGGCGGGTTCATGGAACGCATCCACTGGTGCAACTTGTCCTGTTTGATTCGCGAGATTGCCTCTGCGGGAGAAGCTTTCACTTTTTGATTCAACTCATAATCGACAACCGTGATCACCCCATCTGCGGAAACGGCGTGGAGTTGCTCAGGCATCAGCAAGTCGATGTCTCTATAGTGTTTTTTGAGGGATGCCAGGCTGTTTGGATCCCAACTGACAAAAAAAGCGGCGCGCAGGGCATCGTAGGCAGCGGGCACCTGGCCGATGTTGGCAATACGCTTGTGGCGGCCTTCCCGCAACACCGCAGGTTTCGACAGCTTCTTTTTCAGTGCATGGTAAATGGGGCGAGTATCCGGCAGTAAAAGTGAAGAGGGAAGCTCAACGCTGCGCGCAATGGTGATAAAGAAATAGACCAGCAGAAGTGTCAGCAATACGCCACTGACTTCCAGAACGCGGCGCGTGCGGCGCCAGCGCACTTTCTCCGAATCGTAAAATATCGGTTTCCGTTCTTTCATTTAATTGAATTGGATGCCTCGGGCCAGGGCGGGGAGGCTCCAACACTCCGTTGGCTAGTACGCAACCTCATCTATTGTAAGATGCGTAGCAACGAAATGCGGCGAATTTTATCTAACCCTCTGACTGCACTTCTGGCTGGCGCCTGCTTGCGGCTTTTTTTTGTGCTGAAATTCCCAGCGGGCTCTGGGGATACGGTCATATACGAACAGCTGGCGACGAACTGGCTGAAATATGGCAAATACGCCATGGACATCGCCGGGCAACCCATCCCTGTGGATTTGCGCATGCCAGGTTATCCCGCATTTCTGGCGATTCTCTACGCAATAACAGGGCGGACAGGAGAAGACGCACGGTTGGCGGTAATGCTCGCGCAGACATTTGTGGACTTGCTGACCTGCCTGCTCATCGCTGGCCTTGCAGCCCTGCTCGTTCATTCATATGACACGCAGGCAAAACCAAAGCGTGCATTTACTGCGGCACTGTGGCTCGCCGCGCTCTGCCCGTTAACCGCCAATTACGTTGCGGTGCCGCTGACCGAAGTCTGGGCGGTTCTGCTCACGGCCCTGACGTTCATCTTGCTTGTGATTCTGGCGACACGTGTCAATTTCGGGCTACTTCCTGAGTGGCTCCCGACCTACCTGAGAAAAAGTAATGTGCTAGTCCTCGCCGCGTTCGCGGGAATTGCTACCGGCCTTGGCACATTGTTCCGCCCGGAAACGCCGTTGCTTCTTGCCACTTCCATCGTATTGCTCGCCGCATGGATGTGGCGCCGGCGTGACATCAGAAATTGGCTCCGGATATCCGTGGTGATGGCGGCTGGGTGTATTTTCCTATTGTTGCCATGGACGATTCGCAACGCAAAAGTCTTTCACGAATTTCAACCATTGGCTCCCAAAGACGCTACACTTCCCGGCGAATACGACCCGAAGGGTTTCATGGCCTGGGAACGGACATGGCTTTATCGTGTGCGCGACTGCTATCTGGTTCCGTGGAAGCTGAACGAGGAGTCGATCAATCTGGAAGACATTCCGGAAGCAGCCTTCGACACGCCACAAGAAAAGGAACGAGTTGCCGCGGTTCTGGAGACCTACAACAACGATCTATCCTTGACGGAGGAGCAAGACGCCGTGTTTGCGCAACTTGCCAAAGAGCGCACTGCGCGCTATCCCCTTCGTACCTATCTCTGGATACCGTTGAAGCGCGCCGGACGCATCTGGTTCACGCCGCGTATCGAACTCATTCCTATTTCCGGGCACGTATTTCCACTTACCTACATGTCGGAAGAAGATCCGGTGGACCAGCGCCTTACGATTTTTTATTTCTTTCTCAACATTCTTTATGTCGGGCTAGCGATAGCGGGCGCCTGCAAACTATGGATGTCTTGCGCGGCACGTCCCGCCGTTGTGCTTTTAGCTTTCTATATACTCGTGCGGACGGCATTCTTGACTACCATCGAAACGCCAGAGCCCCGTTATACATTGGTTTGTTTTCCGGCCTTGCTGGCTTTGGGCGCACAAGTGTTCGCAGCTAGACACAGGGCCCGCAACGAAGTTCAGTCTCACACCACAGTTTGAATTTTAGGATTCTTCCGGCGGTTCGGGATGGATGGTCACCCGCGATACCTGCGGAAACCGTTCCTTCACGCGGTCTTCAAGTGTTGCTGTGACATCGTGAATATGCGTGATGGGAAGCGCACTCTTCATTACACAGTGACAGGAAACCAGGATGTGCTGTTCCACCTGGCGCACGCGCACGTCATGGCAATTAATCAGCTCGTCGTACTCTCCCGGCAAGCTGTTCAGGAAAGAGTCCACGGACATTTCCAGTTGCCGCATCTCACCCGCTCGCGTGTCAGGCGTGGCGATGTGCCGTCCCAGCGGTTCGATGTGAATATTTACGTCCATCTTTAGTTGGCGCAGTTCACGAATCCCTTCCTCGAGCGCCGTCGCCTGCCGGTGAGCATCTCGCAAACTCAATTGCTCGTCGACTTCCAGGTGCAGTTCCACGAACAGCTGGCCATCCTGTTGGACTGCGGTTATGTCGTGCACGGCCAGTCCCAATCGCTGGGCCACCGCGCGCACGGATTCGAAAAGGTGCTCATCACGCGGAGCGCGAGGCTCCGCGTGAACGATTACGTCGGAAGGAACAATTTGGCCGATGCGCTGTTCGATGGCATCCGAGAGTACGTGCACCTGTTCCAGGCTGGCCGTTCGCGCCACGCTGACCGTGGCATCCACAAAATGTCGATTCCCCGCGCGTCGTACCCGCACTCGTTCGACGTCCAGTACGCCATCCATACTCCCTACCGCGGCGCTGATTTGATCGTGGAGTCCTTCGGGCGCCGCATCCAGAAGAGCATCCAGCGTCCGTTTTCCCAGTTGCGAGCCGACCCACAGGATGACTCCGGCAACGCCAAGGCCGGCGATGGCATCCGCATAGATCAGCCAGGGAAGATTCCACGCTTCGCCCGCCCATACCAACGCAATGCCAACTATGACGACGATAGTACTCCAAACGTCGGTCGAAAAATGCAGGGCGTCCGCTTCCAGGGCCTCGCTGGTATGTTTTTTCGCCACTGCGTTCAACGCCCGCGCGCGCGTCATGTCGATGGCCAGAGCCCCAAACAAAACCACGATGGCGATAACGCTGGGTTGAATGTGCACGCTGCGGAAAAACAATCGAGAGAACGCTTCATAAATAATGTATAGGGCGGTCAGGATCAGCAGTCCCGTTTCCATGAACGCGGAAAAATTCTCGAATTTTCCGTGGCCGTAGGGATGACGTTCGTCGGCGGGCCGGTCCGAAACCCTCACGGAAAGATAGGTGATCACCGCGGCAACCAGGTCCAATCCCGAATGCAACGCCTCTGACAAAACACCCAAGCTGCTGGTCCGCACCACCAGAAAAGCTTTCAACGAAACCAGGAGCACGGCCGACCCCACGCTGAGAAGCGCTGCGCGCTTCTTCTCTCGTATGACCTCCTGGATTCGCCGGGAAAGAACCATTTGTTAAGCGTACCTTAAGTTGCCGACTTAAGTTGCCGCATCGTGCGGACTAACTACCCCGATTATCAAGACGCAACGATCACACCAATTTTATGACCCATGTACTTGCCTTTACTGGCAAGGGCCACTATCCTTTCCGGCGAATCCACCCGGAGGAAGAGATGCGGAAACTCTCGTCACTGTTCTTGCTCCTGCTCTTTGTTACCCTCAGCGCGTTCTCGCAGCCGGAAAAAGGCACGAGCGTCTGGTCGGCTCTTTCGGCGCCCAATATGGATCCGGCCAAAACAGCCGCCATTGAAAATGTCAGCATCATTCGCGATCGCGTACACATCACTCTGGTCAACGGCTCAATCCAATTCGTGAAGCCCGTAAATGGCGTGACCTTCGGGGCGGTGTTTCACGGTGAAGGACGTGTTCAAATTGATCCCCCGAATCAGTTGGAAGCTCGTCAACTGCAATTGTTTACCCGGCAAGAAAAACTCGCGATTGCCTTTACGGACGCCACATTCAGCTTTACCGATGGCTTGCTCGACGAAGTCGCGAAACAAGTGAAATGGAAGGATGGTGGTGCTGCCGATGACCTATATGCCAAACGGCAGCAAGAACGGGAAGATCTCGGAGCCCAATACCTGCCCAAACTCCTAAAGAGCGTCATGTCAGCCGATCAGAAGCGCACCGCCTATTTCGTAGCCGACCTCAAAATGAAAGACCACGGCTGGGTGGAAGTGCGCGACGACGCCACCGAATTCGAAGAAATTCGCGTCGGCCGCTGGTCCGATGTCGGCCCGTTCAAGATACAGGATTACTGGATGATTTTCCCCGCCGGTGGACGCAATCCCCGGCACGTTTACGATGATCCATCGGCACACCAGGATTTTCTGGTGCTCGACAATCAGATCAGCACAACCGTCACCGAGGGTGCGGAACTGTCTGCAACCGCCCACGTCACCATGCAACCCAGATACGCCGGGGAGCGCGTCCTCCTTTTCGGCCTCGATTCCAATCTGCGTGTCAGCTCTGTGAAGGATTCCAAGGGCGCGCCTCTCGAATTTATTCAGGCCCGCGAACGCAAGGATCGCTATCAGTCTTATGGAGACTATCTGGCTGTTCTTCTGAACCAGCCCACGCAAACCGCGGACAAACTCTCCCTGGAATTTCAATATGCAGGCAAGAAAGTAGTCCGGCGCGTCGGTGATGGCAACTACGCCTGCGAAAGTTTTGGCTGGTACCCCGCGCCATTTCAGGGCGAATTGGGCGTGGATGAATTTGCCATGCGAACAAATTTCGACCTCACGTTCCACAGCCCGAAGAAATACAAACTGGTCGCCACAGGCAATAAGATCAGCGAGTCCGTGGATGGCAAAGAGCTCATCACCAACTGGAAGAGCGACAAGGCGCTGGCTGTCGCCGGATTCGCTTTTGGCGACTACAAATTAATCTCCGACAAAGTGGGCGACATCGAAGTCGATGTTTATGCCAACAATCAACCAGACGACGTTCTCAAAAGCATTCAATCCCATTTTGATCACAATCTCGATGACCTCGCCAACGGTCCCGGCGGCATGGGCAGCCACACGGTTACCGGCGCCGTGGGTAACATGACTCCTTCCAGTCTGGGGAAGACCATTAACGTGGAATCCGCAAACACACTCAAACTGTTTCAAAGTTATTTCGGACCATACCCTTACAAGACACTTTCCGTGGCCAGCATTTCCGGCAGTTACGGTCAAGGGTGGCCGGGACTCTTATATCTAGGATGGTTTACATTCCTGGATGCCACCCAGCGGCACGAAATTGGATTTAAGAATCAGACGCAGGTCTCCGACTTTTTCCGTGCGCACGAAAGTTCCCACCAATGGTGGGGTCACCGCGTAGGCTGGAAAAGCTACCACGACCAGTGGCTCTCCGAAGGCTTCGCCGAGTTCTCCGGGCTGCTTTATGTGCAATACCGCCAGAGCATGAAGGAATCGCTCAGCCAATTTCGCGTGGTGAAGGATTATCTAGCTAAATCGGATTTGAATAGCCACAAACGAGAAGACCTTGGACCCATCTGGATGGGACTTCGCATCCGCTCGTCGGTCACAGATCCCGGGTCCTACCAGGACCTTATCTACTCAAAAGGCGGATACGTCCTGCAGATGCTGCGAATTCAAATGGTGGATCCGCGGAATCCCGATCCAGAGCACATATTCAAGGAAACCATGCAGGATTACTGCAAGACGTACGACAATCAGGCGGCTTCCACGGAAGATTTCAAGGCTATCGTCGAAAAGCACATGACCAAAAATATGGACCTTGACGAGAACCGCAAGATGGACTGGTTCTTCAATCAATACGTTTACGGCACGGGAATGCCACAATACACTTTTCACGCCACTCTCTCACCTACCCCGGATGGTAAGACCTCGATCGCCGCACAACTCACCCGGACAGGCGTCCCGGAAGACTGGAAGGATGTGGTGCCGCTCTATGCCCACATGGGCGATAAAACAGTTCGCATGGGAAGCATTGCGGCGACACACCCAACCGAGACGCTGAACTTTGTAATCCCGAATAAACTGGACAAAGTCACTATCAACGAATACGAGGACATTCTGGGTACAGTGAAACAGTAATCGCTGTTCCACTCTCACCCATTTTTCCGGTTAGCGGGACTCTGCGAACGCCTTCTTGAGAAGGAACGCTCCTCTATGCGAACACGTCCGAAGTGGCCTTAATTGTTTACTTTTGCGGTCATCGGGGGTTCGGGTAAGATCGGCAGACGCTTGGGCTCGCCACGCGCCCCGCGAACCTCGACCTCTTCGAAGAGCAAGGAAGGCGCCACTACCGTCGCGGGCAATCCATTCTGCGCCGTTCCGAATGCTCCCAGGGCCGTGCCCGAGACTCCCTGGATCTGGCTTTGCATGTAGTTGTATACGAAATCATCGTTGGCAATGCCCGCGATGTTTCGGAGCGTTCGCGCGCTAAAGCCGGCAATGCGGCCTCCGCGCACCAGCTCCTCGCGCCCGTCCTTTGCGTATACCTTGTAAATGACCAACGGCAGCCGTTCTGTCGCGGCATTCCCGCCAAAACTGGCCAACAGTTCGGAAAAATCTTCCTGGTGCATCAGACTGAGTGAAGGATTGTCCATTTGCCGCACCACAAGGCAGAAATCCAGTTTTTCCGACCGGCAAGTCTCCAGGAATTTCTTTTTCAGCTCTTCCGCTGAAACAGATTCGCTGGACGAAAAAATCAAATTGCTCATCACTGGTTTCGCATCGGCTAAAAACGCGGCGCGGCCATGGCCATTTGATTTGTCAAAATCCGGTCCTGGCCGGCGAGACATCAGCAAATTCTTCAGCTTCCCGTTCTCTACCAAAATCACCTTTTGCGCGGGCACTCCCTCCTCATCGATCGTGTACCCGCCGATCAATGGGGAGCCCTTGTACTCCTTCAGCATCGGATCATCCACCAGTGTCATTGACACGGGTAGCACGCGCGATTCGATTTTTCCGCTCCAATCGCTGCGCGCTCCCAGACTGCTCATCAATTGATCGACGACGGGTTGGAACGCCAGGGGAGGACGCGCTCCGCTCAGTGAAGGACTCAACACCTGTGCCAGCAATGCCGCGGCGGCCCTGGATTCGAATAACACCGGCCCGGTGTAATCCGGCGCAGGCTGCGCAGCCCGCATGGCCATCAATTCCGCACCCGCAACGTTCAAATTCTTCCGCACCGCCTCCGCGCTGGGTAGATCCGCGGGCCGTGGCGCGTACGTGGCGTAGAAATGATTCACCTGCATGCCATCGCTTGCCAGTGCGTTCATTCCCCCTTCAATCGCCGCGAACGAGCGGTTGGTGCGCATCTCGGTCCCTTCGCTGGTCAGCAGGTACTCCGTCATGTAGACCAGATAGTAGGTGACTCGCGAATCGTAAATCTGCGGGAATGCGCGCAACGCGGCGGAACTGTCGCGCGCCTCCTGTTCCCAGTTGCGCGAAGACCAATCGGGGGTGGCGAGTGGCTCCACGTGCTGCACCGATTGCACGCGCGCAAAATCGTCGATATCGGATGCCCGCGCCAGACTGCTCAGATACGCCTGCTTCCGGGAATACGTTTCAGCGGCTTCTTTGAATGCCTGGTCGGTAGCAATCCACAAATCCTGGCGCAGGGAATCGTAATCCTTGTCGATCCCCACACTCCCCGTAGGCCCGATGAAACCGCGAAATGCGTCGTCGCTCACGAAATTGGAACTGTCGAGCTTGTAATCGCCGATTCGCGCGGACACATCCATCACACGGCTGCGATTATGATTCGTGCTCATCAAAGCACCAAATTGTCCCACTACTTCGCGAATGTCCAAATCCAGCAAACGATATTCTATAAAGTAGGGCCTTACGGGCTGATTGGATTGCGGCAGCTTTAACTCCAGTCGCGCTTTTGCACGCGCCATCTCATCGCGCATGGCCTGCAGGGTGTGATCGTTATCTGCTGGCGCCTGCGCAAACGCGAAGGAGCCACTGCATAGAGCAAACAGCGCGATCGCCTGTCGAATCGTTCTCATTACTGGAGACCTCCCGCTTTGACGGGGTCATGCGCAGGTGGTGGCAGAATGGGTGGACGGTCGGAAGACGTCGCCTTCTTCTGTACTTCTAACTCCGACGTGAGAATCGCGGGGGCCGATGCCGACACAGGAACGGAGCCGGACTCCGCACCGCAATATCCGTTGAACACTTCCGGTGTATCGCCAGTGGCCACAATTTTGGTTAGCGAAGCCAGCGGCGTACCTACGATGTCGACCCCGCGTACTAATTCATCCGGGCGGCCATCGGCGAACACTTTGTAAACCACCAGTGGTTCCACCTGGAACGCTTGCGGTTGTCCACGGCCGGTAAGAGTGAATCCGCCGGCGATGTCGTCGATCAGCAATCCATATTGTTTGTTCTGTTGCTTGATCAGTTCAATAAGCTTCGCCCGCAGTTGCGCATTGGTCAGCGTCTTGCTGCTCTGCACCAGCAGGTTGCCCTGCCGCGAAACTGGCTCCGCGCCCAGTTGGCGGCGGCCATGCCCGTTACTATGTGGAAATCCGGCGATCGGCGAGCGCGACATTTCGAAGTCTTTCAGCACGCCGTGATCCACCAGCGTTACGCGTTCCGCCTTCACGCCTTCGTCGTCGAACTGATAGAAGCCCAGCAATTCCTGGTTGCCCACTTTCCGTTGCGTGGCGTCATCATAAATCGTCAGGAATTCCGGCAGGATGGGCTCGCCCACTTTCTTCGTAAAGGTCTGTCCTTCGTTCACGTCCTTCTGGCGGTGCCCTTCCGCGCGGTGGCCAAATACTTCGTGGAAGAACACCGCGGCGGCGCGACCCGTCAAAAGAGCGGGCCCTACGGTCGGATCGTTGATCGGCGCCACCACCAATCCTTCCAGCTCTTTGCGCAATTGTGCGGCGGCTGCGTACACCGCTTTGTCATCCGGCGCTTCGCTGGGATTCACCCAGTCGAAACTGTAGTAGCGGTTGATATCCATTCCGTCGGCCGCCTTGCCCTGGATGAACAAATCCAGCCGGTAACGGATCTGACCGAATTGCAGTTCGGTGCCTTCGGAACTAAGCTGCATGGTGTTTTGTGCTTGCGCTGTAAACGTGACGATCGAATTGATTACTGCTGCTGAATCGCGAAAATACTTCGTATACACGCGAACCTTTTCTTCCCACGGTTTGCGGTCCAGCTGAAACGAAACCCACGGTCCGATGTAGCTCTGCGGTTTCTCTCGTGAAAAATCTGGCGCTTTACCTTCCTCCGACTGCGCTTTCACTTCCTTGCCGGTTTGAATCTTGATCAAAGCTTCGGCCGCCGCGCGGTATTGCTTATCGGTCTCCAGCCAGATCGCGCGACGCAACACTTCCGGGTCATCGTCAATCGGTGCGTTCGTTCCGGGCCCGCCATTGGGTGGTTTCCTGCCATCCACTTTGTGGGTGTCATCCAGTTGGTAGCTACCCGTCCGCACGGAAACTTCCAGCCAGCGATTACGCCCCTCTTCGCTGTTCAACAGCGCTCCATTCGATCCGGAGACGGTTGCCCGCTGCGTCTCAGTCACGACATATCCGATGTAATAAGCGGCCGGATCCTGCGCGCCCAGCGTCTTCATGGAACGCTCGAGCTCCGTTTTCATCGCGGGGAACAGTGGGGAAGGCTTTGCACTTCCGTCAGCCGCGGCCAGCGAAATCTGCGGCCACAATGTGGACAGAATCCCGGCCAAAACCACTGCAATCAAAGGAAGGACGCGGCGGTGCCGCACAGCGTAGCTAATCTCAGTCAAGGGTTGCCTCACTCCACGTTAGACGCAATCTACAAGCGTTCAGTGTACGCCACCGCCTTCGGTCCGACAAAGCGCGGTTTCGCGGGGTGTGGCGGTCAGGTTACTTCAGCTTGGTTAGATGAAGGCGCTGCGTTTCGCGTTGTAAATGGAAAACCCCGGCACATTGCCCGCGCCGGGGCTTTCCTCGAAACGTAATTCTCAAACAGTTATCGGCAACCCACTTGCGAATTGGGATTGCAAACCGGCACTTTAGGTACCGTGGTTGTCGTTGACGAATTCTGGCTGGCGATCAGCGGAACCACAATCGCCGGAATTGCCACGATTATGCCGATGGCAATCGCCGTGCCTTTGCTGATGTGATGCGCCTGCACGGGACTCGGCGGGCCGGTCAGATTCGTCGCCGTTACGGCTTCCGTCAACGTGCTCGGTGGCGTTTGTGTTGGATTGCTTGGCGCGGAGTTATCGCCACTCCGCACGGTGGACATCAGGCCTGCCCCGACAGTTACACATGCCCCTGCTAAATTGCAGGTTTTCACCGTGCCCTCAAATACGATCACCGTCATGATGTTGTTTTCATAGGACACGAAGAAATCTGTTCCGACCACGCCCGCGACTCCCGCAGGCGTGTGCACTTCAAATTTCCCGCCGGGCTTGGCAATCTTCTGCGCTTGCGAACGCATCTTCCCGAATCCCACTTCCAGATCCGTTTGTTGCGCTCCGGAATCGTGTTTCACCACGTGTACGGAAGAATCGGAGCCTACGTTCAAGACCGATCCATCATCCAGCGCTACACGAGCCCGCGCGCTGACCTGCGTCTTCACCACGTCATCCCAATTGACCACTGTTTTTGCATCAGCCGCGAGCGTTTTTCCGCTCCTTGCGATATTCACGGTTGGAATTACTTTGCTGACCTCTCCTGCGCGTTGCGACCCGGAATCGGCCGCTGCATAAATATCCGCAGGTATGGCTATGCCCACGGAGAGCAGGAAAGCGAGTGCCAGCGCGTACGGGGACTTCGTATTCATCGAGGACTCCTATCTTCGATCGAACTTTGTCTATCGTTGTTACTGGAGAAGTCCGCGAGAATCAATGCTCTTGCAGGCGCGATTGCCCAGTTATCCACCTGTCGCCAAAACTTGCTCTTGCAGGGATTTACCCTGCGGGGGAGTAATGAAAAACTGCCGCGGTCATATCGTCCCATTGCTGGCAATTTGTCGAGAATTCTTCAGTTGCGTTGAAAATATGGCCCAGAAGTTCGACTCGAGATTCTCCCGCGTGTATAGAGCACACGTGCTTCAGGCTATCCACCTCAAAGTCCTGATCGTTTATGTTTCGCGCATCGGTCAGCCCGTCCGTAAAAACAATACGGAGTCTCCTGGCACTAACTGAACTTTCAGGACGTCGTACGTGACATCCGGAAACAATCCCGGAGGAATCCCCGCCACCTGCAGAACTTGCGATTCTCCGCCTCGCAGCAGCAGAGGGCCTGGCATCCCGGCGCTGGCGATGCACATCTCCGATCTGTCCGGATTAAACATCGCATACTGAATCGCGGTATGTCTTCCGGGAATGCCACGCAACAGCAGCCGTTGGTTCAACAAATAAAGCACGCGGCTGGGATGCTGCCCGGTCTTGTGGATGCCGCGAAGCGTTCCCACTGCCAGGGCCGCATAGAGCGCGGCCGGCAATCCCTGACCCGACACGTCGCCGATGTACATCCCGAACGTTCCGTCAGTCAGCGAAAAATAATCGAGGTAATCTCCGCCAACCGCGGCAGCCGGCTGAAATTCATGAGAGATTGTCACGGCACGTGAGCGCAGTGGTTGCGCGGGAGCATCACGCCCTGAATTGTGCGTGCTTCTTCCAGTTCCTGCTCTCGCAGCTTTTGAATGGGATCCAGTTCGTAGGGCAACGTCAGCAATCGACATGAAATCCTCCGAGGGGAGGATTGCACCGGAGGAGAGGTACGGCGTACTTCGAACACTAACAGATGGCGACGTTGGTATCAGTAGCTAACGTTTCCCTGTTGCTCTCAAATGCACCGCCCGCGAGGGAAACGCTTGTCAATCGGTGCTTCTCGCGACAGAATTTCCATATGCGCGCTATTGCCTCTTTACTCGTCGTTGCAGCACTCATTTTTGGTGTGTATGAGTTCTATCTTAAGAAAATGCCCACCACGGATTCGGGTACTGCACCCACGCAGGCCATCAGCCTGACTGGAGTACGCAGCGATCTGCTGCAAATTGCGCAGGCGGAACGGGGCAGCGTGGCCACCAACGGACATTGTTCTTCCTTGGAAGAGTTGATCTCGTCGGGTTCACTCACGATGACCAGACCTGAGCGCGATGGCTATACCTATCAGGTGAATTGCTCGGGCGCAGAGTTTCAGGTGATCGCACAGCACCCTGCTGCCCCGGAAGGCTCGCCCATCCGCTACCCCACTATTTCCATCGATTCCAACATGGAAATTAAGTCCAACTGACTCCAGCGTTCAGGAACCGAATCTGCAACCCCTGTTTTCAGCCCCACTACTGCTCTGAACTGCCCATTTCTTCAGGAACTTTTTATCCACCTGCTGCGTAACTTAAGGTGAGACCGCAACACGCGGCCCACGCAAGCAGAGTGATCGAAGGAGAATATTATGGGCGGAGAACTGATAGGCCTTGTTGCGGTAATCCTGACGTGTGGAATACCGCTGGCTGGACTGTATACCTACTACCGTGTTCGCAAATTGCGCACTGAAGAGCGCATGGCTGCCATCGCACGCGGCGCTGATATTCCGATGGAGCCGGAGCTTTCACAATTCGCCAGGTCGCGTCGCTCGGGCATCCTGCTGGTTAGCGCCGGACTCGGCTTCTTCCTGATGTTTGCCGCCGTCGCGCGATTCTCGAATGAACCGCAAACTATGGTCGCGGCCGCGTTTGGCATTCTGCCGCTGGTGGTTGGCCTCGGCTACTTTGTTGACGCCACACTGATTCATCGCGATATGAAGACCTCCTGATTTACCGCCCGTGTGTGTCACGATGCGGAGGCTGCCAGCCGGCTTCAGGGTGTACGTTTCTGGTCAATTACCAGCGCACCCGCCTCCGCATAATTTGTTGCCGGAACATCCTGGAACGCCACGTGAATGTTCTCTCGCTTAGCTTTTCCGTCCTCGATTAAGACAGCCGTGATGCGCTCTGCAATTGCCCGCTTCTGCTCCACAGAGCGCCCTTCCACCCAGGTTATCTGCACGTGCGGCACGCTAGCCTCCTCGTATTTCATTTCAGCGACAACCCCTGCATTCTAGCTAGGCCCGGCTGCACGGCAAAGCGATTCCCATCCCGTGTGCTAGAATCGGGCCTCATGCATCCTGCCATCGGCCAGCTTCAAGAACTTCAAGCACTCGATCAATTGATCGCGTCGCTTCAGTCGGACCTTGCCGGGCTGCCCAAACGGATGCGCGAAGCCGATGCCCAACTCAACGGAGCACGAGCGGCGGTCGCAAACGCCAAAGCTGCGCAAGTTCAGGCAGTCTCTGAAAGAAAGAAATTCGAGCTCGATGTGGTGCAGTGGAAAGACCGTGCCAAGAAATATCGCGACCAAAGCGCTTCCGTAAAAACCAACGAAGCCTACAAAGCGCTGCAACATGAAATTGCCAATGCCGAGGGCGAAGTGGCTCAGGCCGAGGATCGCGTTCTCGGCAAAATGATGGCCATCGAAGAAGCCGAAGGCCGCACGCGTCATTTTGAGGCCGACCTGAAGGAAGCCGAACGGGGAATCGCGGCCGAGAAAAAGTTAATCGAAGTCCAGTACGGCGACGAAAAGAAGAAACTGGAAGCGGCTCTCGCCAATCGTGAAGAACTCGCCAGGAAAATTCCGGAAGGTTTGCTGGAGCTTTACACCCGCATCGCCAAGCGCCTGCCCGGGTCAGTGATGGCTGAAGTGCGCGACCATCAATGCAAAGGCTGCGGCATGCGCGTTCTTCCCCACACCATCCAGTTGCTGAAGAACGACGTCGACGAAGAAGTTTTCCGTTGCGAAACTTGCGGCCGCATTCTATATACCCTGGAGCCCATTGCACCCGCCACTGGCCGCGAAGAATCTCAGGGTAATTCTCCTGGCGAAAACATCGAGTCCTGACATGAGCAAGCGCCCACTACTTCCGCGCGGCGGAGGCCTCTTCGGCGATCACGAGCCAGAGCACAAACCGCTCCCATTCTTTCAGGCGAATATCGATGGAGGTTCGCGCGGCAATCCCGGTCCCGCCGCGTATGGCGTCGTCATGCGCGATCCCAAAGGCGAAATCGTGGCCCGCCTGAAAAAATATATTGGCCAGGCCACCAACAACGTCGCGGAATATTTTGGTTTAATTGCTGCGCTCGACTACGCCGATACGCACGGCATCCGCGCCCTGCGCGTTCTGAGCGATTCTGAACTGATGGTCAAACAGATGCGCGGCCAGTACAAAGTGAAAAGCGAGGACCTCCGCCCGCTATTCGAACGCGCCAAAAAAATGTCACAAACCCTGGAGTCCTTCCGCATCGACCATGTCTATCGCGAGCAAAACAGCGAAGCTGATGCCCTGGCCAACCAGGCCATGGACGAAACCTCCCGCTCGAGCGCCACGACTCCAGCAGCAGAGAAAACTCCCACAAAAGACGCAACCATGCGCATAACCGCCCGCTGCAAAAACGGCCAACTGCAACTCGGCGAACCCCTCAATTTTCCCGATGGCACCGAACTGGAAATTCTTCTCCGCTTGAAAAAATAATTCCTGCAGGTGTATTAATCACGGAATCGCTCACGTATTTGCCTCCCGGCGCGTCTGAGTAGCTGACAGCACCCTTCAAAAGGAAAACAAAAGCGATGCGAAACCTCGCTGTATGTGCTCTCACCATTCTCTGTGTGTCCACGGCCCACGCTCAAACGCCACAGACGCTTTCCGTTCCTGCAGACTCTCCACGCTGGGACCTGCAAGGCCAAGCCAGGGTGACTGAATTTCAGGGCCGCAAATGCCTTTTCCTCGACGGCGGAGATGCAACTTTGAAGGACTTTGAGATGCGCGACGGCGTCATCGATCTGGATGTTGCCACCACGGCAAACCGCGGCTTTTTCGGTATTCAGTTTCGCGTCGACAACGACGGCCTCAATGGCGAGTGGGTTTATCTCCGCCAGCACAAGTCCGGACTTCCTGACGCCATGCAATACACCCCGGTTCTCAATGCCGGCCTTAACTGGCAAGTCTATAATGGGCCTGGATTCACGGGCGCGGTTGACATCCCTAAAGATGAGTGGTTCCACCTGCGCCTTGAAATAGTGGGCGCGCACGCGAAGCTTTATGTCAAAGACATGGATAAGCCTGCTCTGGTGATGAGCGATCTAAAAAGCGGCGTGCAGAAAGGCCAGGTAGCGCTGGCGGTCCTGACGGGAGCGACTTATTTCTCAAATTTTGAAATACACACAACGCCCGACGCTACATGGGCGCGCAGCCTGCCCCCGATGCCGGCCGGCACTCTGACCAAGTGGGGCCTGTCACCTTCCTACGATGCGCTCGAACGCAACTTGGAGCGCCCGCTTTCGATCACCGAAAGCAACACCATCCATTGGCAGGATGTGGAGGCAGAGTCGCCGGGCTTCGTCGTCATCAATCGTTATCGCGAAAGCCCGCATCCGCAGGTCTCCTTCGCAAACGATTTTTCAAAACGACTGGAGCCTCAGCCCGGCATGAAGGTCGTCTACGCGCGAACCACAATCGATTCCGACCGCGAACAGGTGAAAAAGCTCTATATCGGATATAGCGACGACGTTAGCGTCTTCCTGAACGGCAAAATTCTCTACCGTGGCCGTAGCGCCCAGAATTTCCGCGACCCGGGGTTCCTTGGCCTCGTTAATCCGGAAAACGATGCCGTCTACCTTCCGTTGAAGAAGGGAAGTAATGAGCTGGTCCTGGCGGTCAGCGAGCTTGGCGGCGGTTGGGGATTCATTTGCCGCCTGGCAGACGTTGAAAACTGATCGTAGGCAGCCGTTCTGGTTGCAGTTGTCATCCCACTGACGGCAGAGCCATTTATTTTGCGCTATTTACAAATTACATAGTTAGCTCTTAGAATTTTCAACTCGACAAAAGCAGCAGTGCCCGAGACCGCCTAAGCAAAAGATTGCATTCGAACCGCCAAGTGTCGATTCATCCCCCAGGAGGGCAATTCATGTTGCGCATAAACGACGACGCTCCCAATTTCACCAGCGAAACTTCACAGGGCGTAATCGACTTTCATGAATGGATTGGTGATGGATGGGCCATTCTGTTTTCGCATCCCAAGGACTTTACCCCGGTATGCACAACGGAACTGGGCTATATGGCGCGGCTGCAGCCCGAATTTCAGAAACGCAACTGCAAAATCATTGGGCTGAGCGTGGACCCGGTGAGTAGTCACAGCAAGTGGGCCGCGGACATCGAGGAGACCCAAGGCCACAAGGTGAATTACCCCATGATCGGCGATCCGGAACTGAAAGTGGCGAAGTTGTATGACATGCTCCCAGCAGAGGCGGGCGATACTTGCGAAGGCCGCACAGCGGTCAACAATCAAACCGTGCGCACCCTGTTCATCATCGGTCCGGACAAAAAAATCAAGCTAATGCTCGTCTACCCGATGAGCACCGGCCGCAATTTCGACGAAGTGCTGCGCGTCCTAGATTCCATGCAACTCACCGCCAAGCACAAAGTGGCTACTCCGGTGAACTGGAAACCTGGCGATGATGTGATCATTGTCCCGGCGGTTTCGGACGATGAGGCCAAGAAGATGTTTCCGAATGGCTGGAAAGCACTCCGCCCCTATCTGCGAATCGTTCCGCAGCCGCCGCAATAGTTCGCACGGTCTAAATTAGCCTGGTGTAATTGTGTGGGGGTCCAGGTATTACGCCGCTTGCGGCCGCGCGGTGTAAGGCGACTTCAACGCATACGACCGATACAACGTATCCCGCTGCGCTGGCAAAAATCCTGCATCCGTGATGATGCGCCGCAACTCTTCCTCGTTCGTTCGCCGCTTCACTCCTGCCGCGAACACCACGTTCTCTTCAATCAATATGCTGCCCACATCGTCTGCGCCAAACTGCAATCCAATCTGGCAAACCTTGATCCCCGGCGTCAGCCAGCTCGACTGAATGTGATCGATGTTGTCAAGATACAACCGGCTTACCGCCAGCGTCTTCAGATAATCCACCGCTGTGGTTTCCTGCACTTTCTTGCCCCACGCGGTATTTTCTGGGGCGAAGATCCACGGAATGAACGCCGTGAATCCGCCAGTCTCTTCCTGAATCTGCCGAATGCGCTCGAAATGATTCACGCGGTGCTCCAGCGTTTCGCCGCACCCAAACATCATCGTCGCCGTGGTGCGCAGCCCCAGCGAATGCGCGATGCGGTGTACTTCCACCCACTCGTCGCTGGTGCACTTCAGCCGTGCGATCTTGGCGCGAATTTCGTCATCCAGAATCTCCGCCCCGCCGCCGGGGATCGACTGCAATCCCGCATCCATCAGCCGCTGAATCGTGTCGCGCACGCTGATCTCGCTTACTTCCGCGATGCACAAAATCTCTGGGGCTGAGAAGCAGTGCAAATGAACTTGCGGGTAACGGCTCTTAAGTGAACGCAACAGGTTTTCGTAGTAGCCAATCTGCAGGTCCGGGTGAAGGCCTCCCTGCAGCAGCACGCCTGTGCCACCCAGTTCCAACATCTCTTCGATCTTCTCGTAGATCGATTCGAATGAAAGAATGTATCCATCTTTCGCGCCCACCGGCCGGTAGAACGCGCAGAACGAGCAGTACTCCGTGCAGAAATTCGTGTAGTTGATGTTGCGGTCGATCTGATAGGTCACGATGCGCGGGTCATTCTTCTTCAGCCGCAGTTGATGCGCGGCCATGCCGACGCCAACCAGATCATCGGATTGCAGCATCTCCAGTGCTTCCTGTTTCGTAATTCCCACGGCGTATCCTTCCTCGCTATCGTTTCAACGCTGACGGGTTGCCGACAATTCCGCTTGCTGCTCCGCTCCAACCGCCGCCCCAGCCATCACCACTTCTCTCACATCGCTCAAAATGCTAATCTCCGCCGCCAGCTCAAAATAGCGCTGCAACCCGCGGAGATTTTCCGCGTCCAGCCGGTAGTCGATATTTTCTTCCAGATAGCGCCGCAACTCAGCCGCCGGCAACTTCATCTCCACAGAGGCTTCTTCGCTGATTTCATCCAGTTGTCGCAATCCGTACTCCAGCGAAGCCTGAAAATCCCGCACGACCTCTGCCGTCACCGCATCTGCCCTGCCGGCCCACACCGCCAACACTGCGGGCAAATTCGTCAGTGTGCGCCACTCTTCCACTATGTCATACACCGTAAGCCTAGCTCCGTCAGCGAATTGGTCAATTGCGGCCTGGTTCAGCGAATATTGCAGCGCCGGATCACCGATCAGCAGCGCCGCATCCGCCTTCTCCAGCATCACGCCTAAATCGGGCGCCGCTTCAAAAAACTCTGGCACAATTCTCCAACGTTTGGCGCACAAAATCCGCAGCAGCGCTTGTGTGCTGCGCGAACTTCTATCCAAAGCCACTGTGCGTATTTCCTTCAGCGGCTTCTTCGCTATCAGCAGCAGGCTACGCACGGTCTTCTTCGAAGAAATCGACAAATCAGGTAGAACGACCAAGCCATTTGATCGCTGGTATTCAATCGCGGGAATAATGGCAAGATCCACGGCACCGTTTCGCAGCGCCTCTGCGCACTTCGACGGCACGGTAAACGACAGCGCATACTTCCCCCGGAGAGGGCCATGCGTAAACCCTCTTACCAGTGGAGCGGTATTCAGGTATTGGACGATCGAGATGCGGAGCGATTTCACGTTTTTACCTTCCAGGCCCAATCAGTATAACAAAGCCCTTGCGTGACCTGCAGACCGCCTTTTCCAATAAATCCTTCGGTCCTTTCAAATCCTCCAAAAATCCCATGCTCTTCTGATTACCTGCTTTCCTCGCAGACCCGGAATGGCTAAGATGTTCGCCATGAAAACTCAGCCAGATCGTCGCAGCTTTATCATTGCCAGCGGCCTCACCGCTTTGGCGTCAACTCGTGTGCTCGGCGCCAACGATATTTTACGCATCGGAGTGATCGGCGCGGGTGGCCGCATGGGTGGCCTGCTGAACTCTGCAGACCAGGCCATCGGGGCCGGTCGTTACCAGATTGTCGCCGTCAGCGACGTCTATGGACCACGACGCGACGCCATCAAAGCGCGCCCCAACGGTCTTACCGCAACGACTCACGTCGATTATCGCGAACTCCTCCAGCAAGAGCTCGACGCCGTTATTATCTCCTCTCCCGACCACTGGCATGTGCGTATGGCGGTCGACGCCCTGGCTGCGGGCAAAGACGTCTATCTGGAAAAGCCCGTCACGCACACCATGGAAGAAGGCGCCACGCTCACACGTGCGGTGCGCTCCAGTAAACAAATTCTGCAATGTGGCATGCAGCAGCGCAGTTGGAGTCACTTCCGCGATGCCGTCGAGCTTATTCAGGGCGGCAGCCTTGGCCGTGTCCCGCAGGTGCGTACCTATTGGTGGCAGAACTATCACGTGTTCATGGCGCCCAGGCCGGTAGATACACAAGCACTTGATTGGAAACAGTGGCTTGGCGGCGCTCCCGATCAGCCGTTCAGCGAAGAAAAATTTTACCGCTGGCGCTGGTTCTGGAACTTTGGCGGTGGTGCGATGACCGATCTTTTCACACACTGGATTGACGTGGTGCACTGGGCCATGAAAGCAGACCAGCCGCGCAACGTGCAGATGCTGGGCGACAAATACATTTTCGACCAGTGGGATTGCCCCGACACGGTTCAGGCCGCGCTGCGCTATCCCGGCTTCGATGTTGTTTACGAGGGCATGATGGCCTCTTCCATCGACGACGGCGGCCTGGAGTTCCGCGGCACCGAGGCCACTCTGAAGATCAATCGCAGCGGCTTTGGCGTCTACCACGAAGGAGTGCCGGTCAAAGACAATCCGGTTGTCAGGGCCGACAACTTCCGCGACGGCACCGTCGACCATATGCAGAATTTCTTCGATTGCATCAAGTCGCGCAAAGAGCCCAATGCGCCCGTCGAAACGGGAGTCGCCGCGGCCCGCGCCGGCCAGATCGCCAATCTGGCCTACCTTGGTACCGGCCAGATCACTTGGCCTCCGAAAAGCTAAGCGAGAGCCTCCGCGTGCGATTGAAAATTAGCGCAACTTAGGAATAGCAAAACGGGGTAAGGTTCGCCAACCGTACATTCAGGCTGCCTGGATTTCTAGGTTTTAAGCCTCAAACTAGTTCTTCGGTCAGGCAGTAGCCGCTGTGGATTGATCGAAAGATTTTAGTGCGACCGCCTCGTCATTCATGATTTCAAAGACGGTATACAGTTTTGTAATTTGCATGAGGTCACTGACTTTATTCGTGAGGTTGAGCAGCTTGAGCTCTCCTTGTTGCTTCCTCACGCTTGTGAACGCGCTTACCAGGGCGCCCAATCCCGAGCTATCGATGTATTGAACATCGCCGAGATTGAGCAGTATCTTTTTATTTCCTTTGCTTAATAGGTCAGAAATCAGCTCCCGCAGAGCGGCGCTCTCATCGCCCAGTTCAATGCGTCCGCTGATATCCACAACTGTGATATCTCCCACTTGTCGAGTACTCGTCGTCATTTTCATTAGTAACCTCCGGAAACATTCGAAGTTTTAACCGGCCAAACGGACCCAACAGGGGCCTCACGTTTTGTTCACCAGCTGGGGCTTATGCAGTGTCGACAATACTCCGTGCGGGAAGTCTAAGCAAGCAGCGCCTTGCTGTTCAATATTGGACACTCGCGAAGGGGATTGATGGTGCATCTGAGACTCCGGTACGCCCCTCCCCTGAATAGAGAACCGACCAAGAGCCACGCAGTCTTGGAACTCGTCTCTTTGTCTTTCCCAGCCGTTCTGTTACTATTAAAGCATCCGTTTTCTATCCTTTAGAGTAGGAAGTGTAGCGTTATGGCATTGAAGTGTGATCTCTGCGGCAAAGGCCCGCACTACGGTAACGTCGTCAGCCATGCCAACAATACTCGGCGTCGCCGTTGGAACCCGAACCTCAAAAACGTTCATGCTCTTGTGAATGGCGCCCGCAAGCAATTGCGCGTCTGCACGGCCTGCATTCGTTTGGGCCGCGTCACCAAAGCTGCCTGAGCCAATCCATTGAAATTTCCTCCCAGTTCTTCTTCGAATCGTTGGAGAAACGGCGGAATGACCCGCCTCGGGGCGCTCTTGCCCTTGGCGGCGCTTCTGTTTTTTGTCTTGTTGGGCTGCAAACAGGCCGAGCATCATTCCTCGGATGTTTGGGCCGTGGTCAACGGCACCGAAATCAAGCGCGACGAAGTCGACAAATATTACAAATCGCAGGTTCCTCCGGAAGGCCAAAAGCCCACTCAGGAAGATACTCTCTCGCTCAAGCTGAACGTCGTCGAGCAGCTAATTAACAACGAAATTCTTCTCGAACGCGCAAAAAAGCTGAATCTCGAAGCCAGCGATGGCGAAGTCGAAGACAAGTTCACGGAAATCAAGAGCCCGTTCACGGAAGAGGAATTCCAGCGCCAGTTGAAGTCTCGCAGCATGTCTGTGGACGACCTCAAGCGCGATTTGCGCCGCCAACTTTCCATTCAAAAGCTTTTGAATCGTGAAGTCGCCGCCAAGATCACCATCACCGATCAGGACGTCACCGATTTCTACAACGGCAATCTGAATCAGTTCAATGTTGCGGAACCGCAATACCGCATTTCGCAAATTGTCATCACCCCGCGCAAAGAACCGCAGATTCGCAATCGCAAGAACGATGATGCCACCAACGAAGCCGAAGCCATCCGGAAATCCAAAATGATTGTGGACAAGCTCAACAGTGGCGCGGACTTCGCCCAGGTCGCCATGGATTATTCCGAGGATATGAACACCTCCGCGAACGGCGGCGATCTCGGCTACATTCCCGAATCTTCCTTGAATCAGTCCGATCCAAATTTGAAGAAGACTGTCTTGGGATTGAAGCCTGGCCAGGTCAGCTCGCCCATCGTTTTGAAAGATAGCATTCGCATTCTCAAACTGGTTGCCCGCGAAGCTGCAGGGCAACGCGGCGTCAACGATCCCCAGGTTCAACAGACCATTCGCGACACCTTGCGCGACCGCAAGGAACAGCTGCTCCGCGCCGCCTATCTCGCCGTGGCACGCGACGAAGCTAAAGTCCGCAACTATCTCGCGCAGCAGGTGGTCGAAGCCGCTGGAAAGCTTCCTGACGCCGCCAAGACCCCCGGCACCTCGCCTCCTGCTTCCACGACTCCGCCGCCGGCTGCGGCGACGCCTCCCGCCGTTCAGTAGGGTAGCTTCTTCAGCTTATTCTCTTGCGAGAGGCGGCTTCATGCCGCCTTTTTGTCATTGTTTTTGTGACAGTTGGAATCGCGCCCTTCAATCATCCCCGATCTCCGACCCGCCGCCTCGTGTACGCAGCAACTGCTCCGCCTGCATCCCGGGTGCAAGTTCTCCGCGGTTCACATACTGGTATCCCAGCCCTACAGCGGCAGAAGAAATTCCCACCGCGGTCGCTAAATCCTGAAGGCGATCAATCTCGAACAAATAGGCCAGCTTGACACTCAAGAGTCGAAGGATTCCAAACATTCCGTGAGCGCGGCGGAGGATTTTGTGTACTTGGCTAACATAATCTGGCTTTTCAAACACGCGGCAAAGCGCGGCAGCAAATTCCTGGCCTTTTTAGCAAATGCCCAGCCAAAGGACGTCGTCATCCGCATTGAAGCAGGCCAACGTAGTGCAATCTAGGCGCGCTGATAGGGTGAGCGAAAGCGATTCGAGCGCGTCGAGGTCAAATTTGTCGCACTCCGCGTCGTAGACCACCAACCATTCCGAATTTGTCTGATCGACAATCGCGCGGCGCCCAAGTTCTTCAAGCTGAAGGATCAGATCGGCGGGCCTGACGTCCTTCAACATTACATTTGTGTACCAATTTCCCATGGAGGCTCACAAAACCACGCAAAGGGTTTCGCCGGCACTCACATTCTGCCCTTCTTTGACGATCACCCGTTCCACCACGCCCTTCTTCGGCGACTTGATTTCATTCTGCATTTTCATCGCTTCGATCACGGCCAGCCCTTGCCCAGCTTCTACCCCGTCGCCCGCTTTCACCAGAACTCGAATCACCTTGCCAGGCATCGGGGCCATGATCTGCTGTCTTCCTTCTGCCTCCAGCACATTGTGCTTGCGCCCTTTCCACGCTCGCGGATCCACAACCTCGGCCGTGAACTCGTGCGGGCCGGTCTGCAGCTTCAGCTTGCCTTCCGGCATTGGTGTCACATGGATTTCGTAAGACTGTCCATTCAACAGGATGGATATCGTGCTGGGCGAAATCTGCACCGCGTCTGCCTCCACTGCCTTCCCATCCAGCAGCACTCGATACGCGTCGCCGTCGCGTTCCAACTCCACGACGCGTGTAGCCGGTCCGCCAGCACTTTCGAGTTGTACTTCAAACTTCATCGGTTGCTATCCACCCCGCTGTTTGTGTAGGGGCGACTTTACGCCGCCTCCTCTTTTATGACACAGCTATTCCTGACGGTGCGCTGTCAGTTATGCACTACCGCCACCGTTCCACCTGTCCCTGCCGTCCACGCCTCTTCCATTCAGAAATTTCTTCCTGCGTGCGATTTACTTCCTCATTAGTTCCAAGGTTATTGCTCTGCCACAATGCCGCGGCAATCGCGACCGCATCTTCCGTTCCCAATCGTGGAACGGTTGTTGGTGGCTGCGGTTTAGCCAAGAGCTCATCCAGCCAATTGGTATGAATCTCCGAGCGCAGAAAATCCGGCTCCGCAAGGATTCGCCGGAACAGGCTCACGTTCGTGCGAATGCCCGTGATTGTGTATTCGTCCAGCGCCCGCCGCAATCGTGCGATAGTCTCTTCGCGGCTGTTTCCCCACGCAATCAGCTTGCTCAAGAGCGGATCGTATTCCATCGGCACTGTATAGCCCTCGTACACTCCTTCATCCAGCCGTATGCCCGGCCCGGTCGGTGCGTGGCGCGACAGAATTGTGCCCGGGCTGGGAAAGAAATTGTTGTCCGGATCTTCCGCGTAAAGGCGCACTTCCATCGCGTGCCCACGTGGTGTGATCGTCTCCCAGGCAAACGGCAACCGATGTCCTGCCGCGATTGCGATCTGCAGTTTCACCAGGTCCAAACCGGTTACCTGCTCGGTTACCGGGTGCTCCACCTGCAATCGCGCATTCACTTCCAAAAAATAAAAATTCAGGTCGGCATCAACCAGGAATTCCACGGTCCCGGCATTCACATAACCGCCAGCGCGCGCCAGCCGTATCGCCGCCTCGCCCATCTTTTTTCGCAGGTCTGGCGTCACTACCGGCGAAGGCGCTTCTTCGATTACCTTCTGATGCCGCCGCTGCACGGAGCATTCGCGTTCTCCCAGCGAAACCACTCGCCCGTGCGCGTCCGCAAATATTTGAATCTCCACGTGCCTCGGCCGAACCAGGTACTTCTCCAGAAATACCCGCGCATCTCCAAACGCGTTCATCGCCTCGGAAGCCGCATCGCGCCACGAAGCTGTAAACTCTGCGTCGCTATGGATGACCCGCATTCCTTTGCCACCGCCGCCCGCCACCGCCTTCAGCACCACGGGGTAGCCCATGCTTCGCGCCAGCGATTGCACTTCTTCCGGATTCTCGATTGCCTCACTGGTTCCCGGCACCGTGGGCACTTCGGCACGCCGTGCCAATTGTTTTCCCGCCGTTTTCGATCCCAGCGATTCCATCGCCTCCGCCGGCGGCCCGATAAACGTAATTCCCACGTCCGAACAAGCCCGCGGCAGCGCTGAATCTTCCGACAAAAATCCATATCCCGGATGCACTGCGTCGCAGCTCGCCCGCAACGCCACATTCATCAGCTTGTCGATGTCCAGGTAGCTTTCCCGCGAAGGTGCCGGCCCGATCGGGTACGCTTCGTCCGCCAATCGTACGTGCAGCGCATTGCGATCCACATCGCTGAAAACCGCGACCGTGTTTATTCCCAGCTCTCGGCAGGCGCGCAGCACACGCACGGCGATTTCGCCGCGATTTGCTATCAGGATTTTCTTGAACATAAGCGTCGTTTTCTGACTGGCCGGATTCTACCATGCGGCTTCTTGCTTCCCCCGGCGACCTCTCACTTGCGTGTCCAATTGTTCGCGGTGTATGAAAGAGGATTGAATTTGTCAGGGGGCCGTATGAAAAAGCACCTTTTTGTTCTCGCAACGCTGCTACTGTTCTTCTCCACATCCCTGCGTAGCCAGGAAGCGGTCGTCAATCCGCCAGATAGCCTGGTCGTCGAAGGTGTCCCCAAAATTCCCGCCAGCCTTGCTGACACCGCTGGCCGCTACACCGCCTATCGCGGCGCAAACATCGTCGATTGGCATCCCACGCAGCGCAGCATGCTCATCAGCACGCGCTTTGCGGAAACTCCTCAGCTTCACCTCGTCTCGACTCCCTCTGGCGAACGCCATCAACTTACATTTTTCTCGGACGCAGTCCGCATAGGCCGTTTCCATCCCAATGGCGGCGACTACATTGTCTATTCCAAGGACATCGGCGGAGGCGAATGGTATCAGCTCTATCGCTACGACGTAGCTACCGGAAACATCATGCTCTTAACCGACGGAAAATCGCGCAACCTCCTCGGCCCCTGGTCTTCTCACGGCGACAACATTGCGTACATGTCGACGCGTCGCACCGGGAAAGATACCGACCTCTGGGTGATGAATCCCGCGGATCCAAAATCTGATCACCCCCTGACGCAACTTACTGGCGGCGGTTGGCAACCGGTTGACTGGTCTCCCGACGATTCTAAAATTCTGCTCATCGAAGGACTTTCCATCAACGAATCCTATCTCTGGCTAGTCGATACCAAGACCGGTGAAAAGACTCCGTTGACCAATCGTGACGCGAAGGAAAAAATATCTTACAGCGATGGCCAGTTTTCCAAAGATGGCAAAGGCATCTACGTTTCTACCGACAAGGGTTCAGAGTTCCACCGGCTTGCGTATATTAACTTGGCCACCAAAGAGCACACCTTTCTCACCACGAGCATTCCCTGGGATGTCGACGAGTTCGATCTCTCGAAAGACGGTAGACGCGTCGCCTTCCTGTCCAATGAAGACGGTATCGGCACCATTCACATCCTTGATACTGCCACCCGCAAAATTTCTAATCCCAAGCATCCTGCCGGGGTCATTGGCGGTTTGCGCTGGCATCGTAACGGCAAGGAAATCGGCTTCACACTTACCGACGCGCGCGTCACCGGCGACGCTTTTTCTCTCAATGCCGACAATGGCCAGATCACTCGCTGGACGCAGAGCGAATCCGCCGTGCCCACCAGCGATTTCCCCGTAGCGCAACTTGTGAAGTGGAAAAGTTTTGACGGCAAGATGATTTCCGGATTTCTCTATCGTCCACCCGCCAAATTTACAGGCAAGCGTCCCGTGCTGATCATCATTCACGGGGGGCCAGAAGGCCAGTCGCAACCCAGTTTCCTCGGCCGCAGCAATTATTACCTCAATGAACTCGGCATCGCTCTGATCTATCCCAACGTGCGCGGCTCCATGGGCTATGGCAAATCCTACACCTTGCTCGACAACGGTTTTCAGCGCGAAGACACTTACAAAGACATTAACGCCCTGTTCGACTGGATTGGCGCGCAAGGCGACCTCGACGCCAGCCGAATCTGTGTCACCGGCGGAAGCTACGGCGGCCACATGACCCTCGCCATCTCCACTTTTTACAGCGATCGTATCCGCTGCTCCGTCGACATCGTCGGCATGTCCAACCTGGTCACCTTCCTCGAACACACCGAAGCCTACCGCCGCGACCTTCGCCGCGTGGAATATGGCGACGAACGCGACCCAAAGATGCACCAGTTTCTGGAGAAGATCGCGCCAATGAACAACATCGACAAAATCAAAAAGCCCATGATGGTCGTAGCTGGAAAAAACGATCCGCGCGTCCCGGTCAGCGAAAGCGATCAAATCGTCGCGGCTCTTAAAAAACAGGGCACGCCGGTCTGGTACGTGATGGGTAAGGACGAAGGCCACGGCTTCCAGAAGAAAGCCAACCAGGATTTCCAGTTCTACGCCACCGTGGAATTCTTAGAGGAATATCTACTGAAGTAATTCGTTTGTGTCCATGGGCGGCTTTACGCCGCCTCCTGTATTTGTAGCGGCCGATCTTTAGATCGGCTATTCTACGCCCGCGTACATGGCTAAAGCGGAATGTTTCCGTGTTTTTTCTTTGGATTCGTATCCGTTTTGTTTTCCAGCGACCGCAGTGCGGTAATCACGCGCGCTCGAGTCTCCGCCGGTTCAATCACCGCATCTAGATAGCCTCGTTCCGCGGCTACAAATGGATTTGCGAATCTATTCCGAAACTCTTCCACTTTTTCTTTTCGCAATTTAGCGCGTGCTTCGCCAGTTGCCGCGCTCAATTCGCGTTTATACACGATGTCTACCGCACCTTCTGGTCCCATCACTGCGATTTCCGCCGTGGGCCACGCAAAATTCGCGTCCGTCCGGATATGCTTTGACGCCATCACGCAGTACGCGCCCCCATAGGCCTTTCTCGTGATGACCGTAACTTTAGGCACGGTCGCCTCTGCAAATGCGAACAGTAATTTCGCTCCGTGCTTGATAATTCCGCCGAATTCCTGTTGCGTCCCCGGCAAGAATCCCGGAACGTCTTCCAGCGTCAACAAAGGAATGTTAAATGCGTCGCAGAATCGCACGAAGCGTGCTCCCTTCACAGACGCGTTAATGTCCAGTGTTCCCGCCAGAGCAGCCGGCTGGTTCGCTACGATTCCAACGGGGCGCCCATCCATTCGCGCAAAGCCCACCACAATATTCTTCGCGTAGTGCTCGTGTGCCTGGAAGAAATACCCTTCATCCACGATCGCGTGGATCACATCCGTAATGTCATAGGGCTTCTGCGGATCTTCCGGAACTAACGTGTTCAACGATTCTTCCCGGCGGTTCCACGGATCGTTCGTCGCTTGCTTTGGCGGATCCTCTAAATTGTTTGATGGCAAGAAACTCAGCAGTTCGCGAATCATTGCACAGCAGTCGGCATCGTCACGAGACACGAAATGCGCCACGCCGCTGGTCGCATTGTGCGCCATCGCCCCGCCCAACTCCTGCTTGGTCACTACTTCATGTGTCACTGTCTTGATCACGTCCGGCCCGGTCACGAACATGTACGACGTATCTCGCGTCATGAAGATAAAATCCGTGATGGCCGGCGAATAAACTGCTCCACCTGCGCATGGACCCATGATCGCGCTCAGTTGCGGAACTACTCCGCTGGCCAGCGTATTCCGCAGAAAAATGTCCGCATAACCCGCCAATGACGCCACGCCTTCTTGAATGCGCGCGCCCCCCGAATCATTCAATCCAATTATTGGCGCACCGTTCCGCATCGCCAGGTCCATGATCTTGCAGATCTTCAGCGCGTTCGCTTCCGAAAGCGATCCGCCGAACACGGTAAAATCTTGCGCGTACACGTACGCCAGCCGGCCCTTGATCCTTCCGAATCCTGTTACGAAACCGTCTCCCGGGGGCCGCACATCATCCATTCCAAAATCCACGCAACGGTGACGCACGAATTTGCCCAACTCTTCAAACGTTCCTTCATCCAGCAACAGGGCAATGCGTTCCCTTGCCGACAATTTTCCGGCCTGGTGTTCCTTTTCGCTGCGTTCCGCGCCGCCCCCAGCCTCAGCTTCCGCGGATATTCCCCGCAACTGTTTGATGCGTTCTTCGCTCCGCGGCGATCCCCACCTTACATGACTCTTTTCAGCCAACGCGTCCTCCATCACTCCGTCGAATCTTGTTTTGGAGCAAAGATAAGCACAGCTAGATGGGTTGCCAGCCACACCGTGCCGAGTAACAACACGACGCCCAGCAGTAGTTCCGCGCCAATCGCTCCCGCACGCTGCAACGGTGATTCGATCGACGTCACATACAGGGTCGCCCGCACCAGGATCACCATCGCGCTCAAGGTCATCGCCACGATCAACAACGTCGTCAAAAAAGATAGCAGCACGTGTTTCATGGATTTCCTGGGACGGCTTCAGGACTGGCAGCCAAAGGATAGCGCATTCATCGGGAAATCAGAATGCGTCAATACAGCAGGGAAGGGATGTCGCTACTTATCGCAGACCAGACCAATCGTCGGCCACCAGTATGGAATCGCTGGGATTCGATGGATCGTACTTCACGCTGGCGGGGTGCCCCGCCACCAACCGTTCAAATCGTACTTGGCTCTCCAGGCCGGTGATGTCTTGCGCGGTCTGGTACGTTACTCCGGAGATCGAATAGCTATAGGAAACCAGGTGACGCGGCTTGTTATCCGCCAAAGGTCTTGCCTTCGGTCCAAGCAATCCCCGGCGTTGTTCCGCGATCGGAGCGGTGTGTTCCGCTAGTTCCACCACCTGGCCTTCCGCGATACGCCCGATGTGATTCAAATGCAGACGCCGCTTGCGTTCATCGGCATCCGGATCGCTCGCGGGCCGCGCAAATGCATACGCGATCAGTCCTAGAGCCGCGACTCCTCCACCCACGAACATTGCCAACATTTTCCAATCAGCGAGCAACTCTTTCAAGCGTTAACCCTCGCCAGTCTCTAGATTTGGCTGGAATGGTGAACAAGCCTCGGCGCACTGCGACTGCTTGCTTCAAGAACTTCGTTCCCCACGTCTTAGTATTCTACCGAATCGGCTGGAGTTCTGCGACGCTACTCCTCGCGGGATTGCACCGCATTGCGCAACACGCCAACGCCCTCCACGGAGACTCCCACCGTGTCTCCTTCCGTCAGCGGCCCCACTCCCGCCGGCGTCCCGGTGGCAATCAGGTCCCCCGGCATTAATGTCATCATTCGTGAAATCCATCGCACCAGATAATCCACGGGAAATGCCATCAGCGAAGTGCGCCCCGATTGGCGCAACTCTCCATTCACGCGTGTTTCCACCAACACGTCTCTAGGCTCAAGATCAGTCTCGATGTGTGGTCCAACCGGGCAAAACGTGTCGAACCCTTTTCCCCGCGTAAACTGCACATCCGCTTTCTGCAGATCCCGCGCGGTAACATCATTCACGCAGGTGTAACCCAGCACGTAACTCAGAGCATCCGTGTCGTCCCTCAGGTGCGCGCATTTCTTTCCTATTACCACGCCCAGCTCGCCCTCATGTTCCACACGCTTCGAATATTTGGGAATTTCAATTGCCTGTCCCGGACCGATTACTGAAGATGGCGGCTTCAGGAAAATCAGCGGCTCCTTAGGCATCTCGTTGCCCAGCTCGGCCGCGTGCGCCGCGTAATTCCTCCCGACGCAAACGATCTTGCTCGGTTCCACAGGCGCAAGCAAACGGCAGTCCGCAGCCTTATAGCTGCGCGGCGTCTTCGTCCACTTTCCCCACGGCGTGCCCATAATCTCCAGCAGAGAATTGTTTTCTGCAATCCCGAAGATTGCCGAATCAGACCCCGGCGCCACAAATCGACAAAATCTCATAGCAACTCATCCTGCATTTTCCAGTGGCTGATCCTTAGATCGGCCAGCCTAAATTCCCTTGTGGCGGCCGCCTTCTCAGACGGGGGCGTTTCATTCCGCCTCACGGCGCTGTTCCCACTTCCGCCGCAACCTGCTCGCTGGATTTGCTCTCGTTCCCCGCGCGATCGACCGCCTTCACGCTATACCAATACTTCGCGCCACTCGTCACCGTATTGTCTCGATACGACGGGGTTGCCACCAACTCTGCATTTAACTCCTCTCCCAGTGCCCCCTGCTGCTCGCTTCGATAGACTCGATAGCCGGCCAGGTCCGCGTCCACATTAATCGACCACGACAGATCGACTACGAATTTGCCGTTTTCACCTCCAGCAAGGACCGCCGCCACCACTCCTTGTGGGGCCGAAGGCGGATACGTATCTACCGGCGTTATGATCGCCGCGCGAGAATCACCGGACTCCACTGTTGACGCCTCCCCAGCCAGCACCGTCCGCACGATATACAGGTACGTTTTCCCATAGTCAAATGCAGAGTCTCTATAGTCTGGCGTTCTTGTTGCTGCAATTTGCAGCAGTGGGGACTTCCAAGCGGTGCGGAAGATTTCCTTCGCCGTTGCTTCCGGTGCATTCGGATCCACTTCTCCCCGGTAAAGGTGATATTCCGCAATTCCGGCGATCGGCGCTCCTCCGGAAACGCTTTGCGGTACATTCCAATGCAGATCAATTCCGTTTTCCGTCAGCTGTGCACTCAGCGTGTCGATTGCTTCGGCAACTGCGAACAATTTCAACGAGGCATCGTTTGAATTAGCGGAGGTCTTTTTGGTTGTTACACGCGCTCTAAGGCGGTAAATCACCGTCGCACCGGCATGCGCGCGAATTTCGTCCGGTGCAATCGGATCCAGAAAATGGGCCTTGCCCTTCTCCGTGTAGATTCCCAGCGTTGCCCCAGGGACGGTATCCACCACTCGGAATGATTTTGCATCGAGAGTTCCATCCGCGCTCAAGAACCCGCGCAATATTTCCATCGTGGGCACTTCCTGCAATTTCTCGCCGCTTACGCTGTTCGTGGGCACCGTAAAGTCCAACATTACGCCGTCTCCGGCCTGCCGCGCTGCCAAATCTGTGATTGCCAAGGGTACCGGTGGCGAAGGAGGCACAGGTTCGCCGGGCGCTCCGCATCCTGCGAGCCACAAAAGCAGTAGAAACACGGCGGCGCCTACACCATCGGTTGCTGCTTTTATTCCTGCTTGCTTGTGTCCGTAGTGATTGCCCGGGCTAGGAGTATCCATTGGGCGCAATGTGTCTACAGAATATACCGGCTTAAATCCTGGTTTTTCACAATATCCGCCAGTTGCTTCGTGACGTAGGCCGCATCCACCTTCACGCTTTTCTTTTTCATATCCGGCGCTTCAAACGATATTTCGTCCAGCACCTTTTCCAGGATGGTGTGCAAGCGCCGCGCGCCTATGTTTTCTGTCTGCTCGTTCACGCTGGTTGCAAAGCGTGCGATGGCTTGCACCGCATCTTCTGTGAATTGCAGCTTCAATCCTTCCGTTTCCATCAGCGCGATATATTGCTTGATCAGCGCGTTCTTCGGCTCCGTCAAAATGCGCACGAAGTCTTCTTCCTTCAACGACTGCATTTCCACGCGGATCGGCAGCCGCCCCTGCAGCTCCGGAATCAGGTCCGAGGGCTTTGTTACGTGAAACGCGCCGGCGGCGATGAACAAGATATGATCCGTGCGAATCATCCCGTATCGCGTATTCACCGTGGTGCCTTCGATAATCGGCAGAATATCCCGCTGCACGCCCTCGCGCGAAACATCCGGCCCGTGCCCCGCTTCGCGACCTGCCACCTTGTCGATCTCATCGATAAATATGATTCCCATCTGCTCCGCGCGCTCTACCGCCACGCGGGTAACTTGCTCCATATCCAGCAGTTTGTTTTCTTCTTCCTGAATTAAATACTCGAATGCATCCGCCACACTCATCTTGCGTTTCTTTTTCTGCTGCCCGAAGAATCCGCTCAGCATGTCCTTCAGGTTTACATCCATCTCTTCCATGCCCTGGTTCGAAATAATCTCGAACGAAGGCATGGCTCGTTCGCGCACTTCCAGATCCACCATCCGCGCATCCAGCTTGCCTTCGCGCAACTGCACGCGCAGCTTTTCCCGCGTCCGCTGCGTCTGCTCCCGCTGCGCCGCCAAATCTGTTTCCGAAGTTCCCGCCACCGGCGTTTGCGGGGGAAGCAGCAGATCCAGCACACGCTCTTCCGCGGCCTGCTCCGCGCGATCCGCCACTTCATCCAGTTTTTCTTCCCGGATCATATCGATGGAGGTTTCCACCAGGTCGCGCACCATCGATTCCACGTCGCGTCCCACGTAGCCCACTTCCGTGTACTTTGACGCTTCCACTTTCACGAATGGGCAGCCTGCCAGGCGCGCCAGCCGCCGCGCAATTTCCGTTTTGCCTACGCCCGTCGGCCCAATCATCAGAATATTCTTTGGCAGCACGTCTTCCGCGATTTCTGGTGGAAGCTTTTGCCGCCGTACACGGTTCCGCAATGCCACCGCCACCGCCCGCTTCGCCGCGGCCTGCCCCACGATGTACTTGTCCAGCTCCACCACGATTTCGCGTGGCGTCATGTCGTCCAGCGCGGGAAGCAAATGCTCATCTTCCGCAGGCGCTGCGCCGTTTCCTCCCGGAAATAACGTAATCTCTTTTTCAGTCCTGGTTGCCATGTCCGCTCAATTCCTTGTACGCCGCAATTCCTGCCCGTCCGGCGCTTCTCCTCTAAAGTTCTTCCACCGTGAAGTTCTCATTGGTATAGATACAGATTTCGCTGGCAATGCGCATGGCTTCCAGCGCCAATTCCTTTGTGGCCAGCTTGGAATGCTTCAGTAGCGCCCGCGAAGCCGCCAGCGCGTAGGTTCCGCCCGACCCGATGGCGCAGATTCCGTCGTCCGGTTCGATCACGTCGCCATTTCCGGAAAGCACGAATGTCGATTTCGCATCCGCCACAATCAGCAGCGCTTCCAGGTGACGCAGCGCGCGGTCTTTCCGCCACTCTTTCGCCAGTTCCACGGAAGCCTTCTGCAGATTTCCTGAATGTTCCTGCAGCTTGCCCTCAAATCGTTCGAACAGGGACAATGCATCCGCAGTTGATCCCGCGAATCCTGCTACCACTTTCTCGTTATAGAGCCGCCGCGTCTTTCTGGCCGTGTGTTTCAGAACGTGATCGCCCATGGTCACCTGTCCATCGGCAATCAGCACGACTTTCCCGTCTTTGCGCACGCACAATACCGTTGTGCCGTGCATCTGTCCCGCCCCATTCGATTGTCCCATCTCACAAGTATACCGCGATGCCCCGACCCCGTCATGGCATCCACGAATTCTCATTCATTGTTCAGTTCAGTGGGATCTCTCGAAAGGACAATACGCGAAGCTTCGTTGGGCTCAATGCCGCATTGATCCAGCAACTGTTGTAGTAAATTCCATATCCGCCCATGGCCGGCGACATGGAAACAGAAGACGCGCCCAAACCTGGCCCCGGTTGTAGAGTTCCATCTGAGTTACGCGTTTGCGCAACTACCATCGCCCCATCAATCCTTCCATTGCCTCCGTGTGCTCCTGTGACGATTCCTTTTCCTATTACGAGCACGATTCCTTCCCAGGACGCATCAGGATCGTAGGTCAGCTGCCCCGTAACCGCCAGCAAACCGTAGCCAGTTTGATGCCACGACGTCAGATCCAAATCTCCATCCACGAAGATGGTCATTGGATTCGCAGCCGTCATCACTGAGGATGAAGGCAGTTCCGAACGCGGCACCGTCGTCGATGGTGGTGTCGGAGTCAATATCAGGTCCGCATTCTGCCTCACGGTTTTCAACAGCGATTCCAGATCGCTTACCTTCTGCAAGTTTGCTGGCAATGTTACCAATCCAACACTCGGTGTAGCCGGCGAAGGTGGCGGTGCCACATAGCCAAATCCCCAATAGCGATCTTCGTGCCCGGCGGTTCCGCCCTTCACGTTGGCCAAGTCCCCAACATTCGTATAGCCAATCGCCGGCACCGGCGCTAACGGCGGCAGCGAACAAGTCCTACCCGTTGTCGGATCGTTTCCATCTACATAAAACATCGTGGAATTAGGTCCGGCATAACTCACGCCATTTCCCGCTAACGTCAAAGCGGCGAGAAAAGTCAGATTCATTGAACCTGGGACCACCACATATTGCAGTAGCTTTTGCGTATTGGGCGGGAAAACCGACAGGGCGGTGATTTCCAGCGCTTGTCGCGATGTCGGCGTAGCAACTTTCACCAACCCTGGTTTTACAATTCCACCCCCGGTGATGTGTGCGGGATCGTAATACAGCAGAGTCGTCCCATCATTTGCAAACGTATCGTTGTCAACGTCTATCCCTAGCGACTTCTCCGTCGCACCGGTAATCCGCACCCATTTATAGAGCGGACCCGGGCCCACTCCTGTACCAGAAACCGAGTTAATTGTCTGAACCGTTGCTCCCGTTACCGGCATTCCAAACTCCGTCTCAAATTCCTTATCTGGGTACGACAGGTTATTTCCCAGATCCGTGGGGTCCACGGTCTCTCCGCCTGTCGGGTTCAAGATGTAAAGCGCGCTGTAAAGAGGTATCGTGGGATTTGTGGGATCCGTAAAATATCCTGGGACCGCGATATTGATCGCGTCCGGATTTTTCCACAAAAGTCTCCCGCGCGCCTCCTCGACTCCTGCCAGTGCTGCGTAATAAGCTCCCGTTGAAGTCCGATAGTTCTCTTTTAACGCGCTGTCAGTCCCCGATGACACGACCATGGCAATTGCAATCACGCTGATCAACAACAGAGCAAAAATCGCAATCAGCAGAGCGGCTCCCGCCTCACTCTTATCTTTCTTTGCGATGCGATGTTGTCTCATGATTCCGTTATCACAACTCCACTTTCAAATGTTCGGGTTCAGGCGATGTCCTCGTCCATTCAACTCGACTATTTTCAATCTTTGTGTCTGCGGGTCTCGAACTGGCGTTGCCACAATCAGTGTGACTTGCACGTCCACAACGTTATAGGGCGAATTTGCACCCCCGGCAAGCGGGCAAGCCTGCGTTCCTCCACCCGTGTCGCACGTGTACTGAAATAGGGGAACCGCCGACACGCCACCCGGAAACATCGCCGGATAGGTCGCATTGATTTCCGTGAGCTGTGCTCCCGTAGGGTTATTCAGCACATTACTCAGAAACGGCACCATGACCCCTGCCGCCGACGTTGCGGCAATCGGGTCTCCGCCGGATACCTTTGGAACCATTGCACGATATAAAGTTCCATTCTGCAATTGATACCGTATCCAACTCACGCCGCTTCCCGTATCCGCCTCCACGATCAGGTCAAAATCCCCGGGTGTTGTACAAGTCCCGCCACCACCCGTCCCGATGCTGCAAGCCGCGGTTGGATATCCCGGATTCCACGCCAGTGGTCCGATGGCGTAACTTGCGGCGCTCGTCGGCGTCTCCGAAAACATCCCCAAAGAAGGGAATCCCGCCTGGTTGAAATCCCTCACAATCTGATCCACGGCCAGCCGGGCTTCTTGAAACGTTCCCGACATCTGCGATTCCTTCCCGTAGTTCTTCTGAGAAAGCTCCAGTAACCCGAAGATCGCCGAGCAGATTATCAGGAAAACCACCGTCGCTATCAATAGTTCTAGAATCGTAAATCCCTCTTGTTGGTACCGCCCCGTTTTCTTCACTTCGACACCATGGTGTCGAGCGTAACCGGCAATGTCGGCGTGTTCAGGCTCCTCCGAAAAACTCCCAGAATGAATCGCTTGCTAGTAACAATTCCGTTTGTATTCGTCCGCACCACCACTGCCCAGCGCACGTCGTAAGTTGCACCCAGCGGATCATTTGGATCAATGTATGTGAAGCTGTACCCGGTGACTGGCGCCGCGGAAAAATCAATGATTGGCGAACCGCTCGTCGTATTTGCCGGACTGCCTAGCAGAATCGATGGTTGCGCTGGGTCACCAAGCTGGCACGCACCATCCACCGAGCACGGCAGAAACTGAGGGTCAACATAGGAACCAGCCGAAAGTGGCTGGCTGCGCATTCCTTCCATCACGCGTTGCGCAAATACCAGCGCCGTCGCATCGCTACGATTGTTAGAATTGAGCAGCACGGACGTTGGTACCAGTTGCGCCACTGCCACCAATCCCACCAGGATAATGACCGTCGCCATCAACAGTTCGAGCAACGTGAACCCACGTTGTCCAGAGCGCGTTCTTGTCCCGGGTTCCGGTGTTTTCTTCATTGTTTCAACTACCGCAATTGTCCCCAATTTCCATTTACATCGCCTGTCCAGATCTGTATCGATCCCGATGGCATCAGCAGCACCGCCCGGTATCCCGTTTCGGGTGCCACCGGGCTGGCCAAATAGAACACATTGATGTTTCCCGTTTTTACCGCTCCTCTTGAATCAAATCCGATCGTGGCATTTCCTGCCGGTGGAGTTACCGTCCCTGAAGTTACATTCGCGCCGGTTAGCAATCCTGCTGTTCCTGGCACTCCGCCTCCGCCGATCAAGTTTCCGCCAATCCCGAGCATCACGATCTTCTCCGTTGGCCCTGGATTCGTGTCGCCGTCTGAATCCGCAAATGCATCCGAGATTGTCGGATCTCCGGCATCCGGTTTAATCACGCAATTTACATCCTTGTTCAGCCGGATTGCCTCGTATCTCGTCATCCTCAAAATCTGCGCTAAATTCTGAGCTGCATTGGTTAATTGATACGCGTGATAAGCTCTCAGGAAATAGGGCATCCCAATTGCCATCAGCACCAGGGCCACGAGTAGGGCCACTAACAATTCCACTAGGCTGAAGCCTTTCGCTCGCTTCTTCGTCCTCTTGTCCTCCATTTTCCGCGAGTTCATAGACCAATCCCCTTGCACCGCCCCGCGGTGTCGGTAGATTCTCCTATGATATGGCTGGGACCTACTAACCTAGCAGGCTTCGTCCCTATCAGATAGGGCCTATCTACTAAGATAATATTCACCTGTTTATGCCTGCATGAGCCACGCGGAGCTAGCCCAGCCTCCGCAGTCCGAGGTGATTTGAATATTTTTTGATTACATTTTCGGAGTAATTCGAACCCGAAGATTTCCTAACCTTCCTGTCCTCAGTACAAATCCTCAGTAAGTATTGCGTGGCACGCGAAAAGGCCTTTGTAGTGAAGACCAACCCTCTTGAAAGTGGAGTAGCGATGCGTAGGATCGAGACATGTACTTGCGCCGCTGCTATCGCCAGAAGGATGGTAAGCGCCACGGCTACTGGGCTCTGGTCGAGAGTTATCGCTCGTCGCGAGGCCCACGGCAGCGCGTGGTGGCCTACCTCGGTGAGATGGATGCGGCAGGGCGTCTGGGCATTCAGCAACAAGCCGCAGGTGCTGCCGCTGTTGCTCAGCGGGGATTATTCCGGGACGTCGAACCGCAGTGGGTGGAAGTCGATCTAAAGCGCATCGCCATCGAACGGAAGCGAGCGCTTGGCGGTCCTTGGATCGGGCTGGAGTTGTGTCGGCAAGTGGGACTGCTCGATTTTCTGAAACGAACTCTCCCTGCGGGACGAGAAGAGATTTCCTGGCCGGTGATGGCGCAGATCCTGATGCTGGCACGGCTCTGTGACCCCTCCAGCGAGTTGCAGATCGCGGAGCGTTTCTATGAAGCGAGTGCGTTGAGTGATCTGCTGGGCGTGCCGGCCAACAAGGTGAATGAAGACCGGCTGTACCGCTCTCTCGATCGGCTGTTGCCACACAAGGAAGAGTTGGAAAGACATCTGAAGAATCGGCTGCGAGAACTGTTCGATCTGGACTACGACCTGTTGTTGTATGACGTCACCAGCACGTACTTCGAAGGCGAGGCGAAGCGGAATGAGCTGGCTCAGCGGGGCTATTCGCGCGATCACCGCCCCGACTGCAAGCAGGTGAACATCGCTCTGGTGGTAAGCCGTAAAGGGATGCCCTTGGGCTACCAGTTGTTCACTGGAAACCGCAACGACGGGACTACGCTGGAAGAGATCGTGAAGCAGATCGAACGACTGTACGGGAAAGCGAATCGCATTGGGGTGCTGGATCCCGGCATGGTGAGCGAAGAGAACGTGCGATTTTTGAAGGAAGGAAAGCGGCGTTACATTGTGCTGAAACGGTTCGAGGGGGAGCTACGCGCCAAAGACTGGCATCAAGTGCGGGAAGGTCTGGAGGTGCGGTTCTGTCAGGCTCCAGGTGGCGAGGAAGTATTTCTTTTGTGCCGGGGTGCGCAGAGGAAAGAGAAAGAGCAAGCCATGCATGAGCGGTTCGAGAAACGAATTGAAGAGGGGCTGGAAAAGATCGTGGCCAGCTGCGGAAAGCGCAAGCAACTGCCGGCAGCCGTGGGGCAGCGCGTCGGGCGGCTCTTGGGCAAGAACTCACGAGCGGCAGCAGCGTTTGAGGTCAAGATCGATCCAGATACAGACGGCTTTGCAAAGTGCCACTGGAAAAGAATCGATCGTTGGCGGGAGTGGGCACGACTCAGTGAGGGTTGTTATGTGTTGCGCAGCAACGTGACGGAGTGGAGCCCGGAAGAACTCTGGCGTGCCTACATGCAGCTGACCGAGGCCGAGGCTGCGTTCCGCATCCAGAAGACGGATCTGCAACTGCGACCGATCTGGCACCAAAAACAAGAGCGGGTGGAAGCACACATCCTGGTGTGCTTTCTGGCCTTTGTGTTGTGGAAGACGCTGGCGCAACTCTGCCAACGCGCTGGGTTGGGCAACGAACCGCGGAAAGTATTCCAAGAGTTGGCGGACATTACCCTGGTCGATGTTGTGTTACCAACGCGCAACGGAGTAATCATCCGAAAGCGCTGCATCAGTCGACCGACTGAGCACCAAGCGATACTCTTGCAACACCTGAATCTACATCTGCCCAACTCGCTGGAAATGGCCCAAGTGTAGTGAAGACTCGGACATGTCCATGTTGAAAACACAAGTGTTTATTCTTCAAACTGCGGAACCTGGGCTAATTCCAATACTGTTCACTTAAGAAATTTTAGAGTATTCTGTGCGGTGGAGGGGCAGAATACTCGCTATGGCTCGAACGCTTGCCAGTTTGCCGGTAGGAAGCCGCATCACCGATTACATCAGCCTCGGGGTTGTCAGCCGAGCGGTTCCACGAGAAAAAATTGATGCGATTTTGACCGCGACTGGTAAGACCAGCATCCGGCAAAGAGAGCTGCCAGCACATCTCGTGGTGTATTACGTGATTGCGCTGGCGCTCTATATGCAGTCCTCCTATCGGGAAGTGCTGCGCTGCTTGCTCGAAGGCATTCAGTGGCTCACCAAACCGAACGAGACCATACAGGCCACGGGTAAGTCCGGTATCTCGCAAGCTCGCTCGCGTCTCGGCGCAGAACCCTTGCGGCGACTCTATGAGCAGGTGGTCGTACCGATCGCTTCGGAGAACACGCGAGGGGCGCGGTATCGAGAGTGGCGACTGCTCAGTCTGGACGGCAGCACGTTGGATGTCGCCGACACCGAAGAGAACGAAAACGAGTTCGGGCGTCCCGCCGCCAGTCGAGGATCGAGCGCCTATCCGCAGTTGCGCTTCGTCGCGCTGTTGGAGAACGGCACTCATGTACTGCTGGGTGGCCGGATGGGAAGCTACTCAACCGGCGAGATCACCCTCGCCAAGGAGGTGATCCCCCGACTAAAACCCGGGATGCTGTGTTTAGCGGATCGGTTTTTCTTTGGTTTCACGCTGTGGACCAAGGCCCAAGCTACCGGTGGCGACTTGCTTTGGCGAGTGCGCAAGCACCTGCGGCTAGAGGTACTCGAACGATTGAGCGATGGTTCTTATATCAGCGCTATCTATCCTTCGGAAAAGGATGCGCGACACAAAACGAAGGGGGTACGAGTTCGTGTTATTGACTATCAGCTGGACGGCATCCCCGACGCCGAACCGATCTACCGGCTGGTCACGACGATCTTGGATCCGTTCAAAGCGCCGGCCGAAGAACTGGCCGCTCTCTATCACGAGAGATGGGAGATCGAAAACACGTTTGACGAATTGAAGACCCATCTCCGCGGACGTCAGATCGTGCTGCGCAGCAAGACTCCGGAACTGGTGCAGCAGGAGTTCTATGGTTTTTTGCTGGCGCACTTTGCCGTCCGCCAGTTGATGCACGAGGCCGCTTTGTCGGTTGCAGAAGATCCCGACCGGCTCTCTTTTCTCCACGCGGTACGCGTCGTTCGCCGTAAGTTATCAGTCTGGGATGCTATTCCCCCCTCAGGCGAGAAAAAACCTCCATCACGCGATTCTTGACGAAATTCTCGAAGAACGTGTGGTGTCCAGTCGCAAACGATGGAATCCACGCGGCGTGAAACGCAAGATGAGCAAGTACCCGCTGCGGCCAAGACACCGTGCGTCGAACAAGTATGTCAGCATCTTAAAATCCATCCTTATTCTTAAGTGAACAGTATTGGGGCTAATTCTTCTTTTTTCCGCCCACTTCCCCAAATCGCTTTTCCAACGACGCCTTCGTGAAATAGTCCGCCGGCAATTCCGGATTCACCTGGCAGCTTTCGAAAAAATCCTGATTGGCGCGCCGCCCATCCCGCTCCCTCGTAACCTGCATGGGCAACTGTACTCCATTCAGTAGTTGATAGTTGGAAAATAGTGTCGCATCTTCTTTTCTCTCCCGCGTTTCTGTGTCCACGGTTTTCACGATGCTCCGTACCAGGAGGTGTGTTCTATGGTCGACCGCCAGCCGGAAGGTCCGTTCTTCCGGATCCGTAATTTCCACCCATTCCACTTCCTTTAAATCCGCAACGGAAACCCCTCCGTACCGCAGTAGCATTCCCTTTTCGTTCAGCCGGTGACGCAGCAGGTAATTCACATTTCGTTTCAAGGATTCCTGGAAATCCGAGATTCCCACCACTGTTTCGTCGGATACTCCACCGCGATCGAGTGTCCAGCCCTGGTCTCCCGAATACACGTCGGCAATATTGCCCTTCTTTCCGTATTCGGTCCGAATTTTGTCCGGATAGTTCCAGAAAACCCTCACCTGCACAAATCCGGAAGTTTCCCCGTTATGTCCGAACTGCGCACGCCGGCCTTCGCACATCGAAGTTCTCAATTGCAGGTATTGCTGCCCGCCATTTGCAGTTATCAGTTGCTGCAATACCCCTCTTGCTTTTGCGGCGCTCTCCTCCGGGTCCATGTACTCAACGTGCTGTCCTCGTGCAGCAGGCGCAAACATCGCCGCAACTAGCAGCGCCACAATCAACAGCAGACCAGTTCTCGTCCGGCCTATCCGCACAGCACCGAGCCCCCGTTCACGTTCAGGATCTCCCCGGTCATGAAGTTTGCCAGGTCCGACGCCAGGAACAGGATCGGCCCCGCAATCTCTTCCGCCGTTGCTGCGCGCCCCAGAGGAATCACCGCTTCCGCCATCTTCTTTCCCGCTTTTGTCTCCAGCACTGGATTCGACATGTCTGTCGCCACCCATCCCGGCGCCACGCTGTTCACCAGAATCCCGTGCCGCGCTAATTCCGTCGAAAGCCCCTTTGTCAGGCTAATAACTCCGCCTTTTGACGCACCGTAATGCGTGTGGAACGATTCTCCGCGCTGCCCGGCCGTCGAACTGATGGGGATAATTTTCCCGGATTTCTGCTTGATCATCTGGGGCACCGCGAAATGAACCACCGAATATACGCTCGTCAAATTAATCCGGATCATGTCGTCCCACTGCTTTTCGTTCATCTTTTCGATCGGCAGGTCTTCCAGGTTCCAAACTCCCGCGTTCGCCACCAGAACGTCCAGCCGCCCCAGTCGCGCGATCGTGTGCTCCACCAGCTTCTTGTTGTCCAGGTGCTTTCCGCAGTCTGCCTTGAACGCCTCCACTCGCGTCCCGTGCTTTCCCGCTTCTTGCTCCACCAATTTTGCGGCTTCCTTTGCTGAGTGGTAGCTGAACACCACGTCCGCGCCGGCCTGCGCAAACAGCTTCACCGCTGCCGCTCCAATTCCGCGCGAACCTCCTGTGATCAGTGCCGCCTTACCTGCCAGTGAAATCATTGTTCCCCCAAGTGTGATTCTTAATTTCGCTCTGCGGTTGGTTCTTCTACTGTTTGGCCGTGGACCTGACGTGTGTCTCTACCGCTGCAACCAAATCCGAAAACAGGCTCTGTGCCAATGGATCGCCCTTCATCCGCTCCGGGTGCCATTGCACTCCCACCACCCAATTTGTGTCGCCCGTCCATTCCACGCTTTCCACCACCCCATCACTCGAGCGTCCGGTGATCTTCAATGCACGCCCCGGTTTCAGTACCGACTGGTGATGCGAACTGTTCACCATTCCCTGGTCTCTGCCGTTCAAATTGGCCAACCGACTCCCCGCTAAGAACTTCACCTCGTGCTCAGGATCGTCATTCGGCTCGGGCTTAAGATCCTTCTTTCGGTGCGCCACTGTGGTTCCGGTCTCCCACCGAACATCTTGGACCAGCGTGCCACCCAGATAGACGTTCAACGACTGGCAACCATAGCAAATCGCCAGCACCGGCTTCCGCTCACGCAGAGCATGCTCCAGGATCGCCCAATCCGTTCGTTCTCTTGGCTTATCCGCGGGTTCCGACAGTCCCGTATTCCTGGCACCGTACTCTTCCGGCTCGACGTCCGCAGGGCTTCCCGGCAACAGAAACCCATCCAGTCCTTCCAACAGCCCGGCTAAACCTGCCGGGTCGCTAAGGGGCAGCAAGACCGCCTCAGCCCCTGCCTCCTGCACTGCCTCCTCATAGTTTTGTATCTTTGGGCGGTTCTGTTCCGCTTCCTCTTGCGAGGTGCGCCAAGGGATGCCAATCCGCACTCGGTTGGGGGTACTGGAGGTCATGGAAACCAGCATCCTAGCATCGATTCCAGAACCCCGGCAACCAACCCCGTTTCGCTCCTCCGTCACTCCCGACTGTGGCCTAGGTTGCCAACCCCGTCTTCTCCGTGACCTCTGCGGGCTTCTTCTTTTCTCTGTGGTGATCCTTTCTCTTTCTTTTCCCGTCCGCATGTATCATTAGTCTAGTCGATGCATTTAGGCCCACTCCTCACCGTCGTCGTCCTCTGCTGCGTCTTCTTCTCATTCTTTACCGAATCAAGCCCCGCAGACTCCATCCGCCGTCTCGACGCTTCCACCATCTCCATGGACGAGGCCAACTCCTTCGCGCAGAAAACTCTCGAAGCCGCTCATGTAACGGGAGCGCAACTAGCCGTCCTCGATCACGGTCAATTGGTTTGGAATGCCGCCTTCGGACTTCGCCACCGTTATCCCGATCTCTCCATGCACCGCGACACCACCACTTGGGCGGCATCCATCACCAAAAGTGTCTTCGCCACCTATGTTATGCTCCTGGTCGAGCTGTTTTCTGATGTCCGCAATCTCACGCACCTATTCCTCGTCCCACTGTTTCCTCTAAACAATATTCCGGCCTCTTAAAGAATTCCGGCAACTCCGCAATCCGCTCCCGCAACTTCTCCATCCGGTCCGCCCTCACCGTCACATGTCCGAGCTTTCGACCCGGTCTCGGAGCTTTTCCATATAGATGCAGGTGGGTGTTCGGCACCGCCAGCACGCCCGCCTCTTCCGGAATTTCTCCAATCAAATTGATCATCGCGGAATTCCCGATCGCAGAGGTCGCCCCCAGTGGCATTCCCAAAATTGCTCGCAGGTGATTCTCAAATTGGCTGGTCACCGCCCCTTCAATTGTCCAGTGCCCCGAATTATGCACGCGCGGCGCCATCTCATTTGCCAGCAGCCTTCCTTCGACCTCAAAGAACTCAATGCACAGAACGCCGACATATCCCAACGCTTCCAGGACCTTTCGCGCCGCCTCTTCTGCCGCCTTCTGCAAGTCGCTGGTCAGATTCGGCGCCGGTGCCAGCGACAATCGCAATATCCCGCCGCGATGATGATTCTCAACTACCGGATAAAACGCCGTTTCGCCTGTCCGGTTCCTCACTCCCAGCATCGAAACTTCGCGCGAAAACGCCACAAACTTTTCCAGGATCAGTGGCACATCCGGCAATTCACACCGCGCTTTCTCCACATCCTCCGCCGTGCGCAACAGCCACTGACCCTTCCCGTCGTAGCCCATTCGCCGCGTCTTCAATACCGCGGGCAGTCCAATTTGCTTCACCACCTTGTCAAAATCCGAATGCGTCTCAAACGCTGCAAACTCGGTCGTCGGTATTCCCAGTTTTTTGAAAAGTGCTTTCTCGCGCAGCCGGTCCTGCGCCTCTTCCAGCGCATTCACCGGCGGATAAACTGCCGTCCGCTCCGCCAGCAGTTTCGCCGCTTCGACCGGCACATTCTCAAATTCGTAGGTAACTACTTCCAATCCCTGCGCAAATCGCTGCAGCGCCTGCTCATCCGTGTATTCCGCCGTCACGCGATGCGCAATCCGTCCCACTGGAGCTTCCGGCGAAGGGTCCAAAAAGCGAAAATGTAGCCCCAGCGGATATCCCGCTAGCGCCAGCATATATCCCAATTGTCCTCCCCCTAATATTCCGATCGTCACTTCTTCTTTTTCGCTTTCTTCCCCACAACCGTCAACTTGGTCAGCAGTCCGCTGGCCGGATCAGGATTCGCCAGCACTTTATTCGTTTGCGTCGTCCGGAATGTTCTCAACGCTTCGCGAAATCTCGCATGCTTAATCCCAAGAATCGCCGCAGCCAGCAGCCCTGCATTGATCGCTCCCGCCTTGCCAATCGCCAGCGTCGCCACCGGGATTCCGCCCGGCATCTGCGCAATCGAAAGCAGGGAATCCAGACCCTTCAGCGCTTTCGATTCCACCGGCACGCCCAGCACCGGCAGCACTGTCTTCGCCGCCGCCATCCCCGGCAAATGCGCCGCGCCGCCTGCTCCGGCAATGATTACCTCAATTCCACGCCGCTCTGCCGTGGCTGCGTATTCAAACAGCAAATCGGGCGTCCGGTGCGCAGACACCACGCGCGTCTCAAACGGCACGCCAAGATCCCGCAGCGTGTTCGCCGCATGCTCCATCGTCTCCCAATCCGACGACGAGCCCATGATCACTCCCACCAGCGGCGCTGCCGTTTGTCCCGCAGACCCCTTCAATTCATCGCTCATCTGTTTCCACTTTCCACAAAATAGAACGCCGGCCAATCGGCCGGCTCCCAGTACTTCCGCTCATTTTACGGCTTTTCTCACCCTCGTGCGACCTTTGCCCTCTCCCTCCACGCTTGCCGCAGTTGCCCCACAAGATACAACGATCCAGTCACAAATATCGCATCTTCCGGCCGAGCTTTCGCCAACGCCGCTTCCAGCGCTTTCTCCGCATCCGCAATCACCAAATATCGTTCCGCGTGGTGTCCTGCAATTTCCTCCAACTGCGCCGCGCTGATGGCCCTTGGCGTCCGCGCCTCCGTGAAAATCACTTCATACGCGTGAGGAAACAGCAGCCCCGTCACCTCATCCACTGCTTTGTCCCGCATTGCCGCGAACAGCATATAAATTCTTCGCCCACGAAAATTCTCCTCCAGGAATTTCGCCAACTCGCGCGCTGCCCCCGGATTGTGTGCTCCATCCAGATAAATATCCGGCGTCTTCTGCAATCGCTCGATCCGTCCCGGCCATTGTGCCGCCGCAATTCCTTCCTCAATTTGCGCGTTCGTAATCTTGTACTTCTTTCCCTGGAGCACTAGCGCGCACGCCACCGCATTCATCGCATTCTGCAACTGAAATCGCCCCCCCAATTGTGGCGCAATCGCAAACCCCGCCCCGCTCGTTTTGTCCACTACCGTTGCGCGCACGCATCCATCCACCACGTTTTCTTTTTCAACAGTAAACGCTTCCGGAATCTCCATCACCGGGCACTGTAACTCTCGCGCTTGCGTAAGCAGAACCTTTCGCGCCTCTTCCACTTGCCCCGCAATCACTACGGGCACTCGTTCCTTCAGAATTCCCGCCTTCTCTCTCGCGATCTCCCACAGCGAATGCCCCAGAAAATTCTCGTGATCGAAATCAATCCTGGTAATCACTGACACTGCCGGTACCAACACATTCGTCGCGTCCAGGCGCCCGCCCAGTCCCACCTCCACCACCGCAAAATCCACGCGTTCCCGCGCGAACGCTTCGAACGCAACCGCCGTCACACACTCAAAATATGTTGGATGTGCTTTCAGCATTCCACCCGCCAGCAATTCTTCAATCACTTCATGAATCCGTATAAATATTTCCGCAAACAACGCATCGCTGATCTCTTCTCCGTCAATACATATCCGTTCGTTAATCCGTTCCAGGTGCGGCGAAGTGTTCAACCCCGTCCGAAATCCCGCCCGTCGCAAAATCGATTCCACGAACGCCGCCGTGGACCCTTTTCCATTCGTCCCCGCGATGTGTACAGACGGAAATGCGCGCTCCGGCCGGCCCAGCCGCTCCAGCAAAGTCGTTATATTTTCCAGGTTGAATTTTGCCGCGGCCGCTTGTGTGGGCGCCGCCAGTTCGCGCCCCAATGTCAGCAGATAGCGAACCGCGCTTTCGTAGTTCATTTCAGGAAATCAGGAGGTCCAGGGTGTTGGCGATAAAACCCTTCATGTCCTTGCGGTGCACCACGGCGTCCAGGAATCCGTGTTCCAGCAAAAATTCCGAACGCTGGAACCCTTCGGGCAATTTTTGCCGGATCGTTTGCTCAATCACGCGCGGCCCCGCAAATCCGATCAGTGCTCCCGGCTCGCCGATATTCAAATCTCCCAGCATCGCGAAACTGGCCGTCACGCCGCCCGTGGTCGGATCCGTCAACACCGATATGTACGGCAATTTCTCTTCATCCAGTCGCGCCAGCGCCGCGGAAACTTTCGCCAGTTGCATCAGGCTGATCGTTCCTTCCATCATCCGTGCGCCGCCAGAGCATGACACCACGATCAGCGGCTGCCGCGTCGAGATCGCCATCTCAATTGCCCGCGTCACTTTTTCTCCGACCACCGCGCCCATCGATCCGCCGATAAATCCAAATTCCATCGCGCAACAAATTACCGGCCGCCCGTTCAACTGCCCTTCAGCCGTGAGGATCGCGTCGTTCACTCCCAATTTCTTCTGTGCGTCTTTAATCCGCTTCGCGTACGGCTTATTGTCCACAAACTTCAGCGGATCCGTCGACACCATCCCCGCGTCATGCTCCGTCCAGTGCCCGTCCAGCAGCAATGCCAGCCGCTGTTTTGCATTCATTCGAAAATGGAATTGGCATTTCGGGCAGACTAGCAGATTTTCTTCCAGATCCTTGCGAAACACGATCGCGCGGCACGACTCGCATTTCACCCACAACCCTTCCGTCCGCACGCGCCGCTCTTCCGGAGGGGTCGCCTGGTCAATCGCTTTCTTGTCCCGTTTAAACCATGACATGGCTGAATTCTTCCACTTTCAACTTACAACGCTATTTCCATTTACGTAAGACTTAAAACTAAAGCCTTACGACTGTTTCAGTAGTCGATTCCCCGTTGCGCCAGTATACCCTTCGTGTAGGGGTGTTTCACTTCTTTCATCTCTGTCACCAGGTCTGCTTCCTCTACTAGTAACGGATGCGCATTTCTTCCCGTGCAGATTACGTGGACCTGCTCCGGCCGGCCTTTCAACGCCTCCACCACTTTCGCGGCGTCCAGCATTTTGTAGCTGATTGTGTAGTTGATCTCATCCAGCACCACTAAATTATACGTTCCGCTGTAAATCGCGGCGCGCCCCGACTCCCAGCATTCTTCCGCCAGCCGAATATCCTCCGGATCTGTTTCCGCTCCTCCCACTTTTACAAATCCTCGCCCCATCGGGCGAATTTCGAACTTGTCGTCTCCCAGCATTTTCGCCGCGTCCAGCTCGCCGTAGTGCCATGATCCCTTGATGAACTGCACCATCAGAACGCGCAATCCCTGTCCCACCGCGCGAAACGCCGTTCCCAGGGCGCAGGTAGTCTTTCCCTTACCCGGCCCTGTGTACACAATCAACAATCCCTTTTCGTTCGCCATCTACTTGCCCCGTTCCATTGTCCACGCGTTTTCCAGTTGTTTTACACCAGGCTCAATCGTTTCAGGAATTCATGCACGATTGCCCGCACATATTCCATCGACACTTCGCTCAAATTCTTCCGCCCTCGAGATTTTTTGTCCTTCATCACAATCCACAATCCCGGCCGGTATACTCCGTCATCTCCCGGGCAAATCGCACCCGTCAATTGCGTGATCTCGAAATCAGGAATGTCGGTCAGTTCCAGATCTACAAGTCCCGTGCTGTTTGGCAGCGCCGGTGGACTCGACAGCAATTCCGTCAGCACCCCTCGCGCATCATCCACCAGGTCTCGAAATCCCTGCGAGACCAGCAGCGCATCAATCTCTCTGGGTGTCGGTTGCTCCATCTGCTCCAGATCGTAATCCGGTAGTGGTTTCCTCAGCGGTATCTCAATCGCTACCGACGGTTGATCTTTGTCTGCTGCTATTCTCATAGTTTTTCCCGCCGCCCATTCTTGCACACAACCCGCCAAACGGCACAACGCTAGCGCCCAGACTAGCTGTAGGAGTCGGAGCTCTAGCTATCATCCCGACCGCAGAGCCGCGAACTGTGCGGCTTGAAGTGGAGGGATCGTGGCAAAATGTTTTGTCCGGTAATCTCTTATAGATTCGCCACTGCCTCCGTGACCTCGGTGCCCCTCTGTGAGCTCCGTGTTGAAGCTTTCCTCTTCTTTATTTGGGGTAAGGACTACCCGAAAGAATCGCAAACGCCCGGTAAAGCTGTTCCGCCAGCATCACTCGCGCCAATTCGTGCGAATACGTCATAGCGCTCAACGATATCTTCTGCTTCACGCGTTCCCGCACCACAACTGGAAATCCGCCCGCATCTCCGCACACGAAAAATATCTCCCTGATCCCGCGATCTCGCTGTTCTCCCATCCACTTCGCAAATGCTTCCGAATCCATCGTTTTTCCGCTCGCATCCAGAAGAACTGCGGTCACCGCGCGATCCGCGTCGAGTCTCCTCACCGCCGCTTCGCCGTCTCGCACTTCGTCCACTTCGATCGGATTCGCTCTGCCAACCCGTTTTACATAATCTTCAAGGGTCGCGCGCAACTCCGGTCGCCGCATCTTTCCCAGCATCAACAAGCGAATCTTCATCTCGAGAGTCTACCCCTCCCTTTCACAGTTTCCTATTTCGCCCGTCATCTCATTTCTTTTGGAATTCGTTTGTCTTGGCCGTATCATGGGCATTCAGTCCATGCCGCAGCAGGAACTCCAATCCAGAGCCTTCCGTCTCGCCGAGCTGCGCAGCGAGCGCATCCGCATCTTCGGCGTCCTAACCTTCATTGCCGTCGTTGGTGTTGTTCTCACCATCCGTATCTTTCTGCTTCACACTACGGTCTTCACTTCTCACACCGGATGGAATTTTGCGCTAGCCGGCATCATGGCCGTCTACGAGTACCTCATGCTTCGCCTCGTCGATCGGGCTCTTAGGCTAGACGAAGACTTTCCCAAGTTTCTCTGGATCTCCACCACTGTTCTTGAAACCGCCATGCCCGCCATTGGCATAGCTTTCTTGACCAGCACGGCACTCGAGCCTGCGTACCGCCCCATCGCCACTCCTGCCACTCTTTTGTTTTTTGTTTTTATTATCCTTTCTATTCTTCGGCTCAATCCGTGGATTTGCTGGCTTTCCGGCATCACCGCTACCGTCTCTTACCTCATTGCTGCCGTTTATCTCGGATGGACTCCGCCTGTTCCCGGCTCTCCCGCCCCGGTTACCCAAACGGACGTCAGTCTTTATGCCATTATTCTCCTTGTTGCTGGTTTTGTTGCTGGTGGAGTCGCCCGGGAGATTCGCAAGCACGTAGAAGCTGCAGTTCGCGAAGCGGAGACCAGACGCCAACTGGATCGCGTTCAGCACGATCTACAGATCGCCCGCGATATTCAGCAATCACTTCTGCCGCGCGACTCCCCCCAAATTGCCGGATACTCCATCGCCGGTTGGAATAAGCCTGCCGATGAAACGGGTGGCGACTATTACGATTGGAAATCTCTTCCCGATGGCCGTTTGATCATCACACTCGGTGACGTCACGGGGCACGGCATCGGTCCCGCTATGTTGGCCAGCGTCTGCCGTGCCTATTCCCGTGCAAATTTCCGCACCAATGTGACCATGTTCGGCGCATTCGCGGCGATCAACGATTCCATTTCCCGCGATCTTGATCTCGGACGTTTCGTCACTTTCGTCGGCGTTGCATGCACCCCCGACACCGGGCATCTTGAAGTTCTCAGCGCCGGCCACGGCCCGCTATTCTGCTACTCTGCCGCGCAAGACAATTTTACCGAAGTAGACTCGCAAGGCGTTCCACTCGGAATTCTCCCCGAATTCACGTCCGCACCATCCACTCCGCTTTATCTGGAAACGGGTGACCTTTTCCTTCTCATCACCGATGGATTTGTCGAATGGGAAGATCCAGAATCACAACAGTTCGGTACGGAACGCCTCAAGGCGGTGGTGCGCGCTTCCCGAGGCCTCCCTCCCGAAGCAATCATTCAGTCACTCTACGAAACCGTCCTCGCCTTTTCCCGCGGTACCCGCCAACAAGACGACTTGACCGCCGTAATTATCAAGCGCACTTGAGTGTCTTGTGTGGGGCCGATTTAGGTGGCACAGCCATTCCTAGCTGTGCTCGGCAACCTCCACCGCTCACTTCATCCCATATTTCTTTCTCTTCTCCAGCAACGTCTTTCGGCTGATCCCCAATATTTCCGCCGAGCGACCGATCTGATATTCCGTCGCTTCCAGAGTTGCTAAAATTGCCTCGCGTTCCACTTCCTCCAGCGGGCGCAGATTTCCATTCTTGCCATTCTTTCCTGCATGCTGGATTTCGATGGGGAACTCCGCCACCTCAACGGTCTCCGCCTGTGTGGAATTGACCGCCCGCCTCAGCACGTTTTCCATTTCGCGCACATTTCCCGGCCACTTGTACGCCTGTAGCGCTGTCTTCGCCGTTTCTCCCAGTTGCACTTTTTCCTTTCCGTGCACCTTTCGCAGGCTTCCGAGGATTTGTTCTGCCACCGGCAAGATGTCGGCAACTCGCTCTCTCAGCGGAGCCACCCAAATCTTGGCCATATCCAAACGGTGATACAGGTCTTCGCGAAAACGTCCTGCCTTTACCGCCGCGCCCATATCCGCACTGGTCAAAGCAATCAATCGTGCCTCCACCGGTACGTGCTCTTTTCCGCCCAGCCGCTCAAGTTTCTGTTCCTGTAATACGCGCACCAGTCTTTCTTGTGCGCTGGCATTCAGCATCGTAATCTCATCGATCACGACCGTGCCCTTTAGCGCTAGTTCAAACGCACCGAGCTTTCGTTCGCCTGCGCCCGCGAATCCTCCACGTTCGTAGCCAAACAGCTCCGCCTCTGCCAATCCACTTGGCAGGGTCGTGCAGTCTATTTTCAGGAAGGGTGTATCGCGCCTGGGTCCAAGTTCGTGAATCAGTCGCGCTAGATATTTCTTTCCGCTGCCGCTCTCTCCGGTGATCAGGATTGTTGTGGGAACTGGGGCCACTCGCTGGGCGAGTTCGAAGAGTTTCTGCGACGCCGGGTCTTGCCCGATCCATGGCAATCGCTCACTGAACATTTCTTACTTCTCCGGCCGCCCTCGTTTCCCGGGGGCAGCATTCCGGGCTGGGGTCAACTCACTCTTTCGGAGAGTTCCTTTCCACCTCTCTCCGATTCCTCTCCTATTTCCAATTTTGGCGCTACTCTCCACAACCGTTCTAGGTCGTAAAATTTCCGCGCCTGCTCGCCAAACACGTGCACGATAAATCCGCCAAAATCCAGCAGCGCCCACTCCGTCGACCGGTGTCCTTCCCGATGTTCCGGCGAGCGCTTCATTTCCTTGTACAGCAGTTCTTCCACCTCATTGCAGATTGCCTGGATCTGCGGCGTGCTGAATCCCGTGCAAATCACGAAGTATTCCGTGAACGCCGCATGACCGTTCAAATCCAATACCGCGATCCCGCCTGCTTGCTTGTTCTGCATGGCTTCTACAGCTAGTCGAACGCCTTTTGGTAATTTTTCTAGTTTCAACGGTACAGTCCCTGTTTCAAAATATACTCCTCCACTCGTGCCGATACCATTCCATGAATTGATTGGCCCTTGTTTGCCTTCTTCCGAATTTCCGTTGCGCTCACTTCGCTTGCCACGTTCTCCAGCAGGTACACCGTTGTCTTTTGCAACCGTGCTACCACTGGCGAGCCCTGTCCTATCGCCTCTTCGTCCTTTTCTTTCTTCCCATCCGGCCTGCCGTGCAAATGCGGTGGAATCACCAGGCGCAGCGCCTCCAGACGTATCCCCGGCCGGTTTGCAATTATGAAATCGCATAGTCCCAATAACGTCTCATATTCCTTCCACATCGGTATATCCAGAAAGGCATCCGCCCCGATGATGAAGAAGATGCGATCCCCAGGTACATTAAATGCATGGCGGAAGTACCTTACGGTATCCACGGAATAATGTAGTTGCGTCCCGCTGAAGTCCTCCCCAGCCTCTGCTAGCGACGGTACAAAATGGGGATGTTCCGTGCAAGTCAGCGCCACCATCGCGAACCGGTGCGGAAATGGCGCCAAGTGCTGCTTCAACTTATGCGGCGGCCGGCTCGCTGGGATGAAATGCATTTCATCGAAATTAAACCGCCGGTCGGCCGCCCTTGCGACGGCCAGGTGCCCGGAATGGATTGGGTCGAACGAGCCTCCAAACAGCGCTATTCTTCTTGGATGGTGTTTCGCTGCGGTGCGATGCGCCTGCGCTGTTGTCAATGCGCCCCCCGAAAGTTGACTCGTACCAATTCTCTCACGAATTTTCAGTGTTTTGTCTCGCTTCCTTCTCCGGCATCCGCCTCGTCGTCTGCCTCAAGTGCTTCATCCTCCAGAAACTCTTCCACTTCCGCGTTCTCGGCGACCGCTCCTTCGCCCTCATCTTCTTCCAGCGCTACCCTGGGTATGCGGTCCAGTGCGTCCGCGATTGCCCGCACCAGGTCTTTTACTCCTTCCCCCGTCGGCCCTGAAATCGCGTGGAACTCCAGCCCCTTTTTCTTGCAGAACACTTGAAGCTCTTCCAGCTTTGTCCGGTCCGTGGTCGCATCGACTTTCGTGGCCACCACGATCATCGGCTTTTCTGTCAGCCGCTCGCTGAATGCCGCCAACTCTCCCTCGATAATCTCAAAGCCCTTCACCGGGTCCATGTCGCTCATGTCGCTGGTATCAATCAGATGTACCAGCAGCCGCGTTCGTTCCACGTGTTTCAAGAACCGGATCCCCAGCCCCGCCCCCTGGCTTGCGCCTTCAATCAACCCCGGCAAATCCGCCACCACAAACGTGCGGCCTAGTTCCGTTCCGTGCCCGCCTGTTCCGCCGTCTGCATTCACCACGCCCAGGTTCGGCTCCAGTGTTGTGAACGGATAATTCGCGATTTTCGGCCGCGCCGCGCTGATCACCGAAATCAATGTCGATTTCCCGGCATTCGGGAATCCCACCAGTCCCACATCCGCCAATAGTTTCAATTCCAGCTTCAGCTTTCGTTCTTCACCCGGCTGGCCTTCTTCTTTTTCTCTCGGTGCCTGGTGCCATGGTTTCGCAAAATGTTGATTCCCTCGCCCACCCTTGCCGCCAGCTGCCACCAGCACGCGCTGCCCCGGCTTGCTCAAATCCGCCAGCAGTTCGTGCCCATCCTCGTCATACACCAGCGTACCCACCGGCACTTTCAAAATGAGATCTCCACCTGATACTCCTGTGCAGTTGGAACCCTCACCGTGACGCCCGCGATCGCCCTTAAATTCGCGGTTATATCGGTAGCGCAGCAGCGTGTTGTCATTTGGATTTGCTTCCAGGTAGACGCTTCCGCCGTTGCCGCCATCGCCGCCCGATGGGCCCCCTCGCGGCACGTACTTTTCCCTACGGAACGCCACGCACCCATTCCCGCCGTCCCCCGCCTTCACCGCTATTTTGGCTTCATCAACAAACACAGCATTCTCGATTCTTTTTCTATTTTACTCTGTGGGCCGCTGTGCTCCGAACCCCGTGGCCTCTGTGTTAATTCCTTTCCAAGCGCCTTTTCTCCACGCGATCCGCCGCCGCCCCCACAAACAAAAAAAGCGGCCCCGGCGTTACCTACCGGGGCCGCTGCAATCTCTTCGATCTTAGTTCGCGGCCTTGGCCAGCTCCGCTGGTGTCACGCTGATGTAGCGGCCCCCACGGCCTTTGTCCTCGAACTTCACGTACCCGGTGACCAGCGCAAATAGCGTATCGTCCTTGCCCTTCGCCACGTTGACGCCCGGACGGTGCTTCGTACCCCGCTGCCGTATCAAAATCGTTCCGGCATTCACCAACTGCCCGCCAAACCTTTTTACGCCCAGCCTCTGCCCGTGTGAATCGCGGCCGTTTGTTGACGATCCGCCGCCCTTCTTATGTGCCATGACTCAATTCCTCTCGATAGCAAATGTAGATGCCGGGCTCTAGCCCGGCCAGGATTTTCTTTATTGGAATCCCGGAGACCGTTACAGTTTGATTTCGCCGACCTGAACGGCAGTGTAGTTCTGCCGGTGGCCGCGCTGAATCTTGTACTGGTTGGTCTTCTTGAACTTCAGAACGGTCAACTTCTTGGCCCGTCCCTGTTCCACGATCTTGCCTGTCACCGACGCATTCGACGCGTCCGTTCCGGCTAGAATCTTCTTGTCCTCGGTGTGCACCGCGAGCACTTTCCCAAACTTTACCTGCTCGCCCACTTCACCTGCTACCCGCTCAATGCGGATGGTGTCGCCCGGCGCGACACGGTACTGCTTTCCACCGGTCTGTATGACTGCGTACATCACTCCTCCAATAGCACTAAAGGCAAACTCTAATTATACGGGCCCCTCCCCGGACCGTCAACGCGTCAGTTCAAGCCATTCTCTATGTAAGGGCGGCTTTCCGCCGCCTGGGTTTTGCCTTTGTGGCAAGCCATCTTCTCTTATTCTCTCCTCCTTAGTACCTCCACGACTTCAAATCTGCTCCCGCTGGTGCCGTCTTTTCAATCCGCTCCACAATTTTTCCCACATACATCGTGTTGTAATGCAGCCGCGACAAGTAATTCGGCAAGTTCGGGTCGCCATTCCAACAATGTTCCGCGCGATCCCCGTATTTCACTTCGCCTCCGTACGGCGGATTCGTCGTCGCCTTCAGCACATCCTCCAGGTAATACACCGCGTTATTTAGAAAAAACGTGTCCGCGCTCCCCACATACACGTGAATCTTTCCCTCCAGTTTCGGCCCGAGCGTTGCCCAATTCTTCTGCAGTATTGCGCTCAAATCGAAATGCTCTTTCCAGTAAGCCGCCACCGCCGCGTCGATCTCCCCGGTCTCCTTGTCAAATATAGGCTTTGGGTATCCGTCGCTTCCCACCGGTCCATACACCGCCTGCCAGATATCAAACTGTTCGCCCGATCGCGCGTGCGACCCCAGCGCTAGTTCATACTGATTGGCCTTCTGCGTCGTCAGGAATGTATGTCCCAGGTAATCCCGTGTCGCCGGTTGCGCTACCCTGATGTGCGGGCCTTCTACGAAAAATGCATTCTTGTCCGCATACAAATTAATGTTCGTGTACGCGTGAAAATCCACCGGATCGGGGCACGCCACAAATGCTCCGTTATAATGGTCCGGATAAAATACCTGCACCGCCAGCGCTTCCCATCCTCCTGTCGATCCTCCATAAACAAATCGCGCCCAGCCCTCGCCGATTCCTCGAAACTTTTTCTCGATTGCCGGAATCAGCTCTGTTTCAATGGCGTCGCCATATGGCCCAAGATTCGCCGAATTCACCGCATACGAATCGTCGTAATACTGATTCGCATGATTGATCTGCACTACCAGCAGCCGCGGGAAATTCGGGCCAGTCCACTGTTGATAGAACTTGTACGTCTCTTCCTGTTGGATCCGGTTGTACCCTGCAAGATGGAACCGCTCGCTGTAATCCGGCTTCAGGTTCGGATCCGGTGGCGTGGTGCGAAACCCCTCGAAATCTTCATTGAAGTGATCTTCGAAAATTGCCAGCGGGTAATGCACATTCGGATGCGTGTCGAATCCTTCCGGCACCAGCACATTTGCGCTCAGGAAAATCGGCCGTCCCCAGAATTTCGTCAGCAACTCACTCTGGATTTTGAGATGCCGAATATAGGCAGTATCTTTTGGCTCCGGAATTGGCGCAATCACCTGATCGAGAAGCACCGCGGCCGGCTCACCGCCTTTGCTTAGCGTGATTTTCTTTGGCTTCGAATACAGATTCCCCGGCGCCAGATTCCAGTGCTGGCCTTCGCCCCGGTCCATCGGCAACTTGACGGTGTAGCCGTCGGCGCGATGAAACGATTCGTACTTGTGAAATACCACCTGCACAAAATAATCGCCCGCCGGCACATCATGAAGGTATCGCGTCGGGTATCCATACGCCTTGTCATCCACCATCGCGGTCTGTCCCGGTTTCAGCCCATCCACATCCATTCCGAATAGCAATTGTGTTCGTGGCGTTCCGCTAATCTGCATCCGCGGCTCAACCGCCCCATCCGTAGACAGGATCAGCAATATTCGTCCATCCAGCGCTTCGGCGCTCTGCTCCTTCGCAAACGAAACGGCAAAGCGGTATGTCGAGGCTTCTTGCGCCTGCATCACGCTCGCGCACAGCAGCAACACCCACAAAAATCCCGCAAAAGCGGCCAATCGCCTGCTCCACATCATAGTTCCTCCCACTTTCGTTTGTTTACGCTGTCGCGATTCTACACCAATGACTCTTCCTGGTTCGTCGTTGATTTTTTCGAGTAGGGGCGGCTTTACGCCGCCTTCCTGCATTAGCCGTCAAACTTTAGACCTCACAACACCGGCGATCCATCACCCATCATCGCTTGCCGCACAACCGCAATCGGTGGAAATCCTTGACCCATGAACTCATCATGAAACTTCAACAACGTAAATCTCGTCCCCATTTTCTTCTTATAATCTTCCCGCAATTTCAATATTTGCAATTTCCCCAGCGTGTAATACAAATACGTCGGATCTGCCGTTCCCCGCCTCGCCTCAATCTCAGAAATCTTCGCTGACTGGTATCCCTCTTTAACAAAAAATTTCTTCGCCTCTTCAAAACTCATTTTTCCCGTGTGCATCTGAATTCCCGCTACGAATCGGGCATCACGCAGCAACGCATCCTGCAACTGGCCCAGGCGAATGTATTTTGCCTCTCGCGCATCCTTCGCACCCACTCCCGGCTCCCCATATCCCTCTTCCAGCATCATTTGCTCGCAATAGTGCGCCCAACCCTCCCCATTCGTGTTCGCATAGAACACTTTTCTCAGCTTCGTCGGGGCCTGCGGTGTCCACAGATACTGCATGTAATGTCCCGGATAGGTTTCATGCGTCGATGTGCTGAATATCGTGCCTACGTTGTATGCTGCCATCAGACTCGCCACGTCTGCTGCACTGTCTCCTGCCGCCGGCAGTGTCACATTGAAGTACGATTCCGTTGCTACTTTCTCGAATGGGCCCGGTGTATCCATCGAAGCCGTCGTGGTCGCTCGCTCGAATGGCGGCGTTTCCTGCACAATCGGTTTCGGCCCGGCCGGAATCGTGATGATCTGTTTGGCCTGTATGAACGCAATCAATCCATCGAACGTCCCGCGAAACGTGTCCAGCAACGCCCCCGGTGCTGGATGCATCCCCGCCAGATCGTTCAAAACTTCAGTCGGCGTTTTCGTGGCGTCAATTTCCTTCGCCACCCGCTGAAACTCGGCCTGATTCTTCCGCAGATCGCTCATCCCCGTCGCCAGCAGTTTATCCAACGGCGTGTCCACCATGTCTTCGTACTGCAATTTCTTCGAAAAATTCTTGGCCCCGATCCGGAAATCTCCCTTCGACCGCGGTAACAAATCAGTTTTCAGCCAATTCTGGTATTCCTTCAGCGCCGAAATCACATCCGCATTCGACTTCGCAAAATCCGCCTTCACTCCCGCATCCGTCACCCCCGCAAACGCCAGTGGCACGTCTTTCTCAAAAAACGAGATAATTCCCGGCAGTTGTTCAATCGCGATTTCTGCATAAACCTGAGGCGGATTCTTCAGATTTTGCCTTGCCAACTGCAGGATCGCAGGCATCTTGCTTTCTCGCTGAACCACGCTTCGCAGCCGCTCTTCCGCCGGAGCAAATTTCCGGTTCATCAGCACATATACGCTATTCGTCAAGCCCCCCGAATACACATCGGGGTTCTTTTCCATCGGTTGGAGTTTCTCCAGCGTCAGCAACTCGCTCTGGATTTCTCCCAGCAGGATCCGCCGGTCCGCTGCATCCACGGCCCTCAGCCCATCCACCGGGAATTGCCTTACGCGAATTTCGTACTCGCGAAGAGTGCGAATCTCCGTCTGCTTGCCAGCCTCGGAATAATCTTCGATCTGCCCGTCGTACTTGTGGATTCCCGCGGCTGTTGCCGCTGAAGGATTCAGAGGGAAATGCACTTTCTCCAGAAACTCGTCGACCAGTGCGTTCCACTCCGCCGTGCGGTCAGCCGCTCGGACAGCTCCGCCGCCTGCTAGGCACCCCATCAAAAATCCCAAGACTATCGCTCTTCTCATCGCACTCCGCTCCTAGAAATCGAACCGGTATCCCAGAATCATTTTCGCGATCAGATGATCCGTCGATCGCGTTACTCCCACACCCAATCCGAAATTTATTTCCCACTTTGGAGACAAATTTAGATCAATTGCCGGAAAAAACTGCTGTTGCTGCTGCGAAATCGGGTATAGATTGTCCACGGGTCCCAGGGATCCGTAATATTCAAATCCACCCGCCACTTTCTTCGTGATGTCGTAACTCACCTTAAAATTCGGGGAGAACACAAACCCTTCATTCACGCCCGGACCGTGTATCGCTTTCTCGAAAGCCGGATTAAACGCGAAATACCAGCGGCCCAGTTGCTTATCCACTATTGGACGCAGCTCATACGTCCAGGTATCTTCGGAAAATTGGCTCCGCTGGTATCCGATCTCCTGCGAGATGCTGACTCCGACCGGCCAGTTCCACTTCTTCGGGACCATCACCCTCGGCCGGATGTGGCTCCCCACAAAATCCCACCCGTACCCATTTTTCAGCGAGGTGAAAACGTAAAACCCCGTTTCAAACCAGGTTGTAAAACCGTGTGTAATTTCCAGCGTCTCATGCCACTGGTGCTCCGTCGGCTGCAATCCGTTTTCGCTGGTTTTTGTTCCTTGAAATGTGAAGTTGCTGTGCAACTCCACCATCGTGTGTCCTTTTTCTACGGTTTCCGACGGATAAACCTGTATTTCATAATTATCCTGGGCCTTCGCCGCTCCCGTCGCGCAAAGTATACCCACCAAAAACATTCCTGCAACGATTCCTGGGCGCCTTCTCATCCTTCTTCTTGGCCTCTCCGGGCACACCATTCTCCTATAGTTTGCATTTCTCATCAGATGCATATTTCGTTTTCTTGTGGTACTTCCGTAGCGCTGGCTTTATGCTAGCGCCTTTTTATTATCTGGTCACTCTATTGGCCTGAAATTCGAACGGCTTCTACCGTTGGGTTCCTGACCAAATGCCACCCTCTCTGATATTGATCTGTCATCCCGACCGCAGGCCGAACGTAGTTTGTTCGGCCGGAGTGGAGGGATCGTGGCAACCAACATTATCTGTTTTTCTGATCTCTGATATCCGTAGTAGCGCCTACGCATGCGGATGCGATTTATCGTAAATATCCATCAACTGCCGTATCGACGCATGCGTATATTTCTGTGTCGTCGACAATGACTGGTGTCCCAACAACTCTTGGATTGCGCGTAGATCCGCGCCATCCGCCAGCAAATGTGTCGCAAATGCATGCCGCAACGAATGCGGGTGCAGATCCCAGTTCACATTCACCAACCGCACGTATTTCTTTACGATTCGCCCGATGCTCCTCTGCGTCAGTCGCCGCCCGCGATAATTCAGGAAAATCGCGTCCGCACTCCCGCGCCGTGCCTTTTCTTCGCACTCTCTCAACAACCCCTCGCGCACCGGCCAATAATTCCTCAGGGCCTCTGCCGCTTTTTCTCCGTACGGCACGATGCGCTCCCTATTTCCTTTGCCGCGCACGTTTAGCATTCGTTCCTTTTCATTCATGTCCGCCAGATTCAGCCCCGTCAATTCGCTGACGCGCAAGCCCGCTGCATAAAGCAACTCCAGGATCGCTCGGTCTCTCGGCAGCAAAAGACTGTCTTCCAACCGGATAACCCCGCCCTGCCCAACTTTCCCCGCCAGGGCCGCCAGCCCTCTTTTGTTTCTTCGTGGCGGCGTCATGTTCTTTGATCCTGCCATCTGATCCAGGAATCCGCTCATCTCTTCCGCCGACAGCACCATCGGTATGCGTTTCGGCAATTTCGGCGTGGGCACCAGACGTGCCGGATTCTCCTTCAACAGGCCTTCACGCACACAGTATTTGAAAAACGATCGCAGGGCTGCCAGCTTCCTCGCGATCGAACTCTTCTCCAGTCCGCTCTCGTGCAGGTGCCCCACAAATTCCCGGATCACCTTGTGGTTGACTTTTGTCAGTTTCGGCGGCTCAAGCCCCGGCGGCGACAAATAGGTTACGAACTGCTCCAGATCTTTTCCGTAATTGATTACCGTGTTCGGCGAAGAGTTCTTCACTGAGCGCATGTACTCAAGGAAGCGCAACGAAGTTTGCTGAATTGTATTCATTTTCTGTTTTTGGGCAGGCTCTGGCCCACAGTGCAATTGCTTGCTTCATTCGATTCAAATAGCGACCGGTGGTTCACAGGATTCCGGGGTGTATACACCTGCCCAGCGCTTATACCTTTACCGCCACCGGTGCTTCTTCTACTGTTGCTGCCGGCTTCTCTTCTTCTGGCGCTAATTTCTCCCAATCGCAGCCTTCTTTTACGCAGGCGTATACCATTCCTATTTTACTCTTCTTCTCCACCACAAACGCTGCCCCGCACTTCGGACACGGTTGATCGATTGGCATGTTCGCCGATGTGTAATCGCAATCGGGATATCGCGAACAGCCATAAAAGAATCTCATTCTTCCGCGGCCGCCGCGCCCCATGCTGGCGCGTTTCACAAATTCGCCTTCGTTGCACTTCGGGCATTTAATTCCCAGCGTAATCGCCCGCGTATACTTGCACTTCGGATACCCGGAACAGCCGATGAAATCTCCAAACCGCCCGTGTTTCTTGATCAATCCATTTCCACAAAGCGTGCACTTCTCGTCCAATGGTTCGTCGGGTTGCAGCGCAATCCTCGTCCCAGCCATCAGGCGGCGCGTGGTTCTGCAGTTTGGATAACCTTTGCATGCCAGGAACGCCCCAAACTGCCCTCGCTTTATGGCCATTTCCTTTCCGCAATTTTCGCAATATTCAATCTTGTTTTCCGCGTCTACTGCAATCTCTTCAGACATGTCCTGAATGAAGTCGCATTCCGGATAGCGAGAGCAACCCAGGAAAAATCCGTGCCGGCTGATGCGTTCCAGCAATTCTCCCTGCCCGCATTTTTCGCACTTCTTGCCGGTCGGGATTCCCGCTTTGTAAGAAACCATCTCATCGCCGGCTTTATCCAAATCGACGATAAACTTTTCCCAGAACTCCCGGACTGATTCCCGCCACGGCATCTTGCCTTCTTCAATTTCGTCCAGCTCTTCTTCCAGCCGCGCCGTGAACTTCACATCAAACACATCTTCGAAACTCTTGATCAGCAGCACGCAAACCCGTTCGCCCAGCATCGTTGGCGTGAACTTGCCCTGATCTTTCTTCACGTATTCGCGCTCGACGATTGTTGAAATAATCGCCGCGTACGTTGACGGCCGCCCGATTCCGTCTTCTTCCAGCTCCTTCACCAGCGTTGCTTCCGTGTATCTTGGCGGCGGCTCCGTGAAATGCTGGTCCGGACGAAGCGAATCCAGCTTCAGCACCTGCCCTTCGCTAACGCGCGGCAAGGTTTTGCCTTCGCCTTCATCATCCTTTTCGTCATCTTCACGATCCGCTCCCGACACCGGAATCGCATACACCTTCAGATATCCGTCGAACTTCAGAATCGATCCCGTCGTGCGGAATATATAATCTCCCGCCGAAATATCAATCGACGTCTGGTCATAAATCGCTGGTAACATTTGCGACGCCACAAATCTCTGCCAGATCAATTGATACAGCTTGAATACATCGTCTTCCAGGTATTTCCGCACATCTTCCGGCGTTCGCGCCACGTCCGTAGGCCGCACCGCTTCATGGGCCTGTTGCGCATCCTTCTTTGACTTATAGAAATTTGGTTTCTCCGGCAGGTATGCGTTTCCATATTGCTCTGGAATAAAATTTCGCACCATTTCCAGAGCGTCGTTGGACACCTGTACGGAATCCGTGCGCATGTAGGTAATCAGTGCCACCGATCCCTCTTCACCCATCTCGATGCCTTCATACAACCGCTGCGCCAGAGCCATCGTGCGCTTCGCCGTAAATCGCAGCCGGTTGTACGCTGCTTGTTGCAGTTTCGATGTCGTAAACGGTGGCGGTGCGTTCCGCTTCTTTTCCTTCAGCGCCACGCTGGCTACTTGCCATTTTGCCTTATTCACCGCGGCAACGATTGCGTCCGCCGCTTCCTGATTCTTTACCTCAATGTCTTCGTCTTTATATTTTGAGAGCTTTGCCTCGAAGATTGGTGCCTCGCCCGCATCCAGCATCGCGTGGATCGTCCAATATTCTTCCGGTACGAACGCGCGTATTGCCTGTTCGCGTTCTACAATCAGCCGCAGCGCCACGGTTTGCACGCGTCCCGCGCTCAATCCGCGCCGCACTTTGTCCCAAAGCAGCGGCGAAATTTTGTATCCCACAATGCGGTCCAGCACGCGCCGCGCCTGCTGCGCATCCACCAATTGCGAATCCACCTGACGCGGATGCTCAAACGCCGCACGAATCGCCTTTGGCGTAATTTCGTTAAACGTCACGCGAAAGATTTTCTTCGGATCGATCGGCTCGATAAAGATCTCGTCCTTGTTGCTCGGCTTCTTCGCAGCCGCTTTACCCTTTGCGCCTGCCTTCAGCGCTGCTTTTCCCGTCGGCTTCTCATCCTTCACCGCATCCTTGGGTTCTTCCTTTGTTTCGTTTGCTCCATTCTTTCCATTCTTTCCGTTCTTCCAACCGTTCCCGTTCAGATCTTCCGCATTAATCAAAAATTTCGCCGGCTTTGACAACACCATCGCCAAATGCGCGGAGATTGCCTCGCCTTCGCGGTCCGGGTCACCCGCCAGATACACCGCATCCGCCGTACTTGCCGCTTTCCGCAAATCATTAATTACTTTTCCCTTGCCGGGAATCACCTGCAGCGTCGGCTCGAAAATCTTCGGGTCGTCAATCAAAATTTCTTTCTTGAGAGGCTTCGGCGCCACCACTTTCCCGTTTTTCTTGCGCGCTTTCTTCTTTTTTGGTTTTTCCGCGTCCTGGGGCAAACGGATCCCTATCGTCTTCTTCGGCAAGTCCATCACGTGCCCGATGGAGGCCTTCACCGTATAGTTCTTCCCCAGATATTTGTTTATCGTCTTCGCTTTTGCCGGCGATTCGACGATGACCAGTGAACGTGCCATGCTTTCCTTTGTAACTCGGATTCGACTTCTGGAAGGGACTACCGGGCGGCCTGTGTCCTTCTCGCTACCTTTCGCTCTTTCTTTCTACCTCAGCCTCACCGAATTCATCGCTACCTTATTATTGCACTGCTTTTCTTCTCTCCTGCACTCTCCCAGATGCTTCGCGCCTCACTTCGGATGCATTTCCCACCGCGCGCAGGAGCTAACTCTCTTTCTTTGCAACAAATCCGCTCGCCACAAATTCTTCACAACAAAACTTTTGTGAACTGTTTTCCAGGCAATTGCCTGATGATGCCTTTCATCTCCAGAGTGAAGAGCGTAGCCAGAACTTCGCTGGAGTTCAAGCCACTTGTTTCCATTAGGTAGTCAATCGGTTGCGCTTCTTCCGCGCTCAGCAGGGCATAAAGCTTTTTCTCCGTATCAGTTAGCCCTTCATTCACCAGCAGATTCCGCTGCTCCGCTTCCATCGGTTCCGCCTGAGTCAACGCCGCCCGGATCGGCGTTGGCAGCTCTTCAATCACATCTTCCACGTTGGTCACCAGCTTCGCTCCCTGCTTGATGAATTGGTTCGGCGCAAAGCTCACGTCCTGCGTCGCGTTGCCGGGCACGCCGAAAACTTCCCGCCCATATTCCATTGCCAGCCGCGCGGTAATCAACGATCCGCTGTACTGCTTGCCTTCCACAATCACCACGCCGATGGGCATCTCCGCGATAATCCGGTTGCGCACCGGAAAATTTCCCGGCGCCGGGTGCCATCCGGTGGGGAATTCGCTGATAATCGCGCCGCGCTCCAGCACCTTCTCGTACAATTTCTTGTTTTCTTTCGGGTAGCACACGTCGATGCCCGTGCCCAGCACGCCAATCGCCCGCCCACATCCGTCGCGCCTTTGTGCGAAATTGCGTCGATGCCGCGGGCCAATCCACTGACAATCGTCAGGCCGCGCGAAGCCAGGTCCCGGCTGATGCGCTCCGCCATCTGCGTGCCGTACACCGTGGGCCGCCGCGTTCGCACCATTCCCAGCGCCGGCGAATTCAGTATGGAAGCGTCCCCGCGCACGTACAGCATCACCGGTGGATCGTAAATCTGCAGCAGGTTCTGCGGATATTCCGGCTCCGTCCAGTTCACAATCTTGCAGCCGATGCGCCGAATGGCGTCGACTTCTTTCTCCGCGCGCCAGAAGTTCTGCTTGTTGAAGATCGCCTGGGTCACCGGAGCCGTCAGGTTGCATGCCTCCAGGCGTGTCAACGAAGCGCGAAACACCGCCTCCGCCGAGCCGAATTCGCGCAGCAATCGCGCCGACAGACGGGCGGCGATGCCCGGCGTCATAGTCAGCGCCAGCCAAGAGAGGGAAGCTTCCAGCTCCATGGCCAGAGCGTATGTCCATGGTAATCATATTTTCAAGTACCGTTAGCATTAACGATTCGGCGTTTAAGGTGTTATCCTGAGCGGAGCGGCCCGATTGTTTCTTCGCGCCGCAGTTTGGCGCGTCGGGCCGCGTGGCCGAAGGATCGTGGCGAGAAGTCGGCACGAAGGCAACTCGATGTGATGCGCGCGCACACTACGCGGACCTCTGGTCGGGATGACGGCATTGAAGCAATCGGTTAGTGGAGGAAGTCTTTGCTTAGGTCGAGGAATTTGGGATTTAGATTGCGATTTAGAGCTAGTTTCTTCTCACGGCGCCAGCCTTTGATTTGTTTCTCGCGGCTGATGGCGCTGCGAATGTCGGAGTGCGGTTAGAAATAGACAAGGCGGGTGGCGTCATACTTTTTTGTGAAGCCGAGAATTTGTTTTTGTTTGTGCTGGGCTACACGGCGTTCCAAGTGGTTGGTGACGCCGGTGTAGAGACTCCGGTGGGGTTAGCGAGGATGTAGACGTGATAGACCACGGATGATTGTGCGCGTGGGGAGGGCAAAAGTCACGGTTGTCATCCCGACTAGAATGGAGCGGGGTTGGCGGAACGGCGTGGAGGGATCGGGGCAAGGACTCGGAAGCGGGAAGGCGGGTAGTGCTCACTGGTCACCGTGGGTCCTTGGCGTTAGGTTGGTAGCCACGATCCTTCGACTGCGCGGCCCGGCGTGCCTAAAGACGGCACGAAAAAAAGGCCGGGCCTCTTCGCTCAGGATGACAGCTTCGCGAGTAACCCTCACGCTACGCGATACATTTCTGTAGCAACTTCTCCGATACAATTCCTGCATGAGATTCCTTGCCAGTCGCACCACTATTCTTGCGCCCATTCTCCCCATTTTCATTTTCCTAACACTTCTTGCGGTGGTGCCAGCGCGGGTGTGGGCGCAGCACTGGTCGCTGGAAGACACTTTGGTGATAACGGATGTGAACATCGTGGATGTGCGAACGGGAGAGGTGCGCGCGGACCAGGTGGTGGTGATCGAGCGGAACCGGATTATTGCGGCGGGATCGCGGAAGGATACGCGGTATCCGCGGAACGCTCCCAGCGTGAATGCCAAGGGCGGCTACCTGATACCGGGATTGTGGGACATGCACGTCCACCTGGCGTTTGGGGACTGGTTCCCGAACGCGGAGCAGATTTCGTTGCCGCTGTATATTGCGAATGGCGTTACGGGCGTGCGGGATATGGGGAGTGAGCTGGCGACGGTGCAGATGTGGAGGAACTCCATCGAAAGCGGAGTGCTGATCGGGCCGCGCATCATGACTTCAGGGCCGATGCTGGATGGAGCGAAGCCGCGGTTTCCGAGTTCGCTGGCGATTGCTACTCCCGAGGAGGCGCGCCGCGCGGTGGTCGAGTTGAAGCATCGCGGTGTGGACTTCATCAAATTTCAATCGCTGATGACGCCGGATGCGACGATGGCGGCGGCGGAGGAAGCGAAGAAGCAGGGGATCTCGTTTGAGGGGCACGTGCCGGATGCGGTGCGCGCCGCGGACATGTCGAACGCGGGGATGCGAAGCTTTGAGCACCTGATCGGGATATTTGAGGGGAGTTCGCCGCTGGAGGACGAATTCCTGAAGGGCGGGAAGACCGAGGGGAAATTTCTGGCGAGCTACGATGCGGAGCGGGCGGGAAAGCTGGCGGAGTTGCTGGCGAAGAATGGGACGTGGCAATGTCCCACGCTGGTGTGGGAGCGCGGCGGGAACCTGATCGACGTAGCGGATTTCAGCAAAGATGCGCGCGCGAAATATGTGCCGGCTTACTGGAAAGAAAAAACGTGGAAGAAGATGACCAGTGACGTGGAAGAGGGATTTAGCACGGACGATCTGGCGACTCGACAGAAATTCTTGGAGAAAGAGCTGGAAGTGGTGGCGCTGCTGCACAAGGCGGGCGTGCCGTTCCTGGCGGGGACGGACACTCCACCGGGCGTGTATGTGTTTCCAGGATTCAGTCTGCACGAGGAGCTGCAGCGATTTGTGGCCGCGGGGTTCACTCCGCTGGAGGCTCTGCAGACGGCGACAATCAATCCGGCAAAGTTTTTCGGGATTGAAGAGCAGAATGGAAGCATTGCGAGCGGGAAATTTGCGGATATGATCTTGCTGGATGCGAATCCGCTGACGGATATTGCGAATACACAGAAGATTGCTGCGGTTGTGTTCAATGGGCGATATTTTTCGCGCGCGGAGTTGGCAAAGTTGCTGCAAAAGGTGGAAGATGCCGCGAAGAAAGAACCGGTGAAGGCAGAGACCGGCGGGATATTTCAATAGAGTGGTTTAAAAAACAATATGTGAAAAGGAATTTGCCGATAGGTTGCGGTGGGAGCGGACTCCTCCGGGGCTAAGCCCCTCTTTGGGGAGAGAGTTATGTCGGAGCTAAAGCTCCGACCACCTAAAAAGCTTCTTGGCCGACCCCTTCCAAGGTTTATTGCCAGGCGCCCTAAAGGGCTTTGGCAGACTCCTAAAAGGATTTGTTAGTGGAGCGGTTTGAAGAGAAGTGGGATTGAGATGGATTCTTGGAGAGTGGCAAAAGTAATCTCCAGAATGGTTTTTAGTTGGCCGGAGCTTTAGCTCCGACAATAATGGCAGTAAGAAATGGGGCTTTAGCCCCTGAGGAGTCTTCTCTTCACATGAACTGCAGTTATGAGTTAGGTTCCTGAGGCGATCGGAAAGGAAAACCATGAAGATCAATGCGATGGGGAAGCGTTGGATGGTGGCGGCAGCGCTGGGCGCGGCGGGCGCGCTGGGATTGCTGATGGCGGGGGGGATGGCTTCGCAGGCGGAACCGAAAAAGTCGGCGAAAACATTTGATGCGCTGGCGGACTCGGCATTGGAGGCAATGAAGAAGCGCGCGACGGAGTTGAAAATTGGCGGCGTGGCGGTGGTGGCGTACTTTGAAGGAGACACGGTGCAGGCGTGGAGCTCGAAGATGGTGGTGGTGGGACGGATGAAAGATGCGCCGTCGACGGGAAACAATGGCGCCAATCTGCTGGGGATTGCGTATACGAAGGCGTCGGAGATGGCGGAGACGCTGAAGGATAGCGGGAGCGGCGTGCGGCCGCCAATGATCGGGGAGTATGGCTGGCAGGGCGGCGTGATTGCGAAGACGAAACATGGCTATGCGATTGCGGCGTTCAGCGGAGGGAAGAGCGAAGACGACTTGGAAGCATCGAAGGCGGGCGTGGCGGTTTTGAAGAACGTGGAATGAGCCTTGTTTACAGCGTGCCGAGATCTTTCGACTGCGCGGCCCGACGCGCCAAAAGGCGGCACGCAAGAAAATGCCGGGTCGCTTCGCTCGGGATGACAACACCCGCACTTGCGGCTATTGCCAGTTTGCGAAACGCAGCGGATGCTTTAAAATTGAAGGTAGTCCCACTGTGGGCGTGTAGCTCAGCTGGGAGAGCGCGTGCTTTGCAAGCATGAGGTCGCAGGTTCGATCCCTGTCACGTCCACCAAATTCCTTCCTGTGATTTACCCATTTCAAAATCTGGCAATGCCAAGCGCGTCAGTCGATGGCCGCACGCCCCGTCGTCGTAGTGTCGTGGTAGCGACTGACTAAGCGGTTATGTATTGGCAAATCCCTCTGCGTGCACTATTTTGGATGCGCAATCCGGGGGACGGAGTTTACATGCGAATGATTTTTGGTCGCCTGGCAGCGATGCTGCGGATCGGCGGCGCGCGACAGAAGGCGCCGCAACGCTTTGTGTGGGTCACCGGGCTGAAGCCGGAAAAAGCAAAGCATTATCGCGAACTGCATGCACGGCCCTGGCCGAACGTGAACAAAATGATCAAGGAATGTCACATAAAGAATTTTTCGATTCACGAGCGCGAGATCGACGGCAGCCAATGACCAGGACCGCGAGTCCGGTAATCGCCAGGGAAATGAGAGTAGTGATCAGGGTGCGATGAGACATCGTGATCGCGGTCATGAACACCAGAAGGACGAGAATGGCGATGATCCAAGTCAAAGCCGCGATACACAAAGCACGAGAAACTCGTTTGGGAGCAGGCTCGCCCGGCACAGGATTTTGTTGCGCTTTCTTGCCCCAGAGGGCGGCGCCTACGACCAGACCGTAAGTCACGTACATGGCAAACGTACAGATGGCGATAATTACAACTTCCACCTGGGCCCAAAAAGTGAAAATCGCGGTGATAGGAACAACGACCCAGATTGCGTTGACGGGGACTTTGTGAGCACTGACTCGAGAGAGCCAATGGGAGGCGGGTACCTTACCATCACGAGCCATAGCCCAGATGAGGCGAGTGATGGTGGTGAGGTTGGCGAGGACGCAGGCAAAAATAGCGATGGAAACCAAGAGCAGGGTTGCGGCGACGACGTAACTGGGGAAATAGCTGCCAATGATGTAGAGAAGCGGAGTTGGGTGAGTGCTGGCTACTTCAATCGAGGGCACAGCCAGGGTGAACCCGATTAATACTGCTAGCCCCAGGAATACGGCGGCGACTTCTGCCATCAGAATGGCCATGGGAATGCGCTTTTCGGGGAAATGAGTTTCTTCGGCGACGTTTGCGGCGGCTTCAAATCCACCAATGGTCCACACGCTCATGAGAGACGAACTGAGAAAGGCACCGAGATAGGCAAACCCTCCGGGATGATTGGGATGGGAGAAAAGGAAGCCAATGGGGTGAGTTTTGCGGACCATGGCCACAACAAAAAGCAGAAGCCCGATAACGACGGTCCCCAGGATTTCGGAGATGACCGAAAAATCATTCACGAGGCTCGCCAGGCGAATGCCGAAGTGATTGATCAGGGCTGCGAGGACCAGAGTGGCAATGGTAGCGAACACCACGTTGCGATTGGAGTTGGTCAGACCGAAAAAGGGTACCAGGTAGCTTGCCAGCGCGTAGGCGACCCCAGCCATTCCGGTGATGAACTGAACGATCATGATCCATCCGGCCCACCAGGCAAGGCGCTCACCGGCGAGGGACCGCGTCCACTGGTAAGCATAGCCAGAGAGGGGGATCTGGCGAGCGAGCTGGGCAAAGACCATAGCGACCAGGAATTGGCCGGCGCCGACGATGAGCCAAGTCCAGACGAAGGCAGGGCCACCAGCGCGAAGTCCGTCACCGTAATTGGCAAAGAGACCGGAAGTAATGCAGATGACGGAGAAGCTGAGGGCGAAGCTGGAGAAATAGCCGAGGTTGCGGCTGAGTTCCTGACGGTACCCAAAGTGCTCCAGTGTCTGTTCGTCAGTCGGAGGTTTCAAATCGAGTCCCTTGAAGCACGTAGCTGCAACTGATGGTGCGCGAGAGAGTATATAACCGCTTATGCCCAAGCAAAAGAGCAATCTTGCAGGCCTTTGTTGTGTGAAACCAAAGCCCTTAAGATGATGCCCTACCCCGTAAAGCCCGGGAGGTATTGGCCAGAGAGTTCAGGCTGCGTCTGGATTGGGCAGCATAATATCGCGGACCACAGCATCAAGGTCATGGCAAGCAACGATGAACTGGCGCAGAGTGCGGCGCGTGGCACCAAAGGAATCAAATTCTTCGATCTTCATGCCGCCTTCCTCGTATGCTTTGCGGAATTCGGCGAACTTTTTGATCAGGTCGTTTACGATACGCGGATCGACAGGGTTGTCGATCAGCGCCAACGGCACCGTGGTCGAGGGAGTAGGTCAATTCCTGAATGGATGCGGAATCGTTCCACAGACAGGTGGGAGTTGTCTGGGTCATCTCGTGCAACGGGCTTTTGAAAATGGCGCGAACTGCAGAACCACTCATGACAACCTCCGAAAAAAAAGAAAGTGGGCAGCTACCGAGTGGCTGCCAATTCCAGCGAAACGGCGCAGGGCCGGGATTGTTTGTGAGAATTCTCCGCAGCTACCGCGATGGCCAAAGATTTCGGGCCGTCTTCGCTAGTTATCCGCGGCGGGCGATCGGTCAACATGGTTTGCACAAAGTCGCGGACCTCTGCCAGATAGGCATCAGCAAATCTGGTGAGGAAATGGTCGGCGAGGATCTGGTTGCTGCCATTCGCGGACAGAAAGGTTGCGGGGGTCTGCTGCAAAGAGCCAATAAAAATGGAGCCCTTAGAGCCGACAACTTCCGTGCGAACGTCGTAGCCATAGAGTGCCTGCGCGTAGGATCGATGCTGTCGATCGCACCGCGAGAGTATTTGAGATTCACACTGCTGGCGACGACATCGCCGTATTCGGCGATTTCGGGCCGGATAGCCACGGTTGTGTAGGCATGCACTTCAATGACCTCGTCGCGCATGAGCCAGCGAGCAAGATCAAAATCATGAATGGTGTTGGTGTAGAAGAGCATGCCGTTCATGCCGGACTGATAAGCGGACATAGGAGGAGCATCCTTGTCGCGTCCAACAGATTTGAAAAGCACCGGTTCGCCAATTTCGCCGGCTTCGATGCGCTTCATTGCGGCGGCATAAGCAGGGTCATAGTGACGCATGAAGCCAACTTGCAATCGGACCTTTGCGCGCGCAACACTGTCGAGCGCGGCATGTGGGTCCGCCAAAGTAAGCGCCAGAGGTTTCTCGCAGAGGATGTCTTTGCCGGCAGCGGCTGTGCTATGAATGGCGTTGGCGTGAAATTTGTCTGGGGTGGCAATCACTACCGCGTTGCTATCTTTGCGTTCCAGCATAGCTTCGAGGCTGCCGAAGGAATGCTCAATTTCGAGTTCTGAGGCGACCCTGGCAGCGTGACCAGCCTTCACGTCGGCGATTGCCACAAGCCGGGCTTCGGGAACCAGGCGGCGGAGATTCTCGGCATGTCGCTTGCCCATTTCACCGACACCGAGAACGCCAACTCCGAGCTTGGCCATAAAAAAACCCCCGGCGGAATCTTAGCGCTATGACAGCCAAAAGGAAATAGGACAATATAGAGTAAATGTGGAGTTTAATGCGGAAGGAGGCGGGATGGCCGGAAAGGCGATAGCAATCATATACTAATCGCTTATTAGAATTTGTGCGGGGGGGGGATTCAACGCGTTCACAGCCTTTTGTGATAGATAGGTGGCGTTGAAGTCTCAGGTTTGGACCCCGCCAGCGACGTTAGCAAATTCACAACCAAAAAAGTTGTGATGTCCAAGGAAACCGTACATAAGGTACACTTTGGGCCAATCCAATGGCGACACAACGAAGAAGAACTGCAAAGAAGAACGGAAAAGCGGCAAGCATTTATGATGTGGCGCGCGAGTCTGGCGTCTCTGTTTTCACCGTTTCGGCGGTAGTAAACAAGAAAAGCCACGTTGGGAAGAAATTGCGAGAGCGCGTCGAAGCGGCAATCCGCAAGCTAAGCTATCGTCCCAATCTGCTGGCGCGAAGCCTGGCTAAACAAAAAACATTAACCATCGGAATGATTGTGCCGGACATCGCGAATCCATTTTTCCCGATGGTGGTGCGTGGAGCCGAAGATGCGGCGCAGAAACATGGGTACAATCTGCTGCTCTGCAACAGTGACGATACGCAGGTAAAAGAGGAAAGCGCGTTGGAATTGCTGCTCTCTAAGCGGGTAGATGGTATTTTGCTGACTAAAGCAGCTTGTGAACTGAGTCCGTCGTTGTGGCAAATGATGCAGGAAATGAAGGTGCCGCTGGTGCTGGTGATGCGCACTTATCCGAAAATATCGAAGGACGCGATCATCACCGACGACTACCAGGGGGCTTACGAAGCGGTGTGTCATCTTGCACGGGCGGGGCGCAAACGCATTGGACTGATTGGCGGCCCGATGAAAGTCAGCAACGGGAAAGCGCGCTGGCAAGGATTCCATGACGCTCTAAAAAGCAACGGACTGACGTACGACCCCGGCCTTGTCGTCGAAGGTGACTATCGAATGGAGTCTGGATACCGGGGAGGAAATCTGTTGTTGTCGCACCGGCCGGATGGCGTATACGTGGCGAATTACTTGATGACGGTCGGATTGCTGAAGGCCGCTGAGGAAATGGGTTTGCGTTGTCCGGAAGATTTTGGCCTGGTGAGTTTTGACGATTATCCATGGCTGGGAATCTTTCACCCGAGGCTGACCACGGTGGAATTGCCGAAATATCAATTGGGTTACGAAGCGGCGGAACTTTTGTTGGATCGCATTGCGGGGAAGACGGGGCCCGGAGTCGTTCGCAAGTTGTTGCCGGAGTTGCGTGTGAGAGAATCCTGCGGATTCAAATTGCAGGGGGCACGGGCAGAGGTCCACGAATAAGATCAAGCGCCTAGAATACAGAAAACGTACCACAATAACTGAGAACGCCAAGCAACAGAGGAGTGGATGAGATTGACAAAAGAGAGTGGATTAGTTTATAAGCGCTTAGCATGGGCGTTTCAGTGACATTGGAATTGCGTGCGTGCAGAAGCGAGTCGAGAAGCCAGAGGAAAGGATAGACCAATCCTATGCGCTTATCGACAAATTCGCGGCCCGACGGATACTTTGCGTTCCGCGATCCTAATAAGGCTTCTGGAAAAACACTATGCCGCATAATCGCGCTGGCCTAGCGCACCAGAGGCAGACGCGAGTCGGTTTCTTTCCATGTAGATTCGAGCCAAACATGTTCAGGGTCCTCCGTGACTGCCAACGATCGCGAAGTGCCTGCCAGGAAATTGAGGTAATAGACATTGTAGCCAGGACCAGCCACCACCGGATGAAATCCGGAACGAACGAGAATGGCGTCGCCGTCTATGGCGCGAAGGGTGACATCGCGAGATTTATCTGGAGAATACAATCTCTGCAACGCGAATCCTTCTTTGGGGTGATCGATCCGGTAATAATAGATTTCATCGAGATCAACCTCAGTTGGAGGAGCATGTATGTCGTGTTTGTGCGGTGGGTAACTAGACCAGTTTCCTCCAGGAGTGTACACCTCGATGACCACCAGTTTGTCAGCCGGAGAGTCCGGGCGAATGATCTCGACAATTTGGCGAGAAGCATTTCCACCGCCACGGAGGCCGACGGCAACATCTTTTGGGGCAATCAGCAGAGGCTCGAGTTTTTTGTGAGAGGGAACGCGACACTCGGCAATTTCGCAGATGGTCTCGGCTTTAAAGGTGACAGCGTTGCCCGTGGGAAGATAGACGCAGTAGGGAAGTCCGTCGAAGACGTTGGCGCGATTGCCAATGACCGTGGGGCCGCGGCCCCAATCTGCTAAACAGCGACCACCCAGGATCACGAAGGCCGCTTCTTCACCGTTCGTTGTTGCCGAAAAGACTTCGCCAGGATTCAGACGGCGCGCAACCATGCTCATCCAGTCCCATTGGACGGAATCCCGCGAAAAGCTGATAAGTTGGCCGGACTGGCCATCCGGTAAGACTCGCGAATGCACAATATCTGACAGATTACTCATTTTGGACTCCCGCACATACCGGATTTCGTCCGAGCGGAGCGAGCCGTCGATCCCGGATTACGTTAGACACCATCGAAGCGCTTTGCAGAAACAAACGAAAGATTTGGAGAAGCACAGCATGAACAACCCTTGGCTGTACTAACCGCACCTGGCACGCGCTAACCGCATAGAGTGTATCGCACAGCGACCCTAATTTTCCAGTGATTCTAGATACAAAAAGAGGGTTTCATTGTGGAGACCGATTTGAGCAGAGGGAGTGAAGCAAATCACTCCCTGGGGTAAGGCAAGGAAGGGTTAAAGCTTATCTGTGAAGCTGAGCAGATTGCACAGCGACTGGGATAACCTCAAGCAGAAGGTTGTCAAGGAATTCCACCCGCAATCTTCCGATTGGGCCTTGAACGACGCCGAGATCTCGATTGTTCACGTAATCCATGACTTTGTAAGAGCCGGTAAGCAAACCACGAAGTTCCACCTCGCCTTTCCAGGCATTTTTATGATTTTGGGCAGAGGGGAGGGAGGGTGATTCCTCAGAGGTAAAAAAGGAGTAGTACATTCTTCCATCTTTCTCGATGGCGTAGGCTTCCGGGAAATCGTAGCCGAAAGTATAAAGGTCGCGGAAATCACCCTGGGAGAGCATTTTGTCGTTGTAGAGGGCGATCCATTTCTTCCAGTAGGAATCTTTCTCAGGGCTAAGGAAGACGTAAGGAGATTTTGCGCTGTACTCCGGCAAGGTGAACTTGGTCCCTGGTACGCCCCCAGTTCCCAACGTCGAGGCAAAGTCGACGCCGAGTTGCTGAGCTTGCGGGGTGTTGGGATGGATGATGCGGGTCAGCTCGACGTGATCGCCATAGATGGCGGCACGGGGGCCGAGCAGTGCCTTGTACATTTTGATGCGGCGGCGGACCTGCACGGAGCTGATGGGATCCGCGGTGACGGCTTGATCCATGTAGCGGAACCAGGCGAGGCTGGGAGGAGTGCCGCAAGGGCAACTCTGCGTGACGCTATCGGGCTTGAGGCCTCGAGTGGTCTCGAAAATAATTTTATAGATGTCGCCCATAGCGTAGACAGAATCATTGGGTGACTTGTGATGGTGTTTGGGGTTGAAGCATTGTGGCACGGCAAAAATATTGTCGAGTTTGTGGCCGTCGAAATCCCAATCGCGGATGAATTTCTGAGTGAGTTGTTTGAAATAGGACTGAACTTCGGGGACAGCGGGGCAAAGGACGGCAAGATTGCGGGTCATGCGCGCTGGTTTGCCATCTTTGGCGAGAACTAACCATTCGGGGTGTTGCTTCACGACGTCGGAGACAACAAATTTGCGGCCGCCGTCGCTGTAGTGGCCGTCCTCAACGCCGATCGGCAGCCACCATAGCTGTACTTTGATTCCCTGCTGGTGGAACGTGTCCACCATGTTGCGCATGGAATCGCCGGGAAAAGTGTCTGTGCGGGGGAGCCAATCGCCATAATTGTTGTACCAGCGATCGTCGAGGGTGGCCCAATGGATGCCAAGGTCTTGCAACTTGGGGATGGTCGCAAGCATTTGCCTGGGAGTGATGTCTGCCCGGTAGCCCCAACTGCACCAACTTACCGCGTAATCTTCCTGATTGAAACTTGGGCGCGGGAGGCCTTCGCGATCGAGAAGGTGTGACCACGTGTTGAGCGGGTGGAAAAAATCACCAGAGAAGACGGTGAGAAAGGTGCGCGGCGTGGAATAAACATCTCCGGGCTTCAAAATCGTGTTTGCCGGAATGTCGACGGAGACAGAGATGCGACCATCCGGCAGAGTCTGGACGGGAATGGAGAGCACCAGAGGCAGAGACTCGATGTGACCGATGGCCATGCCAACGTCGCGAACCCAAAATGCGATAACTGGAATGCCGCCACCTGCGCCACCGAGATCTTCGCCTACAGCGATTGGCAAGCTGAAAGGATTCTTTTGCGAAAATTTTGCGGGAACACGAAAGACTTCGTCTTTGCCCCAAGCCAGACTGGAACCAAAGAAAGCCGTCATGTCATTCGGCGCAATGTGCGGATCGGAAACGGAAGCGCTTAGCAGGTGGGCCTGAAGAGAGACGTTATCCAATCGGGTTTCCTGCTTGCCATCATTGCGAAACGAAACTGCCAGGATCGCAACATCTGGGAAATCGTCATAGACCTCGATGGATATCGTTTCCGCGAGACTGGTGCTCGGGCTGGTGCCTTTGATTTCGATGCGTTTGCCAAACTTGCCAAACTTTCCGGTGACATCTGTGACTATGGCGCGAGCCAAGTCCAAAGAAAAGTCGTTGATGGTCTTCCCGGCGAGAGAGAGTTGTTGCCCGGAATTGTTGCCAGGAGCATCGAGCGAGAGTGGATATCCGCCATTCTTCAGGGTGACTTTCAGATAGCCCGAGGGCGCCAGTTCGAAAGTGGCCAAAGCCGATTCAATGACAATTGCGTTGTTCGCGGCGGCGACCTTTATGGCAGATACCTGAGGAACGGGCTTTGGCTCCGAAGAGGATGAGTTGTCGCGCTGACATCCCGCGAGATAAGCGAGCGTAACGCTGATAAAAAGGAGGAGAAAGGAAGCGACCAGCGGGGCCGACTTCCTACGTAAAAACTGAATGTGCGGGCGCGACATCGACTGTTCACCTCGGCTTTCCAATTCACAAATCCTGTTGACCCTGACACTCGCGGATGGACGCGAGAGAGAGGTTCGCAATTAAGCTTTGAAAACGAAAAATTGTCGAAGATCAGGAAACATTTGCATGAATCTGGGATTTGGCGGAGATGACAGCAGGCTCGATGCGGCGAACGCTCTCTCGGCGAACCAATTCCGTGGGAACGGTGAGTTGTTGGGGAGGGAGGCTGGGGTCTTGAATGCGCCGCAGAGTAAATTCCGCCAGATGACTACCAAGTTCTTTGGGAAACTCGCGAGCAGTCGTTAATCCCGGATGTAGCAGTTCGCCCAGCGTGTCATTAAATCCAGCGACGCTGATGTCGTCGGGAATGAGAATGCCGGACTCTTGCAGTGCTTGATAGACACCGGAAGCAACTTCGTCGGTGCCGGCAAAAACGCCGGTGGGCCGCTCGCCGCTGGCGAGAAGCGATTTTATTGCGAGATAGCCAAGTTCCCGGTCTTCCGAACGAATTTCACTGAAGCGCGGTTCGAGCCCGGCCTCTTTCATCGTGCGGCTATAACCTTCAGCGCAGCGGGCGAACCAGGGGAGCCGTTGATTGCCGATAAACCAAATCGCACGATGCCCCTGAGAAATAAGGTACTGAGTAATTTCCGCCGAGCCGCGCACATCGTCCGTGGAAACGCAGTCGTATTCTTCCGGCCTCCACTCGCCCACAATATTGTTACCAACAACGGAAAAGGGAATGCGTTTCTCACGAAGGGCAGAAAGAATACTCACGGAATGGGTGCCGCTGAGAATGACGCCGCTGACCCGGTTTGGCCTGGTCAAAGCCTCGGGGAGCCGCAAGTTCGCCGGTGGAGCGTAGAGATCGCAGCGGAACGAAATGAACTGCAAGTCCCAATTGTGCTGCGCACAATAACTCTCAGCGCCGAGCAGAATGCGAGACTGGAATTCGTTGACGGTGTCACGATTACCTAAAACGAAGGCGATCGCACGATTCTTGCGAGTTTCGGAAAGATCGATGCCAAGCTTCTTTGCTGCCGTATAAACCGTGGACTGGATTTCAGGATCGACCTGAGGATTGCCACTGGCAACACGCGAAACCGTCGCAGAACTGACCTTCGCCAGCCGCGCCACATCCTTAAGAGTAGTTTTGCGTTCTCCCATCCAGCGGGGAATATGCCACATGTCTCTTCTGGACGCAAGCGATGAGTTTCCGTTCAAGCAGAGAAATTTCACAAAAACGAGAAAACGTATTGACATTTACAGAAATTATTAGTAGTTTGCGCCCCAGCTTGTTGAAACTGCAACGGGGGTGGGGGATGAGCACTCGGAATTCTAAGAGCAAACTCACAGGTTATTTGTTGATTTTAATGGCGTTAGCTCCGCTCTGGGTATTAGGGCAGGGGGTAGACTCTGCCTTCGTGCGTGTGAATGTGACGGACCCCAGCGGTGGCACGGTGCCCGGGGCGACCGTAACGATGACCAACGACGGGACGGGAGTAGAGGCCACTTGCATGACGGATGAGACTGGGAGCTGCAGATTCGCCTCACTGATGCCTGCCACTTATACCGGGAAGGTAGCGGCAGCCAACTTTAAGACGGCAGTGCGCGAAAAGGTTGTGCTCTATGTTGGACAACAGATCGACTTGAATTTTACGCTGGAAATTGGGCTTGCCACGGCCTCCGTGACGGTGCAATCAGGCGCGCCACTGATCAATACCGTGAGTCCTGATTTGGGCACTACGGTCACGGGTAACTACATCCTGGACATGCCGCTGTTTGACCGGAATCCGACCAACCTGATATTTCTTGCCCCGGGTGTAACCAACGTGAATGGCGGCAATGTGAATGCGCTAGGCGGATTGAATTTCACTTCGAATGGGCAGCGCACCTTTACCGCGGAATTGCGGCTGGATGGTGCAGTGGCCTCGGCACCAGAAGGGGGAGAAGGGGGCACAAACAATGTGACCTACAAGCCTTCTGTGGAAGGGATTCAGGAATTCAAACTGATCACCAACGGGTATTCGGCAGAATACGGAAGCAATGGCGGCACGGTGATCAGCATGATCACCAAGTCTGGAACAAACGAATATCACGGAAGCGGATACTATTTCTCCCGCCGTCCGTGGATGGATGCGAACGGCTGGTTTGCGAATGCCGCGGAAGAGCCGAAAGCGTCATACAAGTGGGAACAGTATGGTGGATCGATTGGCGGACCGATCCTGAAGAAGAAACTGTTTTTCTTTTTTGACATTGAGAAGGACCAGTTTGATCAACCGTTCAGTGTTGGGGCGATCGTGCCGACCGCGCTGGAGCGCACTGGAAACTTCTCTCAATCGTTTAACCCTGATGGGTCACCGGTGGAAATCTATGATCCGGCTGGTGCGTTGGTGGATGGGGCGAGGCCGCAATTTCATGCGCTCGTGAATGGAGTGGATACGCTGAACGTGATTCCGGCGGATCGCCTGGATCCGCTGGGAATGGCACTGATCAACCTGCTGCCCGCACCGAATCAAACAGTAGATCCGTCGACCGGGGATAGCAATTATGTAGCGAATCTAGCCACGACCGTTCCAGGGTGGCAGTTAGATGGGAAAGTCGACTACTACCTGACAGAAAGCAATACGCTGACGGGCCGCTACTACATGAGGAGAGAAACGCAGAATGTGCCTGACCCATTTCTCTCTGCGAACGTAACACAAGCCAATACCTACGGGTTCACATTGTCGGACAACTGGACGGTCACGCCGAGTTGGTTGTGGTCTAACCGGGTGACGCTGACGCGTTTCAACACACCGGAATACGTGAAGATGACGGTAGATCCATTGAATATCAACGGAAGCGGGGTGGGCTTCCCGCAAGAACTGGTCAACAATCCGTTTTATACGGAACCAGCATTTCCATCCATCAGCTTTGATAGCGGCTATCAGGGATTAAACGTAGATGCTTGCTGCACAGTGACGAGAGAGACGGATACACAGTGGTCGTACAACTCGATCGCGACAAAGAACGCCGGCCGGCACACCTTTAAGTTCGGCGGCGAGCGGCGCGTCTACCTGAACAATTTCTTCCAGCCCAGCAATACAGCCGGAGGCTTTGCGTTCAATCAAAGACGTCACCGCGCAAGATGTGCTGGGTGGAAGCGGAGCCAACGACATCGAAGACGGAAACGATCTGGCATCGATGTTAATCAACTATCCATACAATCAGGATGTGCTGACAGAGGTTCCAGCAGTTGCCAATAAATCGATGGAAACGAGTTTCTTCTTTCAAGACGACTGGAGAGTGACTCCAAAACTAACTTTGAATCTGGGACTGCGATACGAATTCAGCACGCCATATACGGAGCGGTTCAACCGGGACCAGTTCACCTGCTTCACGTGCGATTCCGGCATTAATGTGCCAGCCCTGGGAGATTATCCGGGCGGGGAATTGCTGGGTACCTCGATCCTGGCGACTCCCAGCCATCGGCACAGCAATACGGACTGGAACAATGTGGGACCGCGTCTGGGATTCGCGTATGCGTTAAATGATTCGACGGTGATACGCGGTGGCTTCGGCGTCTATTATGGATTGAATTTCGCCACAAACTGGCAGTACGGCGGCGCGGCATGGAACGGTGCGGTGCCATTTTTCTCCAGCGAGGATGGCGGCTTTACGCAGGTTGCGTCGATGAACAATCCGTTTCCGAACGGATTCAGTTTTCCGCAAGAAGGGAAATATGGAGAGCTGACATTGTACGGATTGGAAAATTTCAATCACGCCGGCTTGAGTGCGCGGAATGCGGAACTCTACCAGTGGAACATTGGCGTGCAGCACCAATTCTGGAAGACGTTCATGATTGAAGTGAATTATTCGGCCAACCGCAGCACCCATCTTCCTTACGATAAGACGCTGCGGAGCCAGAACTATTTGAGTGCCGCGAATCGAACGGGTTGTGACCCAGGAGACCCAAGCATTTGCGGGACACAGTATTTGAACCAGCAGGTGCCAAATCCATTTCAATACCTATTCGTGCAAATGCCCGGACAACCCGCACCGCTGTTTAACGAGCCGACTTCTCAATACAACAATCCCGAGATTCCGCGTTTACTGACGCTTTTGCCGCACCCGCAATTCCCGGCGCTCTATGGATACACGCCGTTTGCAGCGAGTGCCACTTACAATGCGCTGCAGGTGCGATTTGAAAAGCGCTATTCCAATGGGCTGAGCTTTACGGGCAACTACACGTACGCCCACCAGTTGGCCAGTTCCGACGAGGGCGCAAACTCCACGCTGGGCAGCAGGCTCGGAGCTTTCGGGCCGGTGCAGGACAAGAACAATCTGGCGGCGGAATGGAGCATTTCAGCCAACGACACGCCACAGCGATTTGTAATTGCGACGACTTACGAATTGCCATTTGGGCGTGGAAAGCCATTTGGAAAGGATGCCAACCAATTTGTAGACGCGTTAATTGGAGGCTGGCAAGTTGGAGCCTTCATCACCTACCAGTCTGGCCAACCTTTGCCAATTCGCGTGGCCAATAACCACCTCAGCGGAGGTTCTCAGCGTCCAAACATGATTGGGGATCCCTGTACCGGGCTGAGTATCCATGATGTGCTGAACGGAAAGGGTCCTTACCTCAACCCAGAAGCATTCGAAGGCCCGGGTGATCAAATGGCGGGAAACACGCCGCGGTATATCTCGTCTTGCCGGACGGATTCCATCCGGAACCTGGACATGAACGTTTCAAAGACTTTCAAAATCCACGAGAACATTACACTTCAGTTGCGCGGAGAATTCTTTAACGCCTTCAACCACCCCAACTTTGGAGCACCAAACACGAGAATTAGTTGCGGTTCGATTGACGACCTGTCGTGCAGTGCCGGCAGCTTCGGGCAGTTTCAGGATAGCCAGCCGGACAACCAGTGGCGGCATGGGCAGCTAGGCATTCGGTTGATGTTCTAATAACCTCTTAGACGATTTGTCGAGGAAGCCGAAGGGAGGCGGAGGTTGATATCCAGGCCAGCCTCCCTGGCCCGGCCTTCCGGCACGTGTGGTTGCAGCTACGCATTATAGGATCGACATGAGACGCAGAGACTTCATCGGCATCGTAGCCGCCGGGTTGACGGTTCCCTGGCCATCTCTTGCTAGTGAATCTTTCACCGGACGGCGGCGCGAAAATTTTAATTGCGGATGGCTATTCCACAAGCAAGCGCACGGAGGCGGAGCGTTGGGATCGTTTGATCGCAACGCGACGCTCGGGTCTGAAGTCGAACCAGAATTTCTGCAAGCGACACTGCCAGCCTATCCAGACTCCAGCTGGGAAGAAATATTTCTTCCCCACACATGGAATGCGCACGACGGCAGCGACGAAATCGCAGGCTATTTTCGGGGAATCGGATGGTATCGCAAGCATTTCGTGCTGAGCGAAGAGTTACGGGGAAAGCGAATCTTTCTGGAGTTCGAAGGAGTAAACCAGGTCTGCGAGATTTGGCTGAATGGCAATCGCATCGGGGAACATAAAGGCGGATACACAAGCTTTGAATTCGATGTAACAGCACAAGCGCAATTTGGGGCCAAGGGCAATGTGCTGACAGTGAAGGTAAATAATCTTTACGATCCCAACATTGCACCAACCATCAAGACCGATCTTACTTTTTACGGGGGGATTTATCGAGATGTATGGTTGCGAATCAGCGAACCCGTTTATCTTTCCACAGTGTACTGGCGCACACCGAATGTGAGCAAAAGTGCGGTGGATGTGGAAGTGTACACAATGATTGGAAATCCGGATCGACACAGCGGCAGCTTCAAGATTTTGCATGAAATTGTGGATGCGGATGGCAAGGTGGTCGAGAGTGGCTCAACATCGGTGGATGGGGGTGCGTTAAACCAAGGCGGGCTGATGCAGCAGAAGATTCGGGTAGCGAATCCGAGGCTATGGTCTCCTGATTCGCCGCAGCTCTACCGGATTCGTACAACATTGATGGAGGGCGAACGAGTCTGGGATTCGCAAGAGGTTCCGCTGGGATTGCGCTGGTTCAGTTTTGATGCGGACAAGGGATTTTTCCTTAACGGAGAGCGATTGCAATTGCAAGGGACAACGTGGCACCAGTCGTATCCCGGGATGGGAGACGCGCTGCCAAATTCAAGGCACTACGCGGATATGGCGGGCATCCGCGAAATGGGCTGCAATTTCTTCCGCACCAGCCACTATCCGCACGATCCGGCGGTAATCGAAGCGTGCGACCGGTTAGGATTGCTGGTTCTGGAAGAGCTGTTTGTGGGCGAAGAGGTTGAGAACACCCCGGAATATTTTGAAATACAAGCACAGACGGCTAGAGAGATGATTGAGCGGGACCGCAACAATCCCTGCATGATCCTGTGGGGGTTGTCAGGAGAAGTGGACGCCCCGGAGAAATCTGTCGAGGTTGTTGCGAAATTGTTGCAGCTATTCCGAGAGATCGATCCTTCCCGTTTGGTGACGATGCACGACCCACGCGCCGAAGGAGTGAAGCAAGTGCTGGATGTTGTGGGGCTGTACGGCACGTTTGAACAAGACGACAAGGATCACAAGCAATTCCCGGCACGGAAATACATGATCGAAGAATATTCCGCCGCGGAAATTGGACGCGGAATTTATGGAATGGGCCCGGGCAGTGAAGATCTCGGCTGCGTTGAGCACGAAAAATACCTGAGCCAGGTAAATCTGCGGCCGTGGATTGCGGGAAGCGTGCTGTGGCATCAATTGGACTACGACGGAGAGGAATACGATTCGGTGACTCCGCACGTTTTGCCGTTTGGGATGGCGGATTCCTGGCGGATACCAAAGGACGTGTATTTCTTTTACCAGAGCCAGTGGAGCAAAAAGCCGATGGCGCACATCTGCGGGCATTGGAGTTGGGCTGGTGACGAGGATAAAAAGAAATTAGTGAAGGTATACAGCAACTGCGAACAGGTGGAATTGAAGTTGAATGGGAAAAGCCTGGGCGTGAAAGGAAACGGGAAGTATGAAGGGCTAGTGCACCCGCCGCGCGTCTGGGAAGTGCCGTATGAGGCGGGAAAGCTGGAAGCCATAGGGAAATCAGGATCGCAGACAGTTACGGACGCGAAGAAGACCGCAGGTGCTCCAGCGGCGATCGTACTGCGATCGGATGTGGATCATATTGCGTCAGGAAATCGAGACAGCCTGACGTACATTACGGCAATGATTGTGGACAAAGACGGCACGGTCGTCCCAAATGCAGTGAATGAAGTTTCGTTCACCTGGTATGGACCGGGAGAATTGCTGCCACAAACGTGGGCGGGACATCCGACAGGGCTGACATGGAATGCCGTGGCGGGAATGACGGTTGTGGCGCTGCGGGCAACCGAGCGCGTTGGCCGGTGCAGAGTGACGGCTTCATCACCGGGACTCACTATCGGGCGAGTGGAAATAGCGGTGTCGGCAAAGGGTAAGCGAGACGAGATCGAATATCGGTCGGGCGCGGATATTTACAAATAAGGTTTGAGGACCAGGGTCACAATGAAAGCGACGGGACGACATTTCCAAGCAGGACCGCTGGCAGTCGGCGTTTATGAAACGAAGGAACTACTCGGCAGAGAGGCCGCGCTGGAAGCCGCTTCCCATATTCGTACTGCGATTGAGAAACGCGGTAAAGCCAGGGTAATTTTTGCGGCCGCGAATTCTCAACTGGAGATGGTTCAAAATCTGGTGGCGATACCGGACATCGACTGGAAATCCGTCGAAGCTTTCCACCTGGATGAATATGTTGGGCTTCAGTCTCCACATCCGGCAAGTTTTGGGGGGTGGGTGAAGCGCAACATAGTGGATCATGTACATCCGGGTAAGGTGAATTACATGGCGGGTGACGCTCCGGATAAAGCAGCGGAATGCGAACGATACGCAGCGCTGCTGTCACAGGAACCCATCGATGTTTCGTTTCTGGGGATTGGGGAAAACGGGCATATCGCGTTCAATGATCCTCATGAAGCGGATTTTTCCGACCCGAAGAAACTGAAAATAGTTACGCTCGACGAACGCTGCCGTTTGCAGCAAGTGGGCGAAGGGCATTGGCCCAATCTGGCGAGTGTCCCGGCAGAGGGAATGACCGTCACGTGCCCAATGGCGGTGAAGGCGGCGCACATTATTTGTTGCGTGCCGGGAGCGCAAAAGGCCGAAGCGGTGCGCAACACACTGGAGGCACCCCTGACCACGGCATGCCCGGCGACCTTGTTGCGTACTTGTTCGAATGCAAAACTGTTTCTCGATGTGCACTCGGCTTCGTTACTTGCAGCAAAGCGGCGACGCTAATGGCTTTGCTTTAGAGCCTTGAATTTTTGAAATGGGTTAACTCGCACCATGAGTCTTCGGTTGGGCCTGATCGGCGGCGGAAATATCTCTGAGACTCACGCTCGGGCAGCGCGAGCGATTCCCGGAGTCGAGATTGCAGCTATATACGGCACGAATGAACTAAAAGTGCGCCGATTGAGCGGCGAATACGGCGGCGTTGCTTATGATGATTTCGAAAAGTTTCTGAAGCACCGCCCGATGGAACTGGTGGCGATCGGAAGTCCTTCCGGATTGCACGCAGAACAAGGGATAGCGGCGGCGAGCTGCGGTTTGCACGTGCTCACAGAGAAGCCCATCGACATCAGCACGGGGCGCACAGATGCCCTGATTGCGGCCGCCGCTGATGCAGGCGTACTCCTGGGAGTATTTTTTCAGGATCGCTTTAAGGCCGACATCATTCGAGTAAAGCAGGCGATAGAGAACAGAGCGCTTGGGCGACCGGTGCTGGCGGATGCGCGAGTGAAATGGTTTCGCCCCGCGAGTTATTACGCGGATTCGAAATGGCGAGGGACGCTGCGACTAGACGGTGGCGGTGCGCTGATTAATCAAGGGATCCATACGTTGGATCTTTTGTTGTGGCTCTTTGGCGATGTGGTGTGCGTACAAGCACAGTGCAAAACGGCTGTGCACGAAATGGAAGGAGAGGACACGCTTGTGGCACTGCTGGAGTTTGCAAACGGCGCGACGGGCATACTTCAGGCAACGACTTCGGTGTATCCCGGCTATCCGAGAAGGCTCGAGCTGACAGGTACGGAAGGCACGATGATCATTGAGCAGGACCACCTGGTAGCCGCGGATCTGCGAACTGGTCGAAACGATTTTGTGCCGCAAGGAGATGACAAGAATTCCAGTGAGTCTTCGCCGGTAGTCAGCGACTTTCGCGGTCATCAAGCGGTGCTGGAAGATTTCATCGCGGCGATTCGAACAAATCGAAATCCCCGCTGTTCTGGCCAAGAAGCGCGGCGGAGCGTGGCGTTGGTGGAAGCGATCTATGCCGCTTGCCGGAGCAAGGAGCGCGTTGCGCTGTAGCGCGACGAAGAAATGAGCGAACGGGCAAATTCGCAGCGTGAGGAGGAGAGCCCCGTAGGAGCGGTTGTACCAGCATTTCGCGCAAAGCGACCTGGGCGCGTTGAGCTCAACGGGCGTTTAGTCTCACTGGTTCTAATCGAGCCGGCCCCGCATGGCGCCGCGCTGTGGGAAGGGACACGGGCTGACGATGATTTGTGGACGTACATGGCACACGGACCATTTGCAGAGCAGTGCGCGTTTGAGGCCCACCTGAATTGGATGGCTGCATCCGAAGATCCTTTTTTCTATGCGATCGTCGATAGGGCTGAAGGGATGGCGGTGGGCTACGCATCCTATTTGCGGATTGAACTGATTCATCGGGTCATCGAGGTCGGCCACATTGTCTTTGCGCCGAAGTTGCAGAGAACCCCCGCCGCGACGGAAGCGATGTATCTCATGGCGCGGAATGCGTTCGAAGATCTTGGTTATCGCCGGTACGAGTGGAAGTGCGACTCAAGAAACCAGCCATCGCGTCGCGCGGCGCTGCGCCTGGGCTTTCAGTATGAAGGAATATTCCGGCAGCACATGATTATCAAGGGGCGCAATCGCGATACCGCATGGTATTCCATTGTGGATACGGAATGGGCATCGCGCAAAGAAGCGCTGGAGGCCTGGCTTAAGCCGGAAAACTTTGATGAACGAGGGAGCCAGAAAGTATCCCTCTCTTCACTAACGGCTTCGCTCCCCAATGATGAGAACAGGGCGGTGATTTAGATGCTCGCGCAGAATGGAAAGATCGAGCGCCGCGCATTTTTGAGTTCATTGGGAATCGCTTCTGTTGGTGCTAGCTGGTTGCCCGGAAGTGTTAGTCAACAAGCTGCGAACGAAATTGGACCGGCTCAAGACACGAATCTGCGGCTTGCGGGGATGAGCCTTCCAGAATTGCGACAAACGTTTTACGAAGAACTTTTCAAAGTCCAACTGCCGTTTTGGGACAAGAACGGAATTGATCACGAATTCGGTGGAATCATGTGCAGCCTGGACTATGACGGCACGCTGGTAAACACCGACAAGCTGATGTGGTTCCAGGGCCGGGCGATGTGGGTCTACAGTTTTCTCTACAACCATTTTGGGCAGAACGCGCAATGCCTGGAGATTGCACGCCAAACCAAGGAATTTGTGTTCAGGTACGCGCAGCAACCGGATGGCTGGTGGGCTGAGAAATTGACCCGGCAAGGAAAAATCGTAAAGCCTTTCGGCGGGGATATCGAGGGGATTTACTTCATTGCAGAGGGCCTTCAAGAGTATGCAGTGGCAGCGCAGGATGACAAGGCGTGGGAAATGGCCTGCGAGCTATTGAAGAAACTCTTTCGCTATTTCAACCGGCCTGAATTCCGTTATTCGGGGCCGGATTTTCCAGAGCTAAAACCGGATGGCCCATGCGTGAGGCCGCAGGGTACCTGGATGTTAAATCTTGGAATTGCCACACAGATCCTGCAACGAGGGAACGACGCAGAAATCGCTGCGATTGCCGACTATTCGGTGGATGCAATTGTGAAGCACCACTACAACCCAGAAATTGGCCTGAACACAGAGATGTTGTATTTCGATTTCACGCGCCCGAAGAGCGAGGAGCGCAAATCGCGTGTTGGTCATTGCATCGAGGTGCTGTGGATGGTGATGGACGAGGCGGATCGAAGGGGAGATCGTGCACTGTGGGAACTTTGCGCGGAACGAATCCACCATCACCTCGACGTGGGATGGGACCACGTGTATGGCGGGATCTGCCAGTGGGTGAACGTCGATCAAGGCGGTTATCAATGGCCTCCGGAAACGCCGGTAGGAACCGATTTCGCGTTTCGGTTTGTTGGCGAATACAACTACATGAAAACGTTGTGGGGAATGAATGAAGTTTTGGTAGCGACACTGAAGGTCTATGAGCGCACGGGGGCGGAGTGGGCGGCACGATATTTTGAAATGGCGTATCTGGTGATTGTAGAGAAACTTTCGCAGAGAAAACGTGGACTGCCTGGATATACGCTTTTTGCGGACAGGCACTTCACCCCGCAAGCGCACGTCGCGAGGCAGGATAACTACCACCCGTTGCGCCAACTGATGTTGAATATTTTGCTTTTAGACCGATGGATCGCACGTCGCAAAGTGACAAATCTGCGCGGAGACTGGCAAGAATTTCAAGACTGGAACAATCGTGCTGGCATCCCGAATGGCCGGATGAATTCCAATGGCGGATTAGAAACGGTTGCAAGATGAGCAAAAGAAATGGAATAAACGTGGTGGGGAAAGGTAACCAAATTGCAGATCAAGGTTCTTAACGACAAAAATGCATTGGGACGAGCCGCGGCGGAGCACGCTGCCGCATCGATTCGCAAAGTAATCAGGACGTCGGGTCGTGCTCGGCTGGTGGCGGCCACTGGAGCTTCGCAATTTGAATTCCTTGACACATTGACAAGCCTTGCGGATATCGACTGGACCTGCGTAGAGCTGTTTCATCTAGATGAGTATGTGGACCTGCCCTCCGAGCACCCGGCAAGTTTCCGAAAATATCTATTGGAACGATTGATTAACAAAACCGGCATCAAACGCTATCATTTTTTGAACCCAGAAGGAGATCCTTCTGAGGTTGCAAAGCGAGTAGGAATAGAACTGAATTCCGATTCAGTAGATATCTTGTTTGCGGGAATCGGTGAAAACGGCCATCTTGCGTTTAACGATCCACCGGCAGACTTTGAAACCGAAGAGCCCTATCTGATTGTTGATTTAAATGAGACCTGCCGGCAGCAGCAGGTGAATGAAGGGTGGTTTGCCACACGAACGGAGGTGCCTGAACGAGCGATTTCCATGTCCGTGCGACAGATTCTCCGGGCAAACGAGATCATCGCCGCGGTTCCCGGAGCTAGAAAAGCGCAGGCAGTCAAATTATGCTGCGAGGGAACAATCGGCCCGCTGAATCCGGCATCGATATTGCGCACACACGCCAATACGACAATATTTCTCGACAAGGATTCTGCTGCACTGCTGAACGCAAAAACAAGGGTGGGCAGATAGGTGCGTCTGCAGCATAAACAGCTTGCTGGGCATCCGTTCACTTCACCTGTCCAAGCCGCAAAGCGATGACGGCAAATGTGCAAACCGGCTCGTTCAATGCGCGTCCCATTGGCAACCTGCGGTGGTGGATCGGCGGGCTGTTGTTTGCGTCGACTATCATTAACTATGTAGATCGGCAAACACTCTCACTGCTGGCCCCTTTCCTGAAACAAGATTTTCACTGGACGAATACGGATTACGCCAACCTGCTGATCGGATTTCGCATTGCCTATTCGATTGGGCAAACAGTTTGCGGACGACTGGTGGATCGGGTCGGGACCCGGCGAGGATTAAGCATCACGGTATTTCTGTACTCGATTGTGTCAATTTCCACGTCACTGGCACGAGGCTTTTACAGTTTCGCGACATTTCGTTTTCTGCTGGGGGCGAGCGAATCTGCGAATTGGCCAGGCGCAACCAAAGCCGTTTCTGAATGGTTTCCGAGGCGCGAAAGAGGTTTGGCGACGGCGTTGTTCGACAGCGGCTCTTCGATAGGAGGCGCGCTCGCTCCGTTTCTAGTGTTAGGAATATATTTTCGGTGGGGCTGGCGGATGGCTTTTGTGGTGCCCGGATTACTGGGATTCGTGTGGCTGTTGGCTTGGCGCAAGATGTATTTCCCGCCTGAGGAGCATCCACGCATCGGCGAGAAAGAGTTAACAATGATTCTTGCGGATCGCCAGGACGCAGAAGCCATCGTGCCAGTAGCTCGACGCAGCTTGGCCGATTTGTTGAAGTTGCCGCAGACGTGGGGAACGATCATCGCCAAGACGTTTACGGATCCGGTATGGTTTTTCGTGGCGGACTGGTTTCCAATTTACCTGGTGGCGAAAGGAATTCCGTTGAAGAGCGGACTGATCGCGGTCTGGATTCCATTTATCGCCGCGGATCTGGGGAATTTCTTCGGCGGCGGGGTATCTGGCTATCTAATAAAACGAGGATGGTCACTGGGTGCGGCGCGAAAGGCACTGGTGATATTCGGAGGGATCGGAGTCTTGCTACTGATTCCTACGCTTCTTACGACCAATTTGTATCTGATCACGCTGCTGTTTGCGCTTTCCACATTTTCCTATGCTGCTTTTTCGACTATCGCAAACGTGTTGCCATCGGATCTGTTTGTGAGCCAATCCGTGGCTACGGTAAGCGGATTGAGCGGCACGGGTGCCGGGATTGGCACCATCATCGCGTTTAAGTTGATTGGGTATTTTTCCGATCTTCCGCACGTGGCGGCTACTCATTCGTTTGACCGGATTGTTGTGGCGGCGGGAATTCTTCCGTTTATGGGGATGTTGCTGGTGCTTTTGCTGGTGCGCAATACAAGCGCGACCGATCAGGGGTTGGTGAGACGAATATAGTTTTTGGGGCGATGGAGTGGAGATGAATAAGACATTTACGCGAAGAACTTTCCTAAACACGACCGCGAAAACGGCAGTGATTGCCGCGACCTCTGCTGTCTCCGGAGTTGGAGGAATATGCGCATTCTCTGGAATGGAAGAACAGGCTGCAGCCACCGGAGTAAAGAGTCGAGTTGTGGATATTCACACGCACTTTGACCCCGGGAACCCGAACTATCTGAATGAATTCCTGAAAATGTCTGAAGAGCTGAACCTCACCGGTTGCATGCTGACTCCGTTTGAACACCGCAAGGCGGTCGCCGAAGCGGGTAAGAAATATCCCCGCCAGATCGTTCCTTTCGGTTATGTGGATCTGGATGCTCCAGACGTGGTCAAACAAGTCACGGAGCTGCATTCACTGGGATATCGCGGCCTTGGCGAACTGGAATTCGTGAAGAAGCAATACAACGATTCGTCGTACTTTCCGGTTTACGAATTAGCGAACCGATACCAGTGGGTAGTGCTTTTCCACACGGGAATTGTGGCGCGGGAAAAATTCAAAGAACCGGAAGATGTGGCTTCCTTTCGAATGAGCGCGGTGTATCTGGAAGAAATTGCGCGGCGGTTCCCCAAGATTACTGTGATTGGCGCGCATTGCGGGAATCCAGATTACCAGTGGGCAGCCGAAATCGCGCGGTGGAATCCCAACGTATTCTTTGACCTGAGCGGATCGACATTGAGGAAGCTCGGCGGCCGACTCGACGAATTTCTAAAGTATTTCTGGTGGACGAACACAGATGAGGGCACGGAAACGCCCAATAATGATCCAAGTGCATTCACGAAAGTGGTGTTCGGCTCGGATACCAGCCCCAAAAACGTTGGACACGTTCTAAGCCAGTATTACGCCATGTTTGAAGCGTGCGGCGTATCGGAATCCGCCAGAAAGCTGATCTTGGGCGGAACACTGGCCAAGATTCTTGGATTACCGGATTGAATGAAGTGCCTGTGAGCAGGAAGAGGCTGTTGAGTTCAGGGAGATTGAACAATGAAGAACGAACTTTCGCGACGAAGATTTTTCACAGCAGCGGGCATGTTAACTGGAGCAGCCGTGCCCTGGGGCAAATTTGAAAAGTCGATGGCGGAGGCGATCTCGGTGGTCGAGATACCGAAAGTGGATGCTCCGTTGAAGACTCGAGTCGTTGACATGCACATGCACTATGGATCGGAGATGCCCAATTTCGTAGACACATTTCTGAAGCTCTCCGACCGGTTGAATTACACTGCATGTGTTTTGACCCCGTTCGAGCACCGCAAAGTTATCGCTGACGCCGCAAGAAAGTATCCCAAGCAGATCATTCCGTTTGGGTCGTTGGAACTGGATGCACCTGACGTGATCGAGCAAGTAAAGGAATTCCATGACCTGGGTTACCGGGGATTGGGCGAAATCAGCGGGATGCAGAAAAATTGCAGCGACGTGAAATATTTTCCGATTTACGAACTGGCGAGCCAATACAAGTGGATCTTGATGTTCCACACTGGGATCGTTGGCCGAGATAATTTCAACGTGGCGGAAAATGTAGGCTCGGGGCGCATGCGCCCGATCTATCTGGATGAGATTGCGCGCCAATTCCCCAGACTGATTGTGCTGGGCGCGCATCTTGGGAATCCCGAATATGAATGGGCAGGCGAGGTCACCCGGTGGAATCCGAACGTTTATTTTGACTTGAGTGGAACCACGCTGCTGAAAATGGCTGGACGATTGAACGATTTCCGCAAGATTTTCTGGTGGTCCGATGTGGAGTGGGAAGCACAACCAGGAGATGACTCAAGTGCCTACAGCAAGATTGTGTTCGGCACAGACACGAATATGAAGAACATTGACACGGTGATTGGCCGGTATCAGGCGATGTTTGAGGCCTGCGATGTGCCGGAGAAAACGCGAAAGATGATCATGGGCGGAACTATGGCCAAGCTGCTGAACCTGCCGGACTAGTATGAGAAAGCAACTTATCATCATGGTATGTTTGTTTTCCGCGTTGATGGCGACCCGCATCTGCGCCGGTGCACAGGCTGCGCCATTGGTGTTGTACACGGATCTGCTGTCAGGGCCAAATACGGGCGGAGAAAATAACAAGGGTGCTTATTTATCGATCTTTGGCAAGAATTTTGGAAGTTCGGCGGGGATGAGTACGAGCACGAAGGTATTTGTTGGTGGCGTGGAAGCGGCAGAGTACCGCTATCTCGGGCCGAGTATGGGGCGAACTGATATTCAGCAGATCACCGTGCAGATTGGGATGCTGGGGAATCCCAAACCGGGAATTCCATTGCCCGTTGAGGTGCAGGTCGGCGGCGTGAAGTCGAAATCGTTTGGTCCACAAACATTCACGGTGAATCCGGGGCGAATTCTTTTTGTCAGCCTGGCAGGGGACGATGCAACAGCGGTTGCGGGGGATATCAAACATCCGTGGCGATACATGCAGACTCCCGAGAGTACGATTACGCATTCAACAGGAGTGTGGGGAGCGGCGCGACCCGGAGACGTGATTGTGATGCGCGGCGGACATTGGACAGATATTGGATTTGGTGGCGGAAGGCACCCGTATTTCGTTAAATTTTATGGGAATACGGGAACTGCACCGACGGGGACGGAGCGCAGTGGACCAATTTCGATCACGGCCTATCCTACGGAAAAAGTAGTTGTGGACCCGCCGGTTGCCCTTGCGTATGGGGTGTTTGACGGAGCGATTTCACCGCGGTTTGCGAGCGAACAAGGCAATCCCAACTATTCGAACTGGATTACGATTTCAAATCTGGTGATTCCTACCGGAGGGATCAATGACGGTCCCATCAATCTCGAAACTGGTTCAGATCACTGGCGGGTGGTGAACAATGATCTCTCCGCGCCGGATGCCATCACCAACAGGGCCGCAGGAGTGACGGGAAACGGGCAATTTGAAGCAGTGCTGGGGAATCACATTCACGATGTTGCAGGAGTGGGCAGTCGAGGCGAGACGTTGCTTGATCACGGGATTTATATTGATTCCGGCTCGGATTGGGAATTGGCTTATAACCTGATCGAAAACATCACGGGGGGAAGTGGCATTCAACTCTATAATTCCGGGCACGCGACACCCACGATTGACCGGGTCAATATCCACCACAACTGGATTCACGACGTCGCCAAACATGGATTGAATATCGGAGACACCAGCGGGACGGGAATTTTGATCTGGAGCAACGTAGTCTACACCACAGTCGGCGGATGCTGGCGGAACAATTCCGTGAATTTGCAGGGAGCGAAGATCTGGAACAACACATTCTATGACTGCAACACCAGCGGCAGCTTTGGCGCCATCTGGAACGATGTGAAGAATGTAGAGAACCCGATCACGGCGGATTTCAGGAACAACATCGTTTGCCCGTCGAAGGCCAGCCAGGAATATACCGGCGGAGAGACCGGTTTCTACTCGAAGGGGGTGCAGATCATCGGCAACAACAATTTGTGGTGCAAGGGTGGGAATCCTGCTAATGCTATTCTCGACTCCGAAGCGAAGTTTGCAGATCCGATGTTCGTGAAGCCAAACGCCCAGGCAGCCGATTTTCATTTGCAGGCAGCCAGCCGGGCAAGAAGCTCGGGAGACATTCGCGTAATTCCGCTGGTGACCTCAGACTATGATTTTGCACCAAATGTTGCGGGTACATCGCCCATCAATCGAGGTGCATTCTAGTTGAGCGAAAGTGACTCACATCAGGGATGTGAGAGGAATTGTTGATAGTGGGAAGAAATATTTCAGTCAGGAGATAGATCGCTATGGAAAATTCGGATGCAAAGATCAATCGGCGGGAATTTTTGCAGAAGACGGCGGTGGTTGCTGCGGGAAGCGCGGCGTTTAACCCGACAGCGCTTTCCTATTCGCGAATCGCAGGGGCGAACGACCGCATCGCGCTCGGACACGTCGGCGTTGGTGTCCGTGGTGGCGAGCTGCTGGGGATGGCGGGCGAGCTCAAAGACAAGATGAATGTGGAGATGGTAGCAGTGTGCGATCTCTGGACGGTAAATCGCGAGAATGCTGTCGCAGAGAACAAAAAAATCTACGGAAGAGCCCCGGTTGCCTATCAGCATCTGGAAGAAATGTTGGTGGCCGGGAAAATGGACGCGGTGATCATCTCAACGCCGGAACACGCCCACTCACTGCAACTGAAGATGGTGGCGGAAGCCGGCAAAGACGCGTACGTCGAGAAGCCGATGGGAAACGTACTGGCGGAGGTGCAAGCCGCACGCAATGCGGTGCTGGCGCGAAAAAATATGATCGTGCAGGTTGGTACGCAGCATCGTAGCGAACCCTACCAGATCCGGGTGCATGAGATGATTCGCGAAGGGGCGCTCGGCGATGTAACCAAGTACGAAATCGCGTGGAACTACCACGGACCGCGGTGGCGCGGGCGGCCGGAAGTAAAACAGATTCGGGAGCAGGACACAGACTGGCGCGCATGGCTGATGAACAAACCCCACCGGCCTTTCGATCCGCAGCTATATTTTGAATATCGCCTGTACACAGATTTTTCCAGTGGAATACCGGACCAGTGGATGAGTCACGGCATCGATTTGTGTCATTTCTTCATGGAGGAAACCTATCCAGTATCCGTGGCGGCCAACGGAGGGATATTCGCCTGGCACGACGGCCGGGAGAATCCTGATACCTTTCAGGCACTGCTTACCTATCCAAAGGGATTTTTGGTGAGTTATGCGACGAGCTTTGGGAATGACGCTCCGGGATATACGCGAATCATGGGCAAGAAGGCCACATTGTTTAACACCGGCGGCGAAGGAAGCCCGCGCTGGGCGATCGTAGAAGAAAAAGGAAATCACGAACAGGACGAAATGATCGATCAGCAACGAAAGCGGACCGATGTGCTCTTGCCCGGCGACACAAAGCTTCCGCCCACTGGTATCGCCGATGAAGATCTTTCGCATATGACGAACTGGTTCGAATGCCTGCGCAGCCGGCAGCAACCGAATGCCACAGTACAGAATGGCTTTTCGCAATCCGTGGCGTGCATCATGGCCGCGAAATCGTACTGGTCAGGGAAGAAATTGTATTGGGATCCGAAGACGGAAACAATCTTGGAACATCCGCCAACGTAGTTGGGCACGCCCTAGCGTGGCACGACGGGCAAGATCAACGCGGAAGGATGTTCCTTGTCATGCAGAACAGTATTTTCTGCCTTGATCATGCGCGTGGCGCGGGCCTGAAGCTCGCCAGTATTTAAGTTGCGGTCGAAGCGCGGGAAATTACTACTGGAGACTTCGAGGCGAAGCATGTGACCAGGGAGGAAGACGTTGCTGGTGGCATGCATTTCGATTTTGACCTTGTAAATTTGACCGGGGCTCATGAGTTCGGGAATGGATTGCGAATTACGGTAACGCATGCGGAGGATGCCCTCACTCAAGTTCTGGGCAAAGCCGTTTGGCCAGACATCGACGAACTTAGCGGTAAAATCCGTGTCGACCGCGGAAGAGGAAACATAGAGTTCGAGGCGGATGGGGCCCGTGACCTCGAAATTTTTATCAAAGGGCGGCGTGCTGTAAATCAGAACATCATCGCGCGCTTCCACGGAGCGTTGATCCATGGGACCGGCGGGGAGAAGGTTGCGAGTACAGCAGAGCGGTCCACCGTGGGTGGGCGCGGGGTTCGCAGGGTCGTAGCGGATTTTGTCGCTGCCGGAAGGGGTCTTTGCGAGCTGGAGAACGAGGCGCCCATCGCCCTGGAGCGAATTGGCATGTCCATCGGATTGCAGGAAAAACGGCGTGGTCTTGGCGCGAGCGAGCGGCCAATCGTCTTCGTCTCGCCATTGATTGATGCCCATAACAAAAATCTTGACAGGTTTTTCCTGGTCGATGCCGTTGGGAATATTTTTCAGCAGATGGTCGTACCAGCGAAGCATGGTTTCCGTTTCGCTGAGTTCAGGATCAGGACCAAAATCAAGCTCGCCGATTTTTGGACCACTACCCGCGTGACCACCGACACCGATCACCAGACGCTGGCCATACCGCGCGGCTTCACCATTTGCGCCCGCTTTCAGGCCAAGGTAATTCCGCAGAGTTCCGGCGAGGAAGATGTCGTACCACGCCCCGGTGTGGAACGCGGGGACCGTAATATCCGCGAAATGTTCCTCGATCGAAAGTTCCTTCCAGTACTCGTCGTACGAGGGGTGAGCAAGCCAATCAAGAAAGTAGGGAGCCAATCGCTCTTGCGAAATGGGATTGAGCACCGGGTAAGAAGCCAAAGGAAGCTTATCGGCGAGTGCGAGGGCGTTGGTGCTCTCTCGCACGCGTCGGGTCATGACATCGCGAGAGAGACTGGCGGTCCACGATTCGTTCAACCATTGCTCGAATGCGCCGCCTTCATAGGCCCAACCGTCGTGGTAATTAGAGGCCGTAACGCCGGGAAAGATACCAGCAAGATGAGGAGGATGAGCCACGGCGGCAAGCATTTGCGTTGCTCCTTCATAGGAGCTGCCGAACATGCCGACTTTTCCATTGGAATGCGGAAGTGCAGCGGCCCATTCCACGGTGTCGTAACCATCCGCAGTTTCGTGTTTGAGAGGATACCACTCCCCGGGAGACGCGAAGCGCCCACGAACGTCCTGAAGAATGACCACGTAGCCACGCTGGGCAAAGAAGATTCCCGTATCACGTTCGTCCTGTTTGTCATAGGGCGTGCGCAAAAGGAGGACAGGAAATTTGCCTTCGACGTCTGGACGATAAACATCGGCAAGCAGGACGACACCGTCACGCATTCTTGCCTCAACGTCCCGCTCGAAAGTGATGGGGAAGCGTTCAGCGGCTGGCAAGAGAATCGGAGCGAAACTGAAGAAGCAGAAAAGGAGAATCAGGCTGCGAACTGGTTTCACGGCGTCCTCGCGGCACGATAAATTCAAATCCGTGCGAAAGAGTGCAGAGACACAATAATACCGCCGAAAATGGCGGAATTCGCTTGCGTTGGCAGGGATTATAAGAGGAAATAAAACGATAGAAAAGGAAAGTATGGCCAAAATGAGCCCGATGGCCCCCTTTTGCGGCAGTTTGCGGGGAGAGTTTCCCGTATTCCGAATATTTTTTTTGATACTGGTTGGGCTCCTTCTTCTTACCGGGGCGGCTAGCCGCGCGCAGGAACAGGTTCAATCGGAATTCCTGCCCTCCGTGGGAGATGCGCCGGATGCTGCGCCGCCACTGGCCAGTGATTTGTCTCCAGAGCTGGAACGAGCCGCAGTTGAAAAAGCCATTATTAAGGTAGCCGATTGGCAATTGAATAGGGTGAAGCACGACTTCAATCGCGACTGGACGTTCGCAACGCTGTACACGGGATTAATGGCCGCTTCGGCAAGCACCGGAAATCCAAAATACTCAGATGCGATGCTGGCAATGGGAAAGGCAAATAGATGGGAATTGGGAACGGAGTACAAGGATGCGAACGACTACGCCGTAGGGCGGACCTATGTCGAGCTGTATTTGAAGTATCAAGATGCGCAGATGATTGCGCCGATGCGCAAAGAGTTTGACGACATCATGCGCGGCCCGCAGAAACCGCCGCAGGTTCAGTTCCCGTGGTGGTGGTGCGACGCGTTATTTATGGGGCCGCCGGCATGGGCAGGGATGTACAAGGCGACGGGAAATATCGCTTACCTGGATTATATGGATCGCGAGTGGTGGGCAACTTCGGGGCGATTGTACGACCGGCGGGGGCATCTCTATTTTCGCGACGCAAGTTTTCTGAACCGCAAGCAGGCCAATGGCAAAAAGCTATTCTGGTCGCGTGGCAATGGTTGGGTGATGGCCGGATTGGCCGGAGTGCTGAATTACATGCCAAAAGATTATCCGGCCCGTCAACAATTTGTCGATCAGTTCAAGGAAATGTCCGCGGCAATTGCAGCCATTCAAGGAAGCGACGGACTTTGGCGGACGGGCCTGCTGGACCCGGAGAGCTATGCGCTACCCGAAAATTCCGGATCGGCATTTTTCACTTACGCGCTGGCGTGGGGAATCAATCAGGGAATTCTCGATCGTAGCGTTTACAAACCTGTGGTGGCCAAAGCGTGGAAGGGACTGCTGTCGCATATTTATGCGGATGGAAGATTTGGTTGCATTCAAGCGGTGTCCGATGAGCCGGGTAAGTTCAAACCGACTTCCAGTTATGTGTATGGCGTCGGAGCATTTCTGCTGGCAGGCTCGGAGGTTGATAGGCTGGCGCAGAAGTAGAGTGGTCAGGGTGGGAGGCGTTTCGATGAGCGCGAAAGTGGCTGGGTCAGAAAGTCTTGTCTTTCGAAAGACAAATGCGCACGTGGGACGACATATTTCGGTATCCCCGAGTAACAGCGCGATGAAGCATTTAGCTTACGGGCGGATTATCCTGAACAAGCACGAGCGATCGGCGAAGTTCATGACCGGTGACCGCGAGACGGGATTCATCTGCATGAGCGGCGAAGCGGAGGTGCTGGTCGACGGCGACGTCATTCCCCTTGGAAAATACGACGCGGTGTATATCCCGCGTGATTGCGGAGTGGAAGTGCGCACGGAATCTGCGGTGGACATCGCGGAATTTTCTGCGGACGTCTCGAAGAAATATCCGCTGCAGGTGGTCCGGTATGCCGAAATCGTCAAAGACCCCGGGCTGAAATTTCAGACGGGGGGACCATCGTCGACCCGGAATCTGAATATGTTGCTGGCCAAAAATATTGAGGCCGGCAGGCTAATTGCGGGGCTGACACATTCCGCGCCCGGCAATTGGACAAGCTGGCCCCCACACGAACACGCAAAGATGCTGGAGGAGCTTTACGTTTATGTAGATATGCCGCACCCCGCGTATGCCATTCAACTGGTGTACGACAGCACGGAATCTCCTGAATTTGCGGCCATCGTTCGCGAGGGAGACGCGGTGCTCATGCCGAGTGGCTACCATCCCAACGTTTCTATCCCAGGGCACCCCATCGGATTTCTGTGGGCGATGGCCGCGCACCGCGAAGTGGAGGATCGCCAGTTTGGGGTGGTGAATGTGCAGCCCGATTTTAACCAGGGCAGTTCCGGGTTGGAGCCGGGAAAGAAGATTTAGCGGCGGGAGTAGCCAAGAATGATTCTTGATGCGTTTCGGTTAGACGGGGAAAATGCGTTGGTGACAGGCTCGAGAAAAGGGCTGGGTGCGGAGATTGCGATTGCACTGGGACAGGCAGGAGCAAACGTTACCTGCCACGGGAAGGGCGAAGACGTAAATCAGATTTGCGCAAAGATCCGTTCCTTCGGACGAAATTCAATCTATTTATCCGGGGACGTGGCGGATGCAGCCGTTTGCGAGGAACTAGTCGCGCAGACGGTTGAACAATTGGGATCAATCGACATTCTGGTGAACAATGCGGGGGTGATTCGCCGCAGTCCCGCGCTGGAATATAGCGCAGAAAATTGGGAAGAAGTGATTGCTGTAAACCTCACGGCCGTATTCCGATTGTCGCAGCTCGCGGCGCGGCAAATGGTGCAAAGGGAACAAGGCGGGAAAATCGTAAGCATCGCCTCCGTCTTATCCTTTCAAGGCGGAATGTTTGTTCCGGCTTATGCAGCGGCAAAGGGTGGCATTGCGCAATTGACAAGGGCGTTAGCCAATGAGTGGGCCGCGAAGCATATCAACGTGAACGCGATTGCGCCGGGTTATATGGCCACGGATAACACTATGGCATTGCGCCAGGACCCCAATCGAAATCGGCAGATCCTGGAGCGCATTCCGGCTGCACGCTGGGGCGAGCCGAGTGATCTAGCGGGAGCGGCGGTATTTCTGTGTTCGCGCGCAAGCGACTACGTTCACGGACACATTCTCGCGGTAGATGGTGGATGGCTGTCGAGATGAAGAGGTGGCGGTAGTGGAGAAACTCGGCTTCCTCGTATTGTCCTTGCTCGCAGCCACGACCAGTCGGCCTGCTGAGAAGATAAAATCGATCGAGATTGCAGTCGAAAACTCGTGGGCTGCAGCGCGACCGGCGGCTGATGTGGTGGTATCGATCCCAGAGTTGCGCAAGGTCGCGCCGGACTTCGTGGCCGGTTCGCTGCGCGTAATTTGCGCGCCCTCTGCCAATTCGAAAGAAATCATTGAACTTCCATCTCAAGTGGATGACCTGGATGGGGACGGCACGGCGGATGAACTGGCATTCCAGATTGATCTCGGGCCTGACCAGACTCGTGTAGTAACTATCCAATATGGACGGCCCGATGAAATTTACCGGCTGCGCAAGGATTATCCAGAGCGGACGAGCGCTTTATTCAGCACAAAGTTCGAAGGGCTGGGCTGGGAATCGGAGAACATTGCGTTTCGCATTTATTTTGATCCGAGAAACGCCATCGATATTTACGGGAAGCGCCGCCGGTCGCTGCAGCTGCGCCTATACGCCACTCCAGAGTATCCCTATCACGATGAATCTCCGGAAGGCCGGGATATATTCAGAGTTGGTGGAGCGATTGGCCTTGGCGCGGTAGCAGCCTGGGTAGACGGCAAAGTGGTGAAAGCTGCGGACGTGAAAGAGCGAACCTGGCGAATCATCAACGTGGGTCCAGTGCGGGCGGTTGTTGAGCTGGAATATCGTGATTGGGAATTGGGTGAAAAAACCATCAACGCCCGCTCGCGGATAATCATGTGGGCGGGCGAACACGGTTTTTATCACACGATCGAAATTGATCCGCAGTCTTCGGCGACGATTGTTACGGGCATTCCCCTGAGAGGCGATATACCGCTGATGAGATCCGGTTCTGGCGAAAAGGGCGGCGCCGCGTGGATGGGGACGTGGGGCGAACAGGTTTTGGGGCCAGGAGCCACGGCCACAGAAATGATTGCCGGGCAGAACCTGGGACTTGCCATAGTGGCAGCGGATCAAAAGACAGAATTTGCAGAAGACCAGGTGAATTATCTGCTTAAGTTAACACCTCAGAATGGCCAAGTGGCGTGGTATGCGATGGCGGCATGGGATCAGGAAAACAAAGGTGGAGTTAAATCTCCGACAACGGAATCGACCGGAGCGATAACTTCCAAAGACGCGTTTCTAACACTTGTGAAGGAGCAAGCGGGGCGAATGTCTAAACCGGTAAAGGTGAAGGTATTGGCCGAGACCGTCAGCAATTGATCGAAGCGTAGACCCAGGGGAGGTGACCCCGGACTGATGTGGTATTATTCCCCAATCAATTCGGGAAACTTCCGATCAAGAAGTTGTTTTACTCAGGTACGAAGTTCCGCCCTAAATAGTTCTTCCGCCCAAGAATGAATTAATCAACACAACTTAGTTGTCCCGATGCCAATTGATTTAAGACTCGGGCTGTGAGGATTTATGAAATACGTGCAGACTTGCTTCGCATGGATGACAACCTTCTCCCTCATTATCGGACCCCTGGGGTTGGAGGGCTGCAGTTCAAAAGGAAGCGATCCGGCTGCTGCGACGCAGCAATCTCCGCCCGCACAGGGACAACCTGCCGCAGCGGCTGCACCAGATGCCACGCAACAGGCGAGTCAACAGCAACCTGCTAGTCAGGCTCAGCCTATCAACCTGCCTGATGTGAACCTGACTCCTGCAGGGCTCGACGAATTGCTGGCGCCGATCGCGCTATATCCTGACCCGGTGCTTGCGGTGATGCTGCAAGCTTCGGTCGATCCGCAACAAGTGATGGACGGTGGCAACTGGCTGGCGCTGGATCAGAACAATAGTCTGAAGGAAGCGGCGCTGGACGAAGCCTCAAAGCAGGCCGGCTTCACGCCGGTCATGCAGGCGCTGCTGCATTACCCCACGGTGATGGATCTAATGTGCACGCAGTTTGACTGGACCAAGCAGCTTGGCGCGGCGTATCAAGCGGACCCCAAGACCGTACTGGATTCCGTGCAGCGTTTGCGAGCTACGGCGGTGGACAATGGAGCGCTGAAGAGCGGCCCGCAGATGAAGGTAGATGTTACCAAGCAGAATGGCCAGCAAGTAGTGCAACTGGAGCCAACGAACCCGAAGGTGGTTTATGTGCCCCAGTACGACCCGCAGCGGGTATTCAGTACAACCACGACGACAACCAATAGTGATGGCTCGACAACGACGACGACCACAACAAGTAGCCCAGCGCCGGCGACAACCACTACTACCAACACCACCGTGGTGGAGAAAGAGAAATCGGGCGTCAGCACCGGAACAGCCGTTCTGATCGGACTGCTTTCTTTTGGGGCGGGAATGGCAGTCGGGGCTGCCATTAACAACAACAATTATTACTATCCACGCTGGGGCTATGGCGGGGTGTATTACGGCGGGCACCCGTATTATCCGCCTCCGTACTATCCTCACTACCACGGCGGATGGGGGCCGTCGTATGGATACAACCGACCGGTGCACTACGGAAATACCAACATCTACGTCAACAACAGCAACAACTACTACAACCGGTTCAACAACAATACGAATTTGAACAACAACTACAAGCCGATGCCGGTGCAGTACAACAACAAGCCAAACGGTGTGTATCAGAACAGCATGGGAAATAGCCCGGGCGCGAATAAAGGCGTGAACTACAACAAGCAGAATCCGAATTACAAGGCGCCCCAACAACGGCCAGCAAATGCGGGTAACAATATGAATGCGCAACAGAAGCCCGGCAACGTTGGCAACACGGCCCAACAACGCCCCGCCGGAAACGCGGGAAACAACCCCAGCAACTGGAAGGGGCAGAGTACCTATGCTGGTGGAGCGAGCGCAGGGCCCCGCCCGACTACTGGTAACGTGCAAGCGCGACCGGGTGGTGGAGCGAATACCGGAGGAAATGCCGGAGCCACAGCACGTCCAGCAGGCGGAGCGAATACGGGAATGAATGGCCGTCCGGGAGGAGCAAATCAAGGCGGTGGCAATGCAAACTTTGGAAATAAGCCAGTCGATCGTGGCTATGGTCAGCCGTCAACGGGTGCAAGGCCGACCACTGGAAACACGACGCCGTCAGCGCGACCTTCAACCGGTAACGCGCCGGCGAGCCGTCCCGCGACGCAACCGGCAAGCCGGCCACAACCACAAGCGAAACCGAGCGGTGGTGCATTTGGTGGTGCGTCAAGTGGTGGCTCGAGTGCTGCCGCAAGCAATCGCGGGCGATCGAGTATGGGCGCACCACAGCACAGCGCGGCAAAACCTGCCGCAAGCAAACAAGCGGCGCCGAGGAAGAGGTAACCGACCATGAAAATAGTAAGACTCATTATTGCTTTCGCGATGCTGGTTTTGGGTTACGCGGAAGTCTCCTTTGCCGCGGAACAGAAGACATTTGGCACGCCTAGCGAAGCTGTGAAGGCGTTGGTGGCGGCGATGGAGTCCGGAAAAGAGGATGAGCTGCTGGCAGTGTTTGGCGATGACAGCAAGGATCTCATCGACTCTGGGGATGCCGTGCAGGACAAAAATACGCGTGCGGGCTTCCTGAAAGCTTACAAGACGAAACATGCGATCGTGGCGGAGGATGCCGACCGGCGCGTTTTGCAGGTGGGACTAAAAGGCTGGGAAATGCCTATCCCAATCGTGAAGGAAGGCGACAAGTGGCGTTTCGACACGGCTGCGGGAAAGCGCGAACTGATCTATCGCCGCATCGGCGAGAATGAATTGGGTGCGATCGCAGCATCCCGTGGGTACATTGCGTCCCAACAGGACTATGCAGCCGTGGGACATGATGGATTGCCTGCGGGGCTGTATGCGCAGAAGCTTCGCAGCGATCCCGGAAAACAGAATGGCCTGTACTGGGAAGTGAAGGAGGGCGAACCGGAGAGTCCTGCAGGGCCGTTTCTGGCGCAAGCGGGGGAAGAAGGCTACGGGAAGGGCGATCCGTATCATGGGTATTACTACCACAGCCTGAAAGCACAAGGCCCGGCGGCTAAAGGCAGCGCAAAAAGCTATCTGGTGGACGGCCAGCTGAAGGGTGGAGTCGCGCTCGTCGCGTATCCCGCGCAGTACAAGAGCAGCGGCGTGATGACCTTCATCATCAATCAGGCTGGGGTGGTGTACCAGAAGGATTTGGGAGAAGACGCTGCCAATCTGGCAAAGGCCATGACCGAGTTCAACCCCGACAGTACCTGGAAGAAAGTTACAGACTAGCGAGAATATTCCAGAAGAGTTGTCTGATAATTTTGGCGCGCAGCAGGCAATCGCTTGTTGCGCGCTTTTTTTTGCGTTGAGATTCCCAAATCCGATTCCCGCGAATGTATACTTCCGGTAGTCAAGCGCTCCATAGTGATGAGTTCGCCTGCCGAGGGCTCCGAAAATCGAGCTCGCGAAGAATGTCCGGCAAATGGGAGGGGAAAAATGAGAGTGTCCGTTGCGATGCGAGCGGGAATTTTGTGCCTAGCGCTGATCCTCGCGCTAGGGTTGTCGGCTGTGGGGACGGCCCAACCTAAACCGGCGGGTAAGGAAGCTTTCCGCCCGGACCGGATGGATACGGTGCTGTATGGCGCGGCATATTACCCGGAATATATGCCCTATGAGCGGGCCGACGAAGACATTGCGTTGATGAAAAAAGCCGGCATCAGCGTAGTGCGGGTGGGGGAATCGACGTGGGGATTGTGGGAGCCGGAAGACGGGAAGTTCGAATACGCTTGGATGGATAAGGTTATTGAGAAATTGCACGCGGCGGGCATCCGAGTGGTTCTAGGCACGCCGACCTATTCAATACCCGCGTGGATGTACAAGAAACATCCAGAGATGGTGGTCACGAAGCTGGACGGAAAGTATCTCTACTACGGAATGCGGCAGAACACAGATTTGATGAACGCTCAATATAGATTTTATTGCGAGCGCATCATTCGCAAACTCATGGAGCATTACAAAGATAATCCTGCGGTGATTGGTTATCAGGTGGACAACGAGACATCGTCAGCGGGAGCGGCCAATGCAGATGTGCAAACGGGATTCAAAGAGTATCTGCAGAAAAAGTTCAAAACCGTGGATGAAATGGATAAGGCCTGGGGGCTGAATTACTGGGGCCAGACGCTGTACGACTGGAGCGAACTGCCACCCCGCGAGGGGATTCTTAATCCGGGCTGGAAACTGGAATGGGAACGGTATTCGCAGTGGGAAACGACGGATTTTCTGACCTGGCAGGCCAAGATTGTGAACGAATATAAGCGGCCCGACCAATTCGTGACCCATGATTTTGCCTCGCCGCCGCGGCCGGAAGTGAATGAAGTGGGAGTTTCGCGCGGACTGGATATAGCCGCGTCTAATCCGTATCACGGCACGCAGGACAACTTCGATGGCGAATGGTCTTCTCTGGTGGGCGACTACACGCGGTCGCTAAAACACACCAACTATCTGATCACGGAAACGAACGGCGACACCATTGGATGGGACTCCAAGCGGCAATTTCCACCCTACGATGGGCAGATGCGGCTCGATGTGTATACCCACGTATCCGCTGGCGCGAATATGGTGGAGTACTGGCATTGGCATTCGCTCCACTATGGCCAGGAAACGTATTGGAAGGGAGTGTTGGGACACGACCTGCAGCCCGGGCGTCCGTACGAGGAAGTCAGCAGGACGGCGCACGAGTTGCAGCGCATTGGACCGGAGATTGCCAATCTCCAGCGAAAAAATCAGGTGGCCATCTTATACAGTGACGACTCCCACTTCGGAATCGAGTTCATGAAGTTCAGCGACAAGGTGAATTACCGGACTATCTTGATGCAAATGTATAGCGCCCTTTACCGCTCCAATGTTGGCGTGGACTTTGTATTTCCGGAGAGCACCAACCTTGCCGAATACAAAGTCATCGTGGTGCCACCATTGTACGTTGCGAGCGACTCCGTGCTGGGGCGGCTAAGCAATTACGTAAGAGAGGGTGGGAGGTTGGTGGTGTCGCTGAAAAGCGGGTTCTGCAACGAGTTTTCGACGGTACGCTGGACAATGATGCCGGGACCGCTGAAGGAAGCCGCGGGGTTTCACTACCAGGAATTTTCGAATCTGCAAAAGCCGCTGGCGCTGAAGGACGACCCCTTTAAAGCCGGCGAAGAGAACAAGGTCACTGATTGGGCGGAAATGATCACTCTGGATTCCGCGAAAGCGTTGGCTTATTACGATCATCCGTTTTTTGGGCAATATCCAGCGATAACGCGAAATGAGTTTGGGAAGGGATCGTTGACTTATGAAGGGACGGCGCTTAGCGACAAATTACAGCAGGCAGTGCTCATGGGAGTTTTGAAGGAAGCGGGATTGCTGAATTCCGACCAGGCTCTGCCATCCTCCGTGCGCGTGAAACATGGCACGAATCGAAATGGCAAGACCCTGCACTTCTATTTGAATTATTCCAGCACACCGCAAACGTTCTTGTTTGCGTATGGCGCTGGGACGGAACTACTTTCCCAGGCCGCGGTCAGCCCAGGGCAGACGGTTACCCTGAATCCTTGGGATGCCGCGATCGTGGAAGAGAAGTAGGGTGACCGGAGGATAGTTACTGGCGCACAGTGAGCACAGGGCACTGAGACTGGCAGACGATGCGGTAGGCAACAGCGGATGGCAGATAGCCTGGCGCGCGTTGAGTCGCACGCAATCCAAGAAGGATCAAACTTGAGTTTCGGTCTTTCGCAGCCCGTAGTATCTCCTCGACCGGTCGCCCGAACCCCACAGCAAATTCCGGATCGCACTGGTCCAGGCAACCCTCCGGCAAAACCTTGTGGAGGCGATTGACAAAAAATTCCTCGACCAGCTTTTGCCCAGGGGAAGCGCTCTCCGCGGCGTCTTCGACGACATGAAGCACGGTCAACTTCAATCCCTGTCGGTTTTCCAATAAATGCGCGATGCCGGCGGCGCGTTCGTTGTGTGGCTTAAAATTGGTGGCAAACAACAGGTGCTGGAGTTCAATTCCTCTCCCCGTTGGAATTTCAGCTTGCGGGGGCACCGTCAGTATAGGGCAATCTGCCATTCGGTAAATTTCCTCGGCAGCGGAACCTAACAACAGGCTCTTGCTGTTGCTCTTCCCGCGCGTTCCAACAGTTACCATGTCAATCCGATTCGCCTTGATGGCATCGGAAATCGCGGGCCACAGGGACCCTTCCGCCACAATTCCTTCGAGTGCCACGCCGCACGACTCGCCTTCATGGATCAGTCGCTGCAGTTGTTGCTGGGCAAACTCTCTGGCCTTCGCCAACGCTTCTCGCGAAGTTTCCGGAGACGCCAATTCAAAGACGTCGGAAGGGATTACGTGAAGCAGAAATATTTTGGGCTGGAATTTGTCAGCGATCGAACAGGCGAAGTCCAACGCCCGCTTGGCTCCCGTCGAAAAATCAGTCGGGACCAGAATGCGCCGGAACTCGAGTTCCGGGCGGGCGTGCTCGCCTGGAACCGTGATCTTGAAGTTGGACATGACTACGTTATGTAGACAGTTCGCCGAAAGTGACTGTTCCTTGAAGGAGTGATGCACGTCACATGCCACGTGTTTTTCTGCAAGTCATTGAAAATAAATGTATTATTATCACTCCGGCTGGTTTTCCACCATTGGGCTGGGGCAGTTCACCCAAGGACCGCGAGTTTTCACCCTTTTTTCTTGGCAAGTAGGTCCATTTCTCACTGCCATTGGAGTGCCCTCGGCTGGTGTATACTCACCTACTTGTTCACTTGGTGGAGTGTGACCAACCTCAAATGTCTGCGCCAATCCCTGACCCGTTCCTGAAGGAAAGTTTTATCGAAGAGATGAAGCGCTACCTCCATTTCCGTGAAGACGAAGCCGAACTGCTCAAGAAACTCGGTCCTCGCATGGAGCGGCACTTACCGGAAATGGCCGAGCGCTTTTATGCGCAGATTCCTCATCATCCGGGCGCCAGCCGCGTGTTTACGGGCGGAGAAGCGCAAGTTAACCGGCTCAAGATGACTTTGCAGGCATGGGGTCGTGGTCTGTTCAACGGCAGATACGACGAAAGTTATGCGGAGGAACGGTATCAGATCGGCTTTCGTCACGTGCGCATCGGCCTGGATCAGAAATATGTGATCAGCGCGATGGGGGTCGTTCGCTCTTTCCTGCTGGACCGGCTGCTTGAAGAAATTCCGTCGCGCGACGAACGCCTTGCGTATTCACAAGCTCTCAGCAAGATGCTGGACCTGGATTTGAACCTGATGTGCGATTCGTACTTTCACGCAACCATGGACCATTTGCAGGCGCTGAATCACGAGCTTGAGCTGGCAGGCGCGCAATTGCTGGAAGCCAATGCCATCAAGGATGAATTTCTCGCTCAGGTCTCCCACGATTTGCGAACGCCACTGAATTCAATCTTGAGTTTTACGAAACTGGTGTTGGACGGTCTTTGCACCAGTCCTGCCGAAGAAAAAGAGGTTCTTCGCGATGTATTCAGCAGCGGCCAACTGTTGCTGCGTCTGGTGAACGACCTGCTAGATATCTCCTGTATTGAAGCGGGAAAACTGGCACTGAATCTGGAGGAGGTGAACCCGCGGACCATTCTGGATTCCACGCTCCCCTTGATGGCGGTACAGGCAGCGTCGAAGAATCTTCGCCTGGTGGATGAAACCCTGGAACAGTATCTGCCGCTGATCCGGGGCGATGAGGTTCGCTTGCGGCAGGTTTTGCTGAATCTGCTTTCGAATTCCGTGAAATTCACGGCTAAGGGGCATGTGATCGTGCGAGCCGTGGAGAATAGGCCGCCAGGCGAGCTTCGCATTGAAATTGAAGACACCGGAATGGGAATTCCGGAAGAGAAGCGCGAGGCCATGTTCGAGAAATTTGTGCGCCACGATCTGCAGGCCTTGCGCGGGATCAGTGGGGCAGGGCTAGGACTGGCAATAGCCAAGCGATTGGTAGAAATGATGAATGGAAAGATCGGGCTGGAAAGCGGCCCGGATGGAAAAGGGTCGCTCGCCTGGTTCACGTTGCCACTGGCAGAGGTGCAGGTGTGAGCAAGCAAACTGCCGAGGCCAAGCAGAAGCGAATTATCATCGTGGAAGACAACATTCTGGTCGCCAAATTTTTTCGCATGGCCTTGGAGCGTGCGGGCGGGTTCTCGTGCGAAGTCACTGAAAACGTGCCCGCAATACTCGCCGAAGTAGAAGCCGGTACCGTGGACTTGATTTTGCTGGATGTCTCTTTGTCGGTTGCAGAGTGGGAAGGCCAGCTGATTAATGGCGTGGAATTGTGCCGGATACTCAAGGAGAAATCATCTCGGCACTTGCCGGTATTGCTGGCAACCGCGCACGCGATGAGTGGCGACCGCGAACGCTTGTTACAGGCCTCTGGCGCGGATGGTTATCTGGAGAAGCCGGTCTACGATTCCACACTGCTGGTCGCCAAAGTTCGCGAGTTAATGGATCGGTAGGTTTCGTGCTGCGTCCGCTCAGGACAACGTGGCTTGCAGAACTTCGCGGAGTAGTTCCTGCTTTTGCGGCGTAAGTTTGACGCCTTGCGAAGTTAGATAAAAGACATCAATCGCTTTCTGCCCTTCGGTATCAATCAGCGCCACTTCGATATTGCACGCCAGCCGCGCAAGCGCAGAGCCAACTTCGTATAGCAGCCCCGCACGATCCTGCATGATGATTTCCAGCAGCGTGCACTGGTCGGAAGATGCATCATCAAAATTCAGCGATGTTTGTATCGCAACCTTCGGTAGCCTCGTCAGGGAAGTGGCCAAGCGGCCCCTTAGCAACTCTTCCAGCGGCTGCCGGTTATTCACTACATCTGCGATGCTCTGGCGGAAGCGCGGAATCTCACTGGGGTTCAGCTCCAGCGTGCGGTGCAAGTCGACAAAATGAAATGTATCCAGCACAACACCCGCGGCATTCGCGAAGGCGTCCGCCTTCACGATGTTCATTCCCCATGCAGCCAACACTCCAGCAATCGCCGCGAACAGCGCCGGCCGATCTGCAGACAGCAAAGTCAAGCTGAACGCATGATGCGTTGGCTTGAGTTCAGTCTGTACCGGCTCTGCCCCCAATTTTTGATAGAGCGCAAAGTGTCCGGCAATCTCGGCAGGTGAGTGCACCGCAAGATAGCGCCGAGGGAATCCTTCCAGGAATCTTTCAATTTCCGGCTTCGACGCCCAAGCGGCCTGCTGACGTACTTGCTCCAGCAGCAGGGCTTCATCGGAAGCGTGCAACCGATCGCGATCGATGGAACGGCTGAAATGATTTGAGGTGGCCACAAAAAGCTGCCACAACATTTCCGCCTTCCAGGGAGTCAGCGCCTCCGGATTTACAGCGTGAATATCCGCGTAGGTCAACAAAGACAGGCGCTGGAGTCGCTCGTGATTCCCAACAATTGCGGCGAACGCGGAAATCGTCGATGGATCGAATATATCGCGGCGCTGCACCGTCGCGGACATGTCCAAATGATGCTCGATCAGGAAACCGACTTCAGCCTTTTCCTCGGGCGCGAGTTTTAATCGATCGGCAGCGGTTTCCAGAGCCTGCATGCTACCGGTAACGTGGTTATCGACGGGCATCCCTTTGCCAACGTCGTGAAGCAACAATGCGAGGATCAGGAGGTCGCGGCGCTCCACGGTGCGCCACATGGAGATAAAGTGAGCACCCAGCGGATCACTGGCTTCCCCAAGGTCCTGCAAGTGCTCGATGGTGCGAAGGGAGTGCTCATCAACGGTATAACGATGGTAGAAATCGCGCACTACCAGGGAATCGATATTTCGAAATTCGGGGAGCATCTCAATGAGCAATCCAAGGCGGTGCATGGGACGCAGGGCGACACCGGGAAAATCACCGCCCAGAATCTCGCTCATCGTGGGCCAGGTGACTCGCGTGTTGCGATGAGAAAGCTCGGGATGCGTCATGATGTAGGCAATGGCGCGCTCGGATTCGCGGCTTAGTGGCAGTCCGCTTCGAGAAGATTCCGTTAGAAGGGAGCAAATAACATTCCGATCGGCGAAAGCTTGTTCGTTGGTGATTTCCAGCAGTCCATCGCGAACTGCAAATGGTTTTCCGTTCGGCACGTCCTGCTTGGCGACGAGTGTGGCATTCTTCAGTCGCTGCCGCAGCGATAGCATGACCGGCGCGCGTTGCTCCACGAAACGGAGCAATTGTCTGTTGAGAGTGCGCGCGTGCCGGAAATACAGCCGCATCCATTCGGCGGCATTTCGTCGCAAATTATCATCAACACCCAAGGAACGCTCTGCGGCATCTGACTGCAATTCATAGCTGAGCGTATTATCATTGCGTCCGTTGCTGTAGTGCAGAAAGCAGCGGATGGAGCTGAGAAATTCCACAGCGTTGCGTGTAAGTCCGTCTTCGCTGACAGGGCTGATGCGCGGGTCACGGCGCTCTCCGGCCAGCTGCGTCATCCAAAGGAGAGCGTGATAGTCGCGAAGTCCTCCTGGAGCTTCCTTGACGTTTGGTTCCAGATGAAAAATGGTGTTGCCGTAGCGAAACAGCCGTTCGCGCGTCAACCGCTGCAATTCTGCCAATAAGAAGGATTTGGTCTGGCGCTCAGAACCAGCAAGAATCTTCGAATTCAGTTTCGTAAAGATGGAATTGTCACCGGCAAGAAAGCGCCGGTCAAGCATGGCCAGATGAAATTCGGCGTTGTCGCCCTCGATACGACGGCATTCGTCCAAGGTGCGGCCGGCGGAGCTGACTCGAAAACCCAGGTCCCACAGGGTGCGAGAGAATTCAGCGATGAGAGGACGGAACTCCTCTTCCGCCTTTTCGTTTCCAAACAGGAAAAGCAAATCGAGATCGGAATATGGGAAGAGCATCTCTCGGCCATAGCCGCCCAGGGCCAGCAGGCAAAGCCCCTGACCGGCTGTATTTCGCACCCGCAGCAGCTCTTCAAAGACTTTTTGAATGGAATCATCCGCAAGTTCACACAATTGGCGCAGGGTATCCTGAGCGGTAGCACCGCTGTTGAACAGCTTCAAGATGCGCTCTCGCTGGGCTTCGCATTGCGGCCCCAGCACAGAGAGTGGTGAGACGAATTCTTCCATCTTCCTGCTCTGGCGAAAAATTGGTTCGATACTGGAACGAGGTGTGGGCATAGGTCTTAAAGTGCGCCTTCGCCACGTTCCTCGTTACGGATCCGGATTGTCTCTTCGATCCTGGATAAGAAGATTTTACCGTCTCCGATTTTTCCTGTCTTGGCGGCTTTCAGAATAGTTTCCACGGCGCGCTCTACCAATCCATCGTTCAGCACTATTTCCAGCTTGACCTTCGGCAGCAGATCCACCGTGTATTCGCGCCCACGATAAACTTCCGTGTGGCCCTTCTGACGGCCATGGCCGCGAACTTCTATCACGGTCATGCCTTCAATGCCGATTTCCAACAATGCATCCTTCACCGATTCGAATCGAGACGGCTGGATGACCGCTTCTATTTTCATCATACGAATGTTTGCTCCCGCATTGAGTCGTGGACCTGCATCAGCCGCTACGATTCCATGTTATAAGCTTCTTCGCCGTGCTGCGAAATATCCAGCCCCTGGAGTTCGTGCTCTTCTTTGACGCGTACACCGGTGACCACATCGACAATCTTGAGAATGACCAAGGTGCCCACCAACGCGAATACCCAGGCGAATAACACGCCAACCAATTGATAACCGACCTGCGCCCAACGTCCGTCTAATCCGCCAACTGGTTTACCTTGCCCGAAGATTGGATTGAAGACCGCTTGGGCGAACACGCCCGTCAAAAGTGCCCCAATTGTTCCGCCCGCGCCGTGTACCCCGAAGGCATCCAGCGAATCATCGTATCCAAACATGGCCTTGAATTTGGTGACCATCAGATAGCAGCAGACGCCGGCGACAATGCCAATGAACAGGGCGGACATTGGCCCAACGAACCCTGCCGCAGGCGTGATGGCGACGAGACCAGCTACCGCGCCGGAAATCGCGCCCAATGCACTGGCCCGGCCATTCTTCAGCCACTCCGCCAAACTCCAGCTAAGCGCCGCCGCCGCTGCCCCCATGTGGGTGGCCACGAAGGCACTGGTTGCCAGTCCACCGGAGGCGAGCGCACTCCCTGCGTTGAATCCAAACCATCCAACCCACAAGAGGCAAGCGCCTATGAAACTGAGTACCAGACTGTGCGGTGGCATGGCCTGCTTGGGATAGCCAATCCGCTTTCCCATGTAAAGCGCGCAGACCAAGGCAGACACACCGGAAGTAATGTGGACAACCGTGCCTCCCGCAAAATCCAGCGTGGGGAACCTTCCGCCAAGAGCGGCATTCAGGAAACCGCCTTTGCCCCAGACCATGTGGGCCATCGGGGCATATACGAACAAGAACCACAAAGTCATGAATAGCATGGTGCCGGAAAATTTCATGCGTTCCGCGGTCGCGCCGGTGATCAATGCCGGGGTAATGACCGCAAACATCAACTGGTAAATCATGAAGGTCATTTGCGGAATGGTGGCTGCATAATCGGTGTTAGGAGCCACCCCAACGCCACGAAGAAACGCATGCTCAAAATTTCCAAAGAAAGAACCACTGCCGCCAAAACACAGGCTATATCCCACCAGAGCCCACAGCACCGTGATTAACGACATCAGCGCGAAGCTCTGCATCATAATCGCCAGCACATTCTTGTGCCGCACCAGTCCGCCATAGAAAAGAGCCAATCCCGGCCCGGTCATCATCAGTACCAGCGCCGCGCAGACCAGCATCCACGCATTGTCCGCCGACGATTGCGCTGCTGCCACCTTTTGGTCGAGTTGAGCGAGCTTTTCGTTTATCACGCACGGTACGTCGGGAACGGAAACATCCGGAGAGGCGTTGGAGACAGCTGTGGGCGTAGGAGTTTGCTGGGCGAAGAGCGGCGCGGCCGCAAAACAAAGCAAAGATAACAGACAACACCCAACAACCACGCATTTCATCAAGTTCTCCACCTCCATAGGTGTGTGGCTGAGCCCTGTCCGGGCAATCGTAAATTATCTTGGGAACGGGCCACGGCGTAGGCGGGATTATACGCGTCAAGCTGTTTGGTATCTGTTCGAAATTTTGCTAGTTCGAATTCATTTTTCGGATAGTTCCCCCTGTAAGTATCTGTGCTTTAGCTCGGCCGCGAAGCGGTCCGCGTCTCGGGTGGGCTGCGGGATCCGCAGGCCGTCCGTGACGCGCAACGTCAATTGAATGGCGGTGGTCAGGCTAACCCCATGTCCTTGCGAGACATAGATTGGGCTCACGCCCGCCCTGGTCCTCAGCACTGCTCCTACTTGTTCATTATTGGCCCTTGGGTCGAGCAACGGGCTCCAGCTTCCCTTCTTTCTCCCCGGCTCGACATTTGTGCCTATCAACCGGCTCTTGGCGCAACCGATCGTGGGGCGTTCTAGTACGATTCCCAAATGCGTCGCTAATCCCATTCGTCGCGGGTGGGCGATCCCTTGTCCATCGCAAAACAACAGGTCCGGCATGCGTTTAAGTTTGCCAATCGCGGCCAGTAAGACGGGAATCTCGCGGAAGCTGAGAAGCCCGGGCACGTAGGGAAAGCGCAACGGCAAGATTGCGTAAGCGCGCTCAATCTCCACCATTTCCGGGTAGTGGTACATCACCACGCAACCAATCGCCTGATTAGCCGCCCTCAATGCGCTCCAGCGAATCGCGCGATTTGTAAGGGCTTGCGGCCCCACCAGCACAAACGCGGCATCCAGTCCTGCAACAGTCCGAATCTCTGAGAACCGGTCTTCACCGATCCAGTACCTCCGCAATTCTTCCTGGATAGCTACCGCGCGTTTGGGAGAGACATCCCAACGGTGCCGCCGAACGGGCATTGCCAACTTGTTCTCCATATCTAACATCGTATAATGCAAAGGCCGCCTCGTTTCTATCTGCCCCGCGGCGACCCAGCTTTGTTCGAACGCTAGGAAAAAGGAATCTTTCGATGACCCTGCACCCACCCTTGGAAGTTTCCGTGCGCGAAACCGCGGGCCTTCATTTTATTGAGGTACACGGACGCCTGACCATTGGCGAGTCCAGCGAAGTGCTGAACGACTTCGTGCAGAAGTTGATCCAACAGGGCGCACGCAAACTGATCGTCAATCTGAATGATATTCCGCAGATCGACAGCTCCGGCATCTCCGTACTGGTCAAACTCTCGATCTCGCTGGCTCGGCAGGGTGGAGCGTTGCATCTGGTCAGCGGTCAGGGCCGCGTTCGCGATGCGCTCACAGTCACACGTTTGGTCGAAGCCATTCCCACCTACGAAACCGAGGAATTGGCCAAAGCTGGGTTTTAAAGCACCAGTCCGCTCACCCTTTGAGCGAATTCGCCGGGGTCTGCCTTACAACTTAAATGAACAAGCGCAGAAGATTTTGTAAACGTGGCGATGCGAGCCAGCCACGAGGAATGGTAATCCATTGTCGAGTCTCGTAACCTTTGAAGTAACTATTAGGCGTTACTAGCGCGGCTAGCTGCCTTTTTTGAGTCCCTCGGTATCCAAGCTCTGGATGGGAATTTCCTGCCTCCCGAGAACAAATCTAGCTTATTTGACTCCCTTGCAACCACCGACGATGCCAGCTAGCATACCTCCATGACCAAGGCAAAAGAATACGTCGAGAAACCGGCTCCCATCATCGAAGAAGAGGATGAAGCCACCCTCGCCGCAATCGACGAGGGTATTCGAGACGCCAAGGCTGGTCGTGCCGTAAGCATCGAAAGAGTGCGGAAGCTTCTGCCAAAGTGGATTACCGCCTCCTCTTCACGCAAAGAGCCTTAGACGATCTAGCCGAAATTATCGGCCATATCGCCGAAGACGACGGTAAATCCGCTGCTCGTTTCGGCAGTACCTTGCTCGACCACATCGAACTGCTTATTCGCTTTCCCCGCATGGGAGGAACCATCCGCGAAAGATCGAAGGTGGGTAAACTCTCCCATAGTCCGATTCTGGTGTACTACCAAATCCGCGAAGAGCGGCATATCGTTGAAATTCTCCACCTCCGTCATGCGTCTCGCAAGACGGCAAGATTCTGATATCACTGAAACACAACTTTCCAAATACCTGCAATTATTTGGAGATCAATGCATACAATCAAGCCAATGTCGGCAGTGAGTAGAATTGAAGCACCTTCGCGGTCACCGAGCCCCAAGGTTACCGGTGAAGCGTGTTCATCTTACTACCGCGCCAGATACTACGATGCTCTGGGAATGAACTTACCTAGCTGCCTTTTTTGAGCTCCGCGAGGACCAGGCGGGCCAGCTCTTTCAGCGTGTCGAAGACGCCTTGGCCGTTGATGGCGACGCCTTCAATCACCGGTTCGCCTTTTTTCTGTAGCTGCTTGGTAAGGTCTTGCACGGACATTGCGTTTGGCAGATCGCGCTTGTTCAACTGCAGCACGTACGGGATCGTCGTAAAATTCAGGTTGTGTTCTTTCAGGTGCTCCTGCAGGTTGTCCATCGTTTCGAAATTTGCGTCGAGCCGTTCTTCCTGCGAATCGGCTACGAACACCACGCCATCCGCACCTTTTAAGATCAGTTTGCGGCTGGCTTCGTAAAAAACCTGTCCGGGAACGGTGTAGAGGTGGAAGCGCGTTTTGAAGCCGCGCACCGTGCCTAAATCGAGCGGCAAAAAGTCAAAGAACAGGGTTCGATCTGTCTCCGTGGCGAGGGAGACCATCTTGCCCTTCTGGTTTTGATTGGTGTGATCATAGATCCATTGGAGGTTCGCTGTTTTGCCCCCCAACCCAGGACCGTAGTACACCAACTTACAATTTATTTCGCGAGCAGGAAAATTAATGAAAGGCACGAGTCGTCAACCTGAATCCCGGTAAAACTTATAACACACGCACGCAGGGCAAGCCAGCGTCCCTCCGTCCGTTCGGAGCCTGGAATCACCTCCTAGTGTCGCGGAGAAGGGGCATTCGGCGGAAGGTATTTTTGGGTACTGGTGCCGGAGGGTAAAGGCTATTCAACTCGTCACTTTGTGGAAAATGACGCGGTCCGTTGACGGAACACTCAGCCTTTGCTACATTCGCGCCATGGCGAGAGCGCAAAAGTCCTCAGCAGGCTCGGGGCGCGGCAAGTCAGCCTCCAAGCCCAAGTCTAAGCAACTGAAAGAAAAGAAGTTACCCGCTCCTCCTCCACAACGGGGTGGTGTTGAAATGGTTGATCCTCGCGTGCAGGCTCAGATGAAGGTTTACGAAGAGGCCATGGCCCTCTTTCACCAACAAAAATTCCAGCGTGCCAAGCAGGAACTGGAAAAGGTTCTGGAAGGCCCCAGCAAGGAACTTGTCGACCGCGCCCGCATACATATGCGCATTGTGGAACAGCGCATGAAGCCCACCGCCGACCAGAGCCCGAAATCGCCTGAGGACCACTATCAGCGCGGCGTCGGCATGATGAATCTCGGCCGCTGGGACGAGGCACGCGAAAGTTTGGAGAAAGCTCGCAAACTGGCGCCAAAGGCCGATCACGTTCACTACGCCCTCGCCGCCCTCGATTGCCTGACCGGCGAAGCCGATTCCGCGATGGCCAATCTTAAAATCGCCATCGAGTTGCGTTCCGCAAACCGCTATCACGCGCGTAATGACGAGGATTTTGCCTTTCTCCAGGAAGATCCTCGCTTTACGGAATTGCTGTACCCAGAGAAGGAAGGCTACTCCGGTTAACCCTTACTCCTTCTCCAGTAAACGCCCTGTAGATTTGTTTTGAAATTGCCTGCATGCTTCTTTGTATGCAAGCTCCTCACTGTTGCCCAACCACAGTGAGCACTTTGCGAGTGTCGCTCTAAACCTCGCTGGCCGAATCTGAAACCGAGTCTGACGTGAAGAAATCTCGAAAAAACAAAGCTCGCAATGTAGACGGAATGCGCGTTGTCGCGCTGGGTGGTGGCACCGGTTTATCCGCGCTTCTGCGTGGTCTGAAAAATCATCTGGCGCGCCGCAACGATCCAATCACCAGCGAGTGCCCCATTTCCGATATTGCTGCAATTGTCGCCGTTACCGATGATGGCGGCAGTTCCGGACGATTGCGAAGAGAGAATCGCATGCTTCCGCCGGGCGACATTCGCAACTGCATGGTGGCGCTTTCAAAAGATGAGGCCCTGCTTGGCCGCCTTTTCCAGTATCGCTTTCATGCTGGGCGCGGGCTCCGCGGCCACAATTTTGGCAATTTGTTCCTGGCGGCGCTCACCCATGTCACCGGTGATTTTGCCGAAGCGGTGAGAGTCTCCGGAAAAGTTCTGGCCATTCGCGGTCGCATATTTCCATCGACCGTTTCGAATGTGACTCTGGTCGCCACACTCGAAAATGGCAAACGGGTTCGTGGTGAAACAAAAATATCGCGCAGCCAGTCGCGTATTCGCAAACTGGAATTAGTTCCGCGCCGTGTGCGGCCCCTTCCTAAGGCCGTGGAAGCCATTCAAGAAGCGGATTTGATCCTGATGGGACCGGGCTCGCTCTTCACCAGTGTAATTCCTAATTTGCTGATCCCGGAAATTGCCCGCGCCATTTCCCGGTCGAAAGCCCCGCGCGTCTATGTTGCGAACCTGATGACCCAGCCTGGAGAAACCACGGGTTTCACACTGAGCGAACACCTGCGCGCCATCGAAGCGCACGTCGGAAAACGGGTCATCGATTACGTGGTCGCGAATAAGAAAGCGGTATCACCGGAAGTGGCTCGCCGCTACCGGGCGCAAGGTGCCGCAGCCGTCAAGCTTGATCCAGACCGCCTTTCCAAGTTAAAAGTGAAGCTGATCCTCGACAACCTGCTTGAAGAACACGGCGTCATCCGGCACAATTCGCCACGCTTGGCCAGGCTATTGGTAGAAAAATTCCTTCTGTAATTCTCAATCCGTCCAATATCTAGATCCTGATAATTTGAAACTATTTATTCCCCAAAAGCGTATACTCACCAGCAAACATTCTCTCTTTCAAGGTGGTTCATGAATACTCGATTCGCGCTCCTCCGGGTCTGTCTTTTCGTCGTACTCTGCGCAACGGTCTGCTGGCCGGTGCTCGCGCAAAAGGCGCCCGATCTTTCCAATAGTCAGATGCCTTCGGTACTTACTGTACCCGAGGCTGCCAAAGTGTCGGACCACTTCGATGTTGATGCAGCGACAAACGCGTATCTGGCGGAGATTCCGGCGTCAGCGCGTGCCCGCAGCGATGCCTACTTTGAAGGTAACTACTGGCTCATCTTGTGGGATTTCCTGATGTCCGTGGTCATTTACCTGATTCTGCTGCGCTTCGGATTGTCGGCGCGCATGCGCAATATGGCGCAAAGCGTGACGCGCTTCCGGTGGTTGCAGGATTTTATTTATTGGTTTCTATTCATGATCATCACGTCCATTCTGCAGTTTCCATTGGCTGTGTACGAAGGATATTTCCGCGAGTGGAAATATGGGTTAGCTACCCAAACGTTTGGCCCGTGGCTATGGGATCAGACCAAGGGCCTGTTGCTTGGTGTCGTCCTGGGCGGTCTCCTGGTCATGGTGTTGATGTGGATTGTGCGGAAACTCCCGAACACCTGGCACATCTGGGGCGCCATTGCCACAACCCTCTTCATGATCCTGGGAGTGATGATCGTGCCGACAGTAATCGTGCCGATTTTTAATAACCCCAAGGTGCTAAACAATCCAAAAATCACACAGCCCATTCTCTCGCTGGCTCGGGCGAACGGAATTACCGCGAAAGATGTCTACGAAGTAGACGCGTCGAAGCAAACTACGCGCATGAGCGCGAACGTCAGCGGATTTGGCAAGACCATGCGCATCACTCTGAACGACAATCTGATTAGGCGCGGATCGCCAGAAGAAATTCAATCCGTCATGGGCCATGAAATGGGCCACTATGTCCTGAACCACATCTACAAAACGATTATTTTCCTTTTCGTGATTATCGTGGCATTCTTCGGCCTCCTGCGCTGGGGTCTGGACTGGTCTCTCGCTCGCTGGGGCGATAGCTGGCAGATCCACGAAGTTTCCGACGTGGCCGTGATTCCCCTTGTTTTCCTGATTGGTGGACTATTTTTCTTCGTGCTGACACCGATCATGAATTCACAAACGCGTATGGAGGAACACGAAGCCGACATGTATGGCCTGAATTCCAGCCGCCAGCCGGACGGATTTGCGCAGGCGGCCATCCACCTGGGTGAATATCGCAAGATGAATCCCGGCCCAGTGGAAGAATGGATTTTCTTCGACCACCCGAGCGGCAGAAATCGCATCCACGACGCCATGCAATGGAAGGCAGAAAATCTGCGACTCTTCCAGGATGCAGCACCCACGCCGGTGGCAACGACCACGGAAGCGCCCAAATAAAAGCCTCAACCTCGCGCGTGCGGGGCGGAATTGGAACCAAATTGTGGTCTCAGTGCATTGTGAACCGAAAGCCGCCACGCACGAAGATGGGCGGCCCAATATTGGCGACAGGGGTTTCCGCGATTGCGAACCGGTCATCGGTCAAGTTCTGCACCGCGAAGAAGACAGATGTGTGCGGCAATAATTGGCGTGAAACCTGCGCATCCAGCGAGAAGGCCCGTCCCATGGGCAACAGATTCTGATCGTCGTCGAATTGGTTTCCCAGGAACCGTGCTTGCACGGCGGCGTTCCACTTCTGCCCCAAATAAGTGGCTTGAACGCTGAATTGGTTCTGCGGCACTTGCGGAAGCCAATTCCCCACAAGGGAAGTTCCGCCGGGAGGGGTAGGGAAGTGCAGTACCGTACTGCTGACAAAAAGATAGGAAGCGGAAAGTTGGATACGCGGTTTGATCTGGACTTGGCCGGAAGCTTCAAATCCGCGCGCTTGCGTTTCTCCCAGGTTTTGCTTTTGTCGTGTGATCAGCTCGGGGGTGCTAATCAGTGTAACGTTTGCTACCGGATCCGCGATATCGCTCCAGAAGAAGTTTCCACGCAGCGTTAAGCGTTTTTGCCAGCGCTGCGCGCTTATTCCGGCTTCTCCCCCTGTCAGATGCTCGCCCGTCAGCGCCGGATTTGCCAGCGTGACCACATTTCCCACGCGAAAATTGCGGTATAACTCATTCAGCATGGGGGCTCGAAACGCCTGATAAACCGAAGCATTCAGCGCGATTCCATTTTGAAAACTGTGCATCAGCGAAACGCGTGGACTAAACACCGATTCCGTGCGCGCTGGGAAGGTTGCCATGGTCGGTTCGCCGGTCGGCAAAGGCGTCCGGTTTTGATAACCTGTGTTGTTGTTCCATGTATCCGCGCGTCCACCGAAGGTCAACACCCAGTTTGGCGCGAAAAGGAAGGCGTCCTGACCGAAGAATCCGAAGGAGTGCTGACGGCCACCCGCATCGACCAGCGCCGTCGGCACCGACAACCGAAACGTTTCCTCGGCGCTGTGGCCGCGCACATCGTGAGCCTCCATTCCCGCGGTGACTCTGTGCTTCTCCGCAAACAGCCGCGACCATGACGCCACAAAACCAATTTGCTGTGATGGGCTGTGCTGATCGTTGGTCAACGATTCAAAGTTGCGCCCGGGAGCCACCGAAGAAAATGTCTGGTGAAAGTATTCCGTAGAACCGTATAGCCGCGCGGAGATGCTTCCCACGTGATTTGGCGCCCAGTCCACCCCCAAATCTAATTCGGGAATTGTTGTGTCGTTTCTCTGCAACGCCGTGCCGTTGTCCCGGCTTTCGCCGAATCCGCTCCCGCGCGCAAAAAAGCGGCCTCGTTCGCCCAAGCTGTGCCCAATCTCCACGATGCCGGCAAGATCTCCGGTGTTTGCATTTGTATCGACGCTCCCCCGCTGATCTGGTGGCACCAGAATGTAGCCCCCTGTCTGAAATGCCTGGCCCATCGCCGAAATAGTCCAATTGCCCAATGGCGCTCCCACCGCAAACGAAACGTCGGGCGTATTCAAACTGCCGTAGGAAACTTCTCCATTGGCGAATGCTTCATCTGCTCGCGTCGTGTGCAAATTAACGACTCCCCCGAGCGCACCACCGCCGTACAAATCGGAAGCACCTCCATTCGAAACTTCCATGGATTTGATTCCTTCACGCGGCAGACGGCCCCAATATATCCATCCGCCAAACGGATCATTCAGGGGGATTCCATCGACGAGAACGGTAGAGCGGCTCGTCGCGCTTGCCCCCACTCCGCGCAACGACACACCCTGCGAAGAGGGATTCGCAAACAGGCTGCTCGACCTGCGAAATGTGCTGAATCCGGGAACTTGGCGCAACACATCATCCACCACCAGGCTGCCGGAAACGCTGATCTGCTCTTCCGAAATGGAATATTGACTGATCGGAATCACGGGAATTCTGTCTTCGGCTGTAGTTCTCACTTGAAGGCGCTGCACGTTGGGCGCGGGGCTCAAAATGATCTCAAAGTTGTCCAGCGCAGAGTGCGGCTTGATATCCGTGGTAAAGCTGGCAAAGCCGGGGTAGCTGACTTGCAGCGTTCCCATAGCGGATTCAACGGAGACGGAAAACTGGCCCGATTGGTCCGTAGATGTAATGAGATTGGCTCCACTCGAGCGAAATTCAACGCGAGCCCCTTGTATCGCGGCTCCAGTCGAATCTTTCACCATGCCTTTCAGCGTTCGAACTTGTTGTCCGGGACTGATCGACGGCAAAACAAAGAAGACGATTCCGACGGCCACGAAATATCGCATCCACAGCGAACAACCAGAAATTGTGAAGCTCACATTCAAATCAGCGCCTCTGTTGCGGCACGCGAAAATCAGGCGCCGCCGGGGTCACCCATCCTACATTACTAGAAAGCTTTGCAGCTCATTTGGATGCGTTGATCAAGGTGCCGGTCAGCACGGTTATCGACGCCTTAGGCAGGATTACCTTTTGTCCCAGATTCAATCGCAGGTGCTGCGTCTTTGCTGGTCCGGCTGGGTCTGCGTGGCTCGTGGCCCCCGATGGATGCCATACATATTCCGCCGCGCCAAACGTCACTTGCTTCACTTCGCCGGAAAAGTGCGCTGGCGTATCATTTGCTTTCAGCGCAAAGCTGAGCTTCACTTCGTGGTCGTTGCTGGGATCCTTATTAATCATCAGCAACGACCACTTTCCGTCTGGTCGCTTCACGCCATAGGCAGTGATCAACGTGTGCCCCGCATCATCTTTCACGCCCGCCAGCGCCGGATATAGCTCGTGTTTGCCCGCTCCATGCTTCACCCACTCCAGGTTCAGCAACTGACTGGCGAAATATTGCGCGGTGTGTTGTCTGATTTCCAGCTTTTCGTTGGCCACAAAATTTCCATACGTGCTCCATGCGTGGCATCCCGGGCGCAGCGTTTCCGGCTGGATCGGCGAATGATAATAAGCGGCGCCCGGCCCCCCATACGTCAAGAATGCTCCAACACTATCCGCCAGCCACAAACCCGCGAACAAATCTTGCATTGGATCGGTCAATTCCCAGGAAACATTGCTCTCCGTGTTTATCAGCGGAACCTCCGCCGGTACACCATCCTCGCGCCAGGCCTTCAATATGCGTTCCACCATTTCTGGCTCGCGGTATAGATCAGACCAGCCGATTTCGCACGGTGTGAACGGATAATGTTCGAACGAAACGAACGTCAGATCCTTCATTCTTCCGTGAGCTTTCAAGTAATCCAGAAAACGTGCCAGCCAGGATGTGCGTCCCTGCGCATCCGGCCACGCTTTAATGTCTTCGTTCGCCCCCGTAAACACTGGCCCACCCAATTTTAATTTTGCATCAACGCGATGCAGCGCCGTGGCCCACTGCAAATACAACGCCGCGTAATCTTCCGGCAACATGAATTGCCCGTCCGGCTCCTCCCCCATCTCGATATAAGCGACCGGATAACCGCGCTTTTCGATGTAGGCAATCTCCGCCGCGCTGTCTTCCGGCGTTGCGTACAACATGGCCACGGGAATCATGGCGGGTAAATTGTTGGTGATACCACTGGTGAAAAAGAGATCGAACCCAGTTTGGATTCGCGAGGGAATAATATCTTCGGCGGTGTGCCAGGAATCATTCGACGAAACCTGGATGTTGGTTTGCGCCTGTCCTGGCGTGTGTTTAATCAGGTCGACAAACTCGCCATGCGAATTGTAATTGCCCGCGTAAATCTCAGAGATTGCGTAACCCACACAATTGCGCGGATCTTGCCGGCCGTGCGTGTCGCAGGTGTTCGAAGACTGCGTCATCCACACGCGCAGGAACCGCGTCGCAACGGGATGTTCTACCAGGCGCCACACTTCGGCGTTACCTTTGGCGGCACGCACCTCTCCTAGCGGAAACTTGATCCATTCGCCGGAAGCCGGCTTGCTGATGGCATCTTCTTTTCCCGCCCAGTATTCCACCACATATTCCGTTGCATAGGGGTTGGCCCAACGGATCTGAATGGCGCTAATGTCCTGCGGCGTCGAAAAATCAATCACCACCCATTGTGGATGCGCGCTGTCCGGCTCTTCCGTAAACTTCGCGGTGAGATAGGGATTGCTCTTCCAATAGCTTGCCGCATCGCCATCCACTATCCGCGAATATTCGTTCTGCCCGGCGTCGCTGCGCGTAGATCCACGATGCGGTAATTTGTAACCGAAAGACTGCCGCAGCATTTCCCCCGGTTCGGCACTTCCCACAAAATAGCCACTCTTATTTTCAACGTCGCTCCATTTTCCATTGGGATTCCAGTGCCACGCATCAATCGTCAATTCGGTGTTTTGGCGATACGTGATGGGACCCCAGCCGGCACTCAGCGATTCCTTCAGGATCGGCGCGCTGTAGACCGTGTCGAATTCTTTCGCAGACAAGATATCTATGGAACTTCCCATCGCCTGATCTGGGTCAAACATAACGGCGCGCGCCGGTGAAATATCAACGCGTACCGTTTGCCCGATCCCGGGTCTCGCAAGCATCGTCGCGCACGCCAGAAGCAATAGTCTAGACAAGCAAGGGAAGTGGTCTCTCATGGCAGTCTCCAGAAAACGTCAGTATTATATCGATTGAATAGCGCCAGTAAACCATTAGTCTGTGCGCCCCTGTCTGAGCACACCCCAGCTATATGGGCTGGCCTCCATCGCATTCGCTGTTCCCCGGCGCAATTTCCAGCTAACATTTCTTCGGATGTCTGCTACTTAATTCGGAGAGATTCCATGTCGACCTTTGGACTGATCGAATACAACGATGCCAGCACGGAAGTGAAAGCGATCTATGACGACATTCTCACCACGCGGAAAACGGACTACATTAATAATTTTTGGAAAGCCATCGCGCACGATCCGGCGTTGCTGCGGAGCACTTGGGAACGCCTTAAAGCCATCATGGGTCCGGGCGCGCTCGATCCGCTTACCAAAGAACTCCTCTACATCGCCGTCAGTGTCACAAACAATTGCCACTACTGCATCGCCTCTCACACCGCCTCGGCATTTGGTAAGGGCATGACCCCGGAAATGTTTAAGGAGCTTCAAGCCGTGGTCGGAATGGCCAACGCCACCAACAAATTGGTTACCGGTTATCAAGTCGCCATCGACGAACGCTTTCAGCCGCCGCTTGACCGGGGGAAAAAGTAACCACGCACGCGTCAATTCGTGGCGTTCTCCACAACCTGTTTCCATCGTAGTACGCAAGTACTATAGGTCTGCCTGTCCGGCAATCCGAATATAAAAAGGTACAGATCTGGGGCCTCCCTGCGCGTGGCGGGGCTGACTTCCTAACCTTTTTTTATTGCGAGTGTCCCATGGCACCAAGCGTGAAAGACGTCGAGAACTCGACACCGGCCAGCACTTCTACTCTTCCATCCGCTCAAGCCGCCAATCCTGCACAAGCCGCAACGCGGCCGCAACCTGTTCCGCTGGAAGTTCCTGTCAGCGTGAATGGCGCGCGCACCATTGAGGGCTCCGACAAGCGCGAACCGTTTTCCGAATCCACCAAAACTGTTTTGGTATTTGCGAACGGCGCAGTGATTCGCCTGGCCTCCAACGTGGCCCCGGGCCAACTTCTTTTCGTCACGAACGACAAGAGCAAGAAAGAAGTCGTTTGCCAGGTCGTGAAATCCAAGAATTATCGCACCGTGACCGGCTACGTCGAATTGGAGTTCACGGAGCCCGCTCCCGGATTTTGGGGTGTGCGCATTCCCACAGAATCTGCGCCCGCTCACGCCCAGCCTAAAGTTCCCGTGGCACAGCGGCCCGCGGCTCCTCCCGCAGCCGTTTCCCCCGCGATTGGTTTGCCGAAAGCAGCAGCACCGGCGCCGCCCGCTCCCGTAATTGCAAATTCGAATGTTCCTCTCGCACCACCCCCAAAACCGGTCATCGCCCCGCCACCGGTCGTCCCCGCCGCGACGCCAAAACCGGAAGCTGCAAAGCCTGTCGTGCCTCACGCAACTGCGCCAGTGAAAACCGAATCTCTACCCTCTCAACGTGCTGCACAGGTTTCCGCCCTGGTTGACCCTGAGCCCGTGGCAGCACCTCCATCGCCGGCGAAGCAGGGAGTTGCATCACCCGCATCACAAAAGTCCAGCGACGCCTCAACGGAAGAACTTCGCCAACAAGCCGCACGTTTGCAGGAACAACTCAGCTCGCTCTTGTTTCGTGAATCCGCTTCAGAAAAGGCTACGGTACCGCCGCCAGCACTTGCCCCTCCGGCTGTTGCGACTACACAGGTTCCCCAAGTTCCGAAGGAAATGCTTCGTGGGGCAGACGCCCTCCAACAAGCGGTAGCGGAATTGGAAGCTAGCTCGAAGCCCGAAGCAAAGCCCGGGCATAAGCCTGAGCCAAAGATCGAGCCGATCAAAGTTTCCTCGATACCTACGCCTGCTGCAGAAATCAAGGCGCCTTCCATGATTTCCAAATCGTCTTCCATCTCACTTCCTGCCGAAGAAGTGAAGATTCCGTCATGGCTGGCACCGCTTGCGCGCGAGACGGAGACCGTCAAGGAAGTCGCTTCCACTTCGCCTGCAAGTTTGCCTTCAACCGAGGAAGTTTCTTCCTACGGGAACTCGGAGGAACTTACCGTCAGCATCGCCACTGACCCCACGCAGAAAGCACCGACAGTCGTATTTGGTGGACAATTGTTAGGTGGCTCAGGATCGACCGATGCACAAGTTGCCCCTTCCGGTTCGAAAAAAGGATTGGTCTTCGGTCTGGTTGCCGCGAGCTTACTCGCTGCTGCTGGCGTGGCGTGGTACGGATTGCAGCCGGGGAATTTCCTAGCGTCGAAGCTGGCTTCGCCTGTCGCGGTACAAAACAACATGGCAGCTTCAAGCGAGCCCCCCTTGGGGAATGGCTCACCCGCAATCACTCCAGCGACCACGGCAAATCCGACTTCACCCGTTACGTCTCCAGCTGCCGCCAACAGCCGCCCCGCGACAACGATTCCGGCGGCCAGTACGCCGCCTTCAACGAACCGCAACTCGAATCCTGCCACAGTCCCAGAGGTAACTAAGGTGGCGAACGCTGCTGAGCGCAACGTGCCTGAGGTGGAAGCTCCCAAGAAGCCGGTTCTCGGTGATGTGCATTTGGCCACACCAACCGTCAATCGCAAGGCAAATTCCATTGGAACCGAGGCTGCCCCTTCCATTGACGACGCAGAAGCGAGCAATGCCGGAGACCCACTGACTGGCCTTGCTGCAAACCACAGCAAAGTGCCTTCCGCTCCTGTGCCGGTTGGAGGCGATGTGAAAACCGCAAAGCTTCTGAAATCCGTGTCTCCCGTTTATCCGCCCACCGCCAGATCGCAGCGAATTTCCGGCGACGTGAAATTGGACGCATTAATCGATGAGAGCGGCAATGTCTCTGCCACCCAGATCATTTCTGGTCCGACGCTGCTCCATCAAGCAGCTATAACCGCCGTGAAACAATGGAAGTATCAACCTGCTCAGTTGAATGGCAGTGCTACATCCATGCACCTCACCGTCACCGTTCAATTTCGTTTGCAGTAACGGCGAAGTCGCAACTTGAAAATCCCATGATTGGAAGTGCGAGTGCCCTGGCGTGTACCCGCGCGCAGCCCCACGCCAACCGGCCATTCACTGTTCTGTGAAAATTGACTTAGTGTGTAGTGGAGTATCCGCCATGCGGCGCCAACGCCGGATGCCCCACGGCAGTTTCTTCGGCAAATTCCCCCGAAGCTTGCGGATTGGCGTGCAAGATCACGATCCATGACAGGTGCGGGAATGGCAGAAAGCGATCAATGGGCCGAATCAGGGGAATCAGGAAATTCAATGATTTGATTTGCCAGAATCCAAACGTTTCTTTCTTTAACAGCCGCCCGTTCAGCCACCAACCGGGGGCGCCAATGCGGTTGAACTTCAGAACCTTGTCCACGGTAAATCCGGCATCCTGGCAGGCCTTCACCAATTGCTGTTCCGTGTAGCGGCGGTAGTGGCCAAGCACTTTGTCGAGCGTTCCGTATAATTGGGGGCCATTCGGTACCAGAATGATGGCGCGGCCGTTGGTGTCCAGCCGTTTGCGAATGTTACGCAGCGCCTGCACATCATTTTCGAGATGCTCCACCACATTCAGGCAGACCACCGTATCGAATCGTTCTGCCGGGTACGTTTCCTCGGCGCTCGCGTCCGTGTAGTGAACCTGCAGGTATGGCCGCGTCTGCTTCAGGGTTTTCAGCCGGTCCAGATATTGCGGATTAATATCGCTGGCGTGGTATTCCGTGCGCGGCACCAGATTCGCCGTTAGATTGCCGATCCCCGCGCCAATTTCCAACACGCGGTCGCCAACGTAAGGCCGAATCGTGTCCGCCATCCATTTGGTGAATTTCGGCGCCCGATTCAGCCGAGCAAGAATTTCGCTGCCATACGCATCTGCCACGTAGATTTTGTCAGAGATGCCGTATTTCACCAACGCTCCGAGAGCGCGAACGCCGTCTTTCCAGGTGATCTTTTTGCCTTCCGCATACGTGCGCCCGGAATAGCGAATGGGGATTTCAAATATTCGCGCCTTGCGCTTCGCCAGCTTGATGGTGATTTCCGGTTCGATACCGAAACGATTGCTCTCCCACGGAATGTTCTTGAATATGTCTGTCCGCACCATCTTGTAGCATGTCTCAATGTCGGAAAGGTTCAGGTCCGTTACAAAATTGGTCAGCAGTGTGATCAACCGGTTGCCCAGGCTGTGCCGGAAGAACAACACGCGCCGGAAATCGCTGGACATGAATCGCGAACCAAACACCGCGTCCGCATCTTCTTCCAGGAACAGTGGAATCATCTTGGCAATGTCCGAAGGGTGATATTCCAGGTCCGCGTCGTGTATGACCACCAGATCGGTGTCCACGTGTTGAAGTGCAGTGCGTATGGAGGCGCCTTTACCCTGGTTGCGCTCGTGCTCCAGAAATATCCATTCAAAATGTGGAAGATTCAGTCGTTGCACGGAATCGTGAAACTGGCTCAGCACTTCCGACGTTCCGTCCGTGGACGCGTCGTTCACCACGATCACGCGGATGCGCCCCAGCAGCGGCGACTCCGCCAACACCCCCAGCCTCTTCAAGCTGGTCTCCACCAGATACTGTTCGTTGTACACCGGAACTAGAATCGCGAGACTGATTTTGCCTTCCATGGCTACCGATCCATTCTGACTCAGACTCCATTGTCGCAATTGTCTTAAGAGCGCTAGTTTTGCGGCTAAATTCAAGTCTATCAGATTTACTCTCTGTTATTTAAAGGCTGTTGTGTTGAATAGTGAATCAGTTTCATATCGCGAGACTAGCAACCTGCGAATCTGCCTCGAGAGAAGGTGTAGACTCTCTTGAGATTTGGAACTACTCGGTAGGTTAGCCAATGCCGCCAAGAAGCATGCGAATTCTGCCATCGAGAGCCCGAGTTCGGATTCGAGAGCCGAGACTCTCAGATCGGAAAGAACTAATCGCCCTGGTTTGCGGAAGCAGAAAACTCCATCATCCCTGGGTCTACCCGCCCGACGATACGGGCGCCTGGGCGTCGTACATTCGGAATTTGCAATCAAGCCGGAATGAAGGCTACCTCGTTTGCCTGATCTCCTCAGGAGAAATCGCTGGAGTGATAAATATTTCTGAGATTGTGCGGGGCTTATTTCAGAGCGGATATCTGGGTTTTTATGCTAATGCGACTCACGCAGGGCTGGGATACATGAAGGAAGGTCTTTCGTTGGTTTTACGGTACGCATTCTCCCGGCTTGCATTGCACAGGTTAGAGGCGAACATCCAGCCGAAAAATGCAAAGTCTATCGGTCTCGTGCAAAGTCGTGGGTTTCATTGTGAAGGTCTTTCACCCCGGTATCTTAAAGTCGGCGGAAAATGGCGTGATCACGAACGATGGGCAATAACCGTTGAGGAATACTCACCACAGGGAAAAAAGGGCTGGCTCTAAGGAGCCAGCCCCAGGTGTTAGATACCGCGACGACTGTTTCGTTAGAAGGTACGGCGGAAACCAAACTCCGAACGGGTCTCCAATGCAGACTTGCCGCCGTCCTACTGACCTTCGCAGCTCACCCTGTTGTTCCAATCCACAAAAGCGCCGTTGGGGTTGTCACGCCAGGCCCACACGTGCAGCTCGAAGAAGGCGGGTATGCCATACCGGTTCGGGCTATTCACGAACTGGAAGGCTTGGCCCTCAAGCATTGGAGGCGCGCCATTGTGGGCATCAAGCCAGGTGGCTGAGTCCACGATGTATTCGACGCCGACCAGCCGCCGCCTATCGCCCACTGGCTCGTAGATCAGCGCTTCCGGGTGCGCCGCATCAATCTCTCCGTCAACAACCAGAGGACCATTGATGTAGTGGATGCCCATGGCGCCATGGTCCGGACCACTGACGCAGCCAAATGCAGGGTTGTATCCGGCTGGACCGGCGTTGTTAACGTCGATGAATTGCTGTGTGGCGTCGCGAACGATCTGTACGAGCTTGGCCGGTGCCGAATGGTCATGGTCATGAGCGGCTTGCCCAGCAGCAAGAAGCGGCGCAAGCATAGCCAGGCTGCCCAGCAAGGACCGACGCAAAGTGTTCCTGGTTAAAGAATCAATGAGAGTCGTGCATCGCGGTGTCATAGTTTCCCCTTTCAAAATTGTTGCGGCTCCCGCCGTTGAACGACCGCATCCTGCTGTATACCTGGGTCGATCGGCAATGGCGAACGTCTGAAGATTTTCTTAAGCCATATGAATTCGTAAGCCGCTGGAATTATTTGATTTGTCGAGAAGCACACGAACGGATGTAGAATTGCGGCTGTCTGGTTGAGCGTGGATTGATGGCTTCTGAGCTCAAAATCGTCGGCCCGATCCGGTTTGGCGAAGATTTTGAGCTGGATTTGTGCTCCTATGAGTTGCGCCGTGCAGGGCGGGTCCTCAGACTGGAGCGCATTCCCGCGGAATTGCTTGTCCTCTTGATAGAAGAGAGACGACAGTTAGTCAGTCGCGACCGAATTATCGAACGCATCTGGGGCAAGGACGTCTTCCTCGATACTGACAACGGCATCAACGCCGCTATCCACAAGATTCGCCAGGTGCTGAAGGACGATCCCGAGCAGCCGCAATTCGTGCAGACAATCACCGGAAGGGGATACCGATTCATTGCACAAGTGGAGGAGGCCGGAGTTCAGCGCTATATCGTCCCCTCACCGCCCCAGCAATCCATCCCGCCTCCCCCAGCACCCACTCCGACGAAGCGTAACCGGACTCGCCTGGCAGTGGCCCTAGCCCTAATAGGCTTGGTGATTGCCGGGTCCGCCATCTGGCTCGCGCAATGGTTTTGGCATCGGAACAGTGGATATCCCCCGATTCGCTCCATCGCCGTACTACCATTCGAGAATCTCTCCGGCGATTCGTCGCAAAATTATCTTGTGGATGGCATCACCGAGGAGTTGATAACTAATCTTGCTAAGGTAAGCGCTCTCCGGGTGACTTCCAGAACTTCAGTGATGCGTTACAAAGCTACGAAAAAGAGTCTACCCGAGATTGCGCGTGAACTGAACGTGGACGGGATTGTCGAAGGATCGGTCACTCGGTCGGGGCAACGAGTACGAGTCACAGCCCAGCTACTGCGCGCACCTACAGATCAGCATCTCTGGGCCGATACATATGAACGCGACCTCGGTGATGTACTCAAGTTACAGAGTGAGGTGGCGCGGGCGATCGCGCAGCAAGTCCGCGTAGAGGTGACCCCGCAGCAGCAGGCTCGCTTGAGCGCTGCCCGTCCAGTGAACCCAGAAGCTTACGAAGCTTATTTGAAAGGGCGTTACTATCTTTCGAACCAGTTCACTACGGCTCAACCACTGAACACAGCGAGGAGCTACTTCGAAGAAGCCATCCGGAAGGACCCCGGCTTTGCGCTGGCTTACACAGGGCTTGCCAATTCCTATCTTTACTTGGGTTTTTTCCGGCAGTTGCCGGCAGAGAGCGCCCATCAATCCGCCAAGGCAGCCCTGCGCAAAGCTCTGGAACTGGATCAGACTATGGGCGAAGCCCACGATGCGATGGCCGTCCTGAGCTGGCGGTACGAGTGGGACTGGGAGGCAGCCGAGCAAGAGTTCAACCAGGCGATTGCCCTGGCGCCAAATTACAGCTGCGCCCATGAGGACTACGCAATCTATCTCGCGTTTAGAGGTCGGCGCGCCGAGGCCTTGGCTGAGGTCGCTAAGAGCAACGAGATAGATCCTGGCCCTGGTTCCGCCATGACTGAGGCAGCCACCTTCTATCAACTACGCGACTACGCGGCTATGCGCGAAGCTGCACGGCGGGGTGTAACCTCGAATCCGAGTGAGTGGACTGAACACTACAATCTTGGGATCGGGTACGAAGGCACGGGCAAACGGCTGGAAGCTATCTCGGAGTATCAGAACGCGGTTGAGATGTCGAATGGCGATCAGGATGCGATTGCGTCGCTCGCGCACGCCTACGCACTGATCGGCAGAACAGCCGAAGCCAAGAAGATTCTTCGTGACTTGGAACAAAAACTCCTGAAGCAAGAATCAAACACTGCCAACGTTTCGCCCTATATCCTCGCAACCATATATGCGGGACTTGGGGAGAAGGAGCGAGCATTTGAGTTGTTGGAAAGAGCTTACCCAGAGAGGTCCCTGGAAATGAACTGGCACCTCAAAGCCGACGTGCGCATTGACAATCTCCGCTCCGAACCTCGCTTCAATGACCTGTTGCGCAGCGCGCACCTAAACTGATTGCGTGTAGGATCTTGCTATTGTCTATTGACAAGATTCCGATGCGGATCGCTCGTTTACAAGCGGTGGCGATCCCCCAAGACATTCTTGCGTTGAAGAGTACTCACAACAGAAAAGAAGGGCTGGCTTTAAGGAGCCAGCCCCAGGTGTTAGATACCGCGACGATTGTTTCGTTAGAAAGTGAGGCGGAAACCAAACTCGCTCCACAGGGAACGAGGAGTGGTGGTGCTGGTGGGGTTGATGAATCCAACCGGGTGGCCGAACGTCTCAGCACTGGCGATGCTGTTCCCGTAATTTGACCCGTAGTTGGCGCGGTTGGTCAGGTTAAAGGCCTGCGCGATGAGCTGCAGGTTAACGCGTTCGCCGATTTTGAAGTTTTTCGCCACGCGGAGATCGAGTTGGAAGAACGGATCACCTCGGAGCGAATCATATTTTGCGATGGTGCAATCCGCGGCCACGCCGTTGATGCCGTAGAAGCAGTTTTGTGCACCAAGGTCATCGCCAGCAAACGCGAAATAGTCGGTCGGGTTGCTCTTCGGCACCACAACGGGATAGATGTACGTGCCCCCACCGAGGTTCAGCGTGTTGGCAGAGTTGACAACGGCGTAGGGCCGCGAGGAGCCGAACTGGAGAATGGGAGCGATCTGGAAGCCCCACGGCAGTTCCCAGAGGCCGCTTATGGTCACGTGATGACGCTCGTCGTTGGGTGTCGGTCCCCAATTGTATTTGGCAAAGGGATCAGTCGAGAGGGCCGGATAGTTGCGGAAGCCTGAAGCGAGGGAGCTGTAACCGTTTGCCCACGCCAGAGTGTAATTCGCATTGAGCGTGAAGTGATGCATCATGCGCTGGCGATAGCTGAAGTTGATGCCATCGTAGTGAGAGCGGCCCGTCGACTGGTCATCACGGACACTGGCGAATTGAGTTCCGGTAGAACCGTCGAGAGGACGATAGCAACATTGGTCACCAATGGGCTGAGTTGGGTCCGGCAGCTTTTGGTCGATGTTGATGGTCTTATTTTCGTGCAGGCTCAAGACGTGGGTGTATTCCGCTTCAATGACAGAGTTGGAGTTAAGAGCCCAGCTATAGCCGATGTTGAACTCTTCCGTTACCGGGTTGCGGTAATTAGGATCGATCAGGCGGCCAACGCTGCGTTCCGCCAACGTAGTGGACGGTGGTGGAATGGTGGGAAGTGGGCTGATTCCATACTGCCACTGGCCGAGATTCAAACCGGTGCCAGGGACGGGGTCGGTGGGGCTGGAAAGGCTGAGCACGGTCTGGAAGATGGTGGGGTTGGCCATCTGTTCCATGAATAAAGGAATGTTCTGGAAGACGTTGCCGTAATAGAGACCGAATCCGCCTCGTAGAATATGGCGACCTTGACCATTGATGTCGTAAGCGAAACCGACGCGTGGGCTAAAGTCGTATTTATCGTCTTGGGGGATTTTGCTCACGTAGGGGTTGCTGACCGGATCGTTCGCAGCAACAAGGACCTGATACGTGCGGCTGTCCTTCACATCGGAGCCACCGATCATGTTGAAGTCTTTATCCCAGCGGATGCCGAGATTCAAGGTCAGGCGCCGGTTCACCCTCCAGTCGTCCTGGAAATAGAGGCCGAGCTGTTTGGTGGCGACAAGGAAATACGGATCGCCGTTGGCAATGGCCATACCGTTAACGGCGCCAGGTGTAGCGAATTGCTGAGGAAAGTAGGTTGGCCCGCACTTGGTGTCCGTGTCATCGACAGTTGCTAGAATGCAGCTTGGATCTTTCGTGAAATCGAGTTCAAGAGTGGAGCTGAACTCGAAGAAGCCGCCTTCGACGGGGTTCCAGATGTAGTCCACGCCAGCTTTGAGGGTGTGATTGCCGATGGTTTTGGAAATGTCGTCCTTGAACTGCCACTTCTTCTGGAATGACTGCTGCGGAACGTTGGTGTTGGTGCCAAAAGACGCGCTCGGGAATACGACGAGTGGCGCGCTGATGTCACTGGCAATCAAGTTGTTCCAATATTGATAGCCAAATGTGAACTGATTGACCATGTTGTTCGCAAGAATCGAGCTGAGAGTAAAATTGGCCAACTGGAGATGATTCTTGGTGAAGTTGCCATTGGTGAGGTCGCCAGTGCCATCAGACTGGTCGTTGTCGCTATTGTTGACCTGGGAACTGTAGCTGACGTAGGCGGTGTTGTCCCTGTTGATGGTCCAGTCCATCCGGCCGTTGTAGCGGGTTTCGTAAAAGGGACGAGGAATGACAAGAGCAGGCTGAGCAGCTAGTCCGGCCTGCTGTGCGAGGACGAGCTCATTGTAGGATTTGTCGGTCTCTTGTAACCCCTGACTTTCGCGCTCACGTTCAAGGGCGAAAAAGCCGAACAGTTTGTGTTTGACAATCGGACCGCCAATGGACCCACCGAAGAACTGACGGCTGTAGTCCGGATTGGAGGTCGTGTAACCGCCGGAGCTATCCGGGTCCTTCTGATCCGTGTTCAACGCAGATGCGCGGAAATAGCTGAACAGGGAGCCGTGATAGGCATTAGTGCCTTGCTTGGTGATCATGTTGATGGCAGCGCCTTCGGAACGGCCGTTTTCCGCCGAGAAACGCTGCGTGCTGATCTGAAATTCCTGGACCGCTTCCAGAGGAAGCTGCATAACGGGTCCGCCGACGGTGTTGTCTTTGTTGTCCACGCCATTGACGGTCACGTTTACGTTGCGGCCGCCCTGGCCGTTGACGGAGAGAATCGCGTAGCGGTTCTTGGTGGGATCGTAGGAATCCGCCGCCTTTACGCCGGGGGCAAGATACGCAAGGTTGGCCACATCGCGGCCCAACAAGGGAAGCTGCTCAACTTCGCTGGGAGTAATGTTCTGGCTTACGCTAGTTTTTGTCTGCTCGATGAGGGGAACTTCGGAAACGACCTCGATGGTTTCTGAAGCGGCGCCAACCTGAAGCACGGCGTTGGCGGTAACGACTTGGCCGACCAAAATCTCAAGGCTTTGGGTGGTCGTGCTGAATCCGGTCTTGGTGAAGGTGACCAGATACGCGCCGCTAGGGAGTAACTCGAAGCGGTAATTGCCTTCGTCGTTGGTAGTTGTGCTGCGCGTGAACTCCGTGCCCTTATGTTTTACCACCACCTGAGTGCCAGCGACTGCTGCTTGCGACTTGTCCAGAACCGTACCCTGGATCGTGGAGGTGGCCGTGACTTGAGCGAAAAGGTCGGCACTTCCGAAACAACTTAGGAAGAGCGAGACAAGCACGATATAAGTAAGCTTTTTCATTTTTCCGTTATCTCCGTAAAGCAGGGAAGTAATTTGGACCACGAGCGGTTACTTCCGTCTGCGAGTTGGACAAATACAAGTATCCCGAGCGAAAGGACTGCGCTGAGCGGCCAGAGAGGGACAAAATCTTTGGAAACTAGCCCCGCCTCTGCAGACACAACGAAAGCCCACGTTCGAGAACACTTCCGAACCATTCACCACTAGGCCGAGCCAAATTAGTTAACGCTGATGCAACCGAGGGGAGGTTGGATTCCCCTTATGGGAACCGCAAATATGCAATTCATGTGCCAGGAATCGCATACTTGTAACGTATTCATAATAAGTAAGTTAGTTCTAAATGGAACCAATTGTCACAAACTTGTAACAGAAAATGGAAGCCAAATTGGCTGGACCTATGAAAATGTGTAGATAGTAGACTTGTAGGACTGACGCCAAGGTCAATCCAATTCAATCCCGGAGGAACACTTGCGATCAATCGCTACTCCTGCTCGATGCAAGTGCATATGATCAAGCAGTAGCTCGATCGCCTGTGGATGTTTGCGGGCAATAACAACAGCCGTGGAAAAAAATCCTTGGCAAAGTCTGCAGAGCTCAAAAATACTTTTCGGTTAACGCATCAACCAAGAATCAAGACACTGCGTTTTTCCCCCACCCTGCGACTGGTTGTACAGTGCATGCCACACGTTTCCTGTTCCGTACCATCTCCAGCACTCTTTGTGGCGTAGCTACCTTGCGGTTGGCCATCTCCCTTCGTATACTGGCGACCCGGCCAAATGGTAGCTCCGGAGGGTGGGTAGCCCGCCGATTTTTGCCTCCCTTGGCCTTTACTAGATTGCCTGCACGTCTCTCGCGGGCCGAACCATGCTGCGCAGCCACGGCTCCACGGCTGCACCAGTAAAGGAGATTTTTGCATGCCGCAAGCGCCTGTACCGGAAGAAATGAATGTCTACCAGAACGCCGAAGCGCGTTTTGAAATGGCTGCGAACAAGCTCGGCCTGGAGCAGGGCATTTACCGTTATCTGAAATATCCCGACAAAGAAATCACGCTCTACATTCCGGTGGGCATGGACAACGGACAGCTTGAAGTTTTCACTGGTTATCGTGTTTTGCATTCCACGGTTCGCGGACCCGGCAAGGGTGGCATTCGCTTCGCACCGGATGTCAGCGTTGATGAAGTGAGAGCACTGGCGGCGTGGATGACTTGGAAGTGTGCGGTCGTCGACATACCCTTCGGCGGAGCCAAGGGCGGTATCATTTGCGATCCGCGCAAAATGTCACGCGGCGAACTGGAACGCCTCACACGCCGTTACACTGCTGAGCTTTCCGACTGGCTCGGGCCAGAGCGCGACGTGCCGGCCCCGGACGTTGGCACCAATGAACAGACTATGGCATGGGTGATGGACACCTATTCCATGCATGCCCGTCAGGCAACCACCGCCGTCGTTACCGGCAAGCCCATTGAATTGGGCGGGTCGCGCGGACGCCGCGAAGCCACCGGGCGCGGTGTGATGATCTGCGTGGACAAAGCCCTGACCAAATTTGGGATGAAAAAAGAAACCACTCGCGTTGTGGTTCAGGGCTTCGGGAATGTCGGCTCACTCGCCGCGGAACTGATGCATAAGAGCGGTTACAAAATCGTTGGGCTCGCGGATATCGGTGGTGGCCTCTATAACGACAACGGTTTCGACGTGCCCAAAATTATCGAGTGGGTGTACACTCAGAAGAAGCCTCTCCAGGAATTTCCGGGTGGCGGAACGAAAATGAGCGCTCGCGACGTCCTCTTTCAGCCCTGTGACGTGCTCATTCCCGCGGCCATCGAAAATCAAATCACCGAGCAGAACGCTCATCAAGTCCAGGCCAAAATACTTTGTGAAGGTGCAAACGGCCCCACCACCTGGCAAGCCGACGCCATCATCGATTCCAAGGGCATCTTCACCGTGCCAGATATTCTTGGCAACGCCGGTGGAGTTACCGTCAGTTATTTCGAGTGGGTGCAGGATCGCCAGGGCTTTTTCTGGCGCGAGAGTGAAGTGAACGAACGCCTCTACGACGTCATGGATCGTGCTTTTGACGAAGTAGTTCGGTACGCGGAAACTCATCGTGTCAACAATCGCATCGCGGCCTATATGTTGGCCATCGACCGGGTTGCCACGGCTCTCAAACTTCGCGGCATCTATGCGTGATTTTGCTTGGCTTTCCTGCCTGCGAAGGGTAATCTGTGAGAAAGTTGCTAAATTTAGCTTAACTTTGACTGTCTTGCTTGTCTGATCGAAATCAGACCTCCAAAGGTCCAGGAAGGAGTCCGCACCGTGCCTTCGGACTCAGTGCCCGATTTTCGCGTGAGAACAGAAGAACAACATCGACTCGACATTTGCCAGGTCGGCCGCTGGATGTACGAGCGCGGCCAAATCGTCGCGTGCGAGGGGAACATCTCCGTGCGTCTGGATGCGGAACGCATCCTGACCACGCCCACTTGTATCAACAAGGGGATGATGTCGCCGGATGATCTGGTGATCATGGACTTGGAGGGCCGTCATCTTCGCGGTGACCGCAAGATTTCCTCCGAAGCCGGAATGCACTTGCTGTTTTATCGCATGCGTTCCGAAGTGCAGGCCGTCTGCCACGCGCATCCTCCCACCGCAACAGGCTTCGCCGCTGCCGGTCAGGGTCTCGATCAAGCTTTGTTGCCGGAAATTGTGGTGGGACTTGGCAAAGTTCCTCTCGTTCGTTATGCGACGCCCGGCACTCCCGATCTAAGCGCGGTTCTTGAACCTTTTATTCCGCACTACGATGCGCTGCTGCTTGCCAATCATGGTGCAGTCACCTGCGGCCCTGATCTGTACAGCGCTTTTTTCCGCATGGAAACGCTAGAACACTTTGCCAAAATCATGCTGAACGCGCGGTTGGCCGGAGAGCCGCAGCTTCTATCCACTCGCGAGGTAGCCAAGCTGATGGCCGCGCGGGCCAGATACCACGTCACGCCACCTCCCGGAGGCGGCGCCGATCTGCCGGAGACCTGCGACAACGGTGAAAACACTACCGACGAAGTGACTCTCACACGTTCGGAACTTGACGCGCTAGTCGACGAAGCAGTTCGCAAAGACCGCGCACGTCGTTAACTTTTCGTTTATCCTTCGTTTTCCGAGTGCAGGGGCGGCTTTACGCGCCCGGATTTCTCACATGTTCCCCATGTCTAAATCGGCAGGAGGCTCTCGCTATGTCCGCCACTCCGGAGTTGTTTGACGCAATTCGTCAGGGCGATCTCGTGCGTGTGCAATCTCTACTCGACGTCGACCCTGCTCTTGCCTCCGCCAAAAATGAATCTGGTGTTTCCGCCGTGCTTTCGACTGTCTACTTCGGCCGCAAAGATATGCGCGATTTGCTTCTCGCCCGTGGTGCCAAAATTGAACTGCAAGATGCCGTTGCCATCGGCCGAGTGGATCGCGTGAAGGAACTTGTCGTAGCCAACTCCGCACTGGCTAACTCTTATTCTTCGGATGGATTTCCCCTTGTTGCGCTTGCCGCTTTCTTCGGTCACGCGCAGGTTGCGCGCTACCTCAAAGAGCAGGGCGCGGACATCGGCGCCATCGCAACCAACGGCTCGGGTTACAACGCGCTGACTGGCGCAGTCACTGGAGGTCATACCGAAATTGTTCAATGGCTCCTCGAATCCGGCGCCGACGCAAATTATCGCTACGGCCCCGGCTACACGCCGCTACTTGCCGCTGCCGCAAATGGCCATTTGGAAATCGTCAAACTCTTGCTGTCTCATGGTGCCGATCCATCCGCCAAATCGAACGACGGCAAATCCGCACTTGTCCTAGCCGAAGAGCGCAAGCACAACAGCGTCGCCGCGTTCCTGGAAAACAACTGACGATTCATCTCGAGTGGGAAAACGAAAACGGATGCTCGAAACTCAAATACATAATCACACCTACATCACCCGAAGATGGGCCGATACCAACCGGTACTGCAATGCCGGGCACAATCTGCAGTCCATTCTTGAAATTGTAGGCCCACCGCATTCCAGGGCTGATATACAAATTTTGTGACCAGTTCGTTTTGTCCGGCGCCACGATTTTCTGGTTTGTCGTCCACAGTGTTTCGAGCAGAAAATTCAATCTCGGCCGCACCAGCCACACCACGGATTGTCCAAGATTTACGCCCACTAGGCTGGCACTTTCGTCGTTTGCATTATGCGCATTTGGCACCCAGCTAGCCCCTGCGTTCCAGTGCGTCACCCAGTGCGCAGAATGCTGAATGCTGAGCGGCAAGTTCGTTTGCATCCCCACTCCGCCGAATCCGCGGCCGGCAGTGTTATCGCCTGTGGGGATTAGCAGGCTGATCCGAGGCGCCATGGCCACTTTAGCTTTGCCGCTCCCAACGAGTTGATACCGATAATTGACGGCGCTATCTCCCCATCCCGCGCCCGAGGCATGAAAGTCGCCGCTGGCTTGGGCTCCGGAAAGCGTCACACTCAATTGATGTTTATAGGAGCGCAAAGGCCATTCATCCGTGAGCGTGTAAACCCAGTCCCCGGTGTTGGCATTTTTTTGAAAGAAATTGATGTGCTGAATTATGCCATCTTCCTGGTTGTAGGCTTCCTCCAGCAGAAAGCTATTGTCTTGAATCGGACCGGGCTCCTCTTCGGCGACTGTGGTTGGTGCCACGCCCTGCGCGAAGGAATGGCCCTGAAACGAGCCAGAAAGCAGGAAAAGGGAAAATGCCGAGGTAAGTAAGAAGCGCATCGCGATTCTCCAGTTGCAAATGATAATCATTTGCAAGTAGCTTCCTCCTCCCTTCTTCCTTTTCCTGTGACCAAGGTCACCTGCCCTGGTGACAAGTATACTCGCCCATGCTCCTTCCTCCACTCGCCCTCCGCTTGCGTTGACAGGCGAACATAAGGCGGCAATACTCGGATTCGATGATTGGACTCCTTCATGGACGGTTGCTCGAAAAGCGGCCGAATCAGGTCATTCTCGATGTCAATGGCGTAGGCTATCTGGTGGCCGTGCCGCTATCCACCTTTGCAGCCCTTGGCGAGCTCCACGCGGAAGTCACCCTTCTGATTCACACCCATGTCCGCGAAGACGCCCTCACTCTCTACGGTTTCTTGTCGGCGCGAGAAAAGCACGTATTTGAATTGTTGCTTGGCGCCTCAGGTGTGGGTCCAAGCCTCTCGCTAAAGATTCTTTCGGGCATGAATGTCGAAGAACTGGTTCCCGCAATTCGCGGAGGCGACATTGCCCGCCTCACCAAGATTCCTGGCGTTGGTCGCAAGACTGCCGAGCGCATGGTGTTGGAGCTAAAGGATAAACTGGACGCGGTTGCGGTAGAGTCCGAGCGGCCCACTGCCGCTTCGCCTGCAGGCGCGGAAGCCGACGTAAAATCAGCACTAGTAAATCTTGGCTACGACGAAAGGACGGCGGAAAATGCTGTGGTGGAGGCCAAGCGCCAGGCGGGCACTTCCAGTTTTGAGAAGTTGTTGCGTGTGACTCTTACGCTGCTCTGTGCGCCGCAGCAGCGATGACCAAGGATGGCTTTTGTAGCGGACGCCTTCTGAGGCGGGCGCCTTAACGCGAGAAATGCATGGACATGGGCAAATAAGATGACTAATTTTGGCTCCAAGAAAGCCCCACCCAATCCCGACTATCCTGTCCGCATCGTTTCCGGATCCGCTTCCGAGGATGACGCCCGCCTCGACGCCACCGTGCGCCCCAAGCACTTGGATGAATACATCGGGCAGAAGCGCGTGAAAGAAAACATCGCCATCGCTATCGAAGCCGCGCGTAGCCGCGGCGAAGCGCTCGATCACGTTTTGCTCTACGGCCCCCCGGGCTTGGGCAAAACCACTCTTGCGCAGATTATCGCCAACGAATTGAACGTCCCGATCAAAACAAGCGCCGGCCCGTTGCTCGAACGCAAAGGCGACCTCACCGCTATTCTCACTTCTCTCGACGCTAAAGAGGTTTTCTTCCTCGACGAAATTCATCGTTTGCAGCCCGCCGTCGAAGAAGTTCTCTATCCGGCGATGGAAGATTTTCGCGTCGACCTCATCATCGGTCAGGGTCCCGGCGCCCGCATTCATCCATTCCCGCTGAACCACTTCACTTTAGTCGGAGCTACTACACGCGCCGGCTTGATTACCGCGCCGCTTCGCTCGCGCTTCGGCATTGTTCATCGCCTCGATTTCTACGAGCCTAATGATCTGCTCATCATCCTGAAGCGTTCGGCCAAAATTCTGAACATTGCCATGGACGCCGCTGGTGCCGAAGAAATCGCCGGCCGCTGCCGTGGCACGCCGCGTGTTGCCAACCGCCTGCTGCGCCGCGCTCGCGACTTTGCAGAGGTTCGGGCCGCCGGCCGCATCACCCGTGAAGTTGCCCAGGACGCCCTGCGTATGATCGGCGTTGACGAACACGGCCTTGACGAAGTGGACCGCAACCTTATGATCGCCCTCATCGACAAGTATGGCGGCGGCCCTGTCGGACTCGGCACCCTCGCCGCCGCGCTCAGCGAAGAGGAAGACGCCATCGAGGAAATGTATGAGCCGTACCTCATGCAGATCGGGATGCTTGATCGCACCCCACGCGGCCGCGTTGCCACCCCCCGCGCATACAAATATTTTGGTCGCGAACTCCCCAGGCGCCAGCCGCGCCTCTTTTAGGTTTTTCGGTGATTACCTGGCCGGCCCGCGGAGCACGCCAGCATGAAGAAACCAAAATCAGATCGACCTGCCAAGCCCGCCCGGCGCTCTTTTCTTCTTGGCGTTGGCGCAATCGCCGCGACCGCCTCCGCGCTGCCCGCCCAACGTTCCTCCGGTCACACGCCCACTTTGACACTTCCCGATGTGTTACGTGTGCCAGATCGCGTTTCTTATTTTGACGAAGCACGATCTATCGAGAAAAAACTAATGCGTTCCGGCGCAAGCTGGCAGGCAAGCGGAATTGAAGTCTCGACCGAAGTCCGTCAGGGAAAATCCGGCACGGAAGTCGCCATCTTTGCATCCGCACCGAATATTTCTCTCACGCAGATTCGCCTTCGCTGGCACGGCGTATTTCCCTTGGATTGGCGCTATCTGGGTGATCATTGGGAACGTTCTTACGGAGATCTCGAATTTCGAGGCCTCAACGGCGATCGCTTGATGCCCTGGTATTTCCTGGCCACCAACGGCCACCAGTCGCACGCCTGTGGAGTGAAGATCGGAGCCTCGGCCATCTGTTATTGGCAGGTGGATGCGGCAGGAGTAACTCTTTCCCTTGACGTTAGCAATGGCGGATCGGGAGTCCGTCTCGGCAATCGACGCCTTCACGCTGCCACAGTTGTTTCACGCGCCGCTTATTCTGGCGAATCCCCGATCGATGCGGCTCGTTCATTCTGCATCGCAATGTGCGAGCATCCGATTCTTCCAACAAATCCTGTCTTCGGAAGTAACAACTGGTACTTCGCTTACGGCAACAATACCTCTGCAGAGCGCAGCCTGCGCGATGCCCAACTCCTCGCTGAGCTTGTTCCCCCAAGCATTGTGAATCGTCCTTATTGCGTCATCGACATGGGTTGGCACGCCGCACGCGATGGCGCCGGTCCCGCACGCCAAACCAGCAGCGCCTATCCCGATATGCCCGGCCTCGCCCAAAAGATGATCGCTCTCGGTGTGCGACCCGGCATTTGGACTCGCCCGACGCTAACGGTCGAACCGAAAGCGCGGCCGTGGCGGCTTCCTCCCGCCGGTGGCCGTCCGCAAGGCGATTTGATCGTGCTGGACCCGACCATTCTGGAAGCACTTGAGTACATGGCCGACAATGTGCGCATTATTCAGGAATGGGGCTACCAACTCATTAAGCACGATTTCTCAACTTTTGATTTGTTTGGCCGCTGGGGATTTGAAATGGGTCCGGGCGTTACTGACGAAGGATGGCATTTTCATGACCGGTCTTTTACTACTGCTGAAATCATTCGCAATCTCTACAAAGTGATTCGCGAAGCGGCTGGCAACGCCAAACTCATCGGATGCAATACCATCGGCCATCTTGCCGCTGGCCTGGTCGAGGTGCAGCGCATCGGCGATGACACCAGTGGCCGCGAGTGGTCGCGTACACGGAAAATGGGTGTCAACACGCTCGCCTTCCGTCTGCCGCAACACAACACCTTTTTTGCTGCCGATGCGGATTGTGTTCCGCTCACCAGCGATATTCCGTGGGATCTAACTCGTCAATGGCTGGATCTTGTTGCCCGAAGTGGCACCGCGCTTTTCGTGTCTGTCGATCCGGAAGCGCTAAAGCCTGAACAAAAGCAGCCGCTTCGCGCCGCGCTACATGCCGCTTCGGCGCAGCACCCTCCTTGCGCACCATTAGATTGGCTCGAAACCACCACTCCACAGAAATGGCGTCTCGATGCAAAGCCTGCCCAGTTCAATTGGTATCTTGGCGACTGACGTCTCAGCAGCCCTTCTAACTCAATTGTGTTTCACGAACTCGCCCTTCGTGGCTGTCAGCGAGTTGTACAACGTCTCGATGAATTTGTCCTGGTCGATAAAGCCGCCCGACCACTTCTTCCACGGCTCTAGAATCTTTTCCTGCTTCATCTGCTCGACAGTCTCTTTCTTGTCAATCGCCTTCTGCACCGCGCCGGATGTCTCTTTCAACATCTTTACATACGCGCGCACGTCGTCCAGATTGGAAACCTCGCCATGTCCCGGGATCACTTTCACATCAGCCGGCAGTTGCGAAGACACTTTCTCCATCGCCGCGATCATGCCCTGCACGCTTCCGCCACTCATCACATCAATGAACGGAAATCCGTAACGCACAAAATCGTCGCCCATGTGCACCACATTGTTCTTGGGAAAGAAAATCACGGCGTCGCCGTCGGTATGCCCTGCGGGGAAGTGCAGAGCGCGGATATCTTCGCCGTTCAAGTGTACCGTCACATCATGCTCAAACGTAATCACCGGCAGCGCGGCCTTGTCTGCGGGTTTGACATCCATTTTCACCGAACCGCCGTTTCCTACCGCCCCGCCGGTCTCCAGCCTCTTGCGAACATTGTCTTGCGCGATCACGGTTGATCCCGCTGTGGAAAACGGCGCATTCCCCCCGGTATGGTCGCCGTGATAATGGGTGTTGATCACAAATCGCACGGGCTTGTCCGTAATTCCCAAGCCCTTCAGTGCTGCCTGAATCTTTTCGGCCAGAGGCGCATATTGATCGTCCACAATCACGATCCCATCTTCACCGACCGAGGCAGCGATGTTGCCTCCCTCGCCTTCGAGCATGTAGATGTTTCCGGAAACCTTGGTTACTTTGATCTGCACTTTCGAATAGTCCTGCTGCTGCGCCTGGCACATTTGCGCCAGCACAAGCATTCCTGCCACCACCATTGTTCGTATTGGCCCAGCAATCTTTTTCATGGGTCCTCCAGTCCGCGCGGCATTCTATCACTTCTCCCCAGAAGTAACTCCTCGGCACACCCTGTCAATTCGCTTCCAATCCCCTTAGGCTGGTAAGGTATCTTCAATTTCGAGAGCGCACGCCTTCATACGCGCTCCAATTGATTCATACGAACTGGGCTTTTGCCCTTGAGGAAATGTTTGCTTGGGAATTCCTGTGATCGACCCCGCCACCGCTAAACCTCAAACTTCCGGTTCCCAGCGCTTTGCTTTTCTGGTTGCCGCGGGAATTTTTCTCAGCCGCGTTGCCGGTCTGATCCGCGACCGTGTTTTTGCCCACTATTTCGGCAACTCCGATGCCGCTGACGTATTTAAAGCCGCCTTCCGCATTCCGAATTTCCTGCAAAACTTATTTGGCGAAGGGGTGCTTTCCGCTTCCTTCATTCCTGTCTACGCCAGTTTGTTGGCTAGAAAAGACGACCACGAGGCCCGCAAAACCGCAGGCGCGGTTGCCGCCCTGCTGGCTCTCAGCACCTCCCTACTTGTGTTGCTCGGTGTTCTAACCGCTCCCTGGCTCATCGCCGTAATTGCTCCGGGTTTTCACGGCGAAAAACGAGAACTCACTGTGCTTCTTGTCCGCATTCTTTTTCCCGGTGCTGGTTTGCTCGTTGGTTCTGCATGGTGCCTTGGGGTGCTCAACAGCCACCGCAAATTCTTTCTTTCCTATGCCGCGCCCGTCCTCTGGAACGTCGCCATGATCGGCGGCATGATCGCTTTCGGCGCGGGCCGGTCGCAAAGTTCCTTGGTCGTGATTACCGCCTGGGCCTCGGTAGTTGGCAGCGCCCTGCAGGTCGCGGTGCAATTGCCCGTCGTGCTGAAGTTGCTCGGTGGCCTGCAACTGCGGTTGGCTCATCAGGCGGAACATGTACGCACCGTCATCCGCAATTTCTTTCCCGTATTTGTCAGTCGTGGCGTCGTGCAAATCAGTGCATACATCGACGCGTTTCTTGCCAGTTGGCTTCCTACGGGCGCAGTCTCCGCACTCGCGTACGCGCAAACCCTTTATACCTTGCCCGTAAGCTTATTCGGCATGTCCGTCTCTGCCGCGGAATTACCAGTGATGAGCGGTGCTATGGGCGCGGCCGACGAAGTGACCGGAATGTTGCGCGGGCGCCTGAACGCCGGCCTGCGTCAGATCACCTTTCTTGTCGTGCCTTCCGTCGTGGGATTTCTCGTCCTTGGCGACGTCGTCGTTGCCGCAATTTATCAGTCGGGCCGCTTCACCCACACTGACGTACTGTACGTCTGGGGAATTCTTGCGGGCTCAACGGTGGGATTACTGGCCTCTACTCTCGGGCGCTTATATTCTTCGGGATATTACGCCCTACGCGATACACGCACGCCGCTCCGTTTTGCCGTCGTTCGCGTCGTGCTTACCACCATCCTCGGCTATCTCAGCGCGCTTCCCTTACCGAGACTGCTGGGTATCGAACCGCGCTGGGGCGTCGCCGGTCTCACCATTTCTGCAGGCGTCGCTTCCTGGGTGGAATTCGCTCTCCTCCAGCGTGGTCTTCGCCGCAGACTTGGCCACGTCGGCGTGCCGCTGGGATTTCTCGCGCAAGTCTGGCTCGCCGCGGTGCTTGGCGCGGCGGTTGCTCGCGGCCTGCTCCTCGCGATCAGTCTTAAGGGTCCAATCGTCATCGCCATTCTGATTTTGGGAATTTACGGAATGGTTTTTTTTGGCGTGGCTCTAGCCATGAAGCTTCCAGAAGCGCAATCGATTCGCGGCATGTTAAGTCGCCGTTTGGGCGTCAGGTAAATGGCCACCGTTTATCTGGCCTTAGGTTCAAACGTCGGTGACCGTCAAGCGAATTTGCGCCGCGCCACTAAACTAATCACCGCAGCGGGAGTTCGCTTAGCGAATAGTTCAAGTTTCTACGAGACGGAACCGCTCGACTATCTCGACCAAGCCTGGTTCCTCAACGCCGTTGTAGAAGCCGAAACAGACATGAATCCTATCGACCTTCTGCGCGTCCTTCGCTCCATTGAAATCGCCATGGGCAGCAAGAAGCCCTTTCCGAAAGGACCGCGCCTCATCGACCTCGATATTTTGCTATACGATGATCAAGCTATCGACACGCCGGAGTTGCAGCTGCCCCATCCAAGAATGCTGCAACGTAAATTCGTTCTCGTTCCGCTGGTAGAAATTGCACCCGATTTGCGCCACCCCTCCTGGCCTGCCACCGCGAAGCAAATGCTGGAGAAATGCTCCGACACCAGCGAAGTCCGTAAGTTCGCCTGAAGATCAAATGTAGGGGTGCAGCACGCTGCACCCCATGTCCGCAAGATTCCTACGCGAAGTTTCTGCCAGTGTAGCGGCCGCTGTCAGCAGCGGGAACATTACTTCGGACACTCTCGCGAGTAGTTGCTAAGAATCGCCAGCCGTTAGCTCGACCGCCTTACCACCAACCGATGAATCGTAATCATCTTCGGCTCCAGCGAATCCAACTCGATCTGCGATAATGATCCCTCGTTCGTCTCTCTCCAGCGGTAAACGCCCGGCTCCGATTCTGTTGTCTCGCGTCCGTTCAACTGCCGCAGAAATTCCCGCGCATTATCAATCGAAGCCTTTTCCCGCAGTGTGGGCCGTGCTACTGCTTCCACGGCATAGCTTCGAAGTAACTTGGTCCAATATTGATCGAACAAATTGCCGGACGCGAAGATGTCGCTCCACGCCACTTCTCCACCGTAGGCAATCACCACACCCACCACGCGCTCGCCCTTCAGCCCGGCAGTCTCTTTGCGAAAGCGCCGCTGCACTTCCTCCACCAACCCATCTACGTTTTCTACCACACGTCGTGAACCGTACAGTTTCGCGTACGATTGCGTGGGTGCTTCCTCGTGCATCGCGGCGGCCACGTCGTTCTGGCTCACCCGAGGTGGAGCAGCGGCAGGAGCGGCCGCACCTCCTGACCTTGCTTTTGCCGTGTAAGTGGAACCAACGCTCACGGAATCCCACACTTCGCTTTGACTCTGCTTCACCGCCGCTTGTTCGCGCACGCTGGGATGGACAATCGTCTTCGCCGCATTAAATTGCGAACCGGCAGACCACCTTCCGTGTTCTACGCAAAACACGTTCAATGGAAGCGGGTCGGAGCCGGGTGCCACGATTCGGTCTTTCGCAATGACGCGATCCTGTTTACCCCCGCTGACCAATTCGCCGGAGAGTAACAGCAGCGGACGCTTGCTGCGATTCAACAACACCAGTTGATTCACCGACGGCCCCGAACCGGTCACGTATTGCCGGTTGGAGTCGCGGCTGCGGACCAACGTTTCCGCGCCCTGCTCACGGACGATAATTTCGCCCGACGAGAGCCCTTCCTCCAGCGTTAGAAACTGCGAAGTGTCGTAGCCGCTCGACGAAACGACCGGAAATACCGTCAAATTTTCGTAGGAAATAGGTTCCAACAGCCGCCAATCTCCATCGTATTTCGCGGGAGGCTCTGAAGCGCCAGAGCCGGACCATACGAACCCGAGAGCCGTAAATCCGAGAAAACTACTAAATAAGGTAATCAACGAACGTTCCATTCCATCCTCCAGACGTGCAACGAGGCACGGTCTGCTCTTAGAACGGAACGCTTCAGATTTCTTGCAAGGAATGTTTTCGATAACCGTTACGAATTCGGGTTTCCGAGGTTAGTTCGCGGTTTAAACCGCCGCGTACGCGAGGATTCCGCTTCCGCCTTTTCATACTCAGCGATCTCTTCCTCGGTATAGGAGTACGAATCGCGCGAAGCGAACATGGATGTCGTCCGGCTGGTGGCCTTCTTCTTCTTTCGCGCTTCTCCAAATTCGTACCGCGTCATGCGCAGCGGTCCCTCAATGGCCTTTACCTCGACCAGCAAATCGCTCACCTTTTCCAGAAAATCATGCAGGTGAAATGGCCGCATAACATATGGCAGATGAGCCATTTCCAGGTGACCGATGTACGGGGTGCCGCCCATTTCAGGAATTACAAAGAGCGTGCGAATTCGCCCGCCTTCCTCTGCGGAAACCGTAGCCAGCTCGCGAAGCACGTGGAATGTAGGGGAATCGATTCCAATTTGCGCCACATTGGCGATTAACAGTGAATATTCCGTTGTTTTCAGCTCTGCGTGGAGCATCCCTATATCCTGCACAATCCGGACGCGCCACCCTTCTGAGTCCAGGATCTGCTTCAATACCCCTGAGTTTTTCGGGTCATCCTCAAGCACAAGAATGCCAACCTGCCGGGCTATGGGTACTGAGGGGCTTGCCATAAAAGAAGTATAGGACCGTGCCGCACCCGCAAAGCGCTCCAGAAGGGTACAGCAGCGTAAGCGGTACCTGTCCCAAAGGACGGCTCCTCGGAACTACGGTTTCGCGGCCGAAGGCGGTGTGACTGGCGTCACAATCACTTCAACTTGGTTGGGATTTCCCCGCGTAATCACCGCATACGACTTGTCGCTGATGAACCGAAGCTGCCCATCCACCAGAATGTGAGCGCTAACCGAGTACATATGATTCTGCTCAATCTTCGCCGGATCCGCCGTCAGCGTGAATGCCACAGGCACCTGTCGGTCCCCCAGCGTAATCTTTTCTTCTGCCAACACTTTCGCTGGGGCGTCTGCCAAAGACACATCCAGCAATTGCACCTGAATGATCGCCGTGGGTGGCAGCGCCATTCTCACCATGTAACTCACTGTTCCCGTCACTGTGTTCGCGCCAGCCGGGGGGTTCATCGGCTTGTCCAATTTGCAGTCCTTCACCATCATCGGTCCGTCGCCATCCGCGGAATCTTCTTGCAGAAAGCCGCCGTCTCCCACACCCCACCACACCACGTTGCCGTCTGAATATTTCGTGCCATCCGCGGAGGGCACCTGCTTCATGAAATAGGTTTTGTCCTTGAAACGCACTTTCACTGTTTCCTTATGCAAGTAAACGGTTACCTTCTTGTCGCCTTCGCAGATGTAGTCGAAACGCCGCCACTCCACCGCACGCCGCATTTCGGAGGTTGGTTTTCCCGGCGCTGGCGCCGGTATTGGTGCAGGTGCAGACTCCTGAGCTTCTAGGCCGAGGCCCACCAGCAGCAGGGCAACAGCAGCGTGCAGTATGATTTCTTTTTGTCTGAATTGCACTTCTTGCACCTCTACGACAGCGATGATTCCTCGAAGCTATTTCCCGATCGCCATTTCACTGCCCGTCAGGTATCGCTTCGCCCCCGTCCCGTCCCAGAAAATCCGGTTTATCGCGAACGAATTCCCCGTGCCCAGCCGCGAAAAATAGATCTGTAGTCCGTCGCGAGACCATTCTGCGGATCGCGCCCACGTATCTGTGGGGCACAAGATCACCTGCCGCTTCGCTTTTACCTCATACAGAAAGAACGCCGAATTTAACTTCATGGCATCTACCGGGGCACCGGGGGGCGTCCTCGTGTAGTCCGCAGTCACCAGCAATAGGTCCGGGTTCAAAGGGTTTGCGCGAATCGTATCGCTGCTCGTGATCTGAAAGCGCTCGCCATAAATACTCTTTAGCGGAACTGTTTGCTGTGCCTGCCCGTCTGTGCCTAACCAGTACGCATGCTGCAGATCGGAGGCAAGAATCGTTTCGCTTGAAATCCATCCCTGCAGTGCCGCCACGTCTCCACTATAGAAAACCGCGGCCTTCTCTGGCTCATTCACCGCGAAAGTCCAGATTTGCCACTTTTGCTCGGCATTTTTCAAAAACGCGATCCTCGTATCATCCGGCGACCAGAATGCCTGCCGTACCAATCCTGTTACCAGGTCTTTCGAGCGTCCCGAATCTGCATCGTACAAAACAATCGTTCGCTCCGGCCCGGTTTTCGAGTCCGCGCGTGTGTACAAGAGCTTTTTCCCATCGTGCGACAACGCCAATTCTGTGCCCGCCGGCGCTACCGTTTTTTTCACCTCCCCCCGGCTCAGAACCACTTTTCCCGTTGAATCCAGATATGCAACCGCCACTGGTGGCGCGAACTTGGTTATCGGTTCCAGCACGGAAAATTTGTCCTTGTCCTTATCTTTTTCCTTGTCCTTATCTTTGTCCGTCGCGGCGTCCGCGTTTTCCGCTGGATCCAACTGATTCTTCTTTCGGAATTCCGGAAATTTTTCCGGCGAACTCAGTCCGCATCCGTTGAGCGTACCGATTTGCGCATGTTCAACGACTACCTTGAATGTGTATTTGGTGTCAGACATTCCGTCCGAGCACGGATCACGCGTCAGCTTTACGGACACAGTCGCACCGGTCGCTGAATCCTTTGCGTGATATGTCCAGATATTTCCGGTTTCGTCGCGCACCACATCCAACGGTTCCAACACCAGCGACGGATATCCAACACGATCCAGGCGCTCCGGCCCCTTCATCCCCAGTCGCAGACCCCAGAATGGTTCGTTGCCGTGTGCCACCACCAGGATTGGATAATGTTTTGTCTGTTGCGGCCCAACGACTCCCGCGGCAGGTGCTGGAACCGATGGCTTGGAAGCCGGTTTTTGGGCAGGTGTTTGCGAATGGAAGTGCGCACCTGGGGAAAGAAGGGCACTGACAAGGTACAGAAAAAAGATTTTCTGGTAGCCGATCATGTTGTCCTTCTCAGTTTAGTAGATGCGGGTGTAAAGGTCCCGGAAATCATATTGCACGGGAGCTAGAGTGCTCCGCCAGCCAGAGAGCGCAGGATGATTCGAGAGATTTAAGTGAACACGCCGCTAGTAGCGGCCGCCTATTTCAAAGTCCCCTCGGCATCCGCGGTCGACCCATATCTGCCCACGGCCGTAGCCCCAGGTTCGGTTGTAGATGCAGTCAGAGTCGCTGCGCTGGCGAACGATCCGTACACCCTGGCTGGTGTTTGCACTGCACGTTTTGCGGTTCATATCATTCGAGGCGCAATAAACCGTTCGCGCCTGGTCAGGCTGCCATCCGGCCTGCCCTATCTGGAAGTCCGCGCGGCATCCGCGGTCGACCCAAACGCCATGCTTGTCATACCCCCAGCTAGAGCCCCATATGCACTCTGATTGGCTGCGCTGACGCACCAGTCGCACACCGCCGCGCGTATTCACAGGGCAATTATTCCGACGGCCATCATCGGAAGCACAGTATATGTTGTACGCCTCTCCCCAGCCGCCCCACCCCGGGCCTCCATTACCCGGGCCACCGTTCCCAGGACCACCGACATACCCGCCTGTGAATTCGGCTCGGCACCCACGGTCGACCCAAACTCCTCGGTTGTCGTATCCCCAGGTCTGACCAAACACGCAGGGTGAATTGCTCCTCTGCTTGGTAAGTTGCACTCCACCCCTGACGTCCATTTGACAATAATTGCGCCGGCCGTTGTCGGATGCGCAGTAGACAGTGGCATACCCTTGCGGCGTTGGTAGCGCGTTGGCACTCGAGGAATGAGACACGTCTGGCGGAACTAGAACGCAGGCAGCAATACACAGTACCACAACTGCGAAAGCGGCTCTCATCAACGTTCTCCTGTGCTTTGAATTCTTTAAGGCGAGCGTTCACTGGCGAATGGAACGTTCCGCCGCGCTTGCATTTAATCAAACGCGTGCCCCAGGTGCAAGAGACGCTGTTGGCGAACAAATAGCGAAAATACTTGACATGGCGAACGAAAAGCGAAATACTGGCCCTGCTTCGAGGTGACCTATGTCCCCAGTTCTTCCCTTTTCGACTCCGCGCTTCAACTTGCGGCGTCGCCCCGTTCGTTCCCACGCTTCACCCTTCCTTCCTTTTCGCCCTAATGAGCCAAGCCCCCTACAGGAGGCCGATGCCCCTCAACAAGGTACATCTGGCTGGTGTAAGGGAAGTCTGGAGCGTCCCACGGCGGATTGCCCCCCGCCACAACTCCAAACTCCCCATGCGCCACTGGTGGGCATAGCTCGCCTCGCTGCTCGCTCTCCCGCAGCGGATACGAAGCGTAAGTCTCAGGAAAAGCCCGAATACTTCTTTTTACCGGTGAAATCAATCTTGAATCGTTGCGATTCCAATCGCGTGCCGTTTGAGTGGACCATCAACCCCTATCGCGGCTGTGAATTTGCCTGCAAGTATTGCTATGCGCGCTACACTCACGAATACATGGAGATTGATGGTGGCGAATTCGAGAAGAAAATCTTCGTGAAACAGGATGCCGCCGGACTCCTGGCACGAGATGTAAACCAAAAGTATTCGTACGAATCAAAAGCGAGCGGCTACACCCAGGCAGAGCACATCGCCATTGGTACCGCCACCGATCCTTACCAACCTGCCGAGACAGAATACGGCGTCACGCGCGCCTGCCTCGAAGAGTTGGCCAAACGCGAAGGTCTCAGTATTTCGATCATCACGAAATCCGACCATGTTGTTCGCGACATCGACATTTTGAAAATCATCGCCGCGAAATCAGCACTCTCTATCAACGTCACCGTCACCACGTTGAAACCGCGTCTGGCGCGATTGCTCGAACCGCGTGCGCCTCGTCCGGATCTTCGCCTCGACGCGGTTAAAAAGTTACGTGAAGCGGGTTTAAACGTTGGCGTATCCGCTTCGCCTCTCATCCCCGGGATCACCGATGGCGATGGGGAACTCGAAGCCGTGGCCGAAGCAGCCAAACAGGCCGGCGCACAGTGGTTTTTCTCCGGCGTACTTTTCCTGATGCCTGCATCCGCAAAAACATTTCTCCCCTTCATTCGTGAGAAATTTCCCAAGCTCGCCAAACAATATGAGCAGTGGTACGCAAAAAATGGCTACGCTCCGGAAGGCTACCGCAAGAAAGCCTCAGAACGCGTTTTGCGCATCCGCCAGAAATTCGGATTCTCTGCCCGCCCTTGGGAAGGCGATCGGCCCACATCTCGGGCGCCCCAATTGAAGCTCGCCTGGGATGCCGCCGCCATCAGCAACGAACTCCAGTCCCTGCGCTCCTGCTCCGCTGGCTAGGGGCAAGTCGGCGACGCCGACAACTCGTTTGTCGGCGACAGAGAATCCATTCGAAGGCTCGCTTTAGCTTTGCCGGTTTCCTGCTTTCGAACACATTTTGGGCAACTGGTTTACTCTCAGTCAGTTCCCCGCAATTAATTCTCGATTCGAAAGCCTGATCCACGTTCGAAGGTATAATAAATCTAATATATATCTATAAGTAATAATTTCGGCGCGCCGATATTGTCGCCGATATCGCCGACAAGACGCGAACCGCCCTAGACGTGGGGATTCTTCTTTTATTCTCGCGCCACTACGGAATGATGATGCGCGATTCTTCTCTCTTCAATTCCTGCGCTCCGGGAAACTGACTACGCAGATACTCGATAAATCGCCGTGACCGTGACCGTCCATTCGTGTGCATCAATCCCATGCGGTACAAAAACACCAGCAATTGGTAGATTTCCGAATCTTTTGCGTGGCCGAAGGAAGCCTGCGCCTGTTTCTGCTCGGACTCTACAAAGAATTTTGACAATGCTTCATATAATTCGCGCTGCACCGGCAGCGCAGGGCGCTGTTCATAAACGATTCCCGCTGTCAGCGTCTTGTACGCTTCCGCAAGCGACTCCATTGCGGCAAGAACGTCCACATCATTCGCTTCACGGTGTTCCGCGCAAAACCGGGCAATGGTGAACGCTAAGGCCGAAAGCAATTGTTGGTGCGTGTGAATAATATCCGACGTTAACCGGACATCCAGTAGAGGCGTGCCCGGCGGCAGAGTCCGTTGGTGCTGCTCTTCATAGCGGTGAGCGGCAACGAGATACCCGCAATCCACGGGACAATCAATGCTAACTTCCCGCTCCGTGCCGCAGCACACAGCGCAGATTTTCTCGCCTTTCGCCGGGCAAGAACGGCCCGGTTTGCGCTTCTCACATATCGGACAAAGCAATCGATTTCTCCACAGTTACTCAAAACACGAGTGCAAATACCCGAGCAACACGACAACAAGCGATTGTCATCCTGAGGGTCGCGAGGTGCGCGGACCGAAGGATCTCAACTTGTGCAGCAAGCAAGGACCGAATGCTGAGATCCTTCGCTTCGCTCAGGATGACAACTCTGCTCTTTTCGTGAAAGCTTCGGTTCCTGCGAGACGCGAATTTCCCCTGTTTCGCCGCAACAGGATATCACGCCATGATGACTTTATTTTGGAAGCGGCGTGCCGCAACGATCAGGAGCAAGGTCCCCATCAGGAAAAGCGCAAATGCGTCCGTCCACAAATGCGCCCAGCCCGCACCGCGCAAAATGATACCGCGCGTAATGTTGATGAAATACGTTGCCGGAACGAAGTAGCTGAGCACGTAGAAAAACTTGGGCATTGTTTCGCGCGGGAAGATATACCCGGAAAAGAAAATGCTGGGCAGGATTGTCAGAAACGCCAATTGCATGGCCTGTGCTTGTGTGCCTGCCTTGCTGGAAATCAAAATTCCCAGCGATAGCGACACGAACAAATACGGCAGCGAGAGGACCGCCAGCAACAGCACATTTCCGTGGATCGGCACACTGAAAATGAAACGCATGAACGTCAAAATCATGCACAGCTCAAAAAAACCAATTCCAAGGTAGGGAAGCAGCTTGCCCAGCAACAATCCCATCGGCCGCACCGGTGTGACGAATAGCTGTTCCAGCGTGCCGCGCTCTTTTTCCCGCACAATCGAGAATGCGGTAAGAAACGTGGTCACGTTCAACAACAAAATAGCCGTCAGTCCGGGAAGAAAGAAATTCGGCGAACGCGAATCCGGATTGAAAAGAATTTTCGGACGCATTTCGACTGCGAAATTTGCGCTGCCGTTCAACAGAGCAAGCCGCAGGGACTCGTCGAGGCCAATTGCCGTGGTTACGTTGATCGCCTGCCCGGCTACCGAGGAATCCGAGCCATCAATCAGCACCAGGACTTGAGCCCCCATCTGGTGCAACAATTTATCCGAGTAGTCGACAGGAATCTTGATGCCCACGCGGCATTTGCCGGAAATAATCGCATCATTCAAGTCATGATCCGTGTTGACATAGCGGACCACATGAAATGTGTCGGAATTGCGCAGACGATCAAGCAGTTCGCGGCTTTCGCGCCGCCCGTCTGCGTTGTAGACCACTGTGTTGATCTGCCGCACGTTGGTATCGATCCCAAAGCCCAGCAGGAACATCTGCAACAACGGGATAATCAGCGAGAAAAACAGCGTGCCAAAATCGCGCCGCACGTGCAGCGCTTCCTTGTAAACAACCGCTCGAAATCCGCGGAAAGGATTAACCACGGGCTTCCTCCGCGCGTGCTTGATGTTTGTAGGTCAGCTCCACGAAAACATCTTCCAGCGTGGCGGCGAGTGGGCGAATTTCCGCAACGACTACGCCTGCCTTCACCAGTTGATTCCGAAGATGTTCCAGATCCAGATGGTCGTCGATCAACGCATGAATCGATTGCCCAAAAATCGTCGCGCTGCGAACGCCCGCAATCGTGCGCGCAAAGCGCAGCGCTTTCGTGACTTCGGTAGTGGTGATTTCCACGCGATAGGTGCCGGGAGGTTGCACATCCGGCAATTCACGCAGTGTTTCCGGCGTGCCGTCAGCGATCAACTTTCCGTAATAAATGTAAGCGACGTGGCTGCAGCGTTCCGCTTCGTCCATATAGTGTGTGGTGACAAAAAAAGTGATGCCATGCGCGGACAGTTCAAACAGCAGATCCCAAAGCTGCCGGCGCGCCACGGGATCGATTCCTGCCGTAGGTTCGTCCAGAAAAATCAGCTTTGGTTCGTGAAGCATTGCGCAACCCAAGGCCAGGCGCTGCTTCCACCCACCCGACAGCTGCGCGGACAGTCTATTGAGATACGGGTCTAGTCCATTCAGCTGGACAATTTCGTCCATGCGTTTACGCAGTTGCGCCGGCGAAAGCCCGTAAACGCGCCCGTAGAATGTCAGGTTTTCATTTACGGTAAGATCGCCGTAGAGGCTGAAATTCTGCGACATGTAGCCGATATTTTCACGGACACTTTCTGGATCTTTTCGTACATCGATGCCCTCAACGATGGCGCTACCCTGTGTCAGCGGCAGTAAGCCCGTGAGCATCTTCATCACGGTCGTTTTTCCGCTGCCGTTTGGCCCCAGAAAACCGAAGATCTCTCCCTTCTTCACCTGAAAACTTATGTCATCGACCGCAGTGAAGTTTCCGAACCGCCTGACCAGGTGTTCGGCCGAAATGGCGAGTTGCTCGTTGGAGGCCATGATTAATTTGCCGTCGCGAGTTTCACGTCCGCGGCCATGCCCGCGAGCACGCGATGAGTGGGATCGTCGATACGCACTTTTATGCCGATTACCTGGTGAACCCGCTCTTCACGGGTCTGTACGTTACGCGGTAAAAACTCCGCTTGCTGGTTGATCTGTTCCACCACACCGTGGAAAATTTCTTTAGGGAAGGAATCAACCTGAATCTCCGCCTTCTGACCCACCTTCACCTGGCCATATTGTGTTTCCGGAATGTAAATGCGCACATAAGTTTGGTCTCGCTCAAGCAGAGTCGCCACAGGAGTGTTCGGAGCAATTAAGTCGCCCGGTCGCACGTCAAGCACTTCTATGGTTGCCGCAGCAGGTGCCAAGACCTGGCGTTCACGGTAACGCGCCTCATCCATTGCCAGCGCCGCGCGGGCCGCCGCAATATCTTCGGGACGGTTGCCGCGCTGGAATTTGTCCAAGGTCGCTTGTGTCTGTTGATAGCGCGCTTCCGCGGCCGCAATTTCTTCCTGCCGGTAGCCGCGTTTCAATTCGTCGAACCTGTGCTGCGCGCTTTGTTTTTGCGCCAGAGACATTTTCCATGTCGCTTCGGCAGTGTCCCGCTGCTGTTTGGAAACGAGATCTTTCTGGGCGAGTGCCTCATAGCGCTGATAATCAAGGTTTGCCCTTGTTTCATCCGCCGTGGCACGATCAAAATCTGCCTTTGCGGCATCAATGTCTTCCTGGCGATATCCATTTTTGCGTTGTTCATATTCAGCTTTCGCCTGAGCAGCGGCGGCGCGTGCTTCCGCTATTTCTTCCGTGCGGAATCCGCGCGATGATTTCTCCGCGGCGGCGCGAGACTGCGAAAGTGCAGCCTGCAGCTCTTTATCGTCAAAGGTAATCAATACCTGGCCTGGCTCAACATGATCACCCTCGCGCACCAGCACGTTCTCAATGCGTCCCCCGATCTTGGAGCCCACGCGAATATTTCTCGATTCCACGGTGCCGGAACTCCGCAGCCCAGTCTCTTTACGAAACCATCCGGCGGAATACGCGGCAGCGGCCGCCAGTCCGAGCACTACCAACAGCAGAATGGGCCATTTACGTTTCATCACGATCTTCCTTCTTTGTCCAGGGATTCGGGCTGACTGGTTCGCCATGCGCCGAAAGTCCGTTCCAGACAACTCTGAAAACGCTTTCGATCCGGCTTTCCAGCGGGCCGTCGCCATTGAGCGACCAGATCAGCATCGCTCCCAGAAATGATTGGCGCAGCACTGGCGCCATTTCCGTAGCTTCCAGATCGTTGCGAACTTCTCCGCGGTGCTGGCCCTCTTTGAGGATCCGTGCCAACAAGGCCGTGGCGTTTTCATGGACTTCGCGCATGGCCTGCCGCACGGGCTCGCTGGATAAATTTGCCTGCAACAGCGCGCGCATGATCGCCGGATTGCGCGCCGGCTCAGAAATGACGTCAAGCGCCATTTTGCGCAAAAAAACCTGGATGGGAAGTTTAGTCGTGGAGATAGCATCTGCGGCGAGCTGCACTTTTTCGACTTGCATCCGCCCGAACGACGCCAGAATGTGTTCCTTACTTGGAAAGTAATTGAAGAAAGTGCCTTTGCCCACGTCGGCGGCGTTGGTGATGTCCTCAACGGTGGTTTCCGAATATCCCTTTTGCGCGAAGAGCTGAATCGCGGCGCGAAAAAGCCGTTCGCGCAGTTCGATGCTGCGGCGTTCGCGGCGAGTGGTGGGAGGATGAAGTGTAGAGGGCATATTGACCTTTGTTCATTAATGACCATAAGTCATTATTAAGGCAGAGTCAACAACAAAAAGCCCCGGGACGTTTCCCAGGGCTCGATGCTCCCCTAACTTATTTATTATGAGTTACTTGCCTGAGGAGGCGTTTTTTGGAGACTTCTTGTTGAGGTAGGCGACCATCTTCTGCGCCGAGGATGGGACAGAAACAGCACCCTTGAAGACGATGTCTTGCGCGCTAACACGCTTATGATAGAGGTCGTCGTTGGCGGAATTGTCAGGCCGAACGGAGGAGCCGGCGAGAGAAACTCCGGCAAACAGACCTCGCGCGCGCGAATAGGAAAGGATCTCAGCGCGCATCGTGACGTCTGTGGACGCTTCAGCATTGCGGCCTTTGGGTCCTGCTGCAGCGGAGGCATCTGCCCCTAATTTCACTTTGCTGGAAAGTATCGCTTTGGCTCCACGTTCATTCATTACCAGCAGAACAAAGTCTGTGGCCTGGCCACCGATCTGGAAACCCACACTTCCGCCCTCAAGGGCCATCATGGTAGGAGCGCTCCAGGGTCCGTTGAAATTCTCTCCGGAGCGGCAGAGCATCGCGCCACGCCCGTAGCTTCCACCGAAAATAAAAGCGGCCTTGAGGACGGACGGATAGACAATCACGCAGTCGGCTTTATCGATAAGTTCCTGCGGAATATTATCGGGGATTTCCATAATTTCCTGGATGACCATGCCGCAATTCTCCAGCCGGTCGTTGATCTTGTCGCCCGCCTGAAGTGGAAGAGCAAGCAGTGCGAGAGTCAGGAGTAATGAAAAGAGCTTTTTCATGCGTTTTTCACCTTTTCGGACTGCATAGTAACGTTTAGCAAACATCGGAACGAACTGGGCAGTAAATTTGACGGCGGAGTCAGCGCTTGCTCAGCCCGGTACCCGTCCACGAAGTCTCAAGGGATGGGTCCCCGTAGACTTTCGAATATACTTTCAGATGTTGGAATTTGCCATAGGGGATTTATGAACGGAAAAGCGGTGCGAATAGTGGCGAAGCTCACGGTCCTTTCCGTGGTCTTTGCGGGATTATCGGCACTGCCGAGAGAATGTGCCGCGCAAGCCGACCATGGCACAGCGGCAAAGGCCGGAAGCGCATCCGCGGCTGCGAGTTTTGCCGTAAGAGTCGACCAGGTGTCTGGAGTAGCGCCGGTAAACAAAGGGGAGTGGGGAATTCTGATTGTCGACGCGGCAACGGGGGAGATGCTTTACGAAAGGAACGCAGACTCTTATTTCGTGCCCGCATCCAACATGAAGCTTTTGACCACTGCATTGGCGTTGGACACGCTTGGCCTTGGATACAGGTTTCGCACAACCATCGAGACCAACGGGAAAGTGGAAGAAGGGATTCTGAAAGGCGATTTAGTCCTGGTGGGCCGGGGCGATCCGAACCTCTCCAATCGCAAATTTCCGTTCGATACCAAGGAAGAGTTTGATGGACCTCCGGAACGAGCTCTGAATGAATTAGCGGATCAGGTCGTGGCGCACGGCGTGAAAGAGATCAGTGGAGATATTGTGGGGGACGACAGTTATTTCCCGCGCGAACGCTACCCCGATGGATGGGAAATCGATGACATGGTGTGGGAGTACGGCGCCGCAATTTCCGCGATCGTGGTGGACGACAACACCGTCAGGCTGACACTGACGCCAGGCGAGAAAGCCGGTGATGCAGTGCTGGCGAGCATGGAACCGGTAACTCCCGAATTTGAAGTGAAGAATGAAGTGAAGACTGTCAGCGCGAAGGAAAAGGGCGAATTGCGGCTGACGCGCGAACCCGGCGCCAACGTCGTGGTCGTCAGCGGCACGATGTCCGCCGGAAGCACGACACGTAAACTGATTCTGGCTATTCAGGAACCGGCGCAACATGCGGCTAGCATTCTGGCCAGGCAACTGGCGGAGCGCGGGGTGAAGTTCAGCGGAAAAATCCGCGCCAGTCACGAAGCAAATCCTGAGGACGGACCGCGTACCGTGCTGGCGGAGCATCTTTCCCTGCCGCTCGGCGAGACGGTTACGCTGGTGAACAAGATCAGCCAGAATCTGCACACGGAAATTCTTCTGCGCGCATCCGCCAGACAACAAGGCCGGTGGCAGACTCCCGAAGAGTTGGCCAAATTTCCCGAAGCCTTTTATGCCAAAGTGGGGATTGCGCCCGAAGATGTGATCCAGACGGATGGGTCGGGCTTGTCGCGCCACGATATGGTGACGCCGCGCGCGCTCGTTACGCTTCTGCAGTACGCACAGAAGCAGCCATGGTTTTCCGCACTCTATGCATCATTGCCAGTTGCGGGGGTGGACGGTACGCTCACGGATCGAATGAAGAATGCGGGTGTCACCGGGAAGATCCATGCGAAGACGGGTTCCGTCACGCACGTGCGAACGCTTTCCGGTTATGCAGAAACCATCCATGGACGGAAACTCATCTTTTCGTTCCTGAGCAATAATCAGGGCGCAACCGGCCACGAAATCCACGAAGCAATTGACGGGTTGTGCCTGGCGATGATTGAAGAATTTGATGTGCCGGAAAATGGGGTTAAAGAGGCGAAGTAGGAAAGTGAAACCATGGGCAAAGAAAAAATAATTACTGTGTTTGGCAGTTCGCGGCCAGAAGAGAACGATCCCGACTATCGCGAGGCACGCGAACTGGGGAAGGCGCTGGCGCGTGGTGGATTCGCGGTATGCAGCGGCGGCTATGGCGGAGTGATGGAAGGAGTATCGAAAGGCGCAAAGGAAGCAGGCGGAAAAACGTACGGGGTGACAGCGGAATTTTTTGCGCGGAAAGCGAATGAATGGGTGGATGTAGAAGTCCGCAAGAAAACCTGGGAAGAAAGATTGTTTTCGTTGATCGAACTGGGCGATGGCTTCGTGGCATGTAAGGGCGGAACGGGAACGTTGGTGGAATTGGCGGTGGTTTGGGAAATGTTGAACAAGTCAGTGATGCCGACAAAACCTTTTGCGGTGTGCGGCGATTTCTGGCAACCGATTCTGGATCGCGTTCGCGAAGTGGAGATGGACGCGCGGCCATCGACGGAGGCCCCGAAGTGGGGCGAAGCAAAAGCGCAGTTGGTGAAGAGCGCAAAAACACTAGAGGAAGTGGTGAAATATCTGGCGGCGCATCTAAAAGACGGGAAATAAATGTCGCGATTGGTTCAAGACGTATTGGAATTCGACAAGCTGCGGGAATTGCTGAGGTTGCGGACCACCTGCGCTCCCGGACGGCGGCGCATGAATGAGCTGGAACCGGGAACGGATCGTGGTGCGTTGGAAGACGCGTTCGCGCGAATCCGTGAGGCCAACGAATGGCTGCGCATGGGAAGGGAACTGGGATTCGGCGCATTGTCAGACCCGGAGGGATGGCTGGCTCGGCTGGACGCTCCCGGCGTAGTGTTGGAAGCGAAGGAGTTTCTGGACGCGGGCTCGTTGCTGGAAACGGCGGCTTGGTTGAAAGTCCAGTTTCGAGAAGATGCAGTGAAGTTCCCTCTGCTCGCGGCGCAATCGAGTGCACTTGGGGATTTTCGTGAACTATTAGCCACTATTAAGAGATGCATTCTGCCGAATGGTGAGATCAGCGACGATGCATCGGCGACGTTGCGGCGGATTCGCGCCAGCATCCTGCAAACGCGAGACGCGATTCAGAGAACGCTTAAGCAGATTCTGCGCTCGCGGCAAGCGGAGTCGGGAGAAGACTACGTAACGCTGAGGAATGATCGCTTCGTGATTCCGGTGCGTTCGGAGCACCGGCGCAGCGTGCAGGGGGTGATCCATGGAGCGAGCGCTACGGGGCAGACGGTCTTTGTGGAGCCGTTCGAGACGGTCGAAACAAATAACCAACTGGTACAACTTGCCGAAGATGAAGCGGCGGAGATTTTCCGCATTCTGAAGGAACTCACAGAGCGATTGCAGCGAGTCAGTGGTCCGTTGCAGGATGCAGCGCGAACGATTGCGGACATCGACAGTATCTTTGCGCGCGGACGATTTGCGAAAGACTTCGATGCGTGCTTACCGGAATTTACCGAGGCTACGGAGTTGCGGCTGGATTCGGCGCGACATCCTGTGCTGGAAGACAAGTTGCGGCGTGAAGCTCGCGCGATTGTGCCGATGTCGCTGGCGATGGGCGGGGAGGAAAGATTGCTGGTAATCAGCGGCCCGAATACCGGCGGGAAAACGGTGGCGCTGAAAACGATGGGGCTGGCGGCGCTTTCCGCCCAGTCTGGTGTACCCGTCGCGGCGCAGAAGGCAGTGTTTCCCCTGTTCGACCGCGTGCTGGTGGATATCGGCGACGAACAATCGATTGCCGCGGACCTTTCGACATTTTCCGCGCACATGCTGAATCTGAAATCGATGCTGGAAGAAGCTAAACCGAAATCGCTGGTGCTGCTGGATGAAATCGGGACGGGAACTGCACCAGAAGAGGGAGCGGCATTGGCCGAGGCGCTGCTCGACGAATTCCACAAGAAGAATTGCTTTGTAATGGCCACCACGCACCACGACCGGCTGAAGACTTATGCATCGACGACACCCGGCGTGATGAACGCGGCCGTGGAGTTTGACGACATGAATCTGCGACCAACGTACCGGCTGATGTTGGGAGTGCCGGGTGGCTCAAGCGGAATCGCAATTGCGCAGCGCCTGGGCTTGCCGAAGGACATTATCGAGCGGGCGCGCGAGTTGATGACGCCGGAATCGCACGAGGCGGCGGATTTGATTGCGTACCTTCACCGCAGCCGCGATGAACTGGACCGGCTGCGCGTGCAGATGGCGGAAGAGCGCCACGCATTAGAAAAAGAGCGCGAAAAACTACGCTCGGAATGGGTGGACCGACAGAAGTTACGGATCGCGCAACTGGAAAACAATTTTGCGGACATGCAGAAGCGGTACGAAGAGAATGTGGCGGCAATTGTTGAGGCGGTGAAAGACCGCGAGTTGCGCAAGCAACTGGAGAAAACAACCGGACGCAAGTTGCGCGATGTGCGGGTCGAAGCGAAGGAAGAGTTAAACGCCGCGGTGGTACAGACAATTTCCGAGTCGCAGAAGGACTTGGGATTAAAGACGGAAATGTCGAACGCGGTAAGCGTGGGAAAATTGCAGCCAGGGGCAAAGATACGTGTGCGCGGATTCAGCAAGCCGGTAATCTTTCGGCGGCTCGATGGTTCGTCGGCGGAAATCGAAGCGGGACCGCTGCGCATGAAGGTGGCGCTGGAGGAAATCACCGGAGTGGAAGAAGCCGTGGCGGGAAGAGTGGCAATACAACCGTCGAAGCGCGATAACGTTACCGTCACTTCGCAATCGAGTGACCAGGCGTCGACCGGGGAGATTAACGTCATCGGCATGACAGTGGAACAGGCCAGTGAACTCGTCGATAAATTTCTGGATGAATCGGTTTTGGCGAGTCGAACGCGGGTGCGTATTATTCACGGGCACGGAACGGGAGCGTTGCGACGGGGACTGGCGGAATTCTTGAAAACGCACCCATCCGTGGCTCAGGCGGCGTTTGAGACGGAAGAGCACGGCGGCAAAGCCATCACGGTTGTAGAATTGCGGCTGTAACCATGGCAGAAGCAGGTTCATTCGCCGATCGGGTGAAGCAGCAGGCGGACATCGTTCGCGTGGTGGGCGAATACGTGCGCCTGAAGAAGAGCGGACAGAACTTCACGGCCTTGTGTCCGTTCCATGGAGAGAAGTCGCCATCGTTTGCGGTGCATCCGGTAAAGCAGATTTTTCATTGTTTTGGCTGCGGCAAGGGCGGAGACGTTTTCAGTTTTGTGATGGAGATGGAGAAGTGCCAGTTCCCGGAAGCGGTACGGCTGGTGGCGGAAAAGTGCGGCATCGCGATTCCGAAACCGAAGGCGAGTTCACCGGAAGAGCGCAAGGAAAATCAGCAGCGCGCGGCGCTGGTGGAGATTCACCGGGAAGCACAAGCATTTTTTGTGAAGCAACTGGAGACCACGGCGGAGGGAAAGGTAGCGAAAGCGTATCTGGAAGATCGCGGGCTGAACGCGGAGGCGATCACACGCTTTGGGATCGGCTATGCGCCGAGCGGTGGAGATGTACTGCTGCGCGCGCTAAAGCCGAAGTATGCAGACAAATTGCTGGCGGATTCGGGACTGGTCTCGCGCGATCAAAATATTACCGGGAGAATGTTCGATCGGTTCCGTCGCCGGATTACTTTTCCCATCGCGAACGAATCAGGAAAAATTGTGGCATTTGGGTGCAGGGCGCTGGGCGACGACCTGCCGAAATATCTGAATTCGCCGGAAACGCCGATCTATTCGAAAAGCAATGTGTTGTACCACATGGATAGGGCGAAGGAGCCGATCCGGCGGCAGGATTTCGCGGTGCTGGTGGAAGGCTATATGGACGCGATTGCCGTGGCGTGCGCTGGCGTTGGAAATGTCGTGGCCAGTTGTGGCACCAGCCTTGCCGAACCGCAAATCAAACTGTTGGGACGGTTCACGAAGCGCATCATCGTTAACTACGATCCAGATACCGCCGGACAGACGGCGACGGAGCGCTCTCTTACATTACTGCTGGAGCAGGATTTTGAAGTGCGAGTGCTGGCGCTGCCGCCAATTGGAAACAAAAAGGCGGACCCGGACCTGTTCATCCGCGAACGCGGAGCAGAGGCGTATATCAAAGCGCTGAAGGAAGCGCCGCCGTACGTCGATTATTTGATCGCCCGGGCCCAACAGATGGATTTGTCTACAGCGGAAGGGAAACTGCGAGCACTGAACTTTCTGCTTCCTTATGTACAGAGAATCCCTAACCGTTTCCTACGCTCGGAATGGGCGACGAGGATTTCGCAACAGTTGCGGGTGGACGAGCCGGTCCTGCGCGCGGCGCTGCGAAAAGCAGCCGACGAGCGGCGCAGCGATGTGAAAACGCAACCGGAGTTGATTGGTAAAGCCGCCAAGCCGCTGGAACGCCGATTAATCCGGATGCTGGTGGAGGCGGAGGATTTCAGGCGAGAACTGGCGCGCCGGTTGCAAGAAGAACGGCTGTATGAAGGCCTGGAGACCGAGAAGATCTTTGCCGCGTTGATTGTGGCAGGCCTTTCCGACCAGTCGATGGAAGCGGCCGAAATTGGGGGGTTGCTGGAGGACCGGGACAGACGGGTATTTTTCGAGATACTTTTTGAGCCCACACAAACGCCGTCGTGGGAAGAGGCGGAAAGCTGCCTGGAAGCACTGAAGCGGCGCAAGCTGGAACAAGAGTTGGGGCAGCTACAGAGGGACATAGAGGCTAATGCTGCCAGTCCAAACCTGCGTGAGCTTTTGACGCGAAAACAGGAATTATTGAAACGTATGGCACCGGGAAACCATCCATAAATTAAGAGAATGCGGCGGGATGTCGCAACCCTGGAACGGGGGAGGAAGTAATTGACTTGACACGACTTAAGCGTGTAGCGTAGAAGGGTTGAGCAGATAACGGTTTCGCTCTGCAGAGCATCCAAATGTTTGTAGAAGATGCAACGCGACCGTAGTGCCAGAGCGCGTCAGGCGGTAAGCGTGGGGCAGCGGCGGGCAGACATCGCTCATAGGGCTTCACCGAGACAATTGAAATCTTTACGAGGGAATGATGATGATGTCCTTCTGTCCGTCATGGGATTTTTCGACGTCGTCCCAACGGAGTGAGATGAATTGTGACTCTCGGCGCATTACGAGATTGAAGTAAGAAATTTGGAGGATGGTTGTGGCGGCTTCGGGACTTGAGGAAAAGTATGATGCAGTAAAACAGCTGATCGCGGTCGGCAAAGAGCGCGGCTATCTGCTGTATGACGAAGTGAATGATTCGCTTCCCGCGGAAGTGCATTCCTCCGAGGAAATTGACGATCTACTGACCACGTTTGAACGGAATGGCATCGAGATTTACGAAGATGCCGCTTCGGCCAAGGCGGCGCGCGCAGTGGAAGTTTCCGTGGAACGCGGCGACCGCGACGGTGCGGTGAAGGATGACACGCACGCAGAAGAAGGTGCAAGCGGAAGCGACCTCGACCTGACGCCCGGCTCGCTGGAAAAAACGAACGATCCTGTGAGGATGTATTTGCGGGAAATGGGCACAGTGCCGCTGTTGACGCGCGAAGGTGAAGTAACCATCGCGAAGCGGATTGAACGCGGTCAATTGGTGGTGATGAAGGCCATTACGCGTTCGCCGATCGTCATCAAAGAATTGATTGCGGTTGGCGACGACCTGCGCAAAGGCGCGCGCTCGATCAAGGAAATTGTTCAGTTTGACGATGAAGAGCTGACCGAAGAAAAGATCGCGAACAAGACCAAGCAGACACTGAAGTACATCGAAAAAATTGCAAAGTTATACGATACGGCGCTGAAGCAGGCCGTAAAGCTGGACAAAACCCCTAAAGCGAAAAAAAAGCCGTACATCCATGCAAAGTGGGATGTGGCACGCACGCGTATCCAGATTTCGCTGGAAATCCGCGACATTGATTTCAACCCGTTCGAGAAGAAACGGCTGATTGACAAGATGCGCGGTACGGTGGAGCGCTTGCAGTCGTTGGAGCGCGAAGCAGGCCGGCTGGAGCGCCGCGCTGATGTTTCCAAGGGCGATAACGCGACGGAAGCGCGCCGCGAATTGCGCACCCGCCGTTCGGAACTGAAAGACATTGAGGAAGCCAGCGAAGTCGGATTGACGGAACTGAAGCGCACACTGACCATTATTCATCGCGGCGAAGCGGAAGCGGAGCAGGCCAAGAAAGAATTGATTGAGGCCAACCTTCGACTGGTGGTTTCGATCGCGAAAAAATATACCAACCGCGGGCTGCAGTTCCTGGACTTGATTCAGGAAGGCAACATCGGTTTGATGAAGGCTGTGGACAAGTTTGAATGGCGCCGCGGGTATAAGTTTTCGACGTATGCCACATGGTGGATTCGGCAGGCGATTACACGCGCGATTGCCGACCAGGCACGCACGATTCGTATTCCTGTACACATGATCGAAACGATCAACAAACTGGTGCGCACCAGCCGCCAGTTGGTGCAGGAGCTTGGCCGTGAACCGACCAGTGAAGAGATTGCCAAGCGCATGGACATTCCGGTGTCCAAGGTGCGCAAGATTTTGAAGATCGCGCAAGAGCCCATTTCGCTGGAAACCCCGATTGGCGAGGAAGAAGATTCGCATCTTGGCGATTTCATCGAAGACAAGGCGGTGGTTTCGCCGTCCGATGCGGTGATCAATCTGAATTTGAAGGAACAGACTTCTTCGGTGTTAAAAACTCTGACACCGCGCGAAGAAAAAGTAATCAAGATGCGCTTCGGGCTAGATGACGGCAGTGAGCACACCCTGGAAGAAGTGGGCCAGTCGTTCGCCGTTACGCGCGAACGCATCCGACAGATTGAAGCGAAGGCGCTGCGCAAGTTGCGTCATCCTTCGCGTTCGAGGAAGTTGCGCGCGTTTCTCGAAGGCCCCTCACGCGATTATCTATAGAAGGAATTCCAATGCGAAGCAGGAAAGCGCTCCGAAATACTTCGGGGCGTTTTTCATTACCAGCGATATTCGGCGCCATTTCGATGGAGAACTATTTCAGCGAGGGGTTGGGCATGGATGCCGGATCAGACGGCGGCACGTTATAAAAATGGCGCATGAAGCTGGTCAACCACAGGGTTAGGAAAAGAAAGAATCCTCCGAGGACATACCACATTCCCCGAGTGTTAAAACGGCGGATTTTCGGCAGGTTGAAGTTGATCGCCTGAGAGACTGCGTAGAGAAGCACAAACAGCAACGCGCAACCGAACCAGGCCATATAGGTACTGAAGAAGCGCCACGTTTCTTCACGGCGTTCCGGTGCAAGCCAATAGTCTCTGTGCGGCAGATTGATTTTGTCCGGGGAGCGTTTGCTGATGCCACGAACCACGAAAAAAGCGGGGATAGAAGTCAAAACGATAACGCTCAGGGTCAACATAAAGAAAACTGGTTTCGGCTGCCAGCCGTTTGGCGTGCCATCACCCGCGAAATGAGACGCCATGGTTTCGGGAAGTTGGGGATACATATTTACCCATTGAAGTAGACCCAGCACGAGCAACAGCAAATAGATAAGGGTGGGAAGGCGCGAGCTGTTCATGGTGGAGACCCAGGGGAAAGGTTAGGCCTGTTGCGGTGTGCCCGCAATGGCCTTGCGTGGGAGTGTGTTCAGGGAGTTGTTGCGTTTTTGTGACATATTCACGGGAATGCAAATGGAGTCATGCCTGGAGTAGCGGGCATTTTTTTGCCGACCAACAGATTTCGGCGTTCTTGCGAACTTGAGGAGCCGGGATGCCGCGAGGCTAGAGGCTAACTAAACGCACCGCGTTCAAGAAGCCCTTGCCTTTCCGGCGGTAATCCGGGAAATTGGAAATTCCCAGCACAATCAAGGTATGCAGGTTGGAGTGCTGGTCTCGTCATGAGAAAAACTCAAAAAATCGTGGCCGTCGTCATTTTCGTCCTGGTGGGGTTTACTGCCTACGGAACCTGGAAGACTCGGGAGGTAGCGCCCCCAGAGAACGGCAACGGACGACCGACCGGTCGACCCATTGTGCCACTGCGGTCGTTGAAAACGGCGCAACAGCTGGCGCAAGGCGCGACAACGCGCGAAGAGCGCACTCTGGCACAGGAAGCGCTTCGGCTTGCCGACTATGACGCGGATTTGGCGTTTGATGAGGCCATACGCGATGCGCGCTTACATCCTCCACCTCTCTCACCGGAAGCCAACGCCAGCAAGACACGGAAGGACAAGGCCGAGAGGGTCCTGGAGGCCGCCCAGGAACGCGCGAAACAGTTAGCGGAAGAATTGGTAAAGGTGCCTGTCGATAAGCAGTCAAAGGTCGAGTCGGAGCTCATCCAGGCAGAGGCCGACATCGACCTAGCTCAGGACGAAGTGCAGGACGCGGATCACGATTTGCAACTGGCGGGTGGCGACCCGGTAGAGCGACTCGCGGCGATGAAGAAGCTACACGAAGACGCCGCGAAAAATACAGAATCCGCGATTCCGCCGGAACAAGTGGCCATAGAGAAACCTGGACTGATCCACCGTGTGGCGCGGTGGTGGAGCCTGCACCAGAAACAGATGAATTTGTGGCAGGCGAAGACGCAGACGGAGACGGCCGAGGCGAGACTGACAGCCAGGCACAACGCGCTGGATGCGCAGATTGAGGCGGAAAAGGCAAAAAGCCTGACAGATCCGAAAGAGCTGCTAAAGAGAACGGAAACTCTGGCAACTGACCAAAAAACGGTCATGTCTTACGACAAGCGGATTGGCACGAAGAAAGAACTGGCGGTAGTGTACGCACAGTGGATTGAGTTGGTGGCAGGCAACCAGCGGACTGTGGTGCACAGGGCGTTGCAGGAATTCGCGATTATTCTGGGGATTGCACTAATCGCGGTGTTTTTCAGTTCGTGGATGGACTCGCTGGTACGAAAAGTCCCGATGGACCGGCGCCAGGTGGAGTCTTTGCGCACCGTTGCCCGCGTGGCATCGCAGATTCTCGCTCTCTCTTTAATCTTACTTGTGCTGTTTGGTCCGCCGAGCCAACTGGGGACCATCCTTGGGCTCGCGGGCGCAGGGCTCACCGTGGCGCTGAAAGATTTCATCGTGAGTTTTGTGGGCTGGTTCGTTTTGATGGGCAAAAACGGAATTCGTCTGGCCGACTGGGTGGAAATCAATGGCGTGACCGGCGAAGTCGTGCAGATAGGACCCTTCCACACTGTGCTGCTGGAGACTGGGAACTGGACCGATTCCGGACATCCAACAGGACGGCGCGTCACATTCACCAATAGTTATGCGATCGAAGGGCACTACTTTAATTTTTCAACAACGGGGCAATGGCTGTGGGATGAACTACAGGTGGTTCTGCCTTCGGGACGCGATCCATATCCCATGGTAGAAGCAATTCACGCAAAAGTCCGGGAAGCCACACAGGAGAGCGTGAAACAGGCCGAACAAGAATGGCGAGCGGCCACGCATTCGAAAGAGATGTCTGGATTTTCTGCGGAACCAGCCATTAGCGTGAAGCCCGTGCCCGCCGGAGTGGAGTTGGGCGTGCGATATGTAACACGCGCGAACGAACGGTACTTGCTGCGCACCAAATTATATCAAGCGGCGATTGAAGTGCTTGGCAGCAAGATTGCGTCGAGCAATCCGGCACCAGTCGCGAAAAATTCCTAGGCCTTACACCGATTCCATAAGCAGACGCCGGGCGCGCATCGCGGTTAGCGTGGCACCGGTGTACATCGTGGCCAACAAGAAAAACCCAGTGGCGATGCTGAAGCGTTGCGCAATCCATCCGAGCGAAAAACTCATCGCCAATTGCAGGATGGTGGCAAAAATGGCGAACGCGGATTGCGTGCGGCCCATGAAATGGCGCGGAACGATGGACATCAAGGCGGATTGCGCCACGATACCACCCAGCGCCCGGAAAAAGCCGAAGCACCCTTGCAGCAATGCCGCGCCAAACAAAAATGCTACGAACGGCACGGCCATGTGGCCCAGCGCCAGTCCTGCCATTGCTGCAACGTAAAGCGGCAAGCGAATTCTCTGCGGCAACTGGCTGGTGATGAACCCACCGGTGATGGCGCCGATGGCCCAGCCGGCTTCGATGAATCCGAATCCGCGTGCGCCGGAGTGGAGGATGTCGTTAGCGAGCGCGACGATCACGATGTTGGAGCTGACGATGCTGGCCATCAGGATCGCGTGTGTGACGCCCAGCGCTAGAACCACGGGTTGTTGGCGCAGATAGCCGAAGCCTTCCTTCATGTCCGCGTAAATTGCGAGCGATAGGCCAGCCTCGGCCACTTCAGGATTTTCGCCACTTTCAAGGGCCTGCACGGTGCCCTGCGTGGATTCGGAATATTCGCGCGGAAAACTTTTGTGATCGCGCGGCGAGACGTAGCCCTTGCGCAGCAGGAACAGGCAGTAAGAAGAAACGAAGTAAGTCAGACCGTCGATGAACAGAATGCCCGCAATGCCGACGTGATCGTAGATGAAGCCGACCAACGTGCCGGCCAGGAGCATGCCGCTCTGCACGCCGACGAGTACCGAGGCGTTGGCGCCGGTGAACTGGCTGGGCGGGACAACTTCCTGTACCAGCGCGTTCACGTTGGCCCAGTAGACGGCCGAGCCGGTGCCAGTTACCAGCGTCATCAGGTAGAGATGCCATATCTGCAGGTGACCGTGCCACGCGATGTAGGCGGTGGCGAGAACGGCGAAACCGCGCGCGAGGTCGAGGAGTACTCCCAGGTAGCGGCGATCGATACGATCGATGAGCACGCCACCGATAAAAGGAATCACCAGGCCGGGAAGCGTGACGACAATGACCTGCCAGCTGACCGCCACTGTGGAGTGCGTCGCCGACATGATGTACCAGCTCACACCGATGAAGTTCATCCCGCTGCCGAAGAGCGAGACAAACATTGCGGTGAAGAAAAAGCGGAAGGCGCGCTGCTCCCAGAGCAGTTTCCAGTCGACACGTTGGGCGACAGCGGTGGCCATGGGACCCTCTAGATTACTATCGCGATGCCAAAATCCTTACTAAAGATGCGGCTTCGACGAAGCGAACGTATCATAGGGACGATGGGTGAACTTCTCAGTGTCTACGGACTGACGGTGGAATTGCCAACGCCAATGGGATGGGTGCGTCCGGTGAATGAGGTGTCACTGCGGATTGGAAAGGGCGAATCGCTGGGGCTGGTGGGCGAATCGGGCAGCGGGAAGACGATGCTATCGCTGGCGCTCATGGGATTGCTTCCTACGGGCGCGCGGGTAAGCGGCGAGGCGATGTTGGGCGGTGGGGATGCTCCTGCTAAGAATCTGGTGAAGTTGCAGGCGGTCGAGTGGCGTGGCGTGCGGGGCGGCGAGATTGCGATGGTGTTTCAGGAGCCGATGACTTCGCTGAATCCGGTGATGCGCATCGGGGCGCAGATTGAAGAAGCCATTCGTGCGCATGAACCGCAGATTCAAGGCATCGTTTTGCAGAGGCGGCTGATGAGTGCGCTGGAACATGCGTCGGTGCCGGAGCCGGAAGTTCGCGCGCGACAATTTCCGCATCAATTGTCGGGTGGCTTGCGGCAGCGCGCCATGATAGCCATGGCGCTGGCAGGTCGGCCAAAACTTTTGATTGCCGACGAGCCGACCACGGCGCTCGATGTAACCGTGCAGCAGCAAATTCTGGAATTGCTGGACAGGCTGCGGCGCGAAATGGAATTGGGACTACTCTTCATTACGCACGATTTGGGTGTGGTGGCGAAAGTGGCGGACCGCATCGCGGTGATCTACGCCGGGCGAATCATTGAGGAAGGCGCCACCGCAGATGTACTCACTTCGCCGAAGCATCCGTACACGCAGGGATTGCTGGCGGCTTCGCCGACGTTATTGCGCGGAAAGTTGACGCCTATCCCTGGGACCGTGCCGCAGTTGACAGCGCTGCCACCAGGCTGTTCGTTCGCGCCGCGGTGCAAATTTCGCCGCGCGGGCTGCGAACCTGCGGTACCAGAATTCCGAAGCGCAGGCGAAGGACACTCCGCCAGATGCGTGCTGCTATGACCGAAGCATTGGTGCATTTTCTGGAAGTCCGCAATTTGCGCAAGACGTTTCCGCGCGCGGGCGGAGCATTTGGCTCGACCCGCAAAGCCGAAATGTTCACTGCCGTCGAGGACGTGAGTTTCTACGTGGCACAAGGCGAAACGTTTGCCATTGTGGGCGAGAGCGGTTGCGGCAAGACCACCCTGGCGCGCATGCTGTTGCGACTGATTGAGCCGGATTTCGGCAAAATTCTTCTGGAAGGGCGCGACCTGCTGGGGTTGGCGGCGGAAGAACTGCGCGCCGCGCGCCGCCAGATGCAGATGATTTTCCAGGACCCGTATGCGTCGCTAAACCCAAGGATGCGCGTGGGTGACATCGTGGCAGAACCGCTGTGTATCCACGAACCGACGTTGACCATGCGGCAACGCATCGAAAAAGCTGCGGAGATTTTGCGCCGTGTGGGGTTGTCCGAGGATGCGGTGAAGAAATATCCGCACGAATTTTCTGGCGGGCAGCGTCAGCGCATAGGTATTGCGCGCGCGCTGATCCTGCGGCCGAAGCTGATTGTGGCGGATGAGCCGGTGTCAGCCCTGGACGTATCGGTCGGGGCGCAGGTGCTGCTGCTGTTGCAGGAGTTGCAGCGGGAATTCAATCTCACCTATATCTTTATCTCGCACAGTCTTCCCGTAGTGGCGCAAATCGCTACTCATATCGCGGTGATGCGCGGCGGGAATTTGGTGGAGTTTGGCCCGGCGGAGTTGATCCTGACGGACCCAACGGCGGCTTACACACGGGAGCTGATTGCGGCGGTACCGGTGATTCCCTCTAGCGGAAACGTGTGATATTTTCCTGCCAGGCTTAGCGTAGTATCTCTAGCAATCGTTCTCGAATCTTCTGTGGTGGAGGACTCTTCGATGGCATCCATTCCCGCGCCTGTGGCCGAGCCACAGGCTTCTATTTCTCCATTTGGCCGGATCGTGGGGGTATTCTTCTCCCCGAAAGCGACGTTTGAAGACATTGTGCGAAAGCCAAGTTGGATTCTACCCATGGCTTTGATGCTGATTTTTGGACTTATCGCCGTGATCGCACTGAATAGCCACTTCAGTTGGCGCGACTACATCACGCAACAGATCGAAAAGAATCCGCGGGCAGCACAGATGACGCCGGAGCAAAAGCAACAGCAAGTCGATATGAGTGTCAAATACTCGCCCACCATTGCCTACGTGTTTGGGCTGGTGATTCCGATTGTGGGCGTGTTGGTCATCGCGTTGGTATTCATGGGGGCTTACAACGTAATGGCTGGCGCGGGAGCCAGTTACAAAGCGTCCATGGCGATCGTTGCGCACGCGCTGGTTCCCGCAGCCATCGTCGGGTCGATTCTGTTTGTCACTGTGCTGTTCCTGAAACCTGTGGGGATGTTCGACCTCGACAATCCCGTGGCTACAAATCTGGCGGCATTTCTTCCCGATGACGCCGCGAAATGGCTGGTGGCTTTGGGCAAGAATATAGATTTGCTGGAATTCTGGAAGCTGTTCCTGATAGCGGTGGGTTTCGCGGCGGTCAATCCCAAGAAACTGAAGGGCGGCAAGTCCTTCACCATAGCGATTTCCGTTTTCCTTATATACGTGGTCTGTCGCGTGGGAATCGCGTTCATCATCTCCTGATACACTTGAGGAGTGAGTTTTTCCTTCGAAGTTTTAAAAAGTGATCCGGCGGGTGGGCGCTGCGGACGGCTGATTACACCTCACGGAATCATCGAGACGCCGGTATTCATGCCGGTGGGGACCGCGGCTACGGTCAAGGCTCTTACGCAAGACGCGCTGGAGACGCTTGGCGCGCGCATCATCCTCGCCAACACATATCATCTCTATTTGCGACCGGGCCGCCAATTAATCCGCAAGCTTGGCGGACTGCATTCCTTCATGTCGTGGAATGGCGCCATTTTGACGGATTCCGGCGGCTACCAGGTATTCAGCCTTTCCGATCTCCGAAAGATCACCGACGAAGGCGTGCGCTTCCGTTCGCATCTTGATGGTTCAGAACATCTGTTGACTCCGGAGAAAGCCGCGGAGATTCAACTGGCCCTTGGCTCGGACATCGCCATGGTGCTCGACGAGTGCATTGAGACGCCGGCGCCGCGAAATATTGCTGAAGCCGCGCTGAAGCGCACTACGCACTGGGCGCAACGCGCGAGAAGCTATTTTCTGGAGCAAGAAAGGCAGAACGGCGACCTGCGGCAATGGCAATTTGGAATTGTGCAGGGAGCGACGTTCGCAGAGCTGCGTCACGAAAGCGCTCAACAATTATTGGCGCTCGATTTTCCCGGCTACGCGGTCGGTGGACTGGCCGTTGGCGAGCCGCACGATGTGACCTGCGAAATGGCCGGGGAAGTTACCGCGTTACTGCCGCAAGACCGTCCACGATATTTGATGGGCGTGGGCCGTCCCGAGCAGTTGGCGGATTACGTGCGCTTGGGAATCGATATGATGGATAGTGTGTTGCCAACGCGAGCCGCTCGTCACGCGTGTGTGTACACCAGCGAAGGGCGCGTGCTGATTAAGAACGCGCGTTATGTGGAAGACCGGCGCCCCCTTGATCCCAATTGCAGTTGTTCGGTGTGCCGCCGCTACACGCGCGCGTATCTTCGGCATCTGTTCGCCGCGGGAGAAATCACTGCGGCGATCCTGGCGACCCATCATAATGTCCACTTCTACCTTGACATCATGCGCCAAATCAGAGAGGCTATCAGTTTTGGACAACTCGAAAAATTCGCGTCTGAGCTGCGTGCGCGGTACAATACCGGTCCAGAGTGAAATAACATTTCGGGTCAGGCCGACGCGGTAGAAAAGCGCAGTCTCCCCGCACTGGGTCGAATCTCAGGACGAGAATCGAGCGGGCAGGATTAGCGGAAACTTTTCCGCTGGTGTAAAGTCATTTCCAGCTCCGGAAACGACAAGATTTTCTAGTAGGCAGTTCTAACTGGCAGTTGGATGTGGCAGTTTGTGGAAAGGGTACGGTAAGAAAGAACGAACATGACTTTTTTTGCTTTTCTGTTTTTGCAGGGAGGCGCCGGACTTGTGGGCATGCTTCCCATGTTCGCCATCATGTTCGGCATCATGTATTTTTTGGTGATTCTGCCGCAACAACGGCAGCGTAAGAAAGTGCAGGCGATGCTCGCTGCCCTGAAAAATGGGGACAAAATCATTACCACTTCGGGCATCTACGGCACTGTGAATGCTATGGACGGCGATACGGTCATACTCAAGATCGCCGACCAGGTAAAAATCCGCGTTGCGCGTGCGGCGATTGCACAGGTGGAGGCATCGGAAGATGCAAAGTAACTCCCCGGCTCGCCCGAATCTGCGCCTGATCTTCTAACCATGAATCCTAATCTGAAGTGGAAAGTTCTCTCGATACTGGCACTGATTCTGCTGTGCACCTATTTCGTAATTGGCTTGCCCAATTTTCCTACCTCTCTGTCAGCGCTGAAGAGTAATTTTGCGCAACAGATCAAGCTCGGTCTGGACCTGCAGGGGGGCACACACCTGATTCTCCAGGTGCAGGTGCAGGAAGCGGTGGCGCAGGAGACCGACCAGACGGTCGACCGCATCACCAGCCAGATGCGCGCCAAGAATATTCGCTATGAAGAAGTGCGCCGCGTTGACGACACGCACATTATTGTCCGGAATATTCCTTCCGACCAGGTTTCACAATTCCGCGATTTGGTGCACGACCAGTTTGAAACCAACTGGGAATTGAGCTCCGCGCCGGGCGATCCAAATGCTTTGCTTCTGACGTTGCGTCAGGGCGCGATCGCGCGCATTCAGGAAACCACGATGACGCAGTCGCTCGAGACCATCGAGCGCCGCATCAACGCACTTGGCCTCACCGAGCCGACCATTCAGCTCCATGGCCGCAAGGACAACGAAATCCTGGTGCAACTGCCTGGTGAAGGCGATCCTACCCGTGCCAAGCAGGTGATTCAGGCAGGTGGTCAACTTGAACTTCGCCTGGTGGAAGATCCAACTACGTATGCTTCGGAAAGCGCGGCGCTCGCGCAGCACGGCGGCGTATTGCCTCCGGGCACCGAATTAGTACGGGGCCGCAGCGAAACACGCGGCGCAGCAAATGAGTCCGGCGAAAATTGGTACGTACTGAGCCGCACCGCGGTGGTTACGGGTCGCGATCTACGCAGCGCGACAGAAAATCGAAGCACCCAATTGCCGGGTCAGTATCAAGTGAACTTCGTGCTTTCTGGCGAAGCGGCACGCCGATTTGGCCCCTTCACCGAACAAAACAAGGGCCGCCAAATGGCCATTGTCCTCGAGCACAAGGTTTATTCCGCTCCGGTAATCAATAGCCGCATTGATGACTCTGGTCTGATTGAGGGGAATTTCAGTCAGGAATCGGCGCACGACCTAGCTTTGATTCTTCGCGCGGGCGCTCTGCCGGCCTCGATCAAGTATCTGGAAGAACGGACCGTTGGACCATCACTGGGTGCCGACTCCATTCGCCACGGCGTGCAAGCGTCGGTTCTCAGCTTGGTTGTGGTGATGATCTTCATGGTGTTTTACTACCGGCAATCTGGTGTAAACGCCGTATTGGCCTTGATTTTGAACTTAATTATCTTGCTTGCCGCGCTGGCCATGTTTGGTGCGGTACTCACCTTGCCGGGTATTGCGGGGGTGATTTTGACAATTGGTATGGGCGTCGACTCCAACGTGCTGGTCTTCGAGCGCATACGCGAAGAGTTGCGCAACGGCAAGTCCTCTTCGGCTGCAGTCGATGCAGGGTTTGATAAGGCATTCATAACGATTATCGACACGCACGTCACGACGGTAGTGTCGGCGTTTTTCCTGTTCATTTTCGGAACCGGCGCCATCCGTGGATTCGCCATTACCCTGACAATCGGTCTTATCGCCAACGTTTTCACGGCGATATTCGTGTCCAAGACAATTTTCCAGTATCACCTGAGCAAGATGGACCGCCAGGCGGAACTGAGCATTTAAAAGATTCTGGCAGTTCCAGTACCTTCCACCTGTTGGTTTCGGGAACAAACTGGAACAGGGTGGAGTCTAAAGAAGGGAAGCGCGAAACGGCATGATCGAGTTCTTCAAAGAGCCCAACATAGACTGGATGGGCAAAGCCAAGTATTTCTTCGCATTGAGCGGTCTACTGCTGCTCATCGGCTGGAGCGCCATATTTCTCAAGGGCGGTATTAAGTACGGCATCGATTTCAAAGGTGGCACAAACGTGGATGTGCGTTTTGCCAAAGCGCCGAATATTGATGAGCTTCGCAAGGGGCTCCAGGCGCAAGGCCTTGGGAATAGCGAGATTCAAAGCATCAGCGACATCGCCAACCCGAGCTCCAACGAGGTGTTGATCTTCGTAGAACAGGCCGGAAATACCGACCAGGCGCTGGACGAAGGGAAAGCCAAAGTCCTTACCGCATTGAATGCGGCATACAATGTTTCCGGTTCAACGAAGCCAGACTTCAATTCCGAAACCCCTGCGGCACTCGCCAATTTTCTTGCGCAGCGCGATCCGCTTGGACTCTCCGTGAATGCGGGTGATCGCTACGCGCAACTGGCGAGGAACCTCCTTGCCTACCGCGACAAGAACAACGGTGGTGTGCTCACCAATTTGGATGAACTTTCAAAGGTGGACGGCGCTACACCCGCGGTGGTTTCCGCGCTGAAAGAAAACTTTTCTATGGCGCCATTTGCCATTCGCAACGTGGAAATCGTTGGAGCCAAGGTGGGTGGCGAGCTTCGCAATCAGGCCATAAGAGTAACCCTCTATGCATTGGCAGGCATGCTGGTATATATTGCCTTTCGATTCGAGTGGGTCTTCGGAGCCGCAGCGGTCATCGCCGTTTTCCACGACGTTCTGATCACTCTCGGTCTCTTCAAGATCTTCGGTTTTGAAATTTCGCTCACGGTCATTGCCGCGCTGTTGACCCTGGTCGGTTACTCGATGAACGACACGATCGTCATCTTCGACCGAATCAGGGAAAACAGCCGTCTACTGCGCAAGGAAGCGTTTGCCGACGTAGTGAACAAGTCGATAAACCAGACGCTTTCGCGGACGATCTTGACCAGCGGATTAACTTTTCTCACCGTGCTTGTCCTGTTCCTGATGGGCGGCCAGGTGTTAAGGGCTTTTGCCTTTGCCCTGGTGGTGGGAATTGTGATAGGAACGTATTCCAGTTTTGGTATCGCTGCACCCCTTGTCGTTGCCTGGAACAAGTGGCGGGGACAAGGTCTGGCAGCAGGCACCGGAACCGCAGCCGGCAACAAACCCCGGGGGAACGAAGGCGGCCAACCGCGCCTCGCACCAGCCGGCAGGAGGTAGAAGTCATCATGTTCGAAGAAATGGTCGTATCCACTTCGGCATCGAAGAAGACCAACAAGCCGTGGACTATCCTATTGTCCACATTGCTCCAGGTCGGTCTGCTTGCCATCCTAGTTTTGATTCCACTCATCTATACGGAAGCGCTGCCGAAGACGTTAATGTCTTCGATTCTGTTGGCGCCGCCTCCTCCACCACCGCCCCCGCCACCGCCAGCGGCAGTGCAGGTTGTGAAGGTAAAGCCAGTGGCCCATTTAATGGACGCAGGGAAACTGGTCGCTCCGAAAGTTATCCCGAAAGACGTAAAAATCATTAAGGAAGAAGAAGCACCACCTGACATGGGCGGCGGAATGACCGGCGGTGTACCCGGCGGCGTATCCGGCGGATCCATGGGTGGAGTACTCGGTGGTGTAATTGGCGGTGCGGGCTCCTCGATGGCGCCTCCTCCTCCGCCAAAGGCCACGCCGAAGCGCATCACGGTCGGTGGAAACGTGCAGGCTGCTCACTTGGTGAATCGTGTTCAGCCAACCTATCCTCCACTGGCCCGCCAGACACGTATCAGCGGCACGGTAAAGTTGCACGCCATCATCGGCAAGAATGGCGCCGTTGAGCAATTGCAGGTAGTTTCCGGGCACCCGCTGCTAGTGCAGTCGGCGCTGGATGCTGTGAGACAGTGGCGGTACCAGCCCACCCTGTTGAACGGCGACCCTGTCGAAGTCGACACGGAAATCGACGTAATTTTCTCGCTGGCTCAGTAAGTACAACGGAGCGGCGCGGTGAAGTGGGACTGCCCGCCGTTTCGAGTTCCGCAGTCGATTTTAAACTTTGTTGGTGCCGGCTAGCCGGGGCCACTAGGAAATAAGGAGCAAACGAATGTTAGCAACACTTTTTATTTACGCAGTGTGGTTGCAGGAAGCTGCTACCAGCTGGAATCTGAAAGACATGCTCATCTCGATGGGTTGGGCCGCCCGAATCGTTGTATTCATCCTGTTCGTGCTCTCCATCTACTCGTTCGGTGTCATGATTGACCGCTTCCTGATGTACAACAACGCCCGCAAGCAATCGCGGCTGTTCGTGCAGCAGGTTGCCGGTGCTTTGAAGGATGGCAAGCTGGATGAAGCCATCTCCATCGCCGAGCGCAACAAGAAGAGCCACATCGCCAAGGTCGTCGCCACCGGTCTCTCGGAATTCCAGTCGGCATCGCAGCAGGTTTCCGACGCGGAAGTCATTGAAGCCGCGAAGCGCGGTCTGGAACGCTCCGTCGCCATCGTACACGCGGAAATGAAGCGCGGACTGTCGGCACTGGCCACCATTGGATCCACGGCGCCATTCGTCGGACTGTTCGGCACGGTGGTCGGAATTTTGAACGCGTTTAAAGGTATCGCCAACAACAAAGCGACCGGTCTGTCGGCCGTCGCCGGCGGTATCGCTGAGGCGCTGGTGACCACGGCGTTCGGTTTGCTCGTGGCCGTCCCCGCTGTCTGGGCGTACAACTACTTCACCAACAAGGTGGAAGCGTTTGACGTCGAGATGGATAACTCTTCGATGGAATTGATCAACTACTTCATCCTGCGCCGCGGCGCCAAGAAGTAACCGGGAAGAAGGAAAAACCTATGGCCTACAAGCCAGTAGCGGGAGAGCAGGTATCGGCCCCCAACGTAGTACCGATGGCCGACATCATGCTCGTATTGTTGATCATCTTCATGGTGGTTACGCCTATGTTGCAGAAGGGCGTATCGGTGGACATGGCGAACGTAAACAATCCGCGGGACATGAAGGATGCGGATAAAGACGACGCCATCATCGTGGCAGTCACGCGCGACGACCGGATCTATCTCGGGAACACCATCATCATCAAGGAAGACATCACGGGGCAGATAAAAGATCTGATCGCCAACCGGCTGGATAAAACGATCTACGTGAAGAGCGACGGGCGCGCCAAGTATGGCACTGTCGTTGCCGTCGTGGACGAAATCCGCTCTGCGGGCGTCGATCAGATCGGACTGCTGACCGAAAAAACCAAGAGCGCCAAACCACAGGACCAGAAACCGCAAGCGCAGTAGTAGCAGGGATGATTACGTACCAGCCATTGGTATCGTTCGTTTGCTGAGTTAACAGGGGCGCCGGATCCCACCCGGCGCCGCCTTTCTAGCAGAGCGAAACCGATGACTTGACAGGAGAACTCGCAATGGGAATGGATGTAGGCAGCAGCCACGGATCAATGTCATCTCCGAATATCGTGCCGCTCATCGATATTCTTCTCGTGCTGATTATTATTTTCATGGTTATCACGCCCCTTACGCCGAAGGGACTGGATACCCTGGTGCCCCAGCCTTCGCCGAATAAGGAACAAAACATCGAACTGGAAAACAAGACGGTGGTTGTTCAGGTTGCGCAGAACGATAAACTGAAGATCAACAACGAAGATACGACTTGGGACACGCTGGGCGGCCGTATGGAACAGATCTTCAAGGATCGTGCGGAGAAAGTGGCTTTCGTGAAGGGCGACAACGATGTGTTGTTCAAGGATGTCGCGCGGGCCATCGATATCATGCACGGTGCGGGCATCGACAAAGTCGGCCTTATCACCGCGAAGCTAGAGGCCGGGCAGTAAGCGCTTCAGATTTTTCTCGCTCGATGTGAGGGTCCTCTCGCAGGGTCAGACTATGACTGCGAGGTGACTTATGGGTTTTACGTTTGGCGGTAAGCGTGGGTTCGTTTCTGATGTTAATGTGGTCCCACTGATTGATATTCTGCTGGTGCTGCTGGTCATTTTTATGATTATCCCGCACCGGCAGTTGGGGCTCCCGGCCGATTTGCCACAGGCAAGCTAGCAAGACCCGGGGCCTCTTCCGGAAGCAATCATCGTAACAGTGACTGCCGATGGTTCCCTCCGGATCAATCGCCTGGAGATTCAACGCGAAGAATTGCGCGGAAGTTTAGAACGAATTTTTGCACCGCGCGCCTTCCGTGTTGCGTTCCTTCAGGCAGATCGGTCTCTCGAATTTCATGCGGTGGCCCAGGTTCTGGATCTTATGCACACCGCCGGCGCTACCTCGGTCGGTTTGCTAACATCAGAACTGGAAAAAAACCGCTGAACGTGATGGAATGCCCGTATAGGGCGGATGTGAATCCTAGCTGTGGCCCCGGTTGCTTGGGGTAACGCTTATCAGGGATGGAAGCTTCCATGACTCATGCATCAGTTTCACGGGAAACTGCAGTGCGGTTTTCCGGCATTGCCAGCAAGACTCTCTCGCTGGCCGCAATTCTCATTCTCTTGTTTGGAGTTACGGGTTGCAGCAAACTCCGCGCCCGCGACCTTCTCAACAAAGGCGTCGCGGCGTTCAAAAACGCCCAGTTTGACGCGGCTGTTGAAGATTTCAAACAGGCGAAAGAGCTTGATCCAGAGCTCCTCAACGCTCGCCTCTATCTCGCAACGGCCTACGCCAGCCAGTACATTCCTGGCGCCCCTTCCCAGGAAAACCTGAACCACGGTAAGGAAGCCATCGAGGAATACAAGCAAGTGCTCGAGAAGGATCCCAACAATCTCAGCGCTATCGACGGTCTCGCCTCGATCATGTATCAGATGGCCGGCCAGCCTTTCGACGCGAAGAAGTTTGAAGAATCGAAAATGTACCACCAGAAGCACATCGCGCTGAAGCCGGAAGATCCCCAGCCGTACTACTCCATCGGGGTTATCGACTGGGCGATCGCCTATCGCGGCAACACCGAACTGCGCGGCGAGTACAACCGCGCCAACGTGGAGAAGAAGAAGCCTCAGGTAAAGGACATTGATCCGCTTCCTCCCGCTGTGCGCACCGTCTACGTGGAAAAGTACGGCGCTTTGGTGGACGACGGAATCACGAATCTGAAAAAGGCCGTCGAACTGAAGCCGGACTACGAAGATGCCATGACCTACCTGAACCTGCTCTATCGCCGCAAGGCAGACATGGTTGAATCCACCGCCGAGCGCGATTCCTATACCAAGCAGGCGGATGATCTGCTGGACAAGGTGAAGGAAATCAAACAGAAGAAGGCCGAGGAAGCGGAGAAAGCGCCCGCGGTCTAGGCTGTCTTTTTATATAACTTTGCCATGGCCCCGATTTCGGTCGGGGCCTTTTCTTGGTACGCCGAGCAGGGTCGAAAATCACGTTATCGCGAAGCCCATATCCATCGAACTCACGGGTGGCATGGCGCCAGCCAATCAGCCTCGGCTGAGCTTTACAGGATCAGAAGACGGTGAAGCCGAAACGGAATCCTGTCGAGTGGCGAAGCCCCGGTGGCGAACGATGACTCGAACCTCCGGCCCGCAAGGGCTCAACTTGCTGAACCGCCGTATGCGGACCCGCATGATTGCCCGCTCCAACTAGAAGTTATCAGATGGCTAACCGGCAACTGACCCATTGCCGGTGTTGATTCCCCCTTTTTGCGTTCCCATCGTACACTAGAGCATGCCGTCGCCTGCCAATTTGCCGCTGAACTTCAATCGGGAGCGCACCGAGCGGCAATTGAACGCCCGCCTCGAAGAGCTTCTTGAAAAATTACGCAGCAACCGCCCTTCAGATGATCCCTGGCTGGTCCGGCGCGCCTACGATATTGCGGCAGAGCGCCACCGCGACCAGTTCCGCATGTCCGGTGACCCGTACATGACCCACCTCCTGGAAGTCGCGCATATCCTGGCAGACATGCGGCTGGATGCGACGACGTTAGCTGCGGCCTTACTCCACGACGTCATCGAAGATACGGAGTTTCCACTTTCGCGCCTGCAAGAACGTTTTGGCGAAGAAGTGGCGCGCCTAGTGGAAGGCGTCACCAAGATCGGGCGCCTGAACATGATGGCCCCGGAAGCCCGCCAGGCCGAGAACGTACGCAAAATGCTGCTGGCAATGGTTCACGACGTCCGCGTGGTGCTGATGAAACTGGCAGACCGTGTTCACAATATGCGCACGCTGGAATACCTGGAACCTGCGAAGCAGTTACGCATCGCGCGGGAAACCATGGATATCTATGCCCCGATCGCGCACCGTCTGGGCATGGCGCTGATCAAAGATGAGCTCGAAAATTTGGCGTTTCGGTTTTTGGAACCGGAATCGTATATTTCACTGCAAAAAGAAATTTCGGAAAAAGCGCCGGTTCACAAGAAGTTTTTGGAAGACGTGCAAGTCACCATTCGCTCAAAGCTTGTTGAGAACGGGATTCCCGCCGAACTGGAAGCTCGCGTGAAGGGCCTGCATTCCCTGCATCGAAAAATTATCAAGCAGGAACGCAGCCTGGACCAGATCTATGACCTGCTGGCGGTACGGGTAATTACCGACAGCGAACGCAACTGTTACGCCGCCCTGGGGGTGGTGCACCACGTTTGGCGCCCGGTGCCGGGGCGTTTCAAAGACAACATCGCCATGCCGCGCCCGAACCTGTACCAATCGCTGCATACCACTGTGATTCATAACGGCCAGCCGTTCGAAATACAAATCCGCACGCAAGAAATGCACCGTATCGCGGAAGAAGGTGTGGCCGCGCACTGGAAGTACAAGGATGGCAAAGCGGTTTCCACGGGCGACGACCAGCGCATCACCTGGATGCGCCAGTTAATTGAGTGGTCGCAGGAGTTAGAGGAGCCCGGTGAATTTCTTTCGACGCTGAAGGTCGACTTGGCACCCGTGGAGGTGTACGCATTCACGCCCAAGGGGCGCGTGCTGGAGCTTCCCAAGGGGGCAACCCCTGTGGATTTTGCGTATTCGGTGCACACCGAGGTTGGGCACCAATGCGTGGGCGCGAAGGTGAATGGCCAGATGGTCTCGCTGCGCCACGAAATAGTCAGTGGCGACGTCGTTGAAATACTTACGCAGAAGGGCCACAAGCCCAGCCGCGATTGGCTCAGCTTCGTCAAATCTTCACACGCTAAAAGTAAGATCCGCCACTTCATCAATACCCAGGAGCGCGAAGAGGCTACGGAGATGGGTCGGCGTCTGCTGGAGAACGAATCGCGCAATTTCCCCAAAGGCCTGAAGAAAATACCCAACGAAGATTTGCAGGAACTTTCAGCGCAGTATGGACTCTCTAAGCCCGACGATCTCTTTGCCGCTGTGGGATTCGGAAAATATTCTGCGCGCCAGGTATTGAGCCGGTATTTCGGCGAGCCGACCACGGAAGCTCAGCCCTCGGGGGACGCCAAGCCCACGCTGGTCAAGACCGTCAAGCGCATGCTGGGGTTTGGCGAAGCGCCGCTGATCGTAAAAGGCGAAGACGATTTGCTGGTGTTCCGCGCGAAGTGCTGCAATCCGATTCCGGGGGACGACATCATTGGCTATGTGACAAGAGGTCGTGGCGTCGCGGTCCACACGCGTATTTGCCCCAACGTGCAAAACCTTATGTACCAGACGGAACGGCGAATTGCGGTGGAGTGGGGCGGCGGCGGAACCGCGACCTTTCCTGTCGAGCTACTTATTCGCGCCAAAGATCGCGCCGGTTTACTGGCAGAAATCACCGCGGTGATCAGCGACGCGAGTTCCAACATTCGGAGTCTCGAAAGTCGTCCCGACCGCCAGAATGCGCGCGTGGAAGCCAGCCTCGAAATCAGCGACAAGAAGCAGTTGGAGTTGATTCTTGCCAACATTCGCCGCGTTAATGGCGTGTATAGCGTCGAGCGTATTTACCGTTCCTGAAAACCTGACCAGCCAACTGGTCGCAAGAACGGTGTCGGGGAAGGCACAGGCGATTTTTCTCTCATTCGTTCCGCTTAGAATATGCACATGCGGAAATTCCTACTGGTTCCCGGACTATGCCTAGTGGCGCTGTGCGGTTGTGAAAAAAAACCGCAGCGTGATTACAGCGCTTTGGATCAATCGGGAATGTTTTCCACCACCATCGACGAACTGAAAAATCTGAAGGTGACGGAATCTGAAGTGGTGCAACTGGCCAAGCTGAAGCAGGCTGGAGCTTCCGATGAGCTTTGCATGTCGTTGTTCAAAGCCGCGCATGGTTTGAATCACGATTTTGCCAGCGGAGAATCCGCCGTGATGCTTTCTCGCGCCGGTTATTCGGATGCACAAATTCTGGAGATGGCGCAATCGGATCAGATAGATATGCTCAGCGGCGAAGCCATCACGCTGAAACTGATCGGCCTTTCCAATGCAACTGTCCAGGAAATCATTCATCGCCGTATTCAGGGATTACCGACTCTTACCAGCGCACAGATCGGCCGGCTAAAAAACACAGGCATGAGCGAAAAACAGATTTTGGACACAATCGACAGGGGCATGACAAACTCGGATGCAGAAAAGCTGATTGCCCAACGCGAAGCCTCCCGAAATCATGCCAACACGAATTTCGTTCGAAATCAGGGCCGCCGCCGGCGCTGATTTTCCCACCCCTAACCTTCCGTCTGCTATCCTGTGGTGCCGAATCTCACCAGGAGAGTTCACCATGAAAGATATTGTCTTGACGGACCGCGGACCAAAACCAATTGGCCCGTATTCCCAAGCCATCAAATCCAATGGCTTCGTATTTGTCTCTGGCCAGGTGGCGCTCGACCCCAGTACGGGCCAGTTCGTAGGCACGGAAGTGCGTGAACAGACTGCGCGCGTCATGGAAAATTTGAAGGCGATTCTGGAAGCCGCTGGTGCCTCTTTCACGCATGTGGTTAAAACCACCGTGTACCTGAAAGACATGAACGATTTCGCGGCGATGAATGAAGTCTACGCGCGCTACTTTACTGCTGCACCGCCTGCGCGCTCGACGGTCCAGGCAGCACGGCTTCCAAAAGACGCGCTGGTAGAAATCGACGTGGTCGCGTTTCAATAGAAACCGTTTACGCAAAAGAAAAACGGCCATCTCGCGATGCGGGATGGCCGTTAAATTATGTGCGGAGTTTACCGCAGGAGTCTTAGGGCCGGTGTGGGCTCTCAAGGGACTCTTCAACCGCGAAATAAGTTGCTACGGCGGTGACGGCAACCACAACAATTAGGAACCGGCTGCGGCCCGCCTTTAGCGGCGATCCGCCGCGGCCGCCCGGTCCCGAGCCCGAACCTGCTCCCTGAGGGCCTTGTGCCGCATCGGGATCGAGGTACACGTGATAAGTGCCTCCATCAGCGATCAATTGCGTTTCGCCGTCCACGGTGATCGTTAGTGGTCCACGCTTGCTGGTCACCAGCAATTCCTTATCGTTCAGGTAAGTCACTTGTCCGATCGTTGGTAAATCCGATTGCGCGCGAATCGCGGCTTTCGAAGCGTACAGCGTGAATGCGTGGGCATTGCCGGTAGAAAAAGTTGCAGTTCCCACGAGCAGTCTTGCGGAAGGCGCGCCTTCCGTATCGTTTACTTCGGCAGCGCTGGAACCGAGCAATAACAAACGTGCGGCACCTGCGCGAACTTGCACACTGCCTTGCGATTCCGTGCTGATGCGGTCTCCACTAAAAACGGTGGTGCCAACTGCAGCCGTGCCCTCGCCAACGTGCGCTTTGTCAGCGGTGATTACTGTTCCCAAAACGGGACTCGCCGGTCCCGCCAGCGCAGGGATCGAAGTTAAAGCCAATACCACGGCGGCTGCGAGAAACTTGCGCCGACCTTGCATGAACGCCTCCAAATGCAACTGCCAAAGGATACTTCGGCTCTCTACTGCCGTCAATCAGTAAACAACGGGAGTCTCGGCACTCTCCCCCCGCTTCCTTCTGCGGTGTCTCGTACTGGTGCAAGTTTCCGTCTACTGCTAGAATGCAATCAACTTATGAGCGACTGGAAGCAAATCACTGCCCGCATACGTAGAGCCCGCACAGGTAAAGATCCGGCGGGACAATTATCCACCCTTTTTACAAAGACGCGTGACGCCATGGTCGCGTTCGAATTGGCGCGGTACTATGAATCGGTCAATAACAATGAAGATGCCGGTAAATGGTATCTGACCGCGGCCGAGCGATTCCGCCGAGCCGACTGGAAGACCAAAGCGCAGGAAAGCGCAACGCGGCTTGGTGCCACCGTGGCTGCGGAGATTCCGGTAATACCCCTTAAGGAAGAAGCAACGACTTCACCCGAGGCTGAGAACATCCCTGCGGCTGATCCGGCTCCGGAAACAGAAGTAACAGCAGATATTGCGAATCCAGCTGCCGTGGAACAACTTGCGGCCGCCAAACTGACACCTGGCGGGCCTCAGGGGAGAAGACGTGGACGTGGACGACGTGGAGGAAGAGTACATCAACGTCCAGCCTTCGTTAGTGCGCAGCCGTCCGCAACTGCGACAGAGCCAATTCCCGATGAACCGGCAGTGCCCAGGGTTCAAGCCGAACCGCGGGCTTACTCGGCGTCAACTCCGCGATCCCTGGATAGCATGGCCGAAGGCAATTCGCTGTCTCTGCGCGGCCGCTCTGGCGATCCAGGGCTATCCTCGCGACTGTCCCAACTCGAAATGAGCTTTCGTCGGCTTCTGGCTTGTAATCCGGTGAAACTTGACGATGCGGCCCATGCTCCCGCTGGTCCAGGGGTATGGGTGCTTACCGATGAAGATTTGTCGACCTACTATTACGTGGAAGCCTGTAAGACGCTGCGCGTGGCCATTGGCCAATTGCTTCGCAGTCCGTCGCGTACTGGCCAGCCATTGAAGCCGCAACTTGCGGAGCACCTGGGTATTCCTGAAGCGCGCGTGGCCAAATATCTCTCCGACCACTGTGTGGTCCGCTGGCTGCAGATGGATGATGAAGCGCACTATTTCGCCCATTTCCTGATCGCGGTGCTGAGGCCGACTCTCAACGAGTAACTGCTCCTTTCCTGACGTTAATAGCTATGACGACCACTATGGCTCCCTCGCCAATAGCCGCAGCGCAAAAGAGCCAAAAGGGAAATTTATGGTACTTGCGTACTACCAGTAACCCTTTTTAGGGCCCTTCCAAAGCGCCATTCACTGACTTTTCTAGCCATTTAAAGCCTATTTTCAGCCGTTTACCGTATCCCACTGGCTTCCGGGTCCTAGAGGCGACAAACTATACGAGTTCAAAGACTTAAGGGGTACACCAGCTGCGTGATACCCTGAAAGAGCCTTGGGGGCTGCTTCATTTAGGCTCGATTTTCATCGTTAATGGGTATTTTTCGAGTTTGGTACGTTATCTCGAAAGTGAGGGTGCCGCTGTATGTCGAATTCTTTCAGCACGTCAATCTTCCGGTCCATCGACTGGGTGGTTTGCAAGGCTGCGGGTATCACGTTTGATACCGTTCAACACTTCAACAAGAAGAATCCCAATCCTTCCGTTACGCCGCAGTGGTCTGATAAGCCGCTGCTGAAGTCCTGGGAAAAGACCAAGCCGACGCTTGGCTATCCCCGCCAGACGGATTCACTCTGCCCGGCTTGCGTCAAAGAAGCGCGCGAAGCGATCATCGCCGGCACAAAGGATTGGAAAGACTTGATGCACGAGAAGGTCGGGGAGATTAAGGCCCAGATCGTTGAGCGCGATGGTCAGGTCTGGATGATCAAGGATTGTCCGCAACACGGCCACTACGAAGACATGATGGCGGTCGACTCCAAATTCCTCTCCTGGATTGAATCCCAATTCCCCGGACGCGATATTCCCGCGCACAACGACGAAGGCCTGCACAAGCACGGTTCTTCGAACGTTCGCTATGGCCGCGGTTCGGTTCTTACTGTCGACCTCACCAACCGCTGCAACATGATGTGCGATCCCTGCTTCATGGACGCCAACCAGGTTGGCTACGTTCACGAATTGACGTGGGCGGAAGTGCAGGAAATTCTCGACAACGCGGTCAAGATCAAACCGCGCCGCCAGATGTCCGTGCAGTTTTCCGGCGGCGAGCCGACCATGAGCCCATTTTTCTTCGATGCTATTTCCTACGCACGCAAGGTGGGATACAACTCCGTGCAGGCCGCGACCAACGGTATTGAATTTGCCAAGAGCAAGGAATTCTGCAAGAAGGCATTCGATGCTGGTCTGCGCTACGCGTACCTGCAATTCGACGGCATCGGCAACGACGCCAACAGTCACCGCCAGATCGGTAACCTGTTTGACGTAAAGCTCCGCGCCATTGAAAACATGCATGAAGCTGGTATCGAAATCGTTCTCGTGGTCACCATCGTGAACAACGTGAACAACGATCAGGTTGGCTCCATCGTGAAGTTCGCGATGGAAAACCCCAAGAAAATCGCGTTCATCAGCTTCCAACCGGTTTCTTTCACGGGCCGCGACGAAGACATTACCCCGGAACGCCGCCTCCGCCAGCGCTACACGCTTTCGCATTTGGCGCAGGACGTCAGCACGCAGGTTGGCCGCATTGAACCCACCCGCGACTGGTTCCCCATTTCGTTCATCAGCACTTTTGCCGGCTTCGCCGACATGGTCAAGGGTAACGAATCCCAGTGGGGTTCGCTCTCCTGCGGATGCCACCCCAACTGCGGTGTAGGCACTGCAATCATGATCAACAAGGAAACCAAGGAATGGGCTCCTGTTCCACGCTTCCTGGATGCCCAGAAATTGACCAAAGACGTGACCGCGATTACCGACGCGGCTCGCGGCAAGAATTTCTCAAACTTCATGATGGCCATGGCCCTGTTGAAGAACTATCACCCGTTCGAAGGACCCAAGGGCTTGAAGCTGTGGGATCTGTTCAAGAAGTTTGATAAGACCTGGGCGCTTACCAAGGGTGCCACCAGTAAGTATGGCAAGACTTCTCCCGAGCGGACCTACGAAGACGCCATGAAGCGCCGCGCGCAGGATCCATGGAACTTCCTGTTCATCGCCGGAATGTGGTTCCAGGATTTATTCAACTATGATTTCCGGCGTACCGAGATGTGCATCATTCCCTACGGCACGCAACAGGGCGAAATCAGCTTCTGCGCCTACAACACCGGGGTGGGATGGCGCCAGATTATCGAAAACATGCACAAGAACGCTACGGTTGCCGAGTGGTACAAGAACCACGGCAAACACGAAATCTACGCCAAGGGCAAGAACGTCGACCTCAAGACCTTTGAGCACTCACTGGTCATTGACGCCGAAGATGCAGCCCGCGTTCGCCACCTGGAACACGACATTCCACTGACCGCCGCCGAGGAAAACCGCGCGCGCCGCAAGAAGGCTTTGGAAGAGCAAGCCAAAGTTCGCGCGATTTATGAAGAACTGGTTCTGAAGAAGCCCCAACAGGCCGTGGTTCAGATTGGCAGCGTCAGTGACATCGCCAAGGCGGTTCCGGCAAACTTCACCAACGCCAACAAGCCGGTCAGCATCGCCCCGGCAAATGGAAATGGCATCGGCCACGCTTCGAAGTCCACAGAAGCTGCAGCCGAAGCAGTAGCCGGCGACTAATTCGTAGCGCTGGCTTTTCATGCCAGCGAATTCAAAGCCTCCGCACCGGCCCCGAGTTTGCTCGGGGCCGTAGTTTTTTGCGGTATGCTTTCTGCATGTCTTCCACACCAAGACTCCAAAATCGCGTGGCGCTGGTCACTGGCGCCAGCCGCGGCATTGGCCGTGCCATTGCCGTCGCGCTCGCTGTGGCTGGAGCAGACGTCGCGGTGAACTATCGCAAGGAACAAGCTGCGGCCGAGGGAGTCTGTGCGGAAATTCGGCGGCTTGGGCGCCGTGCGATTTCATTGCAGGCCGACGTTTCGCTCTCTGCTGACGTCGAACGACTTGTTCTCGCCACGGAGCGCGACCTGGGGCTTGTCGAAATCCTTGTCAACAATGCTGGCGTTACGCAAGTGAAGCACTTTGCCGAATTGACAGAGGACGATTTTGACGAAATTATTCGCGTGAATCTGAAATCCGCCTTCCTGATGACGAATTGTTTGCTTCCAGGCATGCGTCAGCGTCGTTGGGGTCGAATTATCAATTTATCGTCGGTCGCGGCGCAGACTGGCGGCGTCATCGGGCCACACTATGCTGCTTCGAAGGCTGGGCTGATTGGCATGACGCACTCCTATGCGTCGCTGCTGGCTAAAGAGGGAATTACGGTGAACGCGATTGCGCCTGCGTTGATCGCCACGGAGATGGTCACGTCGAATCCGAACGCGTCGCCCGATCGCCTGCCGGTCGGGTTCTTCGGCGCGCCCGACGAAATTGGCCGTGCCGCTGTTCTGCTCGCCGAAAGCGACTTCATGACTGGCCAGACCATCAGCGTGAATGGTGGCTGGTACATGACCTGAGCACTGCTTGGGCGCCACTCCGGATCTTGGTATAATTGCGTCAGAGCTAATTGAGGATTGAACATGCCTATTTACGAATACATCTGCGAAGACTGCAACGAGCACTTTGAAAAGATCGTGATCAACAAGCAGCAAGAGATTGCCTGCCCCAAGTGCTCCAGCAAGAAAGCTGCGATTCAGCTTTCTGTTTTCGCTGCTTCCGCCTCGAACGGTAGTTCCACTCCATCCGGCGGCTTTTCCGGCGGAGGTGGCGGTGGCTGCTGCGGTGGCGGCTGTTCCTGCCACTAAGTCAGACCGAAACGCTAGCGACGACGGCTCGACCCAGAGCCATGTCAGCCAGAGATCTCGCCCATCGGCATTTTCAGTTGAATACTAGTTAAAGCGTATGAAAGCGTATAAGACTCCCATTCAACCTGCCCTAACAAATTCTTCATGAATTCCTCAGGACTTTTCAGTGGCCTCACGCTCATTCTCAATTCGTTGGGATCGGGTATCCCAGCTCTCTTGAGGACGAAACGATGTCAATCTATATTTTCCTCTCGCTTTGCATTCTTGGAATCAACTTTATGCTTTACATGCTCTTCCAATGGACATATGCGGATAAGCGCCGCGCAATGACGCGTAAGACAGACGTGGTCCGGAAAATGCCCAAGTCACAGCCCGCGCGTCCATTCCCTATCGCTTCGGAGAAGTCAGTTACTGCATCGCTAGGGCAAATCCATCTCGCGAGAGCCGCTCGCCGCTAGTAGACTGACGCTCCGATGTACGCAATCCAGCTGCGCTTAACCTCCCAATCCTCCTGGAACCACTATGCATTTTGATTGAGCTGCCCTTCCGCGACTGTTCTATCCGTTAGAGCTGCTCCCCTGGGAATCTCGCTTCTTCGCGAGGAGGTCACGTGTTCATGAAGAGAGCCGCTATTGCCGGATCCATGCTGCTGCTCGGCGTGGCCATAACGTTGGGGCAGCAGGGAGGCTTGTCTGAGCAGGCGGGCCGCGTCCTGGCCCTGGAAACCGCCTGGAACCACGCGATAGAAGCCAAGGACACCAAAGCGATCGAAATGCTGTTAGCGGATGACATCGTGGCCCTGGACAGCGATGGGAACTTTTCCAATAAGAAAGAGTACCTGGCGGGCATTGCGTCTTCCGACTTTCAGCCTTCCCAGGCAGTCAATGAACAGAACATGGCTCATGTTTATGGCGATACGGTAGTGGCTGTGGGAGTCTTCCGCATCAAGGGAGTCGAAAAAGGGAAGCCCTACGTGCATCGCGAACGCACCATCGATACCTGGGTCAAAATCAATGGAACGTGGAAGTGTGTAGCAGCCGATGCCGTGTCCATTCCCGCAAAGCAAGCCCAATAGTCCAGCCTTCTGCTAAGCGGGCCTTCGTAACCAACTTCTTTGGCATCTCGCCGAATAGTCAAATCTTACAGCAATTTAGCGCTGCAGAAAATTCCAGATTCCTGCCAGGATCATGCCTAGCCCGTAACCAATGAGCGAGGTGGTGACGATCAGAACCAGCGCCGTGCCGATGTTGAACGGGCTGATGATGAACGCCGGCTTGATGAAGTGCATCCAGAAAATGAAGTCGATGACCGGTTGGGCCAACCCCAAGGCAACCAGAACAGCCCACAAGAAATGCCCGGTCCCGAACAAGCCCCCAAAGGTCAGACCCGTTCTGTGAAGTGAAATGGTTTGCATGGTCACTCCTTACTAGACATACTGAGGATGGATCACCCAGCAAATCAACCTAGCAAAGATCCAAGCGGCTAGTGCCTTGTGGCAATGGAGCACATTGTGGGTTTCGCAAGACGTACGAAGTCGTCATAGTTCATGCGTATGGCGTCTCTGTGCGTACCAGCGTTGAAGATAATTTCCTTGTCAGCGGCCAACGACTCATCAAGGTAGACGGAGAGTCCATAGAGTTCGCCGAGCGGAGGCATGGCCCCCAGTTCGCAATCCGGAAACAAACTGAGGAACTCGTCTTCGGTTGCCAGTCGAATTGGGCGGCCGATTACCTGAGCAAGTTTTTCAGGTTTCACGTGGTGTGACGCGGGAAGCACGACAAGGTAATAGTCCTTTCCGGCTTGCACTACGACTGTCTTGGCGACTTCGCGGCCGGAAACATGCATCACGGCCGCAGCACCCTGCGCGGTATAAGAGGATGGATGAGTGAGGAGCGAATAAGGAATTTTGTTCGATTCCAGATGATTTTTGATGCGTGTTGAGATTGGCATAACAAGTCTCCCTTCCTTAGATGATTCCACAAAATTCAGAACGGCGTCTTCTGCCGCTGGCACACACCCGCTGCGCCCCTGAATGCCCGGCTACACTAGTTTCGCCGCGGAAATCAAAGAACGGTTGAGGCAGATGGAGAAGAGAAAAAGGGAACAGGGTGAGGCGCGGAAACTTCATGGGCCGCCTCCGCTTTGCAGAGCCATGAGTGTTGCCCCACGGCTTGCAGAAGCTCTGAGTTCAACCTACGCCCGCGTAATGTCTTTCGCAAGCGGGATTTACTCGCCGGCAAAATCGCCCTTCGCTTGAGCCAATCAACGGACGAAGGGATAAATCTCATCGACGATCCAGTAGTTTGCCAGCAGAATTGCGAATAGTGTGCCCAGCAACCAGAGTAACCAGCGGCGGCGTTTCCAGGTGTTTCCGAATGGCGAGCTTTGCATGGGGAGGTCTACCAGGTACGCCGCACAATAGCAAAGATTGGCGAAAAGTCCGAGAATGACGAGAAGCCAAAGCGACTGCAGTCTCAGCATCGGGCGAAAATGGGGCCAGGTGGCCGTCAGCCAGACAAGGACAACGGCTACGAGTATGACGTTATAGACCAGACGCCGTGGTTCCCAGAAGCGGATTGCCTCGGTGAAGATTCCGCGGACAGGGCTAGTTGGCGAATTGCCGGATTGGCTTGCCGTGGAAGCGTTCATGGAGTGCCTCTCCAATCATCGAGAAAAGAAACTAGAGATAAGATAGCGCGGGGCTTCTTTTTGTCAAGTACTTTGTAACATAGAGTGAATGGTGTTTCGCTAGAGCCGCGCGTGCAGGAAGAAAAAGTGCCGACATAAAGCCAGCGTTACGGGAGGTGCAGTTTGTGGGGCTGATTTCAACGGGAATAGCTTTTCAGATATTCCGGAACAGGCGGATCGCTCTTGCGCAACGCGTCCGGCTCAGGGGTTTTCACTATAGTTTGCAGTGGCACAACGCCGGCCCACACCGGCAATGCATAATCAGCTTCATCGTCAATGGGTCCACCGGTACGGATTTTTGCTGAGACTTCTTCCAGTGCGATTGAGAGCACAGTGGTGCCCTTCAACTCTTGTTCATTCGGTTGCCGAATGTCGTCCCAGCGGCCCTTCATCACTTGCTCGGTGAAGATGCGCAAGGCCTCCATTTTTTCGGCGGGTTGCTCCACCAGCTTTGCGGTACCCAGAATCACCACGGAGCGATAGTTGACCGAGTGATGAAAGGCCGAACGCGCCAGCACCAGTCCGTCCAGATGCGTAACTGTGACGCACATGGGAATGCCCGCGCTAAGCGTGCGCAGCATTCGGCTGGCCGCCGATCCGTGAATGTACAAGATTTCGCCCGCGCGCCCGTAATTCGTGGGAATCACGTATGGCTGGCCGTCAACGCTGAAACCGACATGGCAAACAATGCCGGAATCAAGAATCTTGTAGACGGTGTCACGGTCGTAATTTCCACGCTTGGGGAGTCGCTTGACCTGCGAGCGATCGGTTGGGGCAAATTGGCTCATCTTGATATTTTAATGACTGGTGGGCGAAGCGCTACTGCCAAGTTGGCTGCCAGGCGCACCGCGCACCACGCGGAAACCGACATATTCCGAGTTCGCGGCACAGGTCGACCGGGTATCCACCGGGCAATCCGCGCTGCCGCCCTCGGCTTTCCCCTTTCCATCGATGGTTAGAACCCACTCTGCTGCGTTTCCGCCAAGGTCAAATAGCGGTGATTCGTTCTCACTGCCGCGACCTACGAAACCTCCCACTGGTTTCAGCAAGGGTGCAGCTCCAGGCAGTTCTCTCAGTTTTTCGCGCAGGCGAATCGTATCGTCGGGATTCGGCGAATACCCTGCCCAGTAGTCCAGCGTGTTCTCACCATCCTTATTTGCGAAATAGAGAGCCATTTCCGATTCGTTGGGCAAACGCCAGGTTTGCCCGGTCAGCTTAGAAAGCCAATCGGCGTAGGACTTGGCTTGCTCGAACGTGATTCCGCTGACGGGATAATTTTCGGTGCCCGGCTCTGTTTTGTAGTTCTTGTCAAAGACGGCAAATTGGGCGCGCGTTACTTCAAACCGTGCAATTTCCAGATTCCCCCGCGTCACGACTTCTGGAATCAGCACGAATTTGCCTTTGCCAGCGTATGCAAATCCGTACAAGCTCCCACTGTGAGAAATGCTTTTGGCTTTCAACGCTGCATCAAGAGGCGAGCCGGATTTCAATGCTTCGTTCGGCGAGAGCGTCGTCTTGAAGAAATACTTATCGAACCAGGTGATTTCCTCGTCGACCTTGCGCAATTGGTGCGTCAACTTGCGCGGTCCGTGCGGCTCCCTGGGAAAGATCACAAACTTTACCGGTACTTTGCCGTGGTATTGCAACGCGCGAAAATAGGACCAACTCTGCGCCGGAGGCACATTCACATCCGCCGTGCCATGAAAGATCAAGACGGGGGCCTGAATTTTATCCATCTTGAAGAAAGGAGATTTGCGGATGTACAGTTGCGGATCTTCAAACGGCGACTTGCCGAAATAATACGAATCGAAGGAATCACCGAAGTCCACATTGCCCCAGTCGCTGATCCACTCGACGTCGCCCGCGCCAACACTGGCGACTTTATAGCGCGAAGGATAATTGACGATCAGGCTGGTGGAAAGAATGGAGCCGTTCGACCAACCCAGCGTGGCAACCTTGTCGGGATCGACAAGGCCCTTGCCGATCAGGTAGTCGACGCCCATGTTGATGTCAGGCGTTTCCAGATCATAATACTTGCCGCAACAGATCGATTCTGCCCACTGCAATCCATAATTGTTACTGCCGTGATAGTTTGGACGCAGTATAAATGCGCCGCGCTGCGTCAACAGCGTAATCGGATACGCCCAGGAATTGCTCCAGTAGTCTTTGTCGGCGCCCATCGGGCCGCCGTGAATCGCAGTGATCATCGGATATTTCTTACCGGCTTCATAATTTGTGGGGAAATATAGAATGCCCTCGACTTCTTCGTCGTTGGAACCCTTCCAGTGGATCACTTCGGTCTTCGCAAATTCACGGTTCTTCACCAGGTTGTCGTTTAGCTTCGTAAGCTGGTGCGCCGAGCTGAGTTTATTGCCTTCGAGCTGGGCAGCGTAGAGTTGCGGCATTTTACTGGCAGTCGAATATTCATAGGCGATGAGCTTTCCGTCTTCCGTGGCTTCAAAGGCCTGCATATTCTTGGCGTGTTCGCCTTCCAGTGCAGCGTGCTTCCAGGCCCACCCATCCCCGGCCTTTTGCCGCGAGTAACGGACCATTTCAAAATGGGCGCCGGCGGCAAGGCCGACGATAAAACCGTCCTGAGTGGCCGCAAGGTCAGAGCCGATGCCATTTTCCCAATCCAGCGGAATCTTAACGCTCTTGCCGGACGCCACATCGTAGTAACTGAGAAGAATAATCGATGCAGTGAGAAATTTCGGATCATTGGAATAGGATGCCCACGCGTAGAATCCGGCACTGTCGGGTGTCCACTCGAAGCCGTAGGGACGGCCCCGCTCCTCAGTGAATATCTGTTTTTCTGAGCTATCGGTAAGATTGTGCAGCATGATTACGGGAGGCACCTTTTGGTCGAAAGTGTAATGGAGGCTTTTGGCGTGGTTTGCGGCCACATATTTGCCATCCCGCGAGACAATCCAGTTCCGGATCCAATCGGTGTTGTTGGTCAGTCGCGTGATCTTTTTATCTTTCACGCTGATTTTGAATAGACGCACAGGCGGCTCGTGGTCTGCATCATCCACAACCACCGAATCATCTTTCTTTTTCTTTTCGGCTTGTTCATAGGCACGGGGATCTTCCTGCGCACTGAAAATAAGGTTGTCTTTGTCGAGCCAGGCGACCTCACGAGGAGCGCGAACCAGGTCGGTTAGCGGATAGGGCTCACCACCGCGAGAACTGATCAGCCAGATCTGCTCCTCAGCTGTGTCTGGCTTGGCTTGCGGGCGCGGCTTTGAACTGAGGAACGCAATCCACTCGCTGTCGGGCGACCATGCGAACCCAGAATTGTTATCCGTACCGCGGGTGAGCTGGATTTCGTGGTTTTCCGTCAGGCTCGACAGAAAAAGATTAGAAAAGCGCCCATCCTTTTCCTTCTCACCTTCCGACTTGGTCCAGGCCAGCCACTTTCCATCAGGCGAGATTCGGAATTGCTGCACATTCTGCGTGTAGATGATGTCTTCGGACGTCCACGGCTCCTTTTTCACGGGAGCTTTCGCCTCATCCGCCCCAAATAGTGTAGGGAGAAAGACTGTACAGTTGATCAGTGCCACAAACGGGGCTATTCGAATGGAACGCATGAACCTCACCTTATCAAAAAAATACCGATGGGTTGTTCACCCTGCCGGCCGCCGCAAAAGAATAGTGCAATTGACGCGGAATGGGAATGGTGTAGGCTGAGTTGCCGACCAGAGTGTGGAGAGGAAGTTATGCCTGCAGCCAAGCCAATTTTCAGCAAACATACATTTGAGTTTTTTCGTGATTTGGGGAAACACAACAAAAAAGAGTGGATGGATGTTCATCGCGAGCGCTACCAGGAGACCATCGTGCGGCCATTCCGGAGGATGCTCGAAGAAATAGCTCCCGCTGTGCTTGATCTTGACGACAGATTCGACGTGACCGGACGGACCGGCGCCAATTTTTCGCGGATCAACCGTGACATCCGCTTTGCAAAAGACAAAACCATCTATAAGACGCAGATGTACCTGAAGTTTTCAATGCCGGCGCCGGGAAATCGCGAAAATGGACAGCTCTACCTGGGATTGGCGACCGAAACGGTGACCGCCGGATTCCGGATCTATTCGGGCCCAAAACGGAAGGAATCCACACTGGCACTGATTGCGGAGCCGCGCGTTGCCGCCAATACAAAGTGGGTAGCCCGACAGAAAAAGCGCCTGGAGAGAAAGTACGATAGTTATTGGTATTCCACGATAAAGAGTGAATGGACCAAACACGATGGCTGGCCCACGGACGTGGAGAATTGGAAGAAACTGCAGGCCTGGATCGTACGAAAGAAAATGAAGCCGTCGGCGGTCACAAAGGCAGACTTTCCTCGCGAATTGACCAAAGTATTTCGCGAAGTCTATCCACTTTTGAAATTCACAAGTGTTCCGGAGTGAGTGGTTCTTCTTTTCAGTTTTGAATAGCTTTTACATACAAAAATTGACGCTTATCGCATAGTCGCATAGGATTTCGTGACACACGTGGAATCAATTCCGGGGGATTGGTTGACATGATGAGACTACGCATCCATTTGTTGTTCGCGGCAATGACTGCACTCTATGGGGTGAGCGGCGCCTACGCACAGAAGCCGAAGACGCCACCGGCGGAAAAGCCCGCCGAAAAGCCGGACGACAAATCTGCCGAAAAACCGGGAGACAAGACTACCGACAAGTCCGCTGATAAAACCGGCGATAAATCCAAAGACGACAAGAAAGCCCCGGAAGAAAAAGTCGTCCAGACAAAACATACGGTGAAGATTGGCGGGCAGGAAATCAAATACACGGCGACGGCTGGCACCATCCTGCTGAAACTGGAAGACGGCACGCCGAAAGCCAGTGTCTTCTACGTCGCGTACACCCGGGATGACATCAGCGATCTCACCAAGCGCCCTGTTACATTCACGTTCAATGGCGGACCGGGGGCAGCATCGATCTGGCTGCACCTGGGAGCGTTTGGGCCGAGGCGCGTGCAGATGGGAGACGCTGGAGCACTGACCGGCCCGCCGTACAAGCTGGTCGACAACGAATCTTCGCTCTTGGACGTAACGGACCTCGTCTTTATCGACCCTGTATCCACAGGTTACAGCCGCGCTGTGCCCGGCGAAGCGCCAAAGCAATTCCATGGAGTGGAAGAGGACATTCAGTCGGTAGGAGATTTCATCCGTCTCTATGCCACGCGAAATAAACGGTGGACCTCACCGAAATTTCTGGCCGGCGAAAGCTACGGCACCACGCGCGCTGCGGGCTTGTCTGGATACTTGCAGGGCCGCTACGGGATGTATCTCAATGGCATCGCACTGATTTCGACCATCCTCAATTTTCAGACTGCCGAATTTGATCGTGGCAATGATCTGCCCTACGTCCTGTATCTGCCGACCTACACGGCGATTGCCTGGTATCACAAAAAACTTCCGGCTGATCTGCAGGGAGATTTGCAGAAAGCGGTGGATGAATCGCGCAAGTTTGCTGCGGGCGAATATGCCGATGCACTGATGGCGGGCGACAATCTTCCCTCGGCGCGAAGCTCGGAAATCGCGCAAAAGCTGGCGCGCTTGACCGGCCTGCCGGCGGAATACATCGTCCAAGCTAACCTTCGCATCGAGATCATGCGTTTCGACAAGGAATTGTTGCGCAGTGAGCGGCGAACTGTTGGCCGGCTGGACGGAAGATTCAAAGGCATCGACGAAGACGCGGCCGGCGCGGAGCCGAGCTACGACCCCAGTCTTGCGGCGATTGTGGGACCATATACAGCAACGCTGAACGATTACGTGCGCGGCGAACTGAAATTCGAAAGTGATTTGCCGTATGAATTCCTCACCGGGCGCGTCCGGCCGTGGAACTACTCCCCGTACGAAAATCGTTATGTGAACGTGGCAGAGACGCTGCGCGGTGCGATGACGCAGAATCCCTTTCTGCACGTCTACGTGGCAAAAGGCTATTACGATCTCGCCACGCCGTTTTACGCGGCGGAATACACCATGGATCATCTCGGGCTGGACCCGTCGCTGCGTGGACATTTGACCGGCGGGTACTTTGAGGCCGGCCACATGATGTACGTTCACCAACCCTCACTTGTGAAGTTGAAGCAGGAGCTAAAGGAATTTTTGGCCTCGAGCGTCGCTCAATGAAGTCGTTGATCAAAACGCTCGCGTGGATCGGGGTCGGTCTGATTGGGGCGGGCGCGCTGGCGTCAATCGCGTTTCATCGCGGTGAGCCCATCAACGCGACGTGGTTCGTAGTGGCGTCGGTTTGCTGCTACGCAGTGGCCTATCGATTTTACTCAGCGTTCATTTCCGCAAAGGTGCTGGCGCTGGACAATACGCGGGCCACTCCCGCGGAGCGCCACGATGACGGGCGCGATTTTGTCCTCACAAATAAATGGGTTTTGTTCGGCCACCACTTCGCTGCGATAGCCGGGCCTGGGCCACTGATCGGTCCAACTCTCGCTGCACAATTTGGCTATCTGCCGGGAACGCTCTGGCTGATCGCGGGCGCTGCGCTCGGCGGTTGCGTGCAGGACTTTGTAATTTTGTTTTGCTCGATTCGGCGCGACGGCAAGACGCTGGGCCAGATGGTCCGCGAAGAGGTCAGCGAGCGTGGGGGATTGATTGCGCAGCTTGCGGTTCTGGCGATCATGGTGATACTGCTGGCCTCGGTGGCGCTGATTGTTGTGAACGCGCTGAAGTCGTCCCCTTGGGCGACCTTCACCCTGGCGATGACCATTCCCATTGCAATGTTGCTGGGGGTTTACCTGCGCTATTTCCGGCCGGGGCGTGTGCTGGAAGCGTCGGTAATTGGAGTGGCGTTGATTGTGTTTGTGGTGGTAGCCGGACAGTGGGTAGCGGACTCGCCGTCTTGGGCAAAAGTATTCACGCTGAGCGGAACGGCGCTGGCCTTTGCGATCATCTCGTATGGATTTGCGGCATCGGCTTTGCCGGTGTGGCTGCTCCTGGCGCCGAGGGACTACTTAAGCGCGTTCATCAAAGCCGGCGCGGTTTTTTCTCTCGCCGCGGGGATTCTACTGGTGCGACCGGAAGTGCTGATGCCGCCCCTTACACGATTTGTGGATGGTACCGGTCCGGTGTTTGCCGGCAAAGTATTTCCGTTTTGCTTCATCACCATTGCCTGCGGAGCAGTTAGCGGATTTCATTCCTTGATCGCCAGCGGTACCACTCCGAAAATGATCCAGCGCGAATATCAGGCGCGCTTCATTGGCTATGGTGCGATGCTGCTGGAATCATTTGTTGGCGTGATGGCCATGGTGGCGGCCTGCGCCATGCCGCCCGGTGTATATTTTGCGATCAACAGCCCCTCATCGATCGTCGGTGTGGCTCCAGAAGTGGCGACACAAACAATCACTAGTTGGGGATATCCCGTGACGGCGCAACGAATGGCTGAGTTGGCCCATGCCGTTGGCGAGCAGACTCTGTTCAATCGGGCAGGCGGCGCGCCCTCACTAGCAGTGGGCATGGCGCAAATCTTTTCCAGCACCATTGGCGGAGAGCGGTTGCTGAGCATCTGGTATCACTTCGCCATCATGTTCGAAGCACTTTTTATTTTGACGGTATTGGACGCCGGAACGCGGGTGGGCCGCTTTATGGTACAGGAATTGGCCGGGCGCGCGTGGAAACCGATCGGGCGGATGAATTGGATGCCTGGGATATTGTTGTCCAGCGCGTTGATCGTTGGCGCATGGGGCTATTTCCTGTATCAGGGAGTGATCGACCCGCTTGGGGGAATTAATTCGTTGTGGCCGCTATTTGGGATTGCTAACCAGTTGCTTGCGTCGGTGGCTCTGGTCTTGGCGACAACTATCTTGATGAAAATGGGCCGGATGAAATGGATTTGGGTGACGCTGGTGCCCATGGCGTGGCTGGTGACTGTGACCATGACAGCCAGTTACCAGAAGATTTTCAGTGCGAACGCGCGTGTCGGCTTCCTGGCAAACGCCAGCTCCATGGCGGCACAAATTGCTGCAGGGAAAATTCCAGCAGAGAAGATTGCCGACACGCATCGCCTGATCTTCAATCAACGGCTGGATGCGGTCGTAACCATAGTGTTGGCGTCGATGATCCTGGTCCTACTGGTGGAAGCGCTGGGTCAGTGGTTCACGATCTTGAGCAAGAAAAAGAAAGCGATTTTGCAGGAAACGCCGTACGTGGCGTCGCAATGGATTGAGGTGAAGTGATGCGAACTCTTTTAAATCAAGTGGGTGCAAGCTTGCGCCAGTTCTGGATAGGATTGCGACAGTGGAGCGGCGATGCAGCCTACGAACGATACGTGGAGTGTGCCGCGCGAAACGGTGCGCGAAAGACCCTCTCTGAATCCGAATTCTATGTGGAGCAACTTAATCGACGATATTCGCGGCCGAACCGTTGCTGCTGACCATCACAGAAAACTCCAGTAAGGCCATTGCCGGGATGGTTTCTTCGGAGTAGACTCTGGCTTCTGGCAAGTTGCGCTCCCACCTCTGCCGACGGTCTTCACCGCGGATGGAGAGGCGGTTGCGCTTATCCTTGGCGTGACCGCCCTATTCGGGGCCACCCGAAGTCGAATCCCCACACCTGACAATCGGAATTATTTGGACTGTGTACAGGCACTCAGAGTAATTCGTCGTCTTCTTGTGGCTTCAGCACCGTCACTTTGTGAGTGATTTTAATGCTGTGTTTGCGCACCGCAGAGAGAATGGCGCGGCGCGTTTCTCGTGGTAATGCTTCCGGTGGAAAAACGCCTTGCAGCTCGTGCGGAAAGTTTTTCACGAACATTGCAGCCACATGGGCTGTGGCATAGGCGACAGGAGTGGTAAAGAGTCCTTGCTGGCGAATCTGGTATAGCGTGGGAAATACGGCGTCGCTCCGAATTAACAGGTTCTGATCTTCTTTCGGAGAACGTTTCACGCCCTGCACCAGAACTGTTGCGGCGAAACGGGCGTTTTGCAGGATTCCGCGGCGAATCAACGCGGCAATCTTACGTGGCGTAGCCGTTTCTGGAAAATTGCGGCGTGTCATCCCCCGCGATCGTGAAAGCTTTCCCGCTTTGTGCCACCGCCGTAGCCGATCGAATTCGTTCCCGCCAATTTTCACGTCGAGATCGTGCAAGGGAATGAAATAGGGAAGCGTGGCGACTTCGTCCTGTGCGGCGAGCACTACGCGAGAGTTCCCAATGGGATCGGGAAAGCGAAATTTCTCCAGTTCAGAAAAGCGCTTGGCGAATTTGAATCTTCCATTGCGATAAACGCGCGGGTGCGAGACGGCCTCGTCGTAGGATACTTCTGGCGACCATTGCGAGATTGGATCGGCGCTCTCGCTGCTCTCATACAGACGAATCTTTACGGAGTGCACTTTGTCGAGCATATCCGCCGCTCGTTTGACGAGCAGATTGGTCAGTCCAGGGGCGGCGCCGGTGTTGAAAAGGGCGGCGCGATTCTTTTCAATAAATCTTTTTTCGTAACGTAATTGCTCAGCCTTGAAGGGTTGCCGAGTGAGGTGCGAGCTAAGATCCATGTAACGGGCCCTCAACCGCAGCGCTGCGCGCAAAACGCGTTCATTGAAGACCGAAGCGCTGGCGTTGATGATCAGATCGCAACCTTTTGCGGCTCGCACAATAGCACGCAAATTGCGCGCGTTGACGGTAGCGATGGCGATGGTGGACTTCATGCCCAGGAAACGGCGGGCGCGGATGGGATTGCGGTCGCCACACCAGACGTCGTGGCCTTGCCGTTCCAGAAGTTGTGCCAGGAGGGAACCGGTGGCCCCTGCACCCAGTACGAAGATTCGCATGATTTCAAGAAACTCTATCACAGTCATCGAACCAAAGAGCTGGGGGCGCTTGGGCCAGTTGTGGAATAGGGTTGTGGAATTGCAGAACAGGCGCGAGAGGCGTACACTGTGCAAATTAACTCCGACTCTGTCGGCCTACGGGAGAGATAACCCACGGCGGCAGGGCGAGGCGAGCCGGTAGAGTCGCCAAGGGTTTGGGTGGAAACGCCCCAGCCTCCCGCTTGCGTCCGAAATGTGCGGCGAGCTTGGAAAGGAGCCAGTTAGCTGAAAATCTACAGATTCTCGGCTACGGCCCGATTCCATACGCGAATCGGGTTTTCCGTTTTTGGGACGCTCGATTTTTGTGGTCAAGGGTAGAGATGAGTCTTTTCGACCAATTTGGAAGACAGATTGTAGACCTGCGGATCTCCATTACGGACCGCTGCAATTATCGCTGTGTCTACTGCCGGTCGGCGGACCCAGAAAATTACCGTGCGCTTGAGGAAATATTGTCCTGGACGGAACTCGAACGGCTCGCGCGCATTTTTGTTGGGCTGGGCATCCGGAAGATTCGAGTAACGGGTGGCGAACCGTTGGTCCGCGAAGGCGTTGAAGATTTTATTTCGCGGCTGCGCGATATGGGCGTGCAGGACTTGTCCATGACCACGAATGGCCACCTGCTGGCCGAGCGTTGCGACCGGTTGCTGGCGGCCGGACTGAAGCGCATCAATGTGAGCCTCGATTCGCTGGACCGCGTCAAGTTCGATCAAATCACGCGCACGAAATCGTACGACAAGGTGATGGAAGGTATTGCCGTAGCGCAGAAAACGCGTCTGGCTCCCGTGAAGGTAAATGCCGTGTTGGTGCGCGGATTGAACGACGGAGAAGTGGAAGCGTTTGCGGAATTTGCGAGGGAACGCGGCGTGATTATGCGCTTCATCGAATTCATGCCGTTGGATGCGGACCGCCACTGGTCGCGCAATCAAGTGGTACCAGCCTCCGAGGTGCTGCAGCGGATTCAAGCGTGCTGGCCGCTGGAGCAAATTCCGCACGAGAAGAGCGAGACCGCGCGCAAATATCGATTCGCGGATGGGGCACCCGGCGAAATCGGACTGATTGCGCCAGTCACGCAGGCGTTTTGCGGGCATTGCTCACGAATACGACTGACGGCCGACGGCAAGTTGCGCACCTGTCTGTTCAGCAAAGACGATCACGACATGCGCGGAATGCTGCGTGGTAACGCGGAGGACGAAGAAATTGTGGAATGGGTGAAATCCATCGTCCTGGAGAAAGAGGAAGGGCATCGCATCAACGAACCGGGTTTCGTGCCGCCTTCGCGGACCATGGTTTTTATCGGGGGATGAGCGCCAAGGACGGCCCGGCCTCTCAATGGCGAATCTCACCGGAGAGCCCAAAAATTCATCTAATCAACATCACAAAGATGTAGCCTAGTAGTGGGAAATGTATATGGCAAGCCTTACCCAAATATCGAAATCATCGCTGGCCGGAACTGAGCAGCCGGCTACGCTTCGCGCACCCGAAATTGAAAAGGGCGTTGGCTGCGACTTCGATTCCTACCTGCTGGTGCCAGACAACACGCTCGACGAGCGCATTGCCGCAGCCAAGGCCAAGTTGGGCAAAGACGTGGTGATTCTTGGCCATCACTACCAGCGCGATGAAGTGGTAAAGTTCGCAGATTTCCGCGGCGATTCGCTGAAACTGTCACAGCAGGCCGCCGAAGCCAATGGCAAGTACATCGTGTTTTGCGGCGTCCACTTCATGGCGGAAAGCGCGGACATTTTGCGTCACGACCAGCAAATCGTGGTGCTACCAGATTTGAACGCGGGCTGTTCTATGGCCGACATGGCCGACATTGGCCAAGTGGAAGCCTGCTGGCGTGAGTTGGGCGGCGTGCTCGATACCAGCAAGATTATTCCGGTCACGTATATGAATTCTACGGCCGCGATCAAGTCGTTCACCGGCGAGCATGGCGGCTCGGCTTGCACCAGTTCGAATGCGGCAGCGGTGATGAAGTGGGCGTTTGCCCGTGGTGAAAAAGTCCTGTTTCTGCCCGACGAACACCTCGGGCGCAACACCGGCTTTCGCATGGGCATTCCCCTGGACGAGATGGTGGTCTGGGATCCGTACCAGGAACTCGGTGGAAACACGGCAGACACTCTTCGCAATGCAAAAGTAATTTTGTGGAAGGGCTACTGCTCCGTACACCAGCGGTTCTTGCCAGAGCACGTGGTGCGCGTGCGCAAGGAACATCCCGGAATTCGCGTGATTGCCCATCCGGAGTGCCGTTTTGAAGTAGCGCAGGCAGCCGATGAGATTGGCTCGACCGAAGGAATCATCCGCGCCATTGTGGCTTCGCCGCCGGGGACGGAGTGGGCGGTCGGCACAGAACTCCATTTGGTGAATCGCCTGTCGAAGGAATTGCCCGACCACAAAGTGATGTCGCTGGATTCCAGCATGTGCGTTTGCACCACAATGTTTCGGATCACGCCCGCGCATCTGTTGTGGGCTCTGGAAAATCTTGTGGCGGGAAACGTGGTGAATCAGATTTCGGTTGACGAGCGTACCCGGCATTTTGCGAAGATTGCGCTGGAGCGCATGCTGTCCTTGCATTGATCTGATGTTGGGTAATGGCTGAGTTGAGCAGTTCGGAGAGCGAATGGCCGAAAACGACGACGAACAGGAAGAGTTGCCGGAGCAGCCGCAGCGGCTGTTTTCGCTGACAGAGGCGGAGCGGACGCGACGAGAGCTGGAACCGTTCCTGATCGAGGCGATCGGGGCGCGCAAAAAGCTCGCCGAGCTCGAGCAAGAACTGCAGGCGGTGGCCACGCGCATCCTTATGATGGGCGGCGTGCTGGTGCCCTATGCCAAGCTGGCGCAAAAACGCATGGAGCACCAGAGTCTTGCGGAAGTCATGAAAACGAATCTCGAAAAGATTTTATCGACGGGCTGCCTGATCAAGGATCTCGATGTCGGGCTGTTGGACTTTCCCTCGATCATCAACAATGAGGAAGTGTATTTGTGCTGGAAGCTGGGCGAAGATCGCATCCGCTACTATCACCGGCAGGATGAGGGTTATGGGGGAAGGAAGCCGTTGGACCCTCGGGATCTGGGGCCCGGAGATCAACTGCAGTAGTGAACGCGAATTCTAGAATTCTTGATTCAAGCCGTAAATAACCGCTGCCGCTGCCTCGCCAGGAATCACAATCCAAACGGAATTGGAGTCACGCTGAAATGACTGAGAACAGATTGAAAGACTCCGCCAGTCCGTATCTTCGTTCTGCGGCGCACCAGCCTATCGAGTGGTTCGAATGGGGTTCCGAGGCGTTCGCGCACGCCGCGCGCAACGACAAGCCGATCCTGCTCGATATCGGTGCAGTGTGGTGCCACTGGTGCCACGTGATTGACCGCGAGAGCTACGAAAATCCCGAAATCGCCAAGTTGATCAACGAACATTTTGTGCCGGTGAAGGTGGACCGCGACGAACGTCCCGATGTTGATGCGCGCTACCAGGCCGCGATCAGTGCCATTAGCGGGCAGGGTGGCTGGCCGTTGACCGGTTTCCTGATGCCCGACGGCAAACCGTTTTATGGTGGTACGTACTATCCGCCGGAAGATCAGATGAATCGCCCGGGATTTCGCCGCGTTCTGCTGGCGGTTGCGGATGCGTACAAGAACAAGCGAGAAGACTTGACCAAGACCGCCGAAGCGCTTGCGGATGCGGTGGCCAATGGCGAAGCATTCAAGGGCGCGCGCGCCGAATTCAATCTCGGCATTGTGGATGAACAGATCGGTTCCATCACGCAACTGTTTGATATCAAAAATGGCGGATTTGGCCGCGCGCCGAAATTTCCCCATGCCTCCGCCGTGGATTTATTGCTGGAGCGATACCGCCAGACCGGCGAAAAGCACCTGTTAGCCATGGTGGAGACCACACTCGAAAAAATGGCCAAGGGTGGCGTGTACGACCAGCTCGCCGGCGGATTTCACCGCTACTCCGTGGATGAACGCTGGCTGGTGCCCCACTTCGAGAAAATGAGCTACGACAATTCGGAACTGCTGAAGAACTATTTGCATGCCCCAAAAGTCAGCGCGAATCGGGATTGGGAAGCCTCTTTTGACGATACCTCGGCCCGAATCGTGCTCTGGGTGAATCAGGTTCTGTCCGATCAGGAAAATGGAGGATTCTACGCCAGTCAGGATGCGGATGTTTCCCTCGACGATGACGGTGATTATTTTACTTGGACATTGGAGGAGGTCCGGGCCGTGCTCACTCCCGAAGAATCACGAGTGATCGAGTTGTACTACGACATCGAAGCGCATGGCGAGATGCACCACAACCAGGCGAAGAACGTATTGTGGATTGCGCGAGGCTTCAAAGAAATCGGGAAACTGCTAGGGCGCGACCCAGATGAAATCGTAGTTACCAAGTTGAAGGCCGAAAAGAAGATGATGGAGGCAAGGTTTAGACGCCAAACGCCGTTTGTCGACAAGACCATGTATGTCGCTTGGAACGCGATGTTCGTGTCCGCATATTTGGAGGCTTCTCGCGGACTCACCATGGAGTGGATGAGGAATGATTGCCGTGCCTTTGCATTGAAGACACTCGATCGCATGCTGCGTGAAGCGTGGAGCGAGGACCAGGGCTTCGGGCACCGGATTGGTGGGCCTGCGTTGCGCGGATCACTGGACGATCAGGTCTTCGGTGTCCTCGCGCTGCTGGATGCGTACGAGTCAACGCTCGACGGGAAATATTTCCGGGCCGCACAGCGCACCTTGGATGTTGCCATCGAGAAGTACGGCGATGCCGATGGCGGTGGCTTTTTCGACCGTGCCTCGGATGCTCCGCCGATGGGCGGTCTCGAAGTCCGCCGTAAACCGTTCCAAGATTCGCCCACGCCGGGCGCAAATTCCGCGGCCATCATGGCGCTTACGCGAATGCATGCCTACACCGACGACCAGAAGTATTACGGCTGGGCTAAGAAAACCTTGGAAGCGTTTGCAGGCGTCGCTCCGCAATTTGGGCTATTCGCATCGACCTTCGGACTGGCCGCAATTTTGTTTGCGGAGCATCCCACACAGGTAGTTATCACCGGCTCCATTGGAGATGAGGCCTCGCAGAAGTTGGAAGATGCGGCGTACAGCGTATTCCGGTTGGGCAAAGCCGTTCTCCGCGTGACACCGGAGTCCTCGCTGGAAAATCTGCCGGCGGCGTTGCGGCTTACCTTGCCGCATTTGCCAAAAGACAAGCCAGTCGCTCTGGTCTGCACCGGCGCTACGTGCTTACCACCCGTCGGCGATCCTGAGCAGCTAGCAGAACTCCTGCGGAAGGGCATTGCTGGGACGGCGGCCGGTTAAAAATAACCCAGCCCGTCCATATTTGGTTCTCTGATCTCACTTTTGAGTGAGATCCTTCGACTGCGCGCCGCAACTTCAGCGACGCTCCGCTCAGGATGACAATCTTGGAGTGCTTGCCGTATCGGGGCAACCCAAGAAAAAGCCCCACAAGTGAGATTACTGTGGGGCTTTCTTGATTCAGCAACACGCGCCTTACTTAAAACTTCCCACTTCCTACTTCTTCGGCCGCGATTCCGGTGGAACCATCCCGTTCAGGCGATAGTAAACAACAAGCTGGCCATAATGCTCATGGGCGTGTCCAATCAGGCTGTACGCAAGCGCGTCAAATCTGTACATCTGCGGGCCCAACTGATAGCTCTTGGACATTTCCGCATCGCCCTTTGCCTTGATCAGATCAGCACCGTCGGCAAAGCACTTCTTCACGAACGCGACAACTTGCGCCTTGGTCTTCAGCTCCGACATATCCGGATCATCTTTTGGAAGTGGCTTTCCCAGCACTGGATTGATGAAGTAGTAGTTGCCTTGCGCCGCGTGCGCCAGTTGGCCAAGCCAGGAGCGCATCTCCGGCTTTGGTTTGTAGTCGTACTTATCTTCGGGCATGTCTTCGGCCATCGCGATCAACTTACGTCCGGTGTCATTCCATTCTTCCAGCAGGGCGGCAGAAGGCCCCAAAGCAGGTTTGGGAGGTTCCGCTTTCTTCGTATCCTGGGCTCGAACCGGCAAGACAGCAAAACAGGCAACCAGCAGAACGGCTGCAACAAACGTCGATCGCTTCATTGGTGCTCTCCTTGAATTTGTGGTGACGAGACGAAATGGCCATCCTATGTGGTCTATACGCAATTCCGCGTTGAAAAGTCTCCTTCAACCGACCACCTAAATTGCCGGGCTAAGGGATGGGCCACATCATACGATGGAATGCCCCCGGAGGGGTGGCCGTTTACTTCCTGAAAGCAAGGGGCTTGTATGTGCCTGATTGGCACGCCCCGGCGTGCTATTCTTAAGGGATACGGCTGAGGGGGCCGCGTCATTGAATTGGACCTGGCTTTTGCTGCGTATCGCGATTCTCCTGCTCATTTTTGGCGCACTATACCTTTCCCAGAGATTCTGGTATCGCGGGCTGTGGAGGGTCACTTCCAATTGGGGCCGCGTCTGGCTGCGGGTAGGCATCCGGATGCTCTATCTATCCGGCTGGGTAGTCATTCTCTTGTCCCTCGTAGATGCGTTGCGGCAAGATCACGGGCGGATTCTACCCCAACACTCGCCGGTGGCCGCCTTCACGGGGCTATGGTTTGCCGGCGCACTGGCTGGATTCCTGGCCGTCAAAGCAGTACATGGTATTGAGTGGCTCTGGCATCGTTTTCATAAGCCAGCGCCTGCTGCGCTTCCTGATACTTCGCCTACACACACAGCCACCATCCAGGATTTTGTGCCGGATCCTTCCCGCCGTACTTTTTTTCGAACTGCCAGCGTGGTTGCCGGCGCAGCGCCTTTTCTCGGTGTGATGTATGGATATGCTGCAGAGCGCTTGCGGTATGAAGTTCGGCGTGTGGAAGTCCCCATCACCAATTTGCCGTCGCAACTCGATGGCATGCAAATCGTGCAGATCAGCGACATCCATTTGAGCGGCTATATGACACGCGAATCGGTGCGCCGCGCCGTCGATATGGCCAACGATCTTGGCGCCGATCTGGCCGTGGTTACCGGCGACCTGATTACCGGTATTCATGACCCCATCGCGGAATGCGTCGATGAGGTTCGCCATCTCTACGCTCCTCTGGGCGTCTACGGATGCAATGGCAATCACGAAATTTATGCCCGGGCCGAAGATATTGCCGAACGGCTTTATCAACGGGCTGGGATGAAGCTGCTGCGGCGAGAAAACGCCATCATCAATTACAAGGGTGGACAGTTGAACCTGATCGGGGTGGATTATCAACGCGAACGGACGCCCAGTGGCCGCAAGCAGCAGATGCTCTCGAATCTGGAGCCGCTGGTACGCCGCGATATGCCTAACATTCTGCTGTCACACAATCCCAACGCATTTAATCGTGCCGCAGAACTCGGTGTGGAACTTACCCTTTCCGGCCATACCCATGGCGGGCAGGTCAATGTGGAAATTCTGGATGTCAGCCTCAGCCCGGCGCGTTTCATCACTGACTATATTGCCGGCCTGTATCACCGCCCCGCGATGATGCCCGACGTGCCAAAGCGCATGGGCGAAACGATCAAGCTGATGCCCAACGCCCCGAATGGTTTGTCGGCCCTGTACGTGAATCGTGGCCTCGGCACAGTCGGTGCTCCCGTGCGCCTCGGCGTGCCGCCGGAAATCACCCACATCATTCTGCGCAGCGTGTAAGCGGCCGCGGGTGGCACAGTCACTCCTGACTTTGCTCTTGGGTTCGCCATGTAGTGGTCGATCTTCAGATCGGTTCCTTCCGAATGTAGGCGCTGGGCTTCAGCCCAGCTAACTGTGGCGCCACCTTAAGCTGTCCGCTACAAAGTTCTGCCCGTGTAACGCGTGGATGTTAGAATCCAGCGCACACTCCTATGAGCATCAAAGAGACGAATTACTGGTTGGAGACAGTCGAGGCCCCGACGAAGACGCCCCATGATCCACTTCCGGAAAGTACGGACGTTGCCGTAATTGGCGGAGGATTCTGTGGACTTTCCGCCGCGCGAACCTTGGCCAAGCGTGGCGTGCGTACGCTTGTTTTGGAGGCGGAAACGCTAGGCTGGGGAGCGAGTTGCCGCAACGGCGGCATGGTGCTCACGGGAATGAAGCTCCCCGTGCCAACGCTGATCAGTCGCTATGGGCGAGACGCCGTACACCGTATGTACGCCGCGTCACTGGAATCGATTCATCTCGTCGAGCAGATCGTAAAAAAAGAGGGAATCGCGTGCAGTTTGGCCCGCTGTGGCCACCTGGAAGTGGCCTGTAAGAAAGCCCATTTCGATGCTTACGCGGCAGCGGCGACGGAAATCAAGCGAGAATTTAATCACGAACTACACATTATTCCGAAAAGCAAATTGCGTGCTGAAATTGGCTCGGACATCTATCACGGCGGAATGGTCGATGAGGCCAGCACAAGCGTGAATCCCGCGCAATACGTCAACGGACTGGCCGCGGCCGCACAACGTGCCGGCGCAGACCTTTATGACCATGCGCGTGTTACTCGTGTAAGCTGCAAGGCCGCCGCCGGGGGCAGTCGCGGCTTCCAGTTGGAAACCACGCGAGGCAATCTCAGCGCCAAGGAGGTGATTCTCGCCACCGGCGCCTACACCACCAAAGCCACACCCGCACTGCAAAAGAAGCTGATTCCCATAGGTTCTTACATAATTGCGACGGAAAAACTCTCTGCAGATCTAGCGCATGAGCTTAGCCCGCGGAACCGAATGATTTACGACTCCAAACACTTTCTCTACTACTATCGGCTCACGCCGGATAACCGCATGCTCTTCGGCGGCCGCGCCGCGTTTTTTCCGGAATCGGAAAGCACCGTACGCGAGAGTGCGGAACTCCTGCGTCGAGGAATGATCGAAGTCTATCCACAACTTGCGCACACAAAAGTGGAGTTCGTGTGGGGCGGCACGCTGGATTTTGCCTTCGATGTGATGCCGCATTCCGGAAAAATCGATGAAATGCACTTCGCCATGGGATTTGCGGGGCACGGCGTCGCCGCAGCCACCTGGATGGGCGCGAAACTTGCCGGCGTAGTCTGCGGAGATGCCGACGACAATCCGTTCACCAAGATCTCTTTTCCCAGCGCGCCCATTGGGTTGCGAAGCGGAAACACCTGGGCGTTGCCTTTGGCCGGAGCGTATTACAGGGTGCTGGACTGGCTCACGTGATACTGCTGAAGCAATTTTATGTGGATGACTCGTTCGAGAATGACTTCGACTTGGGGAAAGCGAAATACGCCACCACCCCGAACAACACCGGAACCGGCCCCCACTTCAGTGCAAACGGATCGCTGCAGACCAGAGCGAGAATCCCCATCAATATCGGGGCAATCACCACATAAGCTAGCCCGGCGCGCCCTCCCGGAATCACAAACGGCCGCTTCATCTCTGGGAATTTTTTGCGCAGCTTCCATGCAGAGAGCACCGTGAGCACCGTAACGAGGGTGCGCAACCACACGTATACTGTCAGCAGTTGTGCCAAAGTATGAAAAGCCAGCAACCCATAGACTGCCGATGAAATCAGAATTGCGATCCACGGCGTGCCGAATTTCGGATGCTTCGCAGCAAAAACCACCGGCAAATAGCCATCTTCGGCCATCGACGAAGGCATCCGCGTGCTCGTGAGCACCGTAGCATTCAACAACGACACGTTTCCAAGCATCGCCGCGATGGTCAGCAGAAAGCCCAGCCAGCTTCCTCCAATCAGTTTCGCTGCAGTGGAAAGATAGGCGGTGTTCCAGTCTTGCCAGTTGCCAAGCGCCGCCAGTGAAAAAAACGCGGGGAAGAAATAAACTGCCATCGAAAGGGGCACGACGATCGCCAAGGCAAGAGGATAGCTGCGCTGGGGATTCTCAATTTCTTCCGCCACGCTGGAACACTGCTCATACCCGGAATAGAGCCATAAACCTAACGCCAGGCCGACACCGAACACCTTGAACGGAGGCACTTGGGGCGGCGTAAACGGATGAAATGGATTGTGGTGCCATTGCGTGGCGGCGATCACGCAAAGCAGCAAAACGGGAATCAGTACGGAGAATTCCAGAATAGTGGAAACAGCTCCCACCATCTGAATGCCCCGAATGTTGATGTATGCCAACAGTGAGATTAACGCTACGGAAATTAAATAGTGCTTCCATCCGGTCAGGGATGGAAAATAGATGGCCAGATAGTCGCTGAACAGAACAGCATACGTTCCCCCCAGCAGCCAGGAAGCGCTCCAATTCCACCAGCCTGCCAGAAAGCCCCAGAAATTTCCGTAGCCTGCTCGCACCCAGCGATAAAAGCCGCCTTCCACGGGAATCGCTGTGGTCAGTTCAGCTGCCACCAAGGAAACCGGGATACACCAGAAAAATGGAATGACCAGCAAATAGATCAGCGTTAGCCCCGGTCCGCTGGTCGTTACCATCTCTTCCATCCCAAAAGGGCCGCCCGTGGTGTAGGAAAACATCACGAACACGAAGGAGAGAAGGCCGGCTTTTTTCACTGCGGCAGCTTTTGTATTCACGGTGCCCCTGCGATGCTTTTGTCGTAATCTGACCGAGCGGATACTATCCTAATTCGCAAGCGTTTGCTGGACTTGTGCGCGGATTTGGGGGACACTCGCGGCGCTGCCAAATAGCTCGAAAACCATGATCTACATTGTGATGGGTGTAACGGGGTCTGGAAAAACCACCGTCGCGGAATTGTTGGCGGCGAAGTTGGGCTGGGCGTTTCTGGAAGCTGACCAATTTCACTCTCCCGTCAACAAAGCGAAAATGCACCAGGGAATACCGCTCACCGATGAAGATCGCATTCCGTGGCTTGCCGCTATACACGCGGAACTTCAAGGGAAGGATGCAGCGGGAGAGAATGCCGTCCTCGCGTGCTCGGCTCTTAAAGATGAGTACCGCGAAATCCTATCCGCCGGACTGAAAGTGCAGTTCATCTACTTGAAAGGCACATTCGAACTGATCCGAAGCCGCCTCCAGGCACGCCAAGGCCATTTCGCGGGAGAGTCGATTCTCGCCGACCAGTTTGCCGTCTTGCAGGAGCCTCACGATGCCCTTGTCGTCGACCTGCGGGATACTCCCGAAGAAATTGTCGCCACCATCCTGGAAAAAATCGCCGAAGCACCCCACCACGCACATTTGATGAAGCGTCTGTTGACCAAGATTCGCTGGAAGCTTCTGCCATTTCTTTTCCTTCTATATGTCGTCGCCTATCTGGACCGTATCAACGTGGGATTTGCCGCGCTTCAGATGAAAGATCAGCTCGGCTTCAGCGATGCGGTCTATGGTCTGGGGGCCAGCATCTTCTTCGTCGGTTATTTTTTCTTTCAAGTGCCCAGCAATCTGGTGCTGCGGCGTATCGGTGCCCGCCGATGGATTTCCACGCTGATGGTGATCTGGGGAATCGTCTCCTCCGCGATGTTGTTTATCGATTCGCCTAAAACGTTCTATTCGCTGCGATTCTTATTGGGTGCCGCGGAAGCTGGATTTTTCCCCGGCGTCGTTTTCTACCTCAGAAGCTGGTTCCCCTCTTATGCCCGCGCGGGAGTAATCGCGTTATTTCTTACCGCCGGGCCAATTTCCGGCTTGATCGGCGGCCCCATCTCTGGCGCTCTGCTTGATTGGAACCATCGCGGTGGCCTCGCCGGATGGCAGTGGATGTTCTTGATAGAAGGACTGCCTGCGATCTTGCTTGGCGTTGCCGCATTCATGTACCTAAGCGACGGCCCGAAAACCACTCGCTGGTTGACGGATGAAGAAAAAGGCCGCCTTCTTCGCGAGCTTCAGGAAGAAGAACGTTTGGCAAAGGTTCCCGTGGCAAACACTGGCAACGCTTGGCTCTTCAATCCGAATCTGTGGGGCTTCGCGCTGGTTTTCTTTGGATTGAATACATGTACCTACAGCGTAAGCCTCTGGCTGCCTAGCGCGTTGAAATCGGTAAGCGGTTTTTCCAACATTGTGCTGGGATTCTTGTCTGCCATCCCCTACTTGGTGGCCACTGTCATCATGGTCACCCTTGGAGAGCACTCCGACCGCACTCTCGAACGCCGCTGGCATATCGCTCTATCCGCATTTGTGGGCGCGTTGGCGTTGCTTACCGCTGGTTTTTCCACCGGAGCCATCGTCAGCATTATTGCGTTTGCCCTCGCGCTTTCCGCCTCTTCCTCCATGGCGGGACCGCTGTGGGCCATGGCTTCGACCACCATGGCAGCGGCAACGGCTGCTCCTGCCATTGCGCTCATCAACGCCATAGGAAATTTGGGCGGCGGTTTTGGTCCTTACTGGATTGGCTACCTGAAACATGCCACGGGTAGTTTTCGAGCGGGACTCGTGAGCGTCGCCATCATAATGTTTCTAGCAGGGCTAACGGTTCTGCGCCTGAATCGTCACAAACTCAATACTGGCTGAAACCATTTTCTACGCAGAACAGTCTATCTACCAAATCGTTTCTTGCGGAAGTTCGGTATTCAGGAAATAATCTTCGTCAGACATTTTTGAGGGAGTTCACATTGAATAATTCGTTCCGACGTATTTTATTAGCTGGAGTCTGTGCCGGAATCAGCCTGGCCCCAATCAAATCTCATGTTGTGGCAGATGAAACTCCTCTGTACGGCTACTCCGCGGAATCTTCTCGTGTCGAGCGCCAATGGGAAGAAAAGCTGCGCGCTATCCCGAATCCTGAGAATCTCCGCGCGTCTATGCAACGGCTTTCTGCCAGGCCGCACAACGTTGGCTCCCCTTACGACAAAGACAACGCGGAATGGATCGCCGCAAAGTTCAAGGAGTTCGGCTTGGACACGCACATCGAAACGTTCAGCGTTTTATTCCCCACACCGAAGGAACGGCTCGTCGAGTTAATCGATGGTGGCCCGCATTTTACCGCCAAGCTCCAGGAGCCTGTCGTTCCGGAAGATCCCACATCGAATCAGCCCGCGGAGCAGTTGCCCACCTATAACGCTTATTCGATTGATGGTGACGTGACGGCGCCACTGGTCTATGTGAATTATGGATTGCCAGAGGATTACGAAGTTCTCGATCGTCGCGGAATTTCCGTGAAAGGCGCGATCATCATCGCTCGCTATGGCCATTCCTGGCGCGGCATCAAGCCGCAGGTTGGCGCGGAGCACGGCGCCATTGGCTGCATCATCTACTCTGATCCTCGCGATGACGGCTACGCCGGCGGCGAGGTGTTTCCGAAGGGAGCCTATCGCCCGCAGGAAGGCGTGCAGCGGGGAAGTGTGCAGGATAGTTCCGTATATATGGGCGATCCGCTGACTCCAGGAATTGGGGCAACCGCCGACGCCAAGCGTGTACCCATCAAAGAAGCCCAAACCCTCACAAAGATTCCCGTCCTGCCCATTTCATATGCGGATGCACAACCACTATTGTCGGCCATCACCGGACCAGTCGCTCCGCGCAATTGGCAGGGCGGCCTCCCGATCACCTATCGTCTGGGACCGGGCGCTGCAAAAGTGCACCTGAAAGTTTTTTCTAACTGGGATATGAAGCCTTTGTACGACGTAATCGGCAAAATTCCCGGCTCTACAAATCCCGATGAATGGGTCATTCGCGGCAACCATCACGACGCGTGGGTGAACGGAGCTGAAGATCCAATCTCCGGAATGATCGCGGTAATGGAAGAGGCGCGTGCTCTGGGCGAATTGGTGAAACAGGGATGGAAGCCGAAGCGCACTATTATTTATTGTGCGTGGGATGGCGAGGAACCCGGATTGCTCGGCTCCACAGAGTGGGTGGAAACGCACGCTGACGAGTTGCGCAAACACGCTGTTGTGTACATCAATTCAGACAGCAACTCTCGCGGCTATTTTGGACTGGAAGGTTCGCACAGCCTGGAGCACTTCATTAACGACGTTGCCCGCGACGTTCAGGACCCCGAAACCAAGCTCTCCATTTGGAAGCGCGAGCAGATGAAGGAAATTGTCGACGCGAAAACACCCGACGCGCAGAACGAGATACGCAACCGCCACGACCTCCGCTTAGACATGCTGGGTGGCGGCTCCGACCATGCGCCATTCATCAATTTCGCCGGCGTAGCCTCGCTCGGGATTGGCTTTGGTGGTGAAGATGGGGGTGGCATCTATCACTCCATCTACGATGATTTTTACTGGTACACCCATTTCAGCGATACCAATTTCGTGTACGGACGCGCACTCGCGCAGGCCGGTGGAACCGCCATCATGCGCATCGCTGACGCCGATTTGCTTCCCTTGCAGTTTGCGGATTTCGCCGATGACGTGAAGATGTACGTTACCGAGGTAAAGAAATTCTCTGCAGATCAACGCGAAGAAATTCGCCGCAAGAACCAGCAGATCGGCGATGGATTCTTTGAGGCCACTTCCGACCCCAAGCTTGCCTGGGTAACTCCGAAGAAAGAAGAAATGCCGCCGTACATCAATTTTGCTCCACTGGATAACGCCGTCGAGTCTTTGCAGCGCAGTTCGGCCGAATACCAGAAGGTCCTGGAGCGGGCCAGCGCCAACGGTGGAGCGGCCCTTGCCTCCAGTTCGCTGCAGGAAGTGAATGCACTGCTGATGCAAAGCGAGCACAAACTCACCACACCCGAAGGTCTACCCGGGCGCTTCTGGTACAAGCACGAACTGTATGCTCCCGGTGTCTATACTGGCTATGCGGCAAAGGCAATTCCCGCGGTGCGCGAAGGCTTGGAACAGAAAAAATGGAAGCAGGCCGAGGAAGCCGCCGCGCGAGTCGCCAAGGTATTGGAGAACGAATCTCAGTTGATCTCCGATGCTGCGGCGAGATTGTCGGCCATTCACTGAGCAATTTTTCACTACGCATTTTGATTGCGGCGCCAGCAACCAGCGCCACTGGGGAGAATTGCCATTCCTTCGTACAACCTCGCCATCGTTGGCTTTGGCCATGTGGGCCGCGCCCTTTTGCGGCTGCTTATTTCCAAAGAAACGGAGTTGCGTCGCAAACATGACGTACGCTGGCGCCTGACGGGAGTTGCTTCGCGGCGCATCGGTTGGATTGCGGATCCTGATGGACTCAATCCAATTGCCGTGCTCAGTGGACACTTCCCGAACACGGCTCATCCGTCGCGAAATGTTCGAGAGTGGCTGGAGCGGGCGAAAGCTGATGTGCTCTTCGAGGCGAGTTCGCTGAATGTGCAGACTGGCCAGCCGGCCATCGATCATATTGTCTCTGCTTTGGAATCCGGGGCACACGCCATCTCCGCGAATAAAGGTCCCATTGTGTTTGCCTATCGCGAACTAATGACACTTGCAAAAGAGAAGGGCCGCCGCTTCCTGTTCGAATCCACGGTGATGGACGGCGTGCCCATCTTTTCTCTCTTTCCCTTGGGTCTTCCCCTCACAGAATTGCGCGGATTTTCCGGCGTGCTGAACTCGACCACCAACGTGGTTCTAACAGAAGTAGAAAAAGGACGTTCCTTCGACGAAGCCGTAAAGCGCGCGCAATCCATTGGCATTGCGGAGACTGACCCGTCACAGGACCTCGACGGCTGGGACTCCGCGATCAAAGTCGCGGCGCTTGCCACCGTTCTGATGGGAGTGCCAACGCGAATCGATCAGGTACAGTGCACCGGCATTCGCGATCTTAGCGAAGAAAAAATCCGCTCCGTGCGCTCTGCGGGCATGCGCTTTAAATTGGTTTGCCGCGCGGAACGCCGCGGCGATGGCGTTGATTGTCGTGTAGGGCCAGAGCTTCTTCTCGTGTCCGATCCCATGGCCGGCCTGGAAGGCACCAGTTCCGCGATACGCTTCGATCTGGATGTTTTTGGATTGTCGATAGTGGAACACAATCCTGGTGTCGAGGCTACCGGTTATGGCTTACTTGCAGACTTCCTGCGAGCGGTTCAGCCCTGAATTGTTCTTCGCGAATTATCCCGCGCGCGTGCCATCAGGCAGAGGTCTCTCTGGCATTGCCAATGCGGGCCGCACGCCGTCCGCGTAACCGAGATCGAACAACATCCCTTGTGAAATTTCTCCCGCCATTGTCCTAGGTTCCAGATTCAGGACAAATAGGGCCTGTTTGCCTTCGATTTCCCTGGGATCTTCTCTTTCCTTGCGAATGCCGGCAAGTATTGTTCGCTTGTGATCGCCAAAGTCCACCGTCAACTTCATTAATTTCTCTGAACGCGGAATTTCTTCCACGCGTTCAATCGTGCCCACGCGGATGTCCAACGCCTCTAGTGCTGCCATCGGTACGATCGTTTTAACCGGTGCTGGAGTAAAGTCTCCCATGGCTCACCTGTGATAGCGCAACACATAGTTGGGAGTCGGAATCGACTCGTCGCAGCGGCTGTCTCTGATTGCTTTCTCCGCCACCAGGCGAAGTGGAATCACGCCCGCCCATACCGGCAGTTCATAATCCGGCGCATCGTCTTCGACGTCTCCCACGCGCACTTTCGCGGAAACTTCCGTCAATGGCAGCTTCAGGATGCTCGTGGACTTCAGTTCCTTCTCGTTTGGCTGTCGCGCATCGTTCCATCGCCCCGGGATCAGCTTCTCAGTGAACGCGCGAAGCGCTGCCAACTTCTCTGCCGGTTCCTCAATCAATGTCGCTTTGCCGAGAGCAACCACGGAACGGTAATTCATTGAGTGACTAAACACTGAGCGCGCCAGCACCAGTCCATCCGAGAGCGTCACGGTGATGCAAACGGGAAGTCCACCACTGATGCCCCGCAGTGTCCGGCTGGCCGCCGACCCGTGGAAATAAATCGCATCACCAACGCGGGCGAACATAGTGGGAATTACGAACGGCTGGCTATCGACTGCAAAGCCAATGTGACAGGTGAATGCCTCGTCCAGAATTCTATAAATGGCCTCACGGTCGTAAACGGCTCGATTTGCTTCGCGCACAACTCTGGTGCGGTCCGTCGCGGAAAAGGTTTCTGACAAGGGATACCTCGATGGTGTACCACGGCGCGGAGTTGATAGCCGGCGCCGTTCCGGCATGAGTGGGTGACTTCGCTTACGATGTTAGCACGCACCCAACGCTTTCCACTCAACCACGCATTTGGCACGTTCACTCCGCAGCATCTCTGTGAGAAACTAGCTTACAGGCTTTCAATACAGCATTTGTAGCAACGGAGTCACTTTGTCGTCCACCAATCCGCTTGATATTGCCTGGGTACGCTCGCAGTTTCCTTCTTTGCAGAGGCAGATTAACGGCCTGCCTGCCGCCTTTCTTGACGGTCCTGCCGGCACGCAAGTTCCTACGCAGGTGATGCACGCCATTCAGGGCTATCTGATGAGTTCGAATGCCAACACCGGCGGCGCGTTCCTCACCAGCCAACGCACCGACCAGATGATTTCCAACACCCGCGCGGCCATGGCCGATTTCTTTCATTGCGAAAAAGATGAAGTTGTTTTCGGCCAGAACATGACCACCATCACCTTTTCGATTTCGCGCTCCATTGCGCGCGAACTGAACCAGGGCGATGAAATTCTCCTTACCACTCTGGATCACGACGCAAATTTTGCTCCGTGGAAGGCTCTGGAAGAAAAGGGCGTAATCATTCGCCAGGTGGACATTCACGAAGCCGATTGCACTCTCGATCTGGACGACCTCAAACGCAAGCTCAGCCCGAAAACCAAAATTGTCGCGGTTACGTATGCTTCCAATGCTGTGGGAACCATCAATCCCATTGCGGAAATAACCAAACTGGCCCATTGGGCGGGCGCCATGGTCTACGTTGATGCGGTGCACTTTGGCCCCCACGGTTTGATCGATGTTAAAGGGCTCGACTGCGACTTCCTGGTTTGCTCTCCCTACAAATTTTTCGGCCCGCACATGGGCACGCTCTACGGCAAGCGTGAACATCTGCAGCGCCTGCGCCCCTACAAAGTTCGGCCCGCCACAGAACAGGTACCCGAGCGCTGGGAAACTGGAACACAGGTTCACGAATTAATCGCAGGCATTGGCGGCGCGGTGGATTACTTGGCGGAACTCGGCCGCCATTGCGATCCCATGGTGAAAACCCGGCGCGAAGCACTCGCGGCCGCTTACATTTCGACCGTCGCATACGAAACGCGATTGGTCTCTCGTTTGATCGATGGGCTGCAGAGTATTTCTGATGTGCATATCTACGGAATCACGGATCCAAAACGGTTTGACCAGCGCTGTTCTACACTGTCGCTGCGAATTGGCAATCACAATCCCACAGCGATTGCCACCTTCCTTGGCGAGCGAGGCATCTTTACCTGGGATGGAAATTACTACGCTTTAAATCTTACGGAACGCCTCGGCGTTGAATCGCAGGGCGGCCTGTTGCGTATCGGTCTGGTCCATTACAACACCATGGATGAAATCGAACGGCTGCTCGCGGCTTTGCGCGCCTTCGTTGCCTAGACGTGAAGAAGTTGGCAGGCCAGGTTCTTCAACAAATTCAGGATTGCAGCACCAACTGCCGCTTGCGCTTTGCCTGACATACAAAATAGCTGACCATGAACGCAATCGTACTATTGGGAAAGGCTCCGAACGTCCAACCGGCCACCAAGTGCGCTGGAATGTAAGTGATCAGCATGATCCATACGTAATTTTGCGATTCCGCAATAAGACCCAACAACACGCCGGTAAGTGCGTAACAAATAAGTATGGCCAAAGTGGCAGGCTGAATAAACGGGTGGAAATGTTCCAAATTTTTCCACCGCAAGGGGAGCCAGCTTCAAGACTCCATAGAGCGGTAAAACTGCGCCGATTAGCGCTGAAAATAGAATTGTAGTGATCGAAATTCGGCGCGCAAACGGATTAAAGTGATTTTGAATGCCACGACTGAAAGCTTTGTCGGTCACTACGTAACTGTCTCCTTTCGGGCTTAGCTTGTAGATTCCTTGTTGCAGTTGATAGTTGCTGAACGATTCGTGATCTTTATCAAATTCCGTGATCGCACTATTCACATCGCGTGGCGGCGGAATGGGCAAGCCAACGGACTTCGCCTTGGTATCATGCCTGTTCTTAAGCTCTGTCAGGTTTGTCACGTGCGGGCACTCTTGCATGATTTTATAAGCAGGGGGTTCCATCACAGACTTCAATTCCATATTTCGAGTAATCAATTCCTTCCCGCCGTCATACCGCGTCGTAAAATTGACAGCACTGGAGTTCTTTACGGCTACCAAACCCTTCACGTTTGTCTGAACTTCGACGATAGTGAGCGTACAACTCGCCGGGTCGGCTGGATTTTGGTAGCCCCTGACCAGATTTGATCCGTAATTGGTCACACGAAGTGTATAGAAAGGTCGATACCCCAGCGTTTCCAGTTGCTTGTCAAGTGGGACAATGTATTGCCGCTGCAGTTCGGTAAGTTGTGAATCATCCAGTAATTGTCGCTGGTAGCGTACCGGGATTGGTCTGGAGTTCTTGCGAAGTTGTTGCTTGCTGCCAAACAACACGGCTGCCGAAGACCACAGAAATGCAAACATATCGCAGTCGATGGGAACCATGTTGAATACCCCCAATCGTATTTAGTTTAATCAATCCGGCAATACAAAAGACTCGAAGGAAGGGCAGTTCGGGGAATTATTTACCTGTACGCAAGGTCAGCCCGCCAGCCTGGTTCCTGCAATGTCACTCGCACTTTGGCTTTCTGTCATGGCACGTTCAACTCTTTGCGTGTATTCTGATTCGCTATGACCAAGCGACCAAAACCAGTTGTACTCACTGTTCTTGATGGATGGGGATTCCGTGCGGATGCCCAGGGCAACGCAATCGCCCTTGCACGCAAGCCAAACTACGACGAATTAACGCGTAAGTTTCCAAACACGCTGATCCAGACCTCCGGCCCCGCCGTTGGTTTACCGGAAGGCCAGATGGGCAACAGCGAAGTTGGGCACATGAATCTCGGCGCCGGCCGCGTCGTGCACATGGATATCACGCGCATCGACCTGCTCATCGCCAACAAGCAATTGGACCAGGTGCCGCTGTTCCAACAGGCCATGGAACGCGGGCGTCAACGACAATTGCACTTTGTCGGCCTGCTCAGCGACGGCGGTGTCCACTCGCACATTCAGCACCTGTTCGCTCTGCTGGAACTTGCCAAGAAAGAGAAAGTGGAAAAAGTTTTTGTCCACGTTTTCACCGATGGCCGTGATACTCCACCCAATAGCGGCCGCGATTTTGTCCGGCGACTCCAGCAAAAGATGCGTGAACTAGGCGTCGGAGAAATTGCCACCATCGTTGGCCGTTATTATGCGATGGACCGTGACAATCGCTGGGAACGCGTTCAGCTTGCCTACGACGCTCTCGTTCACGGCATGGCTGACACCAGGAGCAATGATCCGGTGCAAGCTTTGCAGTCAGGCTACGAACAGGGTGTCACCGACGAATTTGTCAAACCGATTGTAATCACGCGTGGCGCCGGGCCTGCCGCTCCACCCGTCGGCCTCATCCGCGATGATGATGCCGTGATTTTCTACAATTTTCGCGCTGACCGCGCCCGCCAGATGACTTACGCTCTGGCCGCTCCGGATTTCGATAAGTTTGTGGATCCCAAACGCCCGAAAAATCTTTTCTACGTGGCCATGACCAAGTACGACAAGAAATGGTCGTGGTTGAATGCCGTGATTACACCGGAAAAGCTGGAGCACATTCTGGCGCAAGTTTTTCAGGAGTTGCAGTACAAGAATCTGCGCTGTGCCGAGACAGAGAAATACGCGCACGTTACCTATTTTTTTAATGGTGGGGTGGAAAAGCCTTTCAGCGGTGAAGAACGCATTCTTGTGCCATCTCCGAAGGTGGCCACCTACGACCTGATGCCAGAAATGTCTGCCGCGGGCATCACCGAAACCGTCGTGAAGGCCATTGAGAAAGGTGAATTCGACGCCATCATCATGAACTATGCCAATGCCGACATGGTGGGTCACTCGGGGAATCTGGAAGCCACCATCAAGGCCGTGGAGGCCGTCGATGCCGGCCTTGGCCGCATCTATCAGGCGATGAAGCCACGCGGCGGCGCGTGGATTGTCACCGCGGACCACGGAAACGCGGAAACCATGATCGACCCCACAACTGGCGGCCCGCATACTTATCACACCACCAATCCAGTTCCGCTGCTCTGCATCACGGAGAACGATCGGTTGAAACTGTCGCCCGGCGGTGCGTTGCGCGATATCGCCCCCACCATGCTTAGCATTCTTGGTGAGCCTGTGCCGACCGACATGACCGGCCGCGACCTCCGCATCAAATAGAACGCACACTGTCAACGGAGCACAAACCTAGAAAACACGTGCATCCCAGGGCATACAAATCAACATGTTGTCATCCTGAGGCCCCGGTTTTGGGCCGAAGGATCTCAACTCCAGTCTGACGCCGCCCTGATTCTGTTCTAAGCTGTGCCGCAGTTGATATCCTTCGCCCGCAAACTGCGCGGACTCAGGATGACAATGACAGGGAGTTTGCGAGTGGAGAAGATCTACTGCACCTACATCATGAGCAATATTTCCAAAATGCTGTACGTGGGGGTCACCAACAACCTAGGAAAAAAAGTCTTCGAGCACAAATCCAAGCACATAACCGGTTACATGCAAAAATACAATTTATTCAAGCTGGCATATTTCGAGTCTTTTAGCGACATCCGCGACGCAATCCGTCGTGAAAAGCAAATTAAAGGTTGGCGGCGCTTTAGGAAAGTCGAACTAATTGAGTCCGTAAATCCGCATTGGAAGGATTTGGCAGGAGATCATTCTCGGAGTGGTGAAAAATTCAAGAGAACTCCATCTTAAATTCCAGAAGTTCAAAGGATCGGTACAATGTGGCGCAAGTTTCAAGAAGGTGTCATCCTGAGGCCCGGTGGGCCGAAGGAACTCAACTCCAACATTTCCGCCGAACTGAATTAATATTAATTCGGACCGTCACAATATGAACGCCCCCCGCCCCACACCAGAAAATACCAAACTCACCATCTGCGTTTGGCACCCCTTCGATCAATGGCGCCCGAAACCGGTCATGGCAGAGACCATCCGCCAGTCTTGGCCAAAACTCCGCGTCGTCCATTTGCCAGACTACACCGACCTGCCACAAGAATTGCCCGACACCGACATTTTTGTTGGATACTCGCTGCGTCCTCAGCAACTCAAAGATGCCCTCAAATTAAAGTGGATCCATTCCACAGCTTCGGGAGTCGCGCAACTGATGTATCGCGAACTCCGCGAATCTGGAATAGCCGTCACCAATCCGCGCGGAATTTTTGCCACTCCCATGGCCGAGCATGCCATGGGCCTCTTGCTCGCTCTAGCACGCAATTTTCCAGATTCCGTCCGTCATCAGGACCGCGCCCATTGGGGTCAGCAGGATATCTGGGATCAGCCACAACGATTGACCGAGCTGAACGGCAAAGTGCTACTGATCATTGGATTTGGCACAATCGGTCAAGAATTGGCCAGACGCGCCAAAGCTTTCGACATGTCCGTTTGGGCTGTGAATCGCTCGGGAAATTCAGACTCCCGCGGCCTGGTTGATAAAATTGTGCCTGTGTCTCAACTACCCGAGGTGCTACCTCAAGCCGATTTTGTGGTGATTGCTGCCCCGGAGACGCCCGACACCAGGCATTTGATCGATGCCGCGGAATTTTCTCGTATGAAACCAGGAGCACGCATCATCAATCTGGCCCGGGGCGCGCTGCTCGATGAAGCAGCACTCGTGAATGCGCTGCGACAAAACCACTTGGGCGGTGCCGCGCTCGATGTCACTGCAGTCGAACCGCTTCCCCTGGACAGCCCGCTCTGGAAAGCGCCGCGCCTCTTCATCACACCGCACACCAGCGCTGTCAGTGACCGCTTGTGGCCGCGCCAAACCGAACTGCTGTTACAACTTCTCGAAAAATGGTTTGCTGGACAGGAATTATTTAATCGCGTTGATTTCACGAAAGGCTACTGAGCCCCCACGCTGCCTCAGTCGCCCACTCCGCCCTTCGGGGCCTGATATCCTTCGCGCGCATATACAACAATTTTTTGCTTCTTGCCCTTTTGGTCCAGCACCGTCAACGGGCCGCCATCAGGCGCCACCAATTCCACTTTTACCTTACGGAACTTCCCATCCGGCGTGTGATTGGAAGGCGTATACGTCAAGCTGTACTGGTGCCGCAGGAACGCCGCCACATCTCTCATAATTCCTGGAAGCTCTCCGTCGAATTGTGGAAACCAGGCAAATCCTCCGGTTATCGATGCGAATGTTTTCATCTGATTTTCCGCCTGCAGAAAATTGAGCCTGGTGGAACTTCCTCCCAACCTGCTATGCATCTCCATATAGTTGGATATGGGCTTGTCGACGCCGACCACAAAGATCGTTACGTCCGTCTGGCGCAGCAGTTTCATGGTCTGGTCCAACGTATGCTTTGAAAACGTGTCGATGCCGCTGGCCATCAACAGAATCGATTTCTTACCTTTCACATCTTTCAACCGATCTACGGTATCCAGGACCGCGTCAAACAAATTCGATTCGCTGAATCCGGGAAAGTACAGTCGGCTGATTGCCACCCGCACTTCGTCTTTGTTCTGCGTGAAATCCACTTCCATGCGCGGCTTCATGTCAAAGGTCACCAGCGCGATCCAATCCTTTTGATTCAAATTGGGAAACAGCGCATCAGACCAATATTTCGCTTGGCCGGAGAACCAGCCCCCGAAAACGTTACTGAATTCCATCAGGACCACCATTGTGATCGGAGCGTCACTGGGCGCAAAATTAGTGATACTCTGCGGTACTCCATCCTCCAGAATTCTAAAATTATCTTTCTTCAGTCCGGGAATGATGTCGCCATTCGACGTTGTGGCGATCACGTCCAGTGTAACCACCGGCACTTCCACGGAGATTGTTACGCCGGCCTCCTCGGGCTTTTTCTGCTGAGGCGGGGCAGCTTGTTGTGGCGGCTTTGTTTGCGCCTGTGGCGGCGCGGCCGATTGTGGTCCCTCCGGGACTTGGGCAGTGGCGGTATATCCCAGCAACAGCAGGCCGAACACGACTGGAATGATCTTGCCCAAAACATAGGAGAAGCTATTTCTCATCGAATACCCCCGAAAGTCCGTCTACAGTATGATGCAAATCTCCCCCAATGAGTTTTTCTCCGCTCACCTGGTCCTGAGTGTCGATTAGACAACCCAGGCCAGCCTAGAAACGGGCGAATCGAATCGGCATGTTAGTATGTTTTTTTATTCGTTGCAAAATCCGTTCACGCTGGGGGTGTTTTTTGATTTGGATCCGCGCGCGTCTCGCGATTCTCCTACTCTTGCTGTGCGGACCCGGCTCGCAATGGATGCCGGCTCAGATTGCTCAGAATCCCCCTGCCATGGGCATACCTGCCAGCAATTCGCTCGTCGGCGATACCGCTCCTCTCGCGCGGGAAGCCCAGGAATGGCTGGTGCAGCTCGTCAAAATTAACACCACCAATCCTCCGGGCAACGAGCAAGCCGCCGCGAAATACATCGCTTCTATCCTCACCAAAGAGGGAATCACTTCAGAGATTCTGGATGTAGCTCCTGGCCGCAGTGCCCTTGTCGCGCGCCTTCGCAGTTCAGTAGTACCCGACCCCTCCAAAGCACTCCTGCTGGTCGCCCACATGGACGTCGTAGGGGTCGACCGCACCAAGTGGTCCATGGATCCTTTTGGTGGGGTCATCAAAGAGGGCTACCTCTACGGACGCGGCGCGTCCGACGACAAAGGGATGTTGGCCGCCAATCTGGCTGCATTTATCGCTCTCAAGCGCGCCAGTGCGCGCCTGAATCGCGACGTTATTTTTCTCGCTACCGCGGATGAAGAGCAATTTGGTGATGCCAGCCTTAAAACTCTCGTCGCGAAATATTGGGACAAGTTTGCCGCCGTCTACGCCCTCAACGAGGGTGGCAAGGTGGTCGTCAAGAATGGCAAGGTGCAGTACGTTGCCGTGCAGGCCAGTGAAAAAGTTTCGATGAACGCAACCGTGATCGCCACAGGTCGCGGTGGCCACGCGTCTACCCCAACAAAAGAAAATCCTGTCGTGCATCTGGCCGCGGCCATTCAGAAAATTGGCGAGTATAGCGCCCCAGTGCACCTAACTTCCATCACACGCCGCTACTTTGAAGCCCTTGCTCCCATTGAAGACGACGAAATTGGCAAGTGGATGCGCGTTATCGATACAGGCGATCGCGGAGAACATGCCCAGCGCGTCTTATCCGATGCCAGCCCGCTCTGGAATTCCATGATGCGCGACACCGTAGCTCCGACCGTTCTCCAGGCAGGCATTCGCGCCAACGTCATTCCTTCCGAAGCGCGCGCCACTCTGAATATCCGCTTGCTGCCCGGCGACAGCATTGATGCCCTTCTCAACGACTTGCGGAAACTGGTCAACGATCCTAGTGTTCGCATTGAGTTGCAGCCCGATGCCGGACTGGCCGCCCCCAATTCTTCCATCGAAACGGAATTTTATTCCACCATCACAAAAGTCTCTGCGCAGGAATTTGGTGGTGTGCCGGTGCTGCCTTTCATGTCCACTGGCGCAACGGACTCTGCCCAATTACGCCTCCACAATGTCCAAGCCTATGGTTTGCGGCCATTTCCCATGACCGAGGAAGACGACCGTCGCGTGCATGGCGATGAAGAACGCATGCCTCTTGCGGCGTTTGCCAAGGGCGTGGACCTGCTGACGCGAATCGTTGTGGAATTTTGCGTGACAAAGTAACCAATAATTCTGCTATAGATGATAGACGTGACATTCCTATGAATTCCCGCCACTCTAAAATTGTCTGCACCATCGGCCCAGCCACGCGCACTCCTCGAATGATCCGCAAGCTGCTTGAGGCAGGAATGGATGTTGCTCGCCTGAATTTTTCACATGGTTCGCATGAAGAGCATGGCCAGAATATCGCCATGCTCCGCGAAGCGGCTCTCTCGCTCAAACGACCTCTAGCCATCCTCGCCGATTTGCAGGGGCCCAAAATTCGCACGGGGGCAATGGCCGGTGGAGGCAAAGTCCTCCTGCGTGCCGGTCAGAAGTTTACAATCACCACGGCCAAGGTTCTGGGGGATTCTACACGCGTCAGCACGATTTTCCGTCCGTTGCCGCATGAAGTGAAATCCGGAGATCGCATTCTGTTGGCGGACGGACTTATCGAACTCCGTGTCGAAAAGGTGAAAGGCCATGAAGTAATTTGCCAGGTGGCAAATGGCGGATTGCTGGGAGAGCACCAGGGTATCAATCTCCCCGGTGTGAAATTGCACGTTCCTGCGTTGACGGAAAAAGATCGCGCCGACTTGCGCTTTGTATTGAAACAAGGCGCAGACTACATCGCCGTCAGCTTCATCCGGCGCCCGGAAGATGTGTTGCTCGCCAAATCCTTGATCAAGCGGGCCGGAAGGGAAACGCCGGTCATCGCCAAGCTGGAAAAACCCGAAGCCATCGAAAATCTGGAAGCCATTCTGACGGTAACGGATGCTGTGATGGTGGCGCGCGGCGATCTGGGCGTGGAGATGAACCCGGAGCGTGTTCCTGTCGTCCAGAAAAATATTATTGCCTGTGCGCGCGAATTTCGTCGTCCCGTGATCACCGCGACGCAAATGCTGGAATCGATGACCGAGAATCCCCGTCCCACTCGCGCGGAAGCTTCAGACGTCGCCAATGCGATTTTTGATGGCACCGATGCGGTGATGTTGTCCGCGGAAACCGCCACCGGAAAATATCCTGTGGAAGCGGTTGGCATGATGGCGCGAATTATCCAAGAGGCCGAAGGAAGCATCCAGGAATATCCGCGCCCGTCCACTCAGGAGCGCCTGAAAATCCCGGAGACTGTCGCGGAGCTTGTCTGCCATGCTTCTCGCGAATTGCACATGCGGCTCATCGCCGTTTTCACCCACAGTGGATTTACCGCCAGACTGGTTTCCCGCTATCGTCCCCTCGTCCCTATCGTAGCGTTCTCTCCCGATGCCTCGATACGCCGGCGAATGGCCCTCGTTTGGGGTGTGACGTCACGCAGTATTCCTGACATTGCCAAAATCGAAGGATTGGCGGCGATCGCGGAAAAACGGCTCCTCGAAGAACGCTTCGTCAAAAAAGGTGATGTGATTGGAATTGTCGCCGGAACTCCTATGGGCATACGCGGCACCACCAACTTCATGAAGTTTCACGTGATTGGCAGCGCCACTTAACCCATATCGCTAATCTCTTGACTGGTTTCTGAACTCTCCAGATATTCTTTTCGAGGCACACGCTACTTATTCACTTGTAGCGTGCATTGATTGTAAATTAATTCACCCAGTGGTCTGGCCGCGACGGTGGTTCGTTGCGGTTCTTCTTCATATACACTTCAAACCGTTTGCGGTTCTGCTTATACTTCCAGTCTGCCACTTCATTGCGCACCCGGAACAGAAACGATCCCCTTCGCAGGTACACCCAGCCGATTAGCATGCCGCCCAGATGGCAGAGGTGGCTGACGCTATCTCCGGAACTTCCCAGGGTGCTGAAAAACTCGATCGCCGCCATCACTGCAACGAATGGCCGCATCGGAATCATGATCGGCAGCGGAAATAGCCAGATTTGGCGGTCTGGGAAAAGAATTGCGTTGGCAATTAATATTCCAAAAATCGCACCGGAAGCGCCAATTGTGGGAATGTCCGCGGGACGATTCCCCCAGAGCATTGGCGTCACTTTTACCAGAATCGTGATGATGCCCGCGCCGACTCCGCACAAGAAGAAATAATTCAGGAACCGCCTTTTGCCCCAAACGAGTTCCAGTTCACGACCGAACATCCACAGCATCAGCATGTTGATCAGCAGATGCCAGATTCCGCCGTGGAGAAAAAGGTAGGTAACCGGCTGCCAGATGCGCAGGGCGGGGAATGGACCGAGCGGAACGAGACCGAACTGATAGTTAATCCAAAGCGTTGCCGCTTTGCCAATGAAAATCGCTGCCAGCGTTTGCACCAGAAAAACGCCGGCGCACGTCAGTACCAGCAGCTTCACTGCAGGCGTTATGAAGCCGCGCCAGTCGAACCGCACGTTCGGCGCGCCGAATGACGTACCCATATCAGCAGTGTACGGCGACGGATAGCCGTCCGTCAAAACCAGGATTTTGTGAACGGTGATCGCAAACGATGTTCAAGCGGTTGCCCGTGCGCTCCATCTGGTCCCAGTCAGCGTATCAGAGCTTCTTCTTCCACAGTTCGCTCTGAATATTTTTCATTCGACGTGTGCTGAGCGGCTGGTGTTTTCCCCGCCGTGCGCCCCGCTTTCGTCCCTTGCTTGCCAGAGTCCAGTTTAAACTGTTCGACCAGTTGGCGTAGTTGTTGCGAAAGACCGGCCAATTGATGGGCAGCCTTCAGCGATTGCCCGGCACTCGACGAAGTGTCTTGCGCTGCCTGCGCCACTCCGCCTATGTTGTGCGCCACTTCTCCGGATCCCCGCGCCGCTTCGGAGACATTGCGTGCCATTTCGTTGGTGGTCGCGGACTGTTCTTCCACTGCCGTCGCAATCGACATCGAAATTTCGTTCGCCCGTGTAATCACGCCGCTGATGGACGAAATCGCCGCTACCGCCGCTTTCGCGTCAGTCTGGATCGCCTCAATCTTCCTGCTGATCTCTTCCGTGGCGTTGGAGGTCTGCTTCGCAAGTTCTTTCACCTCGTTGGCCACTACGGCAAACCCCGCGCCCACCTCACCAGCCCGCGCCGCTTCGACGGTGGCGATTCAGCGCCAGCAAATCTGTCTTCTGGGCAATTGAGGTGATCACTTTAATTACCTGGCCAATTTCCGCGCTGGATTCCCCCAGTTTGGCCACTGTCGCATTTGTAACCTGGACCGTCTTCATCGCTTCTCCCGCGACACGTGCCGCCTCTCCGGCATTCTGTGCAATATCTTTAACGCTGGCCGCCATCTCTTCCGTGCTGGTGGCCACCGTCTGCAGGTTGATATTCACCTGCTCTGTTGCCGCGGCAACCACGCGAGCCTGCGCCGATGTCTCTTCCGAGTTCGCGGTAATCTGCTGGCAGGTGGCCGAGAATTCTTCGCTTGCCCCGGCAAGCTGAATCGCCGATTCATTGATGGATTGCATCGTCCCGGAAATCTGGTCGAGTGTATGATTCAATGCGTCTCCCATCTGGCCCGCTTCATCCTTCGTCTGCACGTTAACTCGAGAGCGCAGGTCGCCGCCGGCGGTGATCTGCAAGAAATTTACAGTTTCCTGCAGCGAGCTTGTAATCAATTGGCTGGTGAACCATCCGAAAAACACGATGACGCCCACAACCCCCAGACCTACAAACAACAGTGTCAAACTTCGCGAGCGGACCGTGGCATCCGCCTCTTCCTCTGCCCTCAAGTTGTACTCCTCTATTGCCTTCGCCAGCGCAATGGCTGCCTCGCGGTGGGCTTGAAAGTGCGGGCGAGCATGCGGTATGAATATCTTCTCGATCGTTTTTTGATCATTCTTCAATTGAGCCGGGATCATTTCCGTCTCGATCAGCCGAATCCATTCTTCGCCCTCGGTATACACCGTCCCAGCCGGCTCACCCGGCGTGTTAGTCCAATTTTTTGCGCCCGAAGTAAAATAGAGATCCACCCAGCAGAACGAACATGATCAACCCGAACAGATTGTTTGTGGCCAACGAGCCCATTATTTTCGGGCCGAACGTAAAAAGATCCGCGCGCCATGGCAGCCGCAGCACTGCGGAAACCCAGTGCGGAACTCGATTTGAAATCTCCGGGTCCTGCAACAGCGTGATAATGATCCCTAACAGTCCGAAAATTCCTCCCGCGGCAATCAAACCGCTGGAATAGAGCGCGCCGGGACTCGCTTCGCTTTCGCCTTCCTTTTTTTCCTTCATACTTGCTTCCACAGCCCAACGCACCAATCCTCCCGCGAACATCGCGGCAGTTGTCGCAATCGAAATGTACATTCCGGTGGCGAACGCCAACGAACGTATTCCTAGAATCTCCACCGCGATCACCATGGCCACACCCATCAACACCAGCCGCCACGGCAACCGTTGATTCAGGATCCCGCTGATCACCGTGGCCATCAGTCGCGCCTGCGGTGCCGGTGCCTTGTCGCTGCCAATCCCCTGCGCCCACTGGAACTCAATCTGTTTGCTGCTGCTGTCGTACAGATACTCGCCGTCCGGGATTTCATGCGACCCCAGTGAATTCACCAGCGCGTATGTTTTTCCCTGGTAAACATACGACTCCCTCTCGACTTTCACGCCGGCGGGCAGCGACTGCAACGTCACGGGTATCTGCGTGGGAATGTATTTCTCCAGTCCCTTATTCATCAGGTTCAGCGTAGCGCCAATCGCCACCGTCGAAATCGTCACGCCCACCAGCAAGCCCATTTGTTGCCAGAAGGGCGTCGATCCGACCAGGTATCCAGTTTTCAGGTCCTGCGAAGTAGCGCCGGCAATCGCCGCCGCGATGCACACCACTCCGCCAATCATCAACGCCAACACCGCATAATTCGGCGCTGTCCATCCCGCCAGCAGGAAAATCGCGCATGTCGCCATCAATGTCGCGATACTCATTCCGCTGATCGGATTCGAAGAGTTGCCCAGCAACCCGCTAATCCGGCTGGCCACTGTCACGAACAAAAATCCAAACACTGTCACAAATATTCCGGCAAACAGGTTTTGATACCACCGCGTCTCCGCCCCCTGCATCGGGTGAAACGTCAGCAGCATCCACATCATCACCACAATCACAATGGATCCCAGAATCACCCAGCGCATTGGCGTGTCGCGATCCACCCGGCTCGTCGCGGCCGATGCTCCGGCCCCCTCGGCGCGCACATCCTTCATTCCCGCCGTTAGCGCTGCAATGATCGTCGGCAAAGTGCGTAGTAACGTAATCAATCCCGCCGCGGCAACGGCTCCCGCTCCCATCGGGCGAATGTAGCTTCGCCACAAGTCATCCGGTGTCATCAGCGGAATAGGAATCGTCGACGGATAGATCGGTACGTTGCCCGCCAGCTGCCCGTAAAACTTGATCGCTGGCATCACCACCAGCCACGATACAATCCCCCCCGCAAACAGGATTCCGGCCACGCGCGGCCCGATGATGTATCCCACTCCCAAATATTCCGAAGTCACATTCATCCGAAAGCTCGAGCCAGGGTACCAACTCGGTCGAGCTTCCGGCTGTTCCGTCCACACCAAAATCGTCTTCATCAAAAATGTGTATACACCGCCGAGGCCTAATCCCCAAAACACGCGCCCCGCAAACGATCCTCCGCGTTCACCCGCCACCAGCACGTCAGCGCAAGCCGTACCTTCGGGAAATGTCAGGTTGCCATGTTCTTTCACGATCAACTGGCGCCGCAGCGGGATCATGAACAGCACGCCCAGCCAGCCACCCAGCAGCGCCATTGGAAAAATGCGCCAGAAGGTAAACTCCGAGCCGAATCCCAGAAAGATCAATGCCGGCAATGTGAACATCACTCCCGCTGCCAGCGATTCTCCCGCCGACCCCGTCGTCTGCACGATATTGTTTTCCAGAATTGTCGAGCGTCCGAACGCCCGAAGGATGCTGATCGACAACACGGAAATTGGAATCGACGCGGACACCGTCAGCCCCGCGCGCAGCCCCACATACACCGTCACCGCGCCAAACAGCAGTCCGAACAATGCGCCCAGAATCACGGCGCGCAGCGAAAATTCCGTCGGGCTCTCCGTTCCTGATATATAACTCCGAAATTCACTGGCGGGTGCCGTGGAACTCCATGGACGGTTGCTCACCGTTTCCTCCCTGTTCCCGTTGTGGCGTGAAAAGCTCTTGAATCTAGTGTGGCTGGATTATGCCGCACCCTCGCCTCCCAGAAAAGACATTCCTGTCTTCCCCTCCAAATAAAAACCGTTGGTTCTCTTGACACGCATTCTTTTCCTGAGTATTGTGCCGCTAATCTACTGATTAAGGTGGGTAACTGGTTACCGACCTTTCCCATTCAATTCGCTCTCAGCCGTTTTTGCGCGGCTGGTTTTGGTATAGTTCGCGAACGCCACACTTGGAGACCCGCCTTGGCGACCCGACTCTGCACCAGGATTCTGCTGGTTCTCACTCTCTCGCTTCTCTTTTTCTCTATTCCGCCGACATCGAGTTTTCTTTCGGCAGCTATCACAGCAAATCCGAATGGAAAGGGAACGGGCTGCTCTACACTCGCTCCTATGAAATCAAGGAACTCAGCGTCCCCGTCGACAAACTCGATCAACTGAAAAAGTTCTATCGCGTAATCGCCGGAGACGAACGCAGCACCGCCGTCCTCAAGCCCAAGGGCAGTTGAGGCGTCGTTTTCTCCTTCTGATTCACGGGCTGCCTTCATCCCGTCCGCTTCCTCTGCGTTTGCAGCGCTGGCTTCTAGAATGAAAATCTTTTTGGCTTTATCTTTCGAGTGGTCAAAAGACAGAAGATCGACGGTGTCAAGATAGTTGGAGTATTAGTGGATGTTGAATCTAAACCCGCACCCTAGAAAAAAGGCACAAGGGTGCGGCGCCCGAAAATCAACGATTCTGTCGGCCACCCGCCAACCCAGCTTAAGCGAGCAATAAATCCAGTACAGACTGGTTAATACAACCCTCGCATCCTAATAACGTATGTCCGATTATATCTTTCAGAAATCCAAGTAGTGGAGAGGTTTACAATGCGCCCGTTCGCCTTTCGTATTTATGATTTCAAGTCCATCGAGGATTCGGGTACTTGTCATTTGTCAGGCGATGGGATCACGGTATTAGCAGGACAGAACGAAGCTGGGAAAACCGCCGTTCTCATGGCTCTGCGCGATTTTGATCTTGAGGAAAAAGCCGCGCCATTAACGCAAGACCATAAGCCCGAGGAGCGCGCCCAGATTCTGATCCGAGAGTTTCTGTTGAATTCAATAACCTCGACCTTGATCATATACTTTCCCAACTTCTGTTGCCCAGTTGCACCCTTCTTCTATTCGAATAGAAATACTAATTGACAAGATGCACCAATAGTTATATCTTCTTTTATGTTTTGTCGGTCCATCTTTAAATACCTGCAGTCCCTTCTCCTCGCGCGCATAATCCTCAACCGATCCACTTTTCCGCCCCTTTGTTTTCACAGACTTGTGCACACTCATTCCCGCAAACTCTTTCCTTTGACATACTTCCGCAAAACACTGGGGGGAGGGATACCTCGTATGTTCGTCTCTTTTTCGCTATTTAATTCCCTAAGTCCTTTGTTTCTACTACATACGAAAAATGGAGGCGGGTGGGCAGACACCCTTGGGCGGCCACCTGAAGGTGTCCGCTACAGTGGATTTGCCGATTCAGGGCTGCGCGGAATGAGGAAGGTGACGGAGGCGGGAGGGCGGAGGGCGCTCCAGCGGTGGCGGATGGCACGGGGGGCGGCTTCTTTCATATGGTGGACCAAGGCCTGGGCGTCGGCGAAGGGAAGGGTGATGCGGAAGAGGTCGGCCTTGCGCTGGTGAGAATATTTTTCGTAACGGGCGGGGAGCGCGGTGACGGATTGCAGCAAGACGTCCCAAGGCGTGAGTTTGCCAAAGAATCTTTTGGGCAGGGCCTCGCTCCGAGAGATTTCGACTACCGTGCGCTGGGTGCCTCCACCGGACTCGAAGAGTGCGGCTGTGACTTTGATGGGATCGAAGGCGCGCGCGGGATCGTCGTCGGGAAATGGCGCCAAAAGATTTTCAATCTCGCTGAGTTCGGCGGGGATGGCGTCCCACCAGTAGCGATAGCCGTTGTAGACAACGGTGCCGCTGGAAAATATTTTTTGCACGCGGTCGGAATGTTTGCCGGCGACGCTGACGATCATGTCGGCTAGTTCGCTGAGGCGGAAGTTTTGTTTGACGACCGGGCGAACGGAGACGAAGCCGGCGTCTTCTTCGGTGTAGCGCACCGCAATTTGTTCGGGAAGGGTCATGGTGATCGAATTCCTCACGGGCTAAGCCCCATTTTATTGCGGCATTTATTTAATGTCGGAGCTAAAGCTCCGACCCCCTGGAAGGCAAAGGCACGAATTGAATTTAACGCAAAAAAAAGCGCACAGCCAGGAATGGCTGTGCCACCGGGAGCAAATCCTAAGAGGGCGGCGTAAAGCCGCCCCTACGGCAGAAAAGACTAAAGCAGGGGAGCCGATCTAAAGATCGGCCCCTACATGAGGCTAGGCAACGGCAAAGAGGCCGGGCTAAAGCCCGGCACCTACACTTGAGCAGCGGCGGTGGCCAAAACAAAACCGTTAGAGATTAGGAGAGTTTGGCGCGGACTCGGTCACTCAGGAGCTTTCCATCGACCGCTTTTCCCGTGAGGATGTCTTTGGCGGCTTTGACTACCGCGCCCATCTGCTTCATGGAGTTGGCGCCGGTATCGGCGATGGCTTTGCTGATGGCGGCATCCATTTCGGCGTCGGAGGCTCCGGCGGGGAGATAGGTTTCGAGGATGGCGGCTTCTTTTACTTCTTTATCGACAAGATCCCGGCGGCCGCCCTTGGTGAACTGGTCGATGGATTCCTTGCGCTGTTTGAGAAGCGATTGCAGGAGCTGGATGGATTCGGCTTCGTCGAGTTTGCGCATTTTTTCGACTTCGCGAAGCTGGAAGGCGGACTTGACCATGCGCAACACGCTGAGCTTCAGTTCATCCTTGGCCTTCATGGCGACGACAATGTCCTTCTGAATCTGTTCGGAAAGCGACATGATTGCTCCTTTTTCTGCACTATAACAGACACTTATGCGGGTGATGCGGATTTCTCTTTGTGCGCGATTTGACACGCTGCAACTCGCAAAGTAATTTTGAATGTTCAACACCAAAGGAAGAGACCGCTGGGTGTAGCGGCTTTTACCTGAAGCGAGGAAAGATGAAAGTCATCGTTGCCGACAAGATCAGCGAACGAGGCGTAGAGCTCCTCAAAAATACCGGCTGGAACATCGTACAAACCACTAAGGAAAACCTGTTTGCGGAATTGGCCGACGCAGAAGCGCTGATTGTGCGGAGTGCCACGCGCGTGACTCCTGAATTGATGGATAAAGCGCCGAAGCTGCGGGTGGTGGGGCGCGCGGGAGTGGGCGTCGACAATATTGATCTGGATGAAGCGACCAAACGCGGCATTCTGGTGATGAGCACACCGGGAGGAAGTTCGGTGAGCGTGGCGGAGCACACGTTTGCGCTGCTGCTGGCGCTGGTGCGGCAAGTGCCGAAATTTGATGCGGCGATGCGCGAAGGGCGCTGGGAGAAATCGTCATCGGGCGCGGAAGTGCGCGGGAAAACGCTGGGATTAGTTGGGCTGGGACGAATCGGGAGGGAAGTGGCGATACGGGCGGCGGCATTTGATGTGCGATTGCTGGCGTTTGATCCGTACTTGAGTGAATCGGCGGCGGCGGAATTGTCGGTGAAACTGGTACCGCTGGAAGCATTGCTGGCGGAGAGCGATTTCATTTCGTTGCACACGGCGGTGAGCCCGCAGACGCAGGGAATGATCAACGCGGAAACGATTGCAAAGATGAAGAAGGGCGTGCGCATCATTAATGCGGCGCGCGGGGAATTGATTAACGAGGTAGACCTGGCGGCGGCGATCAAGAGCGGGCAGGTGGGCGGCGCGGCGCTCGACGTGTTTGCGGTAGAACCGCCAAAGAATAATCCGTTGATCGGATTGCCGAATGTGGTGACGACGCCGCACGTGGCGGGATCGACGGCAGAAGCGCAGGAAGAGCTGGGAATACAGGTGGCCGCACAGGTGAAAGATTATCTGGCCGAGGGCGTGATCAAGAATGCGGTGAACCTGCCGGCGCTTTCACCCGAACAATATAGAAGAGTGCGGCCGTATCTGGCGCTGGCGGAACGGTTGGGGTCGTTGGTTTCGCAGGCAGCGGATACCCGGCCAGCGCGCATACGGATCCGGTATGCGGGTGAGTTGTCGGAAGTCGGCACATATTTGTTGAAGAGCGCGGTGCTGGCGGGATTGTTGAATGCAGTGCTGGATGAAAAAGTGAACGTGGTGAACGCGCCTGCGGTGGCGGCTGCGCGGGGATTGACGGTGGAAGAAGAGACGCGACGGCGGGAGCACGGATTTCCGCATACATTGGAGGTGTCGGCGCTGCCAGAGAAGGCGGGCGCGACGGGATTCACTGCGGAGGGCACGGTGCTGCACGATGGATCGCCGCGGGTGATCCAGATCGATGGAATTGCGCTGGAGGCGCAGCTCGACGGCACGATTCTGTATATCCGAAACAATGACGAGCCCGGAGTAATCGGACATGTGGGCACCACACTGGGGAAACTGGGCGTTAACATCGCGACGTTTGCCCTGGGGCGGCGGGAAGCAAGCCGGGGAGCGGAAGCGGTATCGCTGGTGTGCCTGGACGGGAAGGTCACGGAGGCGGTACTAGGCCCCATTCGCGAATTTTCGGCAATAACCAAGGCTAAGTTGTTGCATTTGGCGTGATCTAAGGCCGACGGAAGGCGCTGACTGGGACGCGCGACGTGAGCGTGCGGGAAGCTACTGAAACGTCCGTTTCACTTCCAAGCGCAAATGGCGCACCAGAGTACTGACGCTACTATTCAAAAAATGTTTCGTCTCCATCAGCACAACTTTCTTGACAGTACGAACAAAACCGTTTTAAATGCGTACCCAATCAGTCGGTCGGCTGGTTGAGTGGTCAGATATCGGGATGCGGGTGTGCAGGCGGGGGCCCGCATGAGAATGGTCGAGTGGTTATCAGGTCTTCTCATCTGACACGTCATCCAAGAACCACATTTAAACAGAACCAACTTTCCAGGTGCAAAAAGGAGCTGGGCATGCTGAGGACTTTCATCCGGCGTGGGATGTATTCCTTATTGGTTTGTTTGCTGGCGCTGGGAACAACGCGCAGTCTTGCGCAAACGGGCACGACATCCGTGCACGGAACGGTCTTGGACAAAAGTGGCGCGAGCGTTGAAGGGGCTCAAGTAACGTTAAGCAATGAAGAGCAAGGAATTCGCCGTGAGATGCAGTCGAATGAGCGTGGCGATTACGAATTTCGTGCCCTGACGCCGGGCACCTACAACCTGGTGGTGGAAAAAACAGGATTTCGCAAGTTTGACCAGAAGAACGTGCAATTGCAGGTAAACACGCCGGCGACCGTAAATGTGACGCTGGAAATAGGGGCGAGCACGGAGACAGTCGAAGTTTCGGCGCAAACGGTGACGCTGAATACCAGTGACGCTTCATTGGGGAATGCGTTCAGCGAGCGTCAAGTAAAAGATTTGCCTCTGGAAGCGGGAAACGTGCCGGAGTTGCTATCGTTGCAGGCTGGCGTGGCTTATACCGGTAACCGTTCGGACGTCAATCGAGACGTGGATACAAGAAGCGGAGCGGTGAATGGGGCGCGAAGCGATCAGAGCAACATCACGCTGGACGGCGTGGATGTCAACGCGGACACCACGGGATATGCATTCACATCGGTGTTGCCAATTACACAGGATTCCGTGGAGGAATTCCGCGTAACGACAAGCAATTACAACGCGGACGAGGGGCGATCCTCTGGCGCGCAGGTTTCCCTGGTAACCAAGAGCGGCACGAACAATTTTCACGGATCAGCCTACTACAGCCACAGAAACACCATTACGAGCGCAAATGACTATTTCGTGAAGTTGTCGGAATTGCAGAGCGGCCAGCCGAACACCCCGCCGAAATTGTTGCGCAACAATTTTGGTGGTTCACTGGGTGGGCCAATCTGGAAAGACAGATTATTTTTCTTTGCAAATTATGAGGGGCACCGGCAGAGCGAGGCACAGAGTGTTGTGCGCATCGTGCCAAGCGCCGCCATGCAGGACGGGGTCCTGCAATATTTGTGCGCGGATCCAAGCGCCTGCCCCGGCGGAACGGTGCAGGGGCTAAGCACTTCTCACACAGTCCGGTCAGGATATTTCGGGCTATCACCCGACCAGATTCAAGGGATGGACCCGCAAGGGATTGGCGTGAGTCAAAATGTGATGATTCCGTATTTCCAAACGTTTGCTCCCTATCCAGGAAACGACAACTCGGTTGGAGATGGAGTGAATTTCGTGGGCTACCGATTCAAAGGGCCCGTATCCATCAGCACGAACTGGTACATCGCGCGTGCGGACTACAAAATAACGGCGAATGGCAATCACAGTATCTTTTGGCGGGGAGCATTGCGTAATGACACGGACGCAGGCGTGCCGTACCTTCCAACCCAGAGCCCAATGAGCACGCAGGTGGATTACAGCAAGGGCTATTCGGTAGGGTATACCGCGATATTGCGGCCCAATCTGATTAACAATTTTCGGTACGGGTACACGCGGCAGAGCTATGGGCAAAATGGAAACCAGAGTGCGGACATCATTTACTTCCGCGGTCTAAACGACAACAGTACCTCAAGCAATTCAACACTGGCGTATACGAATAACTCGAATTTTCAGGTGCCCGTACACAATATAGTGGACGACGTGACCTGGATTAAAGGGAAGCATACCTGGCAATTCGGGCTTAACTTCAATTTCCTGCGTAACCCACAGTCGAACAATTTCAACTCATTCGCATCTGCTTCTGACAACCCGTCGTGGCTGGATCTAGCTTCAATGGCGGGGACAGGAGCACCAGCGCACTTTGATCCAGGCTGCTCGAAGACGGCAACCGGTCAATGCTTTGATTCGGGAGCAAACCCGGGTGAACCACATTATCCTTTGGTGGACTCAGGCTTCGGAAATGATTATGACTATCCAATGGGGGCGCTAATTGGAATGGTCACGCAGGTGAACGCACAGTACAACTTCACCAAGAGCGGCCAAACGCTGGCAGACGGAGTTCCGGTTTCGCGGCGATTTGGAGCGGATACCTGGGAATTTTACGCGCAGGATACCTGGAAAATTAAGCCGACCTTCACGCTAACTCTGGGATTGCGCTACTCCCTGTATTCTCCGCCGTGGGAAACGAATGGACTGCAGGTTACCCCGGAAACTCCCTTGAACGATTATTTCAACCAGAGAGGGCAGGGAATGCTGCAGGGGATTCCCGCCAGCGCGTCGTGCTGTCTTACGTTCGCGCTGGGAGGCCCTGCAAACAACGCGCCGGGCTTCTACAATTGGGACACCAAGAATTTTGGACCGAGGGTGTCGTTCGCGTGGTCGCCTAGTGCGGACTCGGGTGTTCTTGGCTCGCTGTTCGGGCAAGGCGGTAAGACCGTGCTTCGTGGGGGATTCGGAATGGTGTATGACCGGATCGGGCCTGCGTTGTTGTCTACATTTGATTCCAGCGGGTCGTTCGGACTTTCGACGGCACTGACAAATACCGGTGGAGTTGAGAATCCGACGATCGCGCCGCGCGCAACTGGCATCAGCGGGCTGTCAAATATCCCGCTCAATGATCTGGCAACTCCGCCGAATCAAATGTTCGCTCCCGCTCCGGTTGGCACATTCCCACAGACGTTTCCGAGCGGACTGGATGGAGCGACGGGATCTTATGCGGTGTACTGGGGGATGGACAACCATATCAAGACACCCTACGCGCTGACGCTGGACCTCTCGGTGGGGCGTGAGTTGGGACACAACTACTCGATTCAGGTTTCCTACGTTGGCAGGATGGCGCGCAGGCTTTTGGCGCAGGAAGATGTGGCGTCTCCGCTGAATCTGGTGGATCCACAGACGAAAATCGATTATTTCACGGCGGTAACGGCGCTGGCCAAATTGTATCGGACCCTACCTTACGGAAGCACGGTAACTCCGGCAATGGTAGGACCCACTGCACAGTATTGGTATGACATACTTCAGCCGTTGCCTGCTCCGACACCAGGTGTAAACCCAACGCCATCCTATGCGATGCAAGACTTCTGTCAGGTGAACCCGACAACGGATCGCTTGCAGGCTGCCTACAACCTGTTCTCCTGTTTCGCAAACAATGAGACGACAGGTATCCAAGGCCTCGACCAAGGATGGGGAGTCTTTGATCCGACCACCGGCGAAAGTTACTATGCAAATGGCGGCCCTTATACATTCGTAGACCCGCAATTTGCGGCGCTTACGGCATGGCGCTCCATGGGAAACGCGGGGTACAACGCGCTGCAAGTTAATTTCCAGAAACGGCTGAGTCACGGATTCCAGTTCGACTTCAACTACACGTATTCCAAGTCCATCGATATTTCGTCAGATGCGAACCGCATCGGCGCGTATGGCGGACTTGGCGGACAAGTCATCAATCCCTGGAATCCGAAAGCGCTTCGCGGCGTTTCGGATTTTGACCTGACGCACCAGATCAATGCCAACTGGATCGTTGAGTTGCCATTCGGCAAAGGCAAACGATTCGCGTCGGATGCTCATGGATTCGTAGAAGCTGTGATTGGAGGATGGCAGCTTTCAGGGCTGGCGCGGTGGACAAGTGGATTCCCGGTCGGCGTCAGCAACGGCGCGCAATGGCCGACGAACTGGGAACTGTCTGGCTTCGCAACACAGGTCGCTCCCGTGACTACACACGGTGCGGTCAAAAACCCAGACGGAAACGTAAACCTGTTTGGGAATCCGGATGCCGTGTCTGCCGCGTTTGCAGCCTTTCAGCCGGACTTCCCGGGAGAGGTTGGAAACCGCAATATCATGCGAGGCAATGGATTCGCCGGGCTTGACCTGGGGCTGACCAAGCTCTGGAAGATGCCCTGGAAAGAATCGCAAACGCTGCAGTTCCGGTGGGAGGTGTTCAACGCATTGAACCTGACCCGCTTTGACGTGATAAGCCTGAATCTCTCGATGACGAACAACAGCAACTTTGGCGACTACACCAACCTTTTGACGAACCCACGCGTGATGCAATTTGCGTTGCGCTACCAGTTCTAGCCACGAGATAAGTTTCTGCCGCCGGGGAGGGCGACCTCTCCGGCGTTTTTTTGGTACGCCGAGCAGCTTGGAGGTGAAAGTCCTCTTCACAACCTGATAGAGGTGAAGTGATAGCGAAGCGCAAGGGCGTCGCGTGAGGTGGGGTCTGAAGGAAGCGTGGAGCAAGAGCGCGAGCCAATGTACAAAAACCGGATCTGAGGCGTGAGTGTCGGGCGAGCGGGCCAATGATCGCGAAGCCCATATCTATCAAGGACGCAGAGCGTAAATTCGGTGGTTGCGCGCGGAAAGCGGTCGAACTTATCTCGGGAGAGCTGCTGCACGTCTCGGATTCGTGACGGCATAGGGGGGACGGTCGCCCGTCCGCCCCTGCCACACCACCGTACACGATTAGTGAAATAAGGCGGATGCGGGTGCTGACTCAACAGCAATTAGAGTGTCTGGTGCGGGCTGTGGGGCTATGCTATTCTGGAAGCCTCCCAAGTATCCCGCGATTGGCGGGCATGAAGTAACTGTCGGGGCGTAGCGCAGCCTGGCTAGCGCGCCTGGTTCGGGACCAGGAGGTCGAAGGTTCAAATCCTTTCGCCCCGACCACTTTCTTGATTGCTATCCAAGCCATAGCTCCATTGTTTTGCACATTCACAGTGGTGTTGCTAGCCGACTGTAGTACATGGAAGCCACGCAATATAGTTGTTGCAGCAGATTCTGAACCCTTGTTGAGTTTGGCCCGTAATACCTTTGCAGACTTGTGTAGGTCTCCTGCTAAAACCATGTCGGACCTTACTTCCTGAACGGTCTGCATAATATCCGCCGCGGACAACAGCCTACTTACGGTGTTCCGGTGCACATTTAACTCACGTGCAATCTGCGACTTGCTTTCACCTAGCGATGCCCTTGTGATGATTCGCTGCTGTACCGCAAGGGGCTTTCGAGACTTGCCCTTCATCGAGTGGGACATTCGGGCTTTGCTGGGTTCAACGCTCATAAACTACTTGTAGGCCGATTTGCGTACGACGTCAACGGCAAGTACTAGGCGCAAGATGTGTGGCGGCCTTCGTCCTTCGCGGTCTAAGACTTTCGTCTAGCAACGGCTAGTATGGACGAAGCAAACACCCCATAACACGGAAGATGCACAAACTCCAAAAAGCGTCGGAGTTTTTGACTGCGAGTGAAATAATAGCAAGATTCGACCTCAAGGTTGTTTCTGAGCAATAAGTTCTCCAGCGTAAAAGGGCAATACCAGGCGACGTGTTGGGGATTCCATCGCCGTTCCACGGACAAGAAGGTCGATTCAAGAAAGTGAAGGAAGAAGAACGCGTGGGGCGTAGTCATAACAAGCCGGCCCTGTGGATTCAAGTGTCGCATCATGTTGGATACGAATGCGGCAGGGTCGTCGATGTGTTCGATAATCTCGCCCGCGACCACAATGTCGAAGGTTCGGTTCAAGGAAATAGTCGTAGCATCCCCACACACTACGTCGTATCCGCGCCGACGTAACTCAGCGACATCGGATTCGAGAATGTCCAGACCCAAGATGGAACCCGCGCTGAGTGCAAGATGTTTATGCAGCCAATGGTCCTCCCGCTCAACTGACGCTGAATGGTCAACGCACCCAACGTCGAGCACGGTTTTGCCATGCACCAACTGTGAGAGGAAGTCCTGAATCCCTGAATTGAGTCTTTGTGTCCTTCTCATTGCGAGCACCCAAAATTCGTAATCCAAACAAGGGACAAAAGTAAACAGAGTAGGTGTCCTGTCCAACTTGTACAGGAATAGGTGACCCGGGCGCAATGACTTGGCACGATAAACGCATTATAAAAGGGCGCCCGTTTGGAGTAGGTTTTGATCGTTCGCATCTCTACCTACAACAAGGAGCACCCTCATGAATGACGCCAAGTATATTGGGATGGATGTACATCAGGCAACGATCTCGGTGGCGGTTCGGGATTCGCGCGGGAATCTAGTGATGGAAGCCATTCAGGTCGCGGGCAATTTCAGCCTTGGACGATCCGGCGACATAGCGGGAGAGAACGGCATTCTTGACGGCCTGAGGCTTATTAGACTTGCCCTTTGTCGAACTGGCGATACGGGTTTTTGGCGGTTCCATAGACTACTTGTAGGCCGATTTACGGGTCACGTCAAAGGGCAAGTACTAGAAGCCACTTTACCGACCCGCGATTTGCCGAATTCTTGAAGAAGCTTAACTTTCCGAATTGAGTTACGTTGTCCTATTCAATTCTTAAGGGCAATTTGTGGGAGACGGGAGCCCTCAAGGTCCCGGTAAACGCTAATCAAGCAAGTGAAATTCACTGGGTAACATTTTCGGTGCTATAAGCGGTGGGTGTGCTCAGTGGTTTGTCCGTGAGCGATGCATCCAGTTTGCCTGCTGGAGAGCCTGAACGTTTTTGGTGGTCGGGGTCGGATTCTTCCTAGGTGGACTTGCTCCGGCGCAACGACAGACATGCCGCAGCGCAACGACAGACACCTCCGCAGCGGCCATAATCTACTCAATCGGTTGTGCTGTAAGGACAGCTTCCTCGCCTTAAGCGGGGAATGCGGGGAAGGGAGTTACTCCGCCCGGCGCAGGGCCGGCCTTGTTCCCATTTGGCCGGCCCTTCTACAATCGACTCCCTTCAGAGTGGTGCAGCATCCGTCCCCTAAGAAACAGCCAAGAGCGAGGGTGACATTAACCAGGCAAGTAGAATTTGAGCGGCTCGAGGTCGCTGTGGCGTTAGCCAGTCTTCGCTCCAATCGCATCGCCGGAGACGATGATTTCCACGCGACGGTTTTTCTGTCGACCTTCGTTCGTGTTGTTATCCGCCACGGGCTCGGCCTTGCCCAGCTCAACCTAGCCAAGCACAAACGCAGTGATTTTTCGAGCCTGGGTACTGGACCCGCGACTTTTATTTTTTCTCAGTCAGCGCTGAGGCTTTGCACGTGCTTGTGCTAGGGGGAGGGGGTGTTCCTGCCGGGGAGCCTCTTGGGGCCCCTCGATTAATTGTGCCCAGTTTTGTGCCCACCCTTGAACTAGCAGAGAGATGCAGGATGAACGCATTAACAAGCAGAAGTGCTTGGGCTGGTGCATGTTGCACGCTCTAGCTACTCTCTTGCACTCTCCTGCTAAGTTGTTGATTCTTCGTGCGACCAATCTTCGGGACCAGGAGGTCGAAGGTTCAAATCCTTTCGCCCCGACCACTTTCACAATAAAAACGTGGTTTTTTTAAGGACCGTCGAGCTGCCCGTGTATCCGGTTTTACCCCAGTTTTACTTTTGGCAGAAACCGAAGAGTTTGTAGATTCCTCGATTCCCCGCGCATTCTCCCTCTCGCCGACACTTCAACCCCGAAAATAAGTTTTTAAGGTTCGGCGCCAACATCTCCCGTTTCCCTTATGCTGAGCCTGTTTAAGTGGGGTAGATAGCGTTGAAGAGGGGGAACAAACAATGAGCAATGTTTTAGTAGATGCCAAGCGATTTGGAAAACAATCTCCGCTAATCGACACGAAGCAGGCCGCAGGTTTTCTTCAGGTTTCGCCTGGCACGCTCGATGTTTGGCGATCGACTCGAAGATATCGCCTGCCATTTGTCAAAGTCGGTAGAAATGTTCGCTATCGCATTTCGGACCTGGAAACATTTCTCAATGAGCGCACGATGAACGTCACCGAGCCTGTGTCACGCAAAAAGTCGGTGCGAGTGGGTAAGCGTGTCCTCATTCCCGATGGCGAGATTCAACGAGTGAATGCGGAGGGCTGTGGCAAGCATGTAAGCAAATAGAAGGCAGGCTTTGGATGAAATTGGACACACTTCTTGAAGGCCTGCACGGTGTGCGGCACAACGGAACCGGCTGGCGAGCTTTATGCCCCGCCCACGCGGACCAGAATCCCTCGCTCTCGGTTGACCTGCGTGAAGGAAAGATTCTCGTTCACTGCCACGCGGGGTGCTCACAGCAAGCTGTACTTGCGGCCCTCGGAATCAAGGAGCATGAACTTTTCACGGGTGAGGGAGAGGCTAGGCGAATTAAGGACGTATATGACTACCGCGATGAAAACGGCAAGCTGCTCTATCAGGTTATTCGCTATGAGCCAAAGGATTTCCGCCAGCGGAGGCCGGACGGCCACGGTGGATGGATTTGGGATCTAAAAGGGACCTGGAGGGTGCTGTATCGCCTGCCCGAACTACTCGCGGCGAAAGAAGTGCTCATAGTGGAAGGGGAGAAAGATGTCGAAACGGCCAGGGCGATAGGCTTCACATCGACAACCTGCGGCGCGGCGGGGAAGTGGCGAGACGAGTTTAGCGAGTTCTTGCGAGGGAAACGGGTATTCATCATCGCGGACGCAGACGATCCAGGCCGAAAACACGCTCAACAAGTGGCCCGCTCTCTCTACGGCAAAGCTCAAACCATTAAGGTTTTTGAATTACCGGGCGCAAAAGATTTGTCGGAATGGATCGGTAAGGGCTTCACCTCCAAAATACTCTCCGCTTTGATAGAAGATACACCGGCGTGGGAGAGTCCCATGGGGGAACCGCAAAACGGTTTCCAGCTGACGCCACTGCGGAATTTAATACTGGAACCCGAGGAGTCCATTTCGTGGCTGTTGGCCGACAAACTCCCCGCGGGAGGTCTTTCTGTTCTGAGTGCGAAGCCAAAAGTAGGCAAGTCGACATTTGCCCGGCGTCTCGCCCTTGCCGTTGCCAAAGGCGAGCCGTTCCTGGGTTGCACTACAACGAAGGGACCGGTGATCTATCTTGCACTTGAGGAACTGCGTTCCGAAGTCCGCCGTCACTTTGTGGACCTGGGTGCAACAGGGGAGGAAGATATTTGCATCCACGTGGCCAGTGCGCCGCAAGAAGCTCTCCTTAAACTTTGCGCTCTGACAAAAGAGCTGAAGCCTGTCCTTATCGTTATCGACCCCCTGTTCAAATTTATCAAGGTGCGGGATGAGAAGGCTTATGCCGAACTCTGTTCGGCAATCGAACCCCTACTCACACTGGCACGTGAAAGTGGGACCCACCTGCTATTGACTCATCATAATGGAAAAGCCGCTCGGCCCGATGCAACGGACTCCATCTTGGGGAGCACCGCGATTTTTGGTGCAGTCGATTCCGCGATCATTCTAAAAAAATCACACGGTTATCGCACAGTCCAAAGCTCTCAACGTTATGGAACTGACTGGGCTGAATCGGTACTCAATTTTGACCCGAATGAACGGAGTCTCTCCCTCGGAGGCGAAAAGTCCGAAGCACATTCTGAGCGAATCGGCGGCTCAATTGTCTCGTATCTCGCGGGCTGCAAAGAGCCACAGACACGTCTGCAAATTGAAGACTCCGTCCAGGGGAAGACCAACCACAAACGCGCAGCACTAACGGCATTGTGCACAGCCGGAAAAGTATCTAAATCGGGACCTGGAACCAAGGGTGATCCCTTTCTGTACGCCCTGATTCCGGGAGCTAAGCTGTCCACCGACTCTGGCGCAAGGGTAAATGCGGGAACAAGGGAACAGGAATCACAATATCAAGCTGAAACCACGATAAATACAGGCGATATTCTTGTTCCCGAGTCTTCAGTTATCTCGGAGGACGGCACCACGTCGTGGGTACAAGAGTTTTTGGAAGGGGAGCTATGAGAGAACCGGCCGAAGTCATATCGGCAATTGAGGCGCTTGGGGGTTCCTTAAGCTTGGGTGAAGGCGGGGCTATCCGCTTTCGAGTGCCAAAACACAATCCCAAGGCACAAGCCTTATTGGAACAGTTGCGGCAGGTCAAACCTACGCTGGTAGCGTATCTCAGGTCTAGGGCCACCCAGTCTTCGGACAAAGAACAGGCGGAGAATCCTGGCGATTCCGATTTACGCAAGCGCATGGAAGCAAGTGTAAAGCAGTTCGGCCAGCGGCACGCATGGCTCTTCCCGCTCATTGGAAAGCGCGTCTGGACACCACAGGGAACGGGCAAGCTACTGTCTGTCTTCGCGAAGCGCTGCGAAGTTCACCCGGATAGGAACGACAAGACCATTCGCGTACGGACCCAAGAAGTGCAGTTGATTCACTAAGCGGTGGTTTTCTATCTGGGTGAACTCTACTGCTGAACGATTTCTCGACAGGAAGGAATCGAAACGTGCCAGTAAGAAAAAGGGTTCCACAACAGATTGGGGAGCGCTTGCTAACACTCAGAGAAGCGACGGAAGTGTTGTGCCTGAATTCACGGACAGTGGTTACTGTGTGAAGTGGGAAAAGAAGACAAGTTCATCTTGGAGGATGTTCATGCCGAAGTCATTTATGCAAGAGGTGGAGGAAGTCCTGGAGTCTCTCGAAGCTGAAGGGTTAGTTAGAAGAAACGGAGAGTTCTGTCAGGAACGAAATGGACTGGTTCAACCCGTATACGTACTCACTCCTCTTGCCATGAGGCTTTTTGAATCGGGCCAATTGAAAAAATATATCTCGCTCTCGCCCGATGATCCGGCATGCTGAAACAAAATTCCACGAGAGTCCCATTGAGAGCACGTGGTGCGCATTCACTGAGCCACAAAGGGCACAAGGAAAGGGTCCAGGAGTTCGATACTCGGGTGATTAGCGACCGTATCTTAGGATATTCAGGCTCCGTTATCTCGATTTCGGCGAGGTATATACCATCTTCGGCTAGTTCGTGATGTTTTTCGTCTCGTTCTGGATTGTTTGCGGGAGGAACGGATGCGGATCGAGGGAAGATCGTTCGGCGAGTCGGTGAGTGCTGGACCGCTTCCCACGCCCCAAAAAGGCGAGAAGCGATGGACGCCAAAGCAGGCGCGCTTCACTGAAGCTCTGCTGACATCCAATTCGGTCGCGGAGGCTGCTGTGAAAGCCGGCTACCCTGCGAAAAACGCACGCCAGTCTGGCCATCAAGTAGTCAAGGCGATTCGCGTCAGAGCTTCGACGGTTAGGGATTGGCGGCGACGGCGGCGATCGCTTCTGGCTCAACATTCGCTTAGCGAGGAGGTCGATCTGACAAGAATCTTTGAGCAGATGAGCACTTCGATCGGCAAATCCCTATGACTACTTATACGCGCATGCGCGAGAGGATTTATAGCGATTTACCCCTTAATCTGCTCAAGTGCTCAACGGCTAGTTCCCCAATGCGAGCAGTTGGAGAAACCATTTGAAGCTAACGGCAAGGCACAAATACGACTACAGAGACCTTGACAGGGGCGAAGCTCAGCTCATACGGGTTGGACATGCCCTCTGGAGAGATCGTCGAAAATTGGGCGATACGGTAGCGGATAGAGAGGGTATTAGCGCGGCTCTCGAGAGCGTTTGGCAGGCCAAGAGGGAATATCGCACGGGACTGGCCAAGAAGAGAGAAGTGCGATTCTCAAGGTTTCGAGATGCTTTAGCAATCCGAAAGGCGAATGGTCAATGTCCCCAGATAGTGGCAAGAGTCAGGTAGACGACCGATTAACTCGAAAGGTGGCTGCCACAAAGATTCGGACGGTCAAGCAACAGCCTACGCACGTAGATATTTTAAAAATCATACTCAAAAGGGGGAAAAATGAGCATTACTTCCAGTAGTAAGAAAAAAGACAGGATTCTATACCTTTCTCGAGCCGCTGGCTTTTACCAAACTGAATTGTTATCAGCGCTGTGGAAGATGGAAGAATTGGTTCAAATTCACCCTCAGCCAGAATGGGATGTGGTCTCGAGATTACTTGAGGTGGGGACCTTATTTTCTGGCAAGGATCTCTACCTGTCCGATCTCAAATTCTTTCTCAGTGGATTACATTCAATTGGCAAAAAACAAATATTCCAACTGACGCTCACGCCGGAGGCCAAAACCCAATTGTTGGAGCAATTGCGAAAAGCCACCTGGACACTTAGTGAGCTTCGTCGGATCTCGCGCCTGATTGTTCATGCTACTGGTGCCGACATTCTGGTAGACAACTTTGACTTTTGTGACTTAATGGGTGGCCCCGGCGAAAAATATTTAGTCACTATGGAAGAGGCATGTTCTTTCTGCCTACGAGAAGGTTCGCCAGATTCCACCGCAGTTGGCAACGAATAGAAATAGCTTGTGATGCCAAGGTGGCGGGCGTAAACGTCACCAAGAATTGGCTTTTCGGTTCTTCTGACCCTTTGGTTCGAGGGTGAGTCTCCATTACCGCGTTGGCAGAGCACAAGCGCTGGGTCGGATGGAGTGTGCCGCAGTTGATAGATGGGCTTGCCCGTGGAAGAGTGGGCCTCATTCGGGGAGCTGGAAATGCACTGGTCGCGCCCGGCGGCGTCGGCGTTCATAGAATCTTTTCTGGAGGAAATAAATGAGCAATGAAATTCTGCCGAGAATCAGAGCACTCGACCCTGCGCCCGAATGGCGCGTGTTTCAATACATCTTCGACATGAAGAAATTCGAATGGCACGAAGTCGCTGTCATCGGATGGGTGATCGAACGGTATCCCCGGAACGAACTGGGACAAGGCGACGAGTTGGTTCTCTACATCGAAGATCCGATGGGTGATCTGACGAGCGCTTGTTCATTGACCGAAATAAAGAGCATTGCCAACGGTTCCAACTGGGGCGTCGTGGCCATTTCCCCGGTGGAAGTTCTGACCGAAGAATTGAAGGAGCACTTGCAAAATAGACTGCTCGAAAGACTCAGAGAAGTAGCAAGGCCACTGAGCGGCAAGATCACACCCAACTGATCAAAAGTATATATCGTGCTATCGTAGGCAAATCATGGTCAAGAAACGTGGACCCCTTCCACAACCAAAGAAGGGGCCTAAGTTCACAATTCGCCAGAAGAAACTCCTTCAGGAATTGCCCACCTCGAAAACAATCACCGAGGCTGCGATCAAAGCTGGCTATGGACCCAAGAACGCAGGCCAGTTGGGCTCACAAGCACTCCAACGTATGAGAGGCAGGGTTCCAGATCTGTTGGACCGCGTGGGCCTCAGTGAAGAGTTTCTGATTGAAAAACACTTAAAGCCTCTATTGAGTGCGACGGAAACCAAATTCGTGCGTGAAGAGGAACGCGTGAGGGTGGGAAGGAAAATAGAAGTCAGATCCGTCGTGAACAAGTACGTGCTCGCCGACAATGCGGCGCGGCTCAACGCACTCGGCAAAGCTTTTTTGCTGCACGGATCGTATGCGCCACGCGATCCGAAAGAGGCCGCACATTTTGGCGTGAAGGTGATTTACAACAACCTCGGCTTGATCCGCGATGGATCAATGCCCGTCATGGATATCAAGCCGGGGATGAAAGTGCCGGAGCTGCCAGCACAGGCCAACGAAAGGCGCGAGGCCTTCGGTTCAAGAATCGGCGAACGACCAGCGGATAATAGCGGCCACAAGTGAGATCCTCTGTACGCTATCCGGCGTAAGATGCTTGGGGGCTTCCACACCCCGAGTCTGGAACACTTGGAACAACTTCAACTGTTTTGACGTTCAGCAATTCGAAACCGAGTCCAATTCGCTCCGCAACATCCACACGGAACTTCGTGTCCTTCGCCATCTTGATGCATCTATCGGTGACGGAGCTTCTCACCACCTCGCCGTTGCTCGCATTAGCATAACCAGTCCAGTACCTCAGCCTTTGCAAGAGCCGGGTCCGCGGTACAAGAGACCCTTTGCGTCCCAAGTCTGAGCTCGTATTGATTTGTGATACGCGCAAGCCTATGATTCGCGTCAGAGGGTAACTGGGAAGGGGAACTTCCCATGCCGGACAAGGCTCCATCGCTAGAGGTCACCTTCGACCTCGGGCTCTCTCACTACCGACACATTGAAAAACTCGGCGGCGCAAGAGAAAGTGTGCCTTGCCGTGCTCTCGACTCCCTGCTAAACGTCAGAACTGCCAGCACAGCATCGTGCTCCTATCGGGTCTGATGATAAGGGCTCGCTCTGGTAATTTTCTCGGACTGCACATCAGTCCAATGAACTTCTCAGAGCCAGAATGAATGAAACAGGAGGTAATTGAGTATGGCTACTCCTTCGCTAGTCACGGAATCAGTACCCAGGGGAAGAGTTGCGGTCGTCATTGAACTCGATCCTAAGGGAGAGATCATGGTACGACCCGACCCTTTCTGGATTCATCTGTCGGAAGATGAAGAAGTGGAATGGTTCTGCTCGATTCCACACGATCATTACGCGATGAACAGACCCTGCTTCACAGTGGAATTCAAGGGCAATTCGCCTTTCCACATGTACCGATTCGAAGGTCATCGTGCACGTTCGGGATGCGCATTAAACAGCGTTCAGCCACATCCGAAGAAGTTGTACAAATATACGGTCACGGTCGGAGATAAGACCGTAGAACCAACCGGCGGTGTCAAAGCATAAGAGAGGACAAGCTGTTTGCGACGCGAATACAGGACAGGAGTCTCTGATTTCTACTATCTCAAGAATCGGCCAGGCACACAGCTCTGAACGCAGTTTCGAGAATACTCAGATTGCAAAAGCGCAACGGGACATCAGTCGTTGTGAATCGCCGTTCTGCTCTGCAGCGTCTTCACGTACTCGGTGAGAATCTGCAGGCGCGTTTCTGTAACATCCGGCGGTTCGGCATGCATAGATCTCAATAGAGGTTCCCACACGGGCATGTAGCCTTGCCCTCTGGGTGGCCGTCCGGTGCCGTGGTGGAAAACTCCGGAAACCCACTTCGCGGGGAAAACGCCGTGGTTATTCCGGCTGAGCTGCGTCAGATCAGCGGGAGGCACGGTGCACCAGTGAGAGGATTGGCCCTTGCCACGGCCATCTTTGCCGTGGCACCCGCGCAATAGACCGTGTACATTTCCTGGCCGGAAGTGGGAGTTAAAACAAGACAGAAAAAGTTCGGAACCTTTGTACCCGCCGTATCCCAGTTGACGGCTGAAATTGCATAACCACTAACCGCGAAAAAGGACAGCAGGAATATGGCGGCCTTTGTAAAGCAAGATCGGTTTGACATAGGGCACCGCCGAAGAGATAAATAGAACTTGGGGCTGAAGAAAGCAAGTGCAAGGCTCACACTCTTGAGCGAGCCGAAAATCGAGACAATGAGCGATCGAACTCGTGGGGATTAGCAATTCCAGGCATCACCCACGAAGGTCAATCTAGCAACCGGAAACCAGGAGTGACAGTCGCCAGTTGTCGAAGTTCACCTAGGATCAACTGTGCGGCCGCAGGCATTGCCTCCACGACATCCGGCGACAGCTCCGTGCCAGGGGAGAAATCAAGTCCTTCGATACCGAAGACGATCAATTGGCTGGGCATTTCCCCAATTATGCGCGCCAATTTGATCGCTTCGGCCACACCAAACGAATGAGTGGACGAGTGCGAAAACCAACTGGGGAGCTTCCCGTTCCGGGCATCAAACCGGTGTATGGTGCCTGGAGGCGAGCCGGACTGCACGGCGTCAATAAGAACTAGACAATTGATTCCCTTCAACGTCTCTAACAATTCTGCTCCGTCTCCCGTTTCTTCCAGAACGTGGATTCCTGGCGGAATCTCTTCACGCATGCAGCGTACGAGCACCAGGGCAAGCCCATCGTCCCCCCGAAAGGGATTGCCGATGCCAATGAGAACTAGATCGAACTCCTTCATCACTATTCTCGATCAATGCGAACTCGTAGAGAATGTGTCGCACAGGAAATACAAGGATCATAATTGCGGATTGCCTGTTCGCATTGCCATTGCAGCCGGTCACTCGGTAGATGCAAGCGGCTGGACGCAAATTCCGCAAGATCTTCTTCGATGATTTTCAGATTCTGTGAAGTCGGTGGAACAATTTTGGCGTTGCGAATAAGTCCGGCGCCATCATACGCGTATTTGTGATACAGAATTCCCCGTGGCGCTTCCGTGCAGCCGTGTCCCGTCCCTTCGTGGGGATTCACATCTACGTAGGACTTATCTGGCGTTTGGTAATCAGCAATGATCCGGATCGCCTCGTCGCAGGCATAGACCGTTTCCACTGCACGGACCAAAATGCTCTGGAAGGGATTTCGGCATTCCGGCGAAAGCCCGGCAGAGCGAGCAGCGTCCTGCGCGAGAGGCGTCAGCTTGTCGAAATTCAGATTGTAGCGAGCCAACGGACCGACAAGGTACGCACCGCGCTCCTGCAAACTAGAATGCAGCGCGTTCGAATGTTGCAGATGATCTTCGGCAAAGTGCTGTTCATATTCCGGAACAGAAATGTTCAGTCCTTTATTGGAAACCAGCCGCCCTTCGTTTAGCGGATACTCGTTCGGATGTCGCAACGCGACGAATTCATAATCGCGTTGAAATTCGGGGAACGTGAATGTGGACGCCCAGGCAACAGTCTCGATCGCCGCATCACGTGCCCATTTCAGATCTTCAACGAGTTTCGCGAGTTCCTGCTTTGACGGAGCTTTGTAAAAACCGCCCACCCGCACGTTGATGGGGTGAATTTCGCGGCCGCCGACCAAAGTCATGATCGCGTTTCCGATTTTCTTCAGTCGCAACCCGCGTTGCACCGCTTGCGCATGATCCTTGGCCATCTGCATTACATCTTCGTATCCGAGGAAGTCGGGAGCGTGGAGCAGGTAGATGTGCAATGCATGACTCTCAATCCACTCGCCACAATAGATCAGGCGGCGCAACTCGCGAATTGGACCATCGATGTGAATGCCGAAGGCGTTTTCAGCCGCCTGGCACGCACTCATTTGGTAAGCGACGGGGCAGATCCCGCAAATGCGTGCCGTAATATCCGGTGCTTCCACAAAGGTCCTGCCCCGCAAAAAAGCTTCGAAGAAGCGAGGCGGCTCGAAGATCCTGAGTTTTACATCGATGACGCGCTGGTCTTTGACTTTGACCGACAGTCCACCTTCGCCTTCCACACGCGAGAGAAATTCCACTCTGATGGACTTAGCGTTCATGCGCTTCGCTCTCTTTCCGGAACGGTTCAGCCCACGCATTGTATGAGCGGAAGACTCGCACTAATTCCGGCTCGCTGACACCGAGGCCTTTCCACCACAGGCTCAGTGAAGCGGTGTTGGTCGTCTCTTTTGGACCGAAACAACCGTAACAGCCTCGTTCGTGTGCCGGGCATAGCGCGCCACATCCCGCTTGCGTCACGGGGCCCAAACATGGAATCCCCTGCGCAACCATGACGCACACCGTGCCTTCTCGCTTGCACTCCATGCACAACCCATGTGCCGGCGTGACTGGTTTCCGCCCGTGCAAAAACGCACTCAATACTTCCAACAGTTGATACTTATTGATGGGGCACCCACGCAATTGATAGTCCACGAAAACATGGTCGGTGATCGGCGTGGACTTATTGAGGGTCTCGATATAATCGGGCCTCGCGTACACGATGGAAATGAAGTCATCCACATTCTTGAAATTGCGCAGCGCCTGAATTCCGCCGGCTGTCGCGCATGCGCCAATGGTAATCAGGTTCTTAGAAACGCGCCGAATCATGTGAATTCGCTCTTCGTCGTGCGGCGTAGTGATCGATCCTTCCACAAGTGAAATATCGTAGGGACCCTTAACGACGGCTCTTGATGCTTCCGCAAAATTCGCGATATCCACTGCTCCGGCAACCGTCAGGAGTTCATCCTCGCAGTCCAGCAGACTGAGCTGACATCCATCACAGGAAGCAAACTTCCAGACTGAGACTTTTGGTTTACGTGCGAGAGACATATCAGATCTCTCCCTTTCCGAAGATGCTGGCAATGTTGTCAAAGCGGAATACCGGTCCGTCTTTGCAGACAAAAGTCGCTCCGTACTGGCAGTGACCACAAAACCCCAAAGCGCATTTCATATTGCGCTCCATCGAAAGGTAAATGCGCTCCATGGGCACGCCCCTTTTCTGAAGTTCCATGACGGCGAAGCGCATCATGACTTCAGGCCCGCAAAGCAACGCGACGGTATTCGTGGGATTAAACGGAGCGCGCGCAACCAGGGGCGTGACTACGCCAACGTTGCCTCGCCATCCGCTGGCGGCGCGATCCACGGTAACCTGGACTTCCAGATCAAATTTGCCGCGCCATCTCTCTAACTCGCGTTTGTAGAGTATATCTTCCGGGGTGCGTGCTCCGTACAGCAGCACGATCTTTCGATACTTTTCTCGCTGAGCCATCATGTGATACAGCACGGGGCGCAACGGGGCTAGCCCGATGCCTCCGGATACGATCACAAAATCGCGCCCCTCATTTTCGCTGACGGGCCAGTGCGTGCCGTAAGGGCCCCGCACGCCGATCAACTCGCCCGGCTTTAACAGGCCCATTCTCTTCGTCACCATTCCGACGCTGCGTGTTGTGTGTTGCAGCATTGTCGCTACAGAAGGATCGCCACTGATCGAGATCGGAACTTCCCCCACTCCGAAGATGTACAGCATGTTGAACTGGCCCGGAAGAAAGGAAATTCTGAAATTTTCGTCTGTAGGGACCAGACTCATGGTGAACGTATCGTCGATCTCATGTTTTAACCGTTCCGTACGGAACAGTTGGGGCACCATCGGGTCCATTACGGCTTGCTCTGAGACTACTTGTTCAAGAATATTTCCCATAAATGTCCAACAATTGCAGCCGCGTCGCGTCCAGGCGCGCGGTCATCACCGTTGAAAACCGTTTCAACATTTCAAACCCAAGTTGATAATCCTCTTCACATTTCGTGCGCAGGCATTTGCCGTCGAAAACTAGTGCAGATGTTGGTTGCAAGATTCTGGCATTGAAATGCCAGCGATAAGGTGGGGACACCCAGGACCACCCAAGTATTTCTTCTTCTCCGATGGTCTGCACTGTCGTCGGACCACGGTTCGGGATCATGATCTCTATGGAGACAAGCCCCTTGCGGATGAAATAGAACTCATTTGCGGGATCGCCTTCCTTCAATAACACCTGACCTTCCGGAAAGTGCGCGTTCTTTGCGCAGCCGGCAATGATCTCAAGATGCTTATCCGCCAATCCGTGAAAGAAGGGATGTTCTCGGATAACTTCTTCAAGTATATGAATCATGTCGTTCCCCATCTCGTGGCTTAGCTCCCGGCGATTCTCCTTCACGCAAGGCCCGCGCCTCTTCGGTAATGTCGATCCCCACTGGACACCAGGTGATGCACCGGCCGCATCCAACGCAGCCCGAAGTCCCGAACTGATCCCACCAATACGCCAGTTTGTGAGTGATCCACTGGCGATACTTGGACCGGGCCGTGGGCCGAACGCTGCTTCCGTGGATGTAAGAGAAATCTGTCGTGAAACACGAATCCCACTTGCGCGTGCGCTCTGCCTGCAAGCCAGTCAGGTCCGTAACATCTTCCACGGTGGAGCAGAAACAAGTTGGGCAGACCAGCGTGCAATTGGCGCAACTAAGACAGCGGTTTGCAATCAGGTCCCATCGGGGACTCTCCGAATTTCGATAGAAGAGTTCCTTGATTCCATTTACGTTCAGGGTGCGGCCCATCTTGTTCGACGCTTCGTCCACCAGTCTGCCGGCCAGGGCAATCGCAGCATCGTCTGCCACATCGTGTGGAATTCCTGCAAGTACCTTGCCGCCGGCTTCGGTGCCAACATGAACAACGAAATAGTGTTCATCTTTGTTGGATATTTCTGTCAGCGCCAGATCGTAGCCACCTGTGGCATTGGGGCCAGAGCTCATTGAGGCGCAGAAACAAGTCCCTCCCGCCTGCGTGCAATTGACGGCCACAATAAATACGTTTGCCCGGCGCGATTGATAACCGGTATCCACATACCGTCCCTTGAGGAACACCTGGTCCTGAATCGCGAGTGCCTGGAGATCGCAAGGTCGCACTCCTACAAATGCGTATCTTTTCGGTGGATGTTCTTCGGGCACGATCTCAAAATGGCCATTCGTGCGTTGCGCTTTCCATAGTCGGGACACCGGCGGAAACAGAAACTTCTTCCACGTAACCGGACCAACAGAGTAGCCAAATAGGGATGAATCTTCCCGGCGGCATAGTCCATATCTCCCGCCGTCCTGCTCGTCCGTCCAGCCTTGAGGAAGATCGCGGCTGGATGCCACTCGATCGTAGACGATGGCACCTCCACACAAAGTGGGACCTATGATTTCAAAATCAAGTTTCTTGATTGTTTGCAACAGGAGGTCGAAATGCCCTGAAGCGAGGGTGACGTGCTCGTTGCATCGAGGGGCCCTGGGAGTCATATCCGCTCCCCGCCGATCCGGGTCGGAGCGCTACCCGGAGCCGTAGCAACAACTACACCTTCTGACTCTCATATACTCCTATGCGTGCGGTAAAGCAATGACCGTTGCAGTCAGTTAAGTTCGACCCCGCCCGTGCCTTCGCCATGCAAGTCAACACCGCGAAGGCCCAGGCGGCTTATCAGGATTTCCAAACGCTCTGGAAAGACGCCGACCCTGATATTCCCGCCCTCATCGCAGCGAAAGCAGAGTACGCACAGCTGAAATAATTCGTGTGGTGAGATTTGTCATTGAAGAACTGAGAACCAATTGACATCTTCCTGCCTTGGGTATCGAATCAAATCGCATACGGGCCACGGGACCTACGAAAAGAGACTGGAAAATCGCAAAAACTGAAGAGATGGTTATGAAGAGAGCAATGCTGTGGTGCTTGATCGGTTTGCTCCATGAACAGATCCTCTGGGCTCGTCACCGTGCCGCTGAACTCCACGTAACTCATCAAGTCGAATTCATCGAAGACGATTACCGCAACATCTCCACTCAGTGTAACGCGCTCGTCTCCGTGGGAATGCTCGAACATGTTGGTGCACAGCATTATCGCGATATGGGCCGTGTGATTCATCGGGTGCTTGACTCTGCTGGCCGCGGACTAATCCAAACGATCGGCCTGAATCAGCCGCATCCTTTCAATCTTTGGACCCGCAAACGCGTTTTCCCGGGTACCTATGCCCCGACGCTCCGTCAGGCCATGGATCTCTTTGAGCCCGGGGACTTCTCGGTCGTCGACGTCGAAAATCTTCGTCCTCACTATGCCCGGACCCTGGAGCACTGGCTCGAACGCTTCGAGAATTCACCCGCCAGGGTTTCGGAAATGTTCGGTGCGGACTTCGTCCGGCTCTGGCGTCTCTATCTCGCCGGGTCGCTCGCCGGATTTTCCTCCAAGTCGCTCCAACATTTTCAGATTCTCTTTGCGCGCAAAGCGTGCCAACGGATTCCTCTGACACGAGCACAACTCTATGCGGCAGAACATCCTGTTCAACTAGAAGAAAAACGGGAGTATGCCGTCTTTTGAGCACACAGTCCTTGGTTCTCGCGGATTTACCCAAAGAAGGGAGTTAAGCCATGCCAATCTCCGCTCGCATGAAAAATCACCTGGAAGAGAGCCATATCCCCTATTTGCCTGTCACTCACCCGTCTTCCTACACCGCTCAGGGCGCTGCGGCCGTCATGCACGTCTCGGGTCGAGAGGTGGCCAAGACCGTGGTCGTGCAAACAGGGAATGAGTATTTCCTTGCTGTGATGCCTGCTTCCTATCATGTGAACGTTGACAGACTTGCCAGCGCCATCGGCCACCCGGCTCGTTTGGCGACTGAAGGTGAGTTCTCAAGTCTGTTCCCCGATTGTGAAATCGGTGCCATTCCGCCCCTTGGCGAGCTCTACGGTCTGCGCGTTTTTGTCGACGAGTCCCTTGCCGCCGACAAAGAAATCATTATCAGCGCCGGCACGCACAGAGACGCTATCCGCATGACCTACGATGATTTCGTCAGCCTGGCCAAGCCTACTATGTGCTCGTTTGCCACCAAAGGCTAAGCGACCTAGCTCTTCTAGGGAACAACAATCCGCGCGATGGGTCTCATGGTGGACGGCGGGTGCGCGGAATATGTTCGCTGCCCGGAGGTCAACTGCCTGCCCTATCCAGAGAATCTGGACTGGGTGCACACCGCGGCGGTTCCGCTTCTCGTTCAGACCGCGTGGCATATGCTGCTGAACCGCGCCCAACTTCAGCCCGGCGAAGACGTTCTCGTGATTGCCGCAGGCAACGGCGTGGGGAGCGCGGCCATTCCCATCGCGAAGTTTTTCGGTGCGCGCGTGATTGTCACGGCTGGGAATGATGAGAAACTCGCCAACGCAAGAGAGATTGGCGCGGACGAGGGCCGAGTGGCAGCGGAATTCACTCCGGCGGTGCGGCTTCGACAATCTCGCGTACAATTTCTCTCGCCCGCGTTTCGTTGGCTGTTGACACGTAAATCCTGGTTTGCTCACCCGGATTCTCCAGGCGAATTGGAATTTCGTTTTCCTGTATCGCTGCAGTAAGGAACTGCGCAATCCGGTCGTCATTCCCACTCCACACTTCCACCGTCGTCTGACTTTCAGTGGTCACGGCGGCGGGCAGCTCTTCGAGAGGCGGACCGTCCTGCGCTGGAATTTCGACGCTCTCGAGATCTTCATCCAGGAGCTTCTCGAGAATCTCTTTCGCGGCAGGGAGATCGAGCGACAAAACGGCAACCTCGAAGCCAAAGCGAGGCTTCCAATCGATAGGAAGCGGATCGGCAGTTAGGGCGACTTGATCGTCACCCAGAGCTTTGTCGGAAAACGGTATATCCGCTGCTTGGAGTCTCTCGAGTAACACCCAGTGGAAGGCCGGATTTTCGCCGGCCCACAACATGACAAGAGACCCTTGGGGGCTAGCTTTCGATGACATGAGTTCCTCCTTGTACAGCGGAATTCGGCGAAGGCGTGGCCAGCGCCGTTCTTTCACGCGCAGCCGGGACGGAAGCACGTGCGGGCACGAATTGTCAGAACCTAGGCTCCCCACGGCCCCGTTCCTGATCCTTCTTGCCAGACAGATGTCCGCTCGCGATCCAACTATTGGCTACAGGCAGACGAACGACAAGAACCGAACAGCTCGCGTGACGCACAACAGACTCGGCGACGCTTCCAAGTAACAGCCGCCCCATGCCCTTGTGTCCGTGAGATCCAAGGAGAATAAGGTCGGCGTGCCAGCCCGCGGCGGAGTCAATGATTGACTCCCGGACGTCGCCCGTCTCAATCGCAGAGTCTACCTTGTAGCCATCTGCGCGCAGTTGCTGCGCGTATTTGTCGACAAGCATCTGTGCCTGTTTCGCCTGGTCTTCCAGTTCGGGGGCGTATCCCCTCGACATTTGAGGGAGAGAGGAGAGGACGACTGGGGTGACAACATTCAAAATTCTGACCTCCGCGTTTTGCGGCTTGAAATAATTCGCCACACCATTTATCGCGGCTTCCGAGTATTTTGAATCATCGATGGCGACGAGAATTTTCATTTGTTCCTCCTGCTTCCGTCGGGCTTCTCTCCAGATTACGTCCATCTGATTCTGGCGTAGTGCTTCCGGCTATCGCTTATAACCAATCTTCCGCAACAGATCGTGACGCCAAGAGACATCTGCTCTTCTATGCCCTTTGGGGAACACCCATCAATCGATCCGAATGACCATTCCCTCTTTCAGCTCCCCTGCGGTAAACATGAAATTCCCTTCAAAACACCCTTTCCGCTCTCTACTAAACCTGATTCTCCCCCCATGGAAATCACCGCCAATCGCGTCGAGGACGGCTTACTCTATGCGGACGCTGAGTACTCCTTCCTTTCAAACTTCCGCAGCCAAGCGGCGATCCCTCCATTCTCCTGTAGCTTGCGCGCACCTTCGCCGGACACGATTTGTAGCGCGGCATCATAGCGTCGCACCAACTCCGGTAACACGTCCCGTAGCGCAACGTTCTCCCGTTTCCCGCCGCATGCTGGGCAAAGGGGGTCTGACGTGCGATCCGCCCAAGAACACTTCACGCACCGCTGCAAGCCGCCATAGAGTCCCTTCTCCACGACAACGCTGCGGATCCTTCCTTGCTGAAGTTGAATCAAAGTCTCGTCGACTCCCAGCACGACGTTCCGGGCGCCACCTAGCACAGCCTCGACCGATGTCATCTCGCACTTCTGCGTGTAGCTGACAACAGCCGGTTCAACGCGATCAAGTAAATCCGTGCGGGAGACCCAGCCAAGGTCTTCCTCCATCAAGACGATTTTTTCGATCAGGTTTGGCGCGACTTCTTTCCGAATGGCCTTCACCATTGGGGCCAAGCCAACCAAGAAAACCGACTCCAACTGCTCCGCTGCAATCCAACGCCCGATGCGCTCGGCAATCTGCTGGTCATAGTGCGCGTATTCAGCATCCACGTGATGCTCGAAGACATCCCGATTCGTTCCGCGAGATATGTGCACTCCAAGACGTGCAATAGGACCCATCTCCTTCTTTTTTGACGGCTCCAACCAGAATTCCATCTCCTCCAGCTCGCGAATTTCCCCCAGCCAGTACAGGAAAAAGCGCGCCCGCTTAAGCCCGGGAACGACGACCCCGTACCGTTTGTGCTCATCCAGCAGCCATAACAACTGCGCCACGGCCGGAGCGCCCCAGTGGATCTCGTCCTCCACTTCCACCTGGAGCGGAACGAACTCCCAGCTATCTCTTCCGGCAAAGATTACGACGCCCCGGCACCGCGGTAACTGTCTGTCCAGATAGGTGCCGGTTCGCTGCAGTTGTTTATGGAAGAGTCTTCGCTCATCCGGTGAAACTGTTTGAGCAATCCACTTAGCCTGAGACTTCAACCAGGTTAGATAACCTGGCTTGGGCCCTCGGTTAATCTGCTTGGCCTGATTCGTATCCAAGTAAACAGTCAAAACCGGCCCGGGAAGTACAGGAAGAGATTGAATGACGCCAGGTTTCAACATGGGGTACCTCCACACTTAGAACCACTCCGGCCCCTTTAGGCGAACGAACACACCTCTGGTTTCCCCACTTGGCACGAAAATCATCATCCGTAACTGTCATGATCGTCCAAGGTGATCCTGCGGAGTCTTGCATTACCCTGCTCCAGTCGGACGGGCCTGTGCCCGTCCAACTGGATCGTTTTCAGCCTTCATGAATGCGGATTCCGGAGCTTGGCAGCCTTCGGCATGGTGAACTCCAGAACACCGTTCTTTAACGTCGAGTTCACCTTATCCGTTTCGATGTCGGCAGGTAGCTCCACAATGCGCAGAATCTGGTCGCAACACCTCTCCGTGTAGACCGTCTTGCCTTTTTTTCCTTCTTTCTTGGCTTCCCGCTTGCCGGTAATCATAATCCGGCGCGGCTCAAGGTTGATTTGGAGTTCTTTTTCGCTGAAACCGGGGACTTCGGCGCTCACGGCAAGTGAATCATCAAACTCCTCGATGCTCACGTGAACCGGATGAAGTAGCTCTCTCTCGGCCTCGAACCAGTGCTCGAGGTCACGCCCGAATGATCTGCCACCACCCTCGAAGATTTCATAGGCGCGGCGTGAAATAGCGTTGAATGTGTCTTGGATCTCGTCAAATACAGATGTGTACTTAATCGGCTTCGCCGACTCTTCAGCACGCTTCACTGCTGCAGTTTCGGCCATGGTTTCTTCTCCTCTTCAAAGAGGTGAAAGCGCCGACCGTGGGGATCATCGGTCTGAACAAAAAAAACCATAGTTGGCGCTCAAAACGCAAGTTACCAAGATGAGGGTGTGGAGACAATGATGCAGGTCACAAATCACCAAATTCTGCGACGGCGATCTACATATTTCCAGGCGAGTGGCGGGCGCACTCATTGTCGCCGTGTGAATGGGGTCAAGATCAGACCCGCAGCCACGACCACATCCAAGTCCTGATGAGTCACGCAATACGCGCTCAAGACTTGGAGGGATACTCGCATGCGGCTGCGGTGTGACGACACGGCAAGGCGTCAACGCGATTGCGAGGCGGCTGACCGCCAAACGACTGATCAGACTCGGTCTTCAGATCACACAGACAGAAACGTAAAGAAGTTTCTGGAGAGGAGAAGTGGGTCCCAGTACGTGGAAGTCGGAAACGGACGCGGCAAGGCAACCGTCTACCGGATTCGCACCGAGGACCCGTGCTCTCTTCGAGCTGTTCATAGTACCTCGCAATTTTCTCGTTGAGCTTGGCGAGCTGTTTTTTCTTGAGTATGATCGACTTCTCTAGTGTCTTCATTACATCCCTCTCTCGCCAAAGCAGGGGATGGCCCTGCCCCCCCAAACCTGCCGGTGCGCGTGAAAGGGCCGAGCGTCGGTCTTTGGACGAAACCCGTCACCGATTTCGAGGGGGTATCCTGGCAACATCATCTCGCGCTCCTTCAAATCCCGGAGCAATCGAGCAAACACCTTTTCGAATTGGTCGTGCTTCGAGTAAGCAGGTCATGCTGTCCATGGGTGAGTGTGCTTAGGAACTCTAAGCAGGCCGCTCTGGGAAGAATGGACCGCCTACGATAGCGTCGGGAACCGTCACCGGAAACTCTTGCTCGCATTTCAGACATCTAACGGATTGATGAACCAGCGACCAAATTCCGCGGGCCTGGGTATGGACAACCTGCTCCTGCTGGCAGTGACTACAGCAAACAGTCACAACGGTATAAGGCTGTTTCAATTGTGCCTGGGACATAGTCGACCTCCTGTTGTTCCGCGTCGATTGTCCAAGTGACCGGGGCAGACTGGGACGGAAAATCATTGAAAGGTGCAAACGACTTCACAAACGACAAGAAGCATAGGCGTTGCGCCGTTTTGCCCTCGCGATCTCTACCGAACACTGCGCGTGTCGCGCCACATATTCAGCCACGCTCCCGAGCAGAAACCGCTTCACGTGTCCGTATCCATTCGACCCCAGCAGGATCAAATCGACCTTCCATTCGTTGGCCATTTCCAGAATCATCTTTCGCACTTCTCCCTGCATCACCGCCCCTTCTGCGCGATATCCGGCAAGTCGAAGACGAGTGACCGCTCCGTCGACGAACTGTTTTGCTCGCTTCTTCGTTTCTTCCAACTCTGGCGCATAACCGGAAGCCATCTGTGGCGGCGTCGCTGCAAGCGCAGGCTCCACCACATCCAAAACGCGCACCTCGGCCTCGTCCCTTTTTTTGCTCTCAATCAACAGTTTCACTGCTTCTTCCGCAAAGGTGGATCCATCGTATGCCAGTAGGATTCTCATGGCTGTCCCCCTTCTTACAAGTTGCCAGCCGCAGTTCCCTCGGCCTTGACCTCCGGATATCCTCGTTGTGCGAGCGACCGAAATGCTCTCACAACTTCATCACAAGACAGTTCAGGTGCCTTTCCAGAACTCGTAGGTTCGGCTCGGAATAAGATATCGTCCATCGAGAGAACGCCGACAAGCGTTCCATTCTGTGTCATCACTGGGAGCCGACGTATTTTGGCCTCTCTCATCGTTTGTAACGCCATATGGATATCATCATTTGGCCCGCAAGAGTACAGCCTACCCGACAGTACTTCAGCCACGGCAACTTCTCCGGCAAGACGATTCCTGGTCCCCAGCGCGATACAGATGTCACGGTCCGTGATTGCGCCAATGACCTTTCCGTCAGCCGACTGGACCGGCAGGAATCCACAATTTGCAGCCCACATAAGCTCTGTTGCGTAGTGTCTCGAGCTCACCCCCTCTCACGCTACAACTACACCCGCGCAAGGAGCATTTCTAGTGCAGCGGACACACGCCCTGGACCGACGTTCGGTCAAGGTCGTCGCTTCCTCAGGTACGGCCTAATTCGGTCCTCAGCAGAGTTTGAGGGCACCAAGCTCGATAAGTTCCGTGGCAGCTTAAAGGAGCGGCCCCGGCAAGGCCCTCGGGCGGCCAGCGCCTGGGAAGTGCTTTTTGCCGATTTCACATCTACGAGTACGGCGTTTACCAAGGGCCGAGGCTGCAGTTTTGCCATGCAGTCGGTATGTCATCCACTTAGCGAATCATTGATGTTGACCCTCGGAGTAGTGTTTTTACGCTAGGGTGATCGCCACTTTCCCTTTTATTTTTCCAGTTCGCGTGATGGCGGCCCTTGACGCGCCCCGCTCAAAGTGGGATCAATGGGCTCGTAAGAGATTCTTCAGATGGTCTCGTTTGGAGGACATTATGCAACGCTTCCATTCGATTCATGTTCCCCACTTTCAGCATTTTTCTGCGCGCAGTGCATATGTCTCGGCCCGCGACCAATTAAATGCCCATGGCATCGAGATTACGATGACCTTTGCGATCCTGTTCGGTCTCTTCATGCTGTGGGCTTTTTGGTTCGTCGTAGCTCACTGAAACAGATGCCGCGACTTGTGTCGCGGGAAAGGCGTCGGGACCTGTACAATTTTGGACAGATTCGGTCTCCGCTAAAAGATAGTTTACAAATGGACCCAGTAATACTTCAACTCGTCCCGGCCTGCGATACTCCTTCACCTGACCGATGAACAATGTCGCAGGCCTTCCTTTGTAGAAACTTTTTTTTAAAGAAGCCAAGTCCGGTCCACTAGTGGACTAAAGTCCCCACCCGTTCGTGTCAACCGCACTTGGTTCACCATCTACTTCTTTTCGTTTTTTTATTCCTGCCTCGGGCGGTCATCCAGCCCTTCGCCGCGAGCGTATCGATCCGAACGTCTGCGAATCCGACCGAGGCCAGCAGATCGCGATGCTCGTCAAACGTGAGCATCTTCATCCCGGTGATCGGCGCGTACTTTTCGCACAAGCGAGACAAGGTTGTGTCCGCACCCTTGTACACTTCCGCGATCAGGATGAGCGTGCCGTCTGGTTTCAGCACACGCTGGATTTCGCGCAATCCGGCGGCGATGTCCGGCCACCAGAAGTGCGTCTCGACTCCAGTCACAAGATCAAACGTGTTGTCAGGGAAGGGAAGCTTCCCAACATCCGCCAGATGAATCTCGACGCGGCCGACCCGGATTGCCTGCGCGTTGTAGCGCCGGGACGCGGCAACACTCTCCTCCGAGTAGTCAATTCCGTGGACCTTGCCTTGCGCCGCCATAGCCGCCAATTTGCCGATGGTGCGCCCGCCACCGCAGCCCACATCCAGCACGGTAAATCGCAACTCGACGGCGGTGTGTGTCAGGCCCCAGTCGGTCAGCTTCGAGTGGCTATTGTTCATTCGGCTCAGTGTAAATCGCCCGAACAATCCCGTCGGCTTCTTGCATTGCGTTTCCTGCGGTGTCGTCGGCGTCTTGCCGATCTTGATTACGGGCATGGGAATCTCGCGCAAACTATACGCACCCCGCTAACACTCGTTAGGTGCCAAATCCCCAGTACTACAAAGAAGCGGAGGCTTCCAATCGATGGGGAGTGGATCGGCAGTCAGCGCAACTTGATCGTCACCCAGAGTCTTATCGGAAAACGGTATATCCGCCGCTTGGAGTCGTTCGAGCAACATCCAGTGCAAGGCTGGGTTCTCGCCGGCCCACAACATGACAAGGGATCCTTGGGGTCTAGGTTTCAATGACATGAGTTTCTCCTTGTGCAGTGGAATTCGGCGAAGCCGTGCCATCGCCGGTGCAAGCTCCGCAATTGAAAAGCGGGAAGCTCAGGATCTGACAGTCAGTACGGGGCAGCGCGCTCCGCACATCACCCGGTACGCCTTTGTGCGTGGAACGTTTCCTGCAAGGTTTTCTCTCCTCTTCGCGCCCATCACGACAAGATCCGCGTTCGTTTCTGTCGCGATTCGCAGGATTTGCTCGACGGGCTCGCCAACGGTGACCTCGAAATCTACCTTGCAGTGCAGTTCGGTTCCGCCCGGCACCAGTTCCCGCAATTGGGCCACAATGTTCTCGTTCTCGGTTGCCAAGACGTCCTTGTCGCAGTGACGGAGCACATGCACAAGCCTCAGCCGCGAACAATGTTCTTGGGCCAGCGAGAAGGCGTACTCTGCCTCGGGTTGGGTGGGCCCGTGGCTACTCCTGGACTATTCCAACAATGCTCTCAGATTCATGGATGCATAGCGGCGGTACTGCTCAAATAGCCGCTCTTGTTCATCCTCAAGTGACAAACTCCATTCGGTGGCCCCCAGCACATAAATAAGCTGCTGTGTGGCCGTTGTGGCCGCCCGAGGAAGCGAGTCTCTACCCTCACTCGACGAACTCGAGAAGACGGCCTTATAAAATGGATGGAGCCTGTTCACCTGAACGACCACAGCACCGAGTTCACCATTCCATATCGGCCGATACAACACGTCTGCCGACAAGCCGTCAACTGGGTGCAGGTAGGGAATGTCCTTCGGTGGGACCTTCGGCAAAGGCAGAGGTTTGGCCGGGACACCAGGCGCCAATGCGACTGGCTTAGCTGTTGGGGTTGGTGGCGTGACTGTTTTGGCCGGCGGGACCGTGGGGGCGGCACTTGTTTTTCCTGCGCCATTTGTGCCTTGGCTGACTGCCCGTGACTTTTTCTTGCGAGCTTCGATGCTTTCGACAAGCAGATTTGCGCGGGAGGCTATCAGCTTGTTTGTCTCGTCGAACAAACCATTGACATCCTCCTCCGTAAGGACATCCTTTTCGCGCCAAAGCGTGTCGCAGGTTTTCCGGCAAACTTGAACCATTTCCTGCAGTTTTTGTGTGACTTCTGGAGTGACATTCACGACCGACTTAGCGACATCCACATTGATGTGGTCATCCGCATCTGTTGTGTATTCGAGTTCAGCCCGGAACGCATTCAAGTGGAAGTCGTAGTTGAACAGGCCGAGAGTTTCGCCAGCACGGAGCAACCGTCCGTTCCGGAAAAGGTAAAAGCCCTGGTTGCTTTGCGTGTACCTGTACCGCCTCCGCACATCAAGCGGCAACTGGTTGGGGTGAGGAAGTGAGACTGCGGAGAAGTAAATTGTAGCGCCATTACTGAGCTGCACTGGTTCTCGCTTGAACAGAACAAGCGTCGCTGGATTGTCGCGATGCAGAGGGTCAATCGGTTCGATATCGATGTCGTTAAGCCTGAGTTTTAGCAAGCCCCGGTTGAGAAACTTCTGATAGGACTCACCGAGCGCTCGGGCTATATCCGTCTTCAGTTTTCCGATTTCCCGAGACCGGAGATTCAACTCATCGATAATGATGACGGTACCAGTCTCTTTTCCATTCTCACCGGGCAGATTGTGAAGCGCTTTCTCGAAAAAGGCTTTTTCTTTGTCGTTTGGCTCGCGTGTATCCTGCACCCACGCATCGGCAGCCTGGATGACACCCATCTCAATGGCCCTTTGTCGTATCGGTTGACCAGCAGCCTTAGTGAGAACGACGATTGAGTTACCCAACGAGAAGCCAGCACCTTTCAATCCGATGCCATAGCGAGACAGGGATTGGCGGTCATAACGGTCTTGCACTCGACTCCCGGGCCTAAGAACTTCCTGAAGGATTTCAGGAGGAATGCCACTCCCGTTATCGGCGATGACTACTTGACCCGCAGCATCCTTTGGCAAAGTGACAGTGATGCCTGTCGCACCAGCCGCAATGCTGTTGTCGGTGATGTCGAGAATTGCAGCCCGAGCAGAGTAAGGGAATCCAGATATCGCGACGGCCATGCGTCCCGAAGATGGTTCCGTTTCAGCAGCTCCAACGTATACCGCGTCGCTCACTAGATTGGTCTTAGTGATACTCACGAAACCGAGTTCGCGGAGCGCGTAGTATTCGGCGTCTGATTCGGTGGCTGCGACGATGAGCGCAGTAGCGCGTTCACCGGGTTTCCAACCCATAACACAGAAAAGAGTGCGTTCCTGCTTACTGAGCTGTACTGGCGCAGATTGCTTTTTCATGGTCGTCTCCGTGGGCGTTCGTGACGGCTAGTCTGTGATAGCAAATTTGCCCGACCGAGTCGATTGGACAAAGTACCAATAGGAGCGACTTCCGTGCCAAAGCAAACCGACGGAAATTAGCAGCTGATTTGATTTAAAAGGTGGGTCGAAACAAGAGAGCTGCCCGATTCGCAGGCAGTTCTTCCTATTCACCTGATGGCCGGAACCTAACTTCCCATAGTGGCATCACTCTGGACAAGACGTCCTAAGTCGTCTTCGGGAATGGTAAATTCCGTTTTCCCACAATTGAGGCACACCAATAGTTCAGGAAAGACTAGGACGGGGAGCATGTGTACATTTCTCAGTCCTTGAAAATGGACGCTGACCTCCGCTAAAAACCTTTCCTGATTTTCTGCTCCGCAAGAGTTACAGGCCATACATTTTGCTCCCCATCGCTGGTTTACTAATCTCCAAGCTATTCACCGGACGATCGGCCAACTGATTAATTCGGTAACGGCGTCAATCAGGCAGTGACCAAAAATTTGGAGGCTGTTCTAGTGTGGTAGACATTCAAATTTTCCCGCAGATTTGCCCAACTCTTGAACCCATAGCGCCGTGCAATTATGTATTGGGCGTCGGGAAGTCTCACATGGGAACTGCTCTCAAGGAGATCAAAGGGACGGTATCGTTCTGCGGTAGCGACATCGCTTTGTCGCAGGGCACGCAACAATTTTCTCGCTTCCTTCTGGATTGCTTCTAGATTTGCACCAATGGGCAAAGTACGATGCTTCATAGTGAATTTTCCTCTTTCTCCTAACCCTGAAGACAAATTAACTTCGTACTGTTAGGTCGGGGTCTTGCATAAAGATTCGTTTAACCTCTGTCCAGCGGCGGAGTCCTTGCCACCCACACATTGAATTAGCACTAGCTAATTGCACGGTAGTTTCTGGGTCCCTGCCGCGGAATTGCGAACAAATATTTTGCTTACACATCTTGCATTCGAAAACAAAAACATAGATTGGCTTAGGGATATTCGCTTGCATTGGCATTTCCGCGCCTCCTTTATCTAGGCCATCGTGGCTATTCTTTGAAAGTGAGAACAAGACGACGCTGATTATCCGCGTCGCCTGAGCGAACATCTCTGGCGGACCTTGGTTTAGCTACTCCCATGCAAATCGGGAAACCAACGCTAGGTTGGCGAGACTACTCAGGTTGCTGGATTTCTAACAACGGAGAGGGGCAGCGTGGATAGTGGGGGTAACGCAATCAGGCTGCTTAGACTGTTCTACCTTCTCAACGCGGATTTCGCCGCGACTAGTCGGGGAGCCCGATAGCAGAGAAGAAGCCGATTTCTGATTTGCTTGCGTGCTTTGGACAGAATGCTGCAGCACCCGGGTTAAGCACAGCGGACCGTGCCCGCACGCCACTCCCTGAGACTCATCGTACGGGGTCTCTGGCAAATCTTCCGCATGAAGCGCGCAAGATAAACCAAAGAGCAACGCCCCAAGGAAAACGAGTGTGAAAAAGCATTTCCTCATCGACACATGAAAGCATAGCCGCCAAGTAGGACCAGGTCAACCCGGCTGTGCCGTCCGTGCTGGTAAAATCGTCAACTCCTGGTATGTCGACGCAATATAAAAGGGGCACCCTTTTATATTGCGTTGACAAATAGGGAGTTACCGATAGTCAAGGTGGTTTACCGATGCCGTCACGCTCGTAACGGGATGCGATAATCTTCTGAAATGACTCGCCATTCTACGGATGCTGGATTGGATGAAAAGGACGTGAAGCTCCTCGAAACTCTGGAGAAATGGGGCTGGTTTGTAACTAAGGTCGGTGCCGGAGATGGTGAACCTGCGCTTGCATACTCGATGGGACTCTACGAAAACTTCCATCACCCCGAAATCGTTTTCTTTGGCCTCGACCTAGAAGTAATGCATCGGCTCATCAATAACGCTGGCTCGCGCATTCGAGAGGGTCTGAAATATGAAGAAGGCCAAAAGTATGATGACCTACTACAGTCTTTTCCATGTGCATTTCGCCGAGTAAATCCCGCGCGTTACGACGGTCTACTCAACTTCGCTATTTGGTACTACGATGGCACCGGATCCGATCATTGCAGGTGCTTATGCCTCAAGCACTGGAATTCTCTATAGCTACACTCAAGGCAACAGCGAAAATCCGGCAGATGTAATCGCCTATACGCTAAATAACGGCACGCTCAACCTTAGCCAGTCCCTGCCTTTGTACTCCATTGGCAGAGGGCTTGTGATGTCGCCTCAACAAAACTACGTCGCGATCGCTGCCGGTCCTTTTTACGCAGACGACTTGGATCTTTCCGCTGGTTCAGCCGTTGACTATGACGCAAAGCGAGGTTCTGCCAACATTTGAAGGCTTAATCCAAGGTACGCTCAACAATTCTGGTCAGTTGTACTACCGGGCGTTTGTAATCGTGGGTTCGACGCTCGGCTTGGCCGGGCAGCATCGGGAGGATCGGTTGGCTGCGGCTCAGCGCCTGAATCTGGCTCTTCTCATCCACACACAGCACCAGAGCGTGATGCGGAGGGTTCAGATACAAGCCTACGATGTCCCGCACCTTGTCGACCAACAGCGGATCGTTGGACAGTTGGAACGTTTCGCTGCGGTGAGGACGCAATCCGAACGCCCGCCAGATGCGGCTGACCGTCGATTGACTCAGTCCGGTCCTCGCTGCCAACGCGCGACTACTCCAATGCGTTGCTCCTTTGGGGGCCTCTTCCAAGGTGAGCCGTACGGCCCGTTCGACGCGGTCAGCGCCGATCTGTCGTGGCGCTCCCGGTCGTACTTCATCCCCTAAAGCCGCAATTCCACCGGTGATAAACCGATTCCGCCACAACCCCACGGTAAAGCCAGTGGTATGCAGCTTGGCGGCAACGGCAGCGTTATTCTGTCCACCGGCACACTCCAAAATGATGCGTGCGCGAAAGGCCAGGGATCGCGAACTGCGCGGTTGCTGTAACAGTTGTCGCAAGGTTAGCTTCTGCTCTGGACTGACTACCAGATCCTGCTTCTTCGGACGCCCTCGTGGATTCGACATGATCCACGATAAACCCAATACTCTATTTATGCAATCTATTTATGACTCATGAGACTAGAAGTTATCTCATAAACACTTTGAACTGACGGAGCAGTTGAAACTTATGGCCAATGGCGTAAATCGAGAGCATGGACATTACCGACGCCCAGTGGGCGGTTCTCGAACCGTTGTTTCGTCCGAAGCGACGGGCCGATGGACGCGGGAGGCCGTGGCAGGACACGCGTGCGGTTTTGAACGGCGTATTTTGGGTGTTACGCACCGGAGCTCCTTGGCACGATCTCCCGTCTCGCTATCCGCCCTATCAAACCTGTCCTCGACGCTTCCAATCCTGGCAGCGCAGCGGGCTGCTGACACGCTTGCTGCAAAAACTTGCCGAGGACTTACGAGGCGATATATGACAGGCCCGGCGCAATGGCACCGGGCCTTTTTATTGGTGTGCCGAGCATGATCGACAGCTTGGAGGTGTAAGTCCTCTTCACAACCAGATGGAGGTGAAGTGATAGCGAAGCGCAAGGGCCGAACCGTGAGGTGAGGTCTGAAAGAAGCGTGGAGCAAAGACGCGAGCCGATGAACAAGAACTGGATGTGAGGCAGGCAGTGTTCGGGCGAGCTGGCCAATGGCAGCGAAGCCCACATCCATCAAGGGCACTGAATGTAAATCCAGCGGTTGCGCGTTGAAGGCGGTCGAACTTACCTCGGGAGATCTGCTACCGGTCTCGAATTCGAGACTGAGAGGCGAGAGATCGTTTCTGATCCGGTGGCAGAAGTCAGCAGAGGGCGTATTGTGTGCTGAGCAGCGCGTTGTTCAGGAAGGTTGAAGTCCTTCTGGCACTCGGATGAGGAGGGCCATATCCAAAAGCGGGGGTAATGCCTCGCTGGCCGGAGAATGAAGTTAGTTCTTCGGAGGGCAGGGTGTCCATCGCGAGATGGAATCCGAAAGGCATGAGGAGAACTACCGGGCCGTAATCGATGGGGGCTACCCCGAAGATGAACCGGTCGGCCGAAGGTGGGGCAAGGTCGAGTCTGCAGTATGGAGACGAAGGCGCTCTCATTCACCCACCACACCAAGGTGTTTGCGGACGGCACGGTAGGGAAGAACAACACGTGACCTCAGGAGGACTGACAGAGTCTCCGGGGACACTCGGAGTAAACGGACCTATAAGCGAAAGCGAAGGGGTGAGTGAAGCTCTGTCAGTAGACGGACGGCTGTGTAGTACCTGAAACGTGGCGAAAGTCACGTGACCGAGCCATCGGCAATCGAAATGGATTGGGGAAGGCAGTCGGCGAAGACGGTTGGGGAGAGAAGGAAAACCAGATGAGTAAGGGCGGGAAGGTGGAACAGTTCCATGAGTGAAATACCCGTACATTCTCGTCCGAGGAGACTGGTGGACTGGATCAACCTGACGGGGGCAAAGAAGGTCCATTCATTGATCGACAAGGTGTACAAGCAGAAGAATCTGGAGATGGCCTGGGAGAGAGTACATGCCAACCGGGGTAGTGGAGGTGTAGACGGACAGAGCCTTAGTGGATTCGCTGAGCAACACGATCAGCAGTTGAATCGATTGCAAAGCGAACTGCAAGGGGACAGCTATCAGCCTCAACCGGTGCGGCAGGTGCAAATCCCGAAGGCGGGTAAGCCGGGAGAGTATCGCACGCTTGGCATTCCCACGATTTATGACCGGGTCTGCCAGCAGGCGTTGCTCAACCGGTTGGAACCGATCTTCGAACCGGTATTCGACGAAGCGAACTTCGGATATCGGAGAGGGCGATCGACGAAGGATGCCCTGCGCAAGGTGTGGAAGGAGATACAAGGCGGGAGCGAGTGGATCGTAGACGCCGACCTGAAAGACTTTTTCGGGTCTGTGGATCACGAGAAACTTCTAACGCTGGTTGCCCAGCAAGTAGCGGATAGCCGAGTGCTACGCCTAATTCGGGCCATGCTCAAAGCGGGAAGCTACGGTAAAGGGCGACTCTTTCCAAGTGAGCGCGGGACTCCGCAAGGTGGAGTCGTTTCTCCCTTGCTCAGTAACATACTTCTGACGCCGTTTGATCGGGAGATGAGATGCAAGGGATATCAGCTGACGAGGTACGCAGACGACTGGGTGATTACCTGCAAGTCTGCGGCAGAGGCGCGAGCGGCAGTGGCCGTCGCCCTGCGAATCCTGAGAGAGCTGGGAGTGGAGCTGCATCCGAAGAAGACGAGGATCGTCCACGTTCAGCATGGCTTCGAGTTCCTCGGCTACAAGATCAAGCGCGGGAAGCGACTTCGACTTCCCGAGGGTAAGATCCGTAGCAACGCCCGTTCGGGTGCGCTGTATGCGTATCCGCGAGAGAAATCGATTCGCCGCTTTCAGGATCGAGTGCGGCAGCGGACCAAACGTCGCGTGCCCCTGTCGACCGAGGAGCTGATTGAAACAGTTAATCCACTCTTGCGTGGATGGGGCGAGTACTACAAGCGCGCCCATGTCCGAAAACTCTTCAACCGCTTGGACCGATGGATCGTTCGACGCATCTGGTCACATCGGTTCAAGCGCTGGCGGAACGGCGGCTGGAAAGAGCTGCCCACGGCAGAGTTGTACCGCGAGTACGGGCTTGTGAACCTGGTCGGACTAATTCCTTCGATTGTCTCTCGGCATAGCTGAGTTTTCGTGAAAGCTGCATACGGGAAAACCGTACGTGCAGTTTGAGCGGCGGACGGAGGCCAGCACGCGAGTGCGCCTCCTCCGACCCGACAGCTGCGCAAGCAGTGAAGGCCCGAACGGTCCCCGCAAGGGGATAAAGGGAGCGATGAGTACGCAGCGCAACTCAACCACCGACAAGCGGCAGAAAAGCCAGTACCGTCTGGCCTTTCCGGAGGAGAGTAGGGGTGCAGCCCCGATGGCCTTCGTGGAAGGGACCGAATCGGAGTTGGCGGAGCGCAGAGCCGAAAGTCCGGCTACCGAGCAGTGGATGGAAGAAGTCTGCGAGCGGGAAAACTGCAAGCAGGCGCTACGACGAGTGAAGGGCAACGAAGGCAGTCCAGGCATCGACGGGATGACCGTCGAGAAACTGTCTGGACACCTGAAAGAGCACTGGCCAGTCATCCGGGAACAACTCCTCAACGGAACCTACAGACCACAACCGGTTCAACGAGTAGAGATACCGAAGCCGGACGGCGGAGTGCGCAAGTTGGGCATTCCGACGGTGCTGGATCGATTCATTCAGCAAGCGGTGATGCAGGTGCTACAAAGGAGCTGGGACGGAACGTTCTCCGAACACAGCTATGGGTTTAGGCCCAAGCGATCGGCACATCAGGCGGTGGAGCAGGCGCAGCAATACCAAGCCGAAGGTTACCGCTGGGTGGTGGATCTGGATCTCGAGAAATTTTTCGACCGGGTCAACCACGACCGATTACTAGCGAAGATCGCCGAAAGGGTCAGCGATAAGCGTTTGCTGAAACTGATCCGTGCGTTCTTGCGAGCCGGAATAATGGAGAATGGGCTGGTGAGTCCGGCCGAGGAAGGGACGCCGCAAGGTGGCCCTCTCTCGCCCGTGCTATCGAACATCGTACTCAACGAACTGGATCGGGAGCTGGAGCGGCGCGGACACCGGTTCACACGATATGCGGATGACTGCAACATCTACGTCCGCAGTCGGCGGGCCGGCGAACGAGTGATGAGAAGCGTGACGCGACTCCTCACGACAACGCTCAAGCTACGGGTAAACAGCGAGAAGAGTGCGGTGGCACGACCATGGGAACGGAAATTCCTGGGATTCAGCTTCACGAATCATAAGCAACCGAAGAGGCGCCTTGCGCCGAAAACGGTGGCACGGTTCAAGGAGCGAGTTCGGGAACTCACAAGCCGGACACGGGGCATAAGCCTCGCCCGAATGGTCCATGACTTAGCGGAATATCTCCGCGGATGGATCGGTTACTTCGGACGATGCGAAACCCCGGACGTGCTCGACAAGCTGGAGCAATGGTTCCGGCGTCGACTTCGGTCGATGGTCTGGAAACAGTGGAAGCGAGGAACCACCCGGTATCGCGAGCTCCGCAAGCGCGGCATCGCTGCGCAGGACGCCGCGCAAACGGCGGGTAGCTCCGATGGTTCGTGGCACCTCGCGAACACTCCAGCGTTGAAAATCGCTCTATCGAACGCTTACTTCGCCTCGCTCGGGCTTACCGAGCTCACGGCTCATGGTTAGTTCAACCCGCCGAACCGCCGGATGCGGACCCGCATGTCCGGTCGTGTGGCAGGGGCGAGTGGGCGACCACTCCCCCTATGCCGATTGACCGCCGGGCTTGTCCGGTACCCACCTTTCGGAACCCACTTTTCGGCTAAGTGACCCAAGGCTCCAACGCCAAGTGCAAAACGAGGCTTCAGTTGGTGATGGGGCCGGGAGTGGTGGCAGTGCTCGTTGGGAGCTCTGGCGGTTTGATGTAGGCGGCAGGGATCTGTCCGGTCAAACAGTTCAGCCATGTGATGATGGATTTGACGTCGGCGGAAGAAAGCTGACTGCCGCGCTGGTGGACGGCCATCTCGCGTATGGCACGGTCGAGTGTGGAGACGGAGCCGTCGTGGAAGTACGGCCCGGTCTTACTAATATTGCGCAGAGAAGGAACCTTGAAGACAAGGCGGTCGGCGTCCTGATTGGTGACCTGAGCGCGGCCTGCATCGGATTCGTTGGGCCAGGGCTTGGCGATGCCAAGCCGCTGGAAGCTGTTGCCGCCGACGTAGGCGCCGTTGTGACAAGTGGCGCAGCCCGCCGCTACAAACCTGTTGAAGCCGGTTTTTTCGTCGTCGCTTAATGCCGATTCATCCCCGGAAAGAAAGCGGTCCCAGCGTGAAGGTGTGATCAGTCCGCGCTCAAAGGCGCCAATGGCGAAGGCCATGTTGTCGAAGGAAACGGGATCTTGGTTCTTGGGAAAGGCTTCCTTGAAGAGCGCGACGTATTCGGGTATGGAGGAGAGAACGCGGACAGCGGCGGCGTCAGAGGTGAGGGCCATTTCGACAGGGTTGAGAACGGGTCCTTTGGCCTGCTCTTCGACAGTGGCGGCGCGGCCATCCCAGAACTGAACAAAGTGACCGGCGGCGTTATAGACCGTGGGCGAATTGCGGGAGCCTTTCTGGTTCTTGAAGCCGGTGGAGACGGATTCGGTTTCTGAGCCGTAGGCGTCGAGCGGATGGCAGGTGTTGCAGGAGACCTGATGATTGGCGGAAAGCCGTTTTTCGTAATAGAGCATGCGGCCGAGCTTAACCTTGGCGTCAGTAATGGGATTGTCCGCCGATTCCATGACGGCAGGGAGGGGCCGGAAGAGTTTCAGGGCGCTTTCGTTGATCTGCACTTTTGAACTTTGCGAAAAGAGCGCGGCCACGGAGACGAGAATCAGTCCGAAGAAAAGCGCGGCAGCGCGTGAAGAGAAGTACACGGTGCGGGAATGAGACATGGTACGCCTCCGAAATCGGGAAGTGGGAGCTCAGGAGATAGAGCTACGGTAATGATTGTGGACGAGAATGGCAATGAGCCCGGTCACAACGTGGTTGGGGCCGCTCTTTCTCCCAACGGCCACCACCTTGCGACCCTCGAATCAGGCAACCTCAAAATTCTTTCCATTTCAAAGTTCAGGTTTTAACTGCCAATCTTCCGCGCCCTCTTTCTAATGCTTGGTCCTATCAAGATACTCGGACCCTTTGTCCAGATGACGCACGGAAGCGACGCAGTCTTTGCCAAGCGTTTGGCTTTTCGCGCTTTCCTATTTTCTTGTGCCGCCTTGGTGTTTGCCGCCTTCATCGGCGAGCATTCCATGCGCAAATATCACATTTCTGTTCCGGTGTTGGCGATCGCCGCGGGGATAATTCTGTTCTTGGTGGCACTGCAGACTGTCCTGCAGCAATTTGATAAGGAGAAACGGGCGCGACACGAGTATGAAGCCTCTTTGAAGCTGGCCGTCTCGCCATTGGCGTTTCCAACCATCGTTACACCATACGGTGTGGCAGCCGTAATTGTTTTCATGACTTTGACTCCAGATTTTGTCACTCGAAGCGAGATTTTCTTAGTCTTACTGGGGCTCATGTTGCTGAATCTGGTCGCCATGCTCTTTGCCAAGCCGGTGTTGAAATATGCCGGCATGCGCCTGCAGCTCCTCGGCACCCTGTTGGGAATCATTCAAGTCGCGCTGGGACTTCAGATCATTGTCGCCGGCCTGCGGGGCTCAAATCTCTGGTCAGCACGGTAGATATTCGGTCACTGCCTTAGTAGTTTTCCGAATACCCCTTCGACGTCTCCGAAAGTAGATTGGAGGCAATGCGAGCACAATCACAAGATGGGCGATCGAAGTTGCAGAGTCGGTCTCGCACGATACCCCCAATCTCTGCGGTGTTTTCGGTCGCCCATCCCCCCATCTTGGAGAGACTGGCCACCGAATTCGTGAGTTTACAGCGGCGGTTCGACTGAGTTTTTCTTGGGCGGAGAAGAATTCAGTAGTAAAGCCACGCTGTAGAGCAAAGCCCCGGGCTTTAGGGTTCGGGGCTGTTTTTATGCGAAATATTGCCGCCCCGTGTAAACGGACTTTGCAACTCAATTGCCGTACAAAGAAAAGGCGAATAGCTTAGGGATGAGCGCTGATGACGCGAAGTCGTGTACTGGTGGCCGATGATCTCACTCTCATGTTGGATGCCGTTACCGCGTTGTTGAAGGAGTCTTTTGACGTTGTGGGTAAAGTTTCCAATGGACGAGCGGCGCTGAAGGCAATCCTGACGCTCGAACCGGATCTGGTTGTAATGGATGTCTCGATGCCGGGGATGAGTGGAATAGAAGTCGCTAGAGAACTAGGCGCGCGAATCGGCAAACTGCGGATCGTATTTCTCACAGGTCATAGAGACCTTGCTATCCTGGCGGCTTGTTTTGAGGTTGGCGGACTGGCGTTTGTACTGAAAGATTCCATGGACACGGACTTGATCCCCGCATTGAATGAAGCGCTGGCGGGACGCACCTTTGTTTCTCGTTTCACTTCTTCGGGATATCCAAAATAATGGCGAGGAGATAGGCCGTGAACAAAACAATTCCCGAAGTGCCAATCTCACTGATACGCGGCGGGCCGCTCTATTGGGTTCAGGAAAAAGCCCACCTTATCCAGCCAAACCAGTGGAATATCTCCAGAAGATTGACGCTTGTGGTTGCGATTGCCTGGCTACCGCTCCTAGTAGTTACGACACTTCGCGGCGGATTTGGTCCTTACAGCGATCTTTGGAATTTGCTGACTGATTTCCGCATGTACGCCCGCGTATTTGTTGCGATACCGCTGCTCTTGATTGGTCAAATCATTATGGAGGCACATTTCCGGGAGATGGCCCAGCATTTTCTGGATGCCAATCTTGTTCGAACTGAAGATTTATCACTCTTTCGAAAAATCATGGACAAAGCCGTTCGTCTGCGTGACGCGAAACTGCCGGAGATTCTCATCGTTCTTGCCGTATTCTCTCAAATTGGCTATTTCATGCATTCCGGCAGACTCTATTATGCTTCCTGGGCAGTGGAGGCAGGGTCAGGTCTGCTTACACCGGCGGGCTACTATTCCATGATTGTGGTTCAGGCTCTGTTATTAGGTTTGATCGCGCTCGCCGTTTGGAAGTGGATCATCTGGATCGTCGTCCTTTGGAATCTTTCGCGAATTGAGTTTCAATTGGATTCCACGGATGGGGATCTGACCGCTGGGCTTGGATTCCTAGGCGAAGTACCGATGGCCTTTGTCCCGGTGGTACTGGCAATTTCAGCGGTAATCGGAGCCAGTTGGCGGTTCCAGGTGTTGGCAGGAAACACGACTCTGGGGTTTCTGAAATTGCCTGCAGGCTTACTTGCCATAATCGTTCTTCTGATCTTTCTGCTTCCGCTACTACTGTTCACGCCGAGACTCATAAAGGAAAAGAAAGAAGGGAATTTGAAGTACGGTTCCCTTCGGCATCTCCATTCACTCCAGTTCCGAGATAAATGGATCGAGAAGCGCAAAGAAAACGTGGAAGACCTGCTCGGTTGTGCGGACGTCAGCTCACTTGCCGATATCTCTGCCAGTTTCAAGAATGTGGATGACATGACTGTTTTCCCGTTTGGGAAGGGGGCAGTGATTGCTCTGGTAATGTCTCTTGCGCTTCCGATGATTCCTACGCTCACTGCCACAATACCTTTGAAAGAAGTGTTCAAGAGTCTGCTGGAAGCCCTTCACTAGCACTTTGGAGCTGGTAGCGAGAACGTGAAACAAATGCCGCTGGAGGTGACCGGCCCCCATCGAGAAGTTAATCTAAGATGCGATTCGCGTTTTGCCGAGGCACAAGTCTCCCCCACGCAATTGCGGTCGGGATCTGAAGCAAGAGCGAAAGCAATGCCAGCACAGTCAACATTGTGAGAACTTCAGACTGGCGAAAGTTTTCAACGGCAACCAGAAACGCTGCCGACATGTTTCTGGCTGAGGTTCCGAGTGCAACAACTTTTCGGCTGTCCGCACTCGGGCCGCCGAGAGCAAAACCAAATCCAAACGACACCGTTAATAGCAGCGCGCCAGCTACGATTATCCTTAGGCTATGCGTACTTGCCACGCTTGAAGACTTATCGACTAGAACGACGATGATTACCAGCGCCAGTGCCACGTTTGACGCTCCGCGCATTACGGACTGAAGCTGCGTCGCAAAGTCCTTGCGATAAGCTCGCAAAACCAGGCCTCCTGCGAGGGGAGGCAACATCGTGCTGAAAAGCAGTTTTGCAATGGAGCCCGAGTGGGCCTGTATTCCTGGCACCAGTAATGGCAAGACGATAGGTACGTACACGATTGTGCCAGCCATCAGCAATACCATCAGCCCAACACTCTGTGCCAAGTTCCCTCTGGCGAACTCCACGAGTTTGGGCAGCATCGGAGCTCCGCTACAGGTCCCGAGCAATAGGAGCGCAATTGTCAGAGAGTGATTCACAGGGACGACTTTAGTGATCAGGTATGTCCAAAAGGGGACCAGCACAAAATTGGCAGCCAGCGACAATGCCACAAGGCGGACAGTTCTTAATGAGTTGAGGATTTGTACCAACCTCAGGCTAAGTCCCATGCTGAACATCGTCGTCAGCACGAACGCGAACACACAGATCCGGGTTAGTAGTTCAAGTGAAATCGACACAGGGATAATACTCAGCCTTCCAATTTAACCGCCAGGCGACCACAAGCAAGCGAGGGGCTCATTCCTCTATTTCTTTCCGATTAGGCGAATCGCTAGCACTCTCGTACTTATTTGATTCTTGGACATCGAAGTATTCGATTGGCAGGATTAGATACTCTGATTGCAACAGGATTTACAGCGATCAATTCTGAGGTTGTTCCTGTCGAACTCCCGCTTGCGCCGGCACTCGTACTTCAATCTCTGTACCACTGCCAGGTCTGCTGTTCACCCGCACTCTTCCTCCCAGCAGTTTCACGCGCTCTTCTATGCTTTTCAGTCCAAGGCCTTTGCCGCTAATTTCCTGAGGGAGGAAACCCGGACCGTCATCCTGAATTCTCATCTCTACATGGTCTGCTCTCCGCGCGAGCGTCACACGGGCTCTAGCGTTGCCCGCGTGTTTGGCTATGTTCATCAACACTTCTTGTAGCACCCGATACAGGCAAAGTGCGGTATGTGGTGATGTGTCCTCATCGGATACCGTTGCCTCAAACGTGGTCTCTACTCCGCGCGCACGCTGAAACTCTTCACAGCGCGCTCTGAGTGCTCGTACCAGCCCCAATATTTCCAAAGCAGCCGGGTGCAATTGGTGCGACAGGTCGCGCAAGTCGCCCGCGACGGCGGCAATTGATTTTCGCACCTCTTCCAGGTCTGCATCTAATTCCGTAGCGGCGGAATCACGGCCTCGTCCAGCGAGGCTGGTAATCTTCATCGTCACTAAGGCCAGGCGTTGCGTGAAGTCATCGTGAATCTCGCTCGCGATTCTGCGCCGCTCTTCTTCTTGCGAATCGACCAACTGTCCCGCAACTTCGAACAGTTTCTCAGCCGAGGCCTCCAACTCTTCTTTCTGTTTTTGGAACTTAATTTGCGCGCGGCGTCGTTCAAAAAATCGCGAAACCCGCTCGCAGCATGCCTCGAGGGTTCCGATCAGCTCCTGGTCCGCTGCCAGCGGATAATCGCTCACGAACTCAAGGATTGCCTCCACTTTTCCATCTACCAAGACTGGTAGCACCACTGCCGCGCGTAGTCCCGCCTCAAGGCATGCCGCGGTTCGCGGGTATCGCTGAGGATCCCTATACTGACTCGACATATCGTGCGCGACCAACTTGCCCGACTTTAGCACTTCACCTGGCGTGCCTACACCGGCTGGCCAGCTCAGACGTGCGCTTATCTCAAAGAGCGTTGCGAACCGCTGTTTGTCTTCGACAAATACGATGTGAGCTGGCTTGGCCAATTCGGGCTCGTCATCTTCAATCAGGAGAGCATGGCCAGCAGGGAATCTCATGGTCACGCAGATGCTGTCGACGGAACGTTTCAACGCTTCACGTAAAGTAGTCGAAGTGGTAGCTATCTCTGCGACCGAGTTTATGAGCTGCGTGAAGCGTGTAGCTCGGTCGACAACTTCCATGGCTTGTTTCTGATCGCTCAGATCCCACGCCGACCCAACGAAACCAAAAACCCGCCTTTGCGAATCAATGCGTGGCAAACCACGATCTCGGATCCAACGGTAGCTACCTTCGTTGTGACGCAGTCTGTATTCAAATTCGAACTCTCGTCCCTGATCGAAAGACGCTTGATAATCCCTTAGCACACGATCGCGGTCCTCAGGGTGTACGAGTTGCAGCCAGCCTTGTCCTAACTGTTCCTCGATCTGTACCCCTGTGAACTCGAGCCACTGTCGATTGAAAAAAGTGCACCCTTTGTCCGGGCCCGACATCCAGATCAATACGGGCGCCGAGTCCGCGAGGGCCTGAAATTCCTGCTCCAACGAATGTCGAGGTAACCTCTCCAATTTCTCTGAAGAGATCTCCCTGTGAAAGACGAGCGCGTGTGCACCAAACTGCTGCCAGGGGCGAACGATCTTCCGATACCAGCGGATGGCGGCAGAAGTCGGATAGATATATTCACGCTCGAATTGCCGGGACTCTCCGTTCAAGACCGATTCGATTCCTGACCTTACCTCGTGCAGACCTTCTTCTGTGGATGTTGATCGGCAGAGTGCAAAATAACTGGTTCCCACCGGGTGGCCGGCCAGATCGAAAGTGACAGCATTCTGCATTGGCAGTTCATGCCACGCGGCATTGGCGGCGATTACGACGCCAGAGCTGTCTATCGCTACGCAGGGATCAGGCAATACATCGATGAAAGATTGGAGTAAAGCGAGATCAGCACAGCGCGATGTTCCTTGGGCACTCAATAATTCTTGCTCCTGTATCTAACACTCGTGCCCCTGGCTAGGCCGGGGCATTCATCGGATTAACAGTGATCAACCCGATCTTGATCGCGTACTGTACCAATTCTGCATTGGTCTTGATTCCCAGAACACTCATCAACTGATACTTGTGGGATTCCGCAGTCCTGGTGGAAAGGTTAAGTTGCGAAGCGATTTCCTTCATCGATTTGCCTTCGGCAAATAACTGCAAGACTTCGCGTTGGCGAGGTGTAATCTGCGAGCTTCGGTCGGACGCCGGACGACGTGCAGCTTCTGCAAGGACCGTGACCAGATCACAGGGGAATTTTGGACTTAGATAGTGTCCTCCGCGGTTTACGGTCTGGACGGCTTCTTTTAATTCATCGCCACCGGCCGTTTTCATGACCAAGGCAGAGGCGCCAGAACGGAACACTTCCACAGCCACGCCCACGTCCGCATGCATGGTCACGATGATGAACTTGCTGCGCAGGCCCGTCTTGCTAAGCGCGGCAATTGCATCCAGGCCGTTTAGCAGTGGCATCGAAAGATCCGTGACGACCAGGGTTGGCTTGTGCTGTAACGCCATCTCAGTAAGTTCCCGCCCATTCGAGGCGATACCTACTACGTCATAGGTCGGGCTCAAAAGAGAACGAATAGCCTCCGCAAACATCTGGTGATCGTCAGCAATTAAGATGGAAGGTCGCATAGTAGCTCCGAAAAAAGGAGACCTGTGACCGAAAGGCGAATTCTTGGAAAACTGGGGCGGTATTGAATCAGTAGACCGGGATATCACGCCGTTCGTACGCCCCAAATATACTTCACGGGACGATAATTGACTATTAGATTGTCAGTCTCCCAAGTCCTTTAACGAGCTGCCTTCTTAACCCGAGTTCGTCACGAAACGGCGTAAAGTCCAGCTAAGTCTCTTAGAATCAGTTCAGGCTATGGCCGAGTCTGCACTACATTTCAGGATCTGAATCGGCTCCAATCGCTCCGGCAACTCCAGGCGGAGTTGGTTGAGTAGCCTTTCCTGATCTTCTTCCCGCTTAGTAATCCTGCGCAGCCAGATTTCTCGTCCTTCGACCGTCGGTAGCACGATGTCGACGCTGTACAGTTCGGAGAGTCGCTGCAAGGCTTGCGCCGGTGAATACTCCGAACCACTGCGCTTGAGTAAATGCTTGAGTGTTACCTGCAGTGCATAACCGAGAAAGGCTACCAGCACGTGGGCCTTCACCCGCTTTTCCAGTTGATGAAACAGCGGCCGGATGGCCAACTCGCTCTTGAGCGTGCGAAAGGCAGATTCCACTTCCGTCAGCTGCATGTACTTCTTCCAGAGATCGGCAGCACCGTTTACTGTCAGATTCGTACGCAGCAGATAGGCTCCCTCTCGTGCTTCCAGCCATTGCTGTTGCTCCGGTTTCTGCCGCCAGACCAAGCGTGGCCCTTCTTTGCTATCCTTCACCGCCATCTCATAGAGATCCGCCACCTGCGGATGCGAGGCTTGAATGCGGCCCAAGCTCATAAACATCTTGCCGCGATCCTTAAGCTTGCCTTCGGCAATGCGCTTCTGCAGTCCCGCAAGTGCTTTTTCGATCTTGGCCACAAAGCGGCTGCGGATGGCTTTCTCCTTCTCCTTCCTTCCGGCCGTCCGACACAAGATGTAAGTCTCTTCGCCACCAGGAATGGTGATCTGCTTGACCTCCACTTCCGGACGAATCTTCTCGAAATCATCTTTGAGCAGTTCCTGTTCAAACTGCTTCAGTTTGCTGCGCGCGGTGCCCACCAGATACTGTCCCCCACGCTTGCGGATGGCCACCAGGTTCTCTTCACTCACCACGCCGCGGTCGCAGACCATCGGTCTCCCCTCATGACTATGAGGAAGCCGGACTGGAACGAATCCCAATTCACCAAACCCAAGTTGACTCGTCCGGTGTTTTGTCGAAAGAGGGGAACTATGTGCTTCATGGGGCCAGGGGGCAGAATTCACCTAAATGGAGATGAGTGCACGTGACAGTTTACCGTTCCACGGTATTGCGCCCTAGTGTTCGCAGGGTGCTTGTTTACAATCTGTCACGCGCGCGCGCGCGTGGCCATTCGTGGCTTAAATGGTTTTGCTTTCGCTCGGTGAAAGGTAAAGCGAAAGGTTTTGGCACGTGCAGGGGTACTAGGTCCCACTTTTCCGTTTACCAGATGGACTTGAGGACAAAAACAGACTTGCGATCCCCACTGTTACTTTTGCCAATTTCGCCTTTGCGCTTGCCTTATAGAATAACTCCCAACGAAGGACTTTCCTCGCTTGACGCCTAACAAGCCGCTCTTCACGCGTCAGCCACGAAATGCCATTCCAATTGTTCCCAGTTGTGGTCAGGCAATAGCCAAGGCGCAACTTAAACTGTTTGGTGGAGAGAAGGAGCCGACAACAATGGACGACCGATTTGGCACCTACACCAGCAGCGGGACCGAAAGAAATCGATTCACTGTGCGAGCGCGACGAATCGCGCTTACGGCGCTATCTTTGGCTACCGTAACAGCGATCTTGACGCCTGCGCAGCAGACTACCGGGACGCCCGGTTCGTCCAGCGCGACCACCACTATCGACGGAAAACAGCTACCGCCACCCGATCCAAAGTATGGCGGAGTGATCAAGGAAAAGGCCTCGGATTCGACGGCCTGGTGGCCGCCGCGCGTTGTGCCGCCCAAGGGTGCGCCCAATGTGCTGCTTATCATGACGGACGACGTGGGTTATGGCGCGCCGGGTACCTTCGGCGGCGTCGTACCGACGCCTGCAATGGATCGCATCGCAATGAACGGCCTTCGTTATACGAATTTTCATTCCACGTCACTCTGCTCGCCCTCTCGCGCGGCACTAATTACGGGGCGCAATCACCACGTGGCCGGGTTCGGCGTCGTCGGCGAAATCGCAACGGGATTCCCCGGTTATGACTCTATCATCCGCAAGGAGACTGGCACCATCGGTGAAATTTTGAAGGAGAACGGTTACGCGACCTCTTGGTTCGGAAAGGATCACAACACTCCCTTCTATCAGTCGACCCAAGCCGGACCTTTCAACCAATGGCCGAACGGCATGGGCTTCGAGTACTTCTATGGCTTCGTCGGCGGCGACGCGAGCCAGTGGCAGCCGAACTTGTATCGCAATACGACCGCGATCTACCCGTTCCAGGGGCATCCCGGCTGGAATCTGACCACTGCCATGGCCGACGAAGCGATCCAGTACATGAAGGAGATCAAGGAGATCGCGCCGGAGAAGCCGTTTCTTGTTTACTACGTGCCCGGCGGCACCCACTCTCCTCATCATCCGACGCCGGAATGGATTAAAAAGATCAGCGACATGCATCTCTTCGACGGCGGATGGAACAAACTGCGCGATACTATTTTTGCCAATCAGAAAAGACTTGGGATCATGCCCGAGAACGCCAAGCTGACCGCGTGGCCTAAAGATCTTCCGGAGTGGGATTCTCTCGGCTGGGAGGAGAAGAAACTGTTCATCAAGCAGGCCGACGTTTACGGAGCGTACCTCGCGTACACCGACAACGAAATCGGCAGGGTAATCCAAGCCGTCGAAGACTTGGGCCAACTCGACAACACGTTGATCATTTACATCAGCGGCGACAACGGTGCTAGTTCGGAAGGCATGATCAATGGCACACCGAACGAGTTCACCACTTTCAACGGCGTCTCCGTACCGGTGAAGGATCAATTTCTTTGGTACAACTCTTGGGGGTCGGAAAAAACCTTTCCTCACTTTGCGGCAGGCTGGTCCTGGGCAATGGACACGCCGTTTCAGTGGGTGAAGCAGGTGGCCTCGCATTACGGCGGAACGGCACAGGGTGTTTGCATGTCCTGGCCCGGTCACATCACCGACAAGGGCGGCATTCGTCGACAGTTTCACCACCTGATTGACATCGCCCCCACAATCCTCGAAGCGACCGGTATCCCATTGCCTGAAACCATCAACGGTGCCAAACAGCGACCGATGGATGGAGTGAGCATGGTGTACACATGGGACAAGACGAGCGCCAACGTTCCTACCCGGCATACGACGCAATACTTCGAGATGCTCGGCAATCGCGCCTTATTTAAGGATGGTTGGGTGGCAGCGACGACTCCGGCGACGATCCCGTGGGAACTCAGCACGGCTAAGCCACCCGACGTGATCACCGGTTACAAATGGGAACTCTACAATGTTGACCAAGATCCCACCGAATCCAGCGACCTGGCTGCGCAAATGCCGGACAAACTCAAGCAGATGCAGTCCGCGTTTTATTTAGAGGCGGGCAAGCATGACGTGCTACCTCTCGACAACACTTCGCTGACGCGTTGGAACGCGCCGAAGCCGAACCTCACCGGAGGCAGAAAGCTGTTCACGTACCTGGGAGGAATCACGGGGGTGCCCAATAGCGGGGCTCCAAGCATCCTGGACAAGTCATATACAATTACCGCCGAGGTCGAAATACCCGCCGGTGGCGCGGAAGGCATGCTAGTGACTGACGGAGGCCGCTTCGGCGGCTACGGCCTGTTCCTCAGCCGCAGTTTCAATTGGTGGTATCACGAAAGATTCTTTAGAAGAATTGGCCTCGCACTGTTCGTTGTGGGACTTCTTCTGATCTGGCTCGGTCAAAACAGAATATGGTCGAGTGGTAAGATGCGGTTCGGTTACGGAGTGTCGCTCTTAGGCTTGCTTTGGGTTGTTGTCGTGTTTGGGACTGGCGCACTCGGTCTCGGTAGAGGCAAACCCGTGTTCCTTTACAACCTGTTGGACCTGAAGCGGACAACTTGGGACGGACCTTCGCTAAACGCGGGTAAGCACACCATCGTTTTCGAATTTAAGTCCGATGGTCCGGGCTTGGGAAAGGGAGGAACCGGCGTGCTCTCCGTGGATGGCAAGGAAGTAGCCAAAAATTCCTTGGAGCACACTACTCCGATCACATTTCCCGAAGACGAAACGTTTGACATCGGCGAGGACACGCGCACCGGAGTCGCCATGCTCCAGTATCGCTACGATGTTCCGTTCAAATTCACTGGCACAATCGACAAAGTTACTTTTAATCTCGGACCGGAGGGGTTGACAGCAGAAGAGCACAATAACCTTCCGGCAATTGCCGACGCGGTGGCTCGCGCCAAAGATTAGCCGCATGAAGAAACTCCTGATTGTCCCCGCTTTGGCCGAAGCCGCCATGGGAGTGGTGTTGCTGACTGTGCCTCCGTTGGTCGGTCACTTGCTCCTCGGCGCAGAACTGACCGGCACCGGCATCACAGTGGCTCGCGTTACGGGCATTGCGCTGATCGGATTGGGGATCGCCTGTTGGCCGGGCACTCCAGTTATCGGCATGTTGACCTACAGCACGCTCACGACGCTCTATTTCGCTTACCTCGGGATCAGTGGTGTGGCGGGGATTCTGCTATGGCCCGCCGTTGCTGCTCACGCAGGTCTGTCTGTCCTTCTCGGTCGTGCGTGCTGGAAGGGACAAACACTCGCGAATAAGAACGCAAACGATGATTCGCTTCGCGAATGATTTGTTTATCGATCAACTCCCGATTTGTCGGGAACTAGCCTCTGTACAATTGTGAACAGACACGATTTGCGCGGAAGGATAGAGTTTGGCTCAATCCATACCTATTTTTGCACCCCCCGGCCTGCGACACTCTTTGACCTGACCAGTTGACAATGTCGCAGGCTCTCCTCTGTAGAAGAGCGTTTTCAGTGCCTGGTTAGGAATGATGCCGGGAAGCTCGTGATGGAATGTGTGATCGAGACCAAAGCGAACGTAATTCTGGATTTTATCAACGGGCTGCGCGGCGAGTTACATGTCACCTTGAAGCAAGAAAAAGTCCGGCCGTTGCAGGAGTGTTTTTTCTTGACTTCCCCTCTCCAGAAACCTCTTCACGTTTGCGCCAGTGTGATCCGTAGGCCTAGTTTGCTTGCTTTCTTTCTGAGGTACTCGATCTGTTGGTGGCGGTATCTGTGTTCATAGTACGCAGCACCTTTGTCAACGTATTGCTGACCGTACTTCAGCATTCGATAGACCAGCCGGGCGAGCCGGTGGGCCATGGCCGTAATGGCTTTCGGGGCACCGAGCTTGGTGCGCAACCGTCGGTATTGCGCTCCGAGATAGGTGCGACTGCGAATCAAGGTGACGGCAGCCATCCGCAACGCTGTGGCCGCGCGATTGACCACACGCCGGGTGCCTCTGGCCAGCACCTTGTCTCCGCTGGTGCGATTGTCCGGGCATAACCCCAGCCACGACGAGAAGTGCGCCTCGGTTTTCCATCGGCTCATGTCCAGCCCCACCTCACTGATTAAAGTCTGGGCTACCATCACGTCGATGCCATCGATCCGCGTCAGATCTACTCCCGTGATGCGTTGCAGCTCGCTGTGAAGCTCAAATCGCGGGGCATTCTTGGCCAGAGCCATTGGCTCTCCTGCACATCGCTCTTGCGTCCCGGCAGGTTCTTTGTGTGCCGTGCATTGACCAAATACACTTGGATGCCGCGTTCTTCGAGAATCTCGTAGATGGGGATCCAGTACACTCCCGTCGACTGCATGGCCACAGTCTTCACTCCGCACTGCTCTAACCAGTCCGCTAGGCGATACAGGTCCGCCGTGAAACACTCAAACCGGCGCACCGGTTGTGGATCGCGATCCGGCCGCACAGCGACGTAATGCATGCCATTCCCCACATCGATCCCCGCCGCATGCGGATGAACTACCTCCAGACCCGGGTCCTCCGATTGCAATCGCCGCGCCCAATCTTTCCTTTCCTTCCGGTTCCGCCACAGTTTTTTGTCTGTCATGATTCCCGCTCCTCATTGCAAGATTGGGATCCGCTTCGGCCCGGTGACGATAGGTTGAAAAATCTCTCCAACGGGGTCAAAGGGTCATCAGCTTCGACAGCCCTTGCCACCATGCCAGCGATCGCCAGTACCAGAGCCATGCTTTTATCCGGGCACAAGGCACCAGTTGAAAGTCGGCCTTAGCTCGCCGAACCGGATCCGCGATTAAATTTTCCAGCTATTGGAAACTCGAGACAAGTTTCTGGCACCAGTGACTGTGCCCCGGGCGCGGTCAACTGCTTTTATGGAACTACACAGGCAAGTGGGCTGAGACGCGGTCGCGGGCCTTCTGACTCTGATTACTTCCGGCTTGCGCGTGATACGTTCGCTATCCGCTCTGTGATGGGCTAAACTCAGCTCGATCCGTCATATGCAGCTTTCTCCCGGCGATAAACTCGGCCCTTACGAAATCCTTGCGTCTATTGGCGCGGGAGGCATGGGAGAAGTGTATCGCGCGCAAGACGCGCGTTTAGATCGGGTCGTCGCCATCAAAATTTCCGGCGCGCAATTCAGCGAGCGGTTCGAGCGTGAAGCCAAAGCGATCGCCGCACTGAATCATCCCAACATCTGCCAGATTTACGATATCGGCCCGAATTATCTGGTCATGGAGTACGTTGGCGCTGAAGAAACGAGCACGCGAATGAGTAATCAACGGAGGTGAACTCTCCATGAGACGGACAATTGCCATAGCCGTCCTAGTCCTTACGACGGCCTCTATCGCCCTAGGACAAAGACCGAGCGCGAGCTGGGATCGTACAAGAAGCATTGAGCAGGTCATAAGGCAACTAGATCATGAACGCATTCAGGCGCAGATCGATGCTGATGCGGCGGCCCTTGAGCGCATCTATGCAGCTGATTTTATCGGCGTAGGGCCAAGCGGCGCCGTGAGAACCAAGCTGCAGGTGATTTCAGATTTTACGTCCGGTGAATTGAAATTTCAGTCCATCACCACCGACGAGGTTCAAGTGCGCATCTACGGAAACACGGCTGTCGAGACTGGTCGCTCCACAATGAATGGGCAAGACAGAGGCAAAGTTGTCCCCCGTGACAACCGCTTTACGAGAGTATGGGTAAAGCAGCAAGGGCACTGGCGGTTGGTTCTCAACCACTACTCGCCACTGATTATGCAGCAGTAAGCTGGACTGACTGCCCCTGACACAACGCCATGTTCTGCACGCTCCATCATCATCGATGGGAATTAGGACATAAGCGTGGCCGGCGGTTCAATTCCGAATCGGACGAACGTGTCGGATAAACCGAACCGACCTCAAGTCCTGATATCGCGCAAATCGGACATGTTCGTACTACGACCTACTCTTGCGATTCATCCGACTTGCATGATAAGTCCTGGTCTTTGTAAAGAGGGCAAAGGCTTAGGTTTCGCGATGCGCTTCAGGAGGAGCGCGGGTGTAGATTCTTCTATTAGCCTGAGTCAACCTGTTAGACCGGTAGTGAAAGAGGACAGGATGAAACGTGCACGCTGGATTGCAATAGTCTCAACAATGATATTGGCGTTCGCGGCGTTCTTTATTTCTAACACTGTATTGGCCCTTCTGCCGACGGCCCCGAACGGCATAAGACCTCCTTGTTTTCCGGTGTTTGAGGTCCCATTCACCGACCACTTTTTTCGACTGCCGCTTTGGATGCCCCACCACCCTTTGTGAACCATGAACCGAGGCTATTGAGTTCGCTGACGATGTACACAAGCCCGATGAAGGATCAATCAAGAGCCGTCTTGGATTGAAGGGACTTTAGACAAGTGCGAAGCTGAACTATGCGGTTCAAAATTGGCAAGAGTGCCCGACCACTTTAATCCCGCTGAATCAATTCGTTGGAAGTAACTTCGTGTAGTCCTGCAATTCCTCGTTTTTATCTGGACTGAACCCTTAACTTGAGACACTCGGATAAGGCACACTTTGCGCCAGTGCAAAAATCCCCAAAGTGCCAGTTGAATTTTCCCCACCCCTTGATGTGGTAGACCAGAACCCACTCCATACGGAGGAAGTTCTGAGACTTGTTAAGGGGGACCGCAAGACGATTCGCAAGTATGTGCAGGCGGCAGGACTGGCACCGGAGTACGGTCCGCGCCCGGTGCAGCCGAGCAAGCTTGATGCGTTTAAGCCGTATTTGGAGGAGCGGCTGCGTGCCGGGGTGTGGAACGGCCGGGTGCTGCTACGCGATCTGCGGGAGCGGAACTACACCGGTAGCTATACGCTTCTGACGAACTGGTTGCGGCCGCAACGCAGCGCGGCACGAGTAGTAGCCGTGCGGCGCTTTGAGACTGCTCCAGGCAAGCAGGCACAAGTGGATTGGGGGCATCTGGGCACGCTGGAGATGGCCGGGCAGGAGCAGAAGTTGCACGGTTTCACCTTTACGTTGGGTTACAGCCGCAGGATGGTGGCGGAAGCGGCGTTGGACCAGAAGCTGGGCACGCTGCTGCGGTTGCACGAAGCAGCTTTCCAACAGATTGGCGGCGTACCGGAAGAGATTCTCTACGACCGCATGAAGACGGTGTGGTTGGGGACCGACGAGCGCGGTGAGATCGTCTGGCACCCGGTATTTCTGGACTTCGCGCGCTACTGGGGCTTCACGCCGCGATTGTGCCGGCCGTATCGCGCACAGACGAAAGGGAAAGTGGAATCAGGCGTGAAGTATGTGCGGCGGAACTTTTTGTGTGGTTTGCAAGGGCGCGAACCCGACAGCCTGAACGATCTGAATGCGCAGTTGCGCGTGTGGATCTGGGGTGTAGCGAACCAGCGTTTGTGTCCGAGATTGCCCCACCTGCCCCGGGTTTCGCGGTGGGTCTTGGAACCCACTGGAAGGAGAATCCTCGGCCGCGTTATGCGGAAAGTCTACGGACCAACTCATTCACGCCCTGAGTCTTCGCCTAATCGTATTCAGCGTTGCCGACTCTCGACTAGCTTCTGAACAATAGAATTCCCGAAGGTTGATGGAATTAGACGTCTAGAGCTTGGCGGACAGATTTTGTTGTCAACAGGTCGGTTCTGCCCAAGAGAAGCCAGAAGGAGATGGCGGCGATCAAGGCTACTGCGGCAATCGCGGCAAGGACGGGCGGATAGCCGAAGCGTGTGAAGGACGCACCTGTGGCCGCGACGGCTCCGGCCTGCACGAGCGAAATGACCAGGAAATTGAGGGCAGAAGCCCCCGCTCGTTCGCTGGGCGAGACGCCACTCATGAGCAGGCTGAACGTCCCGGGCTCACTCATCCAGAGAAAACCTGTGTAACCCACATAGATGACGGCGGCGGGCAGAGCTCCGGAAGTTGCAGCAAGAAACCCAAGGAGTAACGCGACAACAAGCTGTGTGCACGCCACTCCGGTAACGACACCGAGTTTGCGAAACAGGAGTGGAGCAAGCAGAATCCCGAGAACCTGCAGAAGGTTCGAAAATGAAAAGATGATACCCATGCGTTCGAGCGGAGTGTGCAAATATTGCGAAAAATAGACATTGGCCAAGGGGCTGAGCGAACCAGTCACCAAACTCCATAGGGCGAGCGCGGGCAAGAATCGAAGCAAAAACGGACTGCGTGGGTAAAGTTTGTGCTCTGCGGCAGGTTGGGCCTTGATGTTGAGCTTGGAGAGAGGCACGAGGGCCAATGCGACGATGGCTGAGGCGATGAGCAACACCGCCTGTTTCGCCTGAGTTCCGGAGAGCGATGGACTTACACACATAAAAAAGCCGGGCATGCGGCTGGCCGCTAGATTCGCCAGGACTCCCACGCCAATGCCGGAAGAGAAAACGAGGCTAAAGCCGAAAGGCCGGCTGTGTTCGTCGGTTAACGTGGCAATAGCGGGAGAAATGGCGACGGCCCAGATTGTGGTGAGAAAGCCAGCGAGCAGGGCCAGCGCCAGAACCGCAGATCGAGGAGCGTATAGCGCCCTGGCCGCGGAAACTGCAGAAATCGTGAAGATACAAATCAATAGGGATTTTCGGATACCAATGCGCTGAATCAGAATGCCCGCGGGAATGGTGCAGGCGATGCTGCCAATGTTGAGAGCGCTGATCATCATTCCAAGAAAATTGGCGTTGAAACCGCGGTCTAGCAAGTAGAGGTTGTAGAGGAAGAAATACATGGTCATGCCCAGGTCGAAACAAAAAGACGCGGCGAAAAATGTCCAGAACTGCCTGCCCAGATTCTTGCGAGCCAATTGGTACCCGATACCGCGCCAGACCGCTCCAGGCAGCGGGGCATAGTAGGAAGCACCCCGGGAAATCACCCAATACGCGTATTTAAAGGAATTGAGAACGGTTCTCGCCACATGAGAGGGGAGATTGTCTGGGGCGGTATTTACAGGACCATCATCACGATTGATGGAGCTGAAGGTGGGAATACGAGTAGGCAAAGGTGTGAGCCGTTGAAAGAGAATGCCCATCTTATCGGCCCGGGATTCCAGAAGATCCGAGTGCAGCCACACACCATCCTTTCTTCTGGCGAACCGGGTGGAATTCATCGACCCGGAAAAATGAGCAAACCAGTCGTCGACAGCCGGCGCCAGGCGGTTCACTTCTTCCAGCGCCTCCTCCGACAGACGGCAAGCAAACCAGTGCGAGGCCAAGCGGAAAGAGACTGCCTGGAGGCGTCTTAGCGAATCGTGATGCAACATCTGCCATCTTTGCCAAAAATGGTGATCATCCGCATGGGCGTGTAAGAATCGGGCCAAGCCATAGACTTGTTCCGTAGCCGGAAAGTCTCTTAGAAGACCACGGAGGAGGTTTAGAGCGGTGTAAGCGAGATTGTCGATGGGGTCGAGCGCGAGAAATGAAAGATCGTCAAGAGTTCGAGATACGCGCCGAGGCCAAAATTCTTCGAGCCCTTGCGGATGAATGCGGTTCAGTGCGCTATCCCACCAGCACGAATGGAGTTCAAAGGAGATGGGAATTTCGGGGTCGAAATGATTGCCGCGCCAGGTCCAGGAGTTCGGAGGAATCAGCGCTCCGAGATGATCCGAAGGAATATGACGGCCGTACGGATTTGACTTGTAGCCGAGGGAATAGAGCGCATCTCGCGCCTGCAAGACCGACTCTGGCGGGCAGTATAGATCGATGTCGGATTGCGGGCGAAATTTGGGATGATCCGTGTAGCCCGGTGTCAGTGAGAATCCTTTGATGACCAGATGATCCGCACCGGCTTGCTCAATAGCTTCAGAGGCGCGCGAGTAGGCGATCTTGATTCGCTCGAAGCGCAAAGCATTGTCGGCAAGAAATCCATCAATACGTTCACAAACCCAGGAGGGGAGTTCATCTCCGCAGACCTGCCGGAGGGGCAGAGCCAGTCGTACCACGTGCCAGTCGGAGAGAACCTCGTCCCATTCCGCGTCCGATACCAAATGCAGCGTTTTTCTGCGCGCATCCTGGAACCGCAAGGCCTCCAGGAGGAAGGGAGGAATGTCAGCCATTCTCCAACTCTTCCGCAACAATGAGTGGCTCGCTGGCGGCGGAGGGACCTTGCCGGACCAGCATTTTCAGGAGACGAAGCGCTGAATCCATCTGCGAGTAGCGCATCTCAAATACGTCCGCGCTCAGGAGATTTCGAAGCGAGGCATAGTGAGCATCTCGCACGCGTTTCTCGCCATAACACACCACCTGTTGAAACCATTGAAATGCTATCGATTTGGAAAAGGGGAACAGACCCTCGGGAGTGGGATCGACACGATTCAAGAAGACAATGTAATCGACGCGACATTCTGAAATAATCGCGATCTGTTGGTGTGCGGCTGTGGGCAGCTCGATCGCCAGTTCCCCAGCTGCTCGCGGATTTACGCGCTCGTCAATCAATTCTGGAAATAACTGGATAGCGGATTCACGAAAACGCATCTGATAGGCGTTGCCGGTGACGATGCGGCCCGTGCGCTTTCGCACCAGGCAACTGCAATCGTCGGAGAGAAACTTCCAGCCATTTTGTGCGCAGACGTAGGAAAGAGTAGACTTTCCCGCACCGGAATCGCCGCAAAGCAACACTCCGTGGCCGTCGAACTCCACGCACGCTCCGTGGACGCAAGTCAGGTACCTCGATTCGAGGAGGATCCAGGCGGTACCCTCGAGGAAGTGGTAGCGAAGATAGGCGCGATTGTTGACGGCGGCATGAGTCAACCAGCCAAATGCAAAGCCTTGACGTGTGTCCAGCATCATAAAATTTTCAGAATTGGCGATCTGGGTAATGAGATTGCGTTGGCCGCGGACCGTGACAGGGGCAGGGCACTCGTCGGAGGTGCCGGGGAGCACGCCAATACAGATTTGGACAGGAGCATCGGGAAAGACACTACGGAACATGCCCCAACTTTCCTCAGCGGCGGCGAGAACTTCAGGCGAGTTTGTAAAGATTTCAATTGGGAAGCCGACCAGATTAAAAGTCGCTCGCAATGGAAGTTCAAAATCGTAAAGTAACGGATCTCGCGCTGATAATTGAAGTTCCATTGATCTGAAGGTCTCCTCCCGGCGATCTAGGTACGAACTGCTCGGCTCCGCGAATGGTGCAATGGCAAATCCAGAATGCCCTCTCCTAGAACTGGAACTTCAAGGCGAATTGCACAATTCGAGGATTTCCGCTGGTTGAAGTGATCACGCCAAAGGCCGGACCGGCAGAAAAGTCGTTGACGGGCTGGCCAAATTTCGGCGTGTTCGTAAAATTGAAAAATTCTGTGCGGAATTCGAGAGCGGCGCTCTCCTTGATCGGAACGCTGCGAAGAATCCCAAAGTCCAAGTTGCGCTGGTCTGGGCCGCGAAGAATGTTAACGCCGCAATTTCCGAATCCTGTACCATCGCCGATGGTCGGCGGCGGGGCAAACGCTGCGGTATTGAAATAACCGTTGAGTCGAGATGTGACGGATCCAGAGGACGCCGGATTTGCGCCGGTGCACTCCGCGCGCGTGAAGCCCACCAAGTTTCCATAGACTGATCCCGCGGTGCTGTCGATTACCGTAATAGGCAATCCGGATTGCAGAACGGCCACACCAGAAAATTGCCAGTGAGACAAGACGATTTGGAGAAACGCCGGTCCCTTCTTAAAGTCCGGTGGTTGATACAAGAAACTGGCCACGAAACGGTGTGTGCGGTCGAAATCACTGACGCCGTGCGAACTGCGAGGATTGGTCTGGTCGTTTCCGAGGAAGCTCAAATCGAGAGAAGAAAGCCCGCCGGTGCCACTGGTATAGTCGAGAGATTTCGAAAACGTGTAACTCACCAGGAAATCGAGGCCATGGCTGAGGCGTTTGGTCAGGCTGGTCTGCAACGCGTTATAGTTGGCGTCAAAGGAAGTTCCGCAAATGTATGAACCGCCGGCGACGCCTTGAAACGGGACTCTTTGCGCGATGTTTTCGTTAGTGGTGGTGGTCTGCCCGTTGACCGGAGTCTCTGGCGTGGCGATTAGAGCCTGATTGAATTCCGAACAGCCGGTGAGATGCGTAGCTTTTGAGCCCACATAGCCGACTTCCCAAAGAAAATCGTGCAGCAGTTCCGTTTGGATATTGAGGTTGTATTGTTGGGTGTAGGGACTGCGATTGGATCGAGTAATGGCAGCAAGGAACAACGCACTGTCCGGCATTCGCGGAGTGAAAATGGGATATGCGGAATCGAGTGGCAGCGGCGGCGCATACGGTTGTTGGAAGGTTGCGGCAGCGTTGAGGGAGCCCAGCAGCGACTGTGTTACCGCGAAGGGCGGCTGGCCGACATTCTGCAAGACAAATTGCGCTGAAAGCCTCTGATAATAAATGCCGTAGCCGCCGCGCAGAACCGTCGGCTTACTAACAGGCAAGCGAAGAGCAATTCCCACGCGCGGCCCGAAATCCCTGTAATCGGAATTCCAGAAACCTGAGCTAGGAGTTTTCGTAACACCGGCGGGCACGGTGCCGTTGTAGTTGGCCGGAAGCAAAAATCCCGTGAAACTTCCCGTTGCGGGTACCTGCGAGGTCGCCAGACTGGGGTCAAAGTTGGAGAGATGACCGTTAATTTCGGTCGGCGGCCCAAAATATTCGTAGCGCAAACCTGCGTTGATTGTCAGGCGAGAGCTGACACGAAAATCGTCCTGGATGAAGCCGGCAAAATCCGAATAGCGCTGGTCTTTGCGGAAGAGCCCGGACGCGCCGACACTCTCAAAGAGATTACTTTGGCCGCTTCCGTTCTGAGCGGCACTCTCACCGAGCAGGAAGTCCGGAAAGCTTTGAAAGAGAAGAAAGCCCGCGGTGACGAATGGAACGTTTAAGACTAACTGGTGGCGCTTGGCCTCTCCACCTATGCGGAGGCTATGTCTACTGCGGATGATGGAAACGGTGTCTTGCCATACAAAAGTATTGGTGTTTTGAAAATAAAATGGCTGGCCGGAAGGGCCGATGGTAAACAGGTTTTGAATCTGTGTTCCTGGAATTACGGGAAGGCCGGAAGGAGTGGCAATGCCGACATCGGCTGCGGAGATCGCGTTCGTGCCGGTTTGCAGGCCGTTAAAGCGCATATAGCCAAACCGGGCGACGTTCACCACGTTTGAATTAAACGTGTGGGTATCAGCAAGAACAAACATGGTGTTGTGTTCGGGCTGGTGGGTCCCCCAGCCAGGGACCGTAGCGGCAAAGGGAGTGAAGGGTTCATCCGTGGTTTCCTGCGAATAAAAGAAACGGCCCGATAGCTGATTGTGTTGGAAAAGATATTGGTCCAGATTCACGCTGAATTGGTCTTGCCGATAGTTTCCCGGGACAGAGTATGTGGATTGTCCGATACCGGTGGGAAGAATGGTCTGCGGATTCGGAATTGCAAGACTTCCATCCGGCAATTTGAAATTGAGAAGCGCGAGCGCTACAGGATTTATGTTGGAGCCGTCGGGAGCAACCGCCACACCTCCGAAGGCGCCTGATTGTCCTCCGAAAAGCCGTCCAAGAGCAACTGGAGAACGATCGTCGGTCAGCGGTGGAAGAAAGGTACTTTGTAGAGCACCCGGAGCCTGGCCGTTCTTCTGAATGCTGCCCTGATAGGAGCCGAAGAAGAAACTCTTTCGTTTAATGATCGGGCCGCCGATGGCGCCACCAAACTGGTTCTGGCGGAGAATCGGCCGCGGCTGACCGTTCCTGTTCAAGAAAAAGTCATTCGCATCCAGCGCGTCGTTGCGAAAGAACTCCCAGAGACTTCCATGAAGGTCGTTGGTGCCGCTTTTGCTGACGATGTCGACATTCGCTCCCGAACTGCGTCCATATCCCGCGTCATACATTCCCGTTTGCACCTTAAACTCCGCGATGGTATCCGGAGCCGGAATGGCAATTCCTACCTCCGGATCGAAGCCGGAGGCGGAGCCTTCAGACATGTTGTTCGCATCGATTCCATCAAACTGGAAATTGTTGGCTGTCGTTTTTGCTCCGTTGACCGAGACGTTTTGCGTGTTTCTTCCGAAAGCGCCCGCGTTCGGAATGCCCACTACCACGCCGGGCGAGAGCGCCAGAATCTGAGAAAAATTTCGGTTTGCGAGGGGCAGAGAAACGATGGTCTCTTCGTCGATGGCCCTGCCTAGAGTAGAACTCTGGCTCTGCACCAACTCCGGCGATTCTTCCACAATGACCGTGGTGTTGGTGGCACCGAGCTTCAGTCTGAATTCGACGGAGGTAATTTCACTGGCAATGACGTGAACTGCTCTCAGCGTTTGCGATCCGAGACCTTGCGCGCGGACTTCAATCGAATAGTTGCCTGGCTGCAGAAGTGTGGCACGAAAAAGTCCTTCAGGTGTCGTAACCAGCGGCCTGGAAAAGCCAGTATTTTCGTTCACAACGGAAACCTGTCCGTTTGGTACCACCGACCCAGCAGGATCCAACACCGTTCCGGAAATTGCGCCGGTGCCGGGAGCCTGTGCTGTGAGGAGCGGTACTGTAACCAGAAGAACGCAGAACGCATTCAACCAGACAAGAAAGAATTTATAAATAAAGGAGCAGGAGGTGGATTGTCGCTCCAGTAAGTGCCGTGAGGCGATTGCGGGGAAAGTGAGGTTTAGAGAGAGAGGTATCGCTCCACTTTTCATTAATCCACCTTGTCTATCCGGACCGGCAAGTGGCGACATTAAATCGGGGGGCTCATTATTTTGTCACCGTGATGTCACTTCTTTGCAATCGCTATGTTTTAGGCGTAGGGGAAAACATGTAGTGACCGGATGCTGAGCGAAATTGTCACAAGACAAATGTGACACTCTCTTGACGTGGTGATGACAATTGCCTGTCGCCTTTCCTTCAAAGTGAGGTCGATGACCGGAATGGAGAGGCCAAAAATGACTGAGGCAAGCAAATACTGGTGAGTCGCAAATGAAGATCGTCGCAGGGTGCAACAGGGCGGTACGAGTGAAATTCTGGCTCGCGGTCATGGTGATGCTCCTGGGGCTAAAAGGGGCCAACGCGCAATCCGACGTCCCAATAATTTCAGGGGGAGCCGGATTCTTCAGCGCAACGCAGGGCGGTAACACCTTCTTCCAGCCGGTGATTGCGCCTGTCGTCGTTGTGCCGCTGGGAGAGAAATGGCTGATTGAATCGCGAGCGGACCTGCGCGGGGTGATTTCACGCGAGAACGGCAACAGTGGATCGTATCAGGGCCAGTTCTTCGGAACGCTCGAGTATCTGCAGTTGGACTACAACGTCAGCACGCACATGACCATTACGGCCGGCCGTTTTCTGACTCCATTCGGAATATTCAACGAACGGATTAGTCCGATCTGGATCAATAAGTTTCAGGATGCTCCCGCGCTTGCCGCCATAGGAACCGGCAACGGATATAGCAACGGTTTTATGATCAGAGGCGCACTTATCTCGACTCGTCGATACGCTGTGAACTATAGCGCTTACTTTTCGACGTTGAGTACGATCTCGAATCTTCAGTCTGAGCGGGGGGCTGGCGGCAGGGTGGGAGTGTTCTTCCCGGATTTGCGACTTGAAATCGGAACTTCATACAACCGGAGCTTGCAAGATCAAGAGGCGAACTCTGTTGGCAACGACCTTTCCTGCTCGCCCTACCGTATCCCCCTCAACGTCAAAGGAGAATGGGCGCATACGCTGAGCGGATATGGCTATTGGGTTCAGGGAGCTTATCGGCTGTCGCAGTTGGGAGGAGAGAAATCCGCAATAGGACGCCTTGAGCCGGTGTTCCGCATGCAACAATTCTTCCGGTCGCAGCAGGTAGCCGGCGATTCTCTGCCTTCTACAAATACACGGCGACCTGAATTTGGCTTGAACTATTACCTTCCATATGAATTTCGACTGAATGCGAGTTATGGCCGCCAGTTCGTTTCGCAGTCAACGGATATCAATGTGTGGCAGTTCGGAATTACGTACCGGTTTTTATTTCCAATGTGGCCTGGGAGATAGCGAATGAAGTGTCGAAGACTGGTTGTTGCAACTGTCCTGTTTTGTACATCAATAATAGGATGTGTTGCGGCCATGGCGCAAAATACGGCAAACAGTTCACAGAAGAATGCGAAGCCGAAACCAAGTGCTGCGGCACAAAACCCGGCGAGCGAAGGCGAAAGGCTTTTCAAGGTGAATTGCGCACGGTGTCATAACCCGCCCGAGACCCTTTCGCCCAGAGAAGCAACTGCGGTTGTGCGCCACATGCGCGTGCGCGCGATGTTGAGTGCGGAAGATGAAAAGGAGATTTTGAGATTCATTGCACCCTAGCCCAGATTCAAGGAAAGGTGATGATTACAAGGAGACCAGCATTATTTTTGGTAGCGATAATTCTAGGACTGAGCACCTCGAGGAACCACGCCGATTCACCTAAGCGAATTGAAATCACAGCAGAAAGATTCAACTACGCCCCGGACAAGATCACGCTGAAGAAAGGCGAGCCGGTGATCCTGGTGCTTCGCAGCACCGATGTGACTCACGGATTGAAAGTGGAAGAGCTGAACATCAAGTCCGACATCAACAAAGACAAGGCAACGGAGATACAGATCACGCCAGAGGAAGCAGGCCACTTTGTGGGCAAATGCGCGCATTTCTGTGGCAATGGGCACGGAACGATGACGCTGCAAATCGACGTGGTTCCATGATGAATAACCCGGGGATACAAAGGATCTTTATCACCTTCGCTGAAGTGATATTTTGCGCGGTTTTATTGGCAGGGCTGATACTGGTGTTGCACGGGGTCAAGGTTCGGGCGCCAGGCAAGTGGGAAAGGCGAATCACGAGCTTCGCGAAGCATAGGATGCTGGTGGGCGACAAGAATCTGAAGAATCCTCTGACGGCAACTCCCAAATTGACCGCGGAGGGCCAGCGGAATTTTGCACATTATTGTTATGCATGCCACGGACTTGACGGCCAAAACACAGGCGTTCCCTTTGCTGAGGCCATGTCGCCGCCGGTACCGTCATTGGCGTCCAGTGAAGTGCAAAGGTATACGGACGGACAACTTCACTGGATCATCCAGAACGGATTGTGGCCCTCAGGAATGCCGGCAGCGCAGGGGATTCTAACGGACGAAGAGATTTGGCCAATCATATTGTACGTTCGGCATCTGCCACCGGCGGGGAGTTTGGGCGAGCCGCCGGCCTACAATGGTAAATGAATGTGGTGGCGTGCGAGGATTTGGGAGTAAGTGAGTATTGAACATGAATTCTGCCAGCGAACTTCCGACCAGGATCTACGTTCTGGAACCGAACCGCATGTTGCGGGAGACGTTTGTGCAATTGCTTCGGAAGCGGGCAGGCCTGACGGTGATCGGATACAGCGCTGATAGCACGGGAGCCGCTCAGCAGTTGGCGGCAAATGCTTGCGACGTGTTGTTGCTCAGCTCATTGAAGTCGCTGCGGGAAGTTGGGCTGGGAAACGAAGCTAATGGATGCCTGAAAAACACCAGGGCAGTGATGTTTGGCATGAATGACGATCAGGAAACGTTCTTTCAAGCCGTGCGAGCGGGAGCCCGTGGCTATCTGTTGAAGGACGCATCTTCGACGGAAATTATTGCTGCGGTGCAAGCTGTTGCGCGAGGTGAGGCCAGCTGCACGCCGAAACTTTGCAGGCTGCTGTTTGAGTATGTCGCAAAGGGACCGCCCCATCGGTCCGAAGAAGCCGAGCAGCAAGGGAGCCCCGCAAATGAGTTGACCTGCCGTCAACGCCAGTTGATGGCCTTGGTTGCCAAAGGAATGACGAATAAGGAGATTGCATCGAGCCTGCGATTATCGGAGTTTACGGTAAAAAACCACATTCACCGAATCATGACGCACTTGCAGGCGGATAGCCGGCACGCGGCGGTGGATGTAATTCGAATGAGCGGGTTGTTTCTGAGCGCAGAAGAGCATCAAACCCAAGTGTCCTGAAACTGGAAGCGAGCGCCGCCGACACTTTGATTCGCTATCAAAAGACTCACAGTTGATTCGGGACTTAATTGACGGCACGATTCCTACCCCGTCCGAGAAATTCGTTCCCACACGGGTCTGATTCACGCTCTAAGGAACTTTTGGCAGGATCAGACGTCTATCTAGTTATGCGAAGCAATCCGAATCCCCTTGGCGGCGATTAGCGATCGGGTGCCTCTGTGCATTGATCTGCTTGCTTCCCTCACGTCCAAGCTCCCGGGTGAAGGTCTCAACGGTTGCAAATCTTTCTGACACGGAAGAGGCTTCTCCTGCGCAAGCCGATCCTTGGGAAGCATTGTTGGAAACTGGGAGTGATCTGTACGCCGCAGGCGACTTGCGGCAGGCAGAGGGGAAATGGCTCGAAGTACGCAGCAGTCCGCACCCCTCGAGCGCTTGGCCGAAAGCAGTCTAGGAATCTTGGAAAGAGAAAAGGCAAATTACCCAGCAGCTATCGCGTATTTCAACGAGGTACTTCAGTCTCATCCGCGTCGATAAGAACAAAACGCATTTACCGGCTGTATCGGGAAAAAGCACTGCAGGTGCGGACAAAGAAGCGGGTCAAGAGTGCGGCGCAAGTGCGGATCACGCTTCCAGACGCCACTTTTGTGAACCAGCGTTGGAGCATGGACTTTGTGAGCGAACGGCTCGCAGACGGACGATGGTTTCGAATTCTGACGACCGTCGATCAATACACCAGAGAGTGTTTGTGCATGCATGCCGATCGTTCGCAGACGGGCGAGAAGGTCGCAGAACAACTGGACCGGCTGATAACACTCCGCGGTGCACCGGAATCGATCACCTCGGACAACGTAGCGAGTTTACGGGCAAGGTGCTGGACCTATGGGCGCATCTGGCGGGCGTGAAGCTAAATTTCATCCGTCCGGGAAAACCCGTTGAGAATAGCTACATCGAAAGCTTCAATGGTCGGCCGCGCGATGAATGCCTGAACGTGGAAGTTTTTCTCGACCTGGCCGACGCACGGCGAAAACTCGATAAGTGGAAGACCGACTACAACCAACAACGTCCGCACAGGGCGCTGGCCGTTCAAGTGAGTTACTTTAGGCCGCAGAAGCCCGGAAGAATCGGCCCGAGGACCAGCTACAGCTTCTCGGATTCAACTTCGCTGCTGTCTCAAAATGCGGGACAGGTCAGTTGCCCTCCGGATGATGATACGCCGTTCGGCGGTGCGTGCTGTCGAGCCGCGAGAGTGTTTGCATGAAGCGTGTTGAAGTGAATTGCGTTCCGTTGTCCGTGGTCAGCGTCAAGTTCGCATCGCGACTCCCCGCCGGCAGGCGGTTCAACATCGCCTGTTCGGCCACCGCCAAAGCTTCTTCCGTTCGGCAGCGGTGCGGCAAGCCCCAGCCCACGATCTCTCGTGTGCAGCAGTCGATCACCTCCACCAGATAAGTCCAGCCCCACGTTTGCTCCGGCCCACACTTTCGTCATGTCGGATTGCCAGATCTGATTCGGTGCAACCGCTTCCACGCGGCCCCACTCATTCTTGCGTCGCGCCCGAAGCCGGCGTGAACGAACCAGCAAGCCGCGTTCACGCATGACGCATTGGCGTGTGCCAGAGCCGCCTCCCCGTCTTCGCGCATACGCTCAAGTCTTCCCGCGCGCCTCGTGCTCTTGTAGACTCAGGCCTACATGCCGGGTGTGTTCTTCGCTCTTCAGGTAGCAAGCTAAGATCCTCTCCTGCTTCGGAGGAACCATCGTGAATCATTCCAAGCGTCATTGGGTTGTTTGCGTCTCCACCGCTGTTCTCGTTTTCCTTCTGCTTTTGTCGATCTCCCCCTTCAGTCCTGCTCAGTCAACTCTTCCGCCGCCGCCGCCCCTGCTTCTTGGCACCGCCTGGTATCCCGAGCAATGGCCGGAATCGCGTTGGGATGCCGATCTGGCCCTCATGCAGCAATCGGGCGTGCGCATGGTTCGTGTGGCAGAGTTTGCCTGGAGCCGCATGGAGCCGGAAGAGGGGAAGTACGACTTAGATTGGCTCGACCGTGCCGTCACTTCCGCCGCCAGACACAACATCTATACGGTGATCGGCACGCCCACGGCTGCACCTCCGGCTTGGCTCACGCAAAATTATCCCGATACTCTGCGCATGAACGCCGACGGACGCCGGGACGAGCACGGCAACCGGGAACAGTACAACTTTGCCAGTCCTAGATATCGCGAACTGGCTCGCCAGATCGCCGAGCAGATGGCCAAGCGTTTTGGCCACAATCCCTACGTTCTTGGCTGGCAAATTGACAATGAATATGAGATGGCCTCTTTCGACCCCGAGACGAAAACTCAATTTCAGCAGTGGCTCAAGGCCCGCTACGGCACGCTGGACAATCTCAACGCTCGCTGGACCACTGCCTACTGGAGCGAGAGCTACACCTCTTGGGACCAGATCCCCATTCAAGTCGGTTACGGCAATCCCGGCCTGCTACTGAGCTGGATGCGCTTCGTCAGCGATACCTGGCGCAGCTACCAGAAAAATCAACTGGAAGTCCTCCGCGCCAATTCTGACCCCGGCAAATTTATCACCACCAATACCATGGGTTGGTTCGACGGCTACGACCACTATACTGTGGAACAGGACCTCGATCTTGCGGCCTGGGACGACTACGTTGGGGAAGGCCACCTTGACCCTGTAAAGAACGGTTTCGCCCACGATCTGACTCGCGGCTTCAAGCAAAAGAATTTCTGGGTCATGGAAACGCAGCCCGGCTCCGTGAATTGGACGGGCATCAACAACTCTCTGGATAAGGGTGAAGTCAGGGCCATGGCATGGCACGACGTTGGCCACGGGGCAGACACCGTTAGCTATTGGCAGTGGCGCAGCGCTCTCAATGGCCAGGAGGAGTATCACGGTACCCTGCTCGGGCCCGATGGAACTGCGGTCCCTCTCTACTCTGAGGTAGCGCAAGTCGGCAAGGAATTCGAGAAAGCCGGTCCCTTTCTAGCGGGCACATCCGTCAAATCTGAAGTTGCTCTCCTCCATTCTTACGATAGCCGCTGGGCGATCAACTGGCAGCGCCACAACAAGAATTACGACCCCAACGTCGAATTAGGCAGCTACTACGCTGCGCTCCGCACCATCGCGCAATCTGTTGACATCCTTCCGCCCACCGCAAATCTTTCTTCCTACAAACTCGTCGTTGCTCCCGGCCTCAACGTTCTTTCGGGCGCCGCGGCGAAGAATCTCGACGAATACGTCCGCTCAGGCGGCCATCTGGTTCTCGGGCAGCGCTCGGCCATGAAGGACGACGACAACGGCCTCCAACCGGATCGTCAGCCAGGGCCCCTTGGACAACTCCTTGGCGGTCGCGTGGAGCAGTATTACGCATTGATTGATCCTGTCCCCGTTGAAGGGCAATGGGGCACTGGCGAATCGCAATTCTGGGCCGAGCTCCTAAGTACAAAAGAAAAGGACACGGAGGTTTTGCTTCGCTACGGCAAAAGCAATGGATGGCTCGATGGTCAGCCGGCTGCGATTACTCGCAAAGTCGGCAAGGGCCGCATCACCTATATCGGTGCATGGCTCGATCCCAAAATGATGGAAAACGCTGCGAAATGGATGACAACAACAAGCGACGTGATCACTCCTCTCCGCAATGTTCCAAAGGATGTGGAAGTATCTGTCCGGAAAGGAATTCACGGGCAAGTCTTCATCCTCGTAAATTTGTCGAAGCAGCCGCAAACCATAACTCTGCCGGGGCCGATGAATGATGTCCTGGAAGGTGGCTCCAAATCATCCGTTCAGCTAGCGGTCTACGGCGTCGCCGTGCTTACCCGGCCACCGTAACCCTCCGCAGGACAGTTGAAATGAGGGCCCGCCCGCCATCACACTCGTCGGTGAGATCGAGCTGATTTGTGGATTCCACTGCGGACTCGGGCTTGGTTGTGTCGCGGATGGCGGTGTCATTGCTGGAAGCTTAGGAATTGTGTTTCCACCGAACCCACCAACCACAAGAACGATGGCAAGTAAGCTCACTTCATAAATAAGATTCATTCGCTTCATGGCCACTTCTCCTCTCTCGATCAGACGGCTTTTCTTGTTGATGAAATCAGGAGCCAAGAGGTATCGGGGTGAATATAGAATGTGTTGTCGTTCACCCCGACACTGCGCCGGTTAGTCCTTGCCGGGATTCTTGTCACCGTCTGTGGGAGCCGCGCAGGAAAAATTTGCAGCATCGTCAATGCTTCCGCTGCCGTTGTATTGAGCGACCTTTGGGTAAGCGCACAAGGGCCGCGTCCGATCAGGGTTGCCATTGAGGTCGAAATGCGTTGACTCCATTTGTTCGGGGGCAATACCCTTTTCGACCCACTGCTCAAGAGCGGACAAGTAGTCAAACGTGTCGGGGCCGGGTCCGGTTCCGCAGTGGTACATTCCAGGCGCCATGAATAAACGAATCGAGTTTTGTGTTTGCTTCGGTCCTAGGCGATTTTGAACATCGTCGTAATACTCGATCGTTCGAACTGGGGAAACCGTTTCATCGCTCCAGCCGTGATACATCAAGAGTTTGCGCCCGAGTTTCTGAAAGCGAGAAAGGTCCGTACTTGTGGCGTTCAGAATGGCCGCCATGAAATCCGTCTTTGGCGGATCGATATTAAAGTTGAACATGCTCCAGTCGTAGTTCGGGTTGTCGAGGCGAAACGCGAGGTACTTGAGAAATTGATCTTGAAGGATGAACTCTATCGATGGGGAGTCGGGAGTGTTGATCATCCCATCCCAACCGTCACCCTCGCCAGCACCGTCCGGTGTCTCCCCGCCTTTCATAAGTCCGGGAAATATCTGCTTGCCCCAGGAAGTTCTCGGCCCCTGGTAGATCAACTGCAGTGCATGCGCTTCCGGTTTCGTTAGGCAATTCGGGCCGTCGTCGGTTTTGCAGATCAAGGTGGCTGGATCGAAATTGCACTTCCGAGGATCTGTGATAAGTCCGTCCCTTAGCCCATCGATGGCGTCGCACTTTTCCAGGACGGCGTTGCCAATTACGGAAAGCTTGTCGAGGGAAATCAGATTGCTGTCGGGAGTGGCTTGAGTGGCCTGCATCTTCCAATTCAATGCGAGCAAGGTGTTCGTGAAGTCAAGAACCGGAGAACCGGCAACGTATCCATCGAAGTCTTCGGGAAAGAGTTCTGCCTCCCGCAAAGACTGACCTCCTCCACCAGAGCAACCATCGAAGTAGGAGAATTTGGGGGCGCCGCCGTAGTACGCCGCAATGATTGCTTTCCCCAGGAGCGCGGTTATGTGCACCGCACGAAATCCAAAATCAATTTCTGCCTGGCGATTGTTCAGGGCCCACGAGGCGTCAAGAATGTCTAGATCGCTAAAGGTTTGATGTCCCGTATCCGTGGAAACAGTTGCGTAATTCCGGCCAAGCCCCGCCGAAATGTTGAATCGGATATGGCCCGCGAAACCACGGTTGCCGCCAAAATACATTTTCCCGTTCCAATTGGTCGGCAAGCGGACATCAAAGCCAATGGTTTTCTGGGTGAAACCCATTACGTCACAGTATTCCGGCAAACCGCTGTCCGGGTCGGCCGGAATCATCTCCGCCGAGGTAACCTCTGTCTCTGGGATATTCAGTGACAACATTGCCAAGCAGGTTGCGGCCGTCGGGGTGTGAGAGCTTCCGGAAGGATGAGAAGAAAAGACGGAAGCCTGGGATGCTGTGAGCCGCCCGAGAACGCTATGCTTTCGAGCTGTTGAACCGGTTGGGTCTCGATCGTAATCTCGTGGTGCCTGCGCGGCGGCGGCAAAAGAGAATAGAACTAGAACTGCGGTGAGGAGTAGAAGTATCCGGAAAGTGCCGAATGCGAATTTCATGGTGCCTCCATTTGAGCTTCAAGAAGACCCGCGCGGAGTTGACCGGCCCGATTCACTGATAAAGGCAAGTCAACTGAGAAAAGCGGTGAGTCTGGAGTGAAAAATGGGCGCGAATGATTCTTTCCGCAATGGCGGTCGACCGACACACAAGTGAAATGTTCCTAACGAGCCAAAGCATAGATAGGAAGAGCGTTAGACGACGGTCGGCAAGGCAATGGGGCTAGCAATGAACAGTCGACAAGCGTATACTCCGCAGCCAGTCAACTGTTATGCTCGTGTCTGCAAAATCGACTCGCTACCGATTTGGCCCTTTCGTCGCTGATTTCCGCTCTTATGAGCTTACGAAGCATGGCATTCGGCTAAAGCTTCAGGATCAACCCTTTCAGATACTGAAACTGCTTCTTCAGCGTTCAGGCGAATTGGTCAGCCGCGAAGAGCTCCGCATCACCTTGTGGACGGAGAGCACGTTTGTCGATTTTGATGCTGGGCTGAACGCAGCCATTCGGCGCCTCCGCGATGTTTTGAACGATTCAGCCGAGTCCCCGCGCTATGTCGAGACTGTTCCCCGGCACGGCTATCGATTCATTGCCGAAGTGGAGACGCCCCCGGAACAAGTTGCACCAAGGGCCGAAAAAAACGGAAATACAGGGTTGGAAGCCGTGTCGAGCGTCGTTGCGGGCACCGCCGGGGAGCCGAAGTTAACGGAGCTGCTTCCACCTGCTGTATCCATTTCAAGAAGGTTGCAAAACCTATGGCTTCCCATCTTGGCGGGTGTGGTCCTATTGGCTCTTTTGTTTGGATTGCTGGCAGAAAGTTGGCGCAAGCGGCTTCTCGTCAGTCATGCTTCGCCAAAAATTCGGTCCGTTGCCGTCTTACCATTGCAGAATCTCTCCGGCGATCCGGCGCAGGAGTTCTTCGCCGACGGGATGACTGACGCACTGATTACTGACCTTGCGCACATCGGTTCTTTACGCGTGATCAGTCGAAATTCCATGATCCGGTACAAAGGAACACAAAAATCCATTCCAGAGATTGCCAAAGAACTAAACGTTGATGCGATCATCGAGGGGTCAGTCATCCAAGCAGATGGACGTGTTCGGATCACAGCGCAACTCTTGCAAGCTTTTCCGGAGCAGCATCTCTGGGCGCAGAGTTATGACCGCGATTTGCGCGATGTGCTATCCCTTCAAAGCAAAGTGGCTCAAGAAATTGCCGCACAGGTCCGTGTCACGCTGACGCCTGATGAAAAACTCCAGATATCGCGCACTAAATCCGTAAATCCAGAAGCATACGAGGCCTTTCTATTAGGCCGGTATTTTAATGCTGGCGGCGCGCCGGATGCAGAGAACAAGGCAATCCCACACTTGCGGCGTGCTATAGAACTTGATCCCGATCTTGTACCGGCCTATACGGAACTTGCCAGCATCTATTGCTTCACTGGCGAGCTTGAGGGCGGCCCAGAAGATCGCAAAATGGCGCACAAGTTCATCCAAAAAGCGCTGGGACTCGACCCGAATTCTGCCGAAGCGCACGCCATGATGGGTTGTCTATATCTCCGACATGATTGGGATTTCGTTCGCGGCGAGGCGGAACTTCGTAAAGCCGTCAATCTGGAACCCGGCTCGTCCATCGCCCGGGAGTGGTTGGCCACCTACCTTTGGAATACAAACCAACTGGCAGACGCCATTACGGAAATAGAAGCAGCGCGAGCGTTGGACCCGCTCTCACTCAAAATCAATGGAACGATAGGCCTCATCCTCTATTCCCAGCGCCGCTACGATGAGTCCGTTAAACAATTCAAGAAAACCTTGGATATGAATCCACAATTTCTGATGGCCCATCGGCACCTGCTCCGCGTATATGACCAAATGGGAGATATTCCCCGGGCGCTTGAAGAGTATGTCGCCGCTGCGCCTTGGCTGGGGATTCCATCTGAAAAAGCAGCCGAAGAACGACGGATTCTGGGCGAAACTTACAAGACTCTGGGTGCTGACGCGTATTGGAACAAACGTATCGAACTCGAAGAACAGAGGGCCGCAGAAGAGTTTCCGGATCCGGCAAAACGAACATCCTTTGCCTTAGCTGAGCTCCTCGCGCGGTGCGACCACAAAGACCGTGCGATTCTGCTGCTAAATCGTTTGTATCTTCAACGATCTGACGGGCTTGTCATGTGGCTTAAATCCAACCCGGCCTTTGACTCTCTACGTGGTGATCCCAGATTTCAGGATTTGCTGAAGCGGGTTGGATTTCCGCCCAACACGCCGGGTGGATTTCGCGCTGATGGTGTGCACCGGATTGTGATTCCTTCCGTGCCTTGAGGTGGAACTTGATTCATTTCCAGGGATGAATATGGTTATGGCAAGTTCGAAAACAGCTTTCAATTACAGATGGAAGTCCACCGGATTCATGAATGTCTGTATTGCGGCGATTTTATTTTTATTATTCAGTCGTTTAGCAAATGCGCAAACCTTTACGGGTTCGATCTTCGGTCACGTGTTTGATTCCCAGAAATCTCCTATTCCTCACCTCACCGTCACTCTTCGCAGCATTGACCGCGGATTCGAACAGAAGGCCACAACTAATCGAGAAGGTGAATATTTATTCCAACTTGTGCCTCCGGGAAGTTACACCCTGCGTGCGGAGTCCCCAGGTTTCAACCCGACTACCGTGAACGTTGAAGTTGCTGTAGCTACTTCGCACCGAGCGGATCTGTCGCTGAGCATCCAACCTCTTCGACAAGAGGTGAAAGTTTTAGGAGAAGGCCGCATCTCGCTGCAAACCGAAAATGCCAATCTCGGGCGTACCATCAGTCCGCGTGAGATCTCTGATCTCCCCTCGCTAACCCGCAGCCCGTACGATTTCATTGCCATCTTGCCAGGAGCGAGTCTCTCCAACGACCAGATTGGAGTCGGCTTCAACGTGAATGGTGGGCGCACTCAGAGTGCGAATTATCTTCTTGATGGCGGTGAAAACAACGAAACCTCCATGTCCGCTCCCGCTTTGGATGTTCCTCTGGATGCCCTGCAGGAATTCAGCGTGCAAACCAATCACTTTTCTGCCGAATATGGCCGCAATTCTGGCTTCATCGCCAACCTGGCGACCAAGTCCGGTACAAATGCCTTTCATGGATCGCTTTACGACTACATCCGCAATTCCGCCTTTGCCGCCAACACTTTCGATAACGATGCGCACTCTCTGCCGCACCCGGTCTTCAATCGCCACCAATTCGGTGGATCCGTCGGCGGCCCCATACGCCGATCGCGACTGTTCTTTTTTGCTTCCATTGAGCCTATTTTTGTACGAAGCACGGGACCAAATTCGTTTTATGTTCCGACTCCCGAATTGATCGCAATCAGTTCACCCGGGACGCAATCGATTTTTGGCGCCTATCCGCTTCCAAGCAATCTTTCTCCAACTGATGTTCTGAGCGTGAGTGTTTGTCCGTACGCGGCCACTTGCGATCCGCAGTCGGGGTCAGGTTTCGTAAGACTTGATGGGTTTGCTTTGACTAACAGGTCGGGACCGCAAGACGCCGGCGCAGGAGCACCGCAAAACACAATTCTGGCAACGGGGCGCCTGGATTGGACTATATCGCAGAGTACACAGGTATTCATGCGCTATGCGATCGAAGAGAAGAATGTCTTCGCGACGGTCAGCCAGCCTTACTCCACGGCTCTAGACGCACCAGTTACCGGTGGAGGGCAGAATGTAGCATTCAATCTTGTGCATAACTGGTCGCCCAACGTCGTCACTGAGTCTCGATTCGGATACTCCCGGATATTTGGGGATCCGGAGAGAATCGCGGGTGAAAGCCCGACAGTCCCGCAACCACCATTGCCTATTTTTGCGATCACGTCTCTGCCGGACGTCGTGCTTCCGTCGGGAAACAGTTCCTATGGGGGTCCTGAAAATCTCTATCAGTTCGTTCAGACGGCCACTTGGTCTCGTGGGCATCACACCATTAGGTTTGGTGGAATGTACGCTTACCGGCGGGAAAATCTCTCGTTTGGATTTGCCGATCAGAACGCTGAAGCGGATTTTTCGAGCGCACAGGGATTCGTGGACGGAACGATTCATCGTTATACAATCGCTCTCGACCCCCAGGGCCATTTTCCGGGTCAGCTTGTTGACCCTCCCTTTGGCCCTCCCAGTTTCACCAGACATTACCGTTACAACGAGCCGTCGCTTTTTATTGAGGATACGTGGAAGATTCGTCCGCGATTGACGCTAACTCCCGGCCTGCGATGGGAATATTTTGGCGTGTTGCACAGTCCCGGAGGAGAGCAGACCCTTGACGCAAATTTCTACAACAGAGCAGGGGCAAACCAGCTTGAGCAAATTGCCAATGGAACTATCCTGCAAACGGTGAACGCTCCAGGTAATCTGCGAGGAAAGTTTTATCTTCCGAACTACACGAGTTTTGCCCCGCGACTGGGAGCAGCATATGACTTGTTCGGCGATGGGAAAACCGTCCTTCGTTCGGGGGTGGGCGTTTTTTACGACCGGCGCGTTGGCTGGGAACTCACCCGTGTTTTCGCCAATCCGCCTGCGTACAGCATCGCTACTCTCACGGACGTCGTACTCACTCCTGAAATACTCACCAACCAGTATTCCGTTTTTCCCAATTCTCCGGTGGAGCTCAATCAAAGTGCGGCGAAGTCCATTGCAACCAATCTTCGACCTGCGTATACGGTGTCTTGGAATGCGACCGTCGAACATGAATTTTCGGGAGAATATGTTTTTGCGGCCTCGTACTTAGGTTCAAGCGGCAGTCAGCTTTATTCGACAAATCCCATCAACAGAACCGGAAGCGGTGGATTGGTGGACCCAAGCTGCATAGGCACTCGGTACGCCGCCGATGGCACCACGGCCTTAGGCCCCGACTACACGAACTGCCCGACTTTGAATCCGCTGCTTGCCAGTCTGTCCGTTCGCGCGAACGATGGACATTCAAGTTTTGAAGCAATGCAACTGAGCTTGGAAGGCCGGCGCCTTTCGCACATGGGTCTTGAATTTGGCGTGAACTACGCCTGGAGTCATTCCATCGACAATCGCAGCGTCAGTGGGTTAAGTGCCTCCTTTGCGGACACAGGGAGTGGGTCTCTTGACGCGTTTAATCCAAGTCTGGATCGAGGTTCTTCGGATTTCGACGTTCGTCATCGGATCGGCATTCACTGGATTTGGGCGATCCCGCTTGGAAAGGATGGTCACAATTGGACGGATCGTTTTCTGCTTGGCGGTTGGGAAATAAGCGGACTTGTGAATTATCAAACCGGCCAACCATTCACCGTAGGCGATTCCGGCGTACCGGATTTTACCTCGGAGAGGACACGGCCCAAGCTGAGCGGGGTCGCTCCCCACATGGGTCCCCTGAATCCCGACCTGGTTTCGGCAAACGCTTTTCTGTATTTGCCGCTCAATCAGGTCTACGACCCAGAGAATGGGGGCTGCATGGCGGACGCGGTGCCGTTTACTTGCGAAATCTCGGTGAATGGACCTTTCGATCACACCCTTCCGCGCAATACTTTTCGCCAGCCCGGGCTATTTTTTATGAATGCGGCGTTATTGAAAAATCTTCCTCTTCCGCGCGAAGGAGTGAGTCTGCAATTTCGTGCAGAGTTCTATAACCTTTTAAATCATTCAAATTTGTATTTGAACACCGGAACTGCCGACATCAATACCCAATCTTTCACGAATTCCTTTGGAGCGTTAGTGCCAGGTGTCACCGGCAGTTATCGAGATAATCGCCAGATTGTCCTCGCCCTAAGATTCTTATTCTAGAATTCCCTCACTGATCATTGAAGTAGAAAGAACCCTCGGAGTATCGCAGGGGAGGGATCATGCAGGATAAACATGCTCTAAGACTAGTTCCCCTGTAGACGCTCGAATTGTCCATCGCCACTCGCCTTCGGCATTCTCGTCGGGATTAGTAACTCCCACTTATGGTATTCACCTATCTTCCTTTCTGAGAAACCCAAGTCCTCAAAGACTGTGCAGTCGAGTGCATCGAGATCAAGCACATTGACGCTTGAACTTGCGTACATCTGGATGATCAGTGGTTCTAACGTAGCAATGTAGTCCCGATTCGACCCATCCGTCGATGCAATCGGAACGCACACTGATGTTTCGTTTCCGCCTGGAAGTTCCTGAATATCGCCCCATAAACTGATGATTGTCGGCAAGGGAAAATTGAAGCGGCGAATCGCACGGAGGGAAGATCACGGTTAGCGCTGGACATCCCTCAGGAAGAACCGGTGGTACTAAACCAACTTCTAGACCGTGCAAAATCGCACTCGAGCCTTCCCATTCGCCATCTCGGCCTCGAGCTGCCGCAACAGCACCACGATTTGCCCGGCTTGTATTCCTTCGCCAGAATGTCCAGCTCTCTTTTAGAGTGGTCCTCTCTCACTCCCTGCAGACTAAATCAGCCGGTCGTATCAGTTGTTTTTGCCAGCGGCATACCTCTTCCTTTGAACCACAAGAGTTGGATACTATGGGTCGACTTCGCTGCAGATCATGGGAGGACACACCGGTGCCGTATCAGCCCATTGAGAACTACGGAATCATCGGTAACATGCGCACAGTTGCCCTGGTCGGCATGAACGGGTCGATCGACTGGTATTCCTATCCCCACTTCGACTCCCCAAGCCTTTTTGGGGCAATCTTGGATGACAACAAGGGGGGTCGCTTTCAGATCTGCCCAGTCGGCGACCAAGTGCGGCACAAACAGTTCTATTGGCCTTCCACAAACATCCTGGTGACGCGATTCTTGCTTCCAGACGGCATTGCTGAACTGGAAGATTTCATGCCCGTAGGGCTTGCCGCCGATTCACCCTGGAATCGCCACCTCTGTCGCCGCATTCACTGTGTCAGGGGCACAGTGCGCGTCTCGCTAATTTGTCGTCCCGCCTTCGACTACGGACGTGAGAGCCACGAGACGCTGCTAGACCCCAACGGCGCGAGCTTTAATGCCACCAACTTGACCTTCACTCTTTCCTCCGCCGTGCCCCTGAAGTATGACGGACAGGGAGGCGTGGCCGCGGAATTCGCACTCGAGGAAGGAAAATCCCAAGTCTTCATTCTCAAGGCTAACGGCCCCGATGGCATCGTTCCCTCCGCGCCCCCCGAAATGGAAGCGCAAGAGCTCTTTCAGTCCGCCGTGAAGTTCTGGCACAACTGGCTCTCCTCCTGTACTTACCAAGGGCGCTGGCGAGAGCAGGTGGAGAGGTCTGCGTTGGTCCTGAAACTTCTTACCTTCGACCCCACCGGCGCAATCATCGCCGCTCCCACCACGAGCTTGCCTGAGGTCATTGGCGGTTCTCGGAATTGGGATTATCGCTACACCTGGGTACGGGACGCAGCTTTTACCGTCTATGCCTTCCTTCGCATCGGCTTCAGAAAAGAGGCTGCGGGATTTATGAATTGGATAGAAAATTACGCTTCTAAGCACCTCCGCCGGAATGAGCCTGTTCCGGTTCTCTTCACCATCCACGGCGACTGTCAGATCCCCGAGCAGACGCTGGACCACTGGGAGGGATATCGTGACTCGCGCCCTGTGCGCATCGGGAATGCTGCCGTTTCACAGTTCCAGTTTGATGTCTATGGCGAGTTCATGGATGCGTTTTACCTGTACAACAAGTACGTAGGCCCCATTGCATACGATCAGTGGGTAAGGATTCGCAGTCGTTTGGATTGGATCTGCGAAAGCTGGCAGCGGCCAGACGCTGGACTGTGGGAGATGCGCAATCGGGAAGAGCAGTTCGTCTTCTCCAAAGTCATGAACTGGGTTGCTCTGGACCGCGGTGTGCGGCTGGCGGACAAACGTGCTTTGCCGGCGAACCGTGCGAAGTGGATCCAGGAGCGGGATCGCATCTACGAGGAAGTGATGACCCGTGGCTGGAACGAGAAACGTCGTGCGTTTACACAGTTCTACGGGAGCGAGGACTTGGATGCGTCGCTTCTCATCATGCCTCTGGTTTTCTTTATGGCACCGAACGATCCCCGGATGCTCAGCACCATCGATGCTATCCTCAAGAGCCCCCGCGAGGGTGGTCTCGTCAGTGACAGCCTCGTGTACCGCTACCCCCCGCACCCTAGGATTGATGGCCTTCCGGGCGAAGAAGGCACTTTCAATATGTGCTCCTTCTGGCTCGTCGAAGCGTTAACTCGCGCAAGCCAAAACATTCCGGAAAAACTGGATCAAGCCATGCTCCTGTTCGAACGTATGCTGGGCTATGCCAACCATCTCGGCCTTTACGCAGAGCAAATAGGATCGCAAGGCGAAGCGTTGGGCAATTTTCCGCAAGCGTTCACCCATCTCGCATTGATCAGCGCCGCATTCAATCTGGACCGGAGGTTAGGCACACGGCTTCCAACTTAGAGTGCAAACCTGAACGGGCGAGTCGAGAGATTGCAGCCCGAGCTTACTGCCCAACTGCGCTCGGAGTTCCGCGTGCACAAGGAATCCAACATAAAGCGGCAACGATTCCATTGGAGTGGCGCGGCATATGGCGGCGGTAGGGAACATTTTCTGTGTTTGCCCAAAAACCTCGCCACGATCGCATGGTTAACTTGTTGATCTTGCACACGCAAAACTTCAAGAATTAGACTGCCCACAAACAGATGAGTCTGTTGAAAAATTAGGCCAACGGAAAAAGTTAGTCTTGGGGCGGGAATGCGCTTTAGCGCCTTTGATGCTTCCTCAAGACTTAAACCATCGCAAAACCATTCTCTCCCGGAACTCTCACGGGGTGAGGGTTTGCGATTGCCTTTGAGCGAGATACCTCACCAACCGTTTTGGGTTTTGCGCTGTTGCTGCAAGGTAGAACTGCTCAACGACGTTCCACAGGCGTCGCAATCGTACCTTGCGCAGCTTGATCTGTTGCTTGAGTTCAGCGAACAAAGCTTCGATCTTGTAACGAGCTCGTTGGGAACACTTGTAATCAGGCGTACTTGCCAATTCGCGAACTGTTTGTCGCGCTGGCTCTTGCCAACGCACAAACAATCTCCGATGGGAACCTGCAGTACATAACTTCTTTTGTGGACAACCTCGACATTGCGCTTCTGTCGAGCGATAAAGATCACCGCCACTACTTCGTCGCTGACCTCGATAGTGCAGCGGTTTTCCTTCGGGACAGTAGTACGCATTTTCTTTTGGCTCGTAGCGAAAATGTTCTGCTGTGAAGCGTCCTCGTGTCTGATGACGGCGATCGATAACCGGAATGTGAGGCTGAATGTTACGTGCCAGGAGCCAAGCGAGAAACTCTCCACTTCCATAGGCCTTATCTGCTGCCAGATTCTGTGGGTGAATTCCAAACTGACCAACATGCTCGAGCATACGCCGCGCAGCCAGTGTCTCGTGACTGAACCGTGCCGGCGTCACATGGACTGACAAAATGACTCGGCTCGTCGCGTCGATCAGATAGTTGTCGTAGTAGCCCAGAGTCGCTGGTCCACGTTTGACAGCCCAGCTAGCATCTGGATCGGTTGTCGACACTTTCTCTTGAAGCTTGCGGCTCTCTTCTGAATCTGTCACCGGGTTCTGTTGCTCTAGTTCGGTCAGATACTCCTGAACCGTTCGTGAGAGCTTTGCCACCTCCACTAATCGCTCTCTCGGAACTCGGCTTTGTTGACTGGCATTGGCGCCCACGAGTGTCCCATCCACCGCCAGATTCCGCCCCTCGACGAAACCTGCTTCTAAACAACGGCGCACGATCTCCTCAAATACTTTCCGAAATACACCAGACTGCCGAAATCGACCGTGGCGATTCTTAGAGAATGTCGAATGGTCGGGAATTTCTTGGTCAAAGCCGAGCCGAGTGAACCAACGATAAGCTAGATGCATCCGCACCTCATCCATTAAACGCCGCTCACTGGTGATCCCATAGAGATAGCCGACCAGCAACAGTCGTAATAGAACTTCAGGATCAATCGATGGTCGACCCGTGGAGCTGTAGAAGTCTTTAAACTGTTCGCGCACGAAGCTGAAATCGACGTGGCCGTCAATTATTCGCAGCAAATGATCAGTAGGGATCTGCTCTTCCAACCGAAAATAATAAAATAAGGACTCTAACCGTCTCTGCTGACCCATCATCGGCGGTGTTCCTCCCTGCAATGCCAATAGCACAACAGGGGATAGTCACGGCAAATAAAATCTGCTCCGAGCCGAGTTTTTCAACGGACTCAGATGATTTAGAGATGTGGAGCCGTCACCGTCTGCAGCACTATATACTCGGCGGACATCAATGAAGGAGCAGTGGCCAATTCAAAGAATTCAGCTCGGGGCGCCAACTAAGGAACTTTTCTTTCATCGCTTTCGCAATTGCTAAATCCTGCGGAGGGAAGATAGTACGCCTTGACCAAGTCAGCATCGTACTTGAATTCGATTGCGAAATTTCCGTTTTGCACCGATGCTATGAATGCTTGAACCAGAGTTGGTTTACGAGTCTAGAGGATGCGCGGCGGATCATTGAAGCTTGGCGGATGGATTACAACACCGTGCGTCCGCACAGCAGTTTGGGGTATCGGACACCGGAAGAATTCGCGGCCGAAGTCACCCCGACCGGCGTCTCCCCCCACGCCGGTCGGGGTGACAAATCCAAAAATGAACAGGTCATTGATTCTGGCACTTTCCACTGCAACTCTGCTTGCGGCTGGAACAACGAAAACAGCATCAGGGCCAGCTTCCAGACCGCTTTCAGCACCAACTTATTACATCTCAATTCGAGTTCACAATTGTGGGCCGAATGCTGTCAAATTCGATGGAGCGTCCAACCTTCCCCAAGGGGCGAGGGTCGCGCTGAAAGTCGGCAAACCGTATCAGGACGCACTAAAAGACTACAGTGACAACGTTTATGTCCCGGTCGATTCTAGGGGATTTTTTGAAGGTGTGGTTTCGCCGAAAAAAGGAATCAGCTTTGAACCAAGGGCCATATTGGTTGCGAATTTCACGACGTACGAGCCCAAGCAATCCCAATCTGTCTTGCAGGTTGTCGGAAAAATAGGCGAAAATCTGGGTGGACTTGAGAACCCCCAAGTGCAATACCTGTCCGGGAACTACCAAATTTTACGGGCGATTGACATAACCTCTTTCTGCGGAGAAGGCGTCACCGAGCCCGCGAATTGATTAGGGTTCGGCGTGGTACGTCCTGGTAAGCGCATCATAAAAGGGCGCCCGCTTGAAGTAGATTTTGATCGTTCGCATCAACGTCTACAACAAGGAGCACCCTCATGAATGACGCTAAGTATATTGGGATGGATGTGCATACGGCAACGATCTCCGCAGCGGTTCGGGATTCGAATGGAAATCTGGTGATGGAAGCCACACTGGAAACGAAAGCCGAGACTAACCTCGAGTTTGTTCATGGTCTGCGCGGCAGTTTGCGCGTGGGCTTTGAAGAAGGCACATGTGCCTCTTGGCTGGAACAGCGGAAAACATACGTGGTGGGAGAAGTGTGATTAAATTACGAAAGACCCCACCAGCTAAAGCCAGTGGGGTCGATTTGTAGCTTTGAGTTGTTTTTACGAATTTATTCCTCAGTGGCGTCTTGGTTCATTGAACCTGATAATCTCGTTACGGTCTTCGGCAAAATGTTCCTCTAACACCTTATCGGCGTATTCTTTTTCTTCTCTGGTCCAGGTCACCAAAGGTGTGTTCAACAAATCCACATTGTTCGGCCTTGTTGCAGTTCTCCACAGGCTCGATTTGGCTAAGTGCTGTTCTACTGCAGTGCGGATTAGGGCATTTACACTAACTCCACGCCGCTTGGCTTCGACTCGAATCGTTTCCCACAATTCCTGCGTCAGACCCAATCGAATGAATTTGGTGATGGTCTTAACCATATTGATGCTCTTTTTGTACACCCGTTGCCGACTATCAAGCAATAGGTTTGGTGTTGCTGAACCTTAAAGGTTCGAACCGCCCCCTGCCATTGCTAGGCCCATTAAGCGTCTCCCCGGCACTTGAACAGCTACCGCTGTATCGACAAGAATTGGATGAATGCCGAGCTTGCGGATGCCTTGAGTGAACGCGGAATAGCGCTGGCGCTCATTGACCAAAGCTGGGTCAGATGCGAAAGCGACCAAATATGACAGCATGGAGTACGAGTCCAAGGCGGATTGTGGCGGACAAGCTGCTGATGGCCGCATTCAAGCTCAGCAACCCAGTCGAAAGTTTCATCTAAATGAAAATCCACTATTTTACGAGAGGTTCCTGCCACTTGTGCTTGCAAGGGTTTCATCTGTAGGGAGCCTTTGCGGCTTTTGGATAGTGGGAGGCGAGGTAGTCATCCAGTTCGGTTACACTGATCCGGTAGTGTGTTTTCAGTGGATTGTCGATGGAGTTGACCATTTCGCGACGGAGTTTCAGTGAGCAGAGGTCCGGCGCATCTTGAAAGCGTAAACCATGGGAGCGGAATGCCTCGTTCAAAATCGTAAAGGTGATCTCGTTCGGCTCGATCGGTGATTCCCGCAAGAGGAAACTGTATTCTCGGAGGATAGCTGTCGACTTGAAACCAACATACTGTATATTAACGCTCATTTTAGCCCTCCGGAGGAATTCTGCATTGACGATCGATTTTCCGCACGAAAATGGAGCGGGTCTCTGAGGCTTTGTAATTCCCGGTAGTAATAAAGCGAAGTAGGGCGTTTACCGTTGAATCGTAGCTTCCGTAAAAGCTCTATTTCTTCCTTGGTGGCCGTCCCGCTGAGGGAACTATTATTGAGGAATTCTTTGAACCCCGGCTCTACTTCTGGTTGGTCGGGTCCCCGTTCCACAAACTCATATCTCTTAGGATCCCCTGAGGCTACTCTCCGATTTAACACAATTTCCATAGCAAAAGTCGTTAGATCGACATCCCAGGATTCAATCAGCGGATCCATGAAGGAAACACAGTTTTCGGGCGACAAGCTGAAGACGTCGGTGTCCAGGAACTCAAGGAGCGTAACCCGCATTTGTTCATAACTTCTGCCGGCGATCTGAGCCACCAAGTGGAGCCAGTTTTCACTGTGCAATTCTTCTTTGGCGACCTTCTTGATCACGTCCAAAAGTTTCTGTGTGACAAGGCGTTCGAGTTCGCCGAAGGGTTGTTTCTCAAAAATCGCACGTACCTGTTTTTCTTTGTCGGGTAGGCACTTCCGGAGAATTACTTCTCGAACTT
>CAVVJG010000033.1:0-145627 GCA_963748365.1 Candidatus Acidiferrales bacterium
CGCTCAAGTGCCGTGCCGTAGATCTCTTGCGAACCAATGTCCGTAGCCAGTCCGACGTCGATTCCACCACGGAGGGGATGTTTGCTCGCCAAAGACATCAGCATGACGACCGCAGCAGCGGACAGCGCGGAAAACACCCTTACGATCGGCAGCAAATCGCCGCCATCGTTTCGTAGCGAAACGGACGCCACGAACGAATCAGAAAATCCTACAAATTTCGGGCGCACGGGTTGCCCAGTGTGTCGCTTCATCATGTTTGCCGCACCGGCTTCGAAGCTTTCAAATTGCTCATCGAAGGCCTTCCGCAGGTCAAGAACAAACCCGGCCGTCTGCCTCAGTACTTCGCCGACCACTGCCGACTCCTCGGGAGTTTTTGGCAAACGTAGTTGACGGAATTTCTCACGCTGCCCTTGCACGTCGAGGAGAGCAACCAGGTGATACCCAAGATCAAAACTTCTTTTCGTCATGGGAGCTTCCGGATCGAAGCGTCGAGAGCGCCGGATAGCAAACCGCGCCGCGAAAACGCAGACTACGAGCAGCGCTGCGCCGGCGACTAGCCAGTGATTCGAATCCACGGGAGGATTTTATCACTCGCGTCCGTGAGATCCGTCGACCGTCAACGCCGATCCGGCATTCCTAGAATCGTGCGAATTTAGCCGGAGAAATTTTGAAGCTTGATCCGGCCGACCTGCCGCGTGTTCTCCCGGCGGCCGGTCCGAGCGTCCGCTACCGAGGAAACAGCCGCAGTTCCTGCGCTTTTGGCGGTTTGCGTCGCTCCCATGCCCGGCAAAAGTCGCCGCTTTTTGCTCGCGAGGCTTTGGCGAAACTCGTCGCTTGCGCCGCCCGCAAACTCGCGATTCCCCGCATACATCCCTTGGCGAAAGTCGGTGTTTGGCCCACCGGCAGAGTAGCCCCTCATCTCTTGGCGAAACTTGTCGCTTAGCCAACGGAAATTCGTCGCTTCTCAGCCCGACGGATGGTCGGCTTGATCGCGTGTAGCAGATATCGAAAAGTCGAGTCGATGTAAGAGTGTCGACCACCAAGTCCGAGCATCGAGGCACTAACCGAAAGCTCTGCACTGGCTCGCTCGCCAAGTTCTCTTGCGATCTCGCGCCGCTGCTTCCAGCGACGCTGGTGTTTCTTCCGCATGTACTGACGCCAACTGTCAGTTATGTCGACGATCGAAACAATATCGAGGCCAGCTCTCCGGACCAGTTTGGGCCACTCATGTTTCGTTTGCGAATCGACGAAATACGTAAAAAGAAGTGGAGCTGCCGGGCTCATGACTCGGTGAGCTTCCCGCAAGGCGCCGGCAGGATCGCTCGCAAGGTAAAGGGCATCCAGCGAGAACACAGCCGCGACCGAATTCGACCTGAGACCGGTTGATTCAAACGAGGCGGCTATGAATTTCTTCCGAACGGTAATTCGTCGCGACCTGGCAGCAGATGCAAAATAGATTGCGACTGGCGAGAAGTCCACGCCAACAAAGTCGAGCCCAAAACGTTCCGCGAGCCATGGGCCCAATAGTGCGGTGCCACAGCCGAGATCGAGCAACGTGGCAGGACGCTTTGCGGGCATCGAAACGTTCAGAAGGTCTCGATAGCGTTTTTCGTCACCTGGTCCTAAGAACCCGGTGCAATTGAGTTTTGAGATCGCTCTGTCGCGAACGACCTGTGCGGCGATTTTATCGAGGACCGTAACGGAGGTTCTGCGACGATAAATCTCGTCATAGTCGTCGGCAGTCGGAACACGCACACTCATTCGCCGTCGAAGATAAGCGCGCCGACCTCGTTCAAAGTGATTTCGTTGAATTGGGCCAGGCGCTTTTCCATAGTGAACCGGATGAAGTCATCCTGTCCCGCTCTGGAATGTTGCTCAATGAGATCCGCCGTATACGCAATATGCCTAGTTTCATCGGCCAACAAGGCGTCAAGGGCCTTGGCAATCGCCGCGCGCTCCGGGAGGGGACAATGCGCCAAGATGACGGGGCGCAGCAATTGCTGATGGATTCTGGTTCGAATCTCACCGATGTTCATTTGTATCAGATCGTCAAGCAAGCGCATCCGCGGCGCGGGCGCAGCTTCAGGCAACACATCTCGCATAGATATGGTGGGAGACATCGCCTTCGTTGCAGTTTCGAGTCCCTCGTCCAATGCACCAGGAAAAACCCGGCGCAGCATATGAATATAGAGCCTAGCGTGGCGTGCTTCATCCACTGCGTGCTGTTTGACCAGCTCGCTTTGCTCTTTTTGTTTGGCGTACCCGGCGATCTTCCACAGTTTTCGAGCGCCGTCGCCTTCCACTTCCGCATTGGCGACGAGTGACACGGCCAGCCAGTGCGGGTCCTTCGCATAACTCCGATATTGGTCTCCGTACCAGGCCATGCCGAAGGGAGGCTGGTGCTTGTTACAGGCTTCGATCAGACTCTGCGAGTAACCAGGGAGATTGTCGATGCCGGTGTGGCGGAGGGCGGATAGTGTCAGATCAGCGACGATATTCATGAAAACCTCAGTGTCAACTATTTTTCGGACCCAAAGGGGGCATTGCAGGCACGGAAGGGTGCATTGCAAGCGACAAACGGGGCATTGCAAGCAACGAAATCAACCACTACCTTCTTACCGACCACTTTTCCGCTGAGCCGTACAGAGCGGCCACCTGCGAGTTCTTCGATAGCCTTACGTTGTTGGTCGCTCAGGTCAAATGAAATGGGTCCTTTTCTCTTGGATTCGTTTGCCATTTTCTTTCACTCCTTTTCGTCCACTGGTTGCTCACGGACTGCAGCTCGGCCAATGGGAGTGGCTAAGGTATATGTAACGGGCGAGGTAATGTCAAGGGTCGTTAACGGGCGGACAAATTACGGATGGTTTGCTTGATTGCGCAGGTAGGCGTACAGAAGCTTATCGCCTTGTGGTGCGGCGGGATTCTTGCCCGGTGGTTCCAGCGTCACGAACACCGAATCGAGCTCGCTCAGGACTTTCGGATCGTCGTACTTGAACACCCAGCGCTTCTGCTGTTTGTCGTCGGAATAGAAGATCCCGAGGCTTTTGGCAGCTTGGCCACGGCCTTCCTTCTTGCCCCAAACTCGGTAGTTGTAGCCCGCCGTTTGCACCCGGTTGTCGTTCAAGTCGTACGCAAAAATCAACGATTTGCCTTCGGTGAAGAAGATTCGTCCGAGTGCCGGCCGCGTCTTTCCTTTAGCATCCGTATCAAAAACGTCGGCAATGTGCAGGTTGCGCGCCGCCATCAACTCGCGAATATCGCGGTCCGCGGCCAGCATGTCCCTTTCTCGATTCAATGCCGCCGTTTGCTCGGCTAATTGATCGGAAAGCTCGCGGACGCGGGTTCGTTCGGCAGCAATTGAGTTTTCATTGGCCTTCTCGTTGTCGAGTTGTGATTTAACGCTCGCCAGTTGCACTTGCGATTGGGCAATCTGTCCTGAAGCTGGTGCAAGTCGCTGATCTCCACTGCGGCCTTTTTTGCCAACGGATGTAGCGGATTTGCGGAAAGTCCTCCTTTCTGACGCGGGCGAAGTGGGAGGATAGCCACGATGAGTTCTGGCACACCTGCTAAAATGGCTTAAGAGTCCTGGGCCGTTCGCCAGACGCCAATTCACACTCATCCATTTTCCACTATTTTCCAATTACAGCTTTTTCCAAATCTTGTAAGTGCCGCCAGTTCAGCGTGTTAGGATTAACTAGAGGAAGCTTGGGAAGCTTCTATACTGCCATTGTACGACGCCCGCTCTGTACTTTCGCATTATACATGGGCAGGCAAGCACAGGTACAGCCCGGCTCTTTTTCCAGAATTCCAATAGTGAAATTCTTTTGCAATGTGTGACTTACCCTTGCTCCGCCGAATTCTTCCGGTGTATTGTGCGTTCATCGCTCTGAAATCCTTGAACACAACCACACGCGCACGAACGCAAGACTGCTTGCCCATAACTACGATGAATCTTGAAGAGGCAGGAGCAGGGGAACGGGCACGAGACATGAAATACAGAGAAATCTCAATGAATACATCACCGATTGGGCGGCGCAATCAAACCTTGCTGGAAAAATCCTTCACTAGTCCATGCCGGATTATGCCTGGAATTCTGGTGGCCTTCGTGCTCGTCACACTTTTCACCGCCACAGCGCTGTTCGCGGCCGGCACGGTAGTAAAACCTCCCGCACAATTGAAGTGTGAATCCATGCGCGAACCTCTGGGCATCGACGTAACTTCCCCGCGATTCTCGTGGCAGCTTCAGGATGATCGCCGTGGCGCTACGCAGACGGCCTATCAGATCCGCGTAGCCACTACACTTGCGCAATTAAAGCAGGGTGCGTCGCTGGCGTGGGATAGCGGGCGGATCACCTCCAGCGAGTCCGTCAATGTGCCGTATGCCGGGCCCGCCGTGGCATCGCGCCAGCGTTATTACTGGCAAGTTCGTGTGTGGGATCAGGAAGGAAAAGTCGGCCCCTACAGTGCGCCAAGCTGGTGGGAGATGGGTTTGCTCTCTCCTTCGGACTGGAAGGCAAAGTGGATCGCGCGCACCGACCCGATGGGCGGTGGCGACTATGAATCGGATGCCAAGTGGATCTGGGGCGCCGAAGAAGCGGCGCTCACTCAGGCCGTGCCCGGAGTACGCCTTTTTCGCTTTCAATTCACCCTTACACAAAAACCGCAAGACTCCGTGCTGCTCATGGGTGCAAAAGACCACTTGAGATTGTGGGTGAACGGAAAGCCAGTGCTGGATGCGTCGGATCCGACCAGTCCGTACCGCGAGCGGACGGAATGGTTCTTTTCTCGACAAATTTCTCTGTCCCCCTATCTCGAAGTAGGTACAAACACTCTTGCGGCGGAAGTATCTATCGATCGTCCCGCCAAGAATGAAGAAACGAACTCAGCCGGCTTGATTGCCGTTTTGCGTATGAAGATGGCGGATGGAAATATCCAGAGGCTGTTCTCTGGGCCGTCCTGGAAGACAGCTCGCGTGGCGCCGGCCACTTGGTTTGCAAAGATTATTGACGATTCAAAATGGCAGCAGGCTGTGGTTATAGCAAAACTCGGCGAGAAACCGCTGGGGGCTCCGCGGGCGCCACTCACCGCCACACAGCTGCGCCGGGAATTCCAGGTTGTCAAGGTTGTGCGCAGTGCCAGAATTTACTCCTCCGCGCTCGGAAGCTATCAGCTTTTTCTCAATGGCAAGCGCGTCGGCAACGACATTCTTGCACCTGGCTGGACCGATTATCACAAGCGTGTCGTCTATCAGACCTATGACGTCACCTCCATGATTCATCAAAAGTCCAATGTTCTGGGAGCGATTCTCGGGGGAGGCTGGTACGCCACCACGCTGGGCTGGACGAATTTGAACTACGATTTCGGTCCGCCTCCCGTTCGTCTGCTGGCGCAATTAGAAATCGAGTATTCCGACGGTACGCGGGAGACAGTCTCTTCCGATGATTCCTGGAAAACTTCTGTTTCTCCTATTCTGTTGTCTGAAATTTACGATGGGGAAGACTACGACGCAAGGCTTGAGCAACCTGGGTGGAACCAGACTGGCTTCAACGACTCACAATGGCAGCCGGTAACTAGCGCCCCAACGCCGGCAGCCGCCCTGGTTGGGCAAAATTTCCAACCGGTCCGCGTGGAGCAGACCTTGACTGCGCAGAAAATCACCAACCCGACACGCGGCGTTTACATCTACGATCTTGGCCAGAACATGGTCGGTTGGGAACGCCTGCGCGTTTCCGGCCCCAAGGGAACGAAGATTCGTCTGCGCTTCGGAGAAGTTCTGAAGCCTTCCGGAGAGCTGTACACAGATAACCTGCGCGCAGCCGCCGCGACCGACAACTACATCCTCAGTGGCAACGGCTCCGAAACCTTTGAACCGCATTTTACGTTTCACGGTTTTCGTTACATCGAAATTACCGGCTATCCAGGTACGCCTTCGCAAGACACCTTGGAAGGCGTGGTCTTCCATACCGACGCTCCGTTCACCATGAAGTTCACCACGGGCAACTCAATGGTTAATCAGCTTTGGAGCAATATCCTCTGGGGGCAACGCGGAAATTTCGTCAGCGTGCCAACGGATTGCCCGCAACGCGACGAACGTCTTGGCTGGATGGGCGATGCGCAGGTCTTCTGGAGAACCGCCTCCTATAATGCGGAACTCGCCGCCTTCTCGCACAAATTCGCCACGGATATGCGCGACGCGCAATCTCCCAAGGGACCCTATGCAGTTGTCTCTCCACGCATAAGCATGATTTCAGAAGGGGCAGCCGGGTGGGCTGATGCTGGCGTGATCATTCCGTGGACCTCTTACCAGCAATACCGCGACCGCCGTATTCTGGAAGAAAATTGGGATGCCATGGAACTTTGGATGACCCACTTGCTGTCCCACAACCCAAATTATCTCTGGCTAAGGGATCGGGGCGATGATTATGGCGATTGGTTGGCCATTGGCAGCCAGACTTCGAAGGATTTGATTGCGACGGCTTATTGGGCTTACGACGCTTTCTTGATGCAACAGATTGCCGAGGTTCTGGGGCGCAAAGACGATGCAGCGCGCTATCAGCAACTTTTCGAGAAGGTCCGTGCCGCTTTCAACGAAGCTTACGTAAAGCCGGATGGCACGATTGGCACCAGCAGTCAGACCAGCGATGTGCTAGCGCTGCACATGAATCTCCTACCGGATTCGTTGCGCGCTACCGTGGCCACAAAACTGGTCGACGACATAAAAACAAATGGTGGGCACCTGACGACCGGATTCCTGGGGACTCCTTACATCATGTTCGAGCTCACCGCCAGTGGCCATGCCGATGTGGCGTATGAACTTCTTCTCAACAAATCTTATCCTTCATGGGGCTACATGATCGAACATGGCGCCACCACCATGTGGGAACGTTGGAATGGAGATCAAATGCTTGGCGATCCGAGCATGAATTCGTTCAATCACTACGCGTATGGGGCGGTGGCCGAATGGCTTTACCGTGACGTTGCTGGTATCGAAAGCGAATTCGCAGACCCTGGCTTCCATCGCATTCACCTGCATCCTGAATTTAACGCGGAACTCGGTTCCGTCAACGCAACGTACGATTCCATCTACGGACCCATCACTTCCAATTGGAATGTGACGGGAAACAAGACTGGCTGGAAAGCTGTCATTCCCGCGAACACCACCGCCCTTTTCTATTTCCCAACTGGAGGCAACACCAAGCTGAAGGAAAATGGGAAGGCGATCCGTGACAGTTCCGGCCTGAAGCTTTTGCGCGATGAGAATGGCAAAGCAGTCTATGAAGGTGGCGCCGGCACTTACAACTTCGTGATCGAACAATAATCGTCTGGGGGGTTGGCGGTTATGAGTTATGCGTCGCTAGCCTGAACCACTAAGCGCGGCATAGCGAAAGCAGGTTACCAGATGATCGTTCACGATTCCGGTGGCCTGCATCATGGCATAGCAGATCGTTGGCCCCACAAAGCGAAACCCACGTTTCTGTAAGTCCTTACTGATCGCGACGGCGAGTGGTGTCTGAGCAGGAACGCTTCGGTGCGCCTTCCACTTGTTGTGAATCGGACCGCCTCCGGCCAATCTCCAGATATACGAATCGAAACTCCCAAATTCCTTTTGCACTGCCAGGAAGGCTCTGGCATTTGAGATGGTGGAATGGATCTTCAGTTTGTTGCGGATGATTCCCGCATCACCAAGCAGTTTCCGCACCCGCATGGAATCGAATCGCGCTACTTTCTGCGGCTCAAATGCCGCAAACACTTCTCGGTAGCGTTTGCGCTTCTGCAAAATCGTGTCCCAACTGAGGCCTGCCTGCGCACCTTCCAGCGTCAGAAACTCAAACCATATGCGGTCATCATGGACCGGCACACCCCACTCTTCGTCGTGGTAGGGAATGTTGATCGCTTTACTCGCCCAGGTGCATCTCACGATTTCCGGGGACTTACGAGGCGGCACAGGTTTAATTGCCATGGAGAGTCCTCGCAAAAAAACAGTACGCCCCGAGCCATCCGGAGCGCACTGATAGCAGCCTTTGTTACTTGAGTTATCCGGCGATGTGGCGTTCGAGCGCCTTGGTGATCTGGTCTTTCGGCACCGCGCCGACGATCTGCTCCACCACTTGCCCGTCCTTGAACACCAGCAACGTGGGGATGCCGCGAATGTTGAACTTGCCCGCAGAGTTCATCGCTTCGTCCACATTCAATTTGGTAACCTTAAGCTTACCTGCGTAATCATGGGCGATCTCTGCAACCGTGGGCGCCAACATGTGGCACGGACGGCACCACTCCGCCCAAAAATCGACCATCACCGGTTGGGACTTGCTCGCGGTCAGAACCTCCGCGTCAAAATTTCCATCATTTACTGTCAGAATGTTTTCAGCCATTTCCTTTTTTTTACCTTTGCGGCGTGCGTACAGAACCGCTTCCTTCTATGGATTAGATGTTGGAACCAAGACAAGGTTTCGCGCTGCTTTGGCAGCTTCATATAGTTTCGCATATTCTGACGCCGAGGTGTTCCACGAATAATCTTTAGCCATCCCGTTTAGTTGTATACGTTTCCAGATACCTTCGTTGGAATAATGATGTAGCGCTTGTCGTATCGTATACAGCAGCGCCGTACCCGTGTATTCGGTGAATTTGAAGCCGGTTCCGGTACCGTGTTCCAGGTCGAACGATTCGATTGTGTCGTCCAGCCCTCCGGTGGCGCGCACGATCGGCACTGTGCCATAACGCAGGCTGTAAATCTGGTTCAGACCGCACGGTTCATAGCGCGATGGCATTAGGAACATGTCCGCACCCGCTTCTATCAGGTGCGCGAGGCGATTGTCGTAGGCTACCTTCAATCCAACGCGTCCTGGAAAATCCGTGGCCAGCGCGCGGAACAGTTCCTCGTACTTGCGATCTCCCGTTCCCAGCACCGCCAGTTGGACATCTTCCTGCATCAAGTCGTGCGCGATCTCCGCAATCAGGTCAAAGCCCTTCTGGTCTGCAAAGCGCGAAACAATTCCCAGCACCGGGCGATTGAGATTGTCGCGAAGCATATGCATCTCTTCCAGCAGGCCTTCTTTGCAGACACGTTTCCCTACAAGATTCTTTGCGGAAAATTTCATGGCTATCAGTGCATCTTTATCCGGACTCCACGTCGAGTAATCCACGCCGTTCAGAATTCCTACTAAACGATCGCCACGCGACCGGATGACGCCTTCTAACCCGAATCCAAACTCTGATGTTTGAATTTCCTGCGCATACTTGCGGCTTACTGTCGTCAGGTAGTCCGAATAAATCAACCCTCCTTTAAGAAAATTTACATTGCCAAAAAATTCGATTCCGCCAGGATGGTAAGTAGCCGACGGTATTCCTGCACGCTCGAGCGATTCTCTGGGAAAGATGCCGTGATATCCGATATTGTGAATAGTAAAAACTACGGGAATGTTTCTTACCACGGGATCGTCGCCGTACGAGGTTCGCAACAGGACCGGGATCATCGCCGTCTGCCAATCGTGGCAATGTATTAAGTCGGGCAACCACACCTGCTTGGCAAGCTCAATCGTGGCGCGGCTTAATTCGGTGAATCGCTCGGCGTTGTCGGGGTATTCGTGATTCTTGTCACCGTAAATTCCGTCCCGGTCAAAATAGAAAGGATCATCCAGGAAAAAATATCGGACTCCGTGCAACACTGAACCGTCGGTGATCGCGGGAAAGCGCAGACGTGAACCCTGCGGAATGGTCACGCTGGGCAAAATAACCTTGGGACTTTTCACTCCCCGGTACCGCGGGAGGAACACGGCGACCTCGTGACCAAGTTTCACAAGCGCCCTCGGCAGAGCCTCGATGACGTCGGCAAGGCCGCCCGTCTTGGCGTAGGGCAAAGCTTCAGAGGCAACAAAAAGGATGCGCATAAGCGGTGAGCAGATTTCTACGCTAGCGGAGGCAGGGCCACAGCGTCAAGCATCGCGCCAATGACGGTTTTCTTACCTCCACCTCTGGCACCATGGCCGTAATGCGCCCCATGCTAGCTCTGCGGCGGCCATGCGCTACACTCTGTAAAGATGGCACGCCAGAAGCTAGGCCAACATTTCTTGAGCGATGCGGGCTGGCGCGAGCAAATCGCGCGCGCAATTCATGTCTCCCCGCACGGCATGGAGACCGTTGCACAGCAGTCTCCACAAGATTACTGCTGGATCGAAGTCGGCGCTGGTCACGGCGAAATGACGCAGCATCTGGTGCGCTCCGGTGTCCCGGTCTTCGCGGTGGAATTGGATCCGCCACTCGTTGAGCGTTTGAAGAAGTTAGCTGCAAAGCACCCGAATCTCGCGATCATTCCGGGAGACGTGCTGCAGACAGACTTGCGTGCCATCAGCAATGGACGGCGTATTCACTTGTACGGCAATCTGCCCTACTACATCACTTCACCCATCCTGCACCATTTCTTTTCCTTCGCTGATCTCATCGACGAAATACATATCGTGATCCAGGAAGAGGTTGCCGAACGGCTCGCCGCGCGACCGGGCAGCAAAGCGTATGGGTATCTTTCTGTCGCGACACAATTTTACACTCGTCCTGAATTTGTACTTCAGTTGCCCCGCATCGCGTTTGATCCTCCACCGGAAGTGGCCTCTGCGTTAGTAACCTTGCGATTGCCTGGCGCTAACGCGAATCTCGGCTTGCCGGATGGCGAAACCTTCCTGGAGTTCGTTAAGACGTGTTTTGCCCAGAAACGAAAAACGCTCACCAACAATTTTCGCAGCTTTCTACAGCCAGCGCAGACGCGGGAAGTCTTGCGGGATTTGAAGCTAAGGGAAGACGCGCGAGCAGAACAGCTAAGCGTGCCGGAATTGGCCGCCCTGCTTAAGGCTGTTTCTTCAGCGAGGAAAGCAGACGATCCGGATAATCAGACATAATCCCGTCGACGCCTGCCGCCGCCAGAAGCCTCATGTGCGCCGGATTATTGATGGTCCAGCAGACCACCTGCAAATCCCGTTTATGTGCCTCACCGAGCAGACTGGGCGACACCAGATCGCCTTTCACGGCCAACTGTCTTGCGCCAATCTCCAGAGCTTTCTCGAACGGGTTCTCCAACTGGCCGTCAAACAGCAACCCGGTCATCAGCGTCGGTTCTATTTTGCGAAGACTCTGCAGAATCACTGGATCAAACGAAATGATAACGGTGCGCTGTATTGCTCCAGATTCGCGAAGAGCGCTGATTAGCGCGTGTTCGCCTCCCCAGAAGCCGCTGGGCTTCAACTCCAGGTAGAACACTACATCGTGCTTGCGCGAAAAATCGACAATATCCAGCAGGGTAGGAATTCGCTCACCCATAAACTCGCTGCCGAACCACGAACCGGCATCCAGTCGCCGTACTTCCGCCAGCGTCATGTGCTGCACAGAGCCTTGCCCGTTCGTCGTGCGATTCACCGTTTCGTCGTGCAGCGCCACGAAGTGGGCATCGCGCGTTAGCTGAAGATCAGTTTCAATGAACGTCACACCAAGCGCAATGGCACGGCGAAATGCCGCCACGGTATTTTCGGGGGCATACCCCGAGGCACCCCGATGAGCAATAGCCAGCACGAACGGATAATCCTCCATGACAATCACGCTGCATTTTCGTCGCAACGCGCGCAATCCCTTGTCGTATGCTAACACCGCAGGCCGAATCTGCAGGCTAGAACGAAATCTCAACGTGCGTGACAATACATAAACGGCAGAGGTGGTGCTCTCGATGATGCTTCGACAAAGATGGATGGCAGCTGGCGCGGCCCTTGCCATACTCCCAGTTCTGGCTTTGACAGCGGTCAATTCGCAAACTGCGGCAGCCGGCAAGCCTTCAAAGAGTGAAGAAAAAGTCGAGAACGCGCTGGTGCGCGCGGTCCGCCACCAACTGCAAGAACTTCCCTTCTATTCGGTCTTCGACAATATCAACTATTTCGTCGACGGCGAAAAAGTCACTCTCACGGGTCAGGTCAGGCGGCCAACGCTGAAAGTGAACGCGGAGGCAGCGGTAAAAAGCCTCGAAGGCGTGTCTGGCGTTGTTAACAACATAGAAGTTCTTCCTCATTCTTCCGGCGATCACGAGTTGAGACGCAACGTCTACCGGGCCATTTTTGAAGACGCCACGCTGCAGAAATACGCCATCCAGGCGCTGCCTCCCATTCACATCATTGTTAAGAATGGCGCGGTCAGCCTGGAAGGCACAGTCGATTCCGAAGCGGATAAGACACTTGCAGGCAGCCTGGTCAACAAAGCTCCAAAGGTGGCCAGCCTTCATAACAACCTCGTCGTACATAAGCGGGATACCTCTGCAAAGTAGAAAATCCGGCGCGTCTCAAGCAGAATAAAAGGTGGAGAACCAAAGTGGCTCAAGCTAAAGACCCGTATTCCAATCAAGGCGATTCGCGCGACACGCCTGCCCGCCAGAAAATGGTCGCATTGAGGGAAAATCTGCTGCGCATCCATAAAACACTGCTCGAGATGGAACGCCGCGACTATGAGAGAGTTCACGGCAAGGTAAATGCCGGTGAATTGTTCCGGCTGGTTGTCGGTGATCCGCAATTTGCCTGGCTGCACAGTATTTCCGAATTTGTTGTACGTATTGACGAATCCCTCGCGGGTGAAAAAGAAGTGACCGATATGGACTCGCGAGATTCCATCTCCCTGGCCCGCAAGCTGTTCCTGCCTTCCGAAACCGGTGACGGCTTTCAACGCCAATACTTTGACGCCATTCAGAAAGACCCAGCCGTGGTCATGGAGCATGCGGAACTTGCGCGATTGTTCAGCAACGAACCCCAAGATCCGGAAATTTGACCTCGAACCACCGCCTCAGCCTGGCACACCTTAAAAATTGGCCAATCAATACCTGATTCGCCTACACTTACTCCAGCGAACTCGCTGTTTCTTCATAGACAGTTGGCCGCCAGGGGAGTGCCGAAACGCATGTGGAGGAAGTGGATGCACGGAGCTCGAAATTTGTTCGCCAAACGGCAACTGGTCGTTCTTCTGTTTTTGCTGGTATTTGCGATATCTGCCAGTGCGAAGATCGTGGTGGATTTTGATCCCGGCTTGGATTTCTCCAAGTACAAAACCTTCGCGTACATCGGCGGGGTCGATAGCCTGGTCTCGAAACAACTGAACCCCGAGCTGATCAAGAACCGCGTACACGCATCGGCTACTCGAGAGCTGGTGAAAAAAGGCCTGCGTGAAGTTCAACCTGACGAAAACCCCGATATCGTTGTGCGCTACTGGGCGAACAGTCAAACAGAGTTAGTCGTTGGGTCTAACCTCAATTGGGGCGTCTATAGTGCATATATCGGTTCTTACTGGGCATTTTCCTACTACACGGTAGAGGCCAATGCCGGCCGCGAGGGTTCGCTGCAGATTGATCTGATTGATGCCCACAGAAAGGACCTGGCTTGGCGACTTTATATTATCCGCAAAATCATAAATGTGGATAAGATCTGGAAACAGGTCGATGGCGACATCGTGAAGGGATTCAAGAGCTTTCCTCCGTCCACCAAGGAAGTAGCGGAAAAACAGAAGGAACGCGAAGAACACAAGCCCAAAGACTAAAAGATCAACGTGTAGGGGAATTTTTGTATTCACCTGGCTTTGTTGCGGTGCTTCAATAGAAACTTAGATAATTCTGCAAAGAGGAGAGAACTCATGGCGAAGAAGGGCAAACTCACTGAAGTTGGCGCGCAAGTTGGATCCACGCTCGGCAAGGTGGATCGCAAAGCACACAAGCTCGCCAAAGAAGCACGTGAAGAGTTGAAGGCCATCTCCAAACAGGTCGATGCACTAAAGACGCAGCTTGCCAAGTCTACCAAGCGCCTTCAAAAGTCGCTGAAGTAGATCTTGCTTTCAAAGGGCCTCTCCGCATTTAGCCAGAGGCTCTAATCGCATGAGCTAAGAAAACCGACGTGCGGCATCCTCTTCCAGGATCGCAGCCAGCGTCGAAGTGAATCTCCCCGCGTCTGCCGCTGTGAATATCAGCGGCGGGCGCAGCTTGATCACATTGTGATGGGGGCCGTCGGTGCCTGCGAGAACCCCCAAATCGCGCAGGCGATTCACCACATACGAAGCCTGCTCTGGCGCAGGAGCGCGAGTCTCTCCGGAATTAACCAGATCAATCCCCAGGAACAACCCTGATCCACGCACGTCTCCTATGATTGGAAATCGGTACTGAAGCGACTCCAAATCGCGAATCCATTGCGTTCCAACCTTCAACGCATTTTGCTGAAGCCCTTCGTCTTGCAGCACATCAAGCACGGCCAGCCCTACGGCGCACGATACGGGATTCCCACCAAATGTGCTGAAAAACTCCATGCCGTTGTTAAACGACGACGCGATTTCTCGCGTAGTCACCACCGCTGCCAGGGGGAAAGCATTTCCAATCGGCTTTCCAAACACCACGATGTCCGGAACAACTTCTTGCGTTTCAAATCCCCAGAAGCGCGTGCCCAGCCGGCCAAATCCCACTTGCACTTCATCGGCGATGCACACGCCCCTTGCTCCACGAACATATTTATAAACCTCGGCAAGGTATCCTGGCGGAAAGACGATCTGCCCGGCCACGCTCGGCAGAGTCTCCGCGATGAAAGCGGCAACTTCGCGCCCTTCCCGTTTCAATTTTTCGCAAATCTCGCCAACGTGTGCCGCATACTTCTTACCCAGTCCAGCTTCCGCTCGCCGGTACATGCCGCGATAATCATCGGCGATCGGGGCAACGTGTACCCAAGGTTTTTGCCCCTGCCCGCCAGGTCCATTAAATTTGTATGGGCTGATGTCTATCAACGTGGTGGTGTGGCCGTGATACGCGTGCTCCAGAACGACAATGTCTTTCCGGCCTGTGTGTGTGCGCGCGAGGCGTAGCGCAAGTTCGTTCGCCTCGCTTCCCGAATTCACGAAATAGCACACCCGCAGCGGCGCTGGGAGCAACCCGGTCAGCCTTTCCGCGTAGCGATTGGCGTTGTCGTGCAAATAACGCGTGTTGGTGTTGAGTACAGCGAGCTGCTCTTGTGCCGCGCGGACCACGCGAGGGTGCGAGTGCCCGACCAGTGGCACGTTGTTGTAAACGTCGAGATACGCGCGGCCCGTATCATCGTAAAGATATTGCTTCCATCCACGCACAATCCTCAACGGATGCTGGTAAGAGACGCTTAGATTCTGACCTAGCAGTGCTTTTCGCGTGGCCAGCGACTGTTCTAGCGTTGGCGGGAGTTGGGGGAAGCACTCGGTTGGAATCCTGAGAATTAGATTCGGGTCGGGACACAGGCCCGTCCACGCATCTCGCTCCGACGAGTATGCCACACCAGGAAAATCCGTCCCCTGGTCGAGCAGATCGACAATGATCTGCAAATGCAGGTGGGGCGTCCACCCGCCGTTTTCCTGCGCATTGCCGACGCGCGCAAAAGGTTTTCCTTTCTCGATGCCCTGGCCAGCTTTTATCGAAGCCAGCGTGTCCGTCGAGAGATGCCCATAGAGTGTGAAGAATTCGATGTCGGGCGCTGGATTGTGCCGCAGGATCACCACCGGCCCGTAATCGAGCGCGGCCTTATTGTTCGCCATGGCATACACTGTGGCGTCGAAGGGAGCCGAAACCGGCGTGCCCGGCTCAACGAAAAGATCCATGCCCAAGTGAATCGTTCGCCGCTCCCCGGTGGGATTCGACGCTTCGCCAAACAATGGCGAAGAGTAAATTGATCTCGCTTCGTTGTACCGGCCAACGCCTACACTCGCTTTCGCAGCGGCCAAGGTGGCATGGAGCCTTCTTGTGAGCTCCGGTTCGCTGAGTTCGGCCACGTCGCCAGGCAAGTCTTTACCTCCGACACTGAGATCCAGAACATGCACTGCCGAACCTTGCAACTTCTGCGGGATCAAGCCAGCCGCTTCAGCGCCATGCTCTGTTAACCATTGCTGAATTCTTTCTGTTTGCGGTGTAGCAGGCAATCCGCAAACGGCACGAAATGTGAAATGCGCAAAACGCCGGTGGATTCCGGCTAATCGCTCCAACGCTTCCCACGCAGGCTGTTCTGTCACGGTCACATAGGGATCATCTGGCACTAACGAGTGGCGAAGTGCTGAATTCACCACGCTAACTGCCAACCGGACGCCTACCAATGAATAGAAAGCCGCGATTTCTTCCTCATTCAGCGGAAACACCCTGTGGTACGCGGCCAGAACAGCACAAGCTGCATCCAGCGGTGTTGCCTGTCCCAGAAGCCCGTAAGCCGCGGCGATCGCAGCTTCAGCCACCGTCACCGTCTCGTGCATGTCCCCGAAGTCGATGACGCTCACCGTTTTTCGTGGCTGTGGCCACGGCGCACTGATCAGCGCGTTGTGATCGTTCGCATCTCCATAAATGACGCTGCGTCGCATTTGCGGCAACCGTGGCAGCGTTTCGCACTCGAAAACTCGCAGAGCCCTTTCCACTAATTCGCGTCCACGCTCATCCTTAACATGCCGACAGAGATCGCGCGCCCAAAGCGAACGTGTAATATCCCACTTCAATTCTCGCTTCGCTGCCGGGTGCGAAAAATCCAATAACGCCACATCGATTTCACCCAGCAGGGTTCCCATACTGCTCAACAGCTCACGATCTCGCGGTTTTGCATCGGCCAGCACAGCCCCGGGCAAAAACGTAAGCATCCAGACCAGACGTTCCGTGCCATCTTCAATTTTTACTTGAGCAAAACAATTCCCCTGAAGCGTTTGCACCACTCTAGGCAAACGCAAATGCGGCGCTCGCTTGGCCAGATGAGCAAGCGCGCAGCACTGCATATCGACAAAATGGATTTCCCGCGCTGGGTGCATCACTTTCAGTACAAAAGCCCGCGAATCTTCTGTGGTCAGATGAAAATTGTCGTCGTATTCCCCCGGCAACGCGCGCGCATTTGCTCGAACCCCGTAGAGTTCCAGAGCAAGTTGAGAGGCTTGGGAGCAGGCGAGTGGCGCGGCCACTCGCGATTCGGGCATCATGTGCAAATTGTATCGGGGCAAGGGTTCTTCGTCCAATCTCGAATGGATCTTCGTAGGTTTTCCCAGTAGCTCGCCTTTCTTCGCTTCTACATTTCTTCCCAATCTATTCACAAATTACGAGAGGTGATAAAATCCACGGACGAGCTGAAACAGGCCCTGAGCTCTACATTGCCCTGATTATTTTATTTTTGAGGAAAATCCGGAAAAATCGAGGGATTCGAGAACGACTATGACTACGAAGAAGGTTTTACTCACATTATCCATTGCCGCCCTTTTGGTTGTTGGCTGCGAAAAGTCTGCCCCGCCCAACGGCGCGACTCCTCAACAAACATCGCCGAATGACGCCAATGCGCCTGCGGCAGGACAATCGGCAAACCAGAATCAGGCGCAAGCACCGGCACCTGAGCCCGTTCCTGAGCCTGCCAAGCCCTTAGTCGTGCCCGCTGGGACTGCACTGCCAATTATTCTTGGCCAGAAGCTAAATTCGCGTGTGAACAACGCTGGTGAAGAATTTGCCGGCACCGTTGCTTCGGACATCCTGGTCGATGGCGAAGTTGCCATCCCTAAGGGCGCAGACGTTGCCGGCGTGATTACGAAATCCAAGAAACAAGGCACCTTCAAAGGCGAAGCTGACCTCGCCATTCGGGTCAGCAGCCTGCGCGTTGGCGGCAAGAGCTACCCTATTTCTACCAGCACCTATGCGCAATCCGTGAAGGGAAAAGGCAAGCGCACTGCGGTTGTGACCGGGGGCGGCGCTGCGATTGGCGCGCTGATTGGCGGCCTTGCCGGCGGCGGTAAGGGTGCAGCAATTGGTGCTGGCGTAGGCGCGGGTGGTGGTTTGGCCGCTTCTGGCGCAACCGGCGGCGAAAACGTAACCTTGCCGGCCGAATCGAAAGTTACCTTTAAGCTGACTCAGTCTGTCACCATCGAGCGCTAAAGGCGCGTTATTGAAAGCAAAAAGGGCCGTTGCTCACCAGAGCAGCGGCCCTTTTTCATACCCAACCGCCTTCGCGGCTATGCCCAGTCCAGCGCACCCTTCTTGTATAGCCACACGTACCCGATCATCAAGACTCCCAGAAAAACGAACATCGACACCAGCGCAAATGCACCCATATGGGCTACCACCCACCCGCGGAACAAGATCGCCCACGGAAACAGAAAAAGAGTTTCCACATCGAAGATCACGAACAGCATCGCAACGATATAGAATCGCGCTGAATACCGGCCCCGCGCGTTCGATTCCGGAGGGATTCCGCATTCGTAAGGTTGAAATTTGGCGTCGCCTAAACGGGATTCTGGGCGTATGAATTTGAAGACGATCAGTGAGACAACCGGAAACGAGAGCACCAGTAGAGCAAAGATGAGTATTGGAATATACGCAGCTGGCATACTGAACCTCTAGCGGCATCCTATCACAATCGAAGAATGTCGTAGTGTGACTTGCGTCTCAGGGATGAGCCAGCGTCAATTGTTCGGCAACACAGACCCATTCTTTGTTTCGCAGCACCCACACATCCGTGAAGCGCTCGTAGCGGTGAGTAATCTTTCCATCTTTATCTTTCAACGTAATGTCGTCCAGCCCTGTCGCCACTACCGCATCATTCGCAACGGCGTGCGAAACCAGTAGCGTCATGCTAATGGTAATCACGGCAGGCGCCTCAGCCTTATATCCCGCCAGCATCGAATCGCGATCACCTAAACGACCGTCGGATTCGATCAGTTGGAAGTCGTCACCGATCATGCGATGCAGTTTCTCCCACTCATGCGATAACTGAATCTTGAACCAGTCCTGCTCTAGCTTGGTCACGGCTTTTTCCGCTGCCGCCCAATTCGCTGCACGCGGGACGGTCTTTGTGCCAACAGTCGGCGAGGACGTTTGGGAAAGGCTGAGAGAACTGCCGGATACAGCAATGATGGCTAGTGACAAAACTGAAAACATTCGTCCACGATTCAACATCCGCGAAACCTCCAGCATGCAACCTTCGGAATGGGGCCTTGCGGGCTTCTCTCCAGAGGACCATACAACGCGGTGACTATTTATCGAAAAGAAGTTCGCCCGCGCGTTGCGTAGCCTTCACGACTGCCTTAATCAGCGTTACGCGCAACTTCCCTTCTTCCAGCTCCATGATTCCGTCAATGGTGCAACCGGCCGGCGTCGTCACCGAATCCTTGAGAAGCGCCGGATGATCACCGGTCTCCAGAACCACGCTCGCTGCGCCTTTCATTGTCTGTGCGGCAAGCAAGGTAGACACGTCGCGCGGCAATCCCACCTTCACTCCGGCCTCCGCCAGCGATTCCAGAATGATGTACGCAAACGCGGGACCGCTAGCCGACAACCCGGTAACCCCATCCATATTCTTCTCATCCACCACAACCGTACGCCCAACGGCATTGAACATGGCCTTGGCCATTTCCAGATGCTCTGGCGACGCGTGCGATCCGCGACAAACTCCCGTCATTCCGCAACCCACAATCGAGCATGTATTCGGCATCGCGCGAATCACGGCTACTTTGTCACCTACACGAGATTCGATGTAGGCCGTGGGCACCGATGCAGCGACAGAAATAATCAACACAGCTTTGTTCAACTCCGGCGCAATTTCCTTCAACACTTCGCCCACCACTTGCGGCTTCACGCCCAGCAAAACTATGTCGGCATTCTGCACAGCCTTGCGATTGTCCGTCGCCACTTTGACGCCAAGTTCCTTCCCCAGGATTGCCGCTTTCTCTTCGTGCTTCACTGTCGCTGTCACTCGTTTCGGCGTGAATAGTCCCTGTTTCAGGTAGGCGCGCAGCAAGATTCCGCCCAGTTTTCCGGTGCCCAAAACCGCAAGATTCTTCTCTGAAAGTTTGTTTGGCATAGTGCAAACATTGTTACGGACGCGGAGCGGTGGGTCAACAAGCGTTTATGACGGTCTTCAGGTAAGATGAGCGCGAATATGCGTCTCCATCGAATCATCCTGACGGCCGTATTATTCGTCACCGCCACGTGCGCTGCTGCTTCCCTCTATGTCATTGCTGAAGTTCAGCCTTCTGAAACAAAACTGATCGATGTGGCCGTGCCGATGCGCGACGGCGTGATTTTGCGCGCGGATGTCTGGTTGCCCAAAGTGGCGGGCCCATTCCACACACTCGTATACCGCACGCCTTACGGAAAGCAATTCGCTGCCAAAGAATGGACCATATTCGACAAAGCTGTGGCCCAAAGTTACGCCATCGTCATCCAGGATGTGCGTGGACGATACGCCTCCGACGGCGAATTTGTGCCCTACCAGAACGAGGGCAAAGACGGCTACGACACCATTGAATGGGCTGCCAAACAGTCCTGGTCCGATGGAAACGTAGGCACCTTTGGTTTGTCTTATCCCGGCGCCGTTCAGTGGTTGGCCGCGGTTGAAACGCCGCCACACTTGAAAGCCATGGTGCCCGCGATGACCTTTTCCACTCCGCGAAACTTCTTTTATTCCGGCGGAGTCTTCGATGGCTCCTGGCTGGAGTGGACCTGGATGAACATCGCGCCGGATGCTCGAAAGCGCAAAAATCTTCCGGGACCCACTTCCTACAAAGAGGCGCGCGCATCCTGGAAGGCGGAACACGAACGAATCGAAGGTTTCCTGCCGCTGCGCGACCTTCCCGATCTCAAAGAAACTTCTCCTTTCTACTACCAGTGGCTGGCGCATCCTCCTGCTGACCCCTGGTGGGACTGGGCAGAGCTACAGAACAAATATGATCGCGTGCACTGCGCTGTCTTGAATTTTTCCGGTTGGCACGACGAAGCCTACGGCCCTGACGGCGCCACCACAAATTTCAACGGCCTGCTGGCTGCCCGCAAAGCCGAGCCCAATCCGCGTACCCGCACCGTCATCGGGCCATGGACCCATGGCGGTCAGGACGAACGCAAGAGCGGTGAACGCGACTTCGGGCCAACGGCTCCTCTCGATTACGACGGCCTCATTCTGCGCTGGATGGATCATTATCTTCGCGGCGTTGACAACGGCATCGAGCACGAAGCGCCGGTGAGACTTTTTGTCATGGGTGCAAATACCTGGCGCGACGAACAATCGTGGCCACTCCAGCGCGCAAAGATCGAATCGTTTTATTTTGCGGCGGATTCGCAAAGCCCGCGCGTCGGCCGCTTGCTGCAGAAACCACCTGATTCGAAATCAGGAGCCAGCGAGCTGAAATCTGATCCCGCTCACCCGGTCTCCGATTCCTACGGCAGTTACGGCGCACACGACTACCGTGCGCTGGTGGGCCGCGACGATGTGCTCACTTTCGATTCCGCGCCATTACTCGCCGACACGGAGGTGACCGGTCCCATCAATTTGGAAATATTTGTCTCCGCCGATGTTTCTGATTTTGATTTGTGGGGACGGTTGCTGGATGTGGCGCCCGACGGTACCGCATTCAATCTGATGAGCCCTGGCCTTGACGTTCTCCGCGCCAGCTATCGAAACGAATCGATTCAGTCGGAACTGCTGACTCCCGGTAAAATCTACAAACTCGAACTAAATCGTCTGCTGACCAGCAACTCTTTCCTCAAAGGTCATAAAATCCGCGTGCAGATCAGCGGCGCCTTCTACCCGCATTTTTCTCGTAATCTGCAGACCGGAAAATCAGAAATTGTTTCGTCGCAAACACAGGTAGGTCATTTGAAGATTTATCACGATGCAGAACATCAATCGCGGGTATCATTGCCAGTCATACCCCAATAACTACACTTAATCGTGACGCGCCCCATTCAGCACATGCACCGCATGCGGCAATATTGCCGCCACTGCGTCGAGCGATTCCACCGCCCCTTTCGGGCCTCCAGGTAAATTCAAAATCACCGAATGATGTCGAATCACAGCCACTCCGCGCGAAAGCACGGCTGTCGGCGTTTTTTCTGCACCCTTACGTCGCAACTCTTCCGCCAGTCCGGGAATAATTCGCTCGGCCACATCGTTCGTGGCCTCCGGCGTATTGTCTCGCGGCCCCAAGCCAGTCCCACCTGTTGTCAAAATCACGTCCACGCGCCGCGAATCCGCAAGCTCACGCAACTGCGTTCGAATATTTGCGGGATCATCGGAGCAGCGCAACGCGGAGTTCACTTCCCACCCGAACTCGCGGCAACGCGCAACCAGCGCGGGCCCCGACAGGTCTTCCCGCTCACCTCTGGAAACCGTATCGCTGATCGTTAAGATGGCAACACGCATCGAAGGTCAGCCGGTGCCCACGGCATCGCGATTCGATTCATCCATCAATCGCATCGCTTCCATCAGCAAGCCGGTGGTATTTCGCGTGGTAGTTGTCCGAGTGGAATTATTCGCGGCATTAAAATCAATTTCAAATTCGCCATCGGTCCACATAATGATTTTGAATACGGCGTCATCACCTTCAACCGTTCCAATTTTTGCATCCCGGCACTGGCCAGCAGCGAAATAAAGCTCGGCCTGCTCACCGCCCTTTTGCACTACCAGTCGGCACGATTTCTGTCCCATCTCCAACGACTGCATCAGGTCAATCATGCTCATCTCTTCAAGGCGCCCCTGAATCACACCCGGCCGTGAAGCACGTTTCTGTAGTTTTTCCAGATGCAGCCGGTCAATCACTTTTTTCGCCGAGCGCACCAGGTCTTTCAGCAGGAATGGCTTGGCGATGAAGTCTTCCACCCCATCCACCAGCGGGCGTAGCCGCTCTTCAATGTCTGCGCGGCTGGCCATGAACAAAAACGGGATATGCCGGGTCGCTTCCCGCCCCCGCAGCTTTTCAAAAAGCTGTCGCCCGTCGAGGCCTGGCATCTTGAAATCGCACAAGATTACGTCGGGTGGTTCGTCAATGACGCGAAGCAGCGCATCTGCGCCGTCCGTGGTAATCATCACTTCGCAGAACGGCTCCAACCCCTTGGCCACCAGGTCGCGCACCAGCGGATTGTCATCGGCAAGCAGCAACTTGACCGACTTGGCGCCAGCCGCGTTCATCGCCTTGCCCTACCTGAATTCTTCATGTCCGTTTTCACAAAGTCGCCGCTCTTCCCGCCCGTCTTCTGCAGGAGATAAACTTCGCTGATTTCGATGGCTTTATCCAGAGCCTTACACATATCGTAAACGGTCAGCGCAGCACACGATGCAGCCACCAGCGCTTCCATTTCCACTCCGGTATGCGCGGTCGCCGTCACCGTCGAGCGTATTTCCACCCCATCTTTGCACAGCCTCGGAGTCACATCAATGTGCGTGAGTGGCAGTGGATGACAAAGAGGTATCCACTCTGCCGTGCGCTTGGCCGCTGCAATCCCCGCAATGCGCGCAACCTCCAGTGGATTCCCTTTGGGATTCTTCAATCCACGGACCGCCCGCAACACCTTCGGCGTCATCTTCACAAAGGCATGAGCTACCGCCGTCCGCGTCGTCACCGACTTTGACGACACGTCCACCATCGCCACTTCGCCGTTCTTCCTATAGTGCGAAAGCTTCGTCAACTCCACTCCACTCTTAAGTAGGAGCGCAGCACAGCTGCACTCCATGTCCGCAAGACCAAAACTCCTCGCAAATCTCCGCTCCACCTAGACTACGTCGCCCCGCACCAGAACGGAAACAGACTCTCCCACCTCGATGTCCTGAACGTCAGAGGGCACCACCAGAAAGCAGTTCGCCCGGCTGAGCGTTGCAATATCGCCAGACCCTTGCCACTTCAGCGCAGCCACACGCGCCCGCCCTTCATTCCACTCCAGCCGCGCGGGCAGAAAATGCGCCAGCCCTGTTTTCTCGTGCAACGCTTCCGAAAGCGTCGCTTGCAGCAAAGGCAGTGGCCGCGCCTTCGCCCCGCTCAAAACGTCGATGGCCGGGACTGCGAACAACTGAAACGTTACCATCGTGGAGACTGGATTCCCCGGCAAACCAAATACCAACTTGTTGCGCACGCGTCCAAAAACCGTCGGTTTACCAGGCCGCATGGCCACCGCATCAAAGTAAAACTCCGCTCCCGTGGATTTCAGTACGCCCTCCACCAGGTCGTACTTGCCCATCGAAACCCCGCCGGAAAGCACCAGCATGTCTTCGCGCAAACCTTGTTCGATCTTCGCTCCCAATTCTTCGACGCGATCTCCTGCATTTCCGAGCAGTACTGGCTCTCCTCCAGCCAGTCGCACTTGCGCTCCCAGCGAAACACTGTTGCTGTTGCGAATGTGAAACGGGCCGGGAGTTTCCGTGATCGGTACCACCTCGTCTCCCGTGGAAAGTATCGCGACACGCGGCTTCCTGTAGCAATTTAATTGCGCCGCGCCAACCTGTGCGGCAATAGCCAACTCCGCGAAGCCCAAACGCAGCCCGGGCGACAATGCGCGTTCGCCAGCTCCCGCTTCGCTTGCGCGTGGAACAATGTTTTGCCCTGTTTTCGTTTCGCGCTCGAACTCCACCTGCTCCGCATCGCGCTTGGCAAACTCAACCATCACCACCGCGTCGGCCCCGCTGGGAACTGCAGCACCCGTCATGATCTGCACGCAGGTTCCAGGGGCGAGCACTTCCGTAACTGCGTCCCCCGCCTTGATCTCGCCAACACACCTCAGGGTTGTTCCCGGAATCGCCTCGCTCGCCCTCACCGCATACCCGTCTCGCGTCGAACGATCAAAGGGTGGATACGCACGATCCATGCTAATTTCTTCCGCCAGCACATAACCCAACGCCTCGCTGACAGGCAACGAGATCTTCGAAGGGGAACATTTTCCAAGCTCGGCTTGCGCAATGACTATCTGGCGAGCATCTTCATAACGAACCATGGGTAATCCTCAGCGCAGAATTTAGCGTGACTGATCGTCTCTTATTTTGATGTAGGGGCGGCTTTACGTCGACTTCTTCAATTATAGCCAGCGCGCCAGCAGCGTCCCTGGCTGGATAATCGTTGCGTCACGCTCTGGTCCAGTGGAAATCATGCCAATTTCCACCTGCAGAAAATCGGAAATGAATCGCAGGTAGTCAATCGCCGCCTTCGGCAGCTTCCCGGCGTCTTGTACTCCGTAGGTTGACTCGCACCAGCCCGGAAGCGTCCTATACACCGGGGTCACGCGCTCGTACTCTTCCGCGGAGGCCGGCATTTCATTCATCGGCGTGCCCTTGTAGGTGTATCCAACACCTACCTTAAACTCCCGCTGTGTATCGAATACGTCCAGCTTGGTAATCACCAGCGAATCGATCCCATTGATCATCTTCGCGTACTGCAATTCCGCGAGGTCTAGCCAGCCGCACCGTCGTGGCCGTCCCGTCACCGCGCCAAATTCTTTGCCGCGCTCGCGAACTTCCTTCGCTTCCAGGTCCGGCATTTCTGTCGGAAACGGTCCGCCACCCACGCGCGTGGTGTATGCCTTGGAAATCCCCAATACGTTGCGAATCTTTGTCGGCGGAACTCCCACGCCGGTAGAAGCGCCTCCTGAGGTCGCGCTCGACGAAGTCACGAAAGGATATGTCCCATGATCGATATCCAGCATCGTTCCTTGCGCACCTTCAAACAGCACCGATTTGCCTTCGTCCAACGCGCGATTCGTTAACACCGCCGTATCGCAGATGAACCCTTTGATCTTTTCGCTCAGCCGAAGCGTATCTTCCACTTCGTGCGTAAAATCCACGTCGGCACCATAAGCTCCCCGCGCGATGCGATTCTTCTCCGCAACCACACGCGCCGCCTTCTCGCGAAACAGGTCCGGCGTCAACAGGTCCGCCATGCGCAATCCGCGCCGCGCCATCTTGTCTTCGTATGCGGGACCAATTCCGCGCGAAGTCGTGCCAATCTTGTTTTCACCAAGCGCCGTTTCTGCGGCCTTGTCCAGTTCGCGGTGATACGGAAAAATTAAATGAGCGCGATTGCTGACGTGCAACCGGCCCTTTACATCAATACCGGCCTTCGCCAGCATTTCAATTTCATTCACTAATGCTGCGGGATCCACCACACAGCCGTTACCGATAATCGCGTGCTGCTTTGGCCTCAGAATTCCGCAGGGAATCAATTGCAAGACATATTTGTCTTTCCCGATGATGACCGTGTGCCCGGCGTTGTGTCCGCCCGCCACCCGCGCGATGTAATCAAATGAACCCGACAGATAATCGACTACCTTGCCTTTGCCCTCATCGCCCCATTGCGCGCCCACCACCACGACAGATTTCATTCCGTCTTTCTCCTGTCTATCAGCCACCCCGCGCATTTCTCATGCCCTGGCCTGCGCGGCTCATTCACTCAACCCCAGAACAATTTCCGGCTACTACTTCAAACAGAAATCGTACGATGGCCCCACCCCGAACGCAAGCAACGCGGACTGCTCGCTCCGCGAGTATGTGACGTGGTTATTGGAAAGAGTTATTTCGTATACGGCCGGACCTTTAGCGCCAAGAACACCATCGTGACGCTCGCAACCAGCGGTACCAGAAATCCCGCACGTAAGGAGTGTGAGGTTGTCGCAATACTCCCTACCAGTTGCGGCAGTGCGCCGCCACCCAGGCTACCCGCGCTGAAGTACAGCACCGCCAACCAGTCCGAGTCCTTCCGGAAGATTTTCGCCAGCCATGTCACCAATACAGGATATTGTGGCGCGCAACCAAATCCCGCCATCGCCGATCCCACCAGCAGAATCGGTGAACTATGGGCCAGGGCGATAAGCGTTGTGCCTGCCGTAGCAGACAGCAGTCCACCCAAAGAGATCGCAACGGTTGAAAACCGTCGAAACCCCAGCGGAGCCAGTCCGCGGCCCAGGAGCAAGAATCCATAAAACACCGAAGGCGCAATCGTCAACGCAGAGGCATGGCCACCGGCGGGTATGCGTTTTTCCAGCGCTGCGACCCAGCCTCCAACGCCAGCCTCCGTCCCAACGTACAAAAAGAAAAGCAGCACCAGCGGTATGGCCGCACCTTGCCGCAGATGCTCCATCCAATCGGCCCACGAATGTTTTGCTCGCTCTCCCGCTGCCCCTACTGCCGGGACCGTCCTGAAGAAGTGCGCCAGCGCAATTGCCACGGTGCAAACCGCCACGCATACTCCAAAGCCTCGGATGCCGATCCTTGGCGCCAGCGCGGCCACCAAAAACGGACACGCCACCGCGCCTACGCCCCAGGAAAAATTCAGCAAACTTACTGCCACCGCCACATTCGACGATGGCAACTGCGTGCCGCGCAGATTTGTTGTTGGATTGGCCAGTCCGTACCCGAATCCGCTCAACGTGACGCAACTGGCCGTCAGCATCCATGGGCTTACTCCCATGAACCCCATGCCCAGCGTCAGGAAGACAAATGCTGTGCCAAGCACTTTAGAAAAGCCCAACCGGGGCAGCAACCAACCAGTAACAATCACACCAACCAGGCTGGCCCAATATTGCGACGGAAAAAACGATCCCATTTGCGCATCGCTCAGGCCCCACTGCTTCGAAAACATCGGCAGCAACGGCCCAAGGCTCGTCGTGATTACACCGATCGCCACAAAACCCGCGTGCAACAGGAACCATTCCAATCTTGGATTAGGTGTGGCCTTGGAACTGGAAGAAATCGCGGAATCCATCGTCAATCGAGTCTGGCATATCTCTGTAACAGCAACAAGACAACTCCTTTGCAGTCTCCTATTACTATTTTTGATGCTTTCATGACCCCCCTCCCATTTTCGGCTCGATTTCGTCCTTATGATTTCCTTATGCCCTGCTGACCCTTCTCTTACTTTTTTTGCGTATACTCATCATTAGTCACGGAGCCTTGCATGACTGATCTTCTCTTTGTGCTAACCACGCTCGTCTTTTTCGCTCTTGGCATCCTCTATCTCAAGGGATGCGAACGGCTTAGGTAAAAAGGTCCAACTATGATCGGAAATATTCTGTTAATCGTTGTTGCGCTGCTCCTCTGCGGCTATCTCTTCTATGCGTTGCTCAAGCCGGAGGACTTCTAAACATGACCGCTAACGGCTGGTTTCAGATTCTTCTCTACTTCGCAGTGGTGCTGCTGGTTACCAAGCCCATCGGCGTTTTCCTTTGGCGCGTCTTCGAGCGTGAGTCCACTTGGCTCGATCCCGTGCTGCGTCCCGTGGAGAAACTCATCTATCGCGCTTGCGGGGTAAACGAAAGCAAGGAAATGCGCTGGTCCGAGTATGGCTTTGCCATGTTGCTTTTCAGCGCTGTATCTCTTCTGCTCTTGTACCTGATCGAACGCGTGCAGCTCTGGTTGCCCTTGAATCCGCAACATCTGGTCAACGTACCCGGCGATCTCGCTTGGAACACCGCGGTGTCCTTTACCACCAACACCAATTGGCAGGTCTACGTACCAGAAGTCACCATGAGCTACCTCACCCAGATGGCCGGACTCGCGTATCACAATTTTGCCTCTGCCGCCGTCGGTATCGCTTTGGCCATCGCCCTCATCCGTGGAGTTTCCCGCCGCGAATCCTCCACCATCGGAAATTTTTGGGTGGATTGCACGCGATCGTTCCTCTGGGTTCTCCTGCCGCTCTGCATGGCTTTGACCCTTGTTCTCGTCTCCCAAGGCGTCATCCAGAATCTGCGTCCCTACACCACAGCAACTCTTCTTGAGCCACAATCCGTCGAAAAGGCTGGCGCTGATGGTGTGGTCCACAAAGAATCCGTTACCACTCAACTCATTGCACAGGGCCCACTCGCCTCTCAGGAAGCCATCAAAATGCTTGGCACCAATGGCGGCGGCTTTTTCAATGCCAACAGCGCCCACCCCTTTGAGAATCCCACGCCCTTCACCAATTTCCTCGAAATGCTCATGATCTTCGCCATTCCCTCGGGCTTGACCTACACCTTGGGACGCATGACCGGCTCCTCTCGCCACGGTTGGGCAGTTTGGGGCGCGATGGCCACTCTGTTTCTTGCCGGCGTTCTGGTCGCCTACAACGCCGAAGCACGCGGCAACCCATTGCTTGCTTCTGTCGACACAAAGGCCTCTGACCAGCAGTCCGGCGGCAACATGGAGGGAAAAGAAGTTCGCTTCGGCATCGCTAATTCTGCTCTCTTTACCACGGTAACCACCGACGCCAGTTGCGGCGCTGTCAACAACGCGCACGACTCGCTCACACCTATCGGTGGCATGGTGCCCCTTATCAACATCATGCTCGGGGAAATTGTTTTCGGCGGGGTCGGCTCCGGCCTCTACGGCATGTTGGTCTTCGTGATCCTTGCCGTCTTCATTGCCGGTCTGATGGTTGGACGCACCCCCGAATATCTGGGTAAAAAAATCGAAGCCTTCGACATAAAAATGGCGGTCCTCTCTATCCTGGTTTCCTCGCTCACCATTCTTATTTTCACCGCCATCGCCATGGTCACCAAGCCAGGCCTTGCCGGAATCACAAATCCAGGCCCTCATGGACTGTCTCAAATCCTGTACGCCTACACTTCTTCCGTGGGCAACAATGGTTCCGCTTTTGGCGGAATCAGTGGAAATTCCCTGTGGTTCAACTCCACTACCGGTCTTGCTATGTTGCTCGGCCGGTTCTTTACGGTTATTCCCGTGCTCGCTATCGCGGGCAGTCTGGCCGCCAAGAAACACGTGCCTGAATCGCTCGGCACTTTTCCGGTTACTGGCCCGCTTTTCACTGTGTTGCTTGTCTGCGTCATCCTGATCGTAGGTGCGCTGACTTTCTTCCCTGCGCTCAGCCTCGGCCCCATCTTGGAGCATTTGCTGATGAATGCAGGAAAGGCTTTTTGACCTGCGCTAGCAGCGCACGGATCTTGAGGAATCCATGACCCCGAACACACATACACCGAAAGAGACTTCCTTTACCGATCGTAAAATATTGCGAAACGCCATTATCGACTCCTTCTGGAAACTCGATCCGCGTCTCATCATCAAGAATCCCGTCATGTTCGTAGTCGAAGTGGGCGCGGTCATCACTCTCATTGTCCTTATTTCAAATCTCATCCATCACATCGGCGGTTTCTGGTTTGGACTTCAGATCACGCTCTGGCTTTGGTTCACCGTGCTCTTTGCTAATTTTGCGGAAGCCATGGCGGAAGGCCGCGGCAAGGCGCAGGCGGAGACTCTGCGCAAAGCGCGTGCTGAAACCGATGCCAGAAAGCTTCGCCCCGACGGAACCACGGAGATCGTTCCCAGCTCCAAACTCCGGTCCGGCGATATCGTTCTCGTGGCTGCGTGCGAATTCGTTCCCGGCGATGGCGAAGTCATTGAAGGCGTTGCTTCCGTCGACGAATCCGCCATTACCGGCGAATCCGCCCCCGTCATTCGTGAATCCGGCGGAGATCGTTCTGCCGTCACCGGCGGCACGCGCGTCCTCTCCGACGAAATCAAAGTACGCATCACCTCCAATCCCGGCGAAACATTTCTCGACCGAATGATAGGTTTGGTTGAAGGGGCCTCTCGCCAAAAGACGCCCAATGAAATTGCCCTCAACATTCTTCTTGCCGGACTGACCATCATTTTCCTTCTAGCGGTCGTCACCTTGCAGCCCTTTGCCATCTATTCCGGCGCAAAGCAAAGCATTTTCGCCTTGATCTCCCTGCTGGTCTGCCTCATTCCCACTACGATTGGCGGGCTCCTCTCTGCCATCGGCATTGCAGGTATGGATCGTTTGATTCAGCGCAACGTCATCGCCATGTCCGGCCGTGCTGTGGAAGCTGCCGGTGACGTTGATGTCCTTCTCCTCGACAAGACTGGCACCATCACTCTCGGCAACCGTGAGGCCACTCAGTTTCATCCTTGCCCCAGCGTTTCCGATTCGGATCTCGCCAACGCCGCGCAACTCGCTTCCTTTGCCGACGAGACCCCCGAAGGTCGCTCCATTGTCGTCCTCGCAAAAGAAAAATACGGCCTGCGCGGGCGGGAACTCGCTCCGCACAATCCTGTCTTCATTCCCTTTTCCGCGCAAACCCGCATGTCTGGCGTCGATATGGACGGCAAAGAAATTCGTAAGGGCGCACCTCAGGCCATCTCTCGTTATGTCGCAGAGAAAGGACAGATCGTTCCGCCCGAGATCGAAGCCATCGTCGAGCGCATTTCCAAATCCGGCGGCACTCCGTTGCTAGTCGCACAAAGCTTCCGTGTCCTTGGCGCAATCGAATTGACCGACATTGTTAAGGGCGGCATCCGCGAGCGTTTCGATCACCTCCGCTCCATGGGCATCCGCACCATGATGATTACTGGAGACAATCCGCTCACCGCTGCGGCCATCGCCCGGCAAGCCGGTGTGGACGATTTCCTGGCGGAAGCTAAACCCGAAGACAAGATGGCTCTTATCCGCAACGAACAGGCCAAAGGAAAACTTGTCGCCATGACTGGAGATGGCACGAACGATGCTCCCGCGCTGGCTCAGGCCGATGTTGGCGTCGCCATGAACACGGGCACACAAGCGGCCAAAGAGGCCGGTAACATGGTTGACCTCGACTCCAACCCAACCAAGCTCATCGAAATCGTCGAGATTGGCAAACAACTGTTGATCACCCGTGGCGCACTCACCACTTTTTCCGTCGCCAACGACGTTGCCAAATACTTCGCCATTATTCCCGCCATGTTTGCCGGCACCTTCCCTCTTTTGGGCGCTCTCAACGTCATGAAATTGCGCACGCCAGAGTCGGCCATTCTCTCTGCCGTAATCTTCAATGCGCTGATCATCATCGCCCTGATCCCGCTCGCTCTGCGTGGCGTACGTTATCGCCCGCTTGGCGCCGCAGCGCTCCTTCGCAGAAATCTCTTTATCTATGGACTTGGCGGGGTTATCGCTCCATTTCTCGGAATTAAGCTGATCGATGTAATCGTTGGCTGGATGCACCTGGCTTAGGGGATAAAATGAAAGAAAATCTGAAAATCGCGATTCGTTTCACTGTCGTCACTACCCTTATCTTCGGCCTTCTCTATCCACTAAGTCTGACCGGTCTTAGCCAGTGGCTATTTCCGCGCCAATCCAACGGGAGCCTGATCTCAACAGGGGGCCCAATCGCTGGCTCTAGCCTGATTGGCCAGGGATTCTCGGCGGATAAGTATTTTCACTCGCGGCCATCCGCTGCCGGCGCAGGTTACGATGCTAATTCTTCCAGTGCCGCAAATCTCGGCCCAACCAACAAAGTGCTCTCTGATCGCGTACATGCCGATGTCCTGAGACTCCAGCAGGAGAATCCCGGCCAGCCCATCCCCGCGGACCTCGTCACTGCCTCAGGTTCCGGGCTCGACCCTCACATTTCCCCTGCGTCCGCTGCTTTCCAGATCCCGCGTGTCGCTAAGGCTCGCGGCATCACCCCCGAACAGGTGCAAGCCCTTGTTCAAACGCATTCGCAGCCGCGCCAGTTCGGAATCCTGGGCGAACCACGCGTAAATGTTCTGGAGCTAAACCTGGAACTCGACGCGAAATTCCCCGTAGTCCAGTGAGACCTGTGGGGGTGCAGCGGTGCTGCACCCGTGTCCGCCAAACGTGAACTTTCTCCATCGTGGCACAGTCACTCTTGACTGTGCTCTTCCCAGTCATCCCGAGCGAAATGGCCATTATTTTTTGCGCCACCTTCTGGTGGAGCGGGACCCGCATTCGAAGGATCGTGGCGAGCGCACTCCCCTGCTCAAATCAACTGACTCACGGCCAACTTGCTATTCCTTCTCTCCACGTACTTTCGGTCCTTGGAATCGGTACCCTACCCACGGTTCCGTCAAAATATATTTCGGATGCGCCGAATCTTTTTCAATCTTCTTCCTCAGCTGGTTGATCACCACCCGCAAGTTCTCGGTCTCTTCCCCATACTCTGGCCCCCAAACTGACTGCAATAATCGGCGGTGCGATACCGGCTTGCCCTGATTGGCAATCAATTCCCTCAACACTTCAAACTCCTTTGGAGCCAGATGCACTTCCTCTCCAAATGCAGTGACGCGCCGTGCCTCAAAATCTACCGCCAAATCTTTCGACTCGTATGCCGGAACCGCATCTGCCGCCGAATGTCTGCGCAATGAAACCCGCACCCTCGCCAGCAACTCCTCGATCCCGAATGGTTTCGTCACATAGTCGTCCGCACCCGCATCCAGGGCCACAACCTTATCGCGCTCCGCGTTGCGCACCGTCAACATGATGATCGGCGTCTCGCTCCACCTGCGAATTTCCTTACACGTTTCGATTCCGCTGATCCCCGGCAGGTTCACATCCAGCAGGATCAGGTCCGGCTTCAGCTTTCGCGCCATCTCCAGGGCATCCTCGCCACTCGCCGCTTCGCTGATTTCATAGCCTCTAAAAGTCAGTGTGGTGCGCAATACGCGCCGGATTTGCGGCTCATCATCAACCACCAATATGCTGGCAGCACTCATCGTCCCTCGCCTCTCGAAATGATTGCTGGCAGCGTGAACGAAAAAACCGACCCATGCCCCAGCTGACTCGTCACGCTAATCGTTCCTTTATGCGCGGTTACAATCGCTTTGGCAATCGGCAGGCCCATGCCCGTACCGCGCACTTGATACCGTTGATCGCGCCCACGGTAAAATTTGTCAAATATCAGTCCTTGCTCGAATGGGTCAATCCCTGGTCCATGGTCCGCCACACTGAAACTGACAAAATCTCCGGCATTTTCCGCCGTGATCGTAATCGGCTCTCCCTTCGGCGAATACAAATGCGCGTTGTCGATCAATTGCACCAGGATATCCGTGGCACGCGACAGATCGGCGCGCACCACTGGCAGATTCGCTTCGACATTTACCACCAAGCGTCGGTCCCCCAGTGTTTTCTTTTGTTGCTGTAGTGCGGCTTCAATCAGCTTGCCGGGCCCAACAGCCTCGAAATGCAATTCAATCTCGCCCGCCTCCAGTCGTGCCATCTCTGCGGCCTCTTCCACAAGATGATTCAGCCGGTCGCACTCCTCATTAATGATGGTCAGCAGTTCCGTCTGCTGAGCCGATCCCGCTGCCGTGGTACCCAACAAATCCGTCACCGAGGCCTTTATCGCCGTCAGTGGAGTCCGAAAATCATGCGCAATGGAGTCCAGTAGCGCCGATTTCAGCCTCTCTCCCTGCCGCTCCGCTTCCGTCTCGCCCAACTGCTCTATGGCCCTCGCCCTTTCAATCGCGATCGCCACTAGCGAACTCACCGCGTCCAGGGTTTGCCGGTTCAATCGCGCGCCCGAAATCCCCAGGCTGGCTATTGGTTTCACTCCCAGCCGCACCGGAACAAAGTACAAGGCCTGTTGCGGGTCAAACATCACTTCATCCCGCGAATACGTTTTTTCCATCATCTGCTCATCGATTTGCGCCGCACCGTATCCTGACCGGTAAAACTTTCCCTTCTGCGGCACGAACAATTCCGCCGCACCCGCTTCAAAGCAGTCCACTACGTGATTGGGAATTGCATTCATCAACTGAATTACGTTACCTTCTCCCAGCAACTTCTGGCTGAACATGTAAAGTCGTTCCACTTCTCTTCGCCGGCTATTTGCCGCGTCCGCTTCTTTGCGTATGCGTGCCGAAAGCTGGCTCCCCACGATCGATGTCACCAGAAACGCGCCCAGGGCCACCCAGTTTTGCGGGTCCGCAATCGTGAATCTGCCAACCGGCGCAAGGAAAAAGTAGTTGAACAGCAGCATGGCGCTGATGGACATGAACACCGACACCACCATTCCCCAAACCGCTGAAACTGCTAAAATCGCCAGTAGAAATGAGAGGGCAACGGTGGTCTGGTTGACATGCAGAATTCTGCCGGATCCGTAGGTGATGGAAATCAGCAATACCGCGGCAACCGCAAAACCCATTCCGCGCCCAGCTAGGAAGCGCGCCATGAGAGTATTGTAACTCAGCGCTTATTCCTTCAGGGGAGAGAAACTCGCCTTGCCGAAGAAACCGGAAGATTGGCTCGAAATCGCTTCGCCATCCGCCAAGCAGCGCGGCACCTTCAAGCTTTTCTTGGGCTACGCTCCGGGTGTTGGCAAGACCTTTAGCATGCTGAGTGAGGCCATTCGCCGCAGCGCCCGTGGCGAAGACGTGGTCATCGGCATTGTCGAAACTCACGGCCGCAAGGGCATCGTCGAACTCATCGGCCAGTTAGAGGCAGTTCCCCGCAAGAAGCTCGATTACAAGGGCACCATGTTCGAAGAGATGGACGTTGACGCCATCCTCGCACGCCGCCCTCAAGTCGTGCTCGTCGACGAACTCGCTCACACCAACATTCCCGGCAGCAAGCGCCGCAAACGCTATGAAGACATCCAGGAACTTCTCGCCGCCAACATCGACGTCATTTCCACACTGAACATTCAGCACATCGAAAGCATTGCTCCCACCGTGCGCGCTATCACTGGCGTTACCGTTCGCGAAACTGTTCCCGACTGGGTCCCACTTTCCGCGACGGAAACGGTCATGGTCGATCTGACCCCCGAAGCGCTTATGAACCGCATGAAACGCGGCGATGTCTACAGTCAGGAAAAGGTCGAGCAATCCCTCAAGAATTTCTTTCGCCGCGGAAATTTGATCGCCCTTCGCGAACTCGCTTTGCGTCAGGTCGCCGAACAGGTCGACCGCAGCCTGGAATCCTACATGGGTGCCAAGGAAATCGAGGAAAACTGGGGCGTTCGCGAGCGTATCGCCGTCTGCATTTCCGGTAATCCCGCCGGGCAATATCTAATCGCGCGCGCCGCGCGTATGGCTCGCAAAATGGATGCTGAACTCTATGTTGTTCACGTGGAGCGGGAACTTCCCGTGCGCGAGCGCAATCCAAAAGTCCTTGAAGCCAACTTGCGCTTCGCGGAAAACCTTGGCGCGCAAGTACTAAAATTGAAGGGCCGTAGCGTCGCCGACACTATCGCTGATTTCGTTCGCAGTAAACACGTCACCCAAGTCATCTTCGGCCGGGCCGCCGTTCGCGACTGGCGCAAATATCTTTACCTCTCCGCTGTTCATCGCTTCTTGCGAGATTCTCCCGCCGTTGACGTTCACATCGTCACACAGGAGCCAGAAAGCAATGATTAACATTTCTTAATATTGGGGCTCGCACCGGTAGGAACAACTACGCACCGCTTATCTTCAATCCTCACTGCCGTGCAATCCTGCGTAGCCCAGAAATTCTCCGCCCAAGAAAGTCTGGAATTGCTCCGCCCCGTTAAATTCCAACGAAACGACCTTTTACTACGCAGGATTGCGCGAAAGTGAGCTTTCTTCACGCTATCTTCTGTGGGCCCGATTTCTATTCAACTCTTCCCAGCGGAAGCTGTGTCGCTCTGGGATAGAGAGGTTGAACCATATTTAAAACTTTCGCAACTGTCAAAAGTGACAGTTCCAATTCAAAGACGCTCACTTTTTTCGTATCACTCAAATTCTGTCGAATTCAGGCACATTCCGGGAAACGGCGGACGCTTGTCTCTTTTCTGATACACAATATCGTTTATCCCAGCCCCAGTTTCTTCCGTCTACAGTTTCCCATGTAGTACAGCAAACATCCCAACAGGATCAGCATGCCTGTCAGCCCCACTATTTTCACAACTGCCAGTGCTTTGTTCGGTTCCTCAGGCGCGGGAAACAGGGAAAGTAGGATTGTTGACATTGTTGTTACAAATCCAAGGCATGCAACCAGCCGTGCTACTAGCGGGCCACCAGGCACCCGAATTACTTCCGGACCCGCCTTCTCTTTCTGCAGCCAGAACATCGCCGCGAACAAATACAGGTACGGTATGAAGTACGTGACGATCCCCATGCTCACCAGCACATCGTACGCACCCTTCACGCTGGTTCCCGCTTGCGCGAGAAACACAAACAAGATCCCTGCCAGCATCTGCACGATCAGTGAAACATATGGCGTCCCCCATCGTGGATGCAGTTTTGCGAACGAAGCGGGCAGAAATTGGTCCAGCCCTGCAACAAAGGGTAATCGCGCCACGGAAGAGAGATATCCTCCCGAGGCGCCAATGTTGCTCAGCGCGATCAATATCGCTGCTACCGGAATCACACTCACCCAGCCCAGTCGGGTCGCCGTGCGCGTAATCGCCTGCATCAATCCCTGCAAGTCATTCACTTCATGGCTGGGCATAGCCAGCAGCACGCAAACCGTTCCCACAATGTAGCTGAACGTTACCAGCAGTCCCGCCACCAGCAATGCGCGTGGAATCGTTTTTCGCGAATTCTTCACCTCGCCCGCGATGAACGAACCCGTCTCGCAGCCGCCAAACGCAAACGTCAGCGTCGCCCAAAACAATATGTCCTTCAAATGTGTACTGGGGATCAGGCTTGCCATTGTAAACGGCGTCGCCGATCCGTAATGCCGCCACGCGTATAATCCCATCACCACAATAATGACCACCGGAATCCACATTCCGAACGCGCCCACGTTATGCAGCCACTTCCCAAAATTCAATCCAATCACATTCAGAAATGTAATCAACAGCAGGGCCAGAATTGAAAACCATATGTAGTACGCGCGGCTATCATTCAGACCGCTTCCCTGACCGACGCGCACGAACAGCAGATTGCTCGCCGCAAAATACAACACGGCCGGAAAGTACGGCAGATTGCTTGTCCAATATGTCCAGCCGGACATGTACCCGGAAAAATCTCCAAACGCCCGCTTACTCCACACATACAATCCGCCCTCTTGCGGATACCGTGAAGAAAGCTCAATCACCGAAAGCGCTAGCGGCGTATAAAAACAGAACCACGCGCCAATCCAGATGACTATTGAACTAGGCCCCGCGCTGGCGGCCGTCGCAATCCACCGCAGGCTGATTCCCGTCACAATGTAGAACATCAGCAGGTCAGAGAATCCCATCACCCGCGGCGGATGCAGCGGCACTCCACCTTCGCTGGTTTCGCCAGCCGATAATTCCACTCCTTCGCTCGGTTCTCTCAACGACAACTTCTGAGTCATTCCGTCGCGCACTTCCGCGGCGCGTTTTTTACGTCCAGGATTCTTATCCTCTCCTCAATCCAATCCTTCGCCACTCAATCCGGTAGGGGTGCGGCACCGCTACGCTCCGTCTCTGCAACATCTCATCTGCTGTCTTCGTGTCCAGTGGCACACGCATTCCTGCCTGTGCTCGTGGGGTTGCTTCGTCAACCACTTCTCGCGACCCTTCTCAACTCCCGCCTCTCCGAAAATCCCGCAATACTTGTTTCGCAGCATTGTGCCCTGGCGCTCCCGTCACTCCACCACCCGGGTGCGCTCCAGCCCCGCAGAGATACAATCCACCAATTGGCGACCGATAATCTGCCCAGCCAGGTACAGGCCTCATAAAAAAAAGCTGCTCCAACGTCAAGTCTCCGTGGAAGATATTTCCTTCCGTCAACCCGTACGTACGCTCCAGATCAAGCGGCGTCAGAATATGCCGCGTGATAATCGCGTTCGGCACATTTGGCGCAAACTCGGCAACCTTCTTCACCACGCGATCGCCTAGCAACTCCCGATTTTCGTCCCATGTGCCCTGTTTCAGTTTGTACGGCACATATTGCACAAAGCACGTCATCACGTGTTTTCCGCGTGGCGCCAGCGTGTCATCCACATTGGAAGCCACCACGCAATCCACCCATAAATCCTCTGGAAGCTCCCCGAACTTCGCGATGTCATAACACCGCTCCGCGAATTCCAGCGACCGTACCAAGGTATAGTTCGTCCGTTCCCCCGGGGTCGCATCCGCTAGCGTCCCGATAAATCTCGGCTCCTCTGCCAGCACTAGATTCACTTTCGCGCATGGCCCTGCCATTTTGATTCCTTTAATTTGCTCGCGAAATTCCTCCGGCAATTCTCCCTCTTCCACTAGCCCCAGGTATGTCCGCTTCGGATCCGCATTTGACAACACCAGCCGCGACAGAATTTCCGTTCCATCCTCCATCGCAACTCCCCTTACACGCCCGTTTCGCACCAGTATTCTTCCCACCGGCGCCGACGTTCTAATCTTCACTCCTCGTTTTCTTGCGGCCCCTGCAAGCGCACTGGTGATCGCACCCATTCCGCCAATCACGTGTCCGCTGAATCCCTGCAATTCGTGCTCGCCTCCGCTCAACAGGTGAAACAGCAATCCAAGTGAAGTCCCCGGCCGGTACGGTCCGCCATGTTTTCCATAGACATTGTTCGCCAGAAACAGCGTCTTGATCTCTTCCGATTCGTAATTCCGGTCCAGGAATTCTCCCAGGCTGCCCGTCATGAACGAAATAAGCTGCGCAATTTCCTCCGCGTTTATGCTCTTGAATCGCTTTCCAACACGGAGCATTTCCAACATGCCATCGATTCCAGACGCACACAATTTCGGCGGCGGCTCCAGAAAGAATGGCTGCAGGTAACGCGCTAGCTTCTTCAGTTGCGCGTCAATACGCACAAACGTCTTCGCATCCTTTGCTGAGAACTGCTGTAACCCTTCAACTGTGCGGTCCATCTCAGACCACCACCGCATCAATCGTCCATCCGCTAGTGGAACCTGGATATTGGGATCACAAGGAATCATTCGCAATCCGAATGACGCTAAGTCCAGATCACGAATCACCTCCGGTCGCAGCATGCTGGCAATATACGAAGTCGTTGAGGCGCGGCACCCCGGCGCAATCTCTTCCGTCACGCAGCATCCGCCGATTACGTCTCGGCGTTCCAGTACCATTACTGATAGTCCCGCGTTCGCGAGATACGCCGCTGCCGTCAGGCCGTTGTGCCCGCCGCCAATTACTACCGCATCAAATGTTTGATTGTCAGCGCTCACAGGAATGCACCCCGTCCGTCAAGGCTGAGAAGTATGAAGAACCCGCGCCCGATCTGCAATCGCGTTCGGGCTGCACTCACCACTCTTCTAATCGTTGGGGCAGATTTAGTCTTCTAAATGTAGGGGCGGCTTTACGCCGCCTTCTTAGGTGTGTAGCATCCGATCCTTGGATCAGCCCTCTCGCTCTCTTTGCTCATACCGCATCGCCGCCCCATCCTGCGTTCATTAGCCCTACGATCCCGAATACAACTGAAATGCCGCCCAATAGTACGGCTTCCGAAACACAATCTCCGGATCCTTATTCTTCAACAACGACAACTTCGCCCTCCGCAGCGCTTTTGCCGGTTCTTCCCCTCTGCTAATCTCCCCGTAAAACACATCCATGATTTGTGGCGCGGCCGAATCGTTCACTTCCCACAACGCGCCAACCACATTGTGCGCGCCCGCTCGCAGAAACGCCCAAGACAATCCCACCAACCCTTCCCCGGAATACGCGCGCCCGCTCGCCCCTTCGCATGCCGAAATCGTCACCAGTTGCGCCCTCAGCGGGTGCTGAATGATTTCGCGCGCATACAATTTATAGCTGTCTCCACTCTTGCTCAGAATCACCGCCGAATCCAGCGGCTTCGTCACACTTGCCGTTCCGTGTGTAACAAAATGCAAATACGTGTATTTTCCAGGATCGCTTTCCAAGAATGCCTGCGGCGTCGCCTGCTTTCCTTCCAACACTTCTCTCCGTGCTTCCGGAAAATAACGCTTCACCATTTGCATTTCTTCCTGCGCCTTTGGCAATGCTGCAAACGCCTCCACCGGCTCGGTGTTTCCCACCAGCAGCAAACTCTTTTCTTTCGTCGGTGCTTGTGTATTTCCCTTCGCTAGCAGCGTCAGCGAACTCGCTGTCGTCAATGTCACATCTTCAATCCAAAAATGAGGCGTAGGCCCCGGCACTACCAGCATCTCGAAGTTCAGTGACGACAAACTCGGGTCCGGCACCAGCATGATCCGGCCCTCTTTCGGCAGCACCTTACTTGCCGGCTCCACCAGCAGCGTGTACAACTGCTTCCCTTCTGCACCACCGCTATCCGCCGCGTCTCGTATACTCCTCACCGCTCTCCGATACGATTTCACCATCGGAACAATTTCGGCCGCTTTCGCCAGTGCAAAATAGCTGATTTTTCTCGGCGATATCACCCACAGGTGCGATCGATTTCGCCCAATCCAGTAAAACAGCAGCGTTTGCTTCACCCTTTGCGCCACAAGTTCTGGCCTTACTGCAACGACGCTCCTTTGTCCCGCAGCCTCCCGTGGTTTCAGTCCTTCTACCAGCGTGCGCGATCGGCTCAAGTCCGCCACCTTTAGAGCGTCGCTAGCCCTTCCATGCGTCACCAGAAAATCCACATAATCGTCGTAAAACTCGATACTCGTTGTCAGAAAGCTGAACTTCAACTCTTCCCTGCCGCGATTCGCTCGCGCTGATTCGATTCTCGTTATCGCCTCACGGTATTGCCTTTCCGCTGCTTCGATCTTTCCCTCGTCGTCCAGTGTTTTCGCTAAGCGTGCCTGCGCCTCCCATTGCAGCGGTTTTGCGGCCGCCTCCGAAGAAATGATCTCTCCAAGTAATTTCTCCGCTGCCGCGTATTCGTGCCTGCTCGCTGCAATTCGTCCGCGGATCAATTGCGAATCCATCACCGCTGACCGGTCCAGCCCCGCACGCTCGATCTCCAACTCTTCCTGATTATATTTGTCAGCTGCGTCGACACTTCCCTTCTCCAGCGCCACTGCCGCCAGATCATTCAAACATTCCGTCAACGCCGACTTCTCCTCGAGGGGCCTCGCAATTTTCAGTCCTTCTCCAAGAATTTTTTCCGCTTGCGCATAATCCTGCTCCGCGTAATAACACTCCGCCAGGGCCATCAACCAGTGTGCCTGATAATCGTATAACTTCTGCTCGCCGGCCTTATCCGCGGCCTGGCGAAACAGCGGCCTGGCATTCTCAAAATCTCCCAGCGCGAAATAGCTCGACCCCATATTCCCGATAATTAGTTTCGCGGTGTCGTCTCGGCCCGTCGCATTGGCCAATTTCAACCCTGCCTGATTCCACTCCAGCGCTTCGTCAAAGTGCTCCATGTGCACATTCGCCGCCGCCAGGGATGCCAGGGCCGACAGTTCCTGCCTTTCGTTTTTGTACTGCCTCGCCAGCAACAGAGCCTTTCGAAACGTTAGCTCCGCCTCTTCATATTTCTTTTCGTCAGATTGCAAAATGGCGTGGTTATTCAGTACTTCGACCAGCAATTTTGGCTGATATCTTTCGGCCAGTGCCGCCGCCTGCGCATAGCTTTTCTCCGACGCATCGTATTGCTGCGCGAAGCAATACGCCGCTCCTTCATAAATGTTCTTTCGGACGGCAATCTCTGTCGGTTCCAGCGAGGCGGGGAAAGGTTCGGCAAGCACCTCTAGCGTTTTCTTATACTCGCGGCCGTAAATGTAGACGTGCGCCTTCAACACGCGAAAGCTCCACGCCCAGTCCGGCCCTTTCGCCCCATATTTCCGATTGTCGCGCTCGATGTCCGCTTTCGCGGCATCCAGCTCCCCATGTTGTATTTTGGTTTCGATACGGTCGTAGACCGTGGCAAGTGCCGGTGCCTGTTGGCACCCACTCAGACCGCCGATGTCTACTGCCAGGCAGCACAGAAGTAGAACGCTGCTAACCGATTTTTCTAATGCCCGGGTGGTGGGTATTGTGGCCCGTTCATGTACGCTTCGATTGCTGCTCCGCTTCCAAAATCCGGCGAGCCCAGGTCGAATCGCAACATCGTCAAGGTCTTTGTTCCCGGCTGGCAAAGCAACTCCGCAAATCCTATGGTCCCAAAGTGCGGAATCTTCACCACGTGATTCTTCTTGTCGTCTGCCGACAACCCAGGAAAGTCCGTGATGATTTCTTCCGCCAGCGAGCACAGCATCACCTTCTCATCTGCACCCGCTATTTTCCCGCGTTTCTTCCCAGTTGCAAACGATTTGGTCAGTTCTTTGTGCGTCTTGTGCTTCATCAGCAGTTCGTGTCGCAGTTTTATCTCAAATTTGTATCCGCCGATTCGCAGGTTGTCGAACACACTGCCAATCGCCAGGATATGCCCTTCTTCTTCTCCCAGCTTGTGCTCCGACGTCAGCCGCGCCGTGATCCGGTCTGCCGTGATTACATCCAGAATATTCAATCCCTCAATCGTGATGGACACGTGCGATGTTGCCGTCTTTTCATCCTGATAACTTCCCGATACGTGCGACTTTGCGCTGCTGAATCGCACCAGCCTCGGCACTTCAAAATTGTCCACCCGCGCGTGGCCGTGGCCTCCTGTGGTCGCCAGGTACACTCCCGCCTGTGCCGCCACTTGATGCGGGGCTGGGCGTTCAAACGATGCACTGAACGCATGACCTCCTGCATGAAATCGTACAAAGTGATTGCGAGGATTAGCGCTCAAGGGGACACCTCGTTCGTGAAGTTGAACAGCTAGATGGTCACCGAACTATGGAATTATTTCAACGGCAAAGGCAAACTTGGCGACAGCAACCTTGGTTTCTTGACCCTGTTCGGCTCCGTTCCCGTAAATCACCAAATCATAATTTCCAGGAACCAACCGTCCCGGGGCCACCACAAACTTCACTTCCTTGTTTATTCGTTCCGCCGGAATTGCCAGTTTCATCAGCGCGCGACCCGCTTGGTCCTGCACTTCCCCCACATACTTCTCGAACTTCTGCGACGGGATGAAATCAAAATGCAATCCGAAAGCTTCTCCCGAATGTACGCGTACGATCACGCTCTCGTTCGCTTCGCGGTCGCCCCCGCGCAACCCGAATTCTGCGCTCGCCACCAGCGACTGCTCCGCGCCGCTGTCGGGAACTTTCTTCCCAATCTGCCGCGCCTCATATCCAAACATCACCACGAGCGCCGCCAGTGCCGGTATCGCTATCAGCGGTTTCAGCCACTTTGCCCAATGCGACGCCGGAGCTGCGCGCCCCTTAAGGGCCTTTGCTGGCTCTGCTTCTATTTGTTCCTGGAAGATCTCTTTGCTTGCAGCCACAAACGCTGCAGTCGCCCGCACGTCCAGCGCGCACTCCGCACAATCGAAGTAGTGCTCCTCGAATTGTTCTCGCAACTCCCCGGGAAGCTCTCCCAGGACGTATTTTTCGGCTGCATGCATCTCTTTTGCCTGTTGATGTTCCATATTCCCTGTCCTAAAGATAGTGCAACTCGAGGGTTAATCGTTTCATGTCGTACCCTTACTAGCCGCCCGGCCCCGCCGCCCTCTAGTCCCTTTCTCGTAAACCTCTTTGAATCTTTCCTTTGCACGGTGCAGTCGCACACGCAGGTAGTCGCGGTCAACGCCAAACTGTCGGCAGATTTCGTCCTTGTCCCCCTCTTCCAGGAATACCGCACGCAACAAATCCCGGTCCTTTTGGCTCATTTCCTCTAGAATCTCTCTCACCCGTTCCTTGGTTTCTTTTGTAATCAGCGACCTCTCCAAGTCTATGATCTTGTCTGGGGTCTCGAGGTGCCCATCCAGCAGCGGCTGGTTCCGGTAGCTATCCCGGTTGCTTTCGTGCAAAACGTTCTTACACACGGAGTTAACGAACGCTCCGAACCGTTCCGGCTGCTTTACCCCGCCCTCTCGCCGCAGAATCGCTATTACCCGGCTGAAGGTCTCCTGCCTTATATCGTCTATCCGCTCTGACGACAACATCCGCGCGCGCAGCATAATTCCAAGAATCTGCTCGAAATAGTCGTGGAAATGTTCCTCCGTTTGCGGATCACCTTCCCGCAAACGGTCCACGTACGCCTTATCAAAAACAAAGAGTTCCATTTTGATACTGCCCCTGACCTTCTTGCCGGGCAGTATAGCCTTACCATTCCCCACGCACAATGAAACTCACGTAACTTTAACTTCCTTTGGCCGCATCCCTGATACATTCATACGCCTTGGCAGTACTTCGGCTCAGTTGCAAACTTGATACGTACTACTTCTCCTTCCGCCCTCGCCACTCTCTCCTCATCCCTTCCCCGTAGTGTAAAGTGGACCATATGTCTTCCCATCCTTCCGGGTCTCGTGGTCTTCTTTTTATTGCTGCCTTCAAGCTCTCAAAGGCGGCTCTGCTTCTCGCCGTCGCCATTGGAGCCCTGAATCTCCTCCACAAAGACGTTGCGGCAGACCTCGCTCGCTGGGCCGATCTCGTCCGCATCGATCCCGGCAATGTTTTCATCCAGCACATCTTCGATCGAGTTTCCGTACTCGACGACCAGCATCTCAAGGTGCTCAGCATCGGCACGTTCTTTTACGCCGGACTTACCCTCACGGAAGGCGTGGGCCTCGCACTTCGCCGCCGCTGGGCCGAATATTTCACCATTATCCTCACCACTTCTTTTATTCCTATCGAACTATGGGAACTCTATCGTCACATCACCATCTCCAAGATCGTCCTTCTTGTTCTCAACTTGGCTGTTGTCGCCTATCTAATCCTTGAACTCCGTCGCACCCGCTCCTCTACTGTCTCACCCTCCTCCACAGAAACTTGAGCCAGATCCTTGATATCGTCGAGTTAGGAGACTGAAGGAAAAGTCATGGCAGCCCAGATCTACAATCGTCGTGAGGCGCTTCGATTCCTCGCAGTTGCCGGCACAGCGCTCAGCATGTTGCGCCCGGCTCGCGCCGCGAGCACAACCATCCTCACAGTTCTGGGGCCAATCGACTCCTCGTCGTTCGGGTTCGCCCTTCCACACGAACATGTCCTCGTCGATTTTATTGGTGCGCAAAAAACCAGTCGCTCTCGATGGAATCCCGGCGAGGTGATCTCTGTCATGCGGCCATATCTGATGGCCGCAAAACTGCGTGGTGTGCGTGGATTTGTCGATTGCACTCCGGCATTTCTCGCTCGCGATCCCCTGGTCCTGAAAAAGCTGGCTCAAGATACTGGCCTGCACATCCTGACCAACACCGGCTATTATGGCAATGCCAATGGGCTGTATCTTCCTTCCAGCACGCACACGGAGACGGCCATGCAAATCGCCGCACGTTGGCTGGCGGAATGGGAAAACGGCGTCGAAGACACCGGTGTGCGGCCGGGCTTTGTGAAGATCCGCGTTGACGGTCTAGCCGCAGACCCTTCCCATCTATCAGAGATGGATACCAAGCTACTCATCGCAGCTGCAACGGTCAGCCGCAAGACCAACATGGCGGTGACCTGTCATTCACCGGGTCCCTCCGGTCTCGCTGCGGCACTTTTCTTTTCCGCCAAGGGAGGCGATCCGGGCAAATTCATCGTCGCCCATTGCGACGACAATGGGCTCGAGCTAAACCAGAAAATCGCCGCTGCCGGCTCATGGGTATCGATCGACGCAATCGGCCGCAAACCTGAGGCCGACCATCTTGCCATCGTCATGCCCCTCCTGCAAACCTCCCCAGACCGTCTGCTTTTGTCGATGGATTCCGGCTGGTATCACGTTGGTGAGCCGGGCGGCGGCACAATTAACAACTTCAACGCCTTGTCCGACCGTTTCCTTCCTGCGCTTCGCACTGCCGGCGTTGCTGCCGCGCAGATCAATCGCCTCACCGTCGATAATCCCGCGCGCGCTTTCGCTATCTAGCACAGTCGAGTTGCCTGCACCGATCGAATGGCGTGCAAGTCTTCTGTTTTGCCGCGAACAATTGGTTGACCCAACATAGGCTTAAGCGTATTTTGATACCCATGCATTTTGCTTCCGCAAATTTCTGTTGTTGTCCAGCTGAGGCTCCTTCGCTGGTTGCGCGGCCGGTCGCATGAGTTAGTCGCCAGAAGCGTCGGAGTTTTCATCGGCCCCGCTCATCAGGAAAACTGGTTTGAGGGGTCTTTTTCTTTCACATGGTTTCATTCGAAGGGAGAACAATCATGGAGCTTTGGCGACCAGATCCTACTTTTTATCCTTCCGCAAAACTGGCCAGTCAGGCGCCACCGGAAAAATTGGCTTTCGTGGCGCTGCTGAATCCAGCGCATGCGGGTCGTCCGGATGCAATCGGTGTGGTGGACGTTGATCCTGCAACGTCGACCTACGGGAAGCAGGTGGGGCAGGTGGATATGCCCAACGCCGGCGACGAATTGCATCACTTCGGCTGGAGCGCGTGTAGTTCGTGCCTTTGCCCCTATGCGCCGCACCCACACACCGAACGTCGCTATCTGGTCGTGCCCGGCATTCGTTCCTCCAGAATTCACATCATTGATACGAAACCCGATCCACGCAACCCGAAGATCGTCAGGGTGATCGAGCCGGAAACAATTGCGGCGCGTACCGGATACAGCCGGCCACACACCGTGCACTGTGGTCCAACTGGGATTTTCGTCAGCGCGCTCGGCGCTCCGAATGGTGACGGACCTGCCGGTATTTTTATCCTTGACCCCGAAAGCTTTGAGGTTCTCGGAAAGTGGGAATTCGATCGCGGCCCGCAATATCTCGGCTATGACTTTTGGTGGCATCTGGGGCATGACACGCTCATCAGCAGCGAGTGGGGCACGCCCAACATGATCGAATCCGGGTTGAATCCCGACATTTTGTTGAAAGGTGGCTACGGCCACTCGTTGCACCTCTGGGACCTGCGAAAGCGTCGACACGTGCAAGCTTTGGATCTCGGCGCTGAGCAACAGATGGTGCTGGAACTTCGCCCGGCTCATGATCCAGCCAAGGCTTACGGCTTCGCCGGCGTGGTTGTTTCTTTGAAGGATCTATCTGCGTCGATCTGGTTGTGGCACCGCGACAACGGCAAATGGGCTATTAAGAAAGTAATCGAAATTCCCGCCGAGGCCGCCGATCCTGAAAAACTCCCGCCCTTGCTGAAGGGGTTCAAGGCTGTGCCACCTCTGGTCACGGACATCAATCTCTCTCTCGACGATCGGTTTCTCTACGTGTCCTGCTGGGGAACTGGTGAGTTTCAACAGTACGATGTGTCCAATCCATTCCACCCGAAACTCGCAGGTTCAATCCATCTCGGTGGCATTGTCCGCCGCGCCGGGCATCCCCGCGCCCCACAGATGCCCCTGAACGGTGGACCTCAGATGGTGGAAGTGAGCCGCGATGGAAAGCGCATCTATTTCACGAATTCGCTCTACGCTCCCTGGGACGAACAGTTTTACCCCGACGGAATTCGCAGTTGGATGGTTAAGCTCGATACCAACCCGCAGGGCGGCATGTCCCTGGATAAGAATTTCTTCCTCGAGTTTGATGGACTTCGCAGCCACCAGGTTCACCTGGAAGGTGGGGATGCCTCTTCTGATTCGTACTGTTATTCATGATTCACTCAACGCGATGGGCTTGGGTGGCATTTTTTTTTCTCGGCGCATATCACGGAATTAATCCGGCCATGGGATGGCTCTTCGCCGTTGCTTTAGGACTACAAAAGCAAAGCAGCCGCGCGGTTTGGCAGGCGCTGCTCCCCATCGCTCTTGGCCACGTGCTGGCCATCAGTCTCGTGCTCTTGGCTGCGGTTATCGCCGGTGCGGTACTTCCACTTCATGTTGTAAAGATCTGCGTGGTGATCCTGTTGGTTGGCTTCGGACTGTACCGTCTCGTTGGCAAAAGCCACCCGCGCTGGGGCGGCATGCAAGTCGGATTCCGGGATCTTACGATTTGGTCGTTTCTCATGGCTTCCGCTCACGGCGCGGGGTTCATGCTCTTGCCAGTTCTACTGGGAATGTCGGCAATGGGCACCGGCCATGAAATGCATGCGATGGCGTTCCCTGGTCTTGGTCCCCAAGTACTCGCCATTGCCATCCATACGCTCGGGTATCTGGCTCTTACCGGAACGATTGCCTGGATTGTTTATAAGTGGTTTGGCCTTTCGTTGCTGCGAAAGGCCTGGCTCAACTTGGATTTGCTTTGGGCCGTGGCACTCATCCTCACCGCTGGCTTGACGTTCTTCCTATCCTAGCAGCTAGCAACAAAGCCGGGTACCCCACTCGCCGGTTTTGCGTGTGGGGATTTTTCCATCTCGCTCGCCCAGGAATACTGAAACGCAGAGGGTGGCGCCTGGGTCACAGAGAAATGCTTAAGAAGCATTGGGTGCCGCACCCTAACGGTTCATCAGGGTGCGGTTTTTGACTTTACTGGGGCGCCCCGGGTTCGCTCGTGTTTTCTGAACCTGGGTCTTGGGTTACTCTGTCATCCCGCGTCGATTCGAATCATTCCAGTTTCTTTCTTCACGTAAAACGACCAGCTACTCCACGGCCAGTCTTTCGGGTGTTCCACTAGTTCGTGAACCACCGGGTGGGCGTACATATGATTTCACTTCTCCTTCTTTTTCCCCTGCGAGTGCACGTTGAAATAGTAAAATCTCGGCTGCCAGAATGCTCTTAACGCCGGAGCTTCTCCTTCCCGATGCGAATGCAATTGAGCTTTATTTTGTTTCTTCCGGCCGCCGCGCATTCTTCGTGCCGTGCGAAGCTTCAATCTGTGCAGCACATCAGAAGGTGTCCCGCGTTTTGGCTCACAGATCAGCAGGTGTGCTTGCTCCGGCATAACCACGTAGCCATCAAACGAAATTTCATCTTGTCGCGAGTGGTTCCCAACTCTTGCACGAATATAGTTCGCGCACCCTTGCTCTGCAGTAGCGGCAAGCGCCGGTAACAACTGAATGTGATGAAGTGTAAATGCCCCTTGCCGAAGTACCGCTTCAATCCGCTGGGCATCCGGAACTCCAAGACCCAGGTTCAGGTAACACAAGCGAACCTGGCGCACCCGCCGCGTTTCTATACTTCCGAGGAAGTTATCACAGTGATATCCTCTCCGCGTGCACCATGTCAACTAAATCCAAAATCGATCCAGGACCACCCGCCTGTTCCAATTGAGTTCTAAAAAATCCACTTCTCCGTCCCTTTGTTTTCACAGACTTGCGCACACCCATTTCCGCAAACTCTTTCCTTTGACATACTTCCGCAAAACACAGGGGGAAGGGGATACCTCGGTACTTCGTCTCTGTTTCGCTATTTACTTCCCTAAGTCCGTAAGTCCTTTGTTTCCCCTACATACGAAAATAGAGGGGGTAGTGGGTGTCCTCGGCTCATCTCTCGCTTCCTTCTTCCCGATTTGAAACGATTCCCCATCCTCCTGCACTACTTGGCAATAGGGAACCCTTGAACCTGGGGCTCCCTGCTCCGTGGGGAACGGTCACCGTCTCCACGTACCCTCGGGCGCGTCTTGGCACACCCTGACCAAGCGAAGGCGCGCCCTTCCCCCCTTTACCGGGGGGCAGTCCCCTGGAGGTTTCGTGGCAACGCAAGTTAGCACCATCGGCGAATCGGCAAACAGAACTTCCACTTTTCTGTCCAAAGACGTCACCAATCCCTGGCTACCCTCTGGTTCCCAACGCACCCAACCTGAATCTGCGGCCCGCGATATTCCAAACGCAACTTCGCATTCTGCCGCCCACTCATACGACGTATCGGCCCACACCGTGAAGTTCGTCGCCTCGCCAGGCAAAACCCAAAAACTCCAGTCGGTCCTCCCCGCCACCATTCGCGAAGCGCTTCGCTGTGCCATCGGCTTTGCCGGCTGCATGGTCATGATCTCTGATCAGGAAGCGCGCCTGGTCACCGTTGTCACGCTCTGGACCGGTAAGGAACGTGCCCGCCACTGCAGCGAAAACGCCAGCCGCGTAAAAACACTTCTTTCTCCTTATGTCGATGATTGGCTGCGGTCAGAAAATCATCTCGCCCACTTTTCCATGCTCTCGCCGCTCGAGCGCAAATTTCAGGAATGCTGCTCGTCAGAAGGCGCTTCTACGTTGAATCCCTGATGGTCCAAGGAACCATGTGCGTCTATCCTTGTGAAAGAAGTGGAAGTATGTTGTCGGCTCAACTGCAGGAAACCATGAACGCGAATGAATTGGGCTCAAGCGCAATCGCGAAACCAGATTTGAATTCGGGGATAAATCAGTGCGGTGTCGACGACTGCAAAATTCATTCCGTCATCGTGCTGGGAGAAAAACCGTTCTGCCTCCAGCACTTCATCGCTCGCTGCTACGAATGGATGGACCAACTCGAACCAGCAGCTCGCGATAAATTCAGAAGCGCCACGGAAACTGCCAGATTGCACGCCTCTGTGGAGGAATGCTCCAATCGCGCCCTGCTTGTCAGCCTGCGCTGCGAGACGCTCACCAATCTCGATCGCTCGCGCCTGCTGGATATTCTGTTGCGCTCCAGCGATCTGCTCTTTCTGCTGCGTGTTCCCGCGAACGTTTCGGCGTGGCTTCCTGTTCACCCACCAGACTCATCCAAGTCTCTACGCTCCGGCAAGATCTCGCTGGGCTCGCAACTGCGCACCCGGCTATGCGGTGTTTAGTCCGCAGCCTGTTTGGCGGGAATCAATGCGGCGGTTGTCGCCACGCACTGCCACATGCCGTTCATCTTTACCCAGGTATCCACAAAACGTTCGCGCTTCACATACGGCTTCCCTTTCTCCGTTCCCTTCACGCGAAAGATTCCCACCACCACCGCCGCGTCGCCATACACTTGCACGTTACTCTGCTCCGTCACTGCCTGCGATGGCTGGTAGTCCGGTGCTTTTATGCTCGCCAGAAATTCACTTTTGGTCTGAATGCTTCCATCAATGTCCACGGAAACCATCGTAATCGCCAGAAGCATATCCAGCGCTTTCGTATCTTTTTCTTCCAAGGCGTGGTTCCACGCTTTTTCCAATGCCAGCACGCGCCCGCCTTCGTCTGAAATGTTGCTCTGCTGCTGCGCCAGTGCAATCACAACACCAAGAAGTAAAACACCTCCGGCAGCGATGGTCCGTTTCATAAACACGAAGACCTCCTCACAAAAAATCCATCATGCAAAGGGACTTGCGTACAAGCGTAGGGCAAGCCAGCCATCGCCACGAGCAATATCTCGTGAAGCGGTTGCGCATATGTTACGTCCGCAACGGAAGGCGCGCGATCTTCAGCGCTTCGCGAACAGTTCGTGGACCGCGCGATACGCCTGATCGATAGCCACATCTGTGTACGCGCTGGCACCCGCATCCGAATTGGCGATGGCAATATTTCCGAATGGCTTCCGCCCGATAACCCAAGGTTGCTGTCCTTCTTTCCAGTCTGGCGTGTCGAGCGCAAAGGGCGTATACGAATAACCGTGCGCCCAGCGATTAACGGTAATTCCTGTAATGTCGCGCGCAGGATCAAAACCGGCGCTGCTCAGCATGAGCCCCAATTGGTCTCGGATGTTCCGCTCAAATTTTGCGTATGGAGTTTGCAGCAGTTCAGTGCGCCCGGCGCGATTCTGGTCTTTCACAGGCAAACCGGGTTTGCACGGTGTGCGCAACATAAAGAGCACCGCTGCTTCTTCAGGATTGCCGGGAAATTGGTATTTGCCCATACTGACAGGAAAATCCAAAGCGGTGTAGGTGTGGTAGCTCGAAGGAGAAATAATTTGCCGGATCCCGAGTTTTGAAAACGAGGTCCAATTGCTGATAGCAACATGGGTGTACACCAGAGGCGCTTTTACCAGATACGAGAGCGCTTCCTTTTGTGGTTCGGGAAACTCGGGGCAGAGATAGGGAATCATCCCGTTATAGCAGGCCAAGACGCAATTTTTTCCACTGACGCTCTGCAATTTACCACCGCGCATATAGGACACCACAACCGTTTTCGCCGGATTATTTGTTGACGGAGTGCCAGAGTGCTTCACATTTACTACCGTGCTGTTTAATCGCAAGCGCACGTTATTTTCAGCGTGATCGAGTTGCGCGTAGTCGGCCTTCGCAGTGACCACGTCTTCCATCGTGCTTCCCGGGATCGCCAATGGAACCAGCGAACGGACCAGCAATCGCGCAATTGAGGCATTGCCATCCGGAAAATGAAAAATGTAAGGCTCTTCTTTTTCGCGTTCAGGAAGACCCAAGCCATCGAATCCCGCATACGTAAATGAGCCGTAATCATCACCCGCTACGTAGCAGGCGTAAGCGGGAACAGCTTCGATGCCCACGCAAAACAGGTCGTGAGTGAAGGTCTGGAAGAATGGAAGCGCTTCGGGAGTGAGCTTGCAGTATTGCGTCAGATAGTCTGAGTAGCTGATGGTTTTGAGCTTGGCAATTTTTTGTTCGTACGGCATTCCTTTGAGGTAGTCGATTTTTTGGGTGTAAACGCGAGCAATATCCTTTCGGACGGGCTCGGAGAGTGGTGCTTTGGAAAGAAAATCCGGCCAGGCCGTTGCGCTCATTCCGGTGACCAAGCGGTCTTCACCAAAAGTTTCCTTATCGAAAAAGGCGGCTGTGCCCAGTTTGGAGTACAGCTTCTGATCGTAGGCTTTGTAGAATTTTTGCGCGTCGATCCCCAGTTCCTGGATCAACGCTTTCGCTTCTTTGCTGTAGCTGCCAGGACTCTCGATGGATTGCGTGCCGCCGTATCCCAACACCATGCGGCCGCCGACCTGGAATTCGTTGCGTTTGGCATGGCCACCAAAATCGTCGTGATTGTCGATGATGAGAATCTTCGCGGACTTGCCGGCTTTCTTGCGGAAGAAATAGGCGGCAGAGAGTCCGCTGATGCCGGCGCCTACGACGACAAGATCGTAGGTTTCACCCGTATCCAGGGTGTCGCCGAAAGAATTGGCGCTGTCGCCGTCACGCAATTTATGCGCAAAGGTGAATGTACCGTCGTGATTACCGCGCATTCCGGTCTTTGCCGGCGGATAATAGTCCGGGGCTTTTTCAGGAGCGAATTCGTCGAGCATGCCTGCAGCAAGCAGTTGCTCTGCCCTGAAAACGCCACCGAGCAGACTTGCGCCCGCGCCCACAGCCACGCCATTCAAGAAATCGCGACGCGTAATCTCCCGCGCCATACCCAGTTCGTAGTCACTCTTCGATTTGGTCATTCGCCGCTCTAAATGGAAAGACGCACGGTGCGTAGTATATCGCGGGTAGCAGATACTTACTTATTTTCAGAAGACTAGCGCAGGCAATCTTTAAATGAGCATAGGGGCCTAACGTAGAAGAAGATTCTCGATCTCATTACACTCGCAAGCGGTCTTTCGCGAGGGGATGTGGAATTGAGAGAAGAGCTAATTCACCAGGTTGCCTGCGTCGCTTTGTGTGCGACACTGATTGACGCCATAATTCAGGTCAGATTGTGAAAATAGATAGCGCCACGACTGTCGAGAACACGTCCGCGCAAAAGCGCTTGTTGGCCTATCTGGCTTTGGTTGCGGCGATTCTATGCATCGGATGGTCGGCCATATTTGTGCGTTGGAGCGATGTTCCCGGCCCGGTATCGGCATTTTATCGAATGCTGATTCCTGCAATGATTCTGCTTCCGACGTTTTTCTATCGAACAAACGCCCAATCGCTTAGCCGGCGGTCATTGGGCATCATTGCGCTGGGAGGGATTTGCTTTGCGGGGGATCTGGCCCTGTACAACTCGGCAATTTTGCGGACTACAGCCGCGAATGCCACGCTCCTTGGAAATAATTCGCCGATTTTTGTTGGTTTGCTGACATGGTTGGTAGTCCGAAGACGTCCCCAAGCAGCATTCTGGTTCGGCTTACTCATGGCGGTCAGTGGCTCTTTGATCATTCTGCGCTCAGACCTGCTGAGACATACGCAGTTTGGACTAGGAGACGCGATGTCCGTGGGAGCCGCCGTTTTCTTTGCGATGTACCTGCTGGCCACGGAAGAGGTGCGGACGACAACCGGCACGCTACAATTCCTGCGGTTGGCGATGATCTCCACTACGGTGGCTTTATTTGTGGTCAACCTCATGCTGGGCCACTCGTTTCGTGTGAAAGATACAAACACGTGGGTGGCGTTAATCGGTCTGGGCCTCGTTTCGCAATTAGGCGGGTACATGGCATTGACATATGCGCTGGGACATCTGCCGGCAACGATTACGTCGATCAGTTTGCTGACGCAAGGGCCGCTAACTGCGCTGCTTGCAGCAGTGTTCTTGCATGAGCCATTATCGGGAGCACAGATTGCAGGAGGATTGTTGGTGCTGGTTGGAGTTGGTGTAGCACACAGACAAAAGCATCCGGAAGAAGAGGCAAACGTTTAGCGGGTGAGTAAGAATCATAGTTCATGGTCAGCGAACGGGTAATGCGCATTCAATTTGCCCGCCGCCTGTGAAAGGTGGCTCCAACAAAGGTATCGTCAGAAGTTTCAACTCGCGCATATCAACCAATATTTTACAAACAAAATTCTTGGTGAATGTACTTGCGTAGTAGACTTATGGCCTAGTCTGCCGCCGCTCCGGCTTCACATTGAGGACAATCCTATGCGCTTCTATTGGCTTATTTTCACTGTGGCAATGGCCTGTGTGTTGCCAATCGCAAGTTTCACCCAAGAGCAAACGCCGCAAGCGCCGGCAGAAACGGCCACGACGCAAACGGCGAAGCCGCGAGTGCGGACGCCACGCATCGGTGTGGCGCTGGAAGGCGGAGGTGCCCTCGGCGAAGCGCACATCGGAGTGCTTAAATGGTTTGAGGAGCATCACATTCCGATCGACTACCTGGCAGGAACGAGCATGGGCGGGTTGGTGGGCGGACTGTACGCGACAGGAAAATCCGCGGATCAATTGGAAGGAATCGTGAAGGATGCAAACTGGTCGCTTTTACTGGGTGGCGGTACGCCGTATGAGGACCTGGCGTTTCGACGCAAGGAAGATGCGCGTGAAGTCCCCAATGCAATTCAGATCGGATTGAAGCACGGAGCGACACTGCCTCCGGGATTGAATTCGGGACAACAGATAAATCTGCTGATTGATCGCGAAACGGTTTCGTATTCCTCCATCCCGTCGTTCGATGACCTTCCTATTCCCTTCCGGTGCGTTTCCACAGAACTGATTTCCGGCAAAGCTTATGTTTTCAAAGATGGTTCCCTGTCGGACGCAATGCGTTCCACGATTTCGATTCCAGGAGTGTTCGCTCCCGTGCGGCGCGGGAATGAAATCTTTGTCGATGGGGGACTGGTAGACAATCTTCCGACCGACGTAGTGCGTCAGATGGGCGCGGACGTGGTGATTGCGGTACACCTGCAGATATCCAAAGCAAGCACAAAGGAGATTGTGTCGGCGTTCAGCGTGTTAGGACGGTCGGTGGAATTGATCATTGCGGAGACAGAATTGCGTGGAATGGCCGGCGCGGATTTGATCGTTCGCGCGGAGGTTGAGGGATTCTCGACTTCCGATTACGTAAAGTCCAAAGAATTGATCGCAAAAGGCTATGCGGCGGCGGAAGCGAAAGCCCAGATTCTGAAGACGTACACATTAAATGATGCGGACTGGGCAGAATACCAGCGAGAGAAGCACTCGCGGGTTCGGAGCAGGACCATTGTTCCCAGTTTCGTGAAAGTAGTCGGAATTGATGAAGGGGCAGGAAAGACCATCGAAGATTTCCTGACGCCGCTGATGGGAAAGCCGCTGAATACGGATCAGTTGGACGGAATGTTGACAAGACTGACAGGCGTGGGGCGCTACGAGAGCCTCACCTACGACGTAGTTGAGGAAAACGGGCGGTCGGAATTACTGGTGAGAGTGCACGAAAAGAGTTACGCGCCTCCGCTGCTGCAGCCTTCGTTTGTGATCGATGGATCGCAGACAGACGACGTGACATTCACGATGGGCGGGCGGCTGACGTTCATGGATGTGGCGGGATATCGTTCAGAGTGGAGAACCGATTTTGAATTTGGTGAAACGTATGGAATACAGACACAGTTGTTCAAGCCGATCAAGCCATTGAGCAGATGGTTTGTGGAGCCATTTTTGAATGCGTCGCAGTCGACATTCAACATCTATCAGAAGAGCGATCCGCGGGCAATTTACCGGCTGAACAACGTCCTGGGAGGCGTCAATTTCGGATACTTGTTCAATCGCTTCAATCAACTGTCGGTGGGCTACGGATATGGCTATCAAGATGCGACACTGCGCCTGGGGCAACCGGAATTTTCATCGTTCAGTGGGGCTGTGGGAGCGCTACAGATGAACTACGTACGCGACCACACAAATGAGGCGGTTATTCCCACGAAGGGCCATTACATTCAGGCGAATTTCAGATATTTCGACAATTTCCCGGGTGCGACAGAGGCATTTCCATCTCTGGACTTGTACGCAGCATATTACCACCCGGTTTCGAGGAAAAGTTCGGCATTCATAAATGCTCGAGGGGGAAGCACGTTTGGATACAGTCACGTAGGAACCCCGCAATTTTTCCTGGGTGGACCCCGTCAATTGAGCGCCTATGGCTTGCACGAACTATTCGGCAATCAGTATTTCTTTGGCCGAGTGGGCTACCTGTACAAAATATTTACGCTTCCTCCATTTGTTGGCAAGCAAGTGTATCTGACGGCCTCGGGCGAAATCGGCAAAATGTACGGAGATCCAAGTGCACCTCGACTTTCGGGTGACGGGGCCGGTGGGATTGTAGCGGAGACGTTCCTGGGACCGGTTTATCTAGGCGGAAGCGTTGGCGACACGGGCCACCACAAGTGGTTTTTCCAACTTGGACGCGTGTTTTAGCACTGGCGCAATTACATTTTCATGTTGCGGGTTGGCCACCTTCGTCGAGGGGAGGCGGGAGCACCGGCACGGTTTCGATCTCGACGAGTTCCTGCGGCAAGGGTGCTAGGGGAACTGGGACGAATGCTGGATGCGACTCTGAATAATTTTCGTACCAGAGGGCGACAGCGGCGCGCTGCCAAAGTCTAAGACCAACCATAAAGAGAGTGAAGAGTTCCAACAGGAGCCAACTGGCACCGAAGGACTGGTGTGGAATCTTGAGCCAGAAGAACCACGCCGCGACGGCGAGGAGCGCGCCGACGATGGTAATCAAGAAATAGATAAAGACCAGGCGCGGCGCGTTGCGAATGGAGAGAAGGAAGGTTCGCCAGGTGAGCAGGAACATTCCGCGAACTTCATCGCGGACGGTGCGCACCTGAGCCACATCGAACCAGGCGCGGACAAATAGCACGAGCAACAGACAGAGCAGCGAGCCGGCGACTTGCACCCAGAAGCCTTGCATCTCCCACTGCGCGCTGGAAGCCATTTTTCCTGAAACGATCTGTACTCTGGTAAGCAGAGCGAACACCACGGCAAATGGAATTATGGAGCAGAGGAGCAGGCGGAACATGCGCCAGAAAAATGCACCGCATGATGCAAAGAATTCGCCTCGAGAGAACTTGCGATCGAAGGTGTAAACGGAAAGGATTCCTCCGGAAAGAAAAAGCATGTAAAAGAGGAAAATGATGCTGATGACAACGGATCCTGCAAGAGCGGAAGCGAGGGAAACCTCCGGTTTCGCGAGCATTTCCATAAACACGGTAACGTCAAAACCCTGGCTCAATTGACGGGAGTAAAGGCTCTTGTCGAGCGAGGAATGAAGCGCAAGGCGGGGGGCGATGGAAGCGAGAAAGCCAAGTAGAAGATTGACGAAGAAAATCCACCAGACCAGCCGCTGATGACGCCAGACAAGCGAGAAGCCGTCTCGAATGGGGCGATTCATCGTGCCTCCTTAGACCAACCACGCGAGCAGTTGAGAAAGCCACTGAGTGAACAGCATCCAGTAGCCGGCAATCTTTCGCGTGGCATGGGAATCGGAATCGTGGAGCCAACTGTTGTTAAAGCGATCGTGGTCGAGAGGAATGGCGTGGTCGGGATCGATTTCTGCGGAAACGAGCTTGGCCTTCTTCTGCCAGGAGAAGCGGTGCCAACGATCCCGTCCGTCCCAGCGTTCACGGATGGATTCGCCATTATCAAACTTCGCGTCGAGGACGACAGGAAAAACAAATTCTCCTTTGCGATGGACGACAACACTGTTGAGGTATTCCGTCTCCCCCGGCTTTTCTTCTTTCGGCGCGTTCTTGTCGGTCCAATCGGCACGTTCAGTGAAGGCGTTCAGGATGCGGTAATCGAGGATTGGCGTGCCGCGGACAGCCTGATTCCAATACCAGTCTAGATCTTGGCCGGCGACTTCATTGATAGTGCTGAGGAAATCGTCGGCAGTGGGATGCTTGAAGCGGTAGCGCTCGAAATAGAGGCGCTGCGCTTCGCGGACTTTTTGCTCGCCAATGATATGTTCAAGAGTGAGCAGCACGAGGGCGGTCTTGCTGTAGGTGATGCCGCCGTAAGAATCGAAGTTCAAATATTTCCATCCGGGGCGAGTCATGGGGTCGAATTCGGCAACGCCGATGTAGCCGATGCGATCGAAACCGAGTTCGTTGGCGGTGGCAACTCTGGTGTTTAGCATGTCTGCATCGCTGCCATACAACGCATCCATAACCTTGCTTTCGGAGTACTGGTTGATCCCTTCGTCGAGCCACGCTTCCTCAAACTCATTTGTGGCGACCATGCCGTACCAATACTGGTGACCGAATTCATGTTCGACGACAACTTCGGAGATCTTAAAACCGTCGAAAACCCACCAGGCGGTGTCGGCGGTAATGAACATGGGATATTCCATACCGCCGGAAGCTCCTCCGCCATGTGGGGGATCGACGACGGTGATCTGCGCGTAAGGATAGGGTCCGTACCATTCGTCAAACTTGTGCATCGTGCCTTTAAGAACCTGCATATAGCGGGAAGCGCTGGCCGTGTGACCTGGCTGCATCAGCAGGCGGATTTTCACGGCGCCGCTGCTGATCTGCACGGAGTCTTCGACAATTTTTGTGGTGGGGTCAGCGGTCCAGGCAAAGTCGTGAACATCTTCGGCTTTGAAGGTGAGCGTTTTGGTGCCGTCGTTGTTTGAGGATTCGGAAGTCTGCACGCCGGTAGCGCCCACATTGAAATTTGCAGGAAGAGTGAGCTTCACGTCGTAGGTGCCAAAATCCGCGAAGAATTCGGTGGAGGCGTGAAACTGGTGACAGTTCCAGGCGTTTTTCCACCAGACGCCGATTTTGGGAAACCATTGTGCGGCCAGCAGGTAGTCTCGCTTATAACCGGTACGGGCAACAACTTCGGGAAATTGATCGTGGAAGGAAATCTTAAAGGTGATGCTTTCGTTGGGAGCGACCGGGCGCGGAAGATGAACTTCGACGACGGTCCTGTCGTCCAGGTTGTCGTCGTCTGGATGAGTGAAACGAAGCTGACTAGTGAGGTCGCCCATACCGAGAACTTCGAGGGACTTAATGATGTCTTCGCCATATTTCTTGTCGTCCCACTTGGAACCTGGCTCGACGTCGCGGTTGCCGAGTTCGTAGCCTTCGCGCGCAAATGTGGATTTCAATTGGAATCCGTTGAGGTAGAGATGGAACGGAAGGCGATCTTGTGGCTGGCCGGTGTTGTTAGTCCAGGTAAGAGTTTCGTTGCCATCCAGGCTGTGCGTCTTGGCGTGATAGTTGGCGTCGATCTGGTAGGCGACCACACGATCAGAGAGCGGGACTTTTTGCGACGGAAGAATCGGGGAAATTTGGGCAAGCAGCGGCGGGGCACCGAAGGAAACCAGAAGAGCGGCAACGCCCAGAGACGCGGGAACAGATTTCATGAGTCGAACCTCAGTGCCAACGATTGCGCAAGACGCAGAAGAAGGTATTGGGGAGCGCAATTTGCTGGTGGGCGGAGATTAATTTGACAGTTAGATAAAGTCAATTGGTCGCGGAGATTTTGCGTGTTTGCTGCAATAGTCAGATCCCTCACCCGCAATCTGCAAGGGTGAGGGAGACAGGTTGACATTAGAAGGTGCGAATAGCGGAGATGTAAAAAATTTGGGTTGGGATCCTTCGCGTTGCTCGGGATGACAAACCCAAATCACACATCCCCGAAGGAAAGATCATTTGTTGAAGTCGGTTTTGGCTTCGGTCTTGGCCAGGAATGGTTCCAGAAATGGTTTGTTCGCCGCGGGCGCGTCCGCCATGGAGAGTTTCAGTTCTTTGGTAGCGGTCGCAAAATCGCCTGCGTTGGAAGCGAGGCGCGCAAGGGCCAAATGGGCGAGCCAGTGATTGGGGTCTCTCTTGACCACCATGGGATAAAGTTCAAAAGCGCGCTTGGCATTTCCCTGCCGCTGCAAGCCGCGTGCGTAAACATAAATTTGCTGAGCAGTGGCACGCTCGAGCGCAGTCGCGATAGCCTGTGCGGCTTCGTCTTTTTTACCCATGGCTTCGAGGATGCGGGATTTGGTCTCCCAATTTTCAAAGCGATCTTCATTCTGGATTGAGGTGTCTTCCCACTTGAGAGCTTCTTCGAGATTGTAGTTGTTATCGAGGCACCAATTTGCGGCTTCGTCGTAGCCGGCCCAGGTGAATCCGCCGACGCTGCGAAGCTGATTGCGAATGCTCTTGAGCACGATGGCTTTCACGTCGAATGAGATGCGAAATGGCACAGTAACTTTTGCCCAGCGCAGAGTGGCGGCGGCAGAGTCTGGCTTCACGTCATCGAAAGTGTAGGTCAGATCGTCGAACTGTTCGCCAGTGCCGGGTTTCAGGGTGACGCGCAGGGCATCTTCCTTTTCATCGTAGCTGAAACTGCCCCAGGAAGTGGAATTCTTAGAGAACGCTACAATCCACTGGTCTTTGTCGGGAAACATGTGGACGCCATAAGTGCCGGCGGAAAGCGGCTTCCCCTCCACGGCGGCATCATCGGAAAAAGTGATGGTGGTATTTTCGTTCGCGCCAGCGCGCCAGACTTTTCCGTAGGGGACGATCTTGCCCATGATTTCGCGATCGCCAGCGATGGGCCGATGATAGTTAATGGTTACTGTTGAAATACCGATAGTCTGCTCTACACTGCCGTGTTGGCTGACACGTGGAATATTCAGTTCCGTTGGCTGACTTCCATTCTTGAATTGCGCCGTGGCGGTGCTTGCAAACAGGAACAGGCCAACGGCCAAGCTCGAAACAGATTTGTGCGCAAGATGCATGAACACACCATCCCTTCTTCATGAAGAGTTAGAAAGCAAACCTGCCGGGCCCCACCCGGAACTACCTAATCTGCAATAGACGCAATACCGGATACAGAGTGAGCAGTAGCATTGAGGTTACTCGGATTACTCGGGTTGACGACGAGAGGTCAGCGCAAAGCGACTCTAGGGTGGACTCCCACTGTGCAGGTGGCGGGGAGTATCAACGATTGGCCGGGGTAGATTAGGTCAACGTCCGGCAAGTTAGGGTTGGCGTGAGCCAGGCAGGGCCAATCCGTGCCGCCACCGAGATGCTGCGCGGCGATCTTCCACAAGGAGTCACCGGGCCGGACGGAAATCGTGCCAGGAGAGTGCACCTCGGGTCGAAGTATAGTTTCTGGCTCAGAATGAGCCGCGGACTTGATTCCGCCGGGGGGAACAAGCAGGACCGTGCCGGGCTGCATGCGACGAGGATCGCCGATGCCTGGATTGTGGCTAAGCCATTCCTGCCAACGAGAGCCTTTGCCAAGATATTGCCGCGAGAGATCCCAGAGCGAGTCGCCTGGCTGTATTCGCACGGAGTCAACGTGAGTCTTCGAGATAACGGGCGAAGAGTGCATCGTAGTGGGCGGAGCCACGATCGGCGGTGGGGCCGGGGTGGAGGGCAATATCGGATTCGGCATCGGCGCAGATACGGAATTGCTGCGCGGGGCCGCAGGAATTGCAGCACGGGAAAATGGATCGCGCTTCACGGAACCCGAAGGAGTCGCTGGCTTAAACGGCTTCGAAGGCGATGCAGATGGAGCAATCAGCGCGGGGCTGAGCGGTTTGGGATGCGCTAGATTTGTTTCGTGCGGCAACTCCATGGGGAATGGAGACGGCGGTGGAACTTTGCGGGCCTGCTCGGCCTGGCGTGCTGCTTTTTCTCGGCGAATACGGCGGGCAATTTCTCCCAGCGATTCAGTGGCGGCGGCTTCCTGTGCAGGCGCGTTTGACGGTGAGGCTTCGTTCACGGCAGGAGGCGCAGCATTTTTCTTACGCGCTTCGGCAACGGTGCGATCTTCCTGGGTGAGAATTTGCGAACGCTGTAAATCTTCGTTGGTGTAAACGTGGGGCTGCTGCTTTTGCGGCTGCGCGGCCTTGCGGGCTTTTTCCTGACGAGCCGCTTCCGCAGAATCCTGGGCGTACAGTCTGGGGGCGGCAAAACAGGACGAAACACACACAATCGTGCAAGCGGCAGAAATCTGCCACCTTGATAGGGCCCGCGGTGATAGGCGCGACCGACTCATTTACTCTCGTAAATCCGCTCTGGGGGACACCTGAGCTGGGAGACTACTCGTAAATCTCTGGGGTGATTGTAACGCGTAATTGGTCGATGGCAACTGTACTTTTTCCAAATAGATACGGCTGCTGGGAGTACTACGGGGATGGGTCAAAAGTTGATTGTGCGAAGAGTTTCTATTTATCGGGTAGTTTTGGGACTTACGAAATCCTAATGGAAGGCTCAGGATTTATTCAACCAGGTTTTCCTAGCATTGTATTGCTGTGATGTTGATACCGCCAAGTGCGGGCCATGGGAGGAACGTCGATGGCATGCGGTGCGAAGGGTAGTACAGAATCGTCTCTTTTCCAATGCGAGGTTTGTGGGCGCCGGACGGAACTATTTGAGCTTCCTGGAAAAAAAGAAAAATATTGTCTGGAATGCAGCGCGGATGTCGCAACGTCGATTCTGCTGACAACGGAAATTGATGCCGCAACGATGTCGGGCGAAGAGACTGCAGGCTTGGTGGCGGAATTTGTGCAGTCGAAAAGGCGGTTATTACAGAGAACGCATTGGAACTAGAATTCTCGTCGAGACCCAGGGGTCTCGCTATTACAAACTACACATTCGAACCACCTGAGGCGTCCGCAATAGGTTGAGTCCAGCCGGGTGGCGCACCCCTTCGGGTTAAGGGTGCGGACTTTGAATTTTCTATCCGTCTCCGCACGAATCGATTCGGATCAATCCTCCTTCCCCAAGTACGTAGTGTGACCAGCTGCTCCACGGCCAATCTTTCGGATGCGACACCAGTTTTCGCGTTACTGGATTTGCGTGCATGTATTCCAGTTTTTCTTTAATCTTTTTCGCACTATATACATTGAAGTCGTAAAACCGTCGTTGCCAAAAGGGTGTTGCACCTATTCCTCTTCCGCAGACCGCTCTCGACAGTTCTTGTAATTCATGTAACTCAAGGGAAACTTTCTGCTTCAGCACCTGTAGCGCTTTAGAAGTATCAAATCTCTTGGCTCCCCTAGGAGCAGGTGAACGTGTTCAGGCATTACAACGTAACCGATCAATCGGAAGTTATGCCGGTTCCGAACTTCGTCCAGATTTTTCACGAATATGTCGCGGTTTTGGGACGTCTCCAGCAACGGTCGTCTGTGATAACAACTGAAGGTGAAATGGAGGTCACCTTGTCCGTAATAGCGATTCAAGGGGTTACGCATGAAAGCAAAATCCGCACCCTTAAAACCGAAGGGTGCGGCACCCCGTTATGATAATTATTTGAATAATACACCAATGAATTATATAGATGGCGGGTATTCCGTGCTTGAAAACAATTCTTGACTTTCGCTTTTTGTTCGCCTACAGTCGGGACGGTAGAGGAAACGGGAACGGGTGGCTTCGACTCCATTGCCTTCGGGCTCTCCCGAGCCGGACGCCACCCGTTAAAAGTAGCGCAGAGCCGCTTCCCTGCCAAGGAGTTGCCATGAACGCCTGTGTCGAAAACGCCGACGCCGTCCTTCTCGCCACGCCGGACAATGCATTTGAGACGCCCGTACAAGCCGCCAACCGTGCCGAAATCGCAGCTGCGGCTGGGGCTGTGACTGCGCCGGAAAAACGGGCGTGGTTCCCTACGCGCTGGCTGGGGCGAGACAAAGCGCGCGCGGCGGAGAAATCGCCGCATATTGTGCATGTCGATGTGGACGCGTTCTTCGCTTCCGTAGAGCAGGTGCTGAATCCCAAGCTGGCCGGGAAGCCCGTCCTAGTGGGGCGCGGCGTGGTGGCGTCGGCGAGCTACGAAGCGAAATTCCGCGGCGTGAAAACGGCGATGAGCTTTCGTGACGCGCTGCGCATCTGTCCGAAGGCGATCGTGGTGCCGGGACAATATGAGCATTACGCCGACTTTGCCGAGCGGGTGCGACGGATTCTGGAGACGTATACGCCGGCGGTTGAGACGGCCGCGCTGGACGATTTCTACCTGGATTTTGCGGGGACGGAGCGGTTGTACCCAGATTACGAAGCGACGTTGCGGCGTTTGCAGGCGGAGATCCTGGGGCGCACGGGATTGAGCGTGTCTGTAGGGGCGGCGCGCACGAAAGTGGTGGCGTCGATTGCTTCGCGGCTGGAGCGGCCGCGCGGATTCCGGATTGTAGAGCCGGGCATGGAAGAGAACTTCCTTGCGCCGCTGCCGGTGGACAAGCTGCACGGCATCGGGCACACGCACGCAGGAGCGCTGGCGGAGCGCGGCATTTCGACGATTGGGCAATTGCGCATGGTGCCGAAGCCGGTGCTGGTGGCGGCGTTTGGCGACGTGATTGGCCAGCAGATTTGGGAGCGCGCGCGGGGGCTCGATGGGCGCGAAGTGATGCTGCCCTCCACGCCAAAATCGGTTTCGCGCGAGACGACCATTGAGGGCGGCACGATCGACACGGAGTTTCTTGGCGGCTTGCTGGAATATCTCAATGAGCGGATTGGGTCGACGCTGCGCGAATATGGCAAGCAGGCAAATACAGCCGGAGTGCGGCTGCGGTATGTGGACCATTTTTCCGCGCATCAGACGGTTCGATTGATGCACCCGACGAATGACGAGCGCGAATTGCTCGCCGCTACCAAGGAGTTGTTCAGCAAGCTGTTTACGCGCCGCGTGGCGATTCGCCATGTGGGCGTGAGTGTGACGAACCTGGATGTGGACCGCCGGCAGAATGAGCTGTTTGACACGGATGCCAACCGGAGGTGGTATCTCAACCGTGAAGTAGACAAAGTGCGCGGGCGGTATGGCTGGAACGCGGTGTTTTATGGAAAAGGACTGGAACTGCGCGAACATTACGCCACGAAGGAAAACGGCCTGGTGCTGTCGACGCCGTGTTTATCGAGATGACAGCTATCTTTATTTAAATATGCTATAACCTGCATTATGACACTTGAACCGGAAGCAATCGGTCTTGAAATTAAGCTTCACATCATTCGCGAGTACGCCGCGGCCTATACGACGATTCTCAAAGAACAATCTTGGTGTAAGGGATATGCATACATTGATGCATTTGCCGGAGGTGGTGAATTTGTCTTGAAGGAAGATGCAGAACGACTCATTCCCGGCTCTCCGCTAAATGCACTCAACGTTCGAAATAAATTCACTGAATATCATTATATTGATATCGAACAATCTAAATTGAAAGAATTAAGAGCTTAATTGGTGCCCGACCAGAATTGAAGTTGGTTCATTTCTATGTCGGTGATGCAAATGAAAAGCTTCGCGCGGAAATCTTGCCCAATTTCCCTTACAACTCGTTCAAGAGGGCCTTATGTATACTCGATCCGTATAGTGTTGATATTGAATGGGGTACGATAGCAGCGCTAGCATCGACAAAAACTATGGATACGCTGATAAATTTTCCGCTTAGGGATATCAATAGGAACGCAGCACTCAAAAAAGTTAGAGACTGCTGACCCCAAACAAGGAGCGTTACTGACCAAGATTTGGGGTGATGAGACTTGGAAAGACCTAGCATATGTAGAGCAAGGTCGATAGTTTGACGCGCCAGTTTTAATCAAGAAAAAGCGTGGAAATGAGACTCTTAAATTGGGGTTCTTCGCGGACTTTACGGCGGGGCTGAAGCCCCGACCTCCTAAAGAGAGAGTTATCGGAAATCAGTTAGATTTCTTCCCTTCCCGCCTCCCTACCATGCAACTTGAAGTCTTCGGGGCAAACCCATGTTCGTGCATTTGCATTGTCACAGCCATTATTCATTTTTGCGGGGAGTGAATCCTCCGGAAGAAATTATTGCCGCGGCCGTGGAGCAGAAGATGCCCGCCGTGGCGTTGACGGACAGCAACGGGATGTATGCGGCGGTGCCGTTTTATCAGGCAGCGAAAACGGCAAAGGTGAAGCCGATTGTGGGTGTGGTAGTAGAAGTGGAAGCGGCGGGTGGAGGAAGAGAGATCCCTCCACTATGGGCCGATAAAAGCCATCGGCCCTCCGGCCGGGATGACGGGGCTCAGAGCAGGCGGGACAATACATGCGTAATGCCGATGGTGCTGCTGGCGATGGATATGGGGGGGTACAGCAATTTGTGCCGGTTGACGACGCTGCGGCAGCTTGGCGCGTTGCGACTGGGGGAAACAACGTTTGCAGAGAGCGATGGGCGGGCGGTGACGCTGGAGGAATTGGCGGAGCATAGTGCGGGCATAATTGCGTTGTGCCCGGCGGCGGAAGTTTTGCGGATGGGGAAAGAGAAAACCCGCACCCTTAAAAACGTAGGGTCCGGCACCCGGGCGGAAGAGGTAGCGTGGGAGGCGGGGTGCGAATCACGGGCGGTTTTTTTATTGGGGCGAATGAAGGAGATTTTTGGCAATCGGCTGTACATCGAGATTCTGCATCTTTCCGCTGGCGATGGGCGGATATTGCGCGAGGCACAGCGTTTGGGTGAACAGCTCAACATCCCTTTAGTGGCCACCAACAATGTGCACTTTCTGCGGCCGGAAGAGCATCTGCATCATCGCGCGGTGAATGCGATTCGCACGGGCAGTTTGCTGACCACGGTGGAGCCGCCGGAAATCACTACGCCGGAAGCGTGGTTCAAGGCAGCGGCAGAGATGCAGCGACTCTTTCCTGATCATCCGGAGCTGCTGCGCGCGACGCTGGAGATTGCGGAGCGGTGCAACCTGGAGCTGGAACTCGGTAAAACGATTTTTCCGGAATTTCCCGTGCCACCGGAGGAATCGCCGTTTTCGTATTTGTGGAAGCTGAGCTTTGAAGGTGCGCGAAAACGCTATCGCCCGTTGCGGCCGGCAGTGCTTTCGCGGCTGACGCACGAACTGGAAGTGATCGAGAAACTCAACCTGGCGCCGTATTTTCTGCTGGTGTGGGACATCGTGGAAGAGGCGAACCGGCGCGGGATTCCGGCAGTGGCGCGCGGGTCGGCGGCCAGTTCGATGGTCACCTATTGCCTGGGAATTTCCCGTGTGTGCCCGCTTCGCTGGGGATTGTATTTCGAGCGCTTCCTGAACATGCAGCGCGGCGATTGCCCGGACATCGACATCGATATTTGCGGGGCGCGGCGCGACGAACTGCTCGATTACGTGTACGAACGCTGGGGCGCGGAGCATGTGGCGATGATCGGCAGCTTCATCACCATGCACGCGCGGCTGGCGGTGCGCGAAGTGGCGAAAGTGTTTGGGGTACCGCCCGGCGAAGTGAATCATTTTACGAAGCGATTGCCGCACCGGCCGGTGCGTGAACTGCTCGATGCCATAAAGCTTCTGCCGGAATGCCGGGATTTGCCGGTACACGACGAGCCGTGGAAAACAATTCTGCAGGTGGCGCTGCGGTTGGACGACGCGCCGAGACACCTGGGCATTCATCCGTGCGGCACGGTGATTTCCGCTAAGCCGCTGACGCACCTGGTGCCGCTGGAACGCGCCACGAAAGGGATCGTGGTGACGCAGTACGACATGAATGCGATCGAGGCACAGGGATTGATCAAGATGGATTTGCTGGGGCAGCGCGGGCTGACGACGATGTCGCTGGCGCTGGATAACATTGAGAAAAGTGACGAGTGGCGAGTGACGAGTGGCGAGCCGCTGAAACAAGCGGAAGGACAAACTGCCGACAGGAGCAATCCTGCGGACATGGGGCGCGGCAGTGCTGCACCCCTACGAAAAGAACACAAGGTGGCGCCGGATGGGGTTACGCCTTGTCCTAAGGCGCGGAGGATCGACTTTGCGGCTATTCCGGAAAACGACCAGGACACGTGCGAGGTGATAGCTGCGGGCCGAACGATGGGATTATTCCAAATTGAGTCGCCGGGGATGCGCGGGCTACTGCGCACGATGAAGGCGCGCACGTTGGAAGAAGTGGCCATGGCGCTGGCGCTGATACGTCCCGGGGCGGCTGAATATGGCTCGAAAGAGCTGTTTTTGAAGCGGTTGCGCGGGGAGGAGCCGATCACCTACGCACATGAATCTTTGCGGAAAATTCTGGAAGACACACTGGGCGTATGCATTTATCAGGAGCAGGTGATGCAGATTGCGCAGGCGGTCGGCGATATGTCGTTGCTGGAAGCGGATATCGTGCGGCGTTCTGCGGCAAAGTTTTCCGGGCAACGTGAACGCGAACGGCTGCGTGGAAAATTCCTGAAAGCCGCGGAGCAGATGGGGCTGGAGGGCCCGGCACGCGAAGAGACCTGGATGATGGTGGAGAAATTCGCGGGCTTCGGCTTCTGCAAAGCGCATGCTGCAACGTATGCGGACATCTCGTATCGCATGACGTATCTGAAGACACATCACACGGCGGAATTTCTGGCGGCGATGTGCAGCGCGCGAGCGGGTTTTTACCACGTGTCGGCGTACGTGGAGGAGGCCAAGCGCTGGGGAATTTCCGTGCGGCTGCCTTCGGTGAATTGCTCGCGCATGGAATACACCACGGAGCCGGAAGTGCGTGCAACAGGCAAGCTCGCTTTGCGTGTGGGATTGATGCAGGTGAAAGGACTGCGCGTGGAGACGATCAGTGCGATTGTGGGCGAGCGCGAGGCTGGCGGGACGTTCCAGTCGCTGGAAGATTTCCTGCAACGGGTTCCTGCAGAACGGGACGAAATTGAGGCGCTGATCAAGTGTGGGGCGTTCGATGATGTTTGCGGCATGACGCGCCCGGCGATGCTGTGGCAGTGGAATCTGTTGCAGGCGCGCGGGCGGGTGGGTGTGAGGCAAAAGCAGATCTCTCACCCGCAAAATGCGCGAGTTTGGGATGACAACTTAATTGGAAGCGCGGGTGGAGACACGTCAATTGCGGGTGCAGGAGCGGCGGCTGCGAGCGCCACGGCGGTTACCACAGCAACGGATAGCACGCCGGCGTTGTTTGCGGAGATGGAGCAGGACGATTCTGTTGCGCTGGCGTTGAGCGAAATGCACACAAGTGATTACACACCGGAGCAGGCGCTGCGGTACGAGCGCGAAATTCTGGAAGTGTGCGTCAGTGGGCATCCGCTGGATTTTCTGCCGCGTCATGGCGAGGTGTGGAGCGACGAATTGCCAAAACTGCATGGAAAACGGGTAACACTGTGCGGGTGGGTGGTGACATACCGGCACGTGGGTACAAAGAATTACCGGAACATGATGTTTGTAACGCTGGAGGATCAGCGCGGTTTATTTGAGGTGATTTTGTTTCCAGACGTGTACGACAAATATGGGGGGTTGGTGTATGAGACACGGGCAATGCGGGTGACGGGATTTGTGCAGGATGGCGAGCATATCAATGGGGAGTCGTTGGAGAAATTGCGGGGATGAACCCAGAAGGCGACGTAAAGCCGCCCCAACGGGAGTGCGAAGATCGGGGCTTGAATGATTCGACAGACGAACAATACTACACGAGTGGAAGAGCCGCAGAGCGGGCGGCCGGCGGAGAGTGGCGAGAGCTGGCTGGGGCGGAACCGGAGTGAGAAGCGGCGGTTGTGGGAGCGCTTGAATCCGCGGCACAGGAAAGAATTGCGACTGCTGGCGGAGGCTCTGGCATTGCAGCAGAATCACGCGCAATTACCGGAATCAACGCGCACGCGGCTTGATGCGGCGATCGCAGAACTGGGGCGGGTGACGCGACGTATGGCCACGATCTTAGCAGAGGTAGCACGCCGGACACCGCCACCGGGGTGAGTATTGCAGTGGGCGGCGACGCGCCGCATACTGACCCCATGGTCATACCCAGTCATTGTCGAATTCTTCTAGGAGTGGCCGCACTGGTGGGCGCGAGCCTTGCCGCGTCCACGATACACGCCGACGAAATCCGCCTGAAAGATGGGAAGAAGCTTTACGGCGTAATCGTGGCGTACGAAGACAACATGTTCAAAGTGAAAACGGACTTTGGGTATGTGCTGGTGGAGAAAGACAAGATCGCGCAGATTATTCCGAGCACACCCGCAACGGGCGAACCGGCCAAGGCGCAACCGCAGCCCGCGGCAAAACCGAGTAATGAAACTCCGATCAAAACAGAACCAGCGGTAGCAAAGAATACGACGAGTGGGGGTGCGGCTGCGGAGTCGACGAAGCGTGAAAGAACTGCGGCGGTCGTAACGCATGCCAATGCGCGGCCAGAAATTCCCGCGGCAACACCGGTGACCATGGATACGAGCGCGCCTGCGTTGAAAAATTCCAGTGCAGCGCCAAAGGCAGCGCTGACCACCGCGGCTGCGCCCCCTCCTCCACCGAAGGAAGAGCCTGCGCCGATTAAGGAAGAGATTCAAGGCAACCTGTACATCAACCATGAATTTGGCTTTCACATGTATAAAGCGCCCAGCTGGCAGATTATCGAAGGCGCGGGGCAGACGCTGCCGAACGCCATCGTGGCGATGGGCACGAGCAATGAATCCACGCTGATGGTGATTGGCCACGAGAAAACGAAAGCGTCGCTGGAATCCGCGGCAAAAACGGTGGAGAACCGGTTGCGCGAAGTGTATGAAAATTACCGGCTGATTTCCGAGCGAAAGATGGTAGTGAGCGGCATGCCCGCCGTGGAGTACAAATATCGCGGCATGGCGGACCAGCATGATTGGTCTGGCACGCTGGTGGTGGTATCGCGCGGCGGAGATATTTTCACAATATTGGGAATGACGTTCGCGGACACCGACCTGATCCAGATTCAGGAGAATGTGATCACGCGGTCGATTGCGAGCATGGATTTGAACGCGAAGTAGCAGATTGCGAGAAAGTGAAGGCCACGCTCAGTGTTAATGCGTGGCCCTTTCCGTTTCGACGTGCGTGCTCGGCGGTTGCGATAGTAATCATCTTGTTCCTGAGGCCGCAGACGGCATTTTGGACGGAGAGTCGGTGTTGAAGATGAGGTAAGCAATTTTCCACTCTCCACCCGAGCGCTTCAGGATGACGCTATATTTTCCAGCGATGTTCACGGGGCCGACTCCAGTAATTGACAGAGTCTGGTTGTACGTGCCGACGTCGAATGCCGTGTCGCCCAGGATCGGGGATTCCAAGTGCGTGAAGGTGAATGCAGTTATTTTTTCCGGACTCTTGAACCATTCGCTGTAGTACTGCTGAATCGCGAGGCGTCCACGCAACAAAGGACAATCACTGGGCATTAGGGTCGCGTCTTCACGAAACATACCTGCCACGGCAGACGCGTCACCAACCAAGACCGCACGCAAATATTTGTCAGCGCCCTCTACAACCGTCGAATCCACTGTTGGTGGAGAGCCCGCCAAGGATGGAGTTGCCTGCACCCATGCAATAGCGGCAAAAGAAGCAGTCAAGAGACAGGTAGCGGTAACAATTTTAAACATCTGAGCCTCCCTTATTTCATCCAGTCTGCCCATCTAACGGCGAGAATCGCGGCTTGAGAGCAGCCAATCTGCGTGGCAGAATGCAGCAGGAAGCAGCGAGTAGACAATGACCGCATCTGCCAAAAAATTGACAAGAAACGCCAAACATTCTGAAGCAAGGGGGAATAATAGCGTCACAAATCCTGTAAACACCGCACGCGTTTTCTTTGAGGCACTCTGCCGCGTGGGTTATGACAGGCAGGCGCTGTTAGCGGCAGTCGGGCTGGATTTATCTAAGTTAGATGATCCGGACGCAAGAATCCCATGCCAAGCACTCGGAGAAATGTTTGGCTACGCGATACGAACAAGGCCAGTGAAGAATTTAGGAATGAAGTTGGCGGTTGAGACTCCGATTGGCGCATTTCCGCTTCTCGACTATCTGATTGTGAGCTGTGAAACTGTGGCCGATGCAATTCATCAACTTTCACGATATTACCGGTTGAACGACGCGCCTTATACGCTGGAGGTACGGGACCAAGACAATCCATGCCGAATCATCTTTCATGGAACCGCGGATTCCCTGGCCGTGGAGTTCGGAGTATCTCTGGTCATCCTCCATCTGCGCGAAGAGACAGAAAACCGGCTGAGCGCCGCATTCGTATGTTTTTCGCACAAGCCCGATGATATTTCGGAAATGGAGCGAGTGCTCGGTTGCCCAGTCAGCGGCGAACAAACATGTAATGCTTTCGGTCTTTCGCAGGAAGCCTGGCACCTTCCAATGAGGAGGCGCGACCCTGTCCTGCGGCGAGTGCTTGAAAAACACGCGGAGGAAATCATTGGCCGAATGCCAGAAGGCGATCGTGCGACGATGGAAATTCGACGCGTAATTATGTCACATCTCTCTCAGGGAGAGACGGAGATTCAAAACGTGGCACGCGCTCTCGCGACTTCCACGCGATCTCTGCAGCGTCGACTATCGGTTGCTGGCACTAGTTATCAGGAGCTTCTGGATTCGACGCGACGCCAAGTCGCTACGCACTATCTGCAAGACGGAAATCTCTCCATTGGCGAAGTCGGGTATCTCCTGGGATACTCTGAGCCTTCAGCATTCCACCGCGCCTTCAAGCGCTGGAACGGAATCACACCGCACGAATTTCGGCAGCAAAAAGCCGAAGCACGAACTTTGTCAAACCCTCTTAATAATCGATAGCACAACATCTCTACGCCCTATTTAGAGTTAGGAAGTGTGCGCGGCTTCTTGTGGTTTGCGGAGTTCGCGGATCATGCCGATTAGGGCTTGGACGCCGCGGGGGAGGCTGCGATCGCGGCGATAAACCAGGGCCAGTTCGCGCCAGAGATCGACGCCATCGACATTGAGGAGCTTCACTTCGCCGCTCTTGACGAGGTCGCGAGCGAAGCTTTCGCTGATAATAGAGATACCGACGTCGGCAGCGACAAAGGTTTTGATCATGCCGATGCTGGGCAGCTCCATGGGGACACGAAGTCGCGAGCGATACGGACGGAAGAGTTTGTCGAGGACCTGGCGGGTGTAGCCGGTCTTGGGGAAAATCAGCGGCGCAGAGGCCACTTCCTCGAGGGTCAGGTGGCTCTTTTGTGCCAACGGATTTTTTGTGCTGACCATGAAGCGCAGGCGATCGCGGTTGACCACATGCATTTTCAGATTGGGCGATTTTACGGGAAGTGTGACGATGCCGAGATCGAGCGAACCCTCTTCCAGGCGTTGCAGAATCTTGTGGCTGAAATTGCGATAGATGCTGATGTTCACGAGCGGGTAGCGGCGCTGAAATTCACCAAAAATATCGGGGAGGAGGTAGAGACAGGTGGCTTCGTTGGCGCCGAAGGCTACCGGACCCTGAACGAGGTTGCCGCGATCAGCGACGACCTGCATGGACTCATCACGGAGGCGAAGGAGGCGTTCGGCAAATTCGAAGAGGACTTCGCCGGAGGGCGTGAGTTCGACGGATTTTGCGGAGCGGTCGAGCAGCTTGGCCTTGTAGGCCTGTTCGAGTTGGCGAATTTGAGCGCTGACGGCCGATTGCGAGCGAAACACTTTTTGGCCGGCTTTAGAGAAACTCTTGAGTTTGGCAACTTGAACGAAGGTAGTTAGCTGGTCAAAGTCCATAGTGTTGTGTCTCGGATAAAAGTATACCTAAACAGTATAGAGGAAAGAGAAACTTCATTCGAGCTTCATGCATAGTGTGGAAAAGCAGCTGGAGGCACGACCAGAAGATCGGAAACGGGGCTTGCGAGCGCCGGAGCGTGAACCTCGGGAAGAAACCGCCAGGCGGTTTCCAAAGTGCCCTGAAAATGAATGGGCTGAATGCGGACCAGCGGCAGAGCGGAGTTCTGCATGAGCAGGCGGAAGGCTATGGGACTTTCGGTTTCCGCAACGTGCAATTCCAGCAGGCGGCGCAGATTGCGTTCTTCGGTTTCTTCCAATTCAAACGGCTGCACAAACTCAAGATTTAAGACGTGCTCGGCCACGCTGCGCAGGAGGTAGGCGAGACCGCCAGTCATGCCGGAACCAAAATTCAAGCCGACCGGACCGAGAACTACGGCGATTCCGCCGGTCATGTATTCACAACCGTGTTGACCAACGCCTTCGACGACGGCGACTGCGCCGCTATTGCGCACGGCAAAACGCTCTCCAGCTTGACCAGCGACGAATAGTTGGCCGGAGGTAGCACCGTAGAGAACGGTATTGCCAGCAAGCACGTCGCCCCGCTTCGAGGCTGTGTTTCCCGCGCGGATGGCAATAGTGCCGCCCGAGAGACCCTTGCCAACGTAATCGTTGGCCTCACCAAAAAGTTTGAGCTTCAGACCAGCATCGAGGAATGCACCGAAGCTCTGTCCCGCGGAGCCGCGAAACTCGCGTGTGCTGGGCGCCTGAGAGCCTTCGTGGAGCCGTCGTCGCATGCGTTCCCCGCTGAGCTGCGTGCCGACGCTGCGATGGTAGTTGTGAATGGGAGCGGGTTCGCCTTCGCCGTGCGCCACTCCTTCAAACCGGCGCTCGGTCTCCAGGGTCTCGAGAACGGCGGTCTGTTGCGGCATGACGCTACGCGGCTTGGATGCAGGGATCACCAGCAACGCATCAAGGCCTGAACGGGTTTCCAGGCGTTCATACCAGCCACGCAATTCACCTAACGTGCGAACACCGAGGTCGGCGAGCCCTTTGCGAACTTCTTCGCCGAGGGCGCGGAAATAATCGATGACCATTTCGGGCTTGCCATTGAATCGCAGGCGTAACTTTTCGTCCTGCGTAGCAATCCCGACGGGGCAAGTGTTGAGATGGCATTGGCGCGCCATCACGCAGCCGATGGCGAGAAGGGCGGCGGTACCAAAGCCGAATTCGTCAGCGCCAAGGATAGCGGCGATGAGGATGTCTCGCGAAAAACGCATGCCTCCGTCGACGCGAAGAGCGACACGGGAACGCAATCCAGCGCGCAGGAGCGTTTCATGAGTTTCGCGCAGACCAATTTCCCAGGGCAGACCAGTGTTCTTGATGGAAGTGAGTGGAGAAGAGCCGGTGCCGCCATTGTGGCCGCTGATTGTGATGACGTTGGCGCCAGCCTTGGCAACGCCTGCGGCGATGACGCCGATGCCAGTGCCGGATACGAGCTTGACTCCAATGCGCGCGTCAGGATTAACGGCATGCAGATCATGGATGAGCTGGGCCAGATCTTCGATGCTGTAAATGTCGTGGTGCGGCGGCGGAGAAATCAATGGCGTGCCGGGCGTGGCATGGCGAATTTTGGCGATGTACTCGGTAACTTTGCTGGCGGGGAGCTGACCACCCTCGCCGGGCTTGGAACCCTGGGCCATCTTGATTTCGAGTTCTTCGGCGCGAACCAGATATTCCGCGGTGACACCAAAGCGGCCGGAGGCGACCTGCTTAATTTTGTTTGCAGAGTTCACGGCGAGATAGAGATCGGGATCTTCGCCACCCTCACCAGTATTGCTGCGGCCTCCCATGCGATTCATCGCGACGGAAAGGGTCTTGTGGGCCTCTGGGCTTAGCGATCCGAGTGACATCGCCTGGGTGCTGAAGCGGCGCAAGATGCCTTCAAGCGGCTCCACTTCGCTGATTGGAATTGCAGGATCGGGCACCATTTCCAGCAAGTCGCGAAGAAAGGTCACGCCTTTGCCGTCGGCAAGCTCTTCTACGGCCGCAAAGTGACCACCCTCAGGTTGGCGCACATGGGCATGTAACCGGCGAACCAGTTCTGGCGAGCTAGCGTGTAGTTCCGCCCCTTTGCGGAAACGATAGAGGCCGAGGTCGGTAAGTTCGTCGCTAGAGCCTTCGTAGGCCGCGGCGTGCATTTTCAAATAATCCTGCAGCAGGAGGTCGAGAGTTTTTGTGCCGGGATAGCAACCGGCATCTTCAAAATATTCGCGGCAGATATCTTCGTCGAGACCGAGGGCATCGAAGAGGTGGCTGTTGCGATAGCTGGCCAGCGTGGAGATTCCCATACGGGCCAGCACTTTGCGCAATCCGGCAAAGATGCCTTTGCGCACTTTCTCGAAAGAGCCTTCTTCTTCACTTTCCGAAAACTCTTCGGCCAAATGCGGAACCACGGCGCTGGCACCGGCAGCGATCAACATGGCCACGTGATGAGTGTCGAAGATTTGGGCGGTTTCCACAACGAGCGGCACATCTGCCAGACCTTCTTTCACCATGCTTTTCCAGGCGCTGGCGACGGCCAACAACGCGGGAATTGCGGCGCGCTCTGGTCCGATGGCGCGGTCGGAAAGGAGGAGGAGCCTCGGGCGTTCGCCACTACTCAGAGGGGTAGTTTGGCACTGAGTCAAACAGCGGCGCGCGCCCGGGACTCCAGTTTTGGAGGGAAACGTAAAATCGACGGTCTGTACGGGGCCGTGGGAAGCAGTAAGCACGGCAAGTTCAGCGACGCTAAGGATCGGTGAAGTGAGAAAATGGCCATGACCAAGGGGAACATCGAGAGACATGACGTGCGACTCGCGCAAAGGATCGATCGGCGGATTGGTGACCTGAGCAAAGCGCTGCTTGAAATAATCCCAGAGCGGCCGCTGCAAGCTAGACAGGAAAGCTGGTGGAGCGTCATCACCCATGCTCCAATCGGCTTCTTTGCCCTTCAGTAGAGGCCGAAACAAGATTTTGTACTGATCATCGGACCAACCCGCTGCACCAGCAACGCGGCGGGAGTTCTGCAGTTTGACAAGGGGAGCAGTGCTCTCGAGGTTTACGCGTCTGGGTTGCGTTGCGGCCTTGCGTGGATACTGTTGCGCGACGCTCTTGAGCAATTCGCGCCAGCGCAGCAAAACTCCCTTGGCGGGATTGGCAATGATCATTTCGCCGGGCCCCAGGCGGTAGCGCTCGGCCACACGACTTTCGTCCAGATCGACAAGGCCAGTTTCGGAGCCGGCGATTACCAGGCCATCGTGAGTAACGGTGTAACGCATGGGTCGCAACCCATTGCGATCGAGTTTCGCGCCTACAGATACGCCATCGCTGAAAACCAGAGCGGCGGGGCCATCCCAGGGAGCGCCATCGCGCGACAGAATCTCCAGCGCGGCTTGCACATCGGAGGATAGGAACGGGTCGTGCTGAAAGGCCGGGGGAACCAGCGCGAGCATGGCAGCCTCTACGGTCTTCCCTTCCAGTAGCTTAATTTCGAGAGCGTTGTCGAAACTGGCGGAGTCGCTGACGTTGTCTTCCAGCAGGCGAAACCACTTGCCGACGCCGATGCGTTTGCGGACATCGCGCTCGAGAGCCCGCAGCCAGCGGCGATTGCTGATGACCGTATTGATCTCGCCGTTGTGGGCTACATAGCGGAAAGGCTGGGCAAGCTGCCACGATGGCTGCGTATTGGTGGAATAGCGTTGGTGGAAAATGGCAAATCTTGCCGTGAATTCGGAGCTGCGCAAATCTTCAAAGAATCGCGGAAACTGCCAGGGCGTAAGCAGCCCTTTGTAGACGATGGTGCGTGAAGAGAGCGAGCAAAGATAGCTGCGCTCGGGAAGCATTACCTCCGCGCGCTTGCGCAGGAGCCACAAGCTGCGTTCAAACTTGGCGGCGCTGAGTTCGTCGGTCTTGGTGGATACCGGTTCGATGAAGAACTGCCAGATTTCGGGCATGGTCTCAAAGGAACGCTGGCCAAGCGAGTTTGAGTTTACGGGGACGCGCCGCCACCCAGTCAGGCGAAGCTTGCCCCTGCCAATGGCGTCTTCCATGGCGGAGCGTGCCTCGGCCACGCGGGTTGCGGGAACGAAGAGCATTCCCACACCGAAGAGTTCGCCCAATTGCAACTGCTCTTCTGCGGCACGGGCCCGGAAAAACTCAAAAGGAAGAGACGTCAGCAAGCCTGCGCCGTCTCCACTGGCTCCATCAGCATCGACCCCACCGCGGTGCGAGAGCCGTTCCAATGCTTGCAACGACATTTCAAGGATTTCGTGGCGTGCAGGACCGTGCAAGGCGGCGATGAAACCAGTGCCGCAAGCATCGTGGTCTGGGTGACCCCAGTTCGGCTGGCGATGTGTGGACGCTGGCGCAGCGAGACTACACATACTTTAGGTTAATAGTCGCCACTGCCCGGAAAGTACAATGCAGAATTTTCATGCATTGAATCGGTTTTACAGGGGCGTGAGATGGGCAAGTGGCTTAAAACTTCGTGACTTCGCTGATATGGAAATGAGTAACTTTCATGGGGGGAACGACCATTTCGAAGGATTCTTCGGCGGTGGCCCGATGCGCTGGACCCAGTAATTCGACATTCCTCAGCATCTCCAAAATGGATTGATTAAAACGGAAATTTCGCACTGCTTTGCCGACTTTTCCCTTCTCGACCAGGAATAATCCGTCGCGCGTCATGCCGGTCATAATCTTTTCGTAGGGGTCTACCTCGCGAATGTACCAGAGGCGGGTGACCAGCAAACCACGATCGGTGGAAGCGATCATCTCCGGGAGAGACGACTTCCCACCTGCGACGACTAAGTTCATAGGGGCCTCTCCATATTCGTTGGGGAGAGCAAAACCGTGCCCAGTGGGCTTGGTCTTGGCGCGCCTGGCAGAGCGGCGCGAGTACACCAGATTTTTGATCACGCCGCAATCGACCAGAGTGATGCGCTGACGTGGCAGCCCTTCACCATCGAATGCCGCGCCCAATTGTTCTGGATGGTAAGCGTCGTCGGTGATGGTGATGTTCTTGCCCAGGAGCTGTTTCCTCAGGCGATTTGAAAAGCAGGATCGTTTATCGGCAACGGCGGTGGCTGAGAAATCGTAAAAGAGAAAACCGATCAAATCCAGAACGGCAGCAGGCTCCAGAATTACAGTGTAGTTGCCAGGCGCCAATTCGATGGGGTCTTGAGCCCGGGCGGCTTTTTCACTGGCGATTTTGCTCAGGCTCAACGAATCAAACTGCCGCACATCCGCTGCGTTTGCCTTTGCCCAGCTGGCGGCCGAGCCCTGTTGCATGGTGACGGAAAACTCCGCCTGGGTCTGCCGGTGGATTGCCAGCAAACCCCGCGAATTGCACTGCATTGTCTGAGTCTGACCACTAGAGAAAATGCCCGCAGCCACCTGTCCATTTTTCTCGGCGAGTTCGCAGGCGCGCTTTACTGCGCGCGCACGGTCTTCTGCCGAAAGTGCGGCTGTGGCTGGAACAAAACGGTTGATCTTGCGATAGTTTTGCTTACCTGGCAGGGGGAGAAGTTGAGGATCTTTCGGCTGGCTGGAAGCGAGGGATAAACAATCTTCGACCGCAGCACGCAAGGCGTCTTCGTCGACGCGGTTTGTGGTGACGCGGGCGGTGCGACCATCCATGGCGGTGCGAATGGAGACGGTAACACCGTGCTCGGCAACATTTTGGTGAATAGTATTGTTGGCGAAACGCGTGAGTGCGTCGATCACTTCCTCGACATGCACCTCGGTCTCCAGTACCCCACGCACTTTTGCGATACGTAAGGCGGAGTCGGCAATGCGCCGTAATTCACATTCGTGGCGCAATTGCGGTTCCTTCGCAACGGCGTGCTTCTGTTTGAACCCTCCAACTTTGTTCCTGTCGCTCATTCGTTTGAAAAAGCCGTCCCGATCTTTACGTTTCGAAAACGCGCCGGCGATGCGCCATGACTTGTGCCCATGGTTTGCATGGGCTGGCCTTTGCCGCAATTCGGAGTACCCCAAAGCACCCAGTGCTGTGAATCGCAAATGGCGTCGCAGGAATTCCAGAACTCGGTGGTAATACCGCTGTAACTGGGATTTTTCAGCATACGGCCTTTCTTACCGTTTTTGATTTCCCAGGCAATTTCGGTTGAGAACTGAAATTGGTAACGCCGGTCGTCAATGGACCAGGAACGGTTGGTCTCCATAAAAATGCCGTCTTCGGTATCGGCGATGAGATTGTCGAAGTTCCATGCCCCCGGAAGCAGACTTATGTTGGTCATGCGAATCATGGGAAGGCGGTTCCAACCTTCGGTACGCACCGTGCCGCCGGAGCGCTGGAGACCAATCAGGTGAGCGGTTTCCCGGCTGGAGAGATAACCGCGAAACTGGCCGTCTTTGATGATGTCGATGCATTGCGCGGGTACGCCTTCGTCGTCGTAGGCAAAAGTACCAAGCCCAGGACCGTGCTCGATACGCGCGTCAGCGACCACGTTTACGATAGGTGAGGCATATTGCAAGTGATTGAGCTGATCGAGGGTGAGAAAACTGGTGCCGGCAAAATTCGCTTCCTGGCCGAGCACGCGGTCTAACTCGATGGGATGGCCTACGGATTCGTGAATCTGCAAGCCCAATTGACTTCCGCCCAGAATCAAAGTGCCGAGTTTTTCGGGGCATGCTGCAGCAGAATGTAAAGCGACGGCTTCTTCGGCAATCCGCGGGGCGTGTTTCGTCAATTCCATGGCCTCTATGAGTTCGTATCCGCCAAGAATGTGCTGCCCACCGAAACTGTTTGGATAGGAGCGTTTCTGGATGGCCTCGCCCTTGAACGCCGTGGCGGCAATTCCGCAGCCGGAGGTTACGCGCCGCTGGTGAATTTTAGAGCCGCTTGTGGAGGCGAACCAGGAATCGATTTTGCGAAATTGCATGTCCGCTTCGGTGAGGGTGACGCCCTTCACCGGATGCATGGCTGAATCGGCTTCGAGCAATAGCGCTACTTGCGTTTCGAGAGGAATCTCGAAGGGATCTTTGCGGCAGGGACCTTGCCAACTGTCGATATATGAGCCTTCGGGAGCCAACTGCACATTTTCTTTTTTGGCCAAAGCAGATGCTTTTGCAATGGCAACAGCCTGAGCCGCGCACGCGGCCAAACCGTCACGCGTCATCTGATCGGTGGAGGCAAAACCCCAGGCACCGTTGGCTACCACGCGAATACCCAGACCAATCGATTCGTGTTGGCCCAGCGAACCAACTTCACCGTTCTTAGTGGTGAGGTCGCGTTGGCGGTGATGCATCACGCGCACATCGGCGTAGGTTGCACCGCGCGACCTTGCAACATCGAGAGAATGTCCGCAGTAATCCCACATCGTTGGCACCAAAAAAGTAAGGGCACGATGATTCGCGCCCTTAAGAGATTATCTCATTTTCTGAATTTGAGCCGCAGAGATTAGGTGCCTTCCTGCCAGGAAGCGAGGTATTGCTCCTGCTCGACAGTCAGTTTATCGAGACGGTGGCCCATGGATTCGAGCTTCAGGCGCGCGATTTCGCGGTCGATGTTTTCCGGAACCACGTAGACTTGCGGTTTCAGATCCTTATAGTTTTTCATCAGGTATTCGGCGGAAAGCGCCTGATTGGCAAAGCTCATGTCCATCACCGAGGCAGGGTGACCTTCCGCGGTTGCGAGGTTTACCAATCGGCCTTCGGCGATCAGATAGATTTTACGTCCATCTTTCAACTGGAACTCGTCAACCAGAGGGCGAACTTCGCGGCTTCCGGAGGATAACGATTCCAGAGCAGGAATTTCAATTTCGACGTTGAAGTGGCCGGAATTGCAAACTATCGCGCCACCCTTCATCACTTCAAAGTGTTCGCGGCGGATTACGTTCTTGTTTCCCGTAACGGTGATGAAGACATCTCCTTCCTTGGCCGCTTCCACCATGGGCAGAACGCGGAAGCCGTCCATCACTGCTTCAATGCCCTTGACTGGATCGATTTCCGTGATGATCACGTCGGCGCCGTGGCCCTTGGCGCGCATAGCAACGCCACGTCCGCACCAACCGTAGCCAGCGACGACAACCTTGAGGCCGGCAAGCAACACGTTGGTAGCGCGAATGACGCCGTCGAGGGTGGACTGTCCGGTGCCGTAGCGATTGTCGAAAAAGTGCTTGGTCATGGCGTCGTTCACGGCGACAACTGGATACTTCAACGTGCCGTCTTTGGCCATGGCTCGCAGGCGAATGACGCCCGTGGTGGTTTCTTCCGTTCCCGCCAGAACGTTAGGGACGAGATCCTGCCGCTTGGTCAACAGCATGGTCACCAGGTCGCAACCATCGTCCATGGTGAATTGCGGCTTGTGTTCGACGGCGGTTTTCATGTGGTCGAAATAAGTGGCATTGTCCTCACCCTTGATGGCGTAGGTAGGAATATTGAAGTCTTTGTTCAAAGAAGCCGCGACTTCGTCTTGCGTCGACAAAGGATTAGAGGCGCATAGAACGATGTCTGCACCGCCATCGCGAAGGGCAATCATCAGATTAGCGGTTTCGCTGGTCACGTGAAGACAAGCGGAAACCCGCAGTCCCTTCAAAGGTTGCTCTTTGATAAAGCGCTTCCGAATCTGTTGCAGCACCGGCATCTGCTGGGCTGCCCACTCGATCTTGCGCTTGCCCGCCTCGGCAAGTCCGATATCTTTCACATCACCTTTTTTCAATTCTGCCGTAGCCATTCGTCGACTCCTAGAAGTTGAGATTCGTTATTCCGGGGGTGGTCTACTTTCCCTAGTACCTCTCACTAGCAAGCGGGGCGGACCTGCAGTGTAGACTGAACTTCTTTTATGGGCCAATCCAGAGCACGCGCGGTTAGGCGCGCCTTTCCCTTATCCTCGGGTAACTGCTTCCGCGACGGAAGCGTTCAGCCCGGCCGCTTTGCGCAATGCGTCGGCACGGTCGGTTTTTTCCCAAGTGAAACCGGGGCCGGTACGGCCAAAGTGCCCGTAAGCGGCTGTGGGCTTGTAGACAGGCTTGCGAAGATCAAGCGTCTCGATAATTCCCTTGGGGTTGAGTGAAAAGTGCTCACGAATCAGCGCAGTGATTTTTTCTTCGGGAATTGCTGAGGTTCCGAACGTATCCACCATGACGGAAACCGGTTCAGCCACGCCGATTGCATAGGCCAGTTGAACTTCCGCGCGGCTGGCCAATCCAGCGGCCACCACGTTCTTGGCAATGTAGCGCGCCATATAGCACGCGGAGCGGTCGACTTTCGAGGGATCCTTGCCGGAGAATGCGCCACCACCGTGGCGGCTGTAGCCACCGTAGGTGTCGACAATGATTTTGCGGCCGGTCAATCCGGCATCGCCCATGGGGCCACCGATGACGAAGCGACCCGTAGGGTTGATGTGATATTTGGTCTTCGCGTCCAACATGCGGGAAGGCACGATGGGTTTGATCACGTGCTCCATGATCGCGCTGCGCAAATCTTCGTTCGATACCGTGTCGCTGTGCTGGGTGGAGATAACCACGCAATCGACGCGGTAGGGCTTACCATCGCGATATTCAACGGTGACTTGGGATTTTCCATCAGGGCGGAGAAAGTCAACTTTCTTGCTCTTACGAACTTCGGAGAGGCGCTGCGTGAGACGGTGGGCCAACTGGATCGGCATAGGCATCAATTCTTCGGTTTCGTCGCAGGCGAAGCCGAACATCAAGCCCTGGTCACCCGCACCACCAGTGTCAACGCCCATAGCAATGTCGGGAGACTGGCGCTTGATGGTGCACATAACCGCGCAGGTGGTGGAGTCAAACCCAAACAGCGCGTCGTCGTAACCAACTTGCTTGACGGTCTTACGAATCAGTTCGTCGTAGTCAACGTGGGCAGTGGTAGTGATTTCTCCAGCGACGACAACCAGACCGGTGGTCACCAAAGTTTCGCAGGCAACGCGGCCCTTGGGGTCCTGGCGCATCACTTCATCAAGAACTGCATCGGAAATTTGGTCCGCAATTTTGTCTGGGTGACCTTCCGTCACGGATTCGGAGGTAAACAGGAAATTCCTCTTAGCTTCGCTCAAAACATCTCTCCTATAAACTCATCTTCAATGGTCGCGGCGGGTGGGATCACACACAGCGAACGGCTTGCCCAGGTGAAAGAGCAAACTCAGGTCCTAAAAAGCGTACCATCGGAGCAATCCGGAATCAACCCACTGATTTTTCAAGGCTTAGTCCTGCATTGAATGGCAATTTTAGGCTCCGAATGGGCGGTTAAGGGTGTCGACAAGTTGCTTCCTCAGAACCACTTTTCCGCAATGAGGTAAAGAAATGGGCCCCGCTCTGCCTATTTATGCGTAACGAGTGCCACTGACAACTCAACCCTTCACGCACACGACCTGCCGCAGCGTGTGGACGATTTCAACGAGATCGGTCTGGGCATTCATTACCGCGTCGATGGACTTGTACGCGGCAGGCGTTTCATCGATCACGTCCGCATCCTTACGGCATTCCACACCTTCGGTCATGCGCTTGTGGTCTTCGATAGTGAAGCGACGCTTGGCCTCTCCGCGAGACATGGCACGGCCTGCCCCATGGCTGCAGCTTGAGAAACTTTCGGGATTGCCTTTGCCTCGGACAATGAAAGAACGCGCGCCCATGCTGCCTGGAATAATGCCGAGGTCGTCCGGTTGTGCACGTACAGCGCCTTTGCGGGTGACCAGAATGTCCTGGCCGTAATGGTGTTCGCGCGCGACGTAATTGTGATGGCAGTTGATGGCCTGCACTTGCGCGGAGAAAGGCCGCACTTCGCCAGAATCTCTTACGGCGCTGATGATCTGCTCCATCATCAGGTCGCGATTGGTGCGCGCAAAATCCTGCGCCCACTCCACGGCTTCCCCGTAATCGTCGAAATGCTCGGTTCCCTCTTCGAGATAAGCGAGATCCTTGTCTGGAAGATTTGCCACAAGGCGGCCCATGTCGCGCTTGGCAAGTTCGATGAAATAACTGCCCATGCGATTGCCCACGCCGCGCGATCCACTGTGAAGCATGAACCAGACCATTTCCGATTCGTCGAGGCACACTTCGATGAAATGGTTTCCGGTGCCCAATGTGCCCAAGTGATTGGAGTGGTTACCGTGATCAAGCTTGGGATGTTTCTCGAGGATGGCGTTGTAACGGTCTTTGAGTTTGTCGCCCCAAGCGTTCAAGTTGCGTTTCGGAATCTCGCGCCAAGCACCCTTGTCGCCGCGCCCACCGTGGCTGGTGCGGCCGTGGGGAACGGCTTCCTCGATTGCGGTGCGAACAGCGTGTAAGTTGTCTGGGAGATCACGCGCGTTGAGATCGGTTTGCACCGCCATCATTCCGCATCCGATGTCCACCCCAACGGCTGCGGGAATAATTGCGCCTTTGGTGGGAATCACGCTGCCAACGGTCGCGCCAATGCCCCAGTGGACGTCTGGCATGGCCGCGACCCACTTAAAAATAAACGGAAGCTGCGACACGTTGAGGAGTTGCTTGCGCGCCGCATCTTCCAGAGGCACACCCTTAACCCAAGCCTTAACAGGCACGCCCTGCTCGGATTTAAGTGTCTGATAACTCATTTGCGCAAACTACGCGGCATCTATATCTGCGTCGTCGGCTTCCACGGCGAGTTTGCCCTTGGTTTTCTTGGCCATCAGGTATGAGCGGATGAATGGGTTGATGTCGCCGTCGAGAACCTTGTCCACGTCGCCGGCGGAAAACTTGGTGCGATGATCTTTGATCAGCCGATACGGTTGCATCACGTAAGATCGAATCTGGCTGCCGAAAGAAATGTCCAATTTGGATTCGTCGAGACGGTCGGTTTCGTCGCGGCGCTTCTGCATCTCCAGATCGTACAATTTTGAGCGGAGCATCTTCATCGCAGTCTCGCGATTCTTGTGCTGGCTGCGGCCCGCCTGGCAGGCGACAACTACGCCAGTAGGCAGGTGCGTGAGGCGTACTGCCGTTTCCACTTTGTTGACGTTTTGCCCGCCCTTGCCGCCGGAACGAAACGTGTCGAGCTTGATGTCTTCAGGGCGGATGTTCACTTCGATACGGTCGTCAATTTCCGGAATCACGAATACCGACGCGAAGGAAGTGTGGCGGCGCGCAGCCTGATCAAACGGCGAGATGCGCACCAGGCGATGCACGCCCGTTTCGCCGGAGAGCAACCCGTACGCATTCTCTCCGCTGAATTGCACCGTGGCGTTTTTGATGCCCGCTTCTTCGCCAGGGGTCTCGTCGAGCACTTCCGCGCTGAAGCCCTTGCGCTCTGCCCATCGCAAATACATGCGCAGCAGAATTGATGCCCAGTCCTGCGATTCGGTGCCGCCGGCGCCTGGCTTAATGGTCATGATGGCGTTCAGGGGATCGGTCTCGCCGGAAAGCAGGGTTTGCGTTTCCATTTCGCCAACGTAGGTGTCGGCAGCCGTCAGTTCGCGGCTTAAGTCCTTCAGCAGATCATCCTTTTGCTGGGCATTGGTTTCTCCTTTGGCGAGTTCGATGTAGGTTTCCAGATCGCCAGTGAGAGATGCAAGCTTTTCATCCGCAGCCAACGGAGCTTCCGCGCGCTTGCGCTCTCGCAAGACGTTTTGCGCTTCTTCCTGATTGTTCCAGAAATTAGGGTCGGCGGTGCGCTCTTCCAGGCTCTTCAGGCGCGCGCGATTTTGCGCGACGTCAAAGATAACTCCGCACGAGGGCGATGCGCTGCTTCAATCCTTCATACTGATGCTGCAGATCTTCCAGAACCATGGTGTTTTGCGATGGCCCGCACAGTCAGCGAGCTTACTTTCCCTTTCGAAACGTTAGAACTACAAGAATAGCGGAAACCAGCACGCACATCCAGGCGAACCAGTCGCCAAAGCGCGTGTAAATGGTTTTGTCACTGCGGAAATCGTAAGGCAGGTCGGCGGAATTACGTTCGTCGCGATGCATCACCCGCGTCACATTTCCATACGGATCGATGGTGGCGGTAATGCCGTTGTTGGTGTCGCGGACCAGCCAGCGACGATTCTCGATCGCGCGAATACGCGCCATGCGCAAGTGCTGCTCGGCCGCTTCGGAAGTGCCGAACCACCCGTCATTGGAAATGTTGATCAGCAATTCCGCGCCACGATTGGCAAACTGACGGACTTCCCCTGCATAGATGGCTTCGTAACAGATGAACACAGAAAACGTGTTGCCGTTTGGAAAGCGGCCGACGTTGCGATCTTTGCCTTTGCGAAAGCCGCCAACTTCTTCCGAGACGCTGGAGACAACTTGCTGAATCAGCGGGAACGGCTCGTATTCGCCGAAAGGCACAAGATGAATTTTGTCGTAAGAGAACCGGCGCTGTCCCTGTTCATCGAGCATCGCAGCGCTGTTGTACGGTGCGTTGCTGGTACGCTGTATCCCATTAATCATCATCGGCTGTGGTTTCCACTCGATCACGCCGACAATCATGGGATTGCGAAATTGCTGGACGAGCCGCGACATCATCGGACCGAAGTGCGGGTCCTGAAACGAGAAGGGCGCCGGCGCTTCCGGCCAGATCAGCAAATCCGGTTGTTTGCCGCCGGGCGATGGAAGCATGCTAAGCCGCTCAAGATCGGCCATATCTGCTTGGTGGTCCGCGTACCAATCGCCAACGTATTGCGAGTTCTCTGGAAAATTTGGCTGGACGACGCGCGCCAGGTGAGTGGCAGCAGCCGTAGGAACAAATCGCGGACCTATCCACTGCACCAACAGCAGAGAGCCAAGCACGGCAGCTAGAATCAAAAGACGAGGTTTTGTTTCTTCCGGGCTTTGCGGGCCAGCGTTCCATATCAGAAGCGCATTGAACGCTACTACAAGAAATGAAATTCCGTAAATTCCCGTAATCGTTGTCATTTGAGCCAGCGCCGGATTCCCCGCCGCTGGATAGCCAAGTAGCGACCATGGAAAGCTGATTTCGGGTAGATACGCCCGGATTACTTCGGTGGAGACCCACAAAAAGGGCGCTCCGAAAAGCGCGAGTGTTACGCTGCGCATGGATAGTCGCTGGACGACCCACGCGAAAGCACCGATGATGATGGCCCAGATGGTGCCAATCAGAAGGAGCACACCCCAACCCGCGGCCGTCGACATTCCTCCATGCACGGACAAAACTTCCGCAATCCATGGGACGCACGTCAGCACAAAAGTTAATCCGTGAAGAAATCCGCAAACGAAGGCAATCAACGAGCGGCTATTCAGGATGGCAAACAACAACAACGCAATGCAGAACCAGGAGTACAAGCTCCAGTGAGAACCACGGTAGGAGAGAGACAAGACGGCACCGCTGAAGATCGATAGGACTATCCGAATAGAATTGGGAACGTCTGCAGAGGGACTGAGTGAAATGTAGAATTGCCAAGTTCGGAAAAGGAAAGACATCAGTGCTTTACGTAGAACGCTTTATATCCTGCGCCTTCCAGGCCTTTTTTGACGGCATCCGCCGCTTTTTGATCTTTAAACGGCCCGACCTGCACGCGAAAGAATTTATCCCTTTGCGGAGGTGCAACGTAGGCCGCGAAGTGCCTTTTCTGCAGACTGCTGGCAATGGCCAGCGCGTCATCTTGTTTCGTCAGTGCAGCCACTTGCAACAAGAATGATCCGGTTGGAACCAGTGGTGCATTCGGCGAGGTCTTGGCGTTTTTCACCGACATTGCCGGTGGATCCGCCTTCGCTTTCGCGTTCATCGCTTTTGACGCCGCCGGCGCAGTTGCAGGCGCAGGTTTGGGCGCAGGATCGAGGCGTGGCTCGACCTTGCCGGGCGTTGCCGTGTGCGAAAAATCCCAGACCTTGTCGGAAACTTTGTCGGAAGTTGCTGGATCGGTTTCTGTTTCGGTCAAGGGGGGCTCAACAGATTTCTTTGGGGCAGGCTCGTTCTTGGGAATGTAAGCAGGTTCGCCTTGGCGCGCATTTGGCGTCGCCGCGCTAACCTGTCCATCGAATTGATTGCGTCCCATGACGTAGCCGAGCGTGAAGAACACACCCGAAAACAGCAGCATCAACAAAAATAAGCCGATGACGTGCTTGCCTTCAAGTACACGCTCGCCCGCGCCGCGTCTTCCCCCAGATGCCATAGTTATTTGGACGCCCCCCCGAGCGCCGCTGTCCACTTATTTATAATATCGATAGGGAGTGGAAACACAATCGTTGTGTTCTTTTCGACACCTATCTCGGTAAGGGTCTGGAGGTAACGCAACTGGATAGCCGAGGGCTCCGTTTCCAGAACCTTTGCCGCATCGGCCAGTTTTTGCGAAGCTTCGTACTCGCCTTGCGCGTGAATGACCTTCGCTCGGCGTTCGCGTTCCGCTTCGGCCTGCTTGGCGATTGCGCGTTGCATCTGCTCTGGAATATCGACCTGTTTCACTTCCACCTTGCTGACTTTGATGCCCCACGGCTCGGTGTCCTGATCGAGAATAATCTGCAATTTGGCGTTAACCCGGTCACGCTGGGAAAGAATCTCGTCCAGCTCAAATTGTCCCACAATGCTGCGGAGGGTGGTCTGCGCAAGCTGCGAAGTCGCATACTGATAGTTGACCACTTGGGACATGGCCAGGTTGGCGTCCACGACGCGGAAGTAGCAAACCGCATTCACTTTCACGGAAACGTTGTCGCGGGTGATGATATCTTGCGGTGGTACATCCAGGGTAACCAACTGTAAATTGATGCGGTAGAGTGTTTCGATTGGCCAGAACACCAGCCGAATCCCAGCGCCCTTAGCGTCTGGCATCAAGCGCCCCAGGCGCAGCACCACGCCACGTTCCCACTCCTTAATGATGTAGATGGAATTCCAAAACCAAATCAGCACTAGCCCGATTACGAATAGACCGCCCAATCCGAAAATTTCAATCATGTGATGCCTCCTGAATTTCTCCAAAGCCTTATTTGTTGGCAGATGCACTGCCGGAAAGCTCTTCGACAACGAGTTTTAATCCATCAACACGCAACACACGCACCGCCGAACCTTGCTGCAAACCGTCTTTGGCGGTAGCACGCCATAATTCTCCGTGGATGCGAATCATGCCTTCCCCACCCGCAGGTACTTCGGTAGTTACGACGCCATGCTCGCCCATCAACTCTTCCCTGCCCGTGCTGCTCTTCCATCTGCGTGATTTCAAAACCAGTCGCATCAGAAATACGGTAAGCAGGGCGAACGGAACTGTCGCGGCAAGGGCCACGCCAAGGCTGACTCCACCAGGCGTCAAAGGTGAGCGGATCAGGAACGTTGCTCCCAGCAGCATGGAAACAATCCCCCCGAGCAGCAATACACCGTGACTTGTAAACTTGGCCTCCAACACGAACAAGACAATGGCGAGCACGATGAGCAGCAATCCGGCGAAATTCACAGGTAAAAGGTGCATCGCGTACAGCGCCAGAACCATGCAGATTCCTCCGAATACGCCGGGTGCAATTACACCGGGATGCGTGAACTCCGTGTACAGGCCAAGAACGCCGATTATCAGCAGTAAGAAAAAGGCGTCAGGTTCCACGATGCGCGCAAGAAATTTTTGCCGCCCGGAGAGTTGAAACTCGGCCCGCGTGTAGTTTTCGAGCGCCAGTTTTTCCGTCTTCCCATTGAAACGGGTAATTTCGCGGCCGTTGAGTTGTTTGAGAAGATCATCACGATTCTCAGCGATCAGGTCGATCAGTTTACCCTCGAGCGCTTCTTTCTCCGTGAACGCCCGTGCATCGGTTACCGCCGTCTCCGCTAATTTCGCGTTGCGCCCGCGCTTTTCCGTAAAACTCCGCAGAAACGCCATCGCGTCATTGTTGATCTTCTTACGAAGCACTTCATCAATGGGCACGGAGAAAACACCGTTGTTGAAGATAGGCGTGGAGGCGCCCGTATGCGTACCGGAGGCCATCGCTGCGACATCCGCGGACAACAAGATAAAAAATCCAGCGGATGCTCCGCGCGAACCGGTGGGTGCAACAAAAACGACGACGGGCACAGGAGACTCCAGGATGTGCTGAATGATCTCTTTCATTGAATCGCTCAGACCGCCGGGAGTATCCATGGTGATGAGCACAAGGGCGGCCTTGCGATTAGCGGCGTCGGCCAGGCCTTCGTCGATATATGTAGCAAGTATCGGTTCTACTTCACCGTCCAATTTCAATTCCAGCACCAGCGGGGCAGCGTGCTCATCGGCCACGGCGGCAAGCGGGGCAAGGCATAGTGCGATGACCAGCAGCGCAAGCACCGCGATCAGGCAAGTCAACAAAACGGTTACTCTGTTCTTGCCACGAGCGATCATTTGGCACCTCCCGTGGATTTGTTCTTATCAAGATGTTCCAGCAATTCCTTGGCTTCGGGATAGTTGGGCGCCAACTTAACAGCTTTCTCCACTTCAGCGCGTGCCAGGTCCGGCTTCTTCTGCTCCAGATAAATTCGCGCCAAGACGACGCGCACCGCGGCAGAGTCTCGCGAAGCCAGCGACAATTTTAATTCCTGCACGGCCTCCTCCAGTTTTCCCCGTCGCCTGTAAATCTCAGCCAGTTCGCGGTGGCCAGAGGCGCTCTTGGGATCCGCCGCAAGTGCGGCCCGGAATTCCTGTTCCGCTGCATCCAATCTTCCCGCATTCATTTCCTGGCGTCCGTGACGGATGTACTGCGCGGGAGAATCTTTTGCGGGTGAGCCAACAGCGGCGTTCGCGGGACGTTGAGCACGAGGATCCAGCAAGTCCATTCGCAAAGTCGTGGTATCCAATTCGGACTTCAATCGCTCAAACCGAATCAGGGAGTCAGCCTTACCATCCAACTTCAGCGTGGGCAATCCTTTTTCCCCAAATTCCTCGAGGGCAAGCACGCGCTGTTGATCCGCATCAATCTTTTTTCCGGCCTTCTCGAGAGAATAGATTAGAAACGCAAAATCTTCGGCATTGTCCGGTTCACGCTGCACCGCATCCGAAAAATGAGTTGACGCGGTGATCCATTCATTCTGGCGAAGCGCCAGCAATCCCAGATTGAACGGGTAGTCATCTTCATCGGGATCGATATCACGCGCGCGCCCAAGGGTGGTCAACGCGGCTGGCAGGTTTCCCTGACGAGCTTCTGCGAGGGCCAGATTGTTTAGAATTTCCGGCAGGTCCGCACCGCTAACACTGTTGCGTTGCAGCCCGGCCTGCAGTCCAGAAAACGCCTGCTCCGCTTTGTCTGGGTGGCTCATGCGTAACTGACAGACACCAGTAGCGAAGACCGCTTCGACGCTGCGGTCGTCTGTGGCAGGAACACGGGCGAACCAAGGTAGAGCGAATGCGCAATCGTTCCGCGCGTAGTAAGCTTCGCCGAGTGCGTAAGCGGGCTCTGGCCAATCCGGTTCCAACCGCGCCGCCTCTTTCAGATAACGGATGCGCGCTTCATCTTCGCTGGCCAACAAACCGCGGATGTACTGCTCAAAGGCATCAAGCCTCAGTGCACGCTGCCGCTTTTTGAACTCAGAAAAGCTGAGATAGTAATTGCGGTCGAGGGTGGTCAACAATCTCCAGATAACCTTCGACTGCAAATCCATCAGCGTTTCGAGCGGTGCGGTTTCGCGCACCACGGGAAGTAGCGCAACGGGATCAACGCGCATGATTCGCGCGTTTGCGGTCAGATCCTTTCCGTCCGAGCTGAAATTACCGAAGACGATGTAATCCGCGTCCAATTCCTGTGCCACATGCAGCATTGTGGCTCTGCTCAACTTCGCAGTAGAGGGCAGGCCGTAACGATCCATCTCGTTCAACCGACCCTGGTGCGAATACACCAATTGGCCGGAATTGGAGAGCCACTGAATCGTCAGCTCCTCAAGGCCCTCTCCGATCCAGTCCAATCGCGCGGGTGCTCCCACATTCTCGAAAGGAAATACCAGATAGATGCCCTCTTGCGAATGCGCATGGGGAAGTACGGCAGAGGAGGAACCAGGTTGTTGCGAAAAAAGTGATGCTGGCTGAAGAACAGAAATACCAATGAGCAGTACGAAAAGAAAGATGCGGAACGATAGCGGCCGCTTGTTCATCTGAGAGCATTCTAACAGAGTAAACGCTCAGCGGAACGAACAAGGCGCCTGTTAAACCAAGTGCACGACGCTCAGGGTTGTGCCGTTTCGCTTGCTGGTCGTGGTTCCAATACTTCCAACACTGCCGGATCTTTCAAGACCGCGGCAAAGGATGGGTCAGACTTCACAGAATTCATTTCCTTGAAACCCTCATCGCGCGCTTTCTTCAGATAAATCACACAGCGCTCGGTGTTGCCGGCTTCAGCAAACGACTTGGCGAGCATGAAGTAAAACCGTCCGCGATCGCTGGACAGTGAACGATCCTGGATTACCGTCCCCATACGCGACCGCCCGGTGTCGAATGCCGAAGGATCAAGTTCCAACGCTTTTCGGAAGGATACAATCGAGTCGTCATAGTTCTTCTGATTGAAAAACGCGTAGCCCAGATTCAAATAAAAGGGCGCGAAGTCTGAACGGAGTTTGATTGCCTTGCGATAGGCGCGAATTGCCTTGGAAAATTGCTTGCGCTCGTACCAGATTGTGCCTGCATTATTCAAAGGGTCGGCATAGTGTGAATCCAATTTTGCTGATTTCTCGTAGCACTTCAACGCGGCGCCAAGTTGTGACTGGCTATGGCGGCTGATTCCCAATTCGTTCCAGTACACCGCATTCTTGGGTTGTTCTACAGTCAGACGACGAAATATCGCTTCCGCTTCGGTGTATTGTTTGCGCACCAATAGCAAGCGTGCGTTGTCCTCATCAGATAATGCGGGGGATGGCGCAGGACTGACGGTGCTACTAGCCAATTGGGCAGGAGGTCGATCGGGGGAGTCTTGAGCGCGCGAAGGAATGATTACGGAAAGAAGTATGAAGCCTGCTGCCGGAATCGCCAAACAATGCCTGGTCATGGCGAGTCTCCTTTGTCCCGAGGTGGTTTCTCGGGCTCTTTCTTCTTCTTATCCCCAAAGATACCAAAAATCTTCTGTAAAGCGTTCTTTTTCTTTTCCGGGGCCTTGCTGGCCTGGGCACCAGGTTCTGCTGGTTCGGTTCCCGCGGGCGCCACTGCACCGGGAGTTGCGGCGGCATTTGGATCACCGGCGGTTGGCGGCTTTGGCGAGCCTCCTCCAAAAATATGAGAGAGGAAGGAACCAGCCGCTGTTGCTGGTCCGTGGCCGCCATGGACTTCGCACAATTGCTGAGGCTGAGAACCCGCAACGTAGACTTCTTCTCGGGTACTGGGACAATTCGGCGTAGCCACCTGCAGGGTCTCCGTATCAATCAAGGTGGAATCCACGCCTGCCGGCTTCTCAAACTCTTTGACATCGCGGTAGCCGGGAAGTTTTGTAGCCTTAATCATGAAATCGGCCCAGATGGGAGCGGCAGTCACACCACCGGCCAGGCCCAGGTCGTGATTGTCATCAAAGCCGATCCAGACAACGCAGACCAGGTTGTTGGTGAAACCGGCAAACCAGCCGTCGCGCGATGTTCCGGTCTTTCCCGCAGCAGTCAGTGTGAACCCCTTGGCACGCACTTGCCCGCCGGTCCCCTTGTTCAATACGTCTTGTAAAACACTGTCGACCAGGTAAGCCACGCGAGGATCCAACACCAACTTGTTCGTGGGAGTGTACTTTTCCAAGGTATTTCCACCAGCGCTGGTCACATTTTTCAGGAAAAAGGGTTCGGCGCGAGTTCCTACAGTTGCAAATCCCGTGTAGGCTCCAGCAACTTCCACCGGCGTCATCTCGTACGCGCCAAGGGCGACGGCTGGCGTAGGCCGAATATTCGGGGGAACACCCATCTGCCGAGCGATCTGCACCACGCGGCCGTAGCCCACCAATTCCGCCACTTTCACCGTGGCGATGTTCAGCGAATTGGTGAGCGCCTGGCGCACCGTCACTCTTCCCATGAAACGTTCGCCATAATTGTTGGGCGTATATTCCTGGCCGTCAAACTCAAATACGGTTGGCTCGTCATCCACCGTGGTGGCCGGCGTAACAATCGGCTGTGCGCCATCTACAGCGTTGTTAAAGGCGGCAGCATAAACGAAAGGCTTAAAAACTGAGCCGGGTTGCCGGTGCGCCAAGGCATGGTTCAGTTGGCTCTGGCCATAATCGCGGCCACCAATGATGGCCTTGATTTCGCCGGTATGCGCGTCAATTGCCACCAGGGCAACTTGTGCCTGAGGTATTGGCTCGACAGTGGCTGCCTTTTTCCCCTTGGCTTTCCTGATCTTTTCGTACTTCTTTTCGAGCAGCGCGTCGACATTCTTCATTCCGCTCTCAACCGCAGCCGCTGCGGCCCTCTGCAACTGCGGATCCAAGGTCGTATAAACGCGATAGTTCTGGCTGAGCAGTTCCACCTCGGTGTAATTTTCCAGCAGGTGGTCTTTGACCATGTCGACAAGGTAGGGTGCTTCGTTGCCCGCTACTGAGGTGCGCGCCAGTTTCAGCGGCACGCGCTTGGCATCCTGCACATCCGCTTCGGTTACAAATTTATTGTCGAGCATCTGCGTCAACACGCGATCGCGGGCTTGTGGTGCGCGTTCCGGATGACGGTCGGAGACCGAATAGTAATTGGGGGCACGAATCAGCCCGGCGAGAAAGGCGCATTCCTGCAAGCTGAGTTGACGCAAGTCTTTGCCGAAGTACGCGACGCTGGCTTCCGCAAATCCACGAATGCCAAAACTGCCGCGATTGCCGAGATAGACTTCGTTCGCGTACATCTCAAAAATCTGTGGTTTGTTGAAGCGCTGTTCCAATTCAAAGGAAAGCATCGCTTCGGCAAGTTTTCTTCGCCAAGTCCGATCGGTGGACAAAAAAAAGGTACGCGCCACTTGCATCGTGATTGTACTGGCGCCCTGCAAATGCTGGCTGTGGCGCACATCGGCCCAGGCTGCGCCAAAAATGCGGATGAAATCAAATCCGGGATGCTCAAAGAAGCGTTTGTCCTCGGCTGAAAGGATGGCATGGACCAGCGTCGGAGGTAGATCTTCATAGCGGACCGGCCGGCGTTTTTCACGCGCACTGTCGAACAAGTTCGTAATCAGTTCAGGCTCGATCTCCGCGGTACCCAATTCCGTGCCGCCCGCGAGGGGCCGAATTGAGCGAATCACCGGCCCATTAAACTGCACCGCCAGCGAATTGTTCTCGCCGAAGTAGGAAAGCTTCCCCGGCCTGATGTCGACGGTCGAACCTTCCACGCTGTACTGACCCAGCGAATTCTCATCGGCTGCGGGACGATACCCGGCTTTTTGCAGGTACGTCACCATATCGGGCACGCCCCACGCCTGCCCGACCGAGATGCGCTCCGGAGCGGAAAATATCTGCGTGGTGTTCTGTAAAACGTGGCCGGAGAGCCGCTCGTCAATGATGTGGGAATACTTCACGTAGAAATAGGTGAATACGCTGGCCGCGAGGAGGAAGCTTGCAGCCACAAAAATCAATAGCCCCAGACCGACGCGTGATGTCCAGAAGCCTTTTTCCAGTCGAAAGCGCAAAGATGAACTCCCTGTTCGCTGCTCTCACTTATTCTGACTCAATGACAGGCTGGTGGGAAGTCGTGGAAAACGAATCACCCCAAGGCAGCAGGGGCCAATTGCGAGGCAAGCTTCTATTTCATGAGATCGATGCCATCGCTTGACGGCGAAAACGTCAAATCCGTCTTGTAAACCATCAGATCGACGGGAACGGTATAGGACAGACTGATATTCAAGCCTCTTCCCGTGTTCGTTACTTTGATGTCTTCGCGTTTCGCGGGGATGTCCAGGTCTTGCACAACCTTGTACATGATGTCCCGGATCTGCTCTTCGGTGTAGCGGTTCACTACCGCAAAACGGGCCTGCTCGGTCATCTTGTCTTTCAACTGATACTCCGCCACATAAACCGGCACAATCTTGATGGCAACGTACACGCCCAGAACCAGTATCAAGGTGTAGATGATGGCTTTGAGTTTGCCTTCGCCGCGCTGGTGGCGGTTTCTGTAATTCAGTCCGGAATTCAAAGAAATTCTCCAACTCCGCGTGGGCTATTCGCACGCGGCAAACTGTGAATATCAATAATCCCAAGCTAGCACTGGTGCGAAGGCGTGTCGAGAAATGCCACAGGGGCATGTTCCGCACTCGTAACGCCCTTCTCCATCGCTACTGGGGGGCTTGTATTATTAGATGCGTGGTAGCCCGGCCGCGTATGTACCGACCAGCCCGCAGCCAGGGAAGGTGCTGAGATACAACCCGGCTTGCGCTTCTTTTGATCTGTGCCGTGAAACGGAACCGCTCAGTACGCCCTTGCGAAGATTGCCCGTTCCTTAGCGGCCTTCCCGCAATGGATACAGGTGCCGGTGCCACTTCCGCCGCCATGGCCAAGCACGTCGGTCTGGTCGAGTGGGATGCAGCGCATGGTTGCGTGCGTCTCTTCCTTGATCTTTTCCTCGCACTCGCCGCTGCCGCACCAGTGGGCGAATGCGAAGCCGGTTTCCACGGCCTTCTTGAAGTCATCATAGCTGGCTGTCTCGTGAGTGTTCGCGTGGCGAAACGCCAGGGCCTTGTCGAACATCGACTGGTGAATTTCCACTAGTAACTTTTCAATCGTGGCGGGCAGGTCGGTGATGGATGCGCTGAACTTCCCTTCGCGGCCGGGCCGGTCGCGACGCGCCAAAATGGCGGCCTGCTTGGCCACATCTTTCGGGCCAAGTTCAACACGCACGGGAACGCCTCGCATTTCCCAGTCGTTAAACTTGTAGCCCGGGCTGAAACCTTCGCGTTCGTCGAGGGTGACGCGCAGATTCGCTTTCACTAACTGCGCTTTCAGTTCTCGTGCGACAGGCAACACGGTGCTCTTGTCTTCCTCGCTTTTAAAGATAGGCACAATCACTACTTGGATCGGCGCCAGGCGCGGCGGCATCACCAATCCCTGATCGTCGCCATGCACCATAATGATCGCGCCGATAAATCTAGTAGACAGACCCCACGAGGTGGTCCAGCAATGCTGCAACTGGCCGTTCTGGTCGAGATATTTCACTTCAAAAGCTTGCGCGAAATTTTGCCCCAGGAAATGCGAGGTTCCGGATTGGAGGGCCTTGCCGTCGCCCATCATCGCTTCAATCGAATAGGTGACATCGGCGCCTGCGAATTTTTCGGCGTCTGACTTTGCACCCGGGATCACCGGGATCGCCGCTTCATTCACGGCAAAATCGGTGTACACATCGAGCATCTGCCTGGTTTCGGCTACAGCTTCTTCACGCGTGGCGTGGGCCGTATGACCTTCCTGCCAATAAAATTCCAGGGTGCGCAGAAAAAGTTTGGTGCGCAGTTCCCATCGAATCACACTGTTCCATTGGTTCATCAAGACCGGTAGATCGCGGTAAGACTGAATCCACTTCGCCCACATGTGCCCGATGATGGTTTCCGAGGTCGGCCGGACGATTAGTGGCTCCGCCAGTTCTTCGCCACCGCCGATGGTGACCACCGCCAGCTCCGGCGAGAAACCTTCCACGTGGTGTTGTTCTTTTTCGATGAAGCTTTTCGGAATCAGCAATGGAAACGCCACGTTTTGATGACCAGTAGCCTTGAAACGCTTATCCAATCCCGCCTGGATATTTTCCCAGAGCGCCCAGCCGTAGGGGCGCACTACCATGCAGCCGCGCACTGGGGCGTAGTCAGCCAGTTGTGCTTTCAACACAAGCTGGTTGTACCACTCGGAAAAATCCGCCGCGCGTGTCGGTAACTTCTCTTCAGCCATGCGTCTCCCTGTTTATTTCCACGGTCATCTGTAAGCTTTTCAGCGTAACGGACGCCCGCGCGCGCTGTCAACGCAAGGTGCGCAGATTTGAAAAGCAGTCCACTATTTTTCACCAGTCGGTTTCGGCACCCGGGGTGAGATTTCATCAAGTGACCTACCCTTTGCTCGGGCGATCATCCGTTTTACCGGGGAATTAGCATTTGAACTCAATATCTGAATTTCTGGATGGGTAGCTTGGAATACTCTGAAAATTTCGTCGGCGAACGCTTGTCCTATTGTTTCCACACCTTCAAAATCGAAGATAACGGTTTTGAAAAGCTCTACTCGCGATACTAACCGTTTCGCCTGCGAGCGTGAAATCAATTTGTGGTTTCCGTATTGGGCTAGTTTCACTGGAATTGTCAACCTTCGCAAAGGTCCATCCAATTGAGCAAGACGGTATCTAATTGATCTAAATAAAGATACTGGCGGCATTAGGGCGCGTTAGATTGCACTGCCCAGAAACCACTCTTCGTCGGAGCCTTTGGAATGGCTGCGAATGAGCAACTCTGGGTCTTTCATCGTTACGCGGCTGTAGGGCGCCACGGAATGCGTCAACCACACATTGCCGCCGATGATGCTGTGATGTCCGATGCGCGTGTCGCCGCCGAGAATGGTAGCGCCCGGATAAATGGTTACACCTTCTTCGATGTCCGGATGGCGCTTGTTAGAATGCCCGCGCACTAGATCGCCTTCCGTGTCGCGCTTACTGGTGGGATTAAACGCGCCAAGCGTGACCCCGTGATACAGCGTGACATTTTTCCCGATGGTGGCCGTTTCTCCAACCACGACACCGGTTCCATGATCGATGAAAAAAGATTCGCCAATCGTCGCGCCTGGATGAATATCAATTCCGGTTCGACTGTGGGCAATTTCCGTCATCATGCGCGGCAAATAGGGAATGTCGAGCAAATAGAGCTCGTGCGCGAGGCGTTGCACGGTAATGGCTTCCACGCCGGGGTAGCTGAGCAACACTTCTTCATAGCCGCTCGCCGCCGGATCGTTCTTAATCGCCGCCTTGAGATCCGTGGCCAGCAGATGAGCGAGCTTCGGCAATCGGTCGCGTAACGACTGGATCAGATGAGTAGCGGTTTCGGTTAGGTTTGCCGGCACTTCTTTTCCGCAACAGTTGTAGTCGAAGCGCATGGCACACACGATCTGCTCTGCCAATTGCGAATCGAGCTGTGCAAGAAACCCTAGCGCGCCGGCGTTCTTTACTTCTTCTTTGGCGTAGTAGAGGGGAAACAGTCCATCAAGGTAGGAGCGGCAAAACGCAGCCACCTCATCCTTCGACGGCAACCGGTATCCCAAGGTAGTGGCTTCAGCCAGGCGCGCTTCCAGCGCCAGGCGGAATTCTCGCGCCAGTGATAACAAATCATTGTTAGGAGTTGTCATAGCGGTTCTTCCTGGACAGAGAAACGAATGCAAAAGAGCGGCGGCCAATGGAGACCGCCACTCTTCTCAACGTCGCTCTGGGCTGGTTACTGGCCGATGCCCTCGAATAGAATTGTCGATATGTAGCGTTCGCCGGAGTCTGGCAAAACCGTCACGATGGTCTTACCCGCAAATTCCGGGAGCTTGGCCAGGCGCACCGCCACGGCCGCCGCAGCGCCACAGGAGATGCCGCTAAGGATTCCCTCTTCGCGCGTCAAACGCCGGGCATATTCGACGGCCTCCTCGTTGGTCACCTGTTCCACACGGTCAACAAGGCTCAGGTCGAGGTTCTTCGGCACAAATCCTCCGCCGATACCCTGGATTTTATGTGGCGCTGGCTTCAACGGTTCGCCGGCTCTGGTCTGCGTAATGACGGGGCTGGCGGTTGGCTCTACCGCCACCGATATGATCTTCTTCCCTTTTGTGCCCTTGATGTAACGGCTGACACCCGTGAGGGTGCCTCCGGTTCCGACGCCGCTGACGAATACCTCGACTGCGCCGTCGGTGTCATCCCATATTTCCGGACCCGTAGTTTTTTCATGGATAGCCGGATTCGCCGGGTTCTCAAATTGCTGTGGCAGAAAATAGTGCGATTGGTCGGAATTGTAAATTTCCGTCGCTTTATTGATGGCGCCCTTCATGCCTTCCGGCCCCGGAGTCAGGACAAGAGTTGCACCGAATGCGGCGAGCACCCGTCTCCGTTCCAGCGACATCGTTTCCGGCATGGTCAGTGTAATTTTGTAACCGCGAGCTGCCGCCACGAACGCCAGTGCGATTCCGGTGTTGCCGCTGGTAGGCTCCACGATTTCGATTCCCGGCTTCAGCACGCCGCGCTTTTCCGCATCCCAGATCATTGCCGCCCCGATGCGACACTTCACGGAATACGCTGGATTTCTTCCCTCGATTTTGGCTAGCACGGTAGCCTTGGCGCCATCCGTTATACGGTTAAGTTTAATGAGGGGAGTTCTTCCAATACTCAATGAATTATCGGCATATACATTTGCCATGTTGAACCTCTGTCGGTTGAATTTGCTGTATCGGGAACAGCTCTTAAAGTATAAGCCAGACTTCAGGGGTAAGGGGAAGCACTCTCTCGAATGGCGGGAGCGGGATGAAAGCCAAATTGAACGTATCCGTAAGGAACTAGGGCGCGTCCCATTCCAGGGCGTAGAGTTCCTGGATGCTGGCGTCGCGAGCCAGCAGTGGCGCTTCGTCGGGGCCAATACCAGACCAGTTGCCGAATGCTCCTCCGGCGGCCTGAAACCCTTTCATACTGAAGATGCGCTCCAATTTTCCGGTAGAGACTTGCACCCGATCATAGCCCTCTTGATTGTCGAGAATTCCGTTGAAATAAATATAGCGCCCGTCGCGAGACCAGCTGGGATAGGCCACAAAAATCTTGGCAAGCTCCGTCCACTTCTGCGTGGTCAAATCAAACAACATCAGCTTCAGAGAATCCAGTGTCATGGCGGCGATATAGCGGCCGTCAGGTGACCAGCGCGGCGAAAACAGGCCATCCGAGCCAGGCAACTTCGTGGCTTTGCGGGTTTTCAAGTCGAGGATGTAGACTGCCGAACCCTGATTGTTCAGCGAATTTTCACCAAAGGAGAGCGATTTGCCATCTGGCGACCACGTAGGGTCCGCCAAGTTTGTTTCGCTTTTATAAACTAGCTCTGGCGTGCCACCCTCGGCGGGAATCAAATAAATTTGCCACGGCTCGCCGGGCGGATGGCCAAAAAAAGCGATCTGCTTTGCGTCGGGAGACCATCGTGGCAGATACGCCTGCATGGGGGGGAAGACCAGCTGGAGCTTTTGTGTTCCGTCCACGCTGCTGCGCCACATTGTGCCGTCCGAGCCGTCGTTGTAGGCCATCCACTTCCCATCGCGAGAAAAGTCCACCCCCATTGCGGAAATCCCCGAAAGGTATGGTGCTAATTGCTCGGTCTTCGAATCGTAGCGAACCAATTCACCACGCGGACGCCAACCCCGAACAAAAAGTTTCTTTCCATCGCGGCTCGGAGCGGGATCGCCGACGTTCATTGGTCCAGTGGTCAATTGCACCGGCGGCTTCGAGGAGGTGCGGAAAATCCCGCCACTTTCTGTGAGCGCCCACAGGTCCACAGTCTCGTTACGCAGTGCCTGAAAAACGAAGTATCTTCCATCCGATGTCCACTTTCCGCAGCATTCGTTGGGCGTAGGATTCCAGCCGGCGAGAAGCGGATGAAGATCGCGTCCGTCTGCAGAAGCCTGCCAGATAGAACGGTTGTTGGTCGTTGGATCATTTACCGTGAATCGCAAAATCGAGCCATCGGGCGACCACCGGAGATCACTGGAAGTTCCCACCGTCGTCAAGAGCCGCCGAGGTTCGCCACCGTCACTCTTTGCCAGAAATATATCGTTGCCCTTACAGTAGGCAAGCTTCGCGCCATCTGGCGACCATGCCCCGGAATGCCCTTCGAGATTGCCTAGCCGACGGGGCGAACCGCCCACAACGGGGACGCTCCAGAGTGGCCCGTCCAGGGAAGTCCCCAGCGCAGTGTTCATCAACAGGGTGGAACCATCGGCTGAAATATCGAATACGTTGGCGAATCCGGTATCTTCGAGCGATGTCGGAATGTGAAATGTCTCGCCACCACTAACCGAAGTTTCTGAGAGCACTGACTGTCCTTCAATGAAGTAAATGCGCGAGCCATCCGTGAAGATCTCGGCCTTGGGACGATTCGTATTGGTCAATTGAGTGGTGCGCAAGATGCGCGGTGGGACCGCCGGACGCGTCGCAAAATATCCAAAAATGACTACGACGCCGACCAGAGCGGCAGCGGCCGCAACTACCCGTCCAAGCCAGGGACGAGTCGCAGGCCGATTGGCGTCGAGATTCTCTTCCGTTGCACGCCCGACCACGAGGTTCGTTCCTGAGAAGCCTGCGTCGAGATCACGCTTCAAGCGCTTCAGATCCGCGCGAAGTTCGATAGCGGTCTGGTAACGCAGGTTGGGATCTTTCTCCAGCGCCTTGGCCAAAATATTGTCCAAGGCCGGAGGAATTATCGGATTCAACCTGGTCGCGAGAGGGGGCTTGGCGTGGAGGATTCCGTCGAAGACCAGGGCAACCGTCGCGCCCGTGAATGGAGTCACACTAGTGGTCATTTCGTAGAGTACAACTCCAAGCGAAAATAGATCAGTACGCGGATCCAATTCTTCGCCGCGCGCCTGCTCCGGAGACATGTAGGCAACCGTGCCCATGGATGTGCCGGTGCTAGTCTGGACCTCGTCATCCAAAAAATGCGCGTGGGTACGTTCAAAGGATTCGCTAGTGGACTCTGTCGTTGGCTTTCGAAACGCGGAAAGCTTCGCCAGGCCAAAATCAAGAATTTTTGCGGGACCATGCTCGACGAGAAAAATATTCGCCGGTTTGATGTCACGGTGAATGATGCCCTTGGCATGTGCCGCACCTAGCCCCTCGGTGATTTGGATGCCAAGGTCCAGCAACTCCGGAATCGCGAAGGATTTCTTGGCGATGCGATGCTTCAGCGTCTGGCCCTCAAGCAACTCCATAGCAATGAACGGGCAACCTTCGAATTCCTCAATGTCGTAAATGGTGCAAATATTGGGATGGTTCAGCGAGGAGGCCGCGCGCGCTTCACGCCGGAATCGCTCGATTGACTGCGGATCGTGGGAAATATGCTCAGAAAGAAATTTCAAGGCAACATTGCGGCCAAGCCGTGTGTCCTCAGCTTTGTAGACCACGCCCATACCACCGCCCCCAAGTTTTTCACGGACGGTGTAATGAGAGATCGTGCGACCGATTATTGAAGGCTGCCCTGACACTTTGCATGGAGTTTACTCCAGGCCCTGTGACCCAGGCAATGCACTGGCATTTCTTGCAGCATCTGACTCGCCTATCCCACAAGCGACATTAAGCGACATCGCCTGCATTGCGGCCTCTCACGCACTCCGATAGAATCGCTGCACGAGGTGCATATGCCGGAACTCTCTGCCAAGCCACGCATTGCTCTAGGCTCTGATCACGCCGGGTTCCCCATCAAAGAAACCATCCGGCAGTTTCTGGAAAACGCGGGCTACCCCGTCGATGATGTTGGTACATGGTCCGAAGAATCCGTCGATTATCCCGACTACGGAAAAGCGGTGGGCGACAAAGTGGCTGGCAATCACGATGTTTATGGCATCGCGCTGTGCGGCACGGGAATTGGAATTTCCATCGCAGCGAATAAGGTGCCGGGTATTCGCGCCGCCGTTGCTCATGACTTGAATACAGCGCGGCTGGCGCGCGAACACAACGACGCGAACGTCTTGGCGCTGGGCGGGCGCGTAGTGAACGGCACGCAAGCCATCGAAATGGTGCAAACCTTTTTGACTACCGCATTTCTTGGTGGACGTCACGCCAGGCGCGTCGAAAAAATCACTTTGATCGAACAGGAAGCGCAAACGAAATACTGAATTTGCAGCCGCCGGCACGATTCCGCGAGCGCCTTGGACCCGAACTACATTGAGTTTTAGGAGAAGCGAATGACCACCGAAGCAAATGCCAGGATGCAGCGTCCACTAAACTCCGTCGACTCAGAGATCGCCGAATTGTTGCGCGACGAAGCGCAACGGCAGGCCACCGGCCTCGAACTGATTCCCTCAGAGAATCTTGTCTCTGAGGCGGTACTGGAAGCCATGGGCTCCATTTTCACTAACAAATATGCCGAAGGCTATCCCGGCAGGCGTTATTACGGCGGTTGCGAATACGCCGACAAGGTAGAGCAACTGGCCATCGATCGCGCCAAGCAGCTGTTTGGCGCGGATCATGCCAACGTGCAGGCCCACTCTGGCACGTCTGCCAACGTCGCGGTGTACATGTCCGTACTGAAACCAGGTGACACCGTGCTGGGAATGGCACTCGCGCACGGTGGCCATCTGACCCACGGCCATCCGCTGAATTTCTCGGGCCGCATGTACAAATTCGTGGAATACCACGTGCGTCGGGAAGACCAGCACATTGATTACGATGAAATCGAAAAACTTGCCCATGAACACAAACCCAAAATGATCGTGGCGGGCGCCAGCGCGTATTCGCGCATCATTGATTTTGAGCGCATTGCCAAAGTGGCGAAGGCTGTCGATGCCATGTTCTTCGTGGATATGGCGCACATCGCAGGCCTTGTTGCTGCCGGGGTGCATCCCAGCCCCTTGCCGCACGCGGATATCGTTTCCACCACGACGCACAAGACCCTGCGAGGCCCTCGTGGGGGAATGGTGCTGTGCAAACAATCTTTTGCCAAGGAAATCGACAAACTCACTTTTCCCGGCACCCAGGGTGGTCCGCTGGTGCACACCATCGCCGCAAAAGCGGTCTGCTTCAAAGAAGCCATGGAGCCATCTTTCCGGGAATATCAGAAACAGGTAGCGGCTAATGCGAAGGCGCTTGCCAATGCCATCGCCAAACAAGGCTTCCCTATCGTTGCGGGCGGTACCGACAATCACGTGTTCCTCATGGAAGTCCATTCACGCGGCATCACTGGTAGTGATGCCGAAAAAGCCCTCGATCGCGCCGGCATCACCGTCAACAAAAACGCCATCCCGTTCGACCCTCTTCCACCGATGAAGGCGGGCGGCATTCGCCTGGGTAGCCCTTCGATCACCACGCGCGGAATGAAGGAGCCAGAAATGGAAGCGATCGCAAAATGGGTGGCGGATGTTCTGCTTCACGTTGGCGACGCTGGCGTGGAACAGCGAGTGCGCAAGGAAGTAGCAGAACTTGCGGCTCGGTTCCCAATTTACGAGTCGCGCATGCGTGGAGCCGCGGTTCCCGCCCGAGTCTAGCCTAAAAAGCAGCCTTACAAGGTGCTCCGTTTGGTGGCCTATCGGGAGATTGGCCACTTTTTATTGTGTAAAGAGGCTCCCTGGGCTGCGCGCCAATTCTCTTTGTAGATTTTACGCATCTAGCTGACACCTGCTCTTCTCTCCCCTAGAACTTTCAGACCTTGCACCACGACTGTCCCACGGGTCAGTAGATTCCTGCGGCATAAATCCGTAGCGTAGCAAGGACCGGTGAATGATTACTGCAGCATCACTTTCGCTCTCGCTTGGACGCCTGATGGCACCTAATGTTTCCATGCTTGTCTCGGAACAACTCATGAGCGTAGAACGAAAAGGGCAGCAACCCGGCCGCGTGTCCGGAACTGCGGGCTTCCCGGTGTGGTCCTCGAAAAATCCAGCATAGATCAGAGGTGGCGCCATGATGGATACCGAAGCTTTCCGCGAATTCAAGACTGGGTTGAATTTCCTGCGAGACAACTTTGCTTCACGGGCGCTGCAACATATTCAGCGCGCCGCCGAACTGGAGAAAAACAACCCTTACTACATGTCCTACCTTGGCGTTGCCCTGGCACGCACCGAGCAAAAGTGGGCGGAAGCGGAACGTATGTGTGACACCGCGGTGCGCATGAAGCGCAATCAGGCTCAGCTTTATCTGAATCTGGCGGAAGTGTACATTGCAGCTGGACGCAAGGAAGACGCCCGGGAAGCGCTCTTTTCGGGCATGAAGTATGCGCGGCGCGACATTCGGTTGAACATCGCTATGGCAAAGCTGACGCCTCGTCGCCAGCCCGTCTTTACTTTTCTTGAGCGGAAACATCCTCTGAACCGCCACTTCGGGCTGCTGCGGCATAAAACAATGGTGGCGTTCGGTAAGGATTAGCTCGAAACGTTTTCTCCCTAAACCCCAAACGCAGCAAGGGCGGGTGGCCTCAAAAGCCATCCGCCCTTGTTGTTTACAGGACCTGATCCCGGCAGAAACTCATGCCGTGAAAAGCTACTTGCGTTGGGAATAGTTGCCAAAGGAATAGCCGGTCTGGAAACCGACTTCCATCAGGATCTTGAAACCGATTCCGAACAGACCATTCGGCAGAGGGTTACGCCGGACGACTTCGGCTAGAAATTCGCGCTGCACGCTGGCGGCATCTTTGGTATATGGCATGGTAACGAAGAGCCGCATGCCGACTTCGTAAGCAGTCTCGCTAGACTGAAAAAATACGCCTGAGCGCGAGACACTAAGCGAACCCCGAATATCGTCAAAGTGATCCTTTTCCGGATCGGAGGGACGGATGCGCATGAGCTGGGTAATCTTGCAACGGCGGCTGGAGCGCCGTTCTGTTTGCGATTTTGTAGGTGCCATTCCGACTATTCCTGGGTGCTTCAACATTACTTCTAGCGGCGACGCCATGACGAACCCCTCTTCCAAAGAAACTCCCTGCTGATAGGAAGAGAATACGGGGCAAGCATAATAAAACCTATAGGGAGACCGTACTCGCCAGAAAGTTGGGCGTCCCACAGTGGATGGTAGTACGGAAGTACTAGTGAAGGAAAGAGGCACTGAGGAAAAGGCGGCTAGTTACCCAGCGGAAGGTGACACGAAAAGGTGACTTGGCGAGGGAATTTGTGCGATTCTCTACCCTTAGATTCCTGGTGCAAAAGGACATATGCTCAAGAAATTCAAGGATTTGACGGAACGAGAGATTCTGGCAATTGCCATTGCCAACGAAGAAGAAGACGGCCGTATTTATGGTGAATTTGCCGATGGCTTGCGCGAATCCTATCCGGCTACAGGCCAGATGTTTGAAGAGATGCGGGTTGAGGAGGCGGGTCACCGCGATCGCCTGCTGGCGCTGTTCAGACAAAGATTCGGCGAACAGATCCCACCCATTCGACGGGAGGATGTGCGCGGTTTCTTGAAGCGCCGTCCCGTATGGATGATGCGTCCGCTGGGCGTGAAAGTCGCAAGGCGCCAGGCAGAAATTATGGAGATGGAGGCAAGCCGCTTCTATTCGCGAGCGGCCAGCCGCGCTTCGGATGTGGCCACGCGTGAATTACTGAACACGCTGGCCGACGAAGAACGCAAGCACACCCAAGCCGCGGGCGCCTACGAAGAAAAACATCTGACCGAACAGGCCAAAGACCTTGAGCGCCATTCGCGCGACCGGCTGTTCATGCTGCAGTATGTTCAGCCGGGATTGGCTGGCTTGATGGACGGATCCGTCTCCACGCTGGCTCCTCTGTTTGCCGCGGCTTTTGCAACACACAGAAGCTGGGAGGCGTTTTTGGTGGGTATGGCTGCAAGTATTGGCGCAGGGATTTCCATGGGCTTTGCGGAATCGCTATCTGATGATGGGTCACTAACGGGACGCGGTTCACCATGGATTCGCGGCACGGTGACCGGACTGATGACAACCGCTGGGGGACTGGGACACACGCTGCCGTTCTTGATCCCCCATTTTCAAGTGGCAATGGCTGTGGCCATTCTTGTGGTGGCTGTGGAATTGGGCGTAATCAGTTACATCCGCCATCGCTATATGGACACTCCGTTTCTTCAAGCGGCATTTCAGGTGGTGGTTGGCGGCATTCTGGTTTTCTTGACCGGATGGTTGATCGGCAGTTCCTAGCGCTATGCCCTGCTGCGAGAAAAACTGGAGGCGGCACCTTGGGTTCGATGCACACTGTGTATCGCCTTGTTCGCACTTGGCGCATTTGCCCGCACTGCGGGAACAAAACGCGTAGACAGGATCGTTATACAAAAGTCCAGGCGTACTTTGACGCTGATGAACGGTAGCAAAGCGTTGAGAACCTACAAAGTTGCATTGGGCGCACAACCCGTCGGCGCGAAAGATCGACAGGGCGATCACAAAACACCGGAAGGGCTTTACTCGGTCGATCGAAAAAACCCCAACAGCAGATTTCATCGCGCGTTGCATCTCTCCTACCCAAATACGGCGGACAGGGAGCGCCCCCGAAAATTAGGTGTAAGTCCAGGTGGCGACATAGAAATTCACGGCCTTGGCGCCAAATTTGGATTTGTCGGCAGCGCTCATCGAATGCACGATTGGACCGACGGCTGCATCGCCATAACGAATAAGGAAATCGACGAGATTTACCTGTTAGTTGAGGTCGGTACTACGGTGGAAATAAAACCTTAACCCCGCGGATTGGCACTGGCATTAAAGACTATCCCCTCCCTGTACGGAGGGACAGCTTGCAGAATCGACAATGGGGAGACCGCTGTATCGGAGCATGTTCTTCCCGAGTAGTACGCTATCTATACCAGCCATCTACAGGAGAGAGAATGAAACGGATTCAATTTGCGATTCTGTTCGCCGCGAGTGTGCTCTTTTGGGACAGCCCCGCACTGTCGGCGCAAGATCATGGGAACGGACAGCGAAACGGTAACGGGCAAGGAAAAGGCCACGGCAAGAATAAGCACGACACCGATAAGCATTCTTACTATCATCAGGACTATCGTGACTCCGTTCATCAGTGGTATGGAGAGCACTACAGCAACCTTCCGCCGGGTTTGGCAAAGAAAGACCAGCTACCGCCCGGCCTTGAAAAACAACTGATTCGAAACGGCTCTTTGCCTCCGGGATTGCAAAAGAAAATCTATCTCTGCCCGGAAGGCCTTGAACGTCGATTGCCGCCACCACCGCCCGATTGCAGAAACGTGTTGATTGGCGGTCACGTGGTTTTGCTGAATGTGCACACAAATGTAGTTGTTGATTTCCTGCACATAGAATTCTACTGACAGTGACAAGGCAAACTCAGCTGGGGCAATAACCAGCGCCAGGAGAAGAGAATTTCAGGAACATAAAGTTTTGTGTCCCTATCACGAGCAACTACTAAGGCTCCTATCGAAAGCGACACGGGACTCTATATTGCCGTTCGAATTCTACTGAGGGCGTTCAAGCGGTGGAGCGGGGGCAATGTCGGCCAAACCAGCCGCGGGAAAAGCAGTGCGCTGGAAATAGAGCGCGACGTTGACCAAAGCGATCATCACCGGCACTTCAACCAACGGGCCAATCACAGCAGCGAAAGCGGCTCCGGAATTGATTCCGAATACGGAAATGGCGACGGCGATTGCCAGTTCGAAGTTATTCGAGGCCGCCGTAAACGCCAGCGTGGCCGTTTTGGAATAGTCAGCACCCAGTTTTTTCCCCATATAGAACGAAACCAGGAACATCGCCACGAAGTAGACCAATAAAGGCGCCGCAATTCGCATGACGTCGCGGGGGAGGTGAACGATATATTCACCCTTTAGCGAGAACATGATCACGATGGTGAACAAAAGAGCGACCAGCGTAAGTGGGCTCACGCGCGGAATGAAATTCTTTTCATACCACGACAGCCCTTTGGCGCGGACAAGCACGGTGCGTGTCAGAAATCCTGCCAGGAACGGGATGCCTAGATAAATGAATACGCTTTGGGCGATCTGAGCGATGGAGACATTCACGATCGCGCTGTGAAGGCCAAGCCGTGCAGGAAGTACGGTAATGAAAATCCAGGCATAGAGCGAATAAAAAAGGACCTGAAATATCGAATTGAATGCCACCAGCCCCGCTGCATATTGCGTGTTCCCTTTAGCCAGTTCATTCCAGACAATCACCATGGCGATGCAGCGCGCAAGGCCGATGAGGATGAGGCCGGCCATGTATTCGGGATAGTCGCGCAGAAACGTGATCGCCAGAAGAAACATCAGGATTGGACCGACGACCCAGTTCTGGATCAGTGAAAGCCCGAGTATGCGTGTATCGCGAAACACCGCATGCAATTCTTCATAACGGACTTTTGTGAAGGGTGGGTACATCATCAGGATTAAGCCAACGGCAATGGGAATCGACGTGGTACCGACCCTGAAGTGATTTAGGAACGGGACGACATCCGGCACGAGCCATCCCAGTGCAATACCAAGGAGCATGGCTGCAAAAATCCAGCCAGTCAGGTAGCGATCTAAAAAACTGAGACGACCGGTAATTTTCATTTACGAACCTCTCAGGCTGTTGCCAGCAGTATGGCGTGCGCTTTATTGGCGGCCAATGCGGTCCACTTCTTTTTTGATGGCCAATTGGTCCAGGCTGTGAAGCGGCAAAGACAGGAACAGACTGATTCTGCGATCGAGTTGTAGAAACGCATCGCGGAAGGCTTTGTCGACTTGTTCCTGCGTGCCTTCGACCGCCGCTGGGTCCGGAATGCCCCAATGCGCGGTCATAGGCTGGCCGGGCCAAACCGGGCAGCCTTCTCCGGCAGCGTTGTCGCAGACGGTGAAAACGAAATCCAGTTTGGGAGAATCGGGCCGAGCGAATTCGTCCCATGCCTTACTCCGAAAACCAAATGTGGGAAATTCGGCGGCTTCCAGCAAGCGGAGCGCAGCGGGATGAACCCTTCCCTTCGGATGGCTTCCCGCACTGTAGGCGGTGAATGTGGGGAATCCCTTTTTGTTCAGGATAGCTTCGGCCAGGATGGACCGAGCCGAGTTGCCAGTACATAAGAAAAGTACATTGTAGTGGTGCGGGGTATGAGACATTGCAATTCCCTTTCGGCTAGAGGGTCGACTGAAATGCGCACGCCTCAGAAGGCGACTACAAAGGACAAAAGAGGCAATGGCCGGGCCAAAGCCCGGCGCCTACATTTAGTTGCAACAGCTTGGTGCACAACAGGTTTTGTTGGCGGCGTTGAGCGGCTTCACCGCGCGGATGAAGGCACTCATGAACTTACCGTCGACTTGCGGCGCCATGGCTTCCACGTCAAATCCCTGGCCACTGAGAAAATCTCGAGCATCTTCCACGTGATAAATGCGCGTGAGCTCAACGTCCACCTGTTCAAATCCAGCAGCGGTAAGCTTGTTGCGATATTCGTTCTCCTCGAGCGCGCCTGCAATGCAGCCGACCCAGAGCAACACATTCTTGCGAATCTCCGGCAGAATTTCGCCCCGGGTGACAACGTCGGAAACGGCAAATCGCCCGCCGGGCTTCAACACACGAAAAGTCTCGCGAAGCACCTTATCCTTGTCGGCGGAAAGATTGATCACGCAGTTCGAAATGATCACATCGACCGAGTTGTCGGGAAGCGGAATGTTTTCGATTTCACCCTTCAGGAATTCAACGTTGGTGATGCCGGACTTCTTTTTGTTTTCGTTTGCCAGAGACAGCATCTCGTCGGTCATGTCGAGGCCGTAGGCCTTACCAGTCGGGCCGACACGCTTGGCAGAGAGTAGCACATCGATGCCACCGCCGGAGCCCAGGTCGAGTACAACTTCGCCGGGGCTAAGTTTGGCGAGCGCCGTCGGATTGCCACAACCGAGCGAAGCCAGCAACGCTTCTGCGGGAATCTCACCAGCTTGGGCAGCATCGTAGAGTTTTGAAGTGATGGGATCGGGGCCACAACTGCTGGCAGAGGTTGCCCCGCAGCAAGCACTTCCTCCGCTGTGTACACGCAGAGCGGCCTCTCCATATTTCTCTTTCACAACTTCCTTGATGTTCGTGCCATCCATGATGTGGCTCCTATCGACAGATTTGAATGATGTCCTGCGGTTTCAGGGCCTTATTCCGTGTGCAGCATTCAGCATAGAGAAATTGCAGTAGCCCCTGCAGGGCTTCCGTATTTGCGGTGTAGCGAAGAAAGGTGCTTTCGCGGCGGACCAGAACAAGGTCTTCGTTCTTCAGTTTGTCCAGGTGATGGGAGAGCGTGGAGTTGGGAATGTCGAGCTCTTCCTGAATGTCGCCGACGACCAGTCCTTCAGGATGGGCGGTGAGCAGAAGTTGCATGATGCGTAGCCTCGGCTCGGTACCCATGGCGGAAAACATGTCGGCGAACTTGGCGACGTCTTTGGTGGATTGTTTGGAAGTGGCAGGCGCCATATTTCGATAATTGCAGAAATATGGATACGCGTCAAGAGAAAAATCGCACGAGCCTATTCCAGGAACGCAGCGCGGCAGACAGTCCCGCACATGCTGATCCACCCGGCGCGAAGGGATTAGTCCGAATGGGCGGGAACGGGTGTGGAAGAATGGCGGCGCGAAAAGGCGCGGCGCAGCCAGGTTTGCAGGCGATCCATATAGATGTACACCACGGGAGTGGTGTAAAGAGTCAGCAACTGGCTGAGAATGAGGCCGCCCACGATGGTGATGCCAAGTGGACGACGAATTTCTGAACCGACACCGGAGCCGAGCGCGAGCGGAAGCGCGCCGAAGAGTGCCGCCATAGTGGTCATGATGATGGGGCGAAAACGGAGGAGGCACGCTTTATAAATTGCATCCGTGGGTGACTTCTCCTCTTCCCTTTCGGTTTGCACCGCGAAATCGATCATCAGAATAGCGTTTTTCTTGACGATTCCGATCAGTAAGATGATTCCGATCAGGGCGATGATGCTAAGATCCATTTTCATCAATTGAAGAGCGAGCAGCGCTCCAATACCAGCGGAAGGGATGGTGGAAAGAATCGTGATGGGGTGGATAAAGCTTTCATAGAGAATGCCAAGAACGATGTACACCGCGCCGAGGGCAGTGAGAATAAGGACAAGTTGATTGGACAGCGAATCGCGAAACGCTTGCGCGGTGCCCTGAAACGTAGCGTGAACGCTACTGGGTACACCGAGCTGGTTGCGCGCTTCTTCAATGTGCTGGACGGCGGGGCCCAGAGAAGCACCAGGTGTAAGATTGAACGATAACGTGATGGAAGGAAAAATGCCCTGGTGATTCACGGAGAGCGAAGTATTGGAAGGTTCGTAGTGGGCAAAAGAGCTTAATGGAACAAGCTTGCCAGACTTCGATGGAACATAAATCAGATCGAGTGCCGCGGGATTCTGCTGGAACTCAGGCGCGACTTCCAGAACGACGTGGTACTGGTTGAGTCCTTTATAGATGTTGGAAACCTGACGTTGGCCGAAAGCGTCGCCGAGCGTGTTATCGATATCCTGCATGGAGACGCCGAGGCGGCCGGCAGTGTCGCGGTCAACTGCTAGAAAGGATTGCAGGCCTTTGTTCTGCTGATCGGAATTGACGTCGCGAAGTTCTGGAATTTGTTTCAGGCGATCCATAACGATGGGTGCCCAATGATAGAGATCGTCGAGCTTATCGGCCTGCAAGGTGTATTGATATTGCGCGCCGCCGAACCGGCCGCCAATGGTCACGTCTTGCACGGCCGACAAAAACATGGACGCACCGGGAATCTTGGAGGTTTTGCCGCGCAATCGGGCAATGACCAGGTCGGCGCTAAGCTTACGCTCTTCCAGGGGCTTTAACTGCGCGAACATACGTGCGGTGCTGGTACCGTTTCCGCCGCCCGTAAAAGAAGTTACCGTGTCGACGGCTGGATCAGCTCGAACGATATCCGTGAAAGCGCGCATCTTTTTCGCCATTTCGGCAAAGGAGGTGTCCTGGTCAGCTTGAATGAATCCATTGATCCGGCCGGTATCCTGCTGGGGGAAAAATCCTTTGTTGACGGTGCGAAACATCTGCACGCTGAGAAGCGCGGTGAGAATGGTGACGGCAAGTATCAGTGGCTGGTGACGAAGCACCCAACGAAGCGAATGATCATAGCCGCGCAACAGCCAGTTGAAACTCTTTTCAGAAAGGCGATAGAAAAAACCGTGTTTCTTTTCGTGATCGTGCTTCAAGAAGCGGGAGCACAACATCGGGGTGGTAGTGAGCGAAACGAAAAGAGAAACGATGATGGCGGTGCTGAGAACCACGGCAAATTCGCGGAAAAGCCGGCCAACAATCCCGCCCATCATCAAAATGGGAATGAACACGGCGATCAGGGAAAGGCTCATGGAAAGAACCGTGAAACCAATTTCGCTGGAACCCTTCATGGTGGCATGCATGGCGCCGAGGCCATTTTCCATGTGACGAGCGATATTTTCGATGACCACGATGGCGTCATCCACAACGAATCCGGTGGAGATGGTGAGGGCCATCAACGAGAGATTGTCGAGCGAGTAGCCACACAGATACATGACACCAAAGGTGCCGATGAGGGAGAGGGGAACGGCAACGCTGGGAATGACGGTGGCGCGATAGTTACGAAGGAAGGCGAAAACCACAAAGATGACGAGGATGATGGAGATAATCATCGCGCGCTCGACTTCGTGGACCGAGGCGCGAATAACCAGAGTGCGGTCGATAACGACATTGAGGCGAAGCGCCGGAGAAATGGAAGCGCGCAGCCAGGGGAGTGTGGCTTTCACACGGTCGGCTGTTTCAATCATGTTCGCGCCGGGCTGGCGAAAAATGGCAATGATTACCCCAGGATTGCCATTGGTTAGACCGAGGTTGCGAATATCTTCGACAGAATCGGTAACCGTGGCAATGTCGACCAGCCGAGTGGCTGCGCCAGGATGGCCAGCAACAATGAGCGGTTCGTATTCGTACGCCTTGAAAAGCTGATCAGTGTCAGAGATCGACCAGGTGCGCTCGTCGTTTGAGACGGAGCCTTTTGCAAGATTCGAATTGGCGGACTGCAGCGCTTTGCGAACAGTCTCCAGGCTGATGCCGTAACTGTTGAGAAGCTGCGGATTAGCCTGAACGCGTACAGCCGGACGCGAAGAACCCCAGGTGAACACCTGGCCCACGCCTTCGACCTGAGCGAGTTTTTGCGCCAGGATGGAATCGGCTACGTCGTAAATCTGCCCGCTAGGAATCGAACCCGAAGTGACGGAAAGCAGAATGACAGGCGAGTCCGCGGAATTAACTTTGCGATAAGAGGGTTGGCTCGGAAGGTCCGCGGGAAGTTGGCTGCGTGCAGCGTTGATGGCCGCTTCAACGTCGCGAGCGGCGGCGTTGATATCACGATTGAGATCGAACTGAAGGGTAATGCCAGTGCTGCCGAGAGTGGAGGACGACGTCATTTGCGTTACGCCCGCAATACGCCCGAACTGGCGCTCCAGTGGAGTTGCCACTGCCGAGGCCATGGTTTCCGGGCTGGCACCCGGCAGGCCCGCGCCGACACCGATGGTAGGAAGGTCCACCTGCGGGAGAGGAGCGACGGGCAGAAAACGAAAAGCGATTGCTCCGGCAAGGAGAATCGCAATTGTCACCAAAGAGGTGGCGACGGGTCGCTTGATAAACGGAGCGGAGAAGTTGGACTGAAAATTCATGGCCTAGTCTCCGGTTGCCGGCTCCTCGATGTGGTTAGTGATACCAAGGTGGAGACGATTCGCGAGCCAATCAAACGCGAGATATACAACGGGCGTGGTGTACAGCGTAAGAAGTTGGCTAAGCAATAACCCGCCAACAATGGTGATACCAAGAGGACGGCGAAGCTCCGAACCGACGCCTTGACCGAGTGCAAGGGGCAATCCGCCGAGTAGGGCGGCCATCGTAGTCATCATGATCGGACGAAAGCGCAAAAGACAGGCTTCGTAGATTGCGTCAAGCGGAGTTTTTCCTTGATTGCGCTCCGCTTCCAGGGCGAAATCGATCATCATGATGGCGTTTTTCTTGACGATACCGATCAGCAGGATGATGCCGATTAAAGAGATGATGCTGAATTCCGTGCGGCACAGCAACAAAGCAAGGATTGCGCCCACACCGGCGGAAGGAAGTGTAGAGAGAATCGTGATCGGGTGAATGTAACTTTCATACAAGATTCCAAGAACAATATAGACGGTAACCAGCGCCGCCAGGATCAGCAGTGGTTCATTCGAGAGAGAGCGCAGAAACGCAGCGGCCGTCCCCTGGAAAGTGGCTTGCACGCTCTGCGGCATGAGAATGTCTTTGCGCGCCTGCTCAATTACTCTTGTAGCATCGCCCAGTGAAGTTCCTGGTGCCAGATTGAACGAAATGGTGACCACCGGAAATTGCCCCTGGTGATTGATGGCTAGCGCAGAAGCACTCGGTTCAAATCGGGTAAACGCGCTGAGCGGAACCTGCTGGCCATTGGAAGAGCGCACGTAAATGTCTTTCAGCGCTTCAGGACTCTGCTGGAAGTTGGGTTGAACCTCCATCACCACGTGGTACTGATTGAGCTGCGTGAAGATTGTCGAGACTTGCCGCTGGCCAAAAGCGTCATAAAGGGTGTTGTCAATGTCGGCGGGCAGGACCCCAAGGCGCGAGGCAGTGTCTCGATCGATAGTGAGCGTGGCAAGGAGTCCATCATCGAGCTGATCGGTGGCGACATCGCGCAGCTCCGGAAGTGATTTCAGTTTGCTGACGAAGCGCGGTGTCCAGTATGCCAGTTCTTTCGGGTCAACATCTTCCAGCGAATATTGGAATTGCGTGCGAGAAACGCGGTCTTCCACGGTGAGGTCTTGCACCGGTTGCAGGAAAAGTTCAATGCCATCGAGTCTGGCGATTTCCGGCTGCAGTCGGCGAATAACCTCCGAAGCACTCAGCTTACGTTGCCCCAGCGGCTTGAGGTTGATTTGTATGCGGCCACTGTTCATCGTGGTGTTGGTGCCGTCAATGCCTATGAACGAAGAAAGGCTTTCCACCGCAGGGTCTTGCAGAATGACATCGGCAAGCATCTGTTGCCGCTTGGCCATGGCGGTAAAAGAAACGTTTTGCGGAGCCTGCGAAACGCCGAGAATTACCCCGGTATCCTGCACCGGAAAGAACCCCTTGGGAACATAGATGTAGAGCAGGATGGTGCCAACAAGAGTGGCAACGGTAACCAGCAGCGTCGTGGTACGGAAGCGCAGAACCACCTGGAGCGTCCGGCCGTAGAACGCGATGACATCATTAAATACCTTTTCAGATTTGCGATAGAACCAGGTTTGCTGATTTTCCGGCTGATGGCGGAGCAATTTTGCAGACATCATCGGTGTGAGGGTAAGCGAAACGACGGCGGAAACGAGAATGGTAACCGCCAGCGTGACGGCAAACTCTCGGAATAACCGGCCTACGATGTCACCCATGAACAGCAGCGGAATCAGCACGGCGATGAGGGAGACGGTCAACGATACGATGGTAAAACCGATCTGCTCAGAACCTTTCAGAGCCGCCTGCAGCGGCGATTCTCCTTCCTCAATATAGCGGCTGATGTTTTCAATCATCACGATGGCGTCATCGACGACGAAGCCGGTGGAAATAGTAAGTGCCATCAGCGAAAGGTTGTTGAGCGAATAGCCGAGCAGATACATCACGGCAAATGTACCGATGATGGAGAGCGGCACCGCAACGCTGGGGATGATGGTCGCGCGAAGGCTGCGCAGAAAAAGAAAGATGACCATGACGACGAGCGCGATCGTCAGGATCAGAGTGAATTGCACGTCTTCAACCGAAGCGCGAATCGTAGTGGTGCGGTCGGTGAGGACATTTACTTCTATCGACGCTGGAAGCGCTGCCTGGAGTTGGGGAAGAAGTTTCTTGACGCGATCGACCACGCTGATGATATTCGCGCCCGGCTGTCGCTGAATATTGAGGATGACCGCGGGTTCCCGATTGGCCCAGGCGGCCTGCCGTACGTTTTCGGTGCCGTCGATGGCGGTGGCCACGTCGGAAAGCCTGACAGGCGCGCCATTGCGATAGGCGATGATGATCTTGCGGTAGCCTTCGCTGCTTAGAAGCTGGTCGTTTGCGCCAATGGTGTAAGCCTGGTGCTGCCCATCAAATGTGCCTTTGGCTTGATCGACGTTTGCGGAGCTAAGGGCGGTCCGAAGATCCTCCAAGCTTAGTCCGTACGACGCCAGCGCCGTGGGATTGGCTTGAACTCGAACTGCCGGCCGCTGGCCGCCACTTATGCTGACCAATCCAACACCAGAAAGCTGGGAGATTTTTTGCGCCAGCGTGGTATCCGCGAGATCTTCCACTTTAGAAAGTGGAAGCGTTTTGGAAGTCAGGGCGAGCGTGAGAATCGGCGAGTCGGCAGGATTGATCTTGCTGTAGATGGGTGGATTCGGAAGGTCTTTCGGCAAAAGGTTGGAAGCGGAATTGATCTCCGCCTGGACTTCCTGCTCGGCGATATCGATATTAAGGTCGAGATTGAATTGCAGCGTAATCAGCGAACTGCCAAATGAGCTTGTGGAGGTCATCTGCAGCAAGCCGGGAATCTGGCCGAACTCGCGCTCCAGCGGAGCGGTGACCGCTGAGGCCATCACATCCGGACTGGCACCGGGATAAAAAGTCTGCACCTGAATAGTGGGGTAGTCGACTTGGGGTAGGGCAGAAACCGGCAACTGGCGGTAAGCGACGTAGCCAACTAGTAGGACGCCGACCATCAGCAGCGTGGTGGCGACCGGCCGCAGAATAAACGGCCGTGAAGGATTCATCGCGCTGGTCCTCCACCTGTGGGCGCTGCATACGGGGCGTCGGCGGGACTATTCGCGCTGCTCTTCGTACTGGGAGCGGAACCTGACGCAGGGCGAGCCTCGACCTTGCTGCCCTCCTGCAATTTATCTTGACCATCGGTGACTACGAGGTCTCCAGCATTCAGGCCCTGGGAAATGCCGGTAACGTTTCCATTGGTTTCCGCTACGGTAACGCTGCGAACTTTGACGGTGTCATCGTTACCGACGGAGAAAACATACACACCCTGAGAACCACGAAGAATCGCAGTCGTGGGCACAATCACAACATTCTTCAGCGTGTTCACAAGTAAGTGCACGTTCACAAACTGATTGGGAAAAAGAACGTTGTCTTCGTTGTTGAAGACTGCCTTGAGTTTGTACGTACCGGTGGTGACATCGATCTGGTTGTCGATGGTAAGCAGCTTCCCACTAGCAATCTTAGCGATGTTGTCGCGATCGAATGCCTCCACGTTGAGTTGCTGGCCGGCGCGGAGCTTGGTGTAAACGACCGGAAGCTGGTCTTGCGGAAGGCTGAACAGCACGGCAATGGGCTGCAACTGCGTGATCACCAGGAGACCGTTGGCATCCGAGGCGTGGACCATGTTGCCGGCATCCACGAGGCGCAAACCAACGCGCCCGGTGATGGGCGCAGTGATGCGGCAGTAGGAAAGGTTAAGCTTGGCGTTATCGATGGTGGCTTTGTCCGTCTGGATAGCGCCGTCAAACTGACCCACGGAAGCTTGTTGGGTGTCGAGTTGCTGCTTGGGGATGACGCCTTCTTTGTAGAGCAGCCTAAAGCGTTCGAGGTTTACAAGTGCGTCCTGCTGCTGAGCGACGTCACGCGCAAGCTGCCCTTGGGCCTGCTCGAGTTGCACTTGATAGGGCCGTGGGTCGATTTCCGCAAGAACATCACCGGCTTTGACAGTTTGCCCTTCCTTGAAGGCGACGCTAATCAACTGGCCATCAATCCGCGAGCGGACGGTAACGGTGTTAAAAGCATTCACGCTTCCTAAACCGTTATAGAAAACAGGAAGGTCGCCCTTTGTGGCCGTGGCGACAACAACGGGGATTGTGAGCGGGCCACGCGTGCCAGCAGTCGGGGCACCGGAACCTGGGGCAGCCGAGTTGGCATCTGCAGCGCGGCCACGGTAAAACCAGACTGCCCCAACAGTGATCACGATGACAAGAAGCCAGAGCCACCAACGGTTTTTGGAACCTGAGCGCGTGGAGACAGTGGAGGAAGAGCGCGTCTCGTGCGCTTCAGCCGTATCGTAGGATGCCATTCCAAAAACTCCTATCAGCAGATTCAGCGGTGCGAGCGGCCTGGGAGAACGAAAATGCCAGGAAACGCGGGGGAGCGGTCCCACCTAGTGTATCGCCTAAAGACAGCGAAGACTTACCTCAATTAGGACGCACCGCCGGAGGGAATGGTTACGGTGTGGAGGAGCCTTTGTAGCGCTCGGTGGGAAGTTAGGAAACACGGTGCAGAGCGTCGAAGGACGTCGTACACTACCCTGTCTTATAGGTGTGTCTGTGCTAGTACGCGTGGCCGTGCGTCAGAGGAGATTGAGCAATGCTTAAGGGTGTAGTACTGGGAATTCTGTTGGGAGTCTTATTGGTTTTTCTTGCAATCTATTTTTATTTTGCGACGGGACGTGCTCCGGTAGCAGTCACAGCGCCAGAAATGCCATTTGAGCGCAAGTTTGCTCGTATGGCCCTGCATTCTTATATGGATAAACAACCGCATTTGAATCCGGGAGTGCCGGAAGATGAAAGGAATTTCATTGAAGGCACCAAGGTTTATAAGGAACACTGCGCGGTCTGCCACGGATTGCCGGGAGAACCCCTGACCATGATTGCCAACGGGATGTACCCCAAGCCGCCGCAATTGTTCAAGGGCGTCGGGGTTACGGATGATGAAGCGTGGAAAACCTATTGGACCGTGGCGAATGGAATACGGATGACGGGCATGCCTGGGTTCAAGGACCGCTTAGGCGAGACAAAGCTGTGGCAGGTCACGCTGTTGCTGAAGAATGCGGAAAAACTTCCCCCGTCAGTCAAGGGAGAGCTCGCACCCGCAACTGTTCCTACGTTACCCCAGACGCCAGCTACTGTCGTGCCGCCTCCCGCTAACGCAACGCCAGAACACGACCACGTGCATTGAGATTGTTTCTCGAAATAGCTTAGCTTGTGCGCGAGAGCGAATCTGCTCGCCGTAGCTGCGGGAACAACCACGCCCACAACAAGGTTACAAGAATGGTCCCCGCACCACCCAACACTACCGCAGGCACCGCGCCCAGGTATTGGGCAGCCAGTCCAGATTCAAATTCGCCGAGTTCGTTGGAAGCACCGATGAAGATCATGTCGACGGCGTTCACTCGGCCGCGCATTTCATCCGGGGTTTCTATCTGAATCAGCACGCCGCGCACAACCACGCTCACCATGTCGGCAGCACCCACGAACAAAAGTGAAAGTAGAGAAAGCAGAAGGCTGTGCGAGAAACCAAAAACCATGGTGAATACACCAAACCCGCCAACGCACCACAACATGGTTGCGCCGGCTCGTCTGCGGATGGGTTTGTAGGCCAGCAACAGGGCCATTGTGGCGGCGCCAATTCCGGGAGCACTGCGAAGCAAGCCCAGTCCCCACGGCCCGGTAACCAGAATCTCTTTGGCGTAAACCGGAAGCAGTGCGACGGCACCACCGAGTAACACGGCAAATAAATCGAGAGAGATGGAGCCAAAGACAATTTTGTGCTCCCAAATGTAATGAAAGCCGGCAAAAACCGTTTTCAAAATGAATGGCTCGCGCGCGCGTGGCTTAGACTGCGTTTTGATACGCAGTGTAATGAGGAAGGCTATTGTCGCGGTAGATAGCGCGGTCGCATAGACAGCCACTGGGCCACCGAAGAAAGCGTAGAGAAGTCCGCCCATCGCGGGTCCCAGAATCGTGGCGAACTGAAACATGCTGGAGTTCCATGCGACAGCATTCTGAAAGTGCTCTTCGGGCACGAGTTGAGGAAGCAGCGCCCGGCTGGAAGGCATGCTGAAGGTGCGGATCACCCCGACCAGAAACAGTATTGCGAATATGGGCCTGACGGATCCAGAACGATGCAACGCCTCCTGATTGAGCGCAACAAAAAGCAGCAGTGCGGAGGCGAGCGCAAATGCGACGTAGCAAAGCGTGAGAAGCTTACGGCGATCGAAACGGTCACTGACGTGGCCCGCAACGAGGAAAAGAAAGATTGCGGGTAGAAACTGCACCAGGCCGGTGAGGCCAAGATCCAAGGGGCGGTGTGTAATTTCGTACACCTGCCAGCCCACCGCCACGGATTGCATTTCCGTGCAGAACACAATGCAAAACCGAGCGATCTGATAGAGGCGAAAACCGGAAAACCGAAATGCAGCGGTGCCCGCATTGAGCGATTGTTCCGGAGTGGACATGCACCTCTAGTCTGCCATAGGTAAGCGCACCGGTAGCGGCGTTGTGTTTCAGGTATCGAAACGAAAATTGGAATTCTAATTTGGAGGCGCGAGGCGGAATCGAACCGCCGATATAGGTTTTGCAGACCTATGCCTTACCACTTGGCGACCGCGCCACCGATCGAACTGCAACAATACTGCAAACGGACACACCCAAAAACAAAAAACCCACCTGCCCTTGTCTTTTCTGGCGGTGGGGGTGCAAAGCTCCGAGCTAAGATTCTGTTCCTAGACGGATGACCTCTCTTCGCCAGAAGAGACGATGCTGCAACATCCGCAACAACAGATGGCGCTCGGCTTGGTGCTGGTGGAGAAAGTCATTTGTATATCCATAGTAAAACCACTTCTGGTGGCAGAATGCGGCAGTCGGCGGTTGCCAGTCAAAACCAAAGAATGAATTTGTTCCAGCAGGGGTTTTGATGCTTTGCCCGGGAAAGAAAACGAGGCGGTTGCTGCACTCAGATCGAGAAAGCGCCTTGGCGAGTAGGCCAAGGAGTTAGGGTTTCAGCCATGCCTCTAACCCTGCCCGGACAAAGTCATTGTCATTCAAGTGAGGATAGGCGCGATAGACCCTGTCAATCTCCTCCATCTGGCCGGGACTCAGAGTCTCATCTGGATGTAAGCACCAGATTCCGTCCAGCAGTCCTTGTCTTCGCAACACTTCATGCAGACCTGCAATGCATCCGGCGAAATGATTTGCCGCATCGAAAAATGCCGCATTGCAATCGGTCACCTCTACATTTCTCTGCAATGCCCACCTTGGGATTGGATGGCTCCCGACCGAAATTGCGTGGCACTCCTTGAGGAGCGTAACAGCCGTGCTTGTCCAGACAGCCCAGTGGCCCAGCAGGCCACCCACGATTCGGCACTCGCGAAGCTGTCCATTCAAGTTGAATACATAGGGGGTGAGAAGATCGTTGACGATGTTGTCATCATTCCCGGTATATAAGGCAATATCATGCCCTGATTCCGCCACGGCGCGCACTACATCCAGCGTTTGATAACGGTTGAATGGGGCGATTTTTATCGCAACGACATTTTCAAGCTCCGCAAACTGACGCCAAAATCCATAGGAAAGCAGGCGTCCGCCTACAGATGGTTGCAAATAAAAACCGATGATCGGCAATATTTTCGCAACTTCGCGACAGTGCACGATAAGCGCCTGCTCATCGAGATCCTTGGCAGCCGCTAAACTCAATAGGCCAGCGCTGTATCTCAGATCCTTCAAAAGCTGTGCTTCGCGTAATGCTTGCGCCGTCTTTCCGCAGATACCTCCGACTCGGACCAATGGCTCCGTGCGAGCCAGATCGGCACGATCCATCTCCTCCGCAGCAAGTGTCAATACAGGTTCAAAAAGGCCGATGCCAGGGTCTCGAATCGCAAATTGCGTCGTATGTACACCTACGGCTAGGCCACCCGCTCCCGCGGCTAAGTAATAACGAGTCAGCGCCCGCTGCCGACGCTCATCTAATCGGCGGTCGGCCCCGAGAGCCAGCGGATGAGCAGGAATCACCGTGCCGGTCCTTAAGACCTGCAAAACCTTCGCATCCATCGTTTGGACCATTCGTCTCTCCGGAGTTACGGGAGATGCGTTACTCAAAAACGCCCCGCTCGGTCCTCAAAGTGAGTGGGCTTGGCCAGGGTAGTACCGTTCTTGCTGACCCATTCCGCGATCCAATCCATCATTTGGTTGGCAGCCACCTGAGGGCGGCCAAAGAGCTGATACGATGCTTGCGCATTGCTTAGAAGTGCGTCGTGCGATTCTTCTCCCTGAAAGGAAACGGGTTTGTTGAATCGCTTGCCAAATGCCTCGGCGACTGTACGCACGCTGAGGATTTCTGGTCCGGTAATATTAATTATCTTCGCAGGAGAAGCCGCGCAAACGAGGGACTGCAGGCTCATGGCGGAGGCATCGGCTTGCCAAATCGAATTGAGGTATCCCATCGAGAGCCGCACTGCTCGTCCGCCGTGTACGTGGAGGGCGATATCCAATAGCACACCGTAGCGAAGCTCGGTGGCGTAATTCAGTCGAAGAATCGCCATCTTTGTATTGTTAGTCCGGCTGAAGTAATCGAATATACGCTCACGCCCAACGCAACTCATTGCATATTCACCGGAGGGATTTAGAACGTCCTCCTCGCGCGAACCACCTTGGGCAACGGGGGAAAGGCCGTAAACATTTCCTGTTGAAAAAACGGCCATTCGGCTTTGTCGATAGCGATCCGCAACCAGCCCCGGCAGGAAGCTATTGATTGCCCAGGTCAGCGGTTCCTGTCCCGTCGTGCCGAACTTCATTCCCGCCATAAAAACCACATTGGCGGCATCCGGCAACTTGGCGATGGACTCTTGCTCCAGTAAATCGCAGCGTACCGTTTCGACGCCAAATGCTTGCAAACGTGATTCCAACGTAGGAGACGAAAATCGAGCAACTCCGATCACTCGCCGCTTCCGTCCTGACGATTCAGAAGCCCTTTTAGCCATGCGAGCAAGGGTCGGCCCCATTTTCCCACCCACGCCGAGCACAACGATATCGCCCTCAAGTGCACCCATGGCCTGAATAGCGCCTGGGGTAGGTTCGCTAAGAAGCTTCTCGAGATGCTCAACATCCTCGATGGAGTTCGGCTTGCTGCCTATGTTCACTTCTTTCTCCATTACGACGGTGCGCCCGCGAACTGCCGCGCGATTGTACCCGAATTGAGTGGCAACAGTCTCGAAGGTTCCGGTATGCTCCCTTGGAGTTTACAATCCTTCAGAAAATTATGGATATGCACATTCGCGAGATGGCGAAAACGGATATTCCCGCAGGCATTCGCTTGAACGAGCTTGCTGGGTGGAATCAGACCTCGGCCGACTGGGAGCGCTTCCTCGAAGCCAGTAAGGGCGGATGCTTCGTCGCGGAGGTCGAAGGCCGGGTGTGCGGCACGGCGACAACGATTATCTACGAGAACCGTTTTGCCTGGATTGGAATGGTTTTGGTTGATCCTGACTACCAAAAGCGCGGAATTGGAACTCAACTTTTGAACAAGACCATTGACTATCTTGTACGGCGGAAAATTCCGACCATGAAGCTGGACGCAACTCCGCAAGGAAAACCGATCTACAGTAAGCTGGGATTTGTGACGGAATACGAGATCTCGCGGTGGATTTTGAAGCGATCTTCTCGCCCAATCGCGAGTGCTGTGAACTTTTCTGAAAAACTGCTGACCGACGCCCAACTCGAACCCCTATTCAAATACGATCGGGAGATTTTTGGCGCAGATCGCGGTTTTCTGCTGAGTTCGCTGCGCGACAGTTCGTCTGATCTGGCCATCTCCTTTTGGTGCAACGGTCTCCCTGAAGGCTTTGCGTTCGGCCGGAGGGGTTATTTTGCCGACCAACTCGGTCCCTGGGTGGCAAAGAGCCGAGCAGCGGCTGAGGATCTCCTCGAGGAATTCATGGTGCGGTCATCGCGCGAGACACTCATTGTGGACTGCTTGTCTGACAATTCCTTGGCCGTTGAGCTCTTGCGCGTCCAAGGATTTGTCTGCTCTCGCCAACTCACACGGATGTTTCGCGGCCCAAATGCCCACCCGGGCAATCCCGAATTTCAATGCGCGATCGTTGGCCCCGAATTTGGATGAAAACCAGACGTGATTCAGGCTAAGCTGCGCTTCCGTATTCAATATCATGAATACACCGCAGGAGATAAATGACCCATCGAGTCTCAAACGGTTCAAATGCCCGTGTGTACTATGGCTGGTGGATTGTTCTGTCCGCTTTCCTGAATCTTTTCTTCGTTGTCGGAATTATCTTTTATGGTTTCCCCGTTTTTTATCCGTACTTCGTGGAGTCACTCAGTTTCAGCCGGGCCCAGGTTACGCAGGGATTTTTTCTCGGATTCCTCTTCGCGGGACTTCCTTTTGGCATTTTTGCTGGAACGCTCATCGATCGTATCGGTGCTCGATTTGTGATTCTGGTGGGAGTCGGACTGGTAGGGCTTTCGCTTCTACTCATGGGCTGGATGAACCGTTTTTGGCAGTTTGAATGTCTCTGCATTATGGAAGTTATGGGTTACGTCCTTGCAGGGCCCATCCCCAACCAAGTGCTCATATCACGATGGTTTTCCAGGCGTCGCGGCCAGGCCATGGGTTACGCCTACCTTGGCCTAGGAGTCGGAGGAGTAGTTGCTCCTCTGTTGATCAATTACCTGGCCCATAACCTCGGGTGGCGCCACGCTCTGCAATTGCTTGGAGCGATGATACTACTGGTATTAATTCCAGTGGCGATCTGGGTCACGCGTTCCGCTCCAGAGGAATTGGGCTTTGGTTCCGAGCCAGGCGGGGAGCTTGAACAGGTGCAGGAGAAGCCTGCCATTCAGCCTTCGCCCTCAATTGGGGTCGCGCAGGCCACACGTTCAGCAAGCTTTTGGCTGATACTTGCGGGTTCAACCTTGGTCATCGGAACTATAGGAGCCGTAGTTCAGCATCTCATTTTCTTCTTGAAAGATGTGGGCTATTCGGCAACAGCCGCGGCCCGCTTCTCAACAATTCTGCTGGCGTCAAGCCTGGGGGGGCGCGTCATCGTTGGTTACCTGGCGGACCGTTTTCGAAAGACGCACATCATGACCTCTTTCTATTTCTTGATTGGAGCGTCAGTTATTTTGCTCATGAATCCGCAGTCACCGGGTGCCCTGTGGACGTTCACCATCGTTTTTGGGTTTTCGATGGGTGCGGACTATATGCTTATCCCACTAGTGACGGCGGAATGTTTCGGGACTGCCGCATTGGGTAAGCTCTTGGCGCTCCTTATTATGGGCTACTCCATCGGTCAGTGGGCGGCCCCTTGGATTGCCGGGAGAATCTTTGACGCACGCCACAGCTACGACCTGGCGTGGAAGATCATGGCTATCGCCGGAATGATTGGAGCGGCAGCGATTTATGCTGTGCCGTCGGCTCCCCGACGTTCCTGAAGCAGAGCTGCGAGAGATTCCTCCAGGCTGCTACTGTCAGGAACGATGGCACGGTGGGTCGCTTCCACTCGGATTGACTTGAAGATCGTAACGTGAACGGAAAATGTGGGTATGAGTTCTGTTCCAATTCTACGACTGGGCGCAGTGAAGGACGTTCAACGCTTCCAGGAATACCTGCACGCACTCGGCCTGAATATTCCGTGCGATCGCGAGGTGCTCGCGGGACCAGAATCCCCTTTGCGTTGGCCACTGGACCGAAACGGATTCAAGTTCGACAACCGCATCGCGGTCCAACCAATGGAAGGTTGGGACGCACGCGCGGACGGCTATCCGAGCGAATTGACGTTGCGCCGCTGGAAACGATTCGGGAGGAGCGGCGCGAGCATGATTTGGGGCGGCGAGGCCGTCGCCGTCTCACACGAGGGCAGAGCAAATCCGAATCAGCTTGCGATTGCCCCGCATACTCTTGCGGGCTTGGCGGAGTTGCGATCAGCGTTGCTTCAGTCTCATCGAGAGGCCACAGGGCACGATGGTCGGCCACTTGTCGGATTGCAACTGACCCATTCGGGACGGTATTGCCGCCCAAATGCCCATAATCGGCCAGAACCGAGGATTCTCTATCACCATCCGATACTTGATGCCAAGGTTGGACTGTCCACAGATTCGCCGGTACTGACGGACGAGGAGATCGCCGGTATCGTCGAGGACTTTCATCGCGCAGCCCGCGCGGCTCGTGAGTTGGGGTTTGATTTCGTCGACATTAAACACTGCCATGGGTATCTTGGCCACGAATTCTTGAGTGCCCACACGCGTCAGGGAAAGTATGGCGGATCTTTCGAAAACCGCACGCGCTTCTTGCGAGAGGTTGTAGAAGGCATCCGCTCGACTTCGCCCGGACTCCAAATTGCCGTGCGTCTTTCCGCATTTGATACTGTGCCGTTCCGACCAGATCCCAGTACATCGTCACCTGGAAAGATGGGAGTTGGAATTCCAGAAACGCATGCGCATCTGATCCCATATCGCTGGGGTTTTGGGGTGAATCCACTGTGTCCCACGGAGATGGAACTAAGCGAGACGCAACAATTCCTGACACTCTTGGAGAGTCTGGGGATCCGCTTGGTCAACCTCACGGCCGGAAGTCCCTACTATAATCCGCATATTCAGCGACCTGCTTTCTACCCTCCTTCCGACGGCTATCAGCCACCTGAGGAGCCTCTCAAAGGCGTGGGCCGGCAGATGGAAACAGTGCGCCGACTGAAATCCCAATTTCCGCAGTTGATTGTAGTCGGGACTGCATACAGTTATCTTCAGGATTTTCTTCCTCACGTTGCCCAAGCGGCCCTCCGTGAAGGATGGGTGGATCTTATTGGCATGGGTCGGATGGTTCTGTCTTATCCCGGGCTTTTGTTCGACGCATCAGAGGGGCAAACCATTCAACACCGGCAGATCTGCCGGACCTTCAGCGACTGCACAACTGCGCCGCGCAAGGGCTTGCCATCCGGTTGCTATCCATTGGACCCGCATTACAAATCTTCCGGGTTTGCCGAAATACTAAAATCAACGAAAGCGAGGCAGTCATGAACAATGCGTCTCCCTTCGATCGGCCTCGCAGGCATCGCAAAGTGCAGGGCATTTCGGCGGCTCTCCTCCCGTTCGAGAGTGACGGCCGCGTTGCCGTGGAAGCCTTTCAGAAACATCTGTTAGCCACACAAAAGGCAGGATTGACAAATGCAGTGAATATGGACACTGGCTACGTCAATTTTCTTTCGGAAGCGGAGAAGAGAAGTGTCTTGAAGTGGACCCGTGAAGCACTGGGAAAAGGAGTGCCATTTGTGGCTGGCGCTTATATCGAGGGGAAGGATGGCCCGGTCCCTGACCTCTACCGCAAACAGATGGATGCCATAGTCGAGTTCAACGGCACTCCGATCTTATTTCAGACCAGCCGACTTCATGGGAAGTTGGCGAAGGAAAAAGGTGAGATTTACCGGGAAACTTGCCGAGGGTATCCGCGTGTCTTAGCTTTCGAGTTGGGCCAGATGTTTGCTAAGAACGGAGAAATTTTTGACACCGAGACATTTCTTCGCTTGATGGAGGTTCCCGAGATTGTGGGCATCAAACACTCTTCCCTTAATCGTCTTGTGGAGCTCGAGCGTCTTTCGCTTCGCGACGAACACAGACCGGACTTTCGCGTTTATACAGGTAATGATCTTGGAATCAATATGATCGAATACGGTTCCGACTATCTCCTGGGACTTGCGACTTTTTCCCCCGAAAGATTTGCAGAACGTGATTTGCTCTGGGAAACGGCCGATCCGAAGTATTTTACTCTGTCGGATTCCTTGCAGCATTTGGGTAATGTTGCATTTCGCGAACCCGTCCCGGCTTACAAACATTCTGCTGCCATCTTCTTGTGCCTGACTGGGCGGATTCCGACCAATATTACCCACCCCAGTAACCCCCAGCGGCCCCTCTGGGAAGTGGAACTGCTGCGCGATTGCGCACGTCGCTTAGCGGTGTAGGCACCAAGACTTAATGATCTGCACCCCAGTGTTTGGTGTATAATGCCGCCCACCTAAGGGCATTTCGTCCGCAACGCTGCTCTCGAATCTGGGAGGTCTTTTTTTCAATGCAACCGGCTACTGAGACCGACCAACTAGATCGAAATCAAACCTCAGATCACACAACCTTTTCAAAGGATTTCGCCCTCTCCGGCGGAGCGTTAATCGTTCTCACTGCTCCATTGACAGAATCGATTGATCACGCGGGCTATTTCATCCAGATGGCGTTAGCCTCGCTGCCGCAATGGCTTGAATTTGTTCTGAACAAGAAATATCCACGATGGCGTGAAGTTGAGCGAAACAGTGACGGCACGGCACGATATATGCCGGCCGGAGTGCGCGTGCTGGAAAAGTCTCTGTTACGCAAATACGCTTCTGACGAAGTGGCAGCCTGCTTCCCCGATGATCTTGATAAATTTATCGGACCCAAGACTCGTATTGTGGCCGTTTCCACCCACAACCCACTGGGCGTCACGTTTGCCGCAGGTGTTTACACCTCGATTTTCGGCTCCTCGAAAGAGCCACTCAATTCAATTTACTCGCGAGCAATGTTTGACAAGATTAAGTCCAGCCCGTATCGCAAGAATTTTCAAGTGGTGGTAGGGGGCTCTGGTGGTTGGCAGATAACGCAAACCAACACGTTTGAGGAACTGGGCGTTGACTGTGTTGCAGATGGCCGCAGCGAATCCGCAGACGCTCTCGCGCTTTTCCAAAAGGCGATCGACGGAGAGACCCTGCCACGACAAATCAATCTAGCTCACCCGACTTCACGCGAAGATATCCTGTTCCCGGACAAGCGAACGACGTTTGGCGTGGTGGAGATGACTACGGGTTGCGGTCGCAGGTGTCAGTTCTGCGTGCCGGATTTGAACCCACAGATTGATATGCCCAAGGCGCGCATTATGGAGGCCGTGCGAGCCAACGTGCAGCAGGGCAACAAAGTAATCTCCCTGGCTACGGAAGACATGTTTATCTGGGGCCAGGTCCACACCGACACTCCGTTTTTCTTCCCCAACCGCGAGGCGCTGGTCGATCTATACTCGGAAATTGTAAACACGCCGGGAGTAGAGCATCATCTGCTTAGCCACTGCACGATGGCGCCTTTTGTTGTGGATCCCGAATTGATCCGCAAGCTATCGGAAGTCCTTCTTCCAAAAAGCCCCATCCGTCTGCCATTGCTCAGCACCCATCCTGAGAAGAGGGCGCTGGTCCCCTTAATCGGACTTGAGACCGGCTCGGTGCGCATGGCCCGGCAGATCATGCCAAGTAAGGGTGTTCCATTTTCGATTGACGATTGGCCCAGCATGGTTCTTGAAGGCTTGCGCGTGGCCAACCAGAACAACTGGTTCCCCATGATGACGCTGATGGTCGGCAATCCGGGGGAAACCGACCAGGACGTGAAGGAAACTCTTGATCTCGTCTATGAGATGGAGCGCCGCGGCCTGTTTGCTTTCCTGATCCCTTCGATATTCACTCCACTGCACGACACGCGCATGGAGCATCAAACAGGCGTCACTCATACCCGCCAGCTAAGCCCCCTGCAATGGCAACTATTAATGAAGTGTTGGAAGCACAACTTGCGCCCGGGCCAATATAGCTGGTGGGGGCCCATTGCTTGGCGCGTGGGCTCTTTGTTTATGTGGCTCTACCGTCTCCGCAAATTGAATGGCCCCAATTTTACTTGGCCACTTATGATGTTCGCAGGCTTGGCGCCAGAAAGAATACTCCAGATTGTTGGCAAGATTCATGTTGGTAAACCGCTCAAGTCCAAAAGTCGCCGTGAACTGATTGCATCTCTACGGCCGAATTATCTGAAGCATTTTCGTGCCGATAATGGCGACCTGCCCGACGGTGCTGGCAGTTGCGTGGATAGCAATCTTGCTCGAGGCGAGATGGACTTCGAGAAAGCCCCACAAACTCTCAAAGTCCTCTCTTAAGCAAGCCAGCTATTAACCGGCTTCACGGGTGCAAGTGGAACGATCCTCACGGAAGTTGTGTGAGCGTGCAAGATATCGAATCAGCTAGCCGTGATCCTCGGCGGACGAGCTTCTGGTCATCTATATCTTGTCGATAGGAGGTCGCTCATTCCCTCTCCTCGATTGAACCAGCCTTATTCCGTTGTGACTATTTCCTGTGGTTATTGCAAACAGAAGCAGTTTGTCCAAATCCTTGCCCGCACTGGATTTTGGCTGGGGGCACACCAAGCGGTAACATGTTTGAAGTGCGGTCAGGAATTTGAGGTGAGGCTTCCGGACTCTATTATCGGCGGCCCATTTCTCCCGGAGCAACCTACATAGAGTTGGTTTATTCGCTCGCCTGAGGCGTCGTGGCGAGTTCTCTCGTGTAGAGAAGCCGCGGGCAACCACTTACCGGGCGTACACTTCGGGCATAGTTTGGCCAATCGAACCCATCACAATGGGTACAACCTGAAACAAAACGCCTGTATAATCACTGACGTAAACCAGTGCGGGAGTGGCGGAACTGGCAGACGCGCAAGACTTAGGAATCCCAGTCACACCCTGCGACGAAGCTGGTTACGGTTAACCTGGGGGCCAATGATGTTTTTTTGCTCCAGACTGCGTGCGCCGGCGACGTGCCGTGTATTGAAGCTGGCCTGCAGCAGGTGCTCGGCGAGGTTGCTTTTAACCTAGAAACAATCCTCCGTGAACTCCGCGCGACCGGCTACAGGGGGACGATCATCGTGTTGAACTATTACTCTCTCGATTACGCCGACCCCACCGAAACCGCCGTAATTGCAGCTCTCGACCAAGCTATCGCGGCTGCTTCGGCGCAGGGAGACGCCGTCGTTGCCGATCTCTTCACTGCCTTTCAGACTGCCTCCGCGCCGGCTGGCGGCAACCCCTGTAATGCCGGATTGCTGAATGCATTGCCGCCGAACCAGTTCACCTGCGACGATCATGCCAGCCAGTCCGGTCACATGCTTATCACGAAGACGATCGAACAAACGTTTGCCGCAGCGCGGGAAAACGCACAGTAGCTGTTTTTCGCTCGCTAGGTTAGATCAGCCGGAAGGCTATCCTGGGCTGGGTTTTAGTCGGGTACACCCAAACAGATCGGTTCTTCAGGAGAAGTATTATCGGATCAACTGATTGAATGGTGTTGCATCGACCGTCTGAACCGGCAAGAATTCACAGGAGTTGGCCAGGTTTTGTGCACACTGTCCCACCAAAAACTAATTCAGCTTGGCGCATTCAGAGTTCGTAGCGATGCAGATAGGGTTATCCGGGTCCGCGTCTCTCCAGAATGTGAGGAAATCCTGATCCTCGCAATTTCTCCTACCCGGCCCGACTACTGATCCACATTGTCTAGCATCCAAATACCACCAGACACTTCCTCCACCGTCAGAACCAGCTTGTCCTGGCTAAGCGAAAGCGAGACTAGATTTATCCTTTGAGGAATCATGAGGGATGGCCCTTTAAACGCCGAGAGTTGGAAAGGTTCCCCGATAGGTTGGCCCGTGGATGGATCAAACTGGATTCCCCATAAATTGAAAAATCCACCAACGCCCGAAATATAGTAAATCGTCTTCCCATCTAGAGACCAACAAGGCTTATCGTCCCAGGGTTTTCCTTTCGTTATGCGGGTCCATGTACCACCTTCCACTGGCACCACGTAGATAGATGATTCCAACGAAGTCGGCAAGTTGGCGACGGCCTGAAACGCGATCCACCGGCCATTCGGGGAGAAATGTGCCTGCCACAAATCGTATTTGGGATCGGAAGCAATCTTTCGCCCCGCCGTTTCCGCGTGGGGTGCGGAAGCAAGGGGCAGCATCCAGATTTCCTGACGAGTGTCGCCACCAGCTTTCGACACGAGAAGCCACTTGCCGTCCGGGGACCAATCGTTAAGAGCTCCGATGTCTGAGGAGGTACTTGTGAGCGGCTGTTCACTGCGACTTTGGCGTGACCAAACCATCAGCTGGCTTTTGTTTTCGCTGGTGTTTGAGCGACTGTAGGCAAGTTGCGTCCCATCGAGCGACCACCGCCCGGGTATACGAGAATAATCATCGGTGATAACAGGACCTTCTCGCCCGTCTACCAATGATTTCTGCCAAAGTTCCCATCGGCCGTTGTCGAGCGGGGTAGAGAACGCAAGCCGATTGCCATCTCTCGACAGCACCGGGTAGGCGGCCGCCCTTCCAGCTGCAGTTATTGGTTGACCTTCGCCACTGAGACGGCGCGTCGAAGCATCGAACGGAAAAAGCCGGGTCCGCCTATGCTGCGACTTCGCCGTAAAGGCCAGTCTCTTGCCATCGTGCGAAATTGCAACTCCGACATCTGGTCCTGGACCGGTAGATAGGCGGTCAAGCGCAGTCGCCTGTAGTGATCGCGGATCGATGGTCATCTTCCAAATGTTTATGGTCCCTCTAAAGAGCCTTTCGAAATATATCGCGTTGCCAGACGGTGACCAGGAGAAAGACACCCATGGTAGTTGGAAATCCTCGGCTGTACCTTCTGTAGGTGCGGCTGCGAAAGGGAATTTCGGTCCAGTTGATACTTCCACCTGTTTTTCGATTGTAGGATCGATTTCGGTCTTGATTGCGGTCCCACCTGCTGTTGGTACCGTCCAAAACACGACGGAACCTGGATTGGAAATGAAGATCGATATAGAAATCCTCTTACCGTCCGGATGCCACGCCGCTGAAATCGGATCCAACTTGTACTCTGCAATGAAGTCGGCCAGGACTTCGCGAGGAGGCGTGCCGTCAAGACGGACCACATAGAACTTGCCAGAAAAGGCAAAAAACTGGGTTTGAAACAAGACTTGCGAGCTATCGGGAGACCAACGAGGATGATAACCGAACGATGCGATCCGTCTTTCCCTTCCATCACCGCCAAAAGCAGGCACTACGAACAAGCCGCCATCTCCATCTTCGGAGCGATACACAATGTTCTTCCCATCGGGCGACCAGTCCGGCTGCCAGTTTTGCCCTGGTCCCTTGGTGATTTGTACCGGATCGCCGCCACTTACCTGTTGGACCCAAATATCAGACTTTCCCCCGCGGTCGGAGCTATATGCAATGAAGCGGCCGTCGGGTGACCATGTCGGCTCACTCTGCAAGCCGTCGTCAAAGGTAATCCGCGTTAGGCCGTGTTGCACTGGTGATGGAGCAGCATGCCGGTGATTGTAAAAGAACAACCCCGCTCCTGTAACGCACGCAACCAACAACAGAGCGGAGATACCCAGAGCCAAATGACGCCCTGATCTCCAACTTGGGTCCCTCTCTTGTGGCTCTTCAACCGGTGCGCGATTTGAACTTGAGTCGCGTTTCAATCGCTGCAAATCGGTACGGATGTCGGCGGTACTTTGGTAACGGAGCTTGCGGTCCTTCTCCAACGCCTTGTTGACGATCCGCTCTAATTCCGGCGGTAGGTCAGGATTCACTCGCACCATGGGAGCAGGTGCTCGATTCAGAATTGCTTCGTGTACGATTGCTGCCGTATTGCCGGGGAATGCCATCCGTCCAGTTGCCATCTCGTAGAGCACCGCGCCGAACGAGAACAAGTCCGTCCGTGCATCTAACTCTTCGCCGCGTGCTTGCTCCGGCGACATGTAAGCAATGGTGCCCATTGTCGCGCCGGGACTGGTTAAGAATTGTTCCAGTGTGACGGTCGGCATCTGTGAAGCCGCGCCGCTCGAGCCAGCAGGGAACCACTTTCGCTAGACCAAAATCAAGAATCTTGGCGTGACCGCGCTTGGTCACGAAAGATATTTGCCGGCTTGATATCCCGGTGGATGATGCCTTCAGCATGGGCAGCTTCAAGCGCATCCGCTATTTCTATCCCAAATTCCAGAACTTGTTCCGAGGTCAACGACCGACCATCAATCATGTGCTTTAGCGTCTGGCCCTCGAGAAGCTCCATGGCGATGAAAGGCTGGCCGTTGTGTTCACCGATTTCATGAATTGTGCAAATATTCGGATGGTTTAGAGCAGAGGCAGCCTGTGCCTCACGGTCGAAGCGAGCCAGCGCCTGCGAGTCTGGTGCAAATCCATCGGGAAGAAATTTCAGGGCGACGAAACGGTGGAGCTTGGTGTCCTCGGCCTTGTAGACAACACCCATACCGCCACCGCCGAGCTTCTCGATGATGCGGTAATGCGAGATGGTCTGGCCGATTAGAGAGTCGGAGTCTGACATCTGCGCGCTCATGTTAGGTTGCGCAAGAGGCAAGTCAACGAACACAAACTTCTCTCCGGGCTTGAACTGAAGCAGGAATCATTTTGTTCTTTGGTAGCCCAAGTAGCCCAACTGAGGGACTGAAAATCAGCTTCTTTCCCGGTAAGCGACACCAAACAAGGCATTTAGATTTTGCATTCTTCGGCTGTTAACCGAAGGGTTGCTAGTTCGAATCTAGCCCGGGGAGCCGCAAGCGCACGCGCTTCATTCTTTAAAGTGGCCGAAGAATTTAGGTGTTCAATTGCGGTCGTGTTTCGTTCCCTTGGCATTTTGCATTTCGACCTGTTCGGCACAAGTCAAAAAACGCCATTGGCTTTTTTGACTTGTGCCACTCTTTGACCTTCTTCTCGGCTTCTACTTTTGCCTCACCGGCAAGCAATTCATTCCTGAGCAGTAGTTGCCGCTGCTCAGTTGGTAGCAAACTTTTTCCGTATGGAATCCGTATGGCACTTGGCGTTTCCCACCACCACCAGAAAGCTGGTCGGGTAGTGCGGTCGCGTGCGATATGTTCAACGAGAAGTTCGTCACCGTGGTGCTGCGTCAGTTCAAACAACCGAGCCTCACCGCCTGCGTCGTCAAAGTGTCCCAAGCAATCAATGCCGCTACTCAGTACATGCCTTGCAGCAGAATCGAGTTCGATTCCCCTAGTGCGTCTTCGCCACTGTCTGTTAGTTGGCATATCTCACCTTCCCCCTGGTCGGCCGGGTGCAGCGCGCAGCGGTGTCAAATCCAGATGCAATTGGCGCAGCGCGCTAATCATCGTCGCCTTCGCATCACGTGATAATTTCGCGGCTGGGTGAATTGCGCGCTGTCGGAATCTGTCTCTGACGATTCGCCCTTCCTTGCGCAAAATCTTTTCCGCTTGCTGCCATTCATCGAAACTTGTCAGCGCGGTTTCGAGTAGAATCTTCGCCGCGCAGTCCGACAGATCGTATTCAATGGACAGTTTCGACCATAGATCCTTTGCTTGCGCACTCAGATGCGCTGGCGGGCCCTGTTTTTTCTCTTCGAGTTTGTTCATTGGCATATTCCTATTCGAAAAACCTCATTTTTATGCGTGCGTTCGCCGCCTGTCGTTCTCCGTGCAAAATCTTTCAATGATTTCAAAGGGGTATTCCCCTGCCGCAGCCCGTCCGCTCATAGAGCTGCTCATGAGCGCTCACTGAGCGGATGGCACCGGATGACCTTGGGAGTGGCGGAACTGTCAGCAATGGAGTGATGAGGAGTGATGACACTCAGGCAGATCATCGATGCTGCTTTTGAAGCAACGAAGCGCGCGCACACGCTGAAGTATCACGAGGCGCGGCGGTTCAGAGATTACCGCTACGGAATTATCAGTGAGCGGTTTAAGGGCCGCGCAGCAGGTAACATCACGCCTGAAGAAATAGAAACAAAGCTGGATGAGCACTGCAAGACAGGCGCAACAAGGAATCAATACAGAGTCGCGCTGAGCAGAGCGTTTAAAATCGCGCTTGCTAACAAGAAAGTATTTGAGAATCCTGCATCGGCTGTAAAGTTGCAGGAGTTGAATAATGGCAGAGAGAGATACTTGAATCAGTTCCCTCCGAGAAACACAGAAGATGAATCACTGAAGCAGTGCTCAGATGAAGAGTCAAGACTCAGGAGTGTCATTCAGCGCCGATTCGCTGAACGTGAAGCTGAGTTCGATCTTGCACTTCACACAGGGATGCGCTTCTCAGAGCAATACAATTTGCGCTGGGCGGTATAGTTCGAACGCAAGATTGCGACGATTCAGATCGCGAAGAGCGGGAAGCGTGAACACGTCATCCTGAACTCTTCAGCGATTGCAGCGCTTGCGAAGCTGCGCTCGCGACTTGCTGCTGATAAAGAAGTCGGAAGTGAACTCGTCTGCAGCAGCCCTACAGCATACAGTGCCCGGGAATGGTTCAAAGAGGCGATGCTTGAAGCTGGCGTCACGAAGTTTCGCTGGCACGATTTGCGTCACACGTTTGCGAGTCGTCTCATCGTGGCAGACGTGAACATCTTGACTGTTCAGAAACTCATGCGGCACGAAACGCTCACAATGACTTTGCGCTATGCGCATCTAGCCCCGTCACATCTTCACGAAGCAGTCGAAAAACTCGCTGCAGTCAGGTGTACAAAGAGTGTACAGACTTTCAACGCGAGAACTCACGAGCAGTCTCAAATCATTCACTAAGTTATTGAAAGAGGTTGGTCCCGGAGGAGGGAGTCGAACCCACACGCCCGCGAAGGGCGGCAGATTTTGAGTCTGCTGCGTCTGCCAGTTCCGCCACTCCGGGATTTCATTCCGACCTATTGAAGCGTAACACCTTTCAAGATTTTTGTCTTCTCATCGATTTCCGCTACTGTAACCAAACTGTAGCTTAACTGCGCGGATTCGATTTTTTTAGCAGCATCCGCCAGATCGCGCTGTTGTAGCGATCAAAAACGGCCCGTGTCTTGTGGCCGCTGATTCGCATGGCTACCACTTCGGGGATTCCCCCGCGCACCATGTTCCGCAAGCAGAGCGCCTTAGATCCTGAAAGAGTAAACCGGGGCAACCGGCCGCCCTTGTAACCGCGTCCCAGGTACCGCGAAAATCAGAGACGGCCTTTCCGTTGCGCGTGAATACAGATTCCTCTGCATTCTTGCCTGCGACACAGGCGCTCATGCCTCCTACTCCGATCAAAAAAACCTAATTAACTAGTCTTGGTGATTAGGGAAATCCCTAGTTGTTGCCTGCCTTGCACCTCACTACCGTCCTTCTAGAAGGAGAGTTCCATGAAAATCAGGACGATTGCTTCCATTTTTGCCGTGGCTCTGCTGTTTGCAGGCACGTGCATCGCCGCGGACGACAATGAAGAAAAACGACAGAAAACTCGCAAGATGGCAGCCGAGGCCTTGCAGGACTTGTACAAGCTAGAACCCGCTTCTCAAGCAGCTATCCAGAAAGCGGCGGGCTACGCCGTTTTCGACAACATGGGGGTGAACGTATTGCTGTTGAGCACGGCACGTGGTTCGGGACTGGCCGTCAACAACAAGACCAAGCAAGAAACCTTCATGAAGATGGCTTCGGCCGGTGCCGGTCTGGGCATGGGGGTGAAAGACTACGTCGTGGTGTTTGTTTTCGAGAACGATAAGGCGCTGGCACAATTTCTGGACTCCGGCTGGTCCGGTTCAGGGCAAGCGGACGCTGCCGCCAAAGCGGGCGAGAAGGGCGGAGCTTACTCGGGAGCGGCAGAGGTTGCCCCGGGAGTATGGGTCTACCAGATCACCAAGAATGGCCTCGCACTTCAGTTGACCCTGCAGGGTACGAAGTACTACAAGGACGACGACCTGAATAAAACGGCTAAATCGTAATAGTGCGTACGTCGCTCCTTCCGGGTAGTGTACGCGCTCACAGTAGCGAACTCTGGTTGCCTGGCCCTGATCCGGTTGGTGACCGTTGATGCAGGTGGGAGTCGATCAGAAGGTCTTAAATGATGCGCTGAGTTGATGGCCCTGATGCGCCATACGCAGTTCCTTGGTCTGGGGGCGGTTGAGTATTTCTCTGTTGAACGACGCTCCATCTCCTGGTAATTGCGCTGGTGGAGGACATTACCGAGATGAAAACGGCAGAAGAAGCCCGGATCAGGCACGCCGCCATCGTCGGATTATCGCAGGATGCGATCATTTCCAAGAACCTGGATGCAGTAAATTGCTCACGACATGACTGAGCGAAAGCGAGCAGAACGGGTACCCCTCGAGACGAATCAAGCGTTGGAAAAGCAGACGGCCGCGCTGCAAGCGCAAGAGGAACTGCTGAAGATTTTCGTCAAGAACGTACCAGCGGGAGTGGCAATGCTTGACCGTGACATGCGCTATCTCCAAGTAAGTGACCGGTGGTGCGCGGATTACTCGGTCGAAAGTTCTCAGGTGCTCGGGCGTTCGCACTACGAACTCTTTCCAGATCTTCCCGACCGGTGGAAAGAGATGCACCGCCGCGCTCTTCAGGGAGAAACATTGCGAGCCGACGAAGACCGCTGGGATCGTGCGGGCGGTACCACCTGGGTCCGCTGGGAGATTCGTCCTTGGTGGAACACCGATGGATTGCAGGGAGGAATTATCATCTTCGCCGAAGACATTACTCACCATATACAGACGGAAGAGGCCCTTTTTAAGGTGAATCAGAAGCTGATCCAAGCGCACGAGGATGAACGTAAGCGAATTGCGCGAGAGCTTCACGACGACATCAGTCAACGAATCGCGCTGCTTGCGATGAAACTCGACGGTTTGCGGCACGGTCCTCCAGCGTCGGTGACTGAACTCAGGTTCGAGTTCGGGGAAGCGAGCAAACAGGTCCAGGAACTTTGCGGCGATGTCCAGGCTTTGTCTCATCGCCTGCATTCGTCGAAGTTAGAACATCTCGGGCTTGCAGCCGCGGCCGCTGGGTTTTGCAGGGAGTTCTCCGAACAGCATGGTATGGAAATTGATTTTCGCTCCGAGAGCATCCCGGCAGAACTGTCGGAGGAGATTTCCCTGTGTCTCTTCCGCGTTTTGCAAGAAGCTGTGCAGAATGCGGCCAAGCATAGCGGCTCAGGGCACTTCCAGGTCTCAATCAGGGGTGGCTCAAACGAGATCGAGCTGAAAGTACATGACTCGGGTATTGGCTTTGAGCCGGAAGTAGCTTTCGCCGAGGAGGGACTCGGCCTCACCAGCATGAGGGAACGCCTGAAGCTGGTAAACGGGGAACTCTCCATTGAGTCCGGGTTGCAGCGCGGAACAACCGTTTGTGCTCGCGTGTCCCACAGCCCCAATAAGAAATCCGTCAAAGCAGTTGAATAAATTGGAGCACAATTCCCCGTTCGCATGCGCGTGCGGGAGCGTAGAACGGAAGAGCGGATCGGTACTCCGACGTACCGTTCGTGCAGACGTCGCACCGAACGACGAAAGCCCATAAATTTCGGTTGACTGTAGGGAGCCTCCCGGCCTTGCTCCGGTTTCACCGCCGGAAATTGGCCCTGCTTCCGGTGTTGGAGGACCGCCCGTAGGAGGAGTGTGAAGGCCAACATGTCCGCCGCCATACGCCTAGACGCCGAGAGTCGACGAGAAGGGCTGAAGTAAATCCATGAACTACAGTCTCAGTTGGTTAGAGCCAGCACGGCATAGGCCGAGGCTGTATCGCTCAGTGAAGCGTCCCACATTGGAAGAGAGATCCCGCCGCTTGTTTAAAAGAATATGCAAGCCAGTAGCCCGTTTTGTCCTGGTTCCTTACCAGCCATTCCCTACCCCGCTCAAGTTGGACACTGTCGCGGGGCACTAGGCGAGTGCAGACTCATGCCGAATAGATAGCTGAGTGTTCTGCACAGATGGTCTCGAACGCATGTTTTTCATCCTGGATGTGAAGGATCGATGGGTAGGCACATAGGATGTCCACTTTGTAGATTTCGGCAAGAATGTTGCCGAGCTGTTCGAGGCGAATCGCCGCTTCCCTTTTGCCTTCCGCCCACAAGAGAGCAACACCTTCGCCGCAGATTGCAACCCTGGGATGTTCCGCCTTCACTGCATTTGATGCTGATTGTACGAGATTGCCGAAGCCCTCAAGAAATCGATCCGCGTCAGGCAGGCCATTTACCATGAATGTGGAAAGTGTGTCAGCAGCATCCAACGAAACGAATGCTCCCTGTTGAATAGCAGCATCAACATCCATGCCTTGAGACTTCAAATGCTGAAGAAGGCCATCTCGGTGTGATTTCGTAACGAACACAATAGCTGGATTCCCGGTCTTCAGAGCAGCTCCGATAAAGTAAGTAACTCTCTCTAGAAAAACTGAATCATCGGAATAGAATTGAACCTCGTGGCAGCGAATGAACTCCGTTTTTCTCAATAGGGAAGGGGCCGAAGGCCATGTGAGACCCTCCCTTTGGCCGGGGCGCTCCGGGGCTTGCGCATCGGCGGAGATAGCAGAGGTGCTTTCCATTAGTCTGCTGCTGATATATCGCTTGCCCAGGAAGACGGCTTCCACGGCCTTCGCCAATTTCCCAGCATCCGCCTTGACGACGTAACCGCTCGCACCAGTATCCAAAGCTCCTTCTACGATCTCCCAAGATGCATGTGTGCTCACGAAAAGAATTTTGGACTTCGGAGCAACCTTGCGGATTTGTCGAGCAGCTTCGATGCCGTTGAGCCTTGGCAGGTTGACGTCCATCAAAATTACGTCAGGCTGCAGCTCATTGGCTTTCTGTACTGCCTCGAATCCTTCGGACGCGAAGGAGATAATCTTGAGGTTGGGCTCGGATTCGAACATCTTTGAAACGAGCCGCTGCCAGGGCAAGAAATCATCAACTACGAGAATTTGTATGACGAACATGCTCAAGTTTTGGAACCTCTGCTAGTGGAGGGGCTGCCGAGCGGTCTTAATGCTTTCTCCGCTGCCCACCGCGCGTCCCGAGGGAATGGCCGCGGTGGAGAAAAGTGCGTAGACGGCGCGGGCCTGCTATCCCGTTTTTTCCGCCGTGGAGTAGCGGATCTGATTTTCCGATAGCCCCATGAAGAAGGTGCTCAAGTCTTCTTCCGTGGCTACATAAAACGCATGCGCTTCATAGACCACGTACATGGTGCGCTTGGTGGCCCCCGCGTACTTGTCGGCAATGGCTTGCGCTTGGTTGAACGAACTAAACGAGTGCATGGTCATCAAGTGCCCCGTTACTTGACGCTTTATGATTTCAGGTGCGTGCTTGAGCCGTCGTTGCCCTAGAACATTCACGAAATTGCTTTGGAGCAAGGCATCGCTGGAGCATCTTTTTGAGCAAGCGGAGATATGGGATTTGACTGGGAGAACGACGACAGCGATCTGCCGAATCATAAGGCGGTTGACAAGCTTGTGACAATGGGAACAAGTCGGATCCTCGACCTCGGGACTGACTGTGTGCGTGCGAGTGCGCAGATGATTTTGTGATGGGAGTTGCACGATAGTCTCCACACTCGAAACAATATCACTCGATCCCTCGCACCCGGTGCGAATGAGTCTGCGAACATCGCGTCGCAAGGTAGAATGCATACCTTTCAGATCGGATGGCGTCTTGTAACTCAATGTCCTGGACGAAGCGAGTGATCTACAGCTCGCAATTGAGCGTGGAAGGAGCTAATTCCGATGGCGATTGACATTGAACAACTGAAGTACTTTCAGTCCGAACAACTTGAACAGAAGAACGTCCAGACCTCAGCGAGGTTTCCTATTCACACCAAAATAATCGAATGGTCGCTAATCGAGATCGTTATCCTCTTGACGGGAATCAGGGACAATCTCAACCAACTCACGCCGATCAGTGACAGTCTCAAGCGGATGGCCGACAGATCTTAACCGCTGCTTGCTGTCGCTCTGGAGCATTACCTTCTCCGGCCTCGTACCACGCCGGGACGTAACAACTCCAGGCGTTCACAGATGTCTTTGGACACGACACTGGTCTCGGCGCTGCGGAGAAGCTCATCTGACTGCTCCAGTGTACGCATCACATGCGAAATTGACTGCGTCGTTGCCTCTACGCAACCTTAAACTTGCTCAAGCGCAATTAGGGATGCACAAGTAGAAGGAAAAGAGGATGGGAGCTTATCTTTGTTCAGACCATGCGCAAAAACAACCGTTCAGGCGATCGGAGCAGAACCTTGCCGCGGCGTTTTACTATGGCACGGTTACGTTGCCACCCGCTCATCAGGCGACTTGTGGTGAAGGGCGTGACATTCGCCGCATTTGCCAACTCTTCGTTTGTGATCTGCAGGAGCACATCACCCGGAGATTCTTCGCCGATCGTCCGGGCCAGAGTAACGAGTACCTGAGCAACCCGCTGTCGCGCCGTATGGCAGGCTAAACCTATGTGGGACATCAGATGCCAAGACACGTAGTCTGAAGCCATTAACAAAGCGTTCTCCAGCAACTTGGGATACTGTTCGGCGAGGCCCCGGATTGCCGGGGCGATCCCATATCAGCACTGAGCTGTCAATTACCGCCTCTGTGCTGGCGAGATAACAAGAATGTGCCGCCAAGATCGCTCGACCACCGAATAAATCTCCTGCTCCAAGCCACTGGAAGAGAAGCTTCTTGCCTTCTTCTGTTACAAAGAAATATCTGGCAAGACCTCTGGTCAGCAGGAAAAGATGATCGGCAGGGTGACCCTGGTTGGTGATCACGGATCTTGCGGCGAATCGGCGTTGTGTTGCTGCTGCCAAGATTGTCTTGCGATCAGTCGGACCTAATCCGTCGAGAAAAAATGTGATCTCATGCTCACCGATACAGCCGCAATTCCCGAAGCAGGCATAGGTGCGTCTCCCAGAGCGAAAGTAAGCCGAGTCCTAACTGCCCGGGCGGCTAGGGGAAGAGGATCCGGGTCGACTTGGTGAAAGAATCAAGCTTTGGGAAGCCATTCTTCCTGGGAGGGGGTCTCGAGCCGGATCCTCTTATCGGTTACGGTTGGGCGGAGTGTAGGACGGCCGAGCGCCGCTGGGAACTGTCAAAAGTACCAAAAGGATGAATCGATCGCGGAAAACCTAGGATTTCACTGGACTTTTGCAATCCATTCATCTGCCGAGGTGCCTGCCCTGACATCTGTCTAGTCCGAATTACACAGTGTTGTCACGTGATCGTACGGGGTGAATGTTCTACCCATTCTCTGCTCACCGCTCCACCAGCCCGAGGTCGAAGTGTGGTAACGTATTCACAGCATCGAGAGAGTTGGTGAAATCAGCCAACCGCCAAACGTGCCGTTTCCTCAACGGAACCGTTGGCAGCCACCCACGGGTGGGATGCGGCGTCAGCTGACACAAAGGATAATCATGGACAATTCAAATGAAGTGAAGTTGTCGGAGTGCCGCTAGCCATCGAAGTGACAGATACGCAGCCAGGGACTATCCTTGGCCAGTAATGAAGGTGGCCCAAGCCAGTGACGTCTTGTATGGAATGCGGAACGCCCGGCCACAATATAGGCCTGGCCAATGCAAGGTGCTCAGGAAGGAATCTAAGAGCGGCAAACCGTTGGAGCCGGGCGTCTTCGGGTTTGTACACCGCACCGGTTCTGCCGCCGCCAAGTCTTTGGATGATGCGGTAATGGCCTAGAGATTCGCGCATGAATGGATCGTGACCTCGCGCTTCGCTAATTACGGGGACGAACCTTTCCTCCTGATGGTT